>NZ_BBBG01000052.1 GCF_001315945.1 Methanogenium cariaci JCM 10550 | reverse complement strand
GGTGTAGGTGTTGGTGTGGGTGTTGGTGTGGGTGTTGGTGTAGGTGTAGGTGTAGGTGTAGGTGTAGGTGTAGGCGTTGGTGTTGGTGTTGGTGTGGGCGCTACATTATAGCAGAAATCAATATGGCTGATATCATAATACTTCTGATTCGTTGGATTTAGTCGCGTACCGAGAACGGTATCCGACGTTACCGGAAAGCCATATGAAGGGCCAGAATAATTGTAGACATTCGATCCAATCCCACCTTTCACAATTAATGCATTAATTTCAATTCCTGATGCTGTGAAATTAAAGTGGGTCTCATTGATCATCACAATCGTCACGGAACCGGCGCCAACGGTATGTGTACCATTCCACGGAGGGGGCATCGATTTTAAAGGCAGAACCGGTGTATCCAAGATCCTCGCATTTGACGTTGAAGTCATATTCCTCGGGAGTAACATACTCACTGGCACTCACCGGGATAACGATGAGGGCCGACAGAATACATACCGTCAATACAAACAAAATTTTCATCATCACATTCAATCGCATCACCTTTCGGCGAGCGTTTTTTTACCTTATTTAT
>NZ_BBBG01000051.1 GCF_001315945.1 Methanogenium cariaci JCM 10550 | reverse complement strand
AAACTATCCGCTCGTGCTGCCGCATGAGCCGGAGACCCTGTATGTCGATGACGATGGCGGGGGCAGACTTCCAGACCATCCAGGCGGCGGTGATCGCCGCATATGCCGGTGACACCATCGTGGTGAAGGCCGGCGCCTACACCGAGAATGTGCTGGTTGACAAACAGCTCACCATCCGGTCCGAGGATGGTTCCGATGCGGTTACCGTGACCGCCACCTCAGCGGACGCTCCGGTATTCGATCTCAATGCCGACGGCATCATCATCGAAGGCTTCTCCGTCAGAGGACTGACCAACGAGCATGTCGCCGGTATCGAGATCGTTGACTTCGATGACTGCGAAGTGCGCTACAATGACTGTGCCAACTGCTACAACGGTATCCACATCGGAAACGCGGTAGAGGAGACCGCCACCGGCAACATTGTCGAAGAGAACTACTGCCATGACAACACCAGACGCGGTATCAGCCTCCGGGACCAGGTCAGCGGCAACACCGTCTACAACAACACCTGCAGAAACAACGAAGATGGCGAGATCTGCATAAAGGATACTCCCCCCCATGACAACATCATCTGGGCCAACACCTTCGACGGCACCGTTGAGATCAAGTACGGTAACATCTTCCACTCTCCTGAAGAGGTCACCTACACCTACGGCGACACCGAATTCACCGGCTATGTCGGCAACTACTACACCGGATACTCTGGTGAAGACGGAAACGGCGACGGCATCGGCGACACGCCGATGTCATACGGCACCTACAAAGACGAATACCCCCCCT
The DNA here is from genome assembly GCF_001315945.1 of Methanogenium cariaci JCM 10550. GTDB lineage: Archaea > Halobacteriota > Methanomicrobia > Methanomicrobiales > Methanomicrobiaceae > Methanogenium > Methanogenium cariaci. Next base: position 148 of record NZ_BBBG01000051.1, on the reverse strand, counting down.
GATGGGTGAATGGAACACCAACGTCATACAGAAGGCCGCACCGGTTGTCACCGTGATCACCATCACTCCTGAAGCAGCCGAACTCGAAGAAAATGAGGAATGGCAGTTCTCTGCCTCAGGCTATGACCAGTACGAAGAGAGCATGGCC
>NZ_BBBG01000050.1 GCF_001315945.1 Methanogenium cariaci JCM 10550 | reverse complement strand
CGGCTCTGTTGAAACCCTATTGAATGTTCATTTGTCAAAGAGGAAAAATCCATAAAATCGTCGCTCCTTGTGTAAGTAACCAAACCAAGCACAAGGAGCAGAAACAATGTCAACGAATCACTATATCAATCTTATCAACTGTATCGTCTCAGTCCTTCGTTCATCCCATTTGCCGCTCTATTCCTGCAAATTCTCTCGTAAAACCTATACTCAGCCCCCCCAACTCATGTCTATTCTTCTCTTTCGTGAACTCACTGGTAATGACTATCGAAATACAATCGACCTCATTGATCTAACAGGTAAAATCAAAGAGATACTTCAGTTGAGTCAGGTACCCCATTACTCAACAATCCAAAAATTCATGAAACGGGTTCCGTCAATATATTTTACGAAAATCCTGAATGGAACCCTAAAACTGTTTTATTCTCATGGAGAAATTATTCCAACAACCGCGATTGATTCTTCTGGGTTCACCAGTTCTTACGCCAGCCACTATTACTCATGGCGAACAGGAAAGATGCGAAAGACCTTTCTGAAAACATCGATTTCAGTTGATACAAATAAACAGGTGATTCTGGCTGTCAAGATCTCTCGGAAGCCAGTACATGACACAAAACATGCACAAAAACTGCTCAGACAAACTCAAAGGATACGGAAATCCGAGTGCTTTGTTATGGATAGAGGATACGATTCAGAGGACATCCATCGACAAATAAGGGAAGAAATCGGCGCAAATTCGCTGATACCTGTCAGAAAATGGAAGGGAAAGATTCATTCGGGTAAATATCGACAAGAGATGTATTCTGACTTCGATGATGAACGATATCGTGAAAGAAATAAAGTTGAAACAGCATTCTCAGTCATTAAAAGAAGATTTGGAGAAGAACTGAAGGCACGAGAATATCGGTCTCAGGTCAAAGAAATTAAGATCAAA
>NZ_BBBG01000049.1 GCF_001315945.1 Methanogenium cariaci JCM 10550 | reverse complement strand
AGACATGCTCTCTTCGTACTGGTCAACGCCTGAAGCAGAGAACTGCCATTCTTCGTGTTCTTCGAGTTCGGCTGCTTCAGGGGTGATGGTGATCACGCTGATGACCGGGGGGGCGGCTTTCTGTATGACGTTGGTGTTCCATTCACCCATCAGGGGGGGTATTCGTCTTTGTAGGTGCCGTATGACATCGGTGTGTCGCCGATGCCGTCGCCGTTTCCGTCTTCACCGGTGTAGCCGGTGTAGTAGTTGCCGACGTAGCCGGTGAACTCGGTGTCGCCGTAGGTGTAGGTGACCTCTTCAGGGGGGGAGTGGAAGATGTTGCCGTACTTGATTTCGACGGTGCCGTCGAAGGTGTTGGCCCAAATGATGTTGTCACTGGGAGTATCCTTTATGCAGATCTCACCATCGGTGTTGTTTCTGCAGGTGTTGTTGTAGACAGTGTTGCCGCTGACCTGGTCCCGGAGGCTGATACCGCGTCTGGTGTTGTCATGGCAGTAGTTCTCTTCGACAATGTTGCCGGTGGCAGTCTCCTCTACTGCGTTTCCGATGTGGATACCATTGTAGCAGTTGGCACAGTCATTGTAGCGGACTTCACAGTCATCGAAGTCAACGATCTCGATACCGGCGACATGCTCGTTGGTCAGTCCCCCCCTCACGGAGAAGCCTTCGATGATGATGCCGTCGGCATTGAGATCGAATACCGGAGCATCCGCTGAGGTGGCGGTCACGGTGACCGCGTCGGATCCATCCTCGGACCGGATGGTGAGCTGTTTGTCGACCAGCACGTTCTCAGTGTAGGCACCGGCCTTCACCACGATGGTGTCACCGGCATATGCGGCGGTCACAGCCGCCTGGATGCTCTGGAAGTCTGCCCCCCGCCGTCGTCATCGACATACAGGGTCTCCGGTTCATGCGGCAGCACGAGTGGATAGTTC
>NZ_BBBG01000048.1 GCF_001315945.1 Methanogenium cariaci JCM 10550 | reverse complement strand
AATGTGAACTACCCCCCCTGAGCTAAAGACTCAGGGGGCTTCCTGCTTCATACCCCCCCGAACTTATGTTCACGAGTCCACAGGCCCAACCCCTCGTTCCGAAGGTGTTAAACTCCAATTAAATTTTGTCTGTCAAGTGCGAATTTTTTGATATTGATCGCAGCATTGATATCCCGGTCATGGTTTGATCCACAGTCGGGACAAACCCAATCCCTGTCAGCCAGAGTCAACCCACCATTGTAATGGCCACAAACACTGCATATCCTAGTCGATGGTTCAAACCGACCGATACGCAGGATAGTTTTTCCCTGACGTTGTGCCTTATATTCCAGTTTTGTAACAAACGAACTCCACGATGCATCTGCGATATGTTGTGCCAGACGATGATTTTTTAACATCCCTGCAACATTCAGTGTTTCCAGCGCTATTGCTTGGTTCTCGCATATTAATCTAAAAGAGATCTTATGCTGGAAATCATTTCTTTGATTGCTGATCTTCTCGTGGAGTTTCGCTACTGATAATTTTGACTTTTCTCTGTTGTTGGAACCTCTTTGTTTCCTGCTCAACCGTCTCTGTAAGACCTTCATTCGCAGAAGAGAACTATTGAGATGTCTCGGATTGTTGATCTTCTTTCCGCTGGACAGGACGGCAAAATCCTTAATACCCACATCAATTCCAACGGTAGTCTTCTCGTCAAACGGCTGTTTTTCAGGATAATCTAATCCATCATCAACCAGGATGCTGATGTAGAATTGGCCGGTCGGTGTTCTCGACACCGTTGCAGATTTCTCTGCACCCTCATATCTTCGGTGTAACCTCGTTTTGATCCAACCAATCTTTGGGAGCTTAACTTTGTAGGTATCAAAATCCACAACATAATGTTGAGGAACTGAGAATGACTGAATGGGATTCTTCCGTGATTTGAACTTTGGAAAACCTTTTTTTTCTCTGAAGAAGTGAGTGAAAGCATTCTCAAGATTAAGTGTTGCACCCTGCAAAGACTGAGAATACACATCCTTTAGCCAAACGTGTTCGTCTTTTAATTCGGGTAACATCTTATTTAACGAAAATCTTGAAATCGATTTTCCATCCGATTCATATGATTTCAGTTTGTTTTCCAAAGCCCAATTGTAAACAAACCTACAAGCCCCCCCGAAATGTTTAAAGAACAATTCTCTCTGCTCTTTATTGGGATACATTCGATACCTGCAGGCTTTCAACATGCCCGTTAATATACTGCCTGGACAAAATATATGTTTTATCCATATTGCAATATCT
>NZ_BBBG01000047.1 GCF_001315945.1 Methanogenium cariaci JCM 10550 | reverse complement strand
GATCTGACCTTCACCTGGGCCAGCAGCAACGAGACCGTCGGCACCGCAAATGCGACCGGCTTCTTTACCGCCGGTGCTCCGGGTGTGACCACCCTCACCGCCACAAACGACACCATCTCAGGATCCGCTGACATCACCGTCATCTCCACCGAAGGACTGCCCTCCGTGCATATCATCAAATATGCCGCGGACGGCACGACCATTGCAGGCGAGGCTACGGTCACCACCCGGTGGATGGAACGCCACCTCACCGTCTACGGCGGCGAGAACGGCACCGAACTCCACTTCCAGGGCCCGGTCTTTGAGGATGCCTGGAATGACGCTCATCCCGGTGTAGCTATAACTTCTGGGATCCTGAAGAGAGCGTCAATGCCAACCCCCCCGGAAAGATCAATGAAGTCGTAAAAGGCACGTCAGTGCGTGACCTCTGTGACCTTGCAGGCGGTGCCTCGGAGGGCAATGAAATTAAATTCATTGCTACGGACGGCTACTCCACCAGTCTTTCCTACTCACCTATCTATGAACCCCCCCAGACCCGGCAGGGAGAGGCCATTCTTGCATGGTGGTCCGAAGAAAAAGGTGATACTCCTGCCTACAGTGACGGCCCCCCCCGTCTCTTCTTCATGGCAGACGACGGTATCTTCGGCAACTGGGACATGCACGAGTGCATTGAAGAACAGAACTGGCACCACTATGAAGGCATGCCCGCGGCTGCAGGCATCTCTGCTGCCAAGGTTGGAACCATCGAAATTCTGCCGGAATCCAGATCCGACTGGACCCTGACCCTCAACGGCGCCATCTCAGAGACCATCGACCGTGCCGGGTTTGAACACGGCGTTGTCTGTGCCGACTCCAAACACAAGGCCACCTGGACCGACGGCGACAACCTCTGGTCCGGTATGCCGCTCTGGCTGCTCTGTGGCTGGGTCGACGACGAGAACACCCACGGACCGTTCAACGACGAACTCGCCGCAGCAGGCTACACCGTCACCGTCATCGACTACGGCCCGGACAACGTGGCAGGCACCGATGACGACTACAGCGTAGAACTTGCCAGTGCCGATGTGGCACGCAACAACAACATGATCGTCGCAAACGAAAACCACGGCAAACCCCCCCTTTCCGAGAGTGGGGGGGATAAACCGCAATGGCCGCTCCGGCTTGTCGGCAGCGACCTTGCCAAAGGCCAGATGATCAGCAGCATCGATGAAATTCAACTCACCAACTTCCCGGTACCCGTGGTAGAAGGCGACATGACCCTCTCCCTCCGGGACGGCTGGAACTTCGTCTCCACCCCCAAGAACCTCGCAGCGGGTAACAACACCGTGGCCATCTTCGGGGGGGATGTGGACGTTGCCGGACACTCCATCTATGCATACAGTCCGGAAGAAAGCTGGCAGCAGATGACCGGCACTGACGCATTCAGTCCGCTGGACGGTATCTGGCTCTACTCGAACGGCACTGCCCGTGTCTCGTTCACCTTCGACACCGAAACCCTTGAGACCCCTCCGGTAAAACGTCTCAGTGCTGGCTGGAACGCCGTCGGGTTCTCTGACACCACCGCGGCGCCCGCAAAGGACGCACTCATATCCGTAACCGATGACTGGGCCATCCTTCTGGGATTCGACGCAGGCACACAGGCATACACCACTTCCGTCATCAACGGCGCAACCGGCTCCCACGCAGACACGCGGGAGATGCAGCCCGGCGATGGCTACTGGCTCTTTATGAGGCGGATGGCACCCTTGCGGCCATCAGCGCCTAAATTTTTTGGAGGCACACGATAATCATGGACTACAAAACAATCATTGCCGTCCTCCTCGTCTTCGCCTTCGTGGGCGGCGTCGCAGCAGAGGACAGTTTACCGCTCCTTCCGGACGAGTTTCGGGGGGGGAGTGTCACCATCAACGGCAACCCCGCAGCGGTGGGGGGGACCGTGCTCACCGCTCTTATTGATGGCGAGGTGCGGGGGGGCACCGTCACCACCACCGAGACAGGCATCTACGGCGGTCTCGAACTGGACGACCGCAGACTCATCGTCACCGGCTATGACGGCGAGGTCGGTACGACCATCACCTTCACGGTCGGCGG
>NZ_BBBG01000046.1 GCF_001315945.1 Methanogenium cariaci JCM 10550 | reverse complement strand
GTCAACCTGACGTATGATTCCAATCCCCCCCGGCAGATCCCGGCGATGAAACCGCTGACCTCCGGCTGGAATGCGGTTGGGTTCTCTGATGTTGATTCGGCTCCGGCAACGGATGCCCTTGTCAGTCTTACGAACTGGTCTTCACTGGTGGGTTATGATGCCGATACCCAGACCTATGAACTGGCGGCCCGCCCTGCTGACGGTGCAGTCATGTCTCCGGGACAGGGCTACTGGCTTTGTGTGGATACGGATGGTAGTCTTGCGGCCATCGGGGGGGCCTGAATCATCTTCCTTTTTTAATTTTATTTGATCCATTTGCGCCAAATATATATTTTATTGAAGTAATGTCATGATCATATCTGGTGCGCACAATACATTCTCCGTGTTTGCAGGGGCCTTTCCCGGTATGGGCGCCTGTGAGTAATATTTGTCAAATAACCGGATAATGTGGCTCATTTTTTCATTTTATTTAGTAAATAGCGACATTTTTGATTTAATCGCATTATCGTCGCTCAGATTGATCATTTGATCCGGCATTGTGAGTCAATTTTATTAATATAATTTGATTTACAAATCGCCGATAAAAATCAAAATGATTTTATATTGATCTCCAAGAGGTCTATTGGCTAGGGGAATAGTGTTCTGGTCGAGGTAATGACAATGAAAAAAGATGAATTTCAAAAATATGGGCTTTCGGCGCTCATCTGCCTCTGCGTGATCGGCGCAGTGCTGGTGGCCCCCCCGGCAGCAGCGGCGGGGACGACCAGTGTCACCGTGACGAAGTACTGCGACAACAACTATTCAGCTGTTGCCAACTCAGCGACCATCAGCTGGTCAAACATGACAACAGATTACGATAATGTTGTGAGCAACGGTGATATCTACATGCAGGGCCCGGTCTTTGAGGACGAGTGGGTCGCCGCTGGTTTCGATATAAACAACTACAGCATCTGGGACGAGAATGAAAAAGGCGTCAACCTTGTTAGCTACGGCGGCCACAACGGCACTTCCATAAGTGACCTTGTCGGTGAAGTCGGTGGCATGAATGCCGGTGACGAGATCGCGATCAGGAGTGTCGGAAGTAAGACCTACTCCTCATGGTTTAGCGGCTCCCAAGTCAACAACCCGGACAGCGATCTCGGCGACCTGGTTCTGACCTGGTGGGACTCTGTTGATGGCAATGTCCCTACCTGGGATATCGGCATGCGACTCTACTTCTACAACTCAAGTGTGAATAACTTCACCAACTGGGATATGCACGAATCACTGCCATCCTGGTACTGGAAGAACTACACCGACCGGAACACCGGCGACCAGTACCCCCCCTCTGCAAAGGGTCTCTCTGTGAAGATGGTCAACACCATTGACATCTACCCGGCTCACCGCTATGACTTCGCCACCGGCGGAGACACGGTTGAGTACGCGTATGAGGGCGAAGTCAATGGAACTCCAACCGTGAACGAGCCGAGCCTCACTACAGTTGATACATCCAAGATTGCGACGGTTGACAACGTATTCGAGACAACTTCGAGTACGAACGACGGCAAGTTCGCTGCACAGCGCTTTGTCTTCGACCTCTCTGAAGACGCAGCCAACATCGAGAAGCTGGCCTTCACCTGGACCGGCACCGGCAGCCATGAAAGCGGAGACCCCCCCGCAGATCAGGGCGCCACCACCTACATCTGGAAGAATAATGTTGGCTACATGCCACTCTCCAGCGTCACCACAGGCATCAGCGATTATGTCGTTAACGGTGACGTCACCGTGCTCGTGAAGCAGAATGCTGCATCAAGTGGAGGAGATGCATCCAGTCTCTCCACTGACTACGTAAAGCTCGTGGTGACGCATCACCACTCCAACTAACCCTTTTTTCCTTTTTCTTTGAGTGATTGAAATGAAAAAACTGAATTTACTATTATTATCATCCCTTATTTTGCTCTCTTTCATCTGCACGCCGGTTCTGGCGACGACCTGGTACCTCCATGACGGCGATGCCATCAGTGATTACACAGAAGTTTCAGGAACAGTAGATACCCAGCCCGGCGACACCATCTTCCTCTACAACGGTACGTATGGTGAATTTACGGTACATAAACCCCCCCACCTCTCCATCATTGGCGAGGGTGCCGATCTGGTGACTGTCAGCCTCAATGAAGGGGGGGTTCTATTAGTCTGGGAGGTGGCTACACCTATGCAGACGCGAATGGCACTCTCATAGAGGGTATTTCCGTTGTCGGCGGTTCTCGTGGCATATCTACAGAGAAAGACATCTCTTGCGACTCCATCATCCGTGACTGCATAATAAAGGGAACAACCAGCTATGTCTCAATAAAAAGTAACAATATTACCTTTGAGAATAACACCGTGATGAATGGTATAGGCACCCCCCCTTGGTGCTATTTAATGCTGAGAGATTCAAGCAACTCTACGATCATCAATAACAGGTTTACTAATTTTACAATTGCATCTGGATCTGGTGATATTAACCTTCGCAACACAGGTGCAGCTAATAACACCATCGCCGGGAACACCTTCGATGCTAAAGACGAAAGTTCCTTTTACTTCCGTGATGCCGGTGAGGGCAACAAAATCTTCCTGAACTCAAATGTCTCAGGCATCGGCCTCAGGGGGGGCACCGCCCCGACCACCACCTACTGGAACTCTCCTGAGCCCGTCACCTACACCTACAACGGCACGGAGCACACCGGCTGCCTCGGCAACTTCTGGTCGGACTACACCGGAAAGGATACCGATGGCGACGGAGTCATAGACACGCCCTACGAACTTCCCGACAGCCTGGGCACCGACCATGCGCCGCTGATGGCTGCGCACCC
>NZ_BBBG01000045.1 GCF_001315945.1 Methanogenium cariaci JCM 10550 | reverse complement strand
AGATGAACCGTGCCGCAAGAATACATTCTGTCGCTTCCTCCCCCCCCACCTTCTCAGGCCCTTATCTACCACCTCCAAAAGAAAACATCCCAGACCCAGCCGATAAAACAGAGAGGGTCGGGCATACCTGGCAAAAACACACCGAGCAATGATGCTGAAGAAGAGTCAAAGAGAAACATATGCAGTATCGCACCATTCAAAAAACCGGGGGGAAAAACTCCCCCCCGCACTCGGCCTGGGGGGGTGCATGCGTCTGTTAAAAAAGTCGGACGGGAAGATTGACGAAGATGCCGCCATCACCATAATCAGACGTGCAATTTGTTCCGGCATTTCCTATATCGATTCTGCATGGATCTACCATGACGGTGACAACGAGAGAGTGGTGGGAAAAGCACTGGAAGGCAAATGGAGAAAAAAGGCATTTTTGGTAACAAAACTGCGTCATGGGATGTCAACAGCCGTGAGGAGATGGACGAGTATTTAACAGAACAGTTACGCCGTCTGGGGACGGACTACCTTGATGCCTATTTTCTGCATGCATTGTCAAAAGACCGGTGGGAAAAACTCCTTTCACTGGGAGTCATTGATTATTTGGATCAGGCAAAAACAGAAGGAAAGATACGGTATACCGGTTTCTCGTTCCACGACACATATGATGCATTCCATGAGATTATCGACAGCTACGACTGGGATCTCTGTCAGATCCAGTACAACTACCTCGATGAAGAATATCAGGCAGGCCTTAAAGGACTAAAGTATGCGTCTTCACAGAATGTTTCGGTTATTGTAATGGAACACTACGGGGGGGAGGATTGTTATCCAACAATCTGCCGGATAAGACAGTATCAGTTCTGAATTCATCACCGGTACAGAGAACTCCTTCAGAATGGGGACTCAGATGGGTATGGAACCACCCTGAAATAACCGTTGTCCTTTCTGGGATGAACTCGGAAAATCAACTGAGGGAAAACACCCAAACAGCAGATCAGGTCGCCCCCCCAACTCGCTTTTACCGGATGAACATGAGATCATACGACAGGTGCGAGACATCTTCAACGATGCGATCCGCGTCCCCCCCTGTTCCGGATGCGGATATTGCATGCCCTGCCCTTCCACAGTAAACATCCCGGAGTGCTTCGCCCAGTTAAATTATGCCGCTATTTCCGGAGATGTTGAATACGCCCGTTTCTTCTATGACGGCCTCTTAATAGAAAGTGGCTACGCCTCGCTCTGCGTTAAATGTGGTGCCTGTGAAGAAAAATGCCCCCCCCAGGGGATCCGGATCAGAGATGTCTTAACGGAAGTGTCCACCCTTTTCGGGAGATAGATGTCACAGCAGTAATTACCGTTGTGAATGAGATATAAATGATGAACTGGCGCAAAACCCTGCCCATATCAGTTGCCATGGTAATTATTGCAGCTGCGTGTATTTTTCTTGCGACACCCCCCCACATCTTCCCGTCTGAACCAGATGAAGACCGGAGTGCTGCCATACATAACCTCGAATACATTACAACCAATATTGAGATGGTCATGACCTCCATTGCTGATTCAACAGAATCCGCTTCCGTAGCACTCTCATCAGCAGACTCAATGGAATCACCAGATGTACAAGAAGCCCTGAATGGACTTCTGTCGGAATCCAACTATACCCTGTCATATGCTGCAATCAGCCCGGGCGGCATCATTGCCGCAGTTGCACCGGACAGGTATACCAAATCTATCGGAGTGAACATATCCGGAAGTGAGCCGGGAGATACCATACTGCAGACGCAGAAACCGTTCCTCTCAGATGCATTCATCGCAAAGGAAGGGTTCACAGGAATAGAATTTGCATGGCCGGTATGTTCCGAGAAAGGAATATACAAAGGCAGCATCCTTGCAATGGCAGACCCATCGGAATTTGTCGGGGGGGAAATCGTTGCCCCCCCGGTTGAAAAGGAAAAAGGCATCACCGTGACGGTCATGCAACCGGACGGGTTCATACTCTATGACAGGGATACAGCGCAGGTCGGAAAAAATCTCTTTGAGGATGCTCCCTTCACCACCTACGACTCACTTCAGACACTGGGAAAGATGATCGCAGCAAATGAAAAGGGAAGTGGTGCATACACCTTCTACCGTTCTCCGGAGAAGACCGGTGAAGCTGCACAGAAACATGCATACTGGGACACCTGTCAGTGTATAGGAAAGGAATGGAGAGTAATTCTCTTTACCGAAGATGGTGCAGTTTAGTGCATCACCTTTTCACAAATTACTCATGTAAATACAAAAAAATATGAAAATTTTTCTGCTGGCTATTCTCTGTACATCTCCATACCCTCACATGTCATCGACGGCAGAAATTCAATGACCTCATAATCAGCAACTTCGTGTTGGTAAAATGGATCTTCCTTGAGAATATTGAGTATTTCCTGTTTGCTTTCTCCAAGAGCCATAATAACTCCGCCCGTACGCGGTACTTTTCTGCCTGACATCAAAAATTGCCCATTCTGATAATATTTCCCCCCCAAAAACTCCCGGTGTCCCGATATATGCGCATCAACGATGTCATTTGTCTTTTTGTACGTCAGCATAATAATAAACACAAAAAATCACCAGTAACTCTTCTTATTTTAGGGCGTCTGATCCAATACCGGATATGCACCCGCAATATACTCACATAAATTTCTATATACCAATTGTCATATTATTCAGCATCCGTTTTGAATTCAGCAGAATAATACCCAAAATTAACCGTATGATACCCGTTTGAAGTATATTCCATGGCAAGCAGTATGTACATGCATGGACATAGCACTGCAAAAATCACGGACAGACATATCCCGGGTTTACAATATCATACTACAAGGAACAGGACACATCTTCGTGCGGTCCCCAGGCAGAACAGAATCTCCCATTTGCGAACACCTGCAGCAAATATAATCACTCACGCTCTTTTGTATCGTATATACAGAACAGAATGATTTTTCATTGCAGGGAAGAATCACAGACAAGAGCTCCCGCTCTTTGCATAACAGTTACAGAACAGATTTCATCTCATTT
>NZ_BBBG01000044.1 GCF_001315945.1 Methanogenium cariaci JCM 10550 | reverse complement strand
CACCGTCCGACGAAACGACGGATGATGTCAGAGACCATTATTCCCTGTATTGTTGCCTGCGGAGCAAACGAAAGCAGTTGTGCTCTCGTTTGTCCCAGACAATCGACCTAACTAAGTGGTAACTTCTCAGAGATAAACCCTTTCATTTGATTTCGCAAACCGACGCTCTGAACACCAAAAAACGGGCCCGATACCATCATCGGCATGCTGCCTGCACCTGTCAGAGGCAGGAAATGCGTCCAATTGATCACCACTCTATCCCATACCGGACAGGGAAAGACCACGGACGCAAAAACGCGCAAAGCACACAATGGCTGTTTTTTACAAAATAATCCCACAAATAACCCCATTTCTGAACTCGTGCAGACACAAATGCACCCCCCCACAACACAAAATGCCATGGGGGGGTGACGACCCTATCCGGGATTCCCGACTCCAAAGAGCCACATCCGGAGTGTTGGATAAAAACACGCACAAAAAAAGAAGAACGAGAGCCTAAACCCCCCCTTCATGCCACAGCAGAATCCTGCCGGGGGGGTCCCCTTCAGATACCCAGCCCGAAGATAATGGAGTAGAAGAGAATCAGGTCATAGATGGTATGCGTAACCGCACTGACCGTGGTGCAATAATATCTCCGGATAAGGGCAAAGATGATCCCTGCCAGAAATACCGAGAGCACCCCGTCCCAGTTGTACTGGAAGGCATGCAATGCGGCAAAAAGCAGGGAGGGAATGAGAATACCAAACCGCGGCTGCAGCACTCCGCGGATACTCAGTTCCTCGCCAAAGCCTGCCGCAACCGAGGCGACGATGGCACCCACCGGTGTGAGCATCGGGGGGGCAAAGAGGAGTTCCACGGCATCGGTATCCATCATCCGCCAGCCAAAGAACTGCCAGATAAACGTGATACCCATGTCCACCACATGGAAGACTCCCACCAGGACAATGCCCAGACCAATGGCAATCCCGACTTCCTTTAGTGTCGGCCGCACAAGGCCGAGACGTTTCAGGGTCTCAGGAATATTTCGCGTAATAAAGAGGCCCACCAGCAGGAACGAGGCCCCCATCGTCCAGAGCAGGTTGTAGATATCGTCCGTCAGGCTCTCCATGAAAATGTCACCCCCCGGTCTCCATATCCAGCAGCGCCGGTGAAAGCAGCACCGGTTCGCCCAGCACCAACAGGGCACAAGGAACATCAGCGTCAGGGCAGTGACGGCGACGAGGGCGACCATGTGGACAAAGGAGTCCGGGTCAAGCGGCACATAACGGGACAGAAAACCACGGAACCTGCGGGAGAACCCGAGAAAGGAGATGCACGCCGAAATCAGGACAAGCAGCACTACCTCTGCAATCCGGAGGGCATCGTCAGTTGAGAGAGAATCCTCAAAATTAAATTCCGTTGAAGAACCGGACGAAGAGACGCTCACTTCCATCGCCTCAGGGGGGGCAGCACCGACAGAACTGAGATACCCGCCACGCCGAGTCCCACACACCCGACAAGCACCAGCAGGAAAAGGATCGAAGGAACCTTCAGTCCGGGATAGGTCTTCGAGAGGTATGCGAACATCGCAAGCAGCACAAACAAAAAGACTTGCAGTCCCGCAAAGACAAAGTTCCCCCACTGTCCCGGAGAGGTCACCAACAACGGCATACCCGGCAAGACAGGCAAAGATGCCGAAGACAAGGAGTATGGCATTTTTGTTCTGGAGAGGAGGAGCAGAAACAACTGATGGTATCTCTTCCGAAGAGAGAGGTGCATTACTGTCATCCGGGATCATCTTACTCTCCCGAATGTTTCCTGAAAGCAGTGATAACCATATCGCGTCTTGATATTTTTTAACGCATTCTGCATCCTGATCATTTCGCGGACATACATAATAATTCTCTATATCATTCCCCCCCTTTCGGTGCCGCACATTCCAGAGTATCGAGGATATCGGAGAGTATGGACAGTAATCACAGATCATGGTTCGGCTGACGCAAACAGGAGATGCGGCGTGCACCCTTTCGGTGAGGTTGATCGACATTCAAAGCGGCATTCCAGGATAAAAGACAGAATATCGCCCAGATGTCTACAAAAGGGGCGTATTGCCCCCCCGGAAAAACGCACCCACACAGACAGCCGGAGCAGGCCGTTCGCACCCCGAGACAGCCCATCCATCCTCTCAAAATTTCTCTCAACAGCACCCCCCCTTAATAATCCATAATCCTCGGTGTTTTCAGCAAATAACCGGCATTAAAACCGTATTTTTCCGGCCACGAAACCCATCTGAAAATACGTCATTTCTGCCGCCCGTTTCGTAAAAACAGGACAGAACAGAGGGATGCTTCTGCACTCCGATGACAACAGACAGGAGGGGGGAGAGGGGGGGCGGCAACTCCCACCCCCCCTGCCATTCAGGAGAATAGCAACATGTCAGCACAGTTCAAAAGACTCCGGACCGGGAAGGGGAGACCCCCCCTGTGTCTTTCGCTGCACCGAATCACCCGTGGCGCACATTTTTAACGAGTTATTTCCATCTTAATGATAAATAAATCCACAAATACAGATATTTCAGACATCCCCGCACCCGCACCGGGGGGGATATGACCCTGCACTTCTTCCCGGAGATATCTCTTTCGGAAATCCGGTGTCGTCATCGGGTTCCAGCCGGATATCCGGCGGTGCTGTCCACTCGTGGTAGCGGCCGAGATCAAAGGCGAAGTAGCGCTCCCGCCGCCGAACTTCCGTCCCGCAGACGGCCTTTGCCTCCGCTGTATTGATGGAGCGTATCGCCGGGCATGTGTCAAGTATACCGGGATAGGTCTTCCTGCCGTTGGTATAGCCGTGGAGCAGCCGATAGGTCTGAGAATACGAGAGGCCGAGGAGTGCCTGAAGCTGCCGGAGGGTGAAGACCTCCAGACCCGCCCGGGCGATGGAGGCCAGGGCGGTTACCCCCCCGGTTTGGGTTTTCTCCTGCACCACGTGGTCACCGGTGATGGCGGAAAAGATCCGCCGGGCACAGGCAAAGTCTTCCGGGGGGGTGGCGACGATCGACCCTGACGGGTCCTCCTCCCG
>NZ_BBBG01000043.1 GCF_001315945.1 Methanogenium cariaci JCM 10550 | reverse complement strand
GGATGCATCTGTCTCGGAATAGACCCAGAGACCGTCAAGCACCTGAACCCGGTCTTCCGAGCCGAGTGCCTCCAGCCGTCTGCGTCATAGGTCAGGACAGAGTGGCCGGACGTGGGCGCCGGGGGGGCAAAGACGGCCGCCGTGTCACTGCCGGAAGCAAGCCGCTTCGGAGTCGAGACAAAGTTCCAGCCGGACTTCAGGTCAAGCGTATCATCTTGGGGGGGATCGGAACCCCCCACGCCTGATTACGGTCACGGACGTTACGAGGGAATTATTATCCTCATCCTCTTCCCCTCCGCTGCTTACCAGGCAGTCAGTTCATACGTGCTCGCAGACGCAGGTCTCCAGACAAAGTTCACCTCGGTTGCAGCACCGGGTTCAAGACTTCCCACCTCCGTCACTCCGATCTCCGTTCCTTCCGCAGAGAGTGAGAGCGTAAAGGCATCGGATACCTCACTGCCCCGGTTGGCAACACTCAGACCGATTGTATTGTTCTCCCCTGCAAAGACCTGAGCTGGCAGAATAAATTCTTCCGGCACGAGATCAGGCGTACGCGATAGTTCCACAACCACACTCTCAAAGACCGAGCCTCTCGGATAGATTGAGAGCACCTCCTTGTTGTCATCGGAAATCTCTGCAACTGGCATGAACTCCATCAATACCGTTTCATTCTCTGCATCCAGATGCACCCTTGTATATCCAAGGGTATTCTCCAGACTGTTCTGGTAGCCGGTGGCCTTCTCCTCGGTCAGCGTGTACATCGGGCCACCGCCAGTTGCTGCCACTACGTACTGGATGCCATTGACCAGATATCGCTGGTATGAGTGGACGTGGCCATTGAAGACCGCATTCACATCATTTTCCTCGAAGACCGGACCCCCCCAGAGATCGCGGAAGTTCAGCCATCCGCCGGGATGACGGGTGCCGGAACTGTATGGCGGATGGTGGAAGGCCGCAAATTTCCAGGGGGGGTCGGTGTTCGATGCAAGATCGTTTCTGAGCCAGGCGGTCTGCTCAGTCATCCGGGAACCGGAGATATCACTGGAATCAAGCATCGTGAAGTGTGCATCACCACAGTCAAAGGAGTACCACGGAGGCATATCAAAGGCCTCGTAGTAGGTGACTCCGTCATCAATCTCTTCATGATTACCGGTGATGGGATAGATGGTCGTATTCGCAAGCATCGCCCCCCCTCCGGCTGCAAAGAACCGGTTCCATTCCTCAGGATTTTCCGGGTCGCCTACGGTGTCGCCCACATGGAGCACAAAAGTGACATCCGTCTCCTCCTCTGCAATCCTGTCGGCAACAAGTTTGTGCCGCTCAAGCTGGGTAAAGGTCGGCAGCTGCTCCTGTGAATCGCCATAGACGATGAAATCAAAGGAACCCGACTCGGGGGGGAATGTCCTGAAGCTGTGATCCCCGGTCACATTCACCCCGGCCGTCACCTGGTAGTGGTAGGTCATTCCGGGCATAAGACCGGTCAGGCGCACATGATGGAGCAGGGACACCTCATCGCTGGACACACTCCGGCCATAGCCACGGGAGAAATAGTCCGCCTCAATGGCGTAGTCCACCTGTCCGATCGATGGTATATCGGTCTTCCAGCTGATGGTCGCTTCCGTTCCTGTTGTTTTAGTGATGTACGGTCCATGCACGATCTGCTCCCGCGGAAGGATTTCGTATTCACTGAGACATGCAACCAGAGGATAGTAGTCATGGTCAGTTGCAGAGGCATTGTAGACCATCTCGCCGACCCCGTCGCCGTCGGCATCGGTTCCGGTGTAGTAATCAGAGTAGTAATTGCCGAGATAGCCGTAATGGAGGGTGCCATTGTAGATATAGTCAACCGGCCCCCCCGGCGTGTTGGCGGTGTTGTTCGACGATTTATAGCTTGTCCAGCCTGCCTGATTTGCCGGTGCGTCCCCCCCAGGTGGTTCAGGTAGATGGAGTTTTTGTTTGCCCAACCAGTCTGTAACCCACACGACGTGCACTGGAGGCAGGTGTTGTTGACAACGGTGTTTTCCGTGCTGGACTGAATTTTTATACCAACCTTGCTCTGTGTCACCCAGTTGTCAGAAACAAGGTTGCCATTGGAGGAATCATACAGGAAAATCCCATGATCCATTCCGGATATACAATTCCCAGAGATAACAGAGTTTTTGAGAGTATAACACTGGCAGTCACCAGTAACCGTGTTATTCGAGATGGTGCTATTCAATCCTCCGAGTATGAATATGGCGTAAGATCCTCTTCCGGCCATTTTTGGGGGGGGATCGACGATGGTGTTTCCCTCAATCCTGAAGTCAGAAGAACCTCTCGTTTGTATTCCGCCATATTCATTCCCGGAAATATCACAGTCCACTATCGTGGTCCCGGAAGAACCGAAGATATACATTCCGTACTTCTTGCAGTCATTCGTCTCAGACGCCCGGATCTCTGAGCCTGACGATTCTTCCACAAAAATGTTGTATTGGGTGTTATCCGAAGCCGTGCAATGCACAAGTGTCGTATCCTCTGCCCCCCCGCACAGCTTAATGCCATTGAGTGAATTCCCGGATGAGAGACAGCCATCAACTAGCGAGTCCCTGGTGTTATTCACCAGAATACCATTCAGGGAATTCATATCCGCAGCACAGTCACGGAGAACACTATCCCCCCCGGCAGCCTCCAGAACAAGTCCGATATAATTGCGGGTGGATGTGATATTGCTGACGATGCAGTGTTGCACCCCATTCACCAGAAGACCGGCAGATCCGGTACTGGTTGCTCCGGTCACGGTAAAACCGTCTACAACAACATTCCCAACAGTCACCTCAATCGCACTCCTGCCCGAATCAGCCGCGGCAACGGTCGCTCCCTCTTCTGACAGAAGAGAGAGACGCTTGCCAACCCTGACATTCTCGGTATAGGTTCCCTCACGAACCATGACGGTGTCACCCGGATTGGCGGCAATGATTGCCTCCTGAATCAAAGTGAAATCCCCCGCACCACCGGCATCGACAAAGATAGTCTTGGGTTCGGGCGGGGGGGCCTCTCCCACCGTCACGGTCGCCTGTCCGGATATCCCGCCTGACGTTGCGGAAATTTCAGTCGTTCCCTCAGCCAGCGCCGTGAAAAGTCCGTTCACGTCCACGGTTCCGACAGACGTATCGGCACATGACCAGGTGACCGGAACACCCGCCATCAACTTCCCATACTGATCCTTTGCAAGAGCAGTAAACTGCCGGGTCGTACCACTCACGAGGCTTGCCTCAGAGGGCAGAACCGTGATTGTGGTCAGGATCGGCTGATTGGTCACAGTAATATAATCCTTTTTTGTCCAGGACGCCGAACCTTCCGCGTTCGTCACCGTCAGGGTGACCGTGTAGGTGCCGGATTTGGTGTACTCATGCACCGGGTTCTGATCGGTTGAGGTGACCGTGTCACCAAAGTCCCAGTGCCACCCGGTCGGAGCGTCAGTGGATGTCTCCGGGGTAAACGCAACCGTAAACGGGGCACAGCCAGAGGTCTGGTCTGCGTCAAAAAATACTCTGAAGAGGGG
>NZ_BBBG01000042.1 GCF_001315945.1 Methanogenium cariaci JCM 10550 | reverse complement strand
CTGGAGGAAGTTGAGGGCGGCGTGGCACTTGATGAGATCAAGGAACATCGGCAGGTTGCGCCGGTTGGAGGAGAAGGGGGGGAAATGGATACGGCGGGCGAAGGGAATTATCACCCAAGGGAGCCTGAGCCTGAGGCATTCCCCGATTGCCCGGCAGACAAACACGTCCGGGTCAACACCGGCACTCATCAGGGCTGCATCCGCTGCTTTCAGATGGTCAAAGACGGCCTGACCCTGTTCACCGGATTCATCCACCGGGACAATGAGCAGCCGGTTCATGATCGGGTCGGTGCCGTCGGTCTTCATTCGGGAAAGCCACCAGACACAGCGTTCCGGGGGGGTGGTGAGGATTTTCAACTGCCGGTTGCGGCTGAGCTTGCGGAGCTCGGCGGGTTCCCGGAAGTTGTCGGTGGCAGACTTCAGGAGCAACCGCATATCGTCCGGGAAGGTGGTGCCGTCGAAGAGCAGCACCGTACCCGGCTGCATATCCCCGGAGAACTCGAGGGAATTTTTTGAGACCGGACCCTCCATCCGGTGTGCAGCCGGAAGCAGATGGAGCATGGCGTTGCAGGCATGGGTTCTGCCCGTGCCGGATGTGCCGGATATGGCAACGTGCAGGCCCCGGGCGTTCTCCACGGACGATGAGACCGCCGAGAGGAGCAGGCATGCAGCGACAGCATGGTCGCCGACATGGTCACGGTGGAATACGTCGAGTAAAAAGGCGAACGGATCTCCGGATTCGAGGATAGCAGCGGCCTTTTTCCGGTGTTCCGGCAGAATGGACGGGTCACGGAGTGGGGGGATTTTGCCACCGGGCATTCACCAGCGGATCTCTTCGAACCACTGCGGGCGCATGCTTTTGTTTTGTCTGTCATTTCAGTTTTTTTGATCCCGCTCATGGAGACCATCTCCTGTGCACGAGATGCGGTGCACAGGTGAAGAGAGGAAGGCCGGGTATATAATGAAAAAGCGTGCGGAGTGAAAGAAAACAGGGGGGGTCGGAATAATAGCCTGCGCAGTACAGCGTTCGCTCTCTTCACCGGAGAATGGAAAAGCAGGATGCGTCCCCCCCACGGGTGTGGGGGGAACCTGCACCGATGATAGGAACAACGGTAATGGGAACGGGTTCATCCCCACGCCTGTGGGAAACTCGGCCTGCCGGGTTCATCACATCCAGCTACAAACGAACATCCCGATACTGCATTCCGGGATCATCGGGAAATGATCATGCTCATTCAGTCATTCCTGTTCAACCATTCATTTTCGTGCAGATAATTGTTATTGAAATTGTTATTGAAATTGTTATTGATAGGTCCCCCGCTCCTCATTGCAACAGATCACCAACCAAAAAGCCAGCGGGAACGATCACAAAGAGATGATCCCTACTCCCGTTCCTTCACCGACCCTGCGTCACTCCTTCAATCAGCCCCCCCGCATCCCCCCCTCGCCGCGGCCGTCACATCATCCTCTGCCACCACCGCAGATATGACCGCCGCCGAATCGGCACCGGCCCGGAATACGTCCTGCACATTCGCAGGGCCAATGCCGCCGATCGCAACGAGCGGCACGGCGGGGGGGAGGGCATCACGGATCTCCTGCAACAGCACAAGCCCGCGGGCCGCCCCCCCGGCATCCGGCTTCGAGTTCGTGGAAAAGACTGGGCCGAGGGCGACATAATCCGCACCCTCCTCCACCGCCCGGCAGGCCTCCGCCACCGATCCCACCGAGACACCGATAATAAATCTCTTTGAACCATCCGGGACAGCGGTGATCGCCGCCTCCGCCGCGGCCCGTGCCGCCGAAACCGAACCGTCGCTCTGGCCCAGATGCACCCCCCCGTCCGCACCCGATGCCAAAGCAACATCAAGGGAATCGTTCACCACAAAGAGGGCGTCATACTCGGCCATCGCCTCACGGACGGCAACCGCCTCACGGAGCAGGGCCGCCGATGCCAGCTGCTTGTCCCGCAACTGAATGATCCCCGCCCCCCGCCCCGCCACAGCAGCAGCGGCGATCTCTGCATGGGACCGGCCCTGACCGATCAGCGTATCGGTGACCACATAGAGTGCCGGGATGCGGATCTGTTCCAACCAGTCTGCCGGTTGGGATATATTTCTGTGTTCAGCCATAGGTATCAGCTCCGAGTCTAATATTTCAGTTCAGATATTTTTCATATATCTGTTCAGACTGCACCCACGTCTTTCACATCGGCATGGCCCGCAAGATCCTCCTGGGTAAGGTTCGCCATCTCGTCAAAGAGTGCCGTCCGGAACGAGTAAGGCCCGCGAGACTGGGCGGCCGCTCGTTCCCCCCCGCCCGGCTGAAGGCAGCACAGGCAGCCGCACACGATTCCACCAGATCGTCACCTGCGGCTGCAAAGGTAGCCACCACCGATGCGGTCATACAACCCGTTCCCGAAAGACGGCCCATCAGGGGGATTGCCGTTTCCGACCACAAGCGTCCGTTCACCATCCGATATATAGTCCTCAGAACCCGTCATCACCACAACCGTGCCGTACTTCCGGGCACAGGCGGCGGCCACCGCGGCCGGGTCACCCGAAAGGCCCGCCGAGTCCACGCCCCGGACCTCGCCACCAGCACCGGCAAGCACTCCGATCTCACCGGCATTGCCCTTCAGAATGGCAATATCAAGTTCTGCGAGCAGGCGTTCACATGCCTCCGTTCGCATCGCCGTCGCACCCGCCCCTACCGGGTCAAGAATGACCGGGATACCACGGGCATTCGCCGCCTTCCCAGCGATGAGCATCGCATCCACCTGGGCCAGAGAGAGCGTCCCGATATTGAGCACGACGGCACCCGCCATTCCTGCCATCTCACCTGCCTCCTCCGGTGCCGCCGCCATCACAGGCGCCCCCCCCGGCGCAGAGCGTGATATTGGCGCAGTCATTCATAGTTACCGTATTCGTGATGTGGTGTACCAGCGGGTGGCAGGAGCGCACCGCCGCCAGTTCGTCTGCTATTTTCTGAGAATCCATGCGTATTCACCAAACGTGATCATACTATTCGTTTTCAGACGTAAGAAGAGTTTTCACCCCGGCAACCATGCGGAAAAGACCGCACGTATGCACCGGAACACGGCCTCCAACAACTCCATTCCGGCGAAATAAACGAGCAAATATATTTTCGAATGATATCGAAACAGATATCCTTGCCCAAACATACCGGATCATCAGGGGGGGTAGCAGCTGATGTTCAGAGAGAAAACAGCATCATCTCATCATAATACACATATTCGTGACCGTTCAGGAATCATCAGAAGGAAACTCTGATGAAAACGAATCTGCTCTCAACATTAACCATATACTCGCCGGTGATGGCGATGCTGGGCTACCCCCCTCGTCTTTACCATCATTGGCGGCTCGTACATCTCGATTGCACTTGCAGCCATCGCCTCTCTGGGCGCATTGCTGTTTCTGGACTACCTGAGAGAAAAAAGTCACCTGTGGTGGATCGGACTGCTCTACCCCCCCCTGCTTCTCATCCTGATCATCATCACCGAGACATATCTCCTTGCCACCCCGGGATTATTCACCCTGGTCGCGGACGGAATGACCCCCCCGCAAGACTCAGAGGAATGATGTATTATCTCATCGTCCCGACCTCACTCCTGTTCTTCGCCGCGATGACACCGGAGTTCAGAAAGCTGATGAGATTACCCCCCCTGGTGGTTGCCGCATTCATCAGCCTCCTCCTTCTCGTTCCCATGTATGAGACCCTGTCCTATGTATTCTTCCCCCCCCAGAGGGGGGGGCATGGTTTCCGATGCAACAACAGGATTTCTCGTTGCAATCCTCATTGGATTCTGTGGGATGCTATCCTGACAATCCTCGGACTGGTGATGAGTGCCCGGCTTCCCAAACAGATACGCGCTGAGCTTGCGGATAAATAATACCCCCCTGAGAC
>NZ_BBBG01000041.1 GCF_001315945.1 Methanogenium cariaci JCM 10550 | reverse complement strand
TCACACTACACCTACACCTACACCTACACCTACACCTACACCTACACCTACACCTACACCTACACCTACACCAACTCCAACTCCAACGCCTACACCCACACCCACACCCACACCCACACCAACTCCAACACCCCCCCCACCAGTGCCAGAATTTCCACTAGTTGTACCTCCGGTGATAGTGGTTATCAGTCTGATTGCGTGCGTAGGAATTTTATCACTGATTAAACACCAGTGATACTTTTTTTCCACAATTTTTGGTATTATCCGTTGCATTACAATCTTCCTCCGTACTTTCAGCATTCCTGTATGAATCTGCATATCTGAGAGAGCTAATCGAAGATTTAACCAGTTATTCCATACACTGCAGGCACGTCAATTCACTGAGGAGATGTTCATCAGTGATGTCGTCGAAGAAGTCCAAAAAGAGATGAATACGATCGTAATAAATCCAAGTCCGTTGAGTTGCATTGCTTTTATGTCCCGGGGATGAAAGAGATTATGATGAGAGATTTTTTTGTATTGCTATGTATCTGTCAGATCTGCAATATGAAGGGAATCACAGGCACCGGCAACTATGCACCGGTGGCCGAAGGAAAGGAGCTATTTGTCATTGAATCCGTCAATGATGGGGATGTGTTGGGTTATTTCCTGCAGGCACATAGGTTGTGGAGGGAACTATTGTTTATGCCGACATACTTCCATGACTAAAGTCGTGGGCCTTCTGCCGGTTTTTTGAAAAAATAAGAGCAAATGTATGTGAAAATTTTTTATATGACAAATTTGGGGGTAAATTCCCCCCCTGAACAGATATTTGGTCTTCTTTTTGCTGAGTTTAAGGATTTTTTCTCCCTTTATTTTTCAGGATGAATAGAATGTATATCATGCCAACCAACAGCCCCCCCGCCGGCACAGCAAGCGTCGGGAATTCGGGGACAGGATTTGGGAGAGATGACTGTGTATAGTCGCCCTCAAAGGGAACTGCCGGTCCCGAATACAATCCAGATGCACTCCAGCCATACAGGGAGACATCCGGAGAACAGATGTCGGTTATTGAATATTCCTGGCCTGCACATGCTGAAACCGCCAGCACGCACACAACGGCCAGGAAAAAGACAATGATCTGCAGGTTTCGTTTCACACCCATTTTTCACCTCATCGATTATGATATTCAGGGCCGTGCTGATCCATTGTGTATACAGGCAGTCACAACTTCAGTATCAGCCCGGAACACAGAACCCATATTTGAATTCTCATCCAGCCCTTGGACAGAGGTATCATTTTGACTATAAAATGAAACGCCCGGCACTTATGGTCAGCATTCTAATTGAAAGAAAAAAGGTACCGTTTTCAGATAATTCAGGCATCCACTCATGGATACCATGGCCTGCATTTTCATCAATAAGGAGGTTTATTTCCGAATGGTAACACAGAGTACGCTGACTCCATCCGTTTTTCCAACAAAAATATTTCTTTCGATTTGGAATGTATCGCCTGGGGAGTATCCTCCTGAAAGAGAAATTCTACGAATCAATTTATTCCATTATGATGTCAAACTTTTTCAAAAAAAGACCGTTAAATCGAAGACAACACAGGTCGTAAATTCACACTTCTGTGATCATTTCATTGATATCTATTGGCCATCACATTTTACCCGAAATACACAGGCAGACATGGCTTGTTGAAATACCCTGAAATGGAGTTAAAGTAATAGTCTTCTGATAATCTACCAGATGCCAGCAGATCATAATTCAAACAGTGAAATTTAAAGAAATTGACGTAATGATACAATTTTTTGAAAAAATAATGAGATTAATCCTGCCTTACTCCTTCTTCAGAACACTGGCTGCAACCAGTACACTGCCGACAAGGAAGACCGGAATCATCATTGTTGGGAATTCAGGGACGGGTGGCGGACAGGGTTTAATCGGTACTTCAATTACAGCCTTCTGCCCGTTCCGATCGCGTGGTTCAACAAGGACGGCCCCGATATCACTGGGTCCCGGGACATAGGTATCATCTGCTAAAGCAACTAATTCCTGCGAAATCGCATTGTCCCATGCGGCATACTGTGCCGGGATTGTCTGACCCATTACCATCCAGATTGCTGCCTGGATTTCTCCATACGTTGCACATCCCTTGTTGTTCAGAATCCAGTTAACCATGTTCAGTTCACCGGAGACTCCAAGAGTACTGGAAAGGTGGGCACAATAGGGCGTGTTCTTGATCGATGGCACACCTGTCTGAACACACCATCCGGGATAGACTGTTTCAGGCATCTGATCCCAGTCATCGTCAAGGTACATGTCAAAGTAGGTTCCACATGCATCACCAGGCGGGTATGGATATTCGATCAGAACCATCATGTCGGTGGGAAGATCTGTCCACTCCACAGCAACAGCCGGTGCCACCATACAAAGCGCAACAACCAGCAGTGCTACAATTATTTTTTTCATTTTCATACCTCCACTCAATTACATGCAAAACTGGTGGCATCCTGTTTTTAGGCCTACCGAATACCGTCTTACATATAAGCCCCTTGTTAACAAACCCGCATATATACTAATGTGCCTGACACATATGCACAACCATCCAGTGGGCCAGGGGGGGACAGACATTTCCCGTAATATTCCAGAGACCACTTTCGCAGATGTCAAAATAATCCCCCCCGGCATTTCAGACAGGAAATTCTGATCATATCTGAAAAAATGTATCACATATTAAATACAGGAATCAGTTATTGGTTCAATAAGCGACCCATGGCACACTCGACGTGAATGATAAATTATATATATTACTAGGTTCGACTCAACTATTTGCGTATTTATAAAAAATACCGGAGTATATGCACAATATATGCAATATATCAAATAATTGATGATATAATGTCGTGAAAAATTCTGAATGATTTGGAGCGCCATGCATAATATTAAGTATTATATCGTATATCCAACACCTATGCCCAGCGAGCAGGAACTGCTCGATAGAATTCTGAACATACTAAAGTTCAAGTCAAAGGGAATGACGATAACAGAAATCTCTCATGTTACAAACATTCACCGAAATTCTATCGCAAAATATCTCCAGGTTCTATTGGCATCAGGCAAAGTTGATGTGCAGCTTATCGGTAATGCAAAAGTCTACACACTATCTCGTCGATTGCCAATCAACTCAATGCTACATTGTTCTCCTGATTTAATCGTTCTTTTAAATCAGGACAGGAGAATCATTCAGGTTAATGACAAATACCTGAAATACTTCAATCTCGACGAAAATGACATACTCAACAGAGAAATAAACAATCCGGCAATCCCGGTAATCAGTGATGAAATAATATTACCCTTAATTGACCGTTCAATTGAAAACGGGGGAAGTATGCAGCAAGGAAACGACCTATGCATATGATGGTAAACTCTACTATTTTTTTGTCAAATATGTTCCATTAGTCCTCGATGGTGGGGGGGAACATGGCCTGATTTTAATTATCAAAGATTTCACTGAAGAAAAGAAGATAAAAGATGCACTTACAGAAAATGAAGAAAAATTTAAAAATCTGTTTAATAATGCAAATGATTCATTATTTCTCTATGAGATCACCGCCAATCAGGACATCGGAAAATTAATTGAAGTAAATGATACTGCCTGTAATAAACTCAATTACACTAGGAATGAATTCTTTCAGATGGAATTTTGTGAAATATTTAATTCAGAATTTCACTGTCAACACTCTGCAATCGAAACAAATCCGACAGAGAACTACCATTCTATTTATGAAGGAATGCAGGTAAAAAAAGACGGCACAACATTCCCGATAGAGGCCAGCGCCCACGTATTTTCTTTACAGGACAAACTAGTTGTCCTGTACGTCATCCGGGACATCTCTGAGAGAAAAAATGTGGAAAATTCTTTAA
>NZ_BBBG01000040.1 GCF_001315945.1 Methanogenium cariaci JCM 10550 | reverse complement strand
ACGAGGTCTCTTTTCAGGTCTGGTTTCAAGCTTAGATGCTTTCAGCTTTTATCCATTATCGCGTAGCCACTCGGCACTGCCCTGTCGGACAACCGATCTACCAGTGGCGACGACGGAAAGTTCCTCTCGTACTATTTCCGTCTTACCCTCAGACCTCTAACACTCCAAATAGATAGTAACCGACCTGTCTCACGACGGTCTAAACCCAGCTCACGATCCCCTTTAATAGGCGAACAACCTCACCCTTGGCTGCTGCTGCACAGCCAGGATGGAAAGAACCGACATCGAGGTAGCAAGCCGCCGGGTCGATATGTGCTCTTGCCGGCGACGACTCAATTATCCCCCCCGGGGTAGCTTTTCTGTCGTCAATAGCACTCATCAAAAGCGCGTATTGGTTCGTTAGACCCGAGTTTCCTCTCGCGAACACTTGCTTTGCGTGTTCGCGTCAGGCCAACTTTTGCTCTTGACACTCTTCTGTGAGTTTCTGACTCACATGAGTTGACCTTGGGGCACCCTTGATACCTTTTCGAGGGTGTGGCGCCCCCCCACCCAAACTGCCTACCTACCGATGTCCTCACAAGGAGTTAGTGTTACAGTAATCAAAGGATGGTGTCTCATTGTTGACTAACCAACCCCCCCACGAGTTGGATCGACATCTCCCATCTACACTGCGCAATGAATACCGTAACACAACGACAGGCTGCAGTAAAGCTCCACGGGGGGGTCTTCACTTCCCATTTGGAGTCTCTGGCCTTTGCACCAGAATAAAATGTTCAACGGACTTGTGTTTGGGACAGTAGGGCTCTCGTTAATCCATTCATGCAAGTCGCCAATTAAGCGACAAGGTACTACGCTACCTTAAGAGGGTCATAGTTACCCCCCCGCCGTTTACAGGTCCTTCGTCCGGTTGTACCCGGTTTTCAGATACCTGCACTGGGCAGGAATCACAGACTATACGAGTCCTTACGGAGTTGCAGTCTGCTATGTTGTTATTAGACAGTCGGAGCCCCCCTGGTCACTGCGACCTGCCCGATCTCCGGGCAGGCACCCCTTCTTCCAAAGTTACGGGGGGGCCATTTTGC
Source organism: Methanogenium cariaci JCM 10550 (assembly GCF_001315945.1). GTDB lineage: Archaea > Halobacteriota > Methanomicrobia > Methanomicrobiales > Methanomicrobiaceae > Methanogenium > Methanogenium cariaci. The sequence continues at coordinate 3,757 of NZ_BBBG01000040.1, read as the reverse complement.
CGAATTCCCTAAACACAATTAAACCGACACGCCTTAGCCTTCTCAGCTAGGGGCACCTGTGTCAGATCTCGGTACGGACATCTGATTCCCTTTTCACGGGTTCCAGGAATTTGCTAAATTACTCCATCACGCTTTCACCCAATTCTCACCATTACGGTTCTCCAAGGGGGGGTTATACGATTAGACAGGGCGACAGCCCTGCAAAGCATATCCAGAAACGTCGGGGGGGTCAATAAATTGACTACAATCAGATGGTACAGGAATATTAACCTGTTTCCCTTTTGTCATACTCGAATTACGGTATAACTTAGGACCGACTAACCCTCGGCTGACGAACATTGCCGAGGAAACCTAGCCCCTTCGGCGGTTAGGATTCTCACCTAACTATGCTTCTACTAGTGCCAGAATTCTCAATTCTACACGGTCCACAGGAACTCACACCCCTGCTTCCGCCCATGCAGAACGCCTCTCTACGCCATCACCTTTCGGTGGTCTGTGGTATCTGTGGTAGGTTTTAGCCCCCCGTCCATTTTCAGCGCCCTAAACCTCGACTGGTAAGCTGTTACGCACTTTTTAAAGGGTAGCTGCTTCTAAGCTCACCTTCCAGTTGTCTTTGGCCTAGGACATCTTTTAGTATTGACACTTAACCTACACTGAGGGACATTAACCACAGTCTGGGTTCTTTCCCTTACGCACTACAAGCTTACCCCCCCGTAGTGCGGACTTCCAGCCTTCTTCGACGACGGGGAATTCGGAGTTTGACAGGAAGGTGAGGGATTTCTCCCCCCCCAACTCCTCCAATCAGTGCTCTACCTCACCGTCTATCTCCAGCCAGGTCATGCTACGGCATGTTTCGAGAGGAACCAGCTGATGCCCAGTTCGATTGGCCTTTCACCCCCCCTATACGCAGGTCACACGAATGATTTGCATATCAATACCGCTTCGGCCCTCCACGCAACTTTCGTCACCCTTCAGCCTGCCCACGCATAGATCACTGGGCTTCGGGTCTTATCCTGTCGACTACACGCACTATTAATACGCCGTCCCATGTCGAAACTACGGACTTGTCGCTTTCGCTTCGGCTTCCCTTAACGGTTAACCTCGCCAACAGAATAAACTCTCTGGCCCGTTCTTCCAAACGTAAGTTATGACACCGGCAATACACCTCATACTACCGCCTCGCGACGGGTTCTTTCGGCGTAAAGATCCTTTTATGCCATAACACACTATCACCTATCAGTTTCAGGCACTTTTAACCACCTTTCCAGGGTTACTTTTCAGCTTTCGCTCACGCTACTATTTCGCTATCGGTTTCGAGGAGTATTTAGTTTTGGAGGTTGATGACCCCCAGGTTCATGCGAGAATTCCAACCCGCACTACTCGAGACACTTCCTCGCCAAACATCGGTATGCGTACGGGGGGGCTATCACCCTCTGTGGCAAACCGTTCCAGAAATATTTCCGCTTATGATGTTTGGGTAAACGGAAGGCTCACAACACCACATGTCCCCCGAAGGGATTCGGTTTGAACTCTGTCGTTTTCGATCGCTTTTACTCACGACATCTCGTTTGATTTCTCTTCCTCCCCCCCTACTGAGATGTTTCAATTCGGGGGGGGTTCCCAATCCTTACGGATCGCTTCTTGCGAAGCAGGAGGTCCCATTAGGGTATCTCCGGATCATAGGTTCCTTGCGCCTACCCGGAGCTTATCGCAGCTTGGCACGCCCTTCATCGGCACTCGAACCGAGCCATCCACTGACAGGCTTGTATCAGCTTGTCTTTATGATTGTGTCCGTTAAAACTCATTTAACGTCCTATGTGCACACCTATACACAGCCTCAAAGAGTCGGTTAGACTCTCGGCCCTTCCCCCCCGATGACTCACGTCTCCGGGTGCATTGGGAGGCCTGGTTTTCAGAAAAACACGTCTCTGATTACCAGGCAATGGACTTAAGGGGGGGATTTGAACCCCCCCTGGCCTCGGCGTTGCAAACGCCGCGCTCTTCCAACTGAGCTATAAGCCACGTCCCTATTGATTGTCGACATCAGCAATTTTACGTTTTATTTAGTAACCGCATACCCAGTTCTTTAGGAGGTGATCCAGCCGCAGATTCCCCTACGGCTACCTTGTTACGACTTAACCCTCCTTGCGAAACCTAGATTCGACTGCGGCAAAAACCACAGGCTCATCCAGACCTCACTCGGATGGTTTGACGGGCGGTGTGTGCAAGGAGCAGGGACGCATTCACCGCGCTATGTTGAAACGCGATTACTACGGATTCCAGCTTCATGTGGGCGAGTTACAGCCCACAATCCGAACTTAGGACAGGTTTAAGAGATTGCCTTCACCTTTCGGTGTCGATACCCATTGTCCTGCCCATTGTAGCCCGCGTGTAGCCCGGATAATTCGGGGGGGCATGCTGACCTACCGTTGCCCATTCCTTCCTCCTCTTTAGCAGAGGCGGTCCCAACAGTGTCCTCTTCGTTCCGGAGAACAAGCTAGCAACTGTTGGCGTGGGTCTCGCTCGTTGCCTGACTTAACAGGATGCTTCACAGTACGAACTGACGACGGCCATGCACCTCCTCTCAGCTGGTCAAACAGAGTCTTCAGCCCGGTTATCATTCCGCTGTCTTATCCGGTGAGATTTCCGGCGTTGAGTCCAATTAAACCGCAGGCTCCACCCGTTGTGGTGCTCCCCCCCCGCCAATTCCTTTAAGTTTCAGCCTTGCGACCGTACTTCCCAGGCGGCACGTTTCACGGTTTCCCTTCGGCACCCCCCCAGTGACTCGTGGTCACCAGTACACCTAACGCGCATAGTTTACGGCTGGGACTACCCGGGTATCTAATCCGGTTCGCTCCCCCAGCTTTCGTCCCTCACTGTCGGAGCCGTTCTGGTGAGATGCCTTCGCCATCGGTGGTCCCCCGGGGGGGATTACAGGATTTCACTCCTACCCCCGGAGTACCTCTCACCTCTCCCGGTCCCTAGACCCCCAGTATCTCTTAGACGCCCGTCGGTTAAGCCGGCGGATTTCCCAAGAGACTTAAGGGTCCAGCTACGGACGCTTTAAGCCCAATAATAGTGGCCACCACTCGAGCCGCCGGTATTACCGCGGCGGCTGGCACCGGTCTTGCCCGGCCCTTTCTTCAGATGCGTTTTAAACACCTGGACAGCCCGCGTATACGGGCACTCGGGGGGGTTCCCTTATCACAGTTTCCTGCATTGTAAAGTTTTCGCGCCTGCTGCGCCCCGTAGGGCCTGGAATCGTGTCTCAGATTCCATCTCCGGGCTCTTGCTCCCACAACCCGTATCGATTACAGGCTTGTTGGGCCGTTACCCCAACAACAACCTAATCGACCGCAGATCCATCCTAAGGCGCCTCAACTTCGATTAAAGAACATTCCAGTATCTCTAATCTATGGAGTATTATCCCCCCCAGTTTCCCGGGGGGGTTATTCTCCACCTTAGGGCAGGTTATCCACGTGTTACTGAGCAGTCCGCTGAGGGTCTAAACCCTCTCAACTCGCATGGCTTAATCGAACCCCGATAGCAGTGACCTCTGGCAGGATCAACCAGAATTAATTTTTTGAAGTAGGCAAACTGAACCTTCAGTTTTGCTTATCAAAGCACACTTATGTTCGACTTATTTTTTAAAGGATATTAGCGGTTACTAAATAAATTTCCGCATTGCCAATGCCAACGTCAGAACCGACACTCCCATCTGAGCGATTTCGGTTCCCCATCAAAATCTCGGACTACA
>NZ_BBBG01000039.1 GCF_001315945.1 Methanogenium cariaci JCM 10550 | reverse complement strand
AGATGCATCCGTACCGGAATAGACCCAGAGACCGTCAAGCACCTGAATCCGGTCTTCTGCATCCAGTGCCCTCCAGCCGTCTGCGTCATAGGTCAGAACAGAGTGGCCGGACGTGGCCGCCGAGGCAAAGACGGCCGCCGTGTCACTGCCGGAAGCAAGCCTCTTCGGAGTCGAGACAAAGTTCCAGCCGGACTTCAGATCAAGCGTATCATCCTCGGGAACAGATCCTCCACGCCGGATTACGGTAACAGACGTTACGAGGGAATTGTTATCTTCATCCTCTTCCCCCCCTCCGCCGCTTACCAGGCAGTCAGTTCATACGTGCTCGCAGACGCAGGTCTCCAGACAAAGCTCACCTCGGTTGCAGCACCGGGTTCAAGGCTCCCCCCCACCTCCGTTACTCCGATCTCCGTTCCTTCCGCAGAGAGTGAGAGCGTAAAGGCATCGGATACCTCACCGCCCCGGTTGGCAACACTCAGACCAATCGTATTGTTCTCCCCCCCTGCAAAGACCTGCTGGCAGAATAAATTCTTCCGGCACGAGATCAGGCGTACGCGAGAGTTCCACAACCACCCTCTCAAAGACCGAGCCTCTCGGATATATCGAAAGCACCTCCTTGTTGTCACCGGAAATCTCTGCAACAGGCATGAACTCCATCAATACCGTTTCATTCTCTGCATCCAGATGCACCCTTGTATATCCAAGGGTATTCTCCAGACTGTTCTGGTAGCCGGTGGCCTTCTCCTCGGTCAGCGTGTACATCGGGCCTCCGCCGGTTGCTGCCACTACGTACTGGATGCCATTGACCAGATACCGCTGGTATGAGTGGACATGGCCGTTGAAGACCACATTCACATCGTTCTCCTCGAAAACCGGACCCCCCCAGAGGTCGCGGAAGTTCAGCCAGCCGCCGGGATGACGGGTGCCGGAACTGTATGGCGGATGGTGGAAGGCCGTAAATTTCCAGGAGGCGGTGTTCGATGCAAGATCGTCGGTAAGCCAGGCGGTCTGCTCAGTCATCCGGGAACCGGAGATATCACTGGAATCAAGCATGGCGAAGTGTGCATCACCACAGTCAAAGGAATACCACGGAGGCATATCAAAGGCCTCACGATATGTTACCCCCGCCATCCCGCTCTTCATGATTACCGGTGATGGGATAGATGGTCGTGTTCGCAAGCATCGCCCCCCCTCCGGCTGCAAAGAACCGGTTCCATTCCTCAGGATTTTCCGGGTCGCCTACGGTGTCGCCCACATGGAGCACAAAAGTGATATCCGTCTCCTCCTCTGCAATCCTGTCGGCAACAAGTTTGTGCCGCTCAAGCTGGGTAAAGGTCGGCAGCTGCTCCTGTGAATCGCCATAGACGATGAAATCAAAGGAACCCGACTCGGGGGGGAATGTCCTAAAGCGGTGATCCCCCCCGGTCACATTCACCCCCCCGGCCGTCACCTGGTAGTGGTAGGTCATCCCCCCCGGCATAAGACCGGTCAGGCGCACATGATGGAGCAGGGACTCCTCATCGCTGGACACACTCCGGCCATAGCACGGGAGAAATAGTCCGCCTCAATGGCGTAGTCCACCTGTCCGATCGATGGTATATCGGTCTTCCAGCTGATGGTTGCTTCCGTTCCGGTTGTTCTAGTGATGTACGGTCCATGCACGATCTGCTCCCGCGGAAGGATTTCGTATTCACTGAGACATGCGACCAGGGATAGTAGTCATGGTCTGTGGCTGAGGCATTGTAGACCATCTCGCCAACCCCCCCGTCGCCATCGGCATCAGTCCCGGTGTAGTCACAGTAGTAATTACCAAGATAGCCGTAATGGAGGGTGCCATTGTAGATATAGTCAACAGGCCCCCCCGGCGTGTTGGCGGTGTTGTTCGACGATTTAGAGCTCGTCCAGCCTGCCTGGTTCACTGAACTCTCACCAAAATTATTCAGATATATCTGGTTCCTGTCTGACTGATACTTGGTTTGTAAACCACATGAGGTGCAGTCCGTGCAGGTATTGTTGACGATGGTGTTTCCTGTGCTGCTGGACTGGATCGTTATGCCAATACCACCCTGTGTCACCCTGTTGTCAGAAACAAGATTGCCATTGGAGGAATCATACAGGAAGATCCCACGATACCCTCCTGACATGCAATTCCCGGAGATAACAGAATTTCTGAGAGTATAAAATTGGCAGTCACCGGTGACCGTATTATTAGAGATGGTGCTATTCACTCCCCCAACCATATATATGGCCTTAAACGCTCCTGAATTATTTGTGATAGTATTTTCCTCAATCACGAGGTCCGAAGATTCCTGAGTTCGTATTCCACCATCCACATTCCCGGAGATATCATTCTTCAGTAACCAGGTCCCACAGGAACTCAGAATATATATCCCATGCTTGCTGTTGGCAGTCATCTCAGACGCCCGGATCTCTGAGCCTGACGATTCCTCCACCAAAATGCCATAATGAGGGTTTTCCGAGAGTATACAATGTTCAAGTGTCGTATCCTCTGCCCCATACAGCTTAATGCCATTGAGTGAATTCCCGGATGCCAGACAGCCATCGACCAGCGAGTCCCTGGTGTTATTCACCAGAATACCATTCAGGGAATTCGTATCCGCAGCACAGTCACGGAGAACACTATCCCCCCCGGCAGCCTCCAGAACAAGTCCGTTATAATTGCGTGTGGATGTGATATTGCTGACGATGCAGTGCTGCACACTATTCACCAGGAGACCGGCAGATCCGGTACTGGTTGCGCCCGTTACCGTAAAACCGTCAATCGTGACATTCCCGACAGTCACCTCAATCGCACTCCTGCCCGAATCAGCCGCGGCAACGGTCGCTCCTTTTTCTGACAGAAGAGAGAGGCGCTTGTCAACCCTGACATTCTCCGTATAGGTTCCCTCACGAACCATGACGGTGTCGCCCGGATTGGCGGCAATGATTGCTTCCTGAATCAAAGTGAAATCCCCCGCACCACCAGCATCGACTGTGATGATCTTGGGTTCGGGCGGGGGGGCCTCTCCCACCATCACGGTCGCCTGTCCGGAAATACCGCCTGAAGTTGCGGTAATGTGTGTTGTTCCCTCAGCCAGCGCCGTGAAAAGTCCGTTCACGTCCACGGTTCCGACAGATGTATTGGCACATGACCAGGTGACCGGAACACCCGTCATCAACTTCCCGTACTGATCCTTTGCAAGAGCAGTAAACGGTCTGGTCGTACCACTCACAAGACTTGCCTCAGAGGGGAGAACGGTGATTGTAGTCAGGATCGGCTGATCGCTCACGGTAATATAATCCTTTTTTGTCCAGGACGCCGAACCGTCCGCGTTCGTCACCGTCAGGGTGACCGTGTAGGTGCCGGATTTGGTGTACTCATGCACCGGGTTCTGATCGGTTGAGGTGACCGTGTCACCAAAGTCCCAGTGCCACCCGGTCGGAGCGTCAGCGGATGTCTCCGGGGGGGTAAAAGCGACCGTAAAAGGTGCACAACCAGAGGTCTGGTCTGCGTCAAAAAATACCCTAAAGAGAGGAGCCGGATCCTGAGACTGAATAATGACCCGGTCGACATATTTTACCGCATATCCGGTTGTTGCCGGATAATAGTCATCCTTTCCCGACACATAGTAGTGCCAGAACTGCTCATCCATGCACTCATGCATGTCCCAGTTTCCAAAGACATGCCAGCCCCCCCAGGGATTGGTTGAGTTGTCAGCAAAGAAAATCAGGCGCATGCCTTCCTTGTAACCCGGAGGATACCCCCCCAGATCCGGCCGCCACCACGTAACAACCATCGGACTGTCGGGGGCTGAGGGGGGGTGTAGACATTCCGGTATCCAAAATATTTGGACATCCCGTCATTGGCTATAATTTTGACCGTATCCTCAGGACTCATCCCGCCGACCAGTTCACAGAGGTCTTTGACATCCGTGCCTTCAGGGCACCATAGTCTTTCTCTTCGATATTTCCGGTCTCATTTTTATCCCATCTGACTATCCCGTCTTCATTACCCAGCGCAGGCCCTTCGTGGTAGTAATGCGTAATTCCATCACCCTGAATGGCAGATTTTTTTCCATCCAGTGGTAGTCGACCGTTTTTGTCGCAATGAGACTACCATCAGCAGCCAGTTTACTGACAGTGACCTCGGTTGTCGGCGACCCTGCGGCCACCGGTGCGACCACAACACAGAGCAGCAGCAACAGACAGAAGAAAACACCCCCCCATGTTTTCATATCCAATCTCCTGACTCTGCAGAACATATCATTCCCGTAATTGATTGTAGAACATTCATCCCGTCTCATCCTGTATACGATATACTGAGGGAGTCTCTCTGAAGCGGATATAAATGGGTTCTGATATTTTCTGAAATATTGTAAACAATAATAAATTAATCTGATAGATATTCGTACGCATTTATAAATTATCAATTTCCACGTAGATGCATATTTTCAAATACGGTTTGCAAAATGGGACCATAATACAAAAAGAACGGACAAAGACCCACGAATATATAAAAAACGAATAATCAGAGAACAAACAGTAAAACAAACAAAAATTCATCAGATATCAAAGATGCGCAGCCACACCATCTTTGGTTCATACGAATCTCCGTAAAATCAGGGTATCCGCCCTGCCTTTAAAATGCGGAATTCATACAAAACCGGCGTCACCGGCAACACCCGCCCGAACGCAGCAAGCCCACGAAAGACCCCCCCTCTGCCAGCATCCGGAAAAAACGCATCCCCCCCACAGAAGCCCGTGAGTCCGATCTCAACCAGAGATACCCCATACTACCTCTCAAAATATCCATCAATATGGGGGGGCCCACAATAGTCTATAATCCACCGTTTTTTGGACAGATAATGGGCATAATGAACGTATTTTTCCGGTGGGGGGGAAACGGTGCTGAAAATACGGTCATTTTGACCTTGGATCACCCAATACGGAGGTTCAAAAAGGGTGAAAAAAAGGTGGAATGATTACTGCTTTTTCAGGTAGTAGGCTCCGCCTGCCACCACACCCACCACGATACAGACCACGAGAATGGTCATCCATGGAAGGCTGCCTTCGGCATCTCCTGATGCGGCGGGAATGGTTGCGGCTGCGGCGGTGGGCACCACGGTCGCAGAGACCGGTGCCTTTGTTGCCGTGGTCACGGCTGCTGATTCGGTGAAGAGGGCAAAGCAGCTGAAGTGGCTGACTTTGGCGCTCACGGTATGCGTCGCCGCGTTCACCGTGGTCTCGAGGGTTTCCCAGAGGCCGGTGGCAGCGTTGTAGCATTTGATGGTGTAGGCTTTGCCTTCCACCCATTCATCATCGGGGATGCTGAAGCTGATGGTGATGGCCGGGCTGAACGTGGCTCCCGCAGGTTTGCACTCGCAGGAGTAGCCTTCAAAGGTGAATCCGCCGGGGGACCGCGGGTAACGTAGTGACCTCTCCGATGTGAATCGCGGGGAGGGGGTTGCCCGCGGAGTCAAGGACTCCGGTACCTTTCGGAAGGTAGAGGGAGGCCTTCTTATCCACAGAATGTACTGTCACCGAGCCGAGCAGACTGCCGGTGGATGAGGTGGCGAGCTTGGCCTCTCCTGCAACGCTGGCAGAGGGGGGCTGCAGGCTCCTGATAGAAGCTGCCGCCACTGCCTCCGCCACCACTGCCGCCGGGGGGGCTGGGCGGGCTGGGCGGAGTGTAGGTTGCGCTCAGGTTAAGACACTGGGTCTCCCCCGGTTGAAAGGTAGAAGTCTCTGTTGCGGGGTGA
>NZ_BBBG01000038.1 GCF_001315945.1 Methanogenium cariaci JCM 10550 | reverse complement strand
TAGATTCAGCATCTTCGAAAGAAGATTCCAATACATCCAATTCGTCATCAAAAGCAGAAAGCTCATCCTCAAGCGAAGCATCCAAGGCAGAAAGATCGGGAGAGGAATATCAGCAGAAGCAAATTCTTCAGACCCGGTATCATGTACACATTTATTATCAGAGATGAAAGTCAAATCCCGATCGTTTGTTTCCTGAATGTCAGATTCAACAGATATTTCCGTTGTAATTTCATTCACGAGGGATTCCTGATGACATCTGTTTTCATGTTCATCCACATCTTCGTGTGATTTAATCAGGCCTTCATGATCGGTATCCAGGAAGTCTGATTCTTCCAGAACGAGATAATCTTCTTCTGAAAAAGCATCCTCTTCTTTCTCATCTTCTTCCACCATGTCTGACGCAGATTTGATACCAGCATGAATTCTTCCCGCGCCGGATAGTTCTTCAGTTATTGCCTCCCCGGAAAATAACGCGGAAGAAACTGCAGATACTTCCGATGGATGTTCTGCTAAATTATTTTTATCTTCATTAATTCGGAAAGTATCTTCAGATTCAGGAATCCCCCCCCCGGAAGATTGGTTATATTTTTCATCAAGATCTCTGGACCACCCAAACATCTGCTCAATCTCATTTGCAACAGTATGGATAAGACTAGGGTCTTTAGGGATTTTCACGTCAAGAATGCCATTTTTGGCATCAACAGAAAGGGCCCTGCATTTTCCCAAAAGACCGGTCAAATCGTCTTCTTTTGCGGATTCGAGGTATATTTTATATTCGGCAGGAATAAGGTATCCATCCTCACCTTCAAAATATTTTTTTACGCATATGTCTGCCATAACATCTCCAGACTATAGTACCAAACACCCAAATGTTTGAAATTAATCTCTATATTAATTTACACTTGGTATTAATAATTAAAGGATTTGATGTGCAGTTTTTTGTCAGGAAATAAAATGCACGAATGTCGGCAAAAATCCACAGTATATTTCTTAAATCTCCAGAACATGGAATTAATTGATAATGGATTACTAAAACGACAGAAATCATTTTTTAGCGGGTTTTGCTATCGCCACGATGCGTACTGCTCATAAGCTTAAAAATATTTTCACCGGTATCGCATCTGTCTTTTCATGACGGGGACGTCATTTGAATATCTCCCTCCCGAATGTAGCATTTACCGAAATGAACGATCATTTTGGCGGGAAAATATTGTATTTGGCAATTTATTATGAGGGGGGAAAGGGAAGGAATTTGTATCTTCAAACTGTTTCAGGAAAATCCCTTGTCGAGCGTCTTTTGGCTTTCAATATCAAGACCCGTGACATAAACCGACTTTTCTTCCTGCTGATATTTGTCGATTACCCGGGCAATTGCCTCAACTGCAGACTGATCCCAGATATGGGAATGTTGAAAGTCTATCTCAATGCTATCGGGATCACCGGTATAATCAAACAGGTCAATGAATGCTGCCATTGTCCCGAAGAACAACTGTCCTTTCACGGTATAAATTTTCACACCGTCTTCCCTCTCCCTGCCAGAGATGGAAATAACAGACATTTTCCATGCCATGGCAAGGGCGGCAAGCACAACACCGGTTAACACACCCTTTGCCAGGTCATGGGTATAGACAACAATGGCAATTGTCGTAAGCATGACAAATGCATCGCTCTTTGGAATTTTGGCAATGTCCTTTACAGACTGCCATTCAAATGTCCCGATTGCAACCATGATCATGACACCAACAAGTGCCGCCATCGGAATTTGTGCCACAAGATCTCCAAGAACAATGATCAAAAATATCAGGAACAGCCCTGCCGTCATGGAAGAAAGCCTTCCTCTTCCTCCTGACGTCACATTAATGACGGACTGGCCAATCATTGCACAACCGGCCATACCTCCGAAAAAACCGGTAATGAAGTTTGCAATGCCCTGCCCCCCCTTCACTTCCCGGTTTTATTACTTTTCGTGTCGGTCATTTCATCAATAATGGATGCCGTAAGAAGCGATTCAAGAAGCCCTACGATAACAAGCGTTACCGAATACGGAAGAATAACAAGCAGCGTTTCAATGCTTAACGGCACCATCGGAAGATGAAACAGGGGGAGTGCTTTGGTGATTGTGCCTAAATCTCCTACGGTCAAAACATGTAACCCCCCCGTCCCGATTGCAACTGCCGTCATAACAATAATGGCAATAAGAGGTGCCGGGACTGCCCGGGTAAAACGGGGAAAAATATAGATAATTCCAATTGTTGCTGCGGTCATGAGATAAACCGGGAGTGAGGCACCAATGATAAACGGGATCTGGGCGAGGAATATCAGAATTGCAAGGGAGTTTACAAAGCCAAGCACGACTGAATACGGTATAAATGATATAAAAACGTCCCACTTTCAAAAGACCAAGACAGAATTGTATCATTCCTGTCAGAACGGTTGCTGCAAGGAGATATTCAAGCCCGAAATCCCGCACCAGAACAACCATGACCAGTGCCATCGAACCTGTCGCAGCCGAGATCATGCCCGGTCTTCCGCCGGCAACAGATATTACGACTGCAATACAGAATGAGGCATACAGACCAACCATTGGATCAACACCGGCAATGATTGAAAAGGCAATTGCTTCAGGAATCAGCGCAAGTGCGACGGTAATTCCGGCAAGTACGTCACCCCTTATATTTGAAAGCCATTCATCTTTTATTGTTTGCGCGTTCAAGAACTATGTCCCCCCCATTTCATTTGAATATTGATTATTTACGAATTTTTCAGGATTTTACCGGATATTAATTTTTTAATTTGAAAAAAATATTTCACTCAAAACCGGTTTTAATGCTGACAAACGGCTTAACGTTTTTAAAATATCTCCTTGTGCGGCAGTTTAATTATGTCAATAATAATCGCTATCTGCATTGTTAATCATTCCGCAGAAAATCATTTTTATTTCCGTGGCAAGTATCATTTACTGAAAATACCTCACCTGCACCTGACAAAATATTCAGGATAGTTTTGAATATCCAACACAGATTGCCGAAAAGGATCAATAACCCTGATTGCTTTGGGAAATAAACATGCATAAAGCATCAACTCATGCATTTTGATGACACATCAGAGAGTGATTTCGGAAGTCAATATAGCTGAACGGTGTTTCTTTATGCAGGATAAATGAGAAACTATCGCGAATTCGTGGAGTGCCATGAAGCGGGATACTTTGTGGATTTAAGCAAGTCACCATTGGCATTTTCGACAGGGATTGTACCGGAGTAATAGTATCATGTATGAAAAAATTCTACTTGCAACTGACGGATCTGAAAATGCACAACGTGCGGCTGATAAAGCGGCAGATTTTGCCCGGGAGTTATCCTCGCACGTAATTCTGGTATATATCATAAATACCCCGCCTTCACAATCACGAATGGTACAGGCGAATTTTGATGTGCATTCCCTCCTTGAAGAGGATGCAAAATCTGATATAAAAAATACGCTGGATATTTTTGAACAGGGAGGTCTGGCATATACGTTAAAAGTCGCAATAGGGGGGGATCCCGCAGCTGAAATAATCGGAATAGCTGAAAAGGAAAAAGCTGATCTGATTGTCATCGGCAGTCGCGGTCTTGGTACCTGAAAGGGGGGGTATTTCTGGGAAGTGTCAGTCAGAAAGTTACCTATCATGCAAAATGCCCGGTTCTGATTGTAAAATAAAAAATCCATTTTTTAAACATGAATTCACTACATTTTCGAAACAAAATCCGAAAAAAACGTCAAAAAAAGGATATTTGGTGAGTGAAGTGTTATCCGGACTTTAGCGTCGCTGATGTTTCCTGAACGCGTACCAGACACCACCCGCGACTCCCACAAGCAGGAGCAGTCCGAGTATGGTCACAACTGAACTTTCCTTGACAACCATCCGGAAATCATCGCTTGTTTCAACCTGATCCGATTTAACCTTCAGGCTGATCTTGTATTCACTTGCAGCGATATTTGACGGCGGGATGAGAGTGACGGATATCGTATTGCTCTCGCCGGGTTCCAGGCTGGCAATGGTCTTTGGTGATATCGTGGCCTTCCAGCCTTCAGGTGCAGAGATCTCCGGTCTGATGTTTGTCAGTGAACCCGCACTCCCGGTGTTTTTCAGTCTGACATCAAAGCTGACCTTATCGCCTTTGCCCAGCTCATAGCGATATTGATCAGTGTATACCTTCAGGATATACTCCCCGCGAAGAGTAACCCCAAGTTCCTGATCATAATCGTCACCGGTTGGTGAGGTCACGACAGAGGTGAAATGATAATCCCCCGTCTCCTCTCCGTATGAAGGAATCACTTCGAGATATAATGTTTTTTCCTCTCCGGCATACATAAAGATCTCAGACAGACTTTCTGCCGAATCTTTTGCCTCCTTAAACCGTGTATACCAGTTTTCAGGCAGACCGGTGGAATGAAGGGTGAATGTACTGTCGGCTCTTCCGATATTTTTCAGTTTCATCTCAAATACCGGATTTTTGCCGATGGATGTGGTTATTGAAAGCGTCTTATAGGATATTTCGACTGCATTGTTCATCTTTTCGAGCATGATATCCCCCCCGGCATCGGTTTCAAGACCTGAACTGACCTTGACTTCCACCGGGAGTGCACTGTGATACCCTTCCTTATCGATATGGAGGATGTATTCACCATGAGGCAGCTCGCTCCTGATCTTACCATCATTGGAGGTTTTAATGATCATGACCGGTTCTGGATCTTTTCCCTGTTTGACGGTGACCGTCGCACCTTTGATGGCTTCACCCAGTTCATTGACGGTGGTAAGTTTTAGTATCCCGCGTTCCCCCCCTGCATGCGTATCTGAGATCTCTATGTATAACCAGCAGTAGCCGTTTCCGATGTGGACTTTTACATAGTATTCACCAACAGGAGTGTCAGAGGACGTTTTTACGATGAACTTAATGTTCTGGCTTGAACCCTTTGGAATTGAGATACGAGTGATCTCCGTTTCGCCATTCAGGAACTGATACTCCCAGTCTGTTGATTCACCAAAGGTCTCGACCCATAATTTCTTTGGCAATGCGTCACCGTTGTTTGTCAGTGCGAGTGCGAATTCCGTGCTCTCCCCTGCTTCAAGTACAATGCCCGGAAAAGAGCACTGGATCTGAATGTCTCGGCCATCAGAACTCCCTTCGGCTGCTTCTTCAGCTGCTACCGGCAGCGGGAGGATTGCAAAGAGCAGGAAAATGATAATGAGGATTGAATAGTTAATCTGTTTCATTTTTATCTCCTATCTGACATCCATCCGCATGAACCGCACATAGGCAAGACCAAGGAAGGCTGCCGGGAATGCAAACAGCGCGATGATGTTCTTGAAAATATCTGCAAATACATCCGTTTCCGGCATCTCAGAGCCGTCGTCCCCCCCTACGGGACTGAAGGACATGGACATCATCTTACTATAATCCGGTATCAGCAGTTTGTATGAGAGTGTCTGCAGATTCATCGTCGGTGAGATCAATGAGATAATATCTGATACCGATTGTCGTTTTTGCCAGTATTCATCAGATTTCTTCCGGTATTCTTCCCATACGGGATCGGGCTCAGGTTCCTCATATACTACTTCACCGTCGGAACTTACCGAAGATGATACTTCCATGATGCTATACGCGGAGTTTGATGATGCAAACGCCTGCTCAGGGTATTCCGGTGGTTCACCAATGATCATGTTCATTACCGGCCGTTTACCAGCATCGGCAGGCTCATAAGGGCGACGAAGATGACCAGCGTATAGACAAGGGCCTTGCCACTGTCATTTGCTACGGTGGACATGAAGAGTGACAGAGCGAAATACGAGAGTATCATCAGGAATGCCGCTCCGCCATATACCAGGATCTTTGATAGTTCATCGCCTTCAGGCACGATTCCTGAGATCAGAAGAATGGCAAAGGTGACAATAAACGTAATGCCAAGTGCAATGGCAAGCGCCATAAGGCCGCCAAGCGCCTTCCCGTTGATGACTTCGTCGCGATAGATTGGATGGGACAACAGTATCTTTAACGATTTGGTCTCTTTTTCTTTCGATATCAGATCAAATCCCATGGCAATACCCAGAATCGCTCCGAGAGTTATGATCAGTCCACTGACTCCCAGGTAGATAGTCATGATGGAAGGTTTGCCCCCCCATCCGAACCCCCCCATATTGTATTCGTCGTCATCTGCGACAGACTGGCGGTCATTATACTGCTGTAGATTTTTGTTATACTCTGCTACACCGCTGACCATGCCAATGATTGTGATGATCAAAAATATGCCGAAGATCAGCAGGAATTTTTTGCTTTTGAAGTGATCGCGGAGCTCCTTTTGTGCGATCACCGGCAGTCCGTTTGATTTCATTGTTGTTCATCCCCGGTGTTGTAATATGAGAGGACAGCCTGTTCAAGTGTCGAACGGTCAAGAGTAAGCTGGCGTATCATCACGTCTGCTTTCCGGAGGGCGTCTGCGATATCATCCCGGATGTCAGAGCGTGCAGTGATCACCGCTTCGTGATGTTCGTTGGAATATTCCGCCGATACGAGATCCGGATGGCTGAATTCCGGCATGGAACTGCGTGTCTCCACCAGAATCTTTACCTGTTCCCCTTCAAGCACCCGTGTCAGATCCTTCCATGTGCCTTGTGCTACCAGTTTCCCCCCCTGAGATAAAACCCCCCCGATGGAGGTGCACACCAGACTCACTTCTGAAAGAATATGGGATGAAACAAGAACCGTCTTTCCGTCTGCCGCCATCTGTTTTATAATTCTGCGGTAGTCTGCAACGCCCTGCGGATCAAGGTTTGCCGTCGGTTCGTCAAGTATGATGACGGCCGGGTCGTTGAGGAGTGCCTTTGCAATTCCAAGGCGCTGGCGCATCCCTTTGGAGTACCCGCCAACCAGTTTTTCCACTCCGTCAAGATTCACCAGCGACAACAGTTCATCGATGCGTGATTTTCTTGCGGAGGTATCAAGGCCATACAAACGGGCAAAAAAGTCGAGATTTTCGCTGGCCGAGAGATTGGTGTAGAATCCAACATCTTCAGGCATGTAGCCGATGCGGTGCTTGACTTCTATCGGGTTTTTTGCAACTTCAACGCCATCTATCAGGCATCTTCCTGCGGTGGGTTCGATAAGGCCTGTCAGCATCAGAATGGTGGTACTTTTGCCAGCACCGTTTGGTCCTAAAAGGCCGAATATCTCACCACCCGGAATCTCTAAATTGAGATCATTGACGGCATAGACACCGTTGTATTCTTTTGAGAGGTGGTCGAATGTAATCATATTCACTGTCTCTGTGATATCTCCAAATATGGAGACACATGAAATTTGGTCACAATATACTATAGCTATTGTCGCACAGTCATGAACACGTTGGCAAATGGGTGATCTGTGTGCGACAGACATTATATTCTGACATTTCTGAAGTGGAAGACCGGGAACAGTTGAAACAGGGGGAGATCAGGGAGCACCCATCGTGTAGATGATTGTGCCATATAGTTATTGACTTATCCCGTCAACAAATACTACAATGATACACCGGGTGGCCACCCTTCTTGTGTTGATTGTAATTCTTGTCGCGCCAGCTATGGCTATGACCGATAACAATGAATACTCCCCGTATTACGAAGATGTTATTGTCATTTATTCAGGCAAATGTGGAGGTTTACAAAGCCAGTTTCCCTTATATTCACCACTGGAAACACCAGACATCTATTTTCAAGGGTGTATACCTGCCAGTGAGATAGTGGTTGGCGACGTTTCAATGATAAACCTCACAGATGCTGATTTTTT
>NZ_BBBG01000037.1 GCF_001315945.1 Methanogenium cariaci JCM 10550 | reverse complement strand
CTGACCACGCCTCCCCCCACCCTTTCGACCCCCCCGACCCCCCCGACCGCCACGGCTGCGGGGGGCAAATTTCCCGGTGACGGGCGTACTGGTCGTGCTTGCGTTCCTGGCCATTGCCGGGGGGGAACGTCTTCCGGCGGAGATGAGGGCCGGATACCCCCCCGACTTCTTTTTTGATGAGCGTCGTCAATGAAACAGAGCCGTAAGAAAGACTCTGCACACCATCCGGACGCTCATCTGCCAGGTTTTTCGGTCCGGTTCCCGGCATCACCGTCTTCATTGAAGATGAACATGAACTCCCGGCCGCGTTTTTCCTTTCTGATGTAGCCTTTCCCGGCGAGGCCGAGGAGGTCGGTTCTGGCCGTCTGGTAGACGACGCCGTGGGTCTCCGAAATCTCTCTGATGGTGAAATACTGCTCGCGGTGTTCCATCATCTGTCTGAGAATGTCTGCCTGTCTTTGGCTGATGTTCTGAACCGTTTTTATCATCGCTGTTGTCGCGTTCTGCTCGCTCTGTTTTTTCTCGATATAGGTGAGCAGGTCTTTGCGGGCCTCTACCCGAATGTCATCTCGCCGGGGGGGGTATTGGACGGCATCGTGGCAGAGACCGCGAAGGGCACAAACCTGCGGGAGGGTATCCGTCTGCTCCGGGAAGCAGTGACCCTGGCCGAAACCGACGGACGCACAACCGTGACCGGAACCGATGTTGCCACCGCCGTGCAGCGGATCACCGACCTGCACCTTGTGTCTGTCGTCGGAACGCTCAACGAGGACGAACGGCTGATGCTGGGTCGGATCGCCGCCCTGCACCAGAGCCGGGGCGGGAACCTGATCTCCCGCGAACTCTTCCGGGCCGTGGACCAACAGGTGCCGATGTGTTATACCCTCTTCTTTGAACGCCTCAGACTGTTCCGGAACCTCGGACTGATTGATCTCTACCGGCCCCCCCGGAACCGCGGCAATACCCGCAAGGTCCGGCTGCGGTATGACGCCGCAACAATGCGGGCCGTGTGTGAGGCGACGGAATAGACCCCCCCACCCTTTTCTCCCGGTTCTCTTCCCGGACGAGCCGGGTGATGGATGGCAGGGCCAACGCCGCAGAGCGTGCAGTGTCCGGTGGTTTCCTCTGCATAATGGTATAGTGGTTCGGCCGACCTTTGCTGAAAAACAGGAGCGTGCAGGATCGAAAGCGATTGAATCGCGTATTAATATCTACTTTTTCTCCCGTTTTGGAATATGATACGTGCAAACGCTTTTCGTTTTCATTTCTCTATATTAACTGTCTGTTTGGAGTGAAATAATGAAATCCGGGTGCCGTCGGATGCTCTGAATAAAAAAATGTGCTCCCCGGTGTTCAAGTGACGTTTGAGAGGTGAAAAGAGATGGATATGAAACACTATTATCTGGGTATTGCAGGGTTGGTGGCAATTGCGCTGGTGCTGGCGGCACCGGCGGGTGCTGAGACATGGGGGGGAACTACGGTCGTTGACAGTGGAGGTGATGTGGGGAAATATACGTCGCTCGCCCTTGACTCCTCGGGGCACCCTCACATCAGTTATTATGATAATTATAATGATTATGTGAACGGTAAACTGAAGTATGCGTCATGGGACGCGCTGCCTGGGAAAATATCACCGTTGACAGTGGTGGTGTGTGGGACTACTCCTCGATTGCCCTTGACTCAAAGGGGTTTCCCCCCCACATCGGCTATTATCATACGCACTCCAACCTGAAGTATGCGTCACGGGACGGCACTGCCTGGGTGACCGAACCTGTTGAAAATGACATTGCGGGATACTATGCCTCGCTTGCCCTTGACTCGAAGGGTTTTCCCCCACATCAGTTATTTTGATTTATGAACGCCAACCTGAAGTATGCGTCATGGAACGGCACTGCCTGGGCAACCAACACCGTTGACAGTGAAGATGGTGTGGGACACTATACTTCGCTTGCCTTTGACCCAACGGGCGCCCCCCACATCAGTCATTATGATGCTACGAACCACGAACTGAAGTATACGTCATGGAACGGCACGGTCTGGGAGACTTCCACCGTGGACAGGTCTGGTGATGTCGGGAGATACACTTCGCTCGCCTTTGACGCTTCCGGGTACCCCACATCAGTTATTATGATAGTTTTAACACTGCCCTGAAGTATGCGTCATGGAACGGCACTGTCTGGAAGACTATCACCGTGGACCAGTCTGGTGATGTGGGGGGGAATACACGTCGCTCGCCCTTGACTCGAAGGTTTTCCCCACATTAGTTATTATGATGCTACGAACGGTAACCTGAAGTATGTGTCAGGGATGTCAGGGGACGGCACCAGCTGGATGACCACCACCGTTGACCGTGACGGTGATGTGGGGAAATATACGTCGCTCGCCCTTGACTCATCAGGGACACCCCCCCACATTGGGTATTATGATGCTGCGAACGGTAACCTGAAGTATGCGAGGATATGGACTGCTCCTGTCGCCGAATTCACCTGTTCACCTGCGAGTGGATCTGCACCCCCCCTGACCGTCGTATTCAATGATATGTCGACCGGAGATCCGACTGCATGGTCATGGTTATTTGATGATGGGGATGACTCATCCCTTCAGAACCCAACCCACACCTACCAGAAACCCGGCACCTATAATGTTACCCTGAAGGTAACAAATCCGGATGGCTCGGATTACCTGACAAAAACCGGATGTGTCACCATATCCCTGCCTCCATTTTCTTTATATGACATCCCCCTTTCCGCCGGATGGAACATGATCTCGGTGCCGGTCACAGACGCGGTCGTGACACAGCCTGCCGGGATGATGGACACCGTGTATGGGTATGATCCCGTGGGACGGAGCTATGCCAAAGCCAACCTCTCCGCACTTGAACCCGGCAGGGGGGGATATTGGGTGTCTGCCACCGGGGGGGCCTGCACACTCACGGTGAACGGGAGTTATATGGACTGTTACGAGGCAAATCTCTGTTCCGGGTGGAATATGATCGGTGCGGTCTGCGGGAACACATCGTTCACCAACCCCCCCGAGACTGTTCCGGCAGACTCGGTTCAGAATTATGTGTATGCCTATAGTCCGGCATCGGGTACATATGTGTCAACCACCACCCTCACGCCGGGTGCAGGATATTGGGCGTCTGCCTCACAGTCCTGTCTTCTGAATGTGTCGGCCTGATCCTTTTTTTATTGGATACTGATGCCTGGCCCGGCATCTTCTCCTCATTTTTTTCCTCTTTTTTTGTGCATACGAAACCCCGCATTCCTGCGACGGCATCCCTGAATGTGGTGCATGAATAATGGGTGCAAACGCTTTTCATCTCCATTTCTCTATATTAATTATCTGTTTGGAGTGAAATAATAAAATCCGGGTGCCTCCGGATGCTCTGAGTGGAAGAATGTGCTCCACGGTGTTGGAGTGACGTTTGGCAGGTGAACAGGAATGGATATGAAACACTATTATCTGGGTATTGCAGGGGGGGTGGTGGCAATTGTGCTGCTGCTGGTGGCACCGGCGGGTGCGGAGACATGGGGGGGGACTGAGGTCGTTGACAATGGGAATAAGACGGGACAGTATTCCTCGCTTGCCCTTGACACGGAGGGTTTTCCTCACATCAGTTATAATGATGAATCGGACTGTTACCTGAGGTATGCGTCATGGAACGGCACCGGGTGGACGACCGCCGTCGTTGACAGCGGAGGTGATGTGGGATTCTACACCTCGCTCGCCTTTGACTCTTCAGGGTATCCCCACATCAGTTATTATGATAATACGAAGAAAGACCTGAAGTATGCGTTTTTGAATGGCACCGGGTGGGAGACTGCCACCGTTGACAGTGACGATAATGTGGGGGGGATCATTTCCTCACTCGCCCTTGACCTGGAGGGATTCCCTCACATTAGTTATTGTGATACTACGAACACTGCCCTGAAGTATGCGTTCCGAAACGGCACTGTCTGGGAGACTGCAACCGTTGACAGTGATGATAATCTGGGAGGTGCTCCCTCGCTTGCCCTTGACTCGGACGGGTTCCCTCACATCAGTTATATAGATAATACAAAACACGACCTGAAGTATGCGTCATGGAACGGCACCGGGTGGGAGACTGCCACCGTTGACAATGACGGTGATGTGGGGGGGTACGGCACCTCGCTCGCCCTCGACCCGGAGAGGCTCCCCCCCACATCAGTTATTATGATTATTCGAACGGTGCCCTGAAGTATACATCATGGAACGGCACCGGGTGGGAGACTGCCACCGTTGAAAGAGATGATAATGCGGGGTATGTCGCCTCGCTCGCCCTTGACTCGGAGGGTTTCCCTCATATCAGTTATTGTGATTATGCAAACCGCGATCTGAAGTATGCGTCATGGGATGGCACAAAGTGGGCTACAATCATCGTTGACAGTGACAGTGTGATGGGGTATGATTCCTCGCTTGCCCTGGACTCTTTTGATGCCCCCCACATCAGTTATGCGGGGGGGAATACGGAGGGTAACCTGAAGTATGCGAGGACGTGGACTGCTCCTGTCCCCGAATTCATCGGTTCACCGACGAGTGGAACTGCACCCCCCCTGACCGTCGTATTCAATGATACGTCGACCGGAGAGCCGACTGCATGGGTATGGTCGTTTGGCGATGGGGGGGACGGGTCCATTGAGGAGAATCCCGCCCACACCTACCAGACGCCCGGTGAATATAATGTCACCCTGACAGTAACAAATCCGGATGGCTCGAATACCCGGACAGAAACCGGATATATTACTGTCTCCCCCCCGTCTGGTGTTTCGTATGATATTCTCCTTTCCGCCGGGTGGAACATGGTTTCAGTGCCGGTCACAGACGCGGTCGTGACAAAGCCACAGCAAATGATGGACACCGTGTATGGATATGATCCCGTGAATTTGACCTATGCCGAAGTCAACCTCTCCGCACTTGCACCCGGTGTCGGCTACTGGGTGTCTGCCACCGGGGCCTGCACGCTCACGGTGAACGGGACAGATGTGGACTGTTACCAGACAAATCTCTGTTCCGGGTGGAATATGATCGGTGCGGTCTGCGGGAACACATCGTTTTCCGACCCTCAGACCAATCCGGCAGACTCTGTTCAGAATTATGTGTATGGATATAGTCCGGCATCGGGTAGGTATGTGTCAACCACAAATCTTACCTCGGGTGCAGGATACTGGGCGTCTGCCACACAGAACTGTCTCCTGAATGTGTCGGCCTGATCCTTTTTTATTGGATACTGATGCCTGGCCCGGCATCTTCTCCTCATTTTTTTCCTCTTTTTTTGTGCATACGAAACCTCGCAGACCAGTGACGGCATCCCTGAATTTGATGCATGAATAATGGGTGCAAACGCTTTTAATCTCCATTTATCTATATTAATTATCTGTTTGGAGTTAAATAATAAAATCCGGGTGCCGTCGGATGCTCTGAGTGGAAGAATGTGCTCCACGGGTGTTGGAGTGACGTTTGGCAGGTGAACAGGAATGGATATGAAACACTATTATCTGGATATTGCAGGGGGGGTGGTGGCAATTGTGCTGCTGCTGGCGGCACCGGCGGGTGCGGAGACATGGGGGGGGATTGAGGTCGTTGACAACGAGGGAGATGCGGGACACTATTCCTCACTTGCCCTTGACCCGGAGGGGGGTTTCCTCACATCAGTTATTGTGATGAATCGGACCTCTACCTGAAGTATGCGTCATGGAACGGCACCGGGTGGACGACCACCATCGTTGACAGTGATAGTGAAATGTACTACTACACCTCGCTCGCCCTTGACTCTTCAGGGTATCCCCCCCACATCAGTTATTTTGATAATACGAACCACGACCTGAAGTATGCGTTTTTGAATGGCACCGGGTGGACGACCACCGTCGTTGACAGTGACGGTGATGTGGGGGGGATCGTTTCCTCACTCGCCCTTGACTTGAAGGGATTCCCTCACATCAGTTATTGTGATTATACGAACACTGCGCTGAAGTATGCGTTCCGAAATGGCACCGGGTGGACGACCACCACCGTTGACAGTGACGGTAATGTGGGGGCAATATACCTCGCTCGCCCTTGACTCCTCGGGGCACCCTCATATCAGTTATTATGATTTTACAAAGGGTGACCTGAAGTATGCGTTCTGGAACGGTGATGTTTGGGAAAATACCACCGTTGACAGTGAAGAGTATGTGGGATCCTATACCTCGCTTGCCCTTGACACAACGGGCGCCCCCTCACATCAGTTATTATGATTATACAAAGGGTGACCTGAAGTATACGTCATGGAACGGCACTGCCTGGGAGATCACCGCCGTTGACAGTGTGGATAATGTGGGGGGGAAATATACTTCGCTCGCCCTTGACTCAACGGGTGCTCCTCACATCAGTTATTTTGATAAGACAAACGGTAACCTGAAGTATGCGAGGATGGTAACTCCTCTGCCGCCTGTTTTGTCCTATGATATCCCCCTTTCCGCCGGATGGAACATGATCTCTGTTCCTGTCACGGGCCCGGTCCTGACAAAGCCTGCCGGAATGATGGACACCGTGTATGGGTATGATCCTCTGGGACGAACCTATGCCCAAGTCGATCTCGATGCTCTTGAACCCGGTGTCGGCTACTGGGTGTCTGCCACCGGGGGGGCCTGCACACTCACGGTGAACGGGAGTTATATGAACTGTTACGAGGCAAATCTCTGTTCCGGGTGGAATATGATCGGTGCGGTCTGTGGGAATACATCATTCACCAGCCCCCCCGAAACCGTTCCGGCAGGCTCGGTTCAGAATTCTCTCTATGCATACCGTCCGGCATCGGGTACATATGTGTCGACCGCCACCCTCACGCCGGGTACAGGATACTGGGCGTCTGCCACACAGAACTGTCTCCTGAATGTGTCGGCTGATGCCTGCGGTTGCATACTGATGTGAGACTGGTTTCCTCTTTTTTTGTGCATACAGGATGGTATTCCTGCGGTTGCCCCCCCTTCGGTATGTGGCACCCTGAAATCAGGTTATCTTCTCCTCCCGTGTTACCGCACCCCCCCTTTCTCTTGGTTCGCCTCCCGGACGAGCCGGACATAACAGGATTCGCAGACACTTGCCCGCTGGGTGTCCGAGTGATACACCGCAGGTCCGTTGTCGCAGAGCGTGCAGCGTCCCAGGGAGACCGATGACCGCCGGAATGTTCGGTGGTCGAGGATGTTGGGGGGGAGAGGGAGGGTGTGTCCGGGCATCCGGTTGCTTTGCAGTTTTGCGTACGTTTTATCCGTTTCGTGGATCTTGCTATGTCTGCATATATCCGGTTTTTTGTCATTCGATGACAATCGCGTCGTGGGTTCAGGGACCTGTCTTTGTTTGCAGCAATTCCCGGAACAGAGAAAGAGGGGGGGTCTGTATCCCCATACTGATCCGGAGGAGTGAATGTTCCCCCCCCAACCTGCTGTAAAGTTCCCTTAGTATCTGTACATATATCTCTATATTGTACAACTTTTGAAGAACAACCATCAGAACAGGCTTTTTCTGACGCCTCATCATTTGCAGTTCCGTGCTGCAAACCGGCTGCAATGCTGTAATCATCAGGACCGGAATGATCCTCTTTGGTATCGTTTGGATCATCAAGCCAGACATCGGATTTCTCTATCCATTCCCGGTAGAGTTCATGATCGAAAGAGAAATGATGCTCCCGTTTCTTCAGGGTAATCCCGCAGACCTCCTCGGCCACTGTTGTGTCACTGAGACTCACCGCCGGGGATTTGTTTTCCATCGTGGTTCGGGTTTCCGCCGCCGCCCGCACCGGCATTACCAACAGCATCGGTATTACCGACAGCACCGGTCATGGCGACCGTAGTGTTTATAGGTTCAGCCGCTGACTGTTCACTGGCGGTTCCTGACAGAACGATGGTGGTACATGGTTTCTTTATGGGGCTGCCGTTTTTTGGTTTTGGTTCGGTTGTTCTTTCGGTAGCTCTTTTGATTCCTGTCCCGGTTTTTGTTTCGATTTCAGTCTTGATTTCTGTCTTGATTTCTTTGTTCTTTTTGTTCTCGTTGATCTCGTTCATGGAGATCATCTCCTGTGCACGAAATGCGGTGCACAAGAGAAGAGTGGCGTTCAGAGGTAATAGAGAAGAACAACGCGTCGTGAAAGGGGGGGCGGCGGGTGGTGTCGGGGGGGGTTTG
>NZ_BBBG01000036.1 GCF_001315945.1 Methanogenium cariaci JCM 10550 | reverse complement strand
CGGGAGGGCCGACTTGCGGTGACGCTCACCGGTATTGCCCGTTCACCCGCCCTCACCGGATATCTGCCTTCGTGCAAATGGGCGACGGACGTACGGCATGAGAGCCGGGCACAGGCGGAGATCGGACGGTTCATCGCTGATATCATGCGAAGGGACACCCTCTATCTGATTGGCGCCGGGAGCACCACCGCCGCTGTCATCCGGGCACTGGGGGGGAAGAGAGCACCCTGCTGGGTATTGACGCCGTCTTTGACGGAGATGTCGTCGCCCGTGACCTCAATGAAGAGGGGGGGATCCTCCAGCTTTTAGACCACTACCCGAGGGTGCAGGCGGTTGTCTCACCCATCGGGGCACAGGGATTTGTGCTGGGCAGGGGGGAACCCAGCAGTTTTCCCCCCCTGCGGTGGTTGAACGTATCGGGCCGGAGCATTTCATTATCATTGCAACCGAGGCCAAACTCTCGCGCACCCCCCCGACCCTGTATCTGGATACCGGGAATCCTCTGATCAGCGCCCGGTTTTCTGATTCTGTTCAGGTAATCTGTGGATATGCGATGGCCCGCCGGATGCCACTGATGCGCTGATCAAAAACAGGTTATTCCCTATTTCCTTCCGGGTCAACCCTCCTTTTTTGCCGGAGACAGGTTTATCAGGATTGCTCTCCAGGAAGGGGGCATGGAGGATTCCCGGATCAACACGGTAATGATGGCTCTGCCGTTGCTGATTCTTGTTCTGGCCCTTGTGATTGCTCTTTACAATGCTGGATTTGATGTGAACAGGGCGGCCCTGCCGGAAAACCCTGCCGGGCCGATGGAAGAGACCATTAATGCCTGATACAGGCAGATCGGCCACTGATAACCGGTACGGCGGTGGAGACTGACACTGCTGCAGGCACGGTCACCCTGAAAGGAAGTGTGGAGAACCCGACCGCGTATCCGGTGAGTGTGCAACACCTTAATTACCGGATTCCCGGTGAAGATGGGGGGATTTACCGCCTCTCTTGCAGCACCGGTGACCGTCCCTCCCGGGGAGTATGTCACGGTTGAACTGACCGGTGCTGCCACGCCGGATGCTCTTTTTGCCCTGAATGCAGGTCGTGCCGAAGGGATACTCTCTTTTGAAATTGAGATACTGGGTATCCGTATAACAACCGAGGTGCCCCCGGACGTGGGAGGTGGAAGCATGACCGATACCGGGAAGGAGTGGACGGTGGCAGACTGCAATATCCCCCCCGGTCTCGTTGCAGGCATCTGTCTGATCGCGCTCCCGTTTCTTGGTTACTGGTGGTCGGTGCGGTTTGGAGATGGTGCCTTTGCCCTTGATGTCTCCCCCCGTTCATGCTGGGCATGTACGGGTTTGGAAAAGAGTTCTTCTCACCGCTGATTGCTGCGGTGAATACGGCGGTGATCATCACGATTGTCTTTTTTGGCGCCCTGCTTTTCGTCGGGTCGGTGCTCCGTTGTAGTCGCCACTACCGGCAGCAGTCAGACCGGCTGGTCGGGATGGCGGCCAATAAACCGCTCTGGCTGGTGGCACTCTTTCTCATCTCCATCGTTATCAGCGGGTTTGGAATCGAATACACTCTCCGGGAGAACGGGATTGCTGTCTCCCTGCCTGTTGTGGTTGGTGATGCGGTGGGGGGACGATTCATGCATCAGGCACCACCGTGCATATCCCGGTCTCGATGTCTCTGAATACGGCATTCTGGTATGCGTGGTATTCGCGATTATTGCCGTATATGCTGGTATATACCAGAAAAAACAGTATTATCACCGATCTGAAGAGAAAGACCTGCCGAAAGGCGATGAGTCACTCGAACCGAAAGCTGCGTAAAAATCCGCGCACAGAGATGGCCCTTTCATCTGTATTTCGGAAGATGTATCTCTCCGGGACTTTGGTCTGGCGCCGATGAAAGATATATCTATTCAGGCTCCTATCTACAATTCACCAGACCTGACCCGGGGGGGGTTATCGGGTGCTGGCGTGATGTCCTGTGGCTGATGTAATCTGCTTTTTATGAAAAATCAGTCGCTCCAGTATGGTGCTGGCGGGGGGGCACACGGGGGGGTGTATACATGGGGAAACATATGCTGGATTATCAGCATCATTTCAGAATGATGCGGTTCCGATGAATATTATCAATGATGACGGGAGACTCTGTTCGGTAAACCGAGCTTCAACGGGATATTTCCGGGGTGCCTCATCCGTTTTGGAAAACCAGTCTCCGATCTCTTTTTCGGGCGCCGTTCAGGGGGGGTTCACGCTGCTGTTGCAACAGATGCGGTCCCGGTCGGCCATGTCGCAGAATCTATTCGACTGCACCGGGCACTGGAGTATATCCGGGTGGCAGAGGAGGGTGTCGGTATCGGCTTCTGGGATAGCCTTGTAAAAGAAAGGGCGTTGTCGGTTGACAGCGGCTGGGCGCATATTATCGGGTATGAGGCAGGGGGGAGCTGGGCACATCGTTTGATGAGATATTCATGAACCGGATTCACCCGGTGGACCGGACGGGGGGGTGGCGGCATACCTCGCACGTATTGATAGCGGAACCACCTCCTCTGCCCGGACAGAGTTTCGTATGCGCCACCGGGACGGCAGGTGGATCTGGGTCAGGTCTGTCTGCCGCGTCGCCGTGTATGATGCCGCAGGCAGCCCGGAGCGGGTGGCGGGTCTGCATATGGATGTCACCCCCCGGAGCATGAGATGCTTGATGCCCTTGCTGAGGCAAAAAAGAAGATTGTCCTGCTCTCGTCTGTCACCCGGCATGATATCCTGAACCAGGTCTCGGTGATCCTGATGTGCGACGAACTGGTACGGGGCGATACCGGGCTGGCACCGCTGACTCAGGAGCAGGCTGATCATTATTGGGATATGGCGAATGCCGCGGCCCGCACCGTCGGACGGCTGATATCGTTTACCAGCGACTACGATGCTCTCGGTATGGAGCCGCCCCCCCGGTGGCAGAATCTTGCCACCGTGGTGCGCAATGTAGAAACCCTGCTTCATGGGGCCGGGGTGTCAGTCAACCTTGCCTGCGGGGGGAAATTGAGGTCTTTGCCGATCCGATGTTTGAGAAGGTGGCCTATAACCTGCTGGAGAATGTGCAGCGCCATGCCGGCGGGGGGGCAAACCGGGTGACGATTGCCCTTGCAGAGACAGAGGAAGGGTGTGTGCTCACCATCTCTGACGATGGCAGCGGTGTACCCCCGGGAATTAAAAGAGCGGATCTTTGAACGGGGGGGATACGGGACGAATACCGGCCTCGGGCTCTTTCTCTCCCGTGAGATGCTGGGAATAACAGGGATATCCATCACCGAGTGCGGGACCTGTGGGACGGGGGGCGGTCTTTCGGCTGGTGATCCCCCCCGACACCATATCCGGCGGGGCGGGAGTCCGGTCTGACTTTTTGTGCGGTGTTATTTCTGGAAGTCAATCACTTCCGGTTCCAGAGTCTGAAGATCGACGATGATGGCACGGGCCGGTGTCGGCTGAAGGTTCATCTGTTTCTGGAATGCAGTCTGTGACTGCCAGGTACCGGCATTGATGGCAAGCACCCCCCGCGATATTTTGTGATCCCCCCCGATATGTGTACGTGGCCGGTATGGAAGATCTCCGGAATCGGGTCGATGACGAGCCGGTCTTCACGGGAGGCGTATATGGGGGGGTGCGTTCTCCGTATGTGCAGGTGATGTGACGGCGTTTGAGCATTTCCACCATCACCTCGTCCGGCCGGGTATAGGAGGCACCGGGGATCAGGCCGATCATGTCGTCAAAGGACCGGCCATGGTACATCAGCACCGATACTCCCTGTATTTTCACGACCGCCGGATTCTCCACCAGAACGACATTTTCCGGGAGGTGCTGGCAGAACTTTGAGGGCAGGATGGGCTGGGGGGTTCGGCGCCCCGCACCGCGTCGTGGTTACCGGGTGAGACCACGATCTGGAGATGGGATGGGAGTTTCCTGAGCATTTCAGCGAATGCCTCATACTGGCCGTAGATATTCGGTATGGTGAGTTCCTTATCCTGGTCGGGATAGATGCCGATGCCGTCCACCACATCTCCTGCGATGATAAGGTAGCCGATATCCGGCTGCTCGTGCATCCATGCGGTGAACTCCTCCCATGCCTCTTCGAGGAAGGTGTCCGAGCCGACATGCACATCGGATATGAAGGCCGCTTTTCCCGGTGTTTCACTCAGGAAGGGGGGCATGGTTCACGGGGGGGATATCAGGGCGTGCGAGAGAGTTTGCAAAGAAAAGGCTGCCGTCACTGGAGAGCTGGCCGGTGACCGCAATGACCTCGTCCGGGATGAGACGTTCCGCCTCTGCGAAGTGTTCATGGCTCTTATTGAAGAGGACGTTGATCATGCCGGTCGGGTCTTCCAGCATTGCCATCCGGTGCCCGTTCTTGGTATTCCTGACATCCATCACCATGCCGATGAGGACGATATCCATATTGTAGTAGCGGCTGTTCCGGGCAATCCCGCCGATGGGCATGGCACCGGCATAGATCTTGTGGGTCCGCAGTATTGTCGAGAGCTGGTTGTAGCGGTCCCGGAAATAGTGGATAAAGTCAGTGAAGTCTACTCCGTTATTCTCGTATGAGCCTGCACCGCGTATCACGTCAACGGGTGCTTCGGTGAGAAATCGCGTCCCGTCCCGTACCCGGGTAAATCCGGGGATATGTTCGGTCGTGACGACGCTCACATGCGGGGGGCACCGCATCGGCGATCACCGGGATGAGCGAGAGGTCTTCCTGTTCGGTGAGATAGGAGACCACATCGGGGGGTGGACCTGCAACCCGCGGTTCAGAAACCCGAGCACGATCTCCTGGGGGGACGCTGCATACGAACAGGTTGGGGTTCAGGTGGTAAATACCCATACGAAGCGGCTGGGTTTGCCCCCCAGCTTTCATATGTTCTGAGGAGTATGTACTGTATTATGAAGGAACAACGCCGGAGCCTGGGGTGGTTTCCCGGGTGCAGCAATTTTTGAAGAGCGAAGACCCGAAAACGGGCATGGTTCGCGATATCCTCTGGATACTGGGGGGTCGTTGGCGGGGTCGCACTCCTCCTCTTTTTATTCTCCGGCACCTGGCCTGCCGTCGTTGCGGTGGAGTCCGGGAGCATGATCCGAATATGAATGTGGGGGGATCTTGTCTTTGTCGCGGCAGCAGATCGGTATGGTCCCCCCCTGACTTCCTGGGAGGAGGGGGGCAACAGAACGGGTATGCGAGGTTTGCCACGCACCCCCGACCGGCAGGGCAACCAGGTATATGGGGGGGATGTGATCATCTACAAGCCCAATGGCGACACGTCGGTGCATCCAATCATCCATCGGGCGGTGGCCTGGTATGACAATACCACCAATCCCGGCTATATCACCAAGGGGGGACAATAACCCGGCCATCGATCAGGATGCCTACATTGCGGGCATCGGTGCCATTCAGCCGGTAAGAAAGGAGTGGATCGTCGGCAAGGCGCTCTTTGCCATTCCGCTGGTCGGGTATCTGCCGTTGCATATTGTCGAGTTCGCCGCGGTTGTCATCGTCTTCCTTATTGTCTGGGAGTGGTATTCCCGGAGACGCGAGGCGAACGCCGGAGGGGGGGGCAAAAAGGTGGCAAATGCACCACATCCCGCAAAAAAGAATAGCAAAAAACGCTAAATCCTGGTATCCTGGCCCTGATTTCGGGGGGGCCATTCACAACTCTTTTGTAGCTCTGCGTTCAGACCACATCAAGGGAAATGATCCATATGAAAGAGCTCCTGGAAGATGTCCTCGAAGGGCACCGGCTCACGCCTGCTGAGGCAGCAGGGCTTCTGAAGGCACGCGGGTCTGATGCATGGGATATTGCCCGGGCAGCAGATATCATCCGTGAACAGACCGTGGGTGATGTGGTCACCTATGTGCGCAATCAGAATATTCACATATCAAATATCTGCCGGAATCTCTGTCGGTTCTGTGCGTTCGGGAGACCTCCGGGGGGGCGCCGGACGCCTACGACGTGGGGGGGATGCAGGTATCCGGGCACAGGTTGCTCTCGCAAAGGCACGCGAGGTCACCGAACTCTGTTTTCTTTCCGGGGTGAACCCGGCCTTTAGTGCGGAACGCTATGCCGAGATGATCGGGATTGCCCATGAAATTCTGCCGGAGGCTGACATCCATACGATGAGTCCGGACGAGGTGACCTGGGCGGCAACAAAGAGCGGGATCACGACGGCGGAGGTGATTGATATGGCCCGGGCTGCGGGTCTCGGGACGATGCAGGGCACCGGGGGGGCCGAGATCCTGGTGGACGCGGTGCGCAGTCGGATCTGCCCGAACAAGACTCCCACCGCCGAGTGGGTAAGGATCATCAAAGAGGCTCACGGTATGGGACTGAAGTCCACGGCGACCATGATGTACGGCTCACTTGATACCGCGGACGACCGGGCCGAACACCTCGGGGGGGTCATCCGGGATATACAGGACGAGACCGGCGGGTTTACGGAGTTCATCCCTCTGCCGTTCATCCATGAGAATACGCCGCTGCACCAGGCAGGACTTGTCACCGGTGGTTCTATCGGGCGGGAGGACCTGCTGGTCTTTGCGGTCTCCCGGCTTTTCTTCGACAACATCCCTCATATTCAGATCTCATGGGGGGCAAGACCGGTGACCGTATGGCCTCGCTGGGTCTCATGGCTGGTGGCGATGATCTGGGCGGGACGATGTTCACCGATGAGGTCTCAATGGAGGCCGGTGCGTCGGCAGCCGACTATCTCGACCCGGCTGACATGAAACGGATCACCGATGACCTCGGCCGGACGCTGCGAAGGCGGACGACCCTCTACGAACTCTCTGACTGAAGCGTTTTGCAGGCGGGAGGAGGGGGGCATATGTTTATTGTGCCTCAGTGAAAAATTCCGTCTGCACATTTGGCCCAAAAGGAAATACGATATGAATATCGATAAGCGACAGGTCTACATGGACCATGCGGCAACGACGGCGACCCGGCCGGAGGTGGCAGAGGCGATGCTCCCCCCCTATATGACGGGACATTTTGGCAATCCTTCCTCTCTTTATGATCTGGCAAAGGCGTCACGAACGGCTGTGGAAAAGGCTCGTGAACAGGTGGCGGCCGCCATCGGCGCAGCACCAAAGGAGATCTACTTCACGAGCGGCGGGACGGAGTCGGACAACTGGGCATTAAAGGGAGTGGCCTTTGCAAAGAAAGCGAAGGGGGGGAAACACATCATCACATCCGTTATCGAGCACCATGCGATCACCCATACCTGTGCGTG
Organism: Methanogenium cariaci JCM 10550; assembly: GCF_001315945.1. Taxonomy (GTDB): domain Archaea; phylum Halobacteriota; class Methanomicrobia; order Methanomicrobiales; family Methanomicrobiaceae; genus Methanogenium; species Methanogenium cariaci. Next base: position 1,317 of record NZ_BBBG01000036.1, on the reverse strand, counting down.
GCTCGAAAAACAGGGTTTTTCGGTGACGTATCTTGCGGTGGACCAATATGGTATGGTCGACCCCCCGCGGATGTTGAGGCAGCCATTACCCCCCCGAGACGATTCTTATCAGTGTGATGATGGCAAACAATGAGATCGGCACCGTCCAGCCCATCGCAGCGATTGGTGCCATTGCCCAGAAGCATGGCGTGCTCTTCCACACCGATGCGGTGCAGGCGGCGGGGGGGCATATACCGATTGACGTGCATGCGATGCATATCGATCTGCTGTCGCTGTCCGGCCACAAGTTCCACGGCCCGAAGGGGGGGACGGGCGCCCTGTATATCGGGCCGGGGGGGTGCGCCTCGACCCGCTGATGCACGGCGGTGCACAGGAGCGGGGGGGACGGCGTGCGGGCACCGAGAATGTGCCGGGTATCGTCGGTATGGGGGGCTGGCGCTCTCTCTTGCGGTTGCAGATATGACAGAGAACGCCGAACGGGTTACGGCATTGCGTGACCGGCTGACAGCGGGTATGCTTGCCATTCCCCCCCATGCCTACCTGAACGGCCACCCAAAGAGGCGTCTGCCGAACAATGTGAACGTGGTCTTTGAGTTTATCGAGGGGGGAATCCATTCTGCTCTTACTCAACCGCAAGGGGATTGCCGCGTCGACCGGGAGTGCCTGCAGTTCCAAATCGCTGGACCCGTCCCACGTGCTCATCGCCTGCGGGCTGCCGCATGATGTGGTGCACGGTTCGCTGCGCCTGACCCTTGGTGAGGAGACAACCGAGGAGGATGTGGACTATGTGATTGCTGTGGTGAAAGAGACTGTGCAGCGCCTGCGGGACATGTCGCCTTTAACACCGCCGGAGCTGAGGAGTCAGTCATAGGAGGAATGAAGAGATGTATAACGAGAAGGTGATGGACCACTTTGAGCACCCGAGAAATCAGGGTGCGATTGAGAATGCAAACGGCATTGGCGAGGTCGGCAATGCGCAGTGCGGGGATATTATGAAGATATACCTGAAGGTGGAGGATGACGTGATCACCGATGTGCGGTTCCAGACCTTTGGGTGCGGGGCGGCGGTGGCGTCGTCGAGCATGGCCACCGAGATGATCAAGGGCAAGACGCTTGCAGAGGCCTGGGAGCTCTCCAATAAGGCGGTCGCAGATGCACTGGAGGGTCTGCCGCCCCCAGAAACTGCACTGTTCGGTGCTGGCAGAAGAGGCGATTCACGCGGCGATCAATGACTGTCGCAGACAGCGCGGGCTCAAGGCGTGGGAAGAAAAGAACGGCAGCCACGCGGAACACCAGCACTAATCTTTTTTCCGGCGT
>NZ_BBBG01000035.1 GCF_001315945.1 Methanogenium cariaci JCM 10550 | reverse complement strand
TTTAAAAATATTTGGTTTAGAAATCGGTCATGATTCTGAACTGATCGATCTCTGTGCTGTCGAGTTCCTCAAGGAACTGTTCGGCTGCGTTTTTAATATTCTTGCTTGCGGTGATTGCACGGCCCACAACAAGGATGTCGGCACCGGATTTCAGTGCGGTCTTCACCACATGCTGCCTGACGCCGCCTGCGGTTGCAACGAGGAGGTTTCCACCGGCAGCTTCCTTGATTGCGCCGATGTTGCCCCAGTTGTATTCACTGCCTTCTTCATCGATTGCGCGGTGCAGCTCGACAATACTGGGGGGGCTGCGCCACGTGATGCCAGTTCTTTGACGAGTGCGACGGGATCCTCAACATTGAGCATATCGATGACCGAGTAGATACCGGTCTTCTTTGCTTCAAGGATGAACTTCTCAATGGTCGAGACCGGTGCAAGGCCGGAGACAACCACTGCGTCAGCGGATGCGTTTGCTGCCATGCGTGCTTCAAGGTTGCCGGTGTCAAGAGTCTTGAGGTCGGCAATGATGAATGAGTCCGGGCGAATCTTGCGGATCTCTGAGATGACATTGAGGCCAAACTGCTTGATGAGCGGTGTGCCTGCTTCAATAAGCACGTGGTCGTTTGCCGGAACCTGGGTCAGCACGCGTTCGACGGATTTCATGTCGACAAGGTCCATGGCCACCTGCAGGTATGGCGGGTTCCAGAGGCGCTGCACTTTGAATCCCATAACTGCATGTCCTGCGCGGTCTTTTTTCTTTCATGAGCACTTCTTTGCTGGGGAACTGTGCAAATGCGCGCTCAATGGCCTGCTTTGTTGCGCCGTAGTTGTAGCGGTAAATCCGATTGTAGTCCGCTGCATCCGGGTGTAAATAGACACTGGCAAGGATTACGGTATCTTCAATGTCAACGTCATCAAAGACGCCTTCTTCAACGCTGTCAGCAATAGCCTTGGCAACCGCGGCCTGCACCGCGCCAAAAATTGCATTAACCTGTGATCCCTTTTTCAGGGTTACTTTTGGTATGATGAGTGTCGCTGGTTTTGTCAGCAGATTGGGGCGGACGACTGCAAGCAGAGGTGTATGGCCTGCAGATAGCTGGGACAGCCCATTTGCAAATGCTGAGCCGATTGGTCCGTTTTTATCTCCGATCATAAGATCGATATGGGCAAGTTCAGTGCCTTCGCCCTCGAGTGATTCTCCTATTAGATACATGAGTGTCTCCTAAGCCAGTATCTATTTGATGTAGGCTAATAAAAACACTCTCAAAAAGTGGGGGGGTCGTGAGATTTGAACTCACGATCGACGGGTCTCTCCGACATGCGTGAGCACTAATTGCATCAGTGCTCCAACGGGTCATCATCAGGTTATCAGTAGACCCATTGTTCATCATACGCAAAGACCGTTGGAGCCCGTCGCCATGCCGGACTAGGCCACGACCCCCCCTCACAGAATTGCATACTAATGTCGATGCCCTGTATAATAAGAATTGCGATTGGATCGCGATTCATAAGTAGATATAAAAAAAGATATTGTACGAATGACTCAGAACAGCTACTCCAGCGGCATCTCCGATATTCCCCTCATCGGGATGACCATTGGAGATATGCTCGACTCAGTAGTCGACAAATATCCAGAAAATGAGGCACTGGTCTCCGTTGAACAGGATATCCGTTGGACATATGCAGAGTTCAAAACCCGTGTGGAGATGCTGGGCCGCAGTCTGATGGCCATTGGTGTCAAAAAAGGCGATCGCGTCGGCATCTGGGCAATGAATTATGCCGAATGGACTCTTGTTCAGTTTGCTACAGCCAAAATCGGCGCTCTGATGGTCAATATCAATCCAGCCTACCGCACGTTTGAACTGGACTATGCCCTCAAACAGGCAGAGATACATACCCTGATTCTGCAGGGCCGGTTTAAGTCATCGGATTACGTCGGCATGTTCTATGAGGCATGTCCGGAAGCAATTGAGAGCAGGCCGGGGAAATTATCCAGTGAAACGTATCCATTTCTTCGAAATGTGGTCTTTATGGGGGGGGATATCCTATAACGGGATGTTTACCTGGGACGAGATCATGGAGAAAGGGAAGAATATCAGTCCTGACGAATTGCGTGAGCGCGAGGAATCCCTTTCATTTGATGATCCCATCAATATTCAGTATACATCAGGCACGACCGGTTACCCGAAGGGAGTGGTGTTAACCCATCACAATGTGCTGAACAACGGATACTGTATCGGGGGGGAAGGGATGTCGTTTACCAGCAATGACCGTCTCTGTATTCCGGTACCGTTCTATCACTGTTTCGGGATGGTGCTCTCGAATCTGGTCTGTGTGAGCCATGGTGCAGCCATGGTTCTGCCATCTGCGGCATTTGATGCTGAGGCGGTTTTAAAGGCCGTGCAGGATGAGAGATGCACGGCATTACATGGTGTTCCTACCATGTTTATCGCCGAACTCAAGCATCCGAATTTTACCAAATACCGGTACGATACCCTCCGAACCGGGATTATGGCCGGTTCTCCCTGTCCCACGGAGTATATGCGGGCCGTCTCTGAAAAGATGAACATGACCGATGTGGTGATCGTCTATGGTCAGACCGAGACCTCGCCGGGGGGGGTGACCATGACAACGACACACGATCCGATTGAACGCCGGGTGTCAACCGTGGGCAAGGCGTTCCCCCATGTGGAAATTAAGATCACGGACCCGCAGACGCAGCATATTGTGCCGCGAGGTATGCCGGGCGAGATCTGTGCGCGCGGATATGTGGTCATGAAATGCTACTACAACAATCCCAGCGCGACCCGGTCAACGATTGATGCGGACCGCTGGAACCATACCGGTGACCTTGGCATTATGGATGAAGAGGGATACGTGCGGATTGTCGGAAGAATCAAGGAGATGGTCATCCGTGGCGGAGAGAATATCTATCCCCCCCGTGAGATCGAGGAGTTCTTCCATACTCATCCGAAGATCGAAGACGTCTACATCATCGGCGTTCCGGATGAGAAGTACGGGGAAGAACTGATGGCCTGGATCAAACCGCACGATGGGTTTGAGATGACCGAAGAGGAGGTCAAGGCCTACTGTAACGGCCGGATTGCGCGGTATAAGACGCCGCGCTATGTGAAGTTTGTGACAGAATTCCCCCCCGCGACGGTTACCGGAAAAATCCGGAAGGGCGAGATGCGGGAGACGTCCATCAAAGAGCTGGGCCTTGAAGACGAAGCCCGGATTGAGACGGCATAATCCTTTCCCTTCTTTTTTGAAACGGTATCACCATCCCGATGGCGATCGGGAACAGTATCAGTTCAGGATTTTTGAAAAATAATGCAAAAAAGGTCTGCCGGGGTATCCGGCAGGTGGAATTGTTACTGGGGGGGGTGTTTGCCCGTTCAACCAACTGAGATGATATTTCCTGCGCCTTTTCCAGTATATCTCTTTCTCCGGGGATGCATTTGTCCGCCATCAGGATGCTGCCGTCACAGATGACGGTGTCGACCGCCCCCCCACCGCTGCATGAATACACGATATTGGAGACACAGTTGTGCATGGGCACCATCGAAGGGGGGGCCGTCATGTCGATTAAGACGATATCCGCGGTGATCCCCCCCTCCTGAATTGCCCCCCCGGCGGGTATGCCAAGGGCTGCTGCGCCGTTTGTGGTGGCCATCGCGAGCGCCTCGTCCGCCGGCAGCAACGTGTCGCTGTTCCAGAAGAATTTCTGAAGCAGTGCGGCGAACTTCATCTCCTCAAACATATCCAGATTGTTGTTGGAAGAACATCCGTCCGTTCCCAGCGTGATGTTTGCCCCCCCGGCATCCTTCAGCGCCTGATAGGGCAGTGCCCGGTTGACGGCGAGTTTCATATTTGATGACGGGTTGTGGGAGACATTCACCCCCCCGCGGCTGCCCAGCAGGCTGCACTCGTCATCGTCAAGCCAGCAGCAGTGGGCTGCAAGGGTGCGCTCTGACAGGCATCCGCATGAATCAAGGAAGGCGGCGGGCCGCATGCCGTGTTTTTCCATACAACCATCAACTTCCCCCCCTTCGGTCTCACTGAGGTGGATGTGTAGCATGATATCCTCCTGTTCGGAGAATTCCGCACACCATTCAAGGCCTTCCCGTGATACGGTGTAGGGGGCGTGCGGGCCGACTGCGGCCTGCAACCGTGGATTACTAAGGGATTTGATATGCCGGACGAGGTCTTTGGTGGCGGCAATCTCCGTTTCGCGTTTTTCCGGGTTGTCAAAATCAATGAACCCGTGGCAGAAGGTCGCGCGGATTCCGGATTCGTCAACCGCACGCGCTGCATCGTTCATGAAGAAGTACATGTCGTTGAACGCGGTGGTACCGGAACGGATCATCTCAAGGCAGGCCAGTTTTGTGCCCCCCCAGTAGACGTCCTCTCCGGTGAGATGTGCTTCAAGGGGCCAGATTTTTTCTGACAGCCACTCCTGAAGGTGCATGTCATCCGCGTATCCGCGCAACAGACTCATGGCGGCATGGGTGTGGGTGTTCACCAGACCGGGGGTGGCGACCATGCCGGAGGCGTCGATGATGCACTCTGCCTGACCCCCCCGGTATTCCTTGCTGATATCGGTGCCAACCGACTGGATTATGCCGGACGCATCAATATAGATGTCCTGCGTTTTTCCGTTTACCCGTGCGTTCTGAATGAATTTCGTCCTGTTCTGTGCGTAACCATCGGTATGTTCTGTCATGATATCATCCCATTCGTGTAATGATTCGTTCAAGTATCATTTCTGTCTTTTTTGTGTTCGCCCGGGCAAAATTAAGAATCTGCTCATAGGAGAGTTCATCCTCTCCGATGCCGTGTGCGTAATTGTCGACCATACATATCGCAGAGAATGCGATGCCCAGCTCGTTACAGAGCGTGGCTTCTGAAGAGACGGTCATCCCGACGACATCGCCGATGCGGGAGAGGGCACTGACTTCCGCTTTTGTCTCGATCCGGGGGGCCGCCGGCCTGCACATAGGTGCCTTTATTCTGTGACTCTGGGATGCAGGCGGAGACCTTTGCACTCAGTTCGGCGTCTATGCCCGGCATGACATGCACCTGTGAATGGTTGTGAACGGTTGGCACTGCGGTGGTCGTGGCATAATCATCGGGGGGGATGATGATCGAACCGGGCCCGATTGATTTCTTCAGGGACCCGACCGAGCCGAACGCCACCACCCGGTCAACGCCTGCGAGGGCCAGAGCAGAGATACAGGCAGGGTAATTGATCCGGTGAGGGGGGGCAGGCCGTACTGGTGTCTTAACAGGAGCGCGATATCTCCCAGATATAGTTCTGCAGAACCGTATGGTGTGGCGATCTCGGTTTTTTCAGGTCAGGTAATTTTGCAAAAAGAAGACTGGTACCGCCAATTATGCCTAGCATGTTATGTTGCTCCGTCATGCCTGAAAGGAATCGCGTGTCAGGCAATCTCTGGTGTACTATCTGTATGATTCCGTCATAAAAACGACGGTACGGTTAGAATCATATGCAATGTGATCCAATCTCATCGTCTATGATGAGCAGGTTTGGGATTGTCAGTGATGCAGCAATTGTGTCCGGGGAATGTACGGATGTCTACTTTGTCCACACTGATGAGGTCCTGCGTGCGGAAGGATGTAATCCTGATGTGACCATGGAGATCACTGCGTACGCACTGCCTGATGACTGGGGGGTTGTCTGCGGTACCGCGGATGTGCTCTCGCTTCTGGAAGGTCTGCCGCTGGATGTCTCTGCTATGCCGGAGGGTACAATATTCTATCCCGGCGAACCGGTTCTCAGAATATCGGGGGGGAAATATCTGGATTTTTGTAAATATGAGACGGCGATTCTCGGCTTTCTCTGTCATGCATCCGGTATTGCCAGCGCATCTGCACATCTTATCCGTATTGCCGGTGACAAGCCCATCTATTCGTTTGGTTCCCGAAGGCAGCATCCCGCAATTGCCGGTATGATTGAACGGGCGGCATGGATTGGCGGGGGGGTTGCCGGGGGGGTGAGTAATACCTGCGCCCCGGCAGACATTCCCCTTGCAGACGATGCCGCATGCCCTCATTATGAGTCTGGGGTCTGCAGAGGCCGGGTGGGCTGCCTTTGACCGCCATGCACCTCAGAGCATTCCCCCCCGGATATATCTCTGCGACACCTTCTCTGACGAGAAATACGAAGCGCTTGCCGCGGCACGGGCCGGTGCAAAGGCGGTGCGGCTGGATACGCCCCCCCGTTCGCGCAGGGGGGGGATATGCGTTCCATTCTTGAGGAGGTCAGATGGGAGCTGGACCTGCACGGGTTTACGTCGGTAAAGATATTTTTGAGCGGGGGGGGCTGACGGAATCGGATATTGTTGCCTATGGGGGGGATATCGTGGATGCCTTCGGTGTGGGAGGTGCCATCGCCAATGCGCCGGTGATCGATTTCTCGATGGATATTGTTGAACGCAATGGGGGGGAACCGGTATCAAAAAGAGGCAAAAAAGGTGGGGTGAAACAGGTCTACCTGACCGAAGAAGGAGAGCGACTCCTCCTTCCGGCATCGTCTGAGAGTCCGTCCGGGGGGGGCCGGGCGCTGATCATCCTGCATTAAAGAACGGGGGGGAACGGGTCTCTCCCGATTCTTCCGATACGGTCGGCGAGCGTCTGCGTCTTCAGCATTTTCTGTGCAGTCTGGCTGAGACGAATAAATAATCATTTTAACCTATGAAAGCGAAGTTAGTATGCACAGTGGCCGATAGATCAGGGGGAAGATCGCTACCTTGGCATGGTAGAGGCCGCGGGTTCAATTCCCGCTCGGTCCATTTCGTTTTTGCGTCATTTCCGATTGTACGATGAATCAGGATTCCGTATGGATATTGATTTCATCAGGCTGTTTTGATACGGAACGTTCCGTATGTCCGGGAGAATACCGATCCCCCCCGGTTCCATCAGGCGTAGCATGAATCATTCTGACGAGGCCCGGCTCAATTGTCCCCCCCTGCTGACGGTGCAGATGCATCGGAAGGGATGGTTTTATCTGATCCAATGGTGTTTAGGTCTCTCAATTTCCGGGGGGGGAAATCATGTCACTCAAATCAGGTATGTGCGTCTTCATCTGTATCGTGTTGGGAATCAGTGCCGGTCTCACGCTTTCCGTTTCAGCGCTCCACATCAATACCACCGCCGAAGGCTGCTCAGCGAGGACGGCTGCTATATCGGTGCATATCTGGGGGGGAACCAGGGGATAAACAGTGCCCATGGGGGGGTGAATTACTTCCATAAGGCACAAACCTTCCCCTACGAATCGCAATACCTCGAAAATCCCATGGACTACGGGCATGTAGATACGGGCATTGCCGCCTTCCGTTCTGCGGTCGACGGGATCACTGCCGGTTCGGGGGGGCACAGGCAGGTGTTGTTTTCCCGGTATTACCTGTGCATCTGGTATCCGGACAACAGTTACGAAAAAGTAGCGTTTCAAAAATCCCCCGCGCCCGGATGACTGCTGAAGCGGTGATCCGGCGGGGGGGCGGTGTGCCGGTCGTTGTTTTGGACCCCTACAGTCTGGTTGAGAACGGCGTCCTCAGCCTTGATGTGAAGAGTGCGGCAGGAATGACCGGCAAGGAGATTCTCAAGGATCTCGCTTCAAATCTCAACGTCATCTGCAAAAAATATCCGGATGATACGGGCAGGCCCGCCACGGCCATGGTCTGTTTTGCGCTTGAATTCAACACTCACAACGAGGTCAACCCGTCCGGAAATGACGCTATTGATAGTCCGCAAAAGCAGGCCTTCAGACGGGTGTTCCGGGAGGCATACACCATTCTCCACCAGTATGGCGGCGACAATGTCCAGGTGATCTGGGCGGGCAACGAGGCCGGGACGAAGGCGGACCGGGAGCACTACTGGCCCGGGAATGATGACCATATGAACCCGCTGGGACAGGACTCTGTCGACTGGGTGGGTATGACCGCATATGCCGGGCCCTATGGCATCAATACGCTGGACCAGATGCAGGGGGGGTTCTATGACTATTATGCACGGGACCGCGACCACCCGTTCATATTCGTGGAGACCAGCGCCGATACCTATGCGGTGAATCCTGCCGATCAGGATGCAACGAAAGCAGCACACGTCACCTATCTCTACAACACGAGCACCCTTTCCCCCTATCCCAATATCAAGGGCATCATCTGGTTCAATGTGGCCAAGGGTGAGGGCGGTTTTACCAAGAATTTCCTTCTCCCGACGGCAGTGGATTGATCACGGGGGGGAAACAACGGCGGGCACCGTGAATTCGAGCGCCTCACCGTCAAAGGCGATGCTCCCCCTATATCCCGATGCCGTCAACGATTCGTATTTTATCCCGTCTCCCGATCCGCTCTACGGACTTCCCGGAGTACCTCTGGAACCGCCCGTCTCCGGGTTTGCCGCTGATGTCGTATGGGGGACGGTTCCCCCCCTGACGGTCAACTTTACCGACCAAAGCAGTGGCGTGGTCGATACCTGGTACTGGGACGTTGACAATGACGGAATCATCGATGCCTTCACGCCGGATACCTCGTACGTCTACACCGTTCCGGGAAATTATTCGGTGACGCTGACCGTTTCGTCAGCAGGCGGTGCCCATACGTCCGGCAGGACGATCTCCGTTATCGAGCCGGTGACGGCCAATTTTACCGCTGTGCCCACCTCGGGTCAGACTCCCCCCCTGCAGGTAGTGTTCACCGATCAAAGTATGGGGGATCCTGACCAGTGGCTCTGGTCGTTTGGTGACGGGTCGGCGGATTCGACCGAGCAACATCCGTATCACACCTACCAGCGTGCAGGGAGATATACCGTCAGCCTGAATGCCTCCAAAACGGGGGGGGCGGGCGATATCATGACGAAGGTTGATTATATCCTTGCCTATGCGCCTGCCCGTTCCGACAATGATGAAGCGACGGGAATCAGACGTTCGGCGACGGCGACCGTTGTTCTGCCCACGGGGACATCCCCTGCCGGTGAGGCAACACCCACAGTCACGACAGCAGGCGCTCAACAACCCACCGCATCAGCGACACCAGCTCCGGTGCCTTCCGGTGCAGGTACCGGATCCCCCCCTACACCGCCCGCTACACAGAAGTCGCCGCCACTCATCTTCGCCCCGGTGTCGGGGGGGCTGGCCCTGCTCCTGCTGCTGGGGGGGAGAAAGAGGAGAGGGAGGTAACCTCCATTCTCTGCGGTATCTGATCACTGCATGAAGGGGGGGAGCAGTCCGGACGGGATGGCCTATCGTGCGACAGGGTCAGGACGGCAGCGGGTCAGGCGCACCATCGGTATGGCCCGGTCAGGAGATGGGGGGGCCCGGTAATGAAACTCTGGAATTCCCTACGGTTGATCATTCGTTAATCCCGGGGGGGCAAAATTAATGATAAAATCAATTATCCCCCCCTCTCCCTATTCCAAAGCCTTTTACGGGTTCCCGTGAACTGATCTGCAGGTATTTGCATGGGGGGGATGAAAGACTGGATAATTCCACAGGACAAGCAATTTTATGACCTTCTGGAGGAATCAGCTGAAAATGTACGGGATGGGGCGGAATTTCTCGTACATATCGTTGAAAATTACGACGACCTGAAAAATAAATGTCATAAGATGAAATCGCTGGAGCACAAGGGAGATGAAATAACTCATAAGATCTACCAGCTGCTGAATACCACGTTCATCACCCTATTGAGCCGGACGAAATATCACGTCTTGCTTCATCCTGGATGATGTGCTGGATTATATCGATGGTGCCACACGCATGATGTACCTCTATGGCATCCCGGAAACAGATCATTATATCGTTGAATTATCGAAACTGATTCTGGTTTCCGCTGAAGAACTTCAGTTTGCGGTCAAGGGGGGGATACGGGATTTAAAGCACCCGAAAGGCATTGAAGAGCGGTGTATTGAAATCAACCGTCTTGAAAATCTGGGTGATGACCTGCTGGGTGAGGCAATTCAGGAAATTTTCCAGTGTGATGATGCGATCCGCCTGATAAAGTATAAGGATATCTATGAAAAGCTGGAGAGCGCGACTGACCTGTGTGAAAATGCGGCAAATGTCCTGAGTGATATTGCGATTCGCCATTCCTGACGTGAATTATGGACACTCTGATAATCGCCCTGGGAATTATTCTGGCACTGGCATTTAACTTTGTCAATGGGCTGAATGATGCAGCAAACTCGATTGCAACGATCATTGCAACAAAGTCCCTGTCCCCCCCGATAAAGGCAGTCGCACTGGCCACATTTTCAAACCTTCTGGGTCCTCTTATCTTTACGACCGCAATTGCAGCCACTATTGGAAAGGGTATCGTTGACTCGGGATTTCTGACGACTCATATTCTTCTGGCAGCTATGTTTGGTGCTGTGATCTGGGTGTTCACCACGTCGATGCTGGGAATCCCGATATCCAGTTCCCATGCACTCATCGGCGGTCTTCTGGGTGCCGGTATCGCGGGTGCCGGTGTCGGTGCGATACTCTGGCCCGAATGGGACCTCGTGAAGACCGTTTTCTTTGCAATGGCTGCAGGTGGATTCTTGTGTACGCTCCTCTATATTGCAGTGGCATTGCTGCGCAAGGAGGAATGGCGGGGGGGGAAGGCACCTCTGGCATTTCTGGTAGGGGTGACCGTCATTATTCCGGCACTCATCATTGGCGGATTTATTAAGATCACCGGAATCCTTGCGGTGGTGATCTTTATTGTCATATCACCGATGCTCGGTCTCATCTCTTCATTTGTTATCGGCGTTGTCATCATGTATCTGTGCAGTGCAAAGAACCCCCCCTCCCGCCTCAATGCGATGTTCCGGCCGCTTACGATTGCCGCCGGTTCTTTTCAGGCAATTGGACACGGTGCAAACGATGCCCAGAATGCAATGGGTGTTATTACCGCGATGCTTGTTGCGGGAGGCATCCTGTCAGAATTTTCCGTACCGATCTGGGTTATCCTGGCCTCATGCGGAGCAATCTCTCTGGGAACACTCCTGGGTGGATGGCGGGTTGTGGATAAGATGGCGAACAAAATAACAAAAATCCGGCCCTACCAGGGATTTGCCGCTTCCATGGCAGGCGGTGGGGGGGTGCTTTCCCTGATGACATCACTGGGTGTGCCGGTCTCAACGACGCATGCAATGAGTGGGGGGGCTATCATGGGTGCGGGTGCAACGCGTGGTTACTCCTCTGCGGTGAGATGGGGGGGTATTGTCCGTGAAATCGTGGTGGCATGGATCATTACCATCTGCAACAGCGGTTGTTTCCTGGGTGGTATATGTTTTGTATGCCTCGGTTATTCTTTAATTTCCTATTTTTACCCTTGTTTGAGTATTCATTTTGTTTTTGATCGAAGATATCCACTGAGCGGGAGCAGTTGGAGGATATGCACATAAAATGTTAATAAAGCGAAGTCAAAAGTCTGGTGTGGCCATCGAAAAGATGTACAAACAAGGATGTGATCTGGTTCGATGAAACTATTCAAGAATTATACTAAAAAAAGGCGGCATTGGTGTGTATTCTTATACTCGTTGGGATCATCGGCGTGTACCTGCTCTATGGATTGGTTAGCCGGGACATGACTGGAATACCGGGGGAAAATGAGATTCCTGAGACAGTGTTCCGGTGTTTTATTATCGAATATAATCAGAGTTTCGCGAAAGACGCTCTTGTATTTCATCTTACTGATGCGGACCTGGAGGTCTATCCGGAATATCGGCGAGGAATGGAGAATGCAAATACCAGTACAATGGAATGGCGCGACGGTAAACGATATATTTACGAGGTGCAGGATTATTCAGAACAGCTCTGGTCATTCAATCTCTGTATTGAGAACAATTCCAGATCAGATTGTTTGTCCCATTTGAAATTATACGAATACCAAGGAAGATACTTTGAGATACGATGTATCCCCTCGCAGGTGCGGTCCCGGTAGGGCAGAACCTTTGCTCCTCATTTTGTTGAATAATACTTGCCCCATTGTGCGTGCCTGCTGGATGACAGGGGGGG
>NZ_BBBG01000034.1 GCF_001315945.1 Methanogenium cariaci JCM 10550 | reverse complement strand
AAAATATAGACATTGTTGTCCTCATATCCTGTTATTACAACAAAGTGTGTTCCACTAAGGGCATTGGAATTATAGAGATTGACATGTGCAATTACCGGGCGTCCTGCGTCAAGTTCAGAATTGATTTTATTCAAATCAGCTGGTTTATTGGTGTAATCCTGAGGTTCAAAACCCAGAATATTATCTGAGAAATCTGCAGCCCGTTGCCAATTAATTAAATCATAATTTGTAAATCCATTGTTTGAAATCAGCCAGTTATTTAATGACTTTGGTGTCACGTCCACACCATAGTATTTAAATACCATTGCTGTAGACGTTAATGCACATCCATAATTCCCTATTGTACCTGGATTTGGATTGCTTGCATACCCAAGCCTGTCGTCTTTCCAAGCTGAATCCCTCTGAGAGTATTGAGGAACATTGTAATTAACAACTGTAGAGGCATCAAATATCGTATCAACATCTGCATTGGCACTATTACTTGATACTAAATCTGAAGAAATGTTTAAAGAGTCTTCAAAGTGTGAAATATAAGTTATTGTAGATTCTGGCACCAATGTGGTTTCTGAAAAGACCAGATCTGGGGAGTTCGGGGGGGAGATTCCAGCAGTATCGATCGTATCAATTTCCACCGCCGCCACCATCGGCACCATCGCTACCAGTACACACACAATCATAAGATAGACTATCTGTTTCATCATCGTCACCACAAGGGGGGGAATATCACCACGGTTGAAAGCCTCTGCTCACCAAAAACGAGAGAAAAGTGATATAGAGCAAGCAATGTATGAAAACCAAAGCTGTTCAGAAAAACAGAGTGGTTCGTGTTGATATGTCAGTGGTGGTCGATGAATTAGATCTCGTCGGGGGGTCAGGTTATCCAAATACCGGGGTGGCATCCGATCCCTATGCAATCAGTGCATGATAAGACATGAAAAATATTTCGTTTTGATTGCAGTTTGTTCAACCAACATTCAAATTATAAAATACATAATATTGGGCCCTGCTGAATTCCCCAAATATAACAAAGAAAACAACAGATTGAACCACTTTCGTCGTTATATTTGAGGGATTCAACAGATCCAATATTTTAGACATATGTCTAAAAATTAAGACAATGATGAAAACACCCTCATGCCACTCCTCATATTTTCCAACGGATACGATAATGAATATTATATCAGGGAAATGTGTCACCATCTCCCCTTCAGTCACGGAACGGTGCAGACAATTCCTGTCCGGTTAGAAGAGAAACGTGTGCCCATCCTTCATCCTCAAAACATGGTAAGATCCGGCTCTCCCGAATAAAACCCGGTAAAATTTCGGTTCAGTACTTTACACTGACTGAGATCGACAAAATGATCCACTTTCCGGAAAAAGAGCCATACACGTATCTACCTCCGGGACGAGGCTTCGCGGAGCGCTTCGGCAGCCTTTGGATCGTGGGCGGCCAGGATAACCAGATCCGGCATCCTCTCCTTCAGCGCAAGCACCTTTGCGAAACCGGCCCGGAGCTGCTTGTGATCGCCCGTACCGGGGGGGAGCTCTCCACGCTCGAGCAACTCCACCCCGTAGGCAAGATCGCCGATGAAGAGCAGCGGCGGGGGGGCATCGTCACATCTCACCAGCATGGACAGCGAGCCCGGCGTGTGGCCCGGCGTCGGAAGCAGCACCATCGAGCCGTCACCCATCAGGTCGAAGGCATGGGTGAACGGTGCAATCGACGGGTCGTCTGTCGGCCGGAAGGAAATCTGTTCCCATTTTGCACCCGGTATTTCGATATCCCTGCGAAATATCATATGCCGTTCGGCATGGGGGCCGTAACATGTTCTCCCATTCCTCATTGCTCACCAGCAGTTCCGCCTGCGGGATTTCACGGATGCCGCCGACGTGGTCACTATGCAGGTGAGAAAAGACTGCTTTGCGTACATCTCCCGCAGAGTAGCCCGCCTTTTCGAGCTGTCCGGTCAGCGAATCGTCCGGAGCAATATGGAATCTGAAGAGGTGACGCATGAAAGTCCCGGTAACCCCCCCTTTGGGCCAAAAATCCGGGTCTGTCACGACAGCCCGGTTCTGGCCGGTATCAAAGAGAACCAGCCCGTCGGAGTGCTCGATGACATAGACATTGATAGGGATGGTCACCCACCGACGTCCGAAGAAAATCCACCAGAGAGCAGGTTTACGAGACCCGTGGATGTGTTCCCGGTGCACTTCGCCGGTGCCCATATTGATGACGGAGACGGATCTGATGGAACCCACACCCTCATGAGATGCCTTCTCTGAAAATGTTGCATTTCCAGTCATTCGGACTCTCCTCAATGGAACGGTTGCCTATTCGATTGTCCTACATTCTTCTCATAATATATATGGTGTGCGGGCTCTCTCCAAGACAAATCGACCCGATCTGTTCAGGATTGAACGGGATCCCATGTTCCGGTGCTATATATCACCAAAGAACCGAATGGACAGGCGAACCGGTATCATGGCGTTGATATCAGTCCCCCCCTTCTCATCCCGACAGATTCAGCCCCTCCATCACTCTCAGGGAATCGCCTCCGTAATGCCCGGCGGGATTAGTAGCACAAAATAATAAAATATTTATGAAGGCAAAAAACCTTACGCTGGCCTTATCTCTGTTTTAATATCGTTTCCGGCAAACCATCCAAAAAATCCAAGCAGAATGATTAATCCACAGAATATTATGACGGGCAATAACCAACTTTTAGATGTGTCATAGATAACACCCATTAAAATAGGACCAACAGCAGCAAGAAGATAACCAGCAGATTGTGACATACCTGATAATTCGGACGCCCTTACTGAATTGGGGGGGCTTCTTAGTGAAATAAAGGCAATTGAAAGGCTTATGCTTCCACCCATTCCCAATGCCATCAATGCTACTGAAAGTAATATTGACATTTGTGTCTGGCTAATTAAAAATAAAGACATCCCGCTGATGTATAAAAGGCAGGTAATAGACACAAGCCCTCTTTGATTTTTGAATTTATCACAGAGCAGAGGGATAATCAATGTTGCAGGAATAGCTACCAGCTGAAAAGCAAGTGCCATTGTTCCCGCAAAAGAATCTTTCATTCCCGTTGATATTATTATTGTGGGAAGCCATGCAACCAGTGAATAAAAAAGGAATGACTGAGTTCCCATAAATAATGTAACCCACCACGCAGTCGGGGATTTCCATATTGATGTAGCGCTGGCACCACCTGTAGCGATATGATTCACATTACTATTTCTTTTTGCTTTAAATTGTGGCAACCAGATAAGTAACGTTATGGCCGTTAAAACAACCCAAAATGCAAGCGCGTTTTTCCAGCCTAAGTCTAAATCTTTTGCTAACGGAATACTTAATCCTGCACCAATTGCTGCAAAGGTGCACATACCGGACGTGTAAATACTCGTCATCAAACCCACTTTATCTGAAAATTTTAGTTTAATTATACCCGGAATTAAAACATTTCCAATAGCAATTCCAATCCCAAGAAAGGTTGTACCAATAAATATCCCTATGAGATTTGTGTAAGAACGTACCAGTCTCCAATTAAAATGAAAAACAGTCCAAATGCCATCAGTTTTCCATAGCCCAGTTTTTGAGAAGATTTTTGCAACAAATGGGGGGGAAACAATTGCAAATGTAAGCAACGGAAGGGTCGTTATAAATCCCACCATACCACTGGAAAACATAGAGTCTGCCTGTATCATTCCGACAACAGATCCAACAGCGGTGATTGGTGCACGAAGGTTAAATGAGATAAAAATAATTCCAATAATTATAAGTATTTTTTCATATCCTCTCATAATTATTCCTTATAATTCAATAATTTTTGATATTGTTTCTTTTGCCTTTTTGCTGTCCTTATTTTTAATTGCAGCAAAAAGTTCGTTATGTAAAGTATCCACATATTCCTGATCATATGTGTGAGCAGCAAGTTTTTCGGCAATAAAATCATTAAAATATTGTGAAACGTATTGATACATGTTGATTAACAAACGATTGTGTGTGGCAAAAGCAATGGCAGTGTGAAATGCCAGATCTGCTTTTGTATTTTCCCTAACGGTATCTGATGCGATATTACGCTGGCATAATTTTCGTTCTATTTGTGCGATATCATCTTCAGTGGCATGTAACGCAGCAGAAACAACGACATATTCCTCAAGCAGATTCCGCACTTCCTGAATTTCTTGTTTCTCAGTCTTACTTAGCAAGTTAAATAACTCAACCTGGAGTCTTTCCGTTGCCACTACATACGTTCCATCACCCTGGCGTGCCTCTAATAGTCCTGCATGAATGAGAGCCTGTACAGATTCACGAATTGTGTTTCGGCTAACACCAAAATAATCAACAAGTTTTGGTTCAGTAGGGATTTTTTCGCCGATTTTATATTCGCCGGATTGTATTTTTTTTTCTAATTCATCGGCTATTTGTTTTGTTAATGAATATTTTATGGGCTTCATGACGATTCCTCCAATCATCCGATGTATGCGTCAGTGATTCTATATGCTTAAACGTATGGATATGTTCAGACTATTAGCGAAAACCAGGCAATAGCACTGGGACGTGACTGCCGCAGCGGTCGTGAGCGTCTGGTGCATCCTTACATGTGCGCAGGTCAGGAAAGGAGACCGTTGCCCCCGAAGGGTGAGCGGCCGTTTTCATGAAACAAAAGGGATTGAATCGGATTTGCCTCTTTTGAAAAATATCCGGTTACGACGAATAAGGTGAGATTATGGAGAGAAAATTTGATTTGCCTAACCAGGGTAATGACAAAAATAATTACTCTACCAATCAAAAATGCGAGGGAAGGGATTCGAACCCTCGAATACCTGCGTAACTGGATCTTAAGTCCAGCGCCTTTGGCCTGGCTTGGCTACCCTCGCACAGAAAAAACCGGTATACCCAAACAGGAATCCGGGAAATTAACTTAAGTGCGTCCCATGTCGAAGCATTGGGTTACTATACCGTGTGTTTTACAGGGTAAAAAATGTGGTGGAGTGATATGACGGGATTATGGGATACGGACGGGATCGTATGGGAAATAAAACCGTCCACCTACTCCTGCATCAGAATGTTTTGCCGGCGCGGTATTTCTCACACCGGGCATTTCCCCCCGCCCGGTTTCCTCCTCCGTTTTCATCAGACGCCGATATGTGGATGTGAGCAAACGGGCACCAATCGGGATTACAAACACTCAGTAATCTTCATCATCATACATTTCCAGGTGCTTCTTCAGAAATTCCCGGATTTTTGAAGATTCGACCATCCCTGATCCAGTTTGTTGATTAACCCATCGATTATCGTCACCTGTTCGAAAATGATCTCATTTGAATTATCAAAATCCATATCCGTCACCCCGGAGATCACCATGAGCGGATTTCTGATCTCATCATTGAGAATTGCCAGTTGGCTGAGATTTTCTTCAATCTTTTTCAGGGCATCCGTCTCAACACGATGGGATTCCCGTTCTTTCGTGATATCACGTGCGAGCTGGAGAATATATTCCTTCCCTTCAAATTTCAGAAGACGCGTCTTGACATACACCGGGAATACCGACCCGTCTTTTGTCACATGCTCCGCATCATATGAGATCTCCCCCCCGTGCTCTCGGGCAAGTTTTTCAATGACGCTATCCCCCCCTCAGAGGAACCATTCCGGGAAATCTCCACCATATTTTTCCCCCCATCAGTTCATCACGTATAACCGAGACGGTTGCAGGCAGTATCATTCACCTCAATGATTCTGCCGGTCTCCTCTTTTGAATCAGATTCGCAAAGGAATACCCCCTCATTTATTGAATTGAACAGTACCTGGAATTTGTCCTTACTTTCCTGTAGTTTTGCCTTCACCCTCTTCTGCTCTGCCAGTTCATCCTCCAGCTCCAAAGACGTTTTGGCGAGTTTTTTCCTCAGGGAAAGCGACCAGAACAGCGCGAAAGCGAGAATGATTACTGCAGGCAGAAGAACAAAAATTACAATATTTATCAGGGTGGCAAAGAATTCGCGTTCCTCATATACCCCAAACCATGTGTCATATATCTCATCATACCTGCCGTTTTCCTTGATGATCGCAAGACCTTCATTGATAGCAGGAAGAAGACTGCTTGCATCTGAGGATGCGGCAATGCGGTATTCTTTTGTTTCTATCGGGGGGGACCGGTCGTTTTTACACCGGGAATTCCATACGTATTGATCAGATATGCACCATGCAGCTTTGAGATGAGAGCTGCATCATGATTTCCCGAAGCAACAAGCAATAACGCTTCATACTGATTTTTTACGGGAATAATGGTATTCGAATTGTTGATACCGAGGGCATACTCATGCATAATGTCCCCCCCCTCCTCCACAACAATCTCCCGGCCTTTCAGGTCTTCAGGCCCCCCCTGATATCCGAGTCTTCCCTCACATAAATTGCATGTGAAACCAGGATATACGGCTTTGAAAAGTTGACATACACATCACGTTTCTCAGAGTAGAACATGCCACTCATGAGATCAATTTTGCCGCTTTCGACATCGCTTTTCACTTCCTGCCAGGGCCCGGGCCGGATACTGATATTAAGAGACATCTCCTCTGCGACTGCATTCATGATATCGATATTAAAACCGGCCGGCCTTCCGTTATAGTCGACATACTCATAGGGGGGAAAATATTCATCAGCACCGACAATGAGCACATGATCGTCACCAGACGAGGCAGATACCGGGGGGGAGATACCAACAGAGAGGAATAAAAAAAGAATGAGTGAAACGGCAATACAATACCTGAAGCCCTTTATGGAACAGAAATGCGCACCGAACATATGGTCTAGAATAATTTCCATTTTGATGGACATTTTATCAGGCCTTTTCAGGAATTCTCCCCTGGGTTAATAATCGTAAAATGATTTCATATTAAATAAACATCCCCCAAACAATTATTTCAATCATAAGAGATCACCATCCAACATGCTCTCCTGAAATACCGTGTTTTGCCGGATTCGTCCAGGAATATCATCGAATACCATAGGCTCACACCCCTCCGAACCTGAACATTCCTTCAGGCACGTGAATCTCAAATCGTGCCCCGACTCCGGGCGTTCCTGTCTCAGTTATAGTAAGACCGGTGATAGTGAGAATCTCACCGGACAAAAAGAGCCCAAGCCCGGAGTTCTTGAAATACTCTCTCCTGAATATCTTCCCCTTGGCATCCGTGGGGATTCCCACCCCCCCGTCGTCCTCACAGAAGATGATGAGCTCGTCAGGTTTCTCTTCGGTATAAAACGAGATCTCCGTGATGGTTTCCCCATGCTTCACCGCATTATCGATCAGATTGTAGATCACCTTCTCAAAGAGCGGGTCGGCAAACACCTCCACACCCCCCCAATCATGTTGACAATCCTGACGGCTTCAAATGATGCGTCTGCCCCCCCACACGTTCGATGACACTGCCCACATTAAACCAGTCGGGCGCCTGTTCGCCAAGATCCTTATAATATCCCGTGAATGTGATCTGCCTCTCTATCGTATCAACTGCTCCTGAGACCTTTTCAAGATAACCCTCCGTCTTTGTGCCCGGAGGGATCTCATCTTCAAGCTCGATCATCTCGAGGTACCCGGCAGCACCCGTGATCTGGTTGAGGATGTCATGGCGGGTGATGGTCGATAAGAGATTGAGTTTCCGGTTGACCTCCCGTATTGCGTCTTCGGACTTCTTGCGTTCCGTGATGTCCCGTCCGATCCCCAGCACACCCGTCACATTCCCTTCCGGACCGTACATCGGCGTCTTGATCGTCTCAAGGATTGTACGCTTACCATCAGCGGCGAATGTGATCCATTCCTCATTTACCGTGGGTTTTTCTGCAAGAGCAGCCTCTAGATCTTTTTCGCGGAAGGAATCGGCCTGATACCTGTCAACAAAGTCATAGTCGGTCTTTCCAAGAATCTCGCTCACCTTTGCGCCGAAGAACCTCTCGAACATCGCATTGCAGGCGAGATATCTGCTTTTCATCCTTGAGCCAGACGAGGTCGGGTATTGTCTGGATGAGAGTGCGCAGGCGTCCCTCGCTCTCCCCGAAGAGCCTCTTCGGTCTGTTTACTCCCGGTGATGTCACGGGAGATGGTGCAGGAATATTCCTCACCGTCAAAACAATGCGGTACTTGAGGATATCGACCGGATATGGTGTCCCGTCATTATGCCGGTGTACGGATTCAAACCGGTAATATTCCTCTTCCACAAGTTTTGACCACATCAACTCCCACTCTGCACGACTGAGCAGCGGATTGATATCGAAGACGGTCATACTTATCGGGGGGGAATCGGGTTCAATCCCAAACACCGTGCGTGCATGGGCATTTGCATAGATGATCAGACCGTCTTTGTTTACAAAATAGATCTCGTCCGGAGAGTGATCAAATGCAAACTGTGTTCTCTTAAGCAGGGTTTCGGCCTCCTTTCTCCGGGTGATATCATCAATGATAAACCGTGCACCCTCAGGGGGTATCCCCCCCGACAGTATCGGTGAGACATGGGCCCTGAGATACACCTCCTTTCCCCCCCAGACCGAGGTATATTCCAGTTCAGTTTCGGGATATTCCGCACCATTTTCGATCACATCCCTCAGAATGTCTGCAAATCCAACCCGGATGAGATTCACGGTCTCCAGAAGATTGACCTCCGCCGTCTGTTCAGTCGAGGGAGAGCCAAGCATCTCTGCCACCCTGTTGTTCACATAGGTGATCCTACCTCACGGTCACAGCTCAGGATTCCGATGGGGGGGCATTGTCTGCAAGATCCCGATACTTCTCCTCTGATATCCGTATCTCCTCCGCCATCAGTTTCCGGTCATTGATGTCCTGGATCTGGACGAGGTATCCCAGGATGGAATCCACAGAACTCTTCAGCGGGGTTATCATCACATTCAGCCAGAAGGTCCCCCCCCGGCGGGATGTGGGGGTACAGGTTCAGTTCATGGATTTTCTCGAAATCAAAATTCGCCTCGTACCTGAGAGTTTTCCCTTCTGCAATCAGTCTCTTTCCCTCGTCAGTGAGGTTGGGGTCTTCATAGAGGGAGAAACCGGAGACGGACTCCAGACTCTCCACACCAAAAAGCTCAAGACAGGCAGGATTTGCATGAATCAGGCACCGGCAGAGTCAAAGAGTTCAATTGCAATCGGAGAGGTATCATATATCGCCCGGTACTGCTCCTCACTTTTCCGGAGTGCTTCTTCCGCCCGTTTTCTTTCGGTAACATCCCGTGCAACCCCCCCGATAATCACCTCACGGCCGTTCCACCATCCATGGGTGATCTTTGTCTCGACATCAATGAGACTCCCGTCCTTTGCCATTACCGGAACAGAGCAGGAATCCCCGTGTTCCTGCAATTATTTCCGCAACATTCCTGCGAGCCTTTCCCCCCCGTCCCTCTTCATGGTGCAGGAGTGTGATGTCCTTTCCGGCAAGTTCGTCCTCACGATAACCGAGCCTTCGAATCACCGTCTCGTTCACCCGGATGATCGTTCCCTGCCTGTCAAGGATGAAGACCATCTCACCAAGCGAATTGAAGAGCACATCAAGATTCTTTGCATTCCTCTTCCCCCCCTCTTCCTCAACTGCAAACCTCTCGAACGTGCTCCCAAGCTCTGCACCGGCTGAAAGAAGTATCTCCTTCTCGTCACTCGAAATATCATGTCGCTTATTATTTGCGACATTCAGGGCTCCTACGATTCTGCCCTTCGCAACCAGAGGGACACTTATTAACGAAGAGAAGCCTGAAATTCGAGCAATTCCCGGTGACAATTCGGTGACATTGCCGGAGATGATGGGACTTCCATCGATGAACAGTGAACGGTAGGGCGGCTCATCCGTTGGCACCTCTGCCACTTCTTCGAGCATTTCATCAGGGATATGTACGGAATACACAATTGATGCGGTCCGTGTATCGGGGGGGTCGACGATATATATTCCACCGGCATCATAGTCCAGGAGCGAGAGGATTGAATCAAGAACATTTCTGAAGAGGGAGTTGAGATCACGGGCTTCATTCGCGGTCGTGATTATTTCATTGAGTACAGAGAGCCTCTTAGAATTCCACGAGAGCCTCGCATTTGCCTCCCTGAGGTCCTCCTCCATCGTCTTCAGTCGGGTGATGTCGGTAAGAATTCCCTGTACACCGATCACTTCCCCCCCGTCCCTGACCACCGGACGACCCCCCCACGTCTGCACCCAAATGAAACCACCTCCTTTTTTGAGAATGCGATAGTCTTTCGGGCATTCATTTCCCAAGAGAACGGAGTGAAACTCTTTGGAGCGTTCTGCCCGGTCATCGGGATGCACAAACGCGGTATAATACTTCCCGATAAGTTCCGGCACCGCATACCCGATTATCGAACTGATATTCGGCGTGAGGTAGGTGATCCGTCCCTTTGTATCAATCACAAAAAGGATCTCATTCAGATTTTCTACAAGAGAGCGATATTTCTCCCTGCTTTTCCTGAGATCTGCTTCGGCTTTCTTCTTCTCCGTTATATCCTGGTGAACCGAGAGGATGCATGGCCGCCCGTCGTATGTGATCATGAGACCGGATAACAGCAGGATTTTGTGTACTCCTGTGAGGGTGATGACCTCTATCTCATAGTCAGAGACAATGCCCCCCCGGCTCCTGATCTCACCCAGCCATTCATCCCTCTGCTTTGGATCATCCCAGATGTCAGAGATATCGAATCCCCGAAAATCTGCCCCCCCTTCCGCATCAAGGAGCTGAGGGCCGTTTTATTTACCAGAACTACCTCACCTTCTGGCGATATGATGCTCATTGATATCGGAATCTCGCATAGGATACGCCGGAACTCTTCTTCGCTCTCTCTCAGCCGGTTTCGGGCCTCTGTCAGCTCTTTCATCCCTGAAGAGAATTCATGTCCTTCTGCTGCATCCCTCTCTGTCATTGTATCCCGTTTCCCGGAGGCAAAATTCAATATTAATCCTGATTTCACTGAGGCAATTAATATTCGCATGATTCCATGCTCATCGTTCGGCGATGCATCATTGCCCGTATAAGCCCCCCCTTTTGTACCCACATCCAGTAAAAATATGTTTAATCCTGGTTGGAGCATCTGGTTTCAGAAGCATGAGGGCCGAATTACTATTCATACAGGGAAAGAACAGATACAGGGGATACATCGATGATATCACGATTCAGAGAGAATCACGAAAGCGTTCATGCCGGAATCCGAATCGAAATGAAAACCCTTTGACTGCGGCATGAAAAAGACCTGCAACCCCCCCCATTCAGTTGAAAATAAAGATGAAGGGGTGCCTCCCCCCCGAAAGGATCCGGGGGACAGAAGGATTCACCTCGCCGGACACCCGTTCTCCAGACTACTGCAACACTTACTCAATCGCAATCCGCCGCTTCATCTCAAGAGCGCTGGACGGGAGTCTGACCTCCAGCACCCCCCCGTTTCTAAAGGATGCCTTCGCGCCTTCGGTGGTCACGGCACGCGGCAGGGGGACGATGCGGGATATGGAGCCGTACTTCCTCTCGTGGAGGTAATACCTCTCCGCACCCCCCCTTTCTCCCTGCTCTCCCTCAGCCTGCGCTCCTTCCTCTCCCGGCATGCCCTCTTTCACTTCGCGTTCTTCCTTGCGTTCGCAGGTAATCTCCAGCGCCTTGGGGGGGGAGATCAGCTGCATCGATATATTCTCCTTCTCAATCCCCGGCATCATGTCCGCAGCGACAATGACCTCATTTTCATCCTGGGTCACATCCACCTGGAACCCACCGAACCCCCCCACTTCCCGGAAGAGGGGCACTATCTCAGCACGCTGCTCTGCCTCGGGCAGAGCGAGGGAAGAAGGAGAATAAAAAGAAGACGACGGCACCATGCTCATGAGCTGATCCATCTCACGTCTCATCTCTTCAAACTCGTCATAGACCGACCATCTGTAGGGTCTTCGCATCATACACACTCTCCTCCTGCATACCCGGCATCGTTTACGTAACCAGTGTCTCCCGTGTGGCATCGCCATGCGCAGAACCACACCCCGGATATCGCAGGGATACCCCCCCGATCATGTCAGACAAGATATTTAAAGGATGTGTCTGCCGGAAAAAACAAAGAATACTTCACCCGTATTTTTGTTCAATCATCCGGGATATCCCGTTTTTTACTATCTGGCCCGGCTTCTGTACACCCTGCTCCCCCCCAGAGGAAAAAACCGGTAAATTGCTCAT
>NZ_BBBG01000033.1 GCF_001315945.1 Methanogenium cariaci JCM 10550 | reverse complement strand
GAGTGGTGAAATCTACAAATTTACGCTTACGTCCCCCCCTTGGCTAAAGACCAAGGGGGGGTTTTACGCTTTCCTTATAAATGTGAAAAATGCAGACAAACTGAATGTGAATCCGTAAGCTGAAGCGCCATGATCCCGGTGGCGGTAATTTACCATCTCCCTATCCTTCACCAAACTACGCATCTCCCTGTATGGGGGGGATGACCTCATCCGATTCACCTGTTGAGGACTGCGCTGGCGGATGTATGCCAGAACCATCAATGATTCACCCTGTTTTTTGGGAATCGAAGGCAGGAATGACGTTTTTCTGGCCCGGTTTTATTCCCGGAAAATGCGTGCATTTTATGCGTTATTTGTGGGATTCGGGGGGCTGTTGGTGGATTTGTGGGCGGACGCTGTTGATGGGTTTTTTACAGAGGATATGTTGGGTATCTCAGGGGGGGGAGATCGGCCCGCTCCGGCCTTCTGTGAGGATCGGTTTTTGCGCGTTTTCCGGGGGGGATGTATGCAGTATTTAACTTCATATAGTCGATTTCAGCTATTTCTCTCGCATTTCATCAATTGTTCTCGTTGTGGGTATGAACACTGCTCTCATACCATGGTGTCTGAATGACATTTTCAGTTCCGTCAATACCTAAATAATGTCTGTTCCCAGAGGGGGGGGTTAATGAAATACCATTAAATATGAATCCAAAATGGATATTATAAATATTGCACAATCCCATACACTGGGTATGAACCGTTACTGGAAGGGTGTGCTTCCTGAACCGTCACTGCGAACGGTGGGTGATATGGCTGGTGTGCTGGCAGCTCCGGTGGGTGAACGGGATCCAACCACACCACTCTACTCCATGTACCGCGATCTTGCGATGAGTGCAGACGATCGTGACTGGCTTTCCCGCCAGCACATACGGTATGACATCACGGTCATCCC
This sequence comes from Methanogenium cariaci JCM 10550, assembly GCF_001315945.1. GTDB lineage: Archaea > Halobacteriota > Methanomicrobia > Methanomicrobiales > Methanomicrobiaceae > Methanogenium > Methanogenium cariaci. The sequence goes on along the minus strand of NZ_BBBG01000033.1, from coordinate 11,404 downwards.
TCCGGTAGTCCTCGGTGGGGGAATATGTCAAGACCAAGGGGGCATTACCACCCCCCCAACTCCCCCCCTTCCGGCATCGGCTACCCCCCCGAACTCTACCAGGTGCTCTCGGGAACGGCACATTTTCTTCTCCAGCAAAAGAGCCTCTCTGATGTGGTGGCAGTCGCTGCAGCTGCCGGGGGGGAATTTGTAATGATCCCGCCCGGATACGGGCATGTGAGCATCAACTCCGGTGAAGAGGTGCTCGTCATGGCGAACCTGGTCTCGACCCGGTTTGCCAGTGAGTACGCGCTGTATGAAGAGCTGCAGGGCGGGGCCTACTATAAGATGGAAGGAAACGGCTGGGTGATGAATCCGCGGTATCCCATGGTATCCTCGTTCAGGGAGATGTCCGCACGGGATGCGCCGGGTCTGGGGGGGATTCAGCATGGGATGGATATGTATGATCTGGTATCCGGCTCTGCCGATCTCTCGTTTCTCAATGAGCCGGAAAAGATTGCGGACCGGTGACTCCTGCCTGTGCTCGGGATACCCCCTGTAATTCCACGAGTATGAGAGAGAGATCTGCTGTGCTGACTCTATCAATATTATCCGTATGAAGGGAGATGATATGGTAATATTATGAAGACATTCACTGCGGTAGTCTATACGGAAGATAATATGTACATCGCAGAATGCCCCGAAGTGGGTAGAGTCAGTCAGGGAGAGACCGTGGAAGATGCAGTAGCAAACCTCAGGGAAGCCACAGAGTTGTACCTTGCTGAATTCCCCCCCTCGAAAAGAGGGGAAAGCCCATTATAACGACATTTGAGGTGGCCGAGGGTGTCGGGGTGTAATCCAGCCTCAGGCGAGACAGTGATAAAATACAATACTCTCAAAAGAATATGGATTCATGGTAAGCGGGCAATCGGGAAGCCATGTGCGCCTCTCGAAACAGACAGCCAATGGGAAGGTGGGGACTGTTGTACCGCTGCACAAAGAGGTGAAGACCGGCACTCTTCGTGGCATCCTGAAACTGGCAAAGAAGAGATCCGGATGATTTTGCCCGGCATCTGTGATTACTCTTCTCTGATACAAAGCCCCCCCGTATCTATTTCGGGGGGTTCACGAAGAAAGCAGGCAGGAAGCCCACGACTTTAGTCATGGGTGGTTGACCCACATTGATTAGCGAAGAACCATACTGGCTCTTTGCTGTTTTAGGTGGGCTATTAATCAAACACCGAGAAGGGTGTGACAATTGACCCGGTTGTCCGTTCTAAAGAAGTGTATGACGCGAAATTCGTCTACGAAAACCTCGAGGCCGACACCATCGGTGACGTCTCTGTGCAGGTCGCATCTGTCGCAGCATTCGGAACCGCTGCCGCCCATGTGATGGGCGACGACGACCTTGCAAACCATGATCGGCGGGACCCCCCCGTCACGCGACACTGCAAAGGACACGTTCTCATGCAAGCTGAAGTGCTATGACCCCCCCGCAGGCGAGACATACTACGTCACCCTCTCCCGCAGCAAGGTGCGGATCTCCTCCTACGCGGATGATGCGATCCGGGAAACGGTTGAGATCTGGGCTGACGGGAAGCATAAACTTGGCTGAGCTTGAGCTGAACTGAACTTGAGCTGAGCTGAACTCTCAGAAACGCAACCAAAACCTCCATAACTATTGGGCGAATGCCAGAAACAGGGGGGGTGATGTCCTCCCCCCCTGTTTTTGGTGTCCTTTTTTTGAGCTTTTTATTATTTGGTACCAGATTTTGGATCTTGGTTTGACCTGTTTTTGCCTTGCTATTATCTTGTTTTGATCCTGTTTTTGACCCTGGGTGTGGGGGGGAAACAGGGGGGGTGAATCTGGTGTATTTTCGGCTTTTTTTGGTGTTATTTTTGGATGGGTGAATTTGCGGCAAATTTGCTCTGTATTTGCAGTATTGGTCTTATTTTGAGGTTTGTGTGGCGGTGCTGTTGGTGGGTGTGTTGCAGAGGATGTATGGCATGTCTCGGGGGGGTGAGAACAGCCCGCTCTGTGCTTCTGTGAGGATCGGTTTTTGCGCATTGTGGCATTTTTTGGGTATTTGAGTGACGGTTATCCAAAATGGCTGGTGCGGGGGGGATCTGAAAATGCAGTGCGGTAAATATGAGGATGGTTATAACAGTGCATATGGATTCCGTAATCGATTCATCCGTGAACGAAACTATTCTCCTGCCGAACAATCAGTTACAATAATTTATATGCTATTTATTTTCAGTATATTAACGTTGTTGTAATTTTCCAAACAAATGTGCGCATTATTTATATGAATATTCTAAAAATATATACTGGATTTTACCATACTGGTCTGAGGTGTGTATCATCATTTTTGGAACAAATACAATCGGCAACAATACCATAGTATCGGATAACGTAACGCTGGGGGGGTTTCCTTCACGTGAGCACATGGGCAAAGAAAAGTTTCCGGGGACGATCATTGGCGGGGACGGGATGCTCCGGTCGGGGACAATTATCTATGCTGACGTGGTGATTGGGAAGAATTTTTCCACGGGTCACAATGTGATGATCCGGGAGAAAACAACCATCGGTGATGGCGTCTCCATCGGCACGAATACGATCATTGAGGGGGAACACGATCATCGGAAACAATGTGAATCTCCAGAGTCTGGTCTACATCCCGACGGGGGTGTTGATTGAGGACAATGTCTTCATCGGCCCGAATACGGTGCTCACGAATGACCCGTATCCTCCGCATGGCGGGAATCATCTGAGAGGGCCGGTGATCCGGAAGGGTGCCTCCATCGGTGCGAACGCCACGCTTCTGCCGGGTGTGGAAATTGGTGCCGGTGCCCTTGTCGCAGCCGGTGCGGTTGTCACCCGGGATGTGCCGCCCCCCCGCATGCTTGCGGTAGGGAGTCCGGCCCGGTGTAAGGAACTGCCTGAAGGTGCGAGACGATGATCCCGGTTGGAAAACCTTCTGTCGGTGACGAAGAGATTGCCGCCGTGAGTGACGTTATCCGATCGGGGATGCTCGCCCAGGGTGCGGTTGCGGCTTTCTGGAATTTATCAGTCATATCAAGCCATAGCAGAGGACTTCACAAATCCTGAAGAATTCCTTGTCTAAATTTTCAATGCAGAAGTCCAGTCCAGAGAGGCGTGCCCCCCCGGCTTCTGTGTGAATTGTTTTTTAGGGGGTCATTTGACCATTATTTGGCTCTGTAGAAATCCTTTCATATTTTTAAAGAGTTCTGTTTTCAGACATTAACTAAGGAACTTCGTTTTGTTTTTGGTTGAATAAATTTGGAATTCCCATACAATTGATCTTCTGATTGCTATTTTTTCAGAGGATTTCTACAAAGCCCATTATTTGGCATTTTTTGGGTTTTAAGTTTTATGTGTTTGATGGTGTTTTTCGGGTATTTTGTTATATTGGAGACTGCATGAAAATAAGATACAGAGAATTTCTATAAACTTCCTTTTTACCGGAAGTACTTTATTGAACCGGATCGATCCCTCATTCATGAGCACTTTCATTAATTTTGCAATTAAGTCTGAATACTCACGTATTGCTGAGTTAGGCGATAAATTAGGTGAAATGTAACTATTCAGCCCCCCACCAATTTTAGCGAAAATTAACCGTTAGATCAAAATATTATGGGTGCATATTAACTTTCAATGAATGTGCCTCCGGATCGGGAACAGATATTACATTTAGTTCTAACCGATCCTCAAGCCGCAACGGATCTCATTTTGGATCTATATCTCACTGTTCAGAAACAAGCTGAAATCATTGAGAAACAGGCTCTGAAAATCGTAGAGCTTGAAGCACGGATTGAAAATCTGGAGGCACAACTAAAACAGAATAGTCGTAATAGCAGTCGTCCACCTTCAAGTGATTTTTTCAAACCAAAACCCAAGAGCCTGAGGAAAAAGAGCGGCAAGAAACCTGGTGGCCAAAAAAACCATCCGGGTAAAACCCTTAAATTGGTGGAAGATCCGGATGAGATTGTCTCTCATCCGGTTTCAACCTGTGAATGTGGGCATTCCCTCCAGGCAATTGAACCCTTCAAAATTGTGAGACGGCAGGAATTTGATATTCCCCCCCCGTCAAAATCACAGTGACCGAACACCGGGCTGAAGTAAAGATTTGTCCTGTATGTGGAAGGAAAAATATGGGTGAATTTCCCCTGCATTTGACTAATACAACTCAATATGGACCAAATCTCAAGGCAGGTGTGCTGTATCTGAAGGATGAAATCTTCACGTCTTTCGAAAAGGGGGGGCAAGACTTTTTAAGGACAGATACCACCAGCAGATAAGTCAGGGAACGATTCAGAATATCTGCCGTGATGCGTATAAATCTCTTGAGTCCTTTGAATCAGAGATTAAAGGAATCCCCCCCCTTCATTCTCCTGTTTTACATGCCGACGAAACCGGATTAACCGTTCTTGGACTAAGATGGTGGCTGCATACGATAGGCAACGAGAAACTTACGCTATACGCTGTTCATCCAAACAGAGGTTCAAAAGCTGTTAATGCCATGGGAGTTATTCCAAACTATAGTGGAATTCTCGTACACGACTTCTGGGCAACATACTTCATGTATGATTGTCAGCATTCTCTCTGTAATGCTCACATAATGAGGGAATTAGTGGGGATTGTCGACGGATATAAACAGAACTGGGCAGGAAAGATGAAAACGCTCTTTGAAGATGTTTATGATTATATCTTTGTTCAAAACAAGCGGAATCCGGTGAGATTGACCGAATTTGAAAAGGCATATCAAAATATTCTGGATGAAGGATTCGGGGAAAACCCACCACCTCCAGATCATCTGACCTGCAAGAAAAGAGGGCGAAAAAAGAGGTCAAAACCAGCCAATCTTCTGAGAAGACTGGATGGATATCGTGAAGATATTCTGAGATTTATGTACAACGCAGTCGTCCCCTTTACGAACAATCTGGCAGAACGGGACGTCAGAATGATGAAAGTGCAGCAGAAGATCTCAGGTACGTTCAGATCGGTTGAGGGAGCAGAGATATTCTGCAGAATAAGAGGGTATATCTCGACAGTCAGGAAGAATGGAAAGTCAGTCTATGAGGCATTGAAAAGGTTGGCCGAAGGGAACCCATTCACTGTTCAAGACCTCATGGCTGAATAGTTACGGTGAAATAGAGATACTAATAAACTGGGAACTATTTTGTCCCATTCTTGGAAACCTGTATTCAAATAAAACCGATAAAGGCGGTCGTCCCAATCTGGATGAAATCCTCATGATTAAAATGCTCGTTCTGCAGCAATGGCATGGCCTCTCTGATCCCGAACTTGAAAGGCAGGCGAATGACCGGATCTCATTCAGGCAGTTTCTTGGATTACCCAATAAAATACCCGACCGATCCACGATCTGGCTCTTCCGCGAAAGAATATCCGAATCCGGAAAATATATTGCGATCTGGAATGAACTCCAGCGGCAGCTGGATGCTAAAGGGCTTACGATCAGGGAAGGTATGATCCAGGATGCAACCTTCATCCATTCCGATCCGGGCCATACTTCTTCCGACACTCCCCGGGGGGGAGGTGAGGCAAAGACCAGAAGAAGTAAAGATGGCACATGGACGAAGAAAGGCGGGAAACCCCATTTTGGATACAAACTTCATGCAATTATGGACGGGGGGGACTATGATCTGATACGAAGTATTTCTACAACAACTGCATCAGTTCATGACAGTCAGGTAGATCTCTCCGAAACGGGAGAGGTTGTTTATCGTGACAGAGGATACCAGGGGGGGCGAAATGTAAAGGATACAATGCAACCATGAAAAGAGGAGCAAAAGACCATCCGATTGGTATCCGGGATAAACTTCGTAACGAAAGAATCACCAGAAAACGATCAAAAGGAGAAAGACCGTTTGCTGTTATGAAAACAGTATTTCAGTCAGGAACGATGAAAGTGACTGAACTTGGCAGAGCAAGGGTGAAGAATACATTCACTGCATTTTGTTATAACCTCTCTCAATTAAGAAAGATTCAAAAACAGAGAGCTTAGAGCGATAGCTATCTGAAAAAGAGAGAGAAGGAGCCTGAGTAAAGGGATTGGGCAGAGTTGTATTTTGCATCTGTTTTGGCTATTTCAAAAACCGGGATAATAGTAATCCTCTACAATAATTTCCATAAATTATCCCCAAAAAATACCCTACGAAAACCTGGAATACATAATCAGGATACCATGTGAACACTATCCGGGATATCATACGGACGCCATAAGCAATCTTCCCGCGCGTCAGTTAATGAAATATCATTAAATACGAATCCAAAATGGGCAGTATAAATATTACTCCCTTCCATACATTGTAGCATGGACCGTTACTGGAAGGGTATTCTTCCCGAACCTTCTGTACGCACTGTAGGTGATATGGCATGTGTACTTGCAGACTTGGATGGGCACTAGCACCACCTTGGACCCCGGAAACGCCCCCCCTCTACCACATGTACCGCGATCTTGCGATGAATGAAGAAGATCGTGAGATTCTTCCCCCCCGCCAGAATATTCGATATGATATTACGGTCATCCCTCCGGCAGTCCTCGCCGGTGAATATGTCAAGACCAAAGGACATTATCACCCGGAAAACCCCCCCGCAGGTATTGGCTACCCGGAACTCTACCAGGTGCTTGCAGGGAGGTGCACTTCCTTCTCCAGCGAAAAAATTTGTCTGATGTGGTGGCAGTCGCTGCATCTGCCGGTGAGTTTGTGCTCATTCCGCCTGGGTATGGGCATGTGAGTATTAACTCTGGCAAGGAACTGCTTGTCATGGCGAATCTTGTCTCGACTCAGTTTGAAAGTGAGTATGCGTTGTACGAGGAGATGCGGAGTGGGGGGGCGTTCTATGCGATGGAAGATAACAGAAACGGATGGGTTCGAAACCCTTGGTGACCATTAACCACCCCAATCTGAGAAATATCTGCACAGGAACTTAGGATCTTGAACAGGACGGTGATCAGACATGGGATGGGGATCTATGATCTGGTTTCTGGATCAGCAGATCTCTCATTCCTGAATGAGCCTGAAAAATGGTGGATCTGTGGTTTTAAGAAAAGATATTAAAAATTACCACTGGTAAATGATTTACTAGGGTTTAACCGGAATGCTGAAATGGGATGATGAGTGATTTGGGATGAGACCAATATTGTACGCTATAGAGTATAATCGAATGAAAATGTGGCGTGATGGTGATAGTTTATGAAAATATTACAAGTAATTCCTTTCTTCACACCCAAAAGGGGAGGGGCTATAACAATTCTCTACGACCTAGCCAATGAACTCTCTAAAAAAGGACATGAGGTAACAATTCTCACAACAGATTATCAATACGATGAAGAATATGCAAGCGGATTAACTGATGTGGAGATAATAATATTTAAATATGATTTTCAAATAGGCCTATTCATATATTCCCCCAATTATGAAAAAATGGGTGAAAAATAATATTCATAGGTTTGATGTAATACATTCTCATAACTATCGTTCATATCAGAATATAATAATCCATTATTATGCTAAAAAGAACAGGGTACCATTTGTAATTCAGCCTCATGGTTCATTACCGAGATTTAATAAAAAAATATATTGAAATATATGTTTGATGCCTTTATCGGGAAGAGAATGCTATATACTTCATCAAAGCTGATTGCATTAAATTTAAAAGAAAAAAACAATTTGAATACATGAATGTTAAAAGGTCATCAATTGAAATCATTCCAAATGGTATTCGGGTTGCAGATTACCAAAAAAAGATGGAGCAAGGATTATTTCGAGAAATGTACAATATTAAAAAAAGTGACCTCATTTTGATGTACCTTGGAAGACTAAATCAAATAAAAGGGATTGATCTTCTTCTTCAATCATATGCTGATATAGTAAATGAAACGAAACCTAGTATGTTAGTAATTATTGGTGGAGATGATGGCATATTACTAAAATTGAGGGAACAGACAGTCGACTTAAACCTTCAACAAAATGTGATATTTACAGGACCTCTATATGGATTTGATAAAATCCATGCATTGTATGATGCAGATGTTTTTGTGCTTCCATCAAGATATGAAATGTTTCCAATCTCTATTTTAGAAGCAGCTGCTTGTGGTAATGCAGTTATTTCCACAAAGTATTGTGGCATTGAAGAAATTGTAAAAAATTTTGGATTAATTGTGGAATTTGATAGAAAAAATCTTGCAGATTCAATGTTGTCCCTCATGAATGATGATGAATTTCGAATTTCGTTGGGAAATGTAGGTATACAAATTGTAAGAGAAAAATATGGATGGGACATAATTGTAAATCAATACGAAAAGATGTATCACGATGTTATCCAATCAAATAAATGAGTTATTTATGGTCGTGCGCATATATGCAAGAAATAATTTATATATTTGTCATGATTTTAGGCAAATTATTCCACTATCGGCAATGGTCATTTGAGTGAAATATTTGCCGAGGAACAAAGCACGGGTATATATATATATGTGGAAAATGGTTCTGGAAAATTATAATGAATATTAAGATATTTCTCCCAAGAGTTACAGCATAATATGATCACTAAATTAATTTCCCATTACTTAACAGAAATTATGCAGTCTTCACTGCTAAAAAATGCCTACTATCTTATGGTCGGAACAGGTATTAATTCGATACTAGGTTTTACCTTTTTATTAATAGCAGCAAATTTGTTCGAAGTTGATGCAGTAGGACAAAGTTCTGCTGCTCTCTCATTTTTAGGTTTATTAGCATTAATTTCTGAATTGGGAGTTGGAATTGCACTGATTCGTTTTCTTCCAAGTGCAGGTTCTCGATCACGTAATTTAATAAATACTGCATTCACTCTTTGTAGTGCCTCTTCCATAATTTTTGGAGTCATTGTTATTATCGGCATGCTCATTTGGATTCCAGAACTTTCAAAAATCTTTAATAATATCCTATTTATAGCCATTTTTCTGTCTTTTGCAATTGCCTTGACATTGCAACCAGTCATTTCAAATATTTTCATTGCAAAAAGAGCGACCCAATTTGTTTTATTAATTAATGTTATAGCTTCATTATCCAAGATAGTTTGTCTGATTTTTTTATATTATCTTTATCATGGAAATTTAAGCATATTTATTTCAGTAGGACTAGCAACGACACTGGTAGTTATACTGTCACTTTTCATATTTATACCAAAGGTAGAAAAAAACTATGTGTTTTCTCCTCAAATTGACAAAATTTGCATAAAAAAATAAGTCATTATTCTGCAGGAAATTATGTGGGTAGATTGTTTATTCAGGCAACCCCACTGATATTACCTTTAATGGTGACCAGTGTCTTAGGTGCAACATGAATGGTTATTACTATATTACTTATTCTTTTATCGCAATTTCCCAAATAATCCCATCTTCAATATGTAATTCATTGTTTTCAGAGTGTTCTAACGAAGGATGCATTGAAAAATCAAATGTTAAAAAATCGATAGCATATATGATCGTATTGTTGGTTGCATTAATTTCGATATACGAAATCGGAGCGGACATAATTCTCTCCTTTTTTGGTGATGACTATTCTTCGAATGGAGGATTTTTATTACGTACATTGGCAATTTCTGTTATTCCATGGAGTTTTTTTTACTTATACATAAGTCTTGAGCGGATCAAAAAACATATTAAAAAATATTATTATTTTTTCACTGTTCTCTACTAGCCTCTCACTAATATTATGTTATTTATTTATGAGAAGTATTGGATTACATGGAATAGGAATTGGTTATTTAGTTGCTCAAACTTTTGTTTCAGTACCCGTCATCTTTTTAATCTGGCGGGATTACTTGAATATTCAATCTGCTGAAAAATAAGGCTCATCGTTGTCTTAAGAGGGTAGTTGAATAGGGATGCAAGATTGCTCCTGCGCCCCCCTTCCGTAAACGCTCACTAAGGACAGATCAAATTGAGCCTTGTAAATGGTCATTATAATTTGATCCAGTTTTAGCCAAAATGGTCACCACAAACTGATCCAGTGCGACGGGAAAAGCTATATCAATGGATTGCGGTTTAAATCCGCTACTCTCTCCATTCAGAGTGTCCCTACTCTGATGTGCATATCTGGTAACGGATTTGTGCGAAGCTCAGAGGACAAAGCGAAGTAGTACTGAACCTGACAATACAAATTCGCCAGGGAAATGGGTACATGGAGAATCGAAAGGTGAAGCTTCGTTTAGGGGTCGTAATTTGTGACATGCGAAAGTTGGGTTGATTACGCATGAGCCAAAACGGCAACGAAACCCGGTTGTGACTTCTGGATCATGTCACAACGAATGGACACACGGGTTTCCGGCCCAGAGAAGCCTCCTAAATGCCCTACAATTATCCCAGATATGGAACCCGGTAAACCGTATGTGCTCCCTAATCAAGGGTAGCAAATCGCGAGATAAAGCAACGGCACAGACGGCAGAGGAGATGGCAAAAGGCGAATGATTGCCTGTAATGGGCAATATAGAGGCAAAATGCTCGATGCGAAAGCATGCAGACTTGCCATAGGTCACAGAAGCAAAAGAAGATGTTTGATTATGAATGTGAGTGAACCAGAGATGACTTCGGTCACGGACCTTACAGACGATGAACTCGCCATGAAGTGGAATGAAACTGAATGGGCAGAAGTAGAAACGATTGTCAATAACCTACAAGTTCGAATTGCAAGTGCAGCCAAAAACAAAGACTGGAAAAGTGTAAACAAACTTTCAAGACTCCTGACAAAATCTTATTATGCCAAACTACTGGCAGTTCGCAAAGTAACCAGAAATAAAGGGAGGAAAACCCCCGGAATTGACGGAGTTATCTGGACATTACCAGCTGACAAAATGCGAGCCGCCCTTAGCCTTACAAAGAAAGGTTACCGTGCAAAACCACTCAAAAGGAAATACATCCCAAAGAAAAACGGGAAAGTAAGACCTCTAAACATACCAACACTCTACGACAGAGCTATGCAGACATTATATGCTCTGGCATTAAGCTCAGTCGAGTCAGCCACCAGTGACAGAACCTCTTTTGGGTTCAAGCCCTATCGCTCAACAAAGGATGCATATGCCTACCTATTCATTTGTCTAAGCAAGAAAATTGCTCCACAATGGATTGTGGAAGGCGATATCAAGGCCTGCTTTGATGAGATAGGACATGACTGGATACTGAAAAATATCCCCATGAACAAGAATGTCCTCAAAGAGTTTCTAAAAGCGGGATATATCGAAGATTTCAAGTTAATTCCAACGGAAAAAGGTACTCCCCCCCAGGGAGGCACGATATCTCCCATAATTGCAAATATTACGGCTCTGTTGAATTCCTCAAATATAACAACGAAAGCAACAGACTGAACCGCTTTCGTAATGTTATGAAGAATCACC
>NZ_BBBG01000032.1 GCF_001315945.1 Methanogenium cariaci JCM 10550 | reverse complement strand
TTATAGAGAGCGGGATTCCCGCTTTTCATATTTCTATTGTTTCACCGGGTGAGAGAATTTGTACCCGGATATCGGTGGTCCGTTCCAGCATTTTCTTAAAACGGTCTGCGTCCTGCTCTATGGGCGGGAAGGTATTGTAATGCATCGGGATGACTGTCCCGGCACCCACAAATTCCGCGGCCATCAGTGCCTCGTCGGGCCCCCCCATCGTAAACCTCCCGCCAATGGGCAGTATGGCAATATCCGGGTGATAGAGTTCACGAATCAGGTTCATATCGGAAAACAGTCCGGTGTCCCCCCCGGCATGATAGATGACATGACCATCCATCCGTATCACAAACCCGGCAGCCACCCCCCCTCCATAAAAACCATGCTCTTCTGATGCTTCCAGCCAGGATGAATGGAGCGCAGGCGTCATCGTAAACCGAACACCCTCTACCTCAATTGTCCCCCCCCGATATTCATGCCTTCAGCAGTCATCCCCCCCTTACTCTGCAGCCACCGTGCAATCTCGTTTACCGCCACAACCGGTGCAGAAGAAAATGACAGGGTATCTCCAAAATGGTCCCCCCCATGTCCATGCGTAACGGCAACGATATCCACATCCTCGGGAACCTTTCCTTCGGGGACAAACGGGTCTATAACAACTCTCTTTGAGCCGTCAAGCACAAAGCATGAATGACCAAACCATGTTATCTTCATGGTATAGTGGTTATTCAGACCGTATATAAAAAAATTGAGATGGGATATATCTCAGCTGATATCAGCCAGTTCCGCTTCCGTGATGTCTATTGCTTCTGCAAGTCCGTCATTATTGAGTCCGCCGGTCATCGATTCGGTCAGGTCACGATCCTCCATCACATCACGAATCCGTTCCAGATAAGGATCTAAGGTAGGGTCGCGCTCCTGCTCAATCACATGCCGGTACTCGCGCAGGGTTGAAGGACTGATACCCAGTTCTTCACTGATCTCCTTCATCGTCTTGCCCGAGTCAAGCAGTTCTTCCATACGGGCCCGTTCAAACGGCATCTTGAAATCCAGTTCACGGAATAACTTCAGCCGGACACGGGCACGGGCAACGGTCTTTGAGAGCTTCTCATCGTCAAGCACACGGGCAATTTCGGTATCATTCTTGCCGTCATAGTATGCACAGACAAGCTGGGCAAGCTGACGGGGGGGAGGAAGTTTCGTCTTGAAATGGCCCTTGTCCAGAATCTCCCGCATGATCAGAGCAACCTCGCGTTCAATGGCTTCCTTGTCACGGAGGGTACCGTGAATCTTTCTCATCGGTTCAACAATGGTAGTCTTGTTGGTAATGTCTGTGAAAAGGTCAAGAAGCTCCTTTTTGCGCAGGTTCATTCTTTCCTTTTTCTTACTCTTGCTTTCCCGCATACGCAATCACCGGAATCTGCTTTATAATGTGTATGATACCATATAAGGCTTTTCTTCTGTGCAATACAAAATAGAGTGCTCGTTAAAATATATTTTATAATCACGCGTAGAATATAGAGGACAGCAGTGATCCAGAATGGGCGATATCTACGATAATGTAATGGAACTTGCAAAAAGACGCGGGTTTGTATGGCCGTCTTCAGAGTGTTATGGGGCCGTAGCCGGATTCATTGATTATGGTCCCCCCCTTGGGGGGGCAATGCTGAAACGGAAGATCGAAAATATCTGGCGTGACTTTTATATCATACGCGAGGGTTACTATGAGATCGAAGCACCGACCGTTGGCGTTGAATCGATTTATGTTGCCTCCGGCCACGTCAAGGGATTTGCGGATAAGATGTTCCAGTGCCCTTCCTGCAGGGAGTATCACCGGGCAGATCACATCGCCGAAGAGCATGGCACCACCAATGCAGATACCTTAAGTCCAAAAGCACTCGCAGAAATAATTAACGGGCTACCCTGCCCGTCATGCGGTGAAATAATCGAAAACGCGGATGTCTTCTACTTCAACCTGATGTTTCAGACCACCATCGGTCCGGGTTCGCAGCGAACAGGTTACCTGCGTCCGGAAACCGCACAGGGAATATTTACGGATTTCAATCGGCTGTCACGGTTTTACCGGGAGAAATTACCCTTTGGTGCCGTCCAGATAGGCAAATCCTACCGGAATGAAATATCTCCCGACAGGGCATGATCCGCCTTCGTGAATTTACCCAGCAGAAGCGGAGATCTTCATTCACCCGGAGCACAAGGATCATCCTGATTTCAGCCGGTATGCAGACTACACCATTCCCCTGTGGGGGGGACAGACCCAGCAGATGCAGGACATCAAACCCATCACCGTCTCCATGCGTGAAGCGGTTGATTCAGGGCTTGTTGCAAATGAATATGTGGCCTACTACATTGCACTGACTCATGAATTTTTGACACAGGTAGGGGGGGTCAATGGAGATAAACTGCGTTTCCGGCAGCACCTTCCGACAGAATGTGCTCATTATGCTCTGGACTGCTGGGATGCAGAAATATTTTCAGAGCGCTTTGGCTGGGTTGAAGCAGTAGGTATTGCCGACCGTACGGATTATGACCTGAAGGCCCATGCCACAGGGAGCGGGGACAGTTTCACGGTCTTTATCCCGTATGATACCGTCCACCACGAAAACCGGAGGACAATTGTGCCCGATATGGGCGCACTGGGACACACTACCGGGGGGGAAAGGCAAAGGCAGTCGCAGATGCACTGAAAGAGTCTGCACCAGGTCCTGACGGTGCAACCGTTACCGTTGACGGAGATGAACTATTTATCCCGCCAGACCTCTACAAGATTCGGGAAGAGACCGTTGAAGTGCGTGGTGAAGAAGTCATGCCACATGTCGTCGAACCATCCTACGGAATCGACCGTATCATCTACTGCACCCTTGAACATGCATACGAAGAAGAGGATGTGGAAGGAGAGGTGCGGAAGGTTCTCCACCTGAACCCGGCGGTTGCTCCGGTACAGGCGGCAGTATTCCCGTTAATGAACAGGGACGGGCTTGACACTATTGCACAGGCACTCTCGGCCAGTATTCAAAAACACGGCATCCTTGCACAATATGATGACAATGGAGCGATTGGCAGGAGATACCGGCGGCAGGACGAGATCGGCACACCCTACACCATCACCGTTGATTATGATTCACGGGAAGACGATACCGTCACCCTGCGTGAGAGAGACAGCATGCAGCAGGTGCGCCTTCCGATCAGCCTTGTACCTGAAACTCTTTCCCGCCTGATTGAGGGAACCCTGCCGTTCTCAGAAGCGGGCAGTAAGATATGAATTATCTCTCCCACTCTTTTATCAAACCTGAATCCATTGAAAGACGCGAATATCAGCTTTCCATCGCAGCTTCAGCCCTGCAGGAAAATTCCATGGTTGTTTTGCCAACGGGTCTTGGCAAGACCGCCATTGCCTTGATCGTAACCGCCTCGCGCCTGCTGAACGCAGGCGGGAAGGTTGTCATGGTAGCACCAACGAAACCGCTCGTTGAGCAGCATTACCGGTTCTTTTCACAATATCTCCGGGTGAACGGTGCAGAGGAGAACGGGAACAATGCTGATCTGTTTACGATGTTCACCGGTGCAACACCCAGCAAAAAACGGATACAACAGTGGCAGAACGCCACCTGCATCTTTGCAACCCCCCCCAGGTCATAAAAAATGACTGCCTCGCCGGAAGGTATCGCCTCAATGACGTCTCGTTGTTAATTGTGGACGAATGCCACCGGGCGGTCGGGAACTATGCATACGTGTTCATCGCACAGGACTACTTCCGGCAGGCAGAGAATCCGCTTCTCCTTGCGATGACTGCCTCCCCCCCCGGCAGTAACCGGGAGAAGGTCCAGGAAATATGTGAGAACCTGATGGTGGGCAGAGTGGAAAGCCGCACCGACACCGACCCTGACGTTAAACCCTACATCCACGAACGGGAAATTAGTTATCTTTCCGTTCCATTACCCCCAAAACTGGAACAGATCGTCAAAACATTAAACCAGCTTCTTGCCTCCCGCCTCTCCATGCTTTCCGGATTGGGATATACCGTCCCCTCTCCGGAAAAATTATCGATGAGGGCCATGAACGCCATATCGGCACAGGTGCAGGCACACATCAAAGAACGGGAACCTTCCGGATTTACCGGGGCGTCCATTCATGCCGAGTGCATGAAACTCCGCCACGCCATATCCCTTGCCGAAACACAGGGGGGGAGTGAACCGCTCAGACACTACCTTTTCAAACTTCTGGCGGAAGCAGCCGATCCCAAGGCGTCAAAGGCCAGTATCCGTCTTTCACAGGATCCGGAGTTCCAGGAATTGGCATATCAGGCCCAGAGATGGCAGGAAGAACTGCTGCAAAAGCCGGAATATATTGTAAAAATCGTGCAAGAGCAGATTACAGCATTCCCGGACAGCAGGATCATCGTCTTTGCAACGTTCCGCGACACGGTCAACCTGATCGTGAAAAAACTCACCGATGCAGGCATTGAGAGCCACCGCTTTGTCGGGCAGTCAACCCGTGACACCGAAAAGGGGGGGCTATCGCAAAAAGAGCAGCTGGCAACCCTCGCCCGATTCCGGGAAGGGGGGGCGTTTAAAGTGCTGGTCTCAACGTCCGTCGGTGAAGAGGGGGGGCTGGATGTGCCCTCCACCGACCTGGTGATATTCTACGAGACCGTGCCGTCAGAGATCCGCAGCATTCAGCGAAAAGGCAGAACCGGGAGGCATGGTGCGGGCAACATCATTGTGCTTGTCACCAAGGGAACCGCTGATGAAACCTACCGCTGGATCAGCCATTCACGCGAAAAATCCATGCAGAAAGGCATCTCTTCACTGAAAAAAGTGCCCTACAGCAGTCCTTATGTCCCGGCAGAAAAAAACAGCAGATGAGCATCAATGATTTTGGTTGCGAACCGGAGAGGAAGATCCATGCGGATGAGTACAAACCGGAAAAAACGATCATCGCCGATGACCGGGAGACCTCATCTGCCGTGGTGGAATGGCTCCATAAAAACGAGAGCATTTCCCTTGAAATCACCCGGCTTGAATACGGGGACTATGCCATCGGAAACCGGATGCTCGTGGAAAGAAAGACGGCACGGGACTTTGTTGACACGCTCGTAGAACGCGATCTGCTGGGACAACTGAAGCGGATGGCAGATGCCTGTGAACATCCGGTGCTGATCATCGAAGGGACCGACATCTATGCCCAGCGAAACATCGCACCCAATGCCATACGTGGTGCCCTTGCTGCCATCAGCGTCCAGTTTGGCGTATCGGTATTCATGGTGACAGGGCCTGAGGAGACGGCTGAAATGCTCTACGTGCTCATGAACCGGGAACAGGGAGAGCCATCGGGCCGCCCGTCAATGCACCATCATAAGTCATACCATTCAGAACGAGAACAGCTGGAATATGTCCTTTCCGCGTTTCCGGGCATTGGTCCCCCCCATCAGGCCCGCAGTCTGCTTGAACACTTTGGCACACTCTCCGCAGTAATTTCGGCATCAGAGGAGGAACTCAGAAGCGTTGAGGGAATCGGCCAAAAAATATCGGGAGTGATTCACTCCCTCTCCCATAAAAAATATTAATCAATAATCTGACGATTTTTTGAGTCCCTGCAGGGCATCAGTTCCTGCGCGCACGGCATCCATATACAGTTTCGCGTCTTCAGACCGTGACGCGTCCATTGCTTTTTTACACAGCGCACAGATGGCATTTTCCAAAGATTCCGTAACCGACTCTGATAATGGTGAAATTTTTGCCTGAACCTGAGATTTGGGCGCCTCCGATTTTTCCGGCAGATCCTGCGTATTATCTTCTGAAACCCCCCCGGTTTACCTATTTCCTTACAGACAACACAACACTGTTTCCCTTCGATCTCAAACAATGGAGCACCACAGTCATCACATGTCACAGAAAGCATTCTCCCTCCGGTCAGCAGATATGAGGCCATGACTTCATCTTCAGTTTTCATCTGTTTTCTCCGGTTTCTCAAATATCTTATATATGCTATTACAAAAATGTATACTGCGAAGGTGGAATTATGGCTGACCCAGAAGTAACAATCAAAAACTGTGTAATGATGCTGCAACAGATGATGGAAGATAATACGATACCCCCCCGCAACATCAGAAGAGTCGCAGATGATACCCGTAAAGTGCTTACGAAAGAATCCGAACCACTCGGGCTGCGTGCAGCAACGGCAATATCTATTATTGATGAAATCAGTAATGATCCGAATATGCCGTCCATGCCCGTACACGCATATGGGAACTGGTCTCCCAGTTAGAGACAATACCACTGGACTAAACAAATATTCATTTTGTTTTTTGCACGACATGTTTATGCTGTGTATCTCTTCCCGGCAACGGGATTTCAGGTACCAGTATATAATTAACACAGACTATTCCGTTCCGTTTCCATCCCCCTGATCCGGTCATACAGGCATACCCCTTCCGGGCTGCATGTCCACCTGAAAATCCCCCCCGCACAATGCCGTGGGGGGGCATCTTTTTTCATAATCCCCCCCGGTCATCAGACGAAGGAGAAGGACATATATTCCTGTCCGGCGTAGGCACCACTATATGACATCTGTAGACATGCAGCATGGACGAAACCTGCTTTGCCTCCTCATCGCGATATATGTTATCATAGGATTTGCAATGGCAGGGCCCCCCCCGACAATTCTCATCACATCGTCCCCCAGCGGGGGGGCAGGGGGGGTGTATATCGGAGGGACTTACAAGGGCGATACCCCTCTCGACCTGACCGGACGCTACTCCCCCGGAACCTATTCCATTGAGATTCAAAAAGACGGATATGTCTCATGGCTGGGTTCAATGGTGGTCAAAGAGAGTGAAACCACATCAATCTCTGCGACCCTGACACCCTACAAAGGAAATGCGGACATTTCATCCACACCTGCCGGAGCAACCATCTACCTCGATGGGAATTATGCCGGCATCGCCCCCCGGGTCATCACTGACATTCCGACAGGCATACACACCATATCATTAAAACAGGATGGATATTATGACTGGAACAGCGAGATTGAAATCTTTGCCAGAAAAACGGTTACCATCAGTGCACGGATGGAGATACGCGACGCTCCATATGACGGTTCGATCAATATCCAGTCCACACCATCGAATGCCGAAGTATACATCAATGATGAATTTAAAGGCCATACTCCTCTGATTATCCGGGAACTGGGTCCTAGCAATTACCACATCAACCTGAAACTGGCAGGATACCAAGACTGGGACGTGAGTGTTGATGTCAGTGAGAATGAACAGGAAAAAATAAGCGCAAACCTGTATCCTTCCACCCGCACGGCATCAGAGACGGCTACACCAACATCCCCCCCATCATCCCGATAATAAGCACAGGAGTTGCTGGTCTGGCACTCTACTGCACTCAGAAAAAATAATTAATTAATTTTCATTCATATTTTCAGATTCGTTTTCAGCTTCACCGTCTGTTTCGACACCAGCCTCGGCTTCGACCCCCCCGGTTTCAATTTCCTCAGGTTCGGGTTTAACAATCGTAAACCCAACCAGACTGTCACCATCATCGAGTTTCATAACTCTGACACCACGCGTCCCGCGTTTCTGAATGGAAATCTCTGATGCCGGTGTCCGCATCACAATACCTGAACTGCTCATCAGGAGGATTTCATCATCATCCGATACCGCTTTTGAAGAAATAACGCCTGCTAAGCAATCGGTCTGAATATTCCTGACACCCATGGTGGCACGGCCATGCCCCATAAATTCATCAAATTCAGTTCTTTTGCCATATCCCCGCTGGGTAATCGTCAGCAGATGGTCCTTCTCGATGACCGCCATATCCTGCAGCATATCACCATAGCGGAGTTTGATGCCGATGACACCCAGTGCATTTCGGTGGCGCACGGCACAGTCTCGATATTAAACCGGAGACTCTGCGAACCGGGTGGTAAGGATCAGATCACTGATTGCATCAATGCTCTTTACATGGACGAGTTCATCGGTCTCGCGGAGCGTGATGGCGTTGATTCCGTTGGCACGGGGGGGACGGGAGAATTCTGCCTGCGGAATCTTGACAACCATGCCGTCCTTTGTCACAAAGAGGAAGAACTTGTCATCACTAAACTCTGAAACAGGGATGATCGCCGTAACCCGTTCTTCATTGAGATTCAGGAGATTGACAATCGCCTTCCCCCGGCCGGTGCGGCTTGCTTCCGGAATATCATATACCTTCAGCCAGTAGACCCTGCCGGCAGAGGTGAAACAGAGCAGATAATCATGGGTGCTGGCAGTGAATACCGTACGCACAACGTCATCTTCCTTTGTTGCCATACCGATAATGCCCCGCCCTCCCCGGTGCTGACCACGATAGGTCTCAAGGGGCATTGACTTGATATAATTGTCCCCGGTCAGGGAAACGACCATATCCCGCTTTTCAATGAGATCCTCTTTATCGATATCACCCTCAAACGGAGCGATCCTGGTTCTTCGGTCATTGCCGTATTTCTCCCCAAGAACGGTAATTTCTTCCCGGATCACAGCAAGAATGTTCTTCTCATTCGCAAGAATGGTGGAATATCCTTCAATCTCGCGGGCCAGGATGTCCTTCTCATCAGATATTTTCTGGTGTTCAAGGGCGGCGAGGCGGCGAAGCTGCATCTTTAGAATGGCATCCGCCTGGACTGCATCAAGACCAAACTGTTCAACCAGTGCGGTGGAGGCCTCCTCACTGGTCTTTGAGGCACGAATGGTTGCAATGACCTCATCAATCCTGTCGAGAGCCAGCAATAACCCTTTCAGAATATGCTGGCGTTCTTCTGCCCGTTTCAGGTCGAATTCAGTACGTCGCCGCACCACTTCCCGCCGGTGCCGGATATATTCGTGAATGATGGAATGCAGACCCAGTACTTTCGGCTGAACATCAACGATTGCCAGATTAATAATGCCAAAGGTCGTCTCAAGCGAGGTATGTTTATACAGCTGGTTCAGAACAGTGAGTGGCTGGGACGCCCGTTTCAGTTCAATGACAACCCGTATACCGTCCTTATCCGATTCATCGCGGATATCGGTGATTCCATCGATCTTTTTCTCACGGACAAGGGCTGCCATCTGCTCAATCATACGGGACTTGTTTACCTGAAACGGAATCTCAGATATGATGATGCGTGGCTTTTTCCCCTCATCGTCAATCTCTGCGACACCGCGAATACGGACTTTGCCTCTTCCGTCCCGGTAGGCATTTTTGATGCCTGATGTGCCCAGAATAATACCGCCGGTCGGGAAGTCAGGACCCGGCATAATGGTCATCAGATCTTCGGTGGTGATCTCAGGATTATCAATTACCGCCGCAATCGCACGGGAGACCTCTCCCAGATTATGGGGGGGGCATATTAGTGGCCATTCCGACCGCAATTCCGGTGGACCCGTTTACTAAGAGGTTCGGGAATTTTCCCGGAAGGACAGACGGTTCCTGGAGCGATTCATCGAAATTGGGAATGAAGTCCACCGTCTCTTTTTTGATGTCCTCCAGGAGCTCCTCTGCCACCGGGTCGAGGCGTGCCTCGGTGTAACGCATGGCAGCTGCCGAGTCCCCCCCGTCAATGGAACCGAAGTTACCCTGCCCCCTCTACCAGCGTATGCCGGTATGAAAACGGCTGGGCCATCTTCACGACGGTGTCATAGATGGAAGCGTCACCATGCGGGTGATACTTACCCATGACATCTCCAACCACACGTGCACTCTTTTTGAACGGTTTATCGTGGGTATTCCCCATTTCCCCCCCCATCGCAAAGAGGGAACGGCGGTGCACAGGCTTGAGACCATCACGAACATCAGGAATGGCACGACCGATGATCACACTCATTGCATAATCAATATACGAGGATTTCATCTCCTCTTCAATATTGACCGGAATAATGCGGCCTCTCTCATCAGATGTCAAGGTTTGTCACCTCCTTTGCATGACGCCGGATAAAATCACGGCGGGCGGGAACATCATCGCCCATGAGCTTTTCAAATATCGCGTTTGCATAACTCGCATCTTCAATATGAACCTGTTTTAGGACACGGGAGGCAGGTGCCATCGTAGTGTCCCATAACTGCTGGGCGTTCATTTCACCCAGACCCTTGTAGCGCTGGATGTGGGTACCTTTCTCTCCCAGTTCCTTTGCATACTCACGCATCTCCTCTTCACTATATGCATAATACTCCTTTTTCCCTCGTGCAACACGATACAGCGGTGGCTGCGCGATATAGACATATCCATTTTCGATCAGTGCCGGCATGTAGCGGTAGAAGAATGTCAAAAGAAGCGTACAGATATGGGCCCCCCCATCAACATCCGCATCGGTCATGAGGATGATGTGGTGGTAGCGGCTGCGCTCGATATCAAATGTTTCCGCAATACCGGTTCCTATGGCGGAAATCAAGGTCTGAATCTCGACATTCTTCAGAATCTTATGCGGGTTTGCCTTCTCGACATTCAGGATCTTACCTTTTAAGGGGGAGGATTGCCTGGAACTTACGATCCCTCCCCCCCTGTTTTGCCGAGCCACCTGCCGAATCTCCCTCGACAATATATATCTCACTCTTTGACGGGTCACGCTCGGAACAGTCCGCCAGTTTTCCCGGCAGACCGGATCCTTCAAGGGTACTCTTTCTGCGGGCAAGTTCACGCGCTCTTTTTGCTGCATCACGGGCTTTTGCGGCACTCTTGGCCTTTTCAATAATAACCTGAATGACCTTCGGGTTTTCTTCGAAGTAGGTTGAAAGGGCCTGATACACCAGTGAATCCACAATGCCCTTGACATTCGAGTTCCCCCCCAGTTTCATCTTGGTCTGGCCTTCAAACTGCGGCTCGGCAATCTTTATTGCAATCACCGCATTGAGACCTTCCCGGACATCCTCTCCCCCCCGCAGAGGGACAGAGATATCTTTCAGCAGATTGTTATTCCGTGCGACGGTGTTTATCGTCCGGGTGAGAGCACTCCGGAATCCCTCGAGATGGGTACCTCCCTCACGGGTGTTGACGCTGTTGACAAAGGTCAGCACGGTTTCAGAATACGCGCTGGTATACTGCAGGCCCACTTCAACCTGCACCTTGTTTGGCAGATCCTCTGATTCCAGATAGATGACATCCCGGTGAATCGCTTCCTTCTCACCGATAATATAGGTCACAAATTCACTGATACCCCCCCCTCATAGTGGAAGGTATCGGAATCCCCCCCGGTTCGTTCGTCAACGATGGTGATCGAGATACCCTTATTCAGGAATGCCAGTTCCCGCATCCGGTAACTCAGTTTGTCATAATCGAAGTCAATGGTTTCAAAGATTGTCGGATCCGGTTTGAAACAGATGATGGTACCCCGCTTATGCTCATCTTTTTCCTGATCGCACCCAGTAAGCGGCATGGTGACATGCCCGGAATGAAAAGCAATGGAATGAACTTTCCCATTGCGAAATACCGTGGCCGACAACTCAGTTGAAAGTGCATTGACAACAGATACCCCCCCCACCCCCCCGTGAAGACCACCGGACACCTGGTATGTTGACTTGTCAAATTTACCCCCCCCGCATGGAGCACCGTTAACACCACCTCAAGAGCACTCTTCTTGTATTTTGGCATCATATCAACGGGAATGCCCCCCCTCCCGTTGTCTTCAACAATACAGGAACCGTCTTCAGTCAGGGTAACCGTAATGGTATCACAGAACCCCCCCCGAGTGCTTCATCGATAGCATTGTCTACCACCTCATAGACGAGATGGTGCAGTCCCCCCCGTTCATTCGTACTGCCGATGTACATCGCAGGACGTTTTCTGACGGCTTCCAGTCCTTCAAGAACAGTGATATTGCTACCTGTGTATCCGTTTTTTTCAACCATTCAGAATACTCCGGAATGTTGCCGTTAATTCAGACAAATCAGTCATTTTTTTCATAAATACCACTACAATCTCCACTCCGACAAAATAAAAAATGCCAATGAAATTAACTAATATATTATTGGTTTTTTCAGCTTTTAATGGTTGCTGACTCTTTGTTTCTCTCCCTCAGTCATACTTCCCGACCTGAGGATCCGGAATGCCAAGATTTCGGTCAATTGCAACCACCAGTCTCCGGAGAACGCGTATCACCGATTCTGCATCCTCTTTATCCATGGTACCGTCCTGATGCCACATGATTTTTTTCCGGAGCATCGTCATCAGTTCTTCAATTTCTGTTCCCCCCCGAAACTGTTCTGGCACCTGCATCCCGGTCATATGATCCTTACGCCCGGCCAGGCCTGTTCCGGAGGAAGGGCAAAATGCTTTGAAATCAACATGAGATTGGTAATAAAACCCCCCCGTCCAAACTGGCTTTCCATACCAGTTACTCATCATCAGACATGAAAAAATGTTGGTGGGGCCTCTCTCCTATCGCCTGCCGCCAAAAAGCAGCTCCCGGATTTCTGCTTTTGCAACCCGGCTTGCCACCCGGAAGAATGTCGGATTTCTCAGTAACCGGAGCACCAGTTCGGTTGGCCGGTCCATATCACCATATTCAACAATCATCCGTTTCATCTCCGGTGTGTTCAGGGTCCGGCAGATATCATTGACATCCTTTGGGGTAATCGTTGATCTCATCCTGAGAAACCGGTATCCAAAATCCAGTTCTTTCCCAAAATCAGCATTCCAGAGAGATCCATATGACGACAGGGAGGCATCATCAAATCGTTCCTCTTCACAACAGACCGCGGCCACATCCGCTGCATGTCGTGAAGACCGTACGCCGGTATATACGCCCCCCCCGGATGTAGGTTTTGCAAATCCTGCTGCATCACCAACAAACAGTGTCCGGGCACCATAGGTCC
>NZ_BBBG01000031.1 GCF_001315945.1 Methanogenium cariaci JCM 10550 | reverse complement strand
TATATTTTAAATGATCCTTGGGACGGACAGATTCATAGGCTCAATGAAAATTGTTACGCAACGAAATACAATACAGCAGGTTCGACCTACGATCCGGCAAATCGGATTTGGGGGGGCATCAGGGTGTACAGTGGAAAAAAGGCAATTATTCCAAATCCTCCTACCCCCCCCTCACTCCTGGTATAATTACAGGACCCGGGATAACAATAGAAACACTTACTCCAACGTTACAATGGGCGGCAAGCGAGGGCGGGGGGGCTGACTACTACTCCATTTACGTTAGTAAGTATCCTTATGGATTTAGTAATCTTGTCATAGATCAAAGCCCCGTTTATGGCACATCATGGTCTGTTCCAATCGGTAAACTGGTAAATGGCGAAGAATACTGCTGGAATATGCAGGCACACAAAGCAGGGAAAGATAGTGAATATTCAGAAATAAGACTATATTTCCAAACCAAGGTAAACGAACCTCCGAACACTCCGTCGACTCCCTACGGCGAGACGGATGGAGCTCCGGGTACTCTCTACGCCTACACAACCTCTGCTACTGACCCTGACGGTGATGAGGTTAAATTCACGTTTGACTGGGGGGGCGACGGGGGGGAAACGTCTGAGACTGGTTTTGTTCCTTCAGGGAGCAAAAAATTGTATCTCACAGCTGGTCCAGTGTCGGCACCTATTTCGTGAAGGCGAAGGCTACCGATAGTAACGGCGAATCATCCGGATGGTCGAGTGCACTGATCGTGAGAATAGATTCGGAAAACACTCCTCCGAACACTCCTTCGACTCCCAACGGTGAGACCAATGGAGTTCCTGGCACTCTCTATGCATACGTGACCTCTGCTACCGACCCAAATGGTGACCAAGTCAAATACACATTTGACTGGGGTGACGGGAAAACGTCTGAGACCACCCTTGTCAGTTCCGGCAGCACTAAAATTGATTCTCACAGCTGGTCCAGTGCCGGCACCTATTTCGTGAAGGCGAAGGCTACCGATAGTAACGGCGAATCATCCGGATGGTCGAGTGCACTGGCCGTGACAATCGATTCGGAATGCACTCCTCCGAACAGTCCGTCGACTCCCTACGGCGAGACGGATGGAGCTCCGGGCACTCTCTACGCCTACACAACCTCTGCTACTGACCCTGACGGTGATGAGGTTAAATTCACGTTTGACTGGGGGCGACGGGGGAAACTTCTGAGACTGGTTTTGTTCCTTCAGGGAGCAAAAATTGTATCTCACAGCTGGTCCAGTGCCGGCACCTATTTCGTAAAGGCGAAGGCTACCGATAGTAACGGCGAATCATCCGGATGGTCGAGTGCACTGGCTGTGACAATAGATACGAACACTCCTCCGAACAGTCCGTCGACTCCCTACGGCGAGACGGATGGAGCTCCGGGTACTCTCTACGCCTACACAACCTCTGCTACTGACCCTGACGGTGATGAGGTTAAATTCACGTTTGACTGGGGGGGCGACGGGGGAAACGTCTGAGACTGGGTTTGTCACTTCAGGCATCGCTGCAAGTGCCTCTCATAGTTGGAGCAACGCAGACACATATTCCGTAAAGGCAAAAGCAACCGACGCAAAAGGCGCATCCTCTGAATGGTCAAGCATAAAGACCCTGACGATAGCAGCAGACAACCCATCAGGCTCAGAAACGTGGGAGGTCATAGACACAATACAACTCACCGAAGAAAAAATGCCACGGGCGGTTGCGATCAGTGGATCTAAAGCTTACGTAGGAAGTGATCCTGCCGGTATAACGGTTATTGATTTGGATTCTAATGAAATAATTAACACAATTTCATTCAGTCCTTATCCCGGGGCTTGCCCCCGGATATATTGATTTTTCAGGGAACAAAGCATACATAGCACTTAGTAATCTCGGTTCAAATGGTCAGTTGGCCGTTATCAACACGGACGATGATACTATCTCTACGTATATTCCGGTTGGCTGTGATCCTTTGGGTGTTGCAACGCTTAATGACAAAATCTTTGTAACAAATAATGTCCACTGGACAAATGGGGATCCTGCTACCGTCAGTGTGATAAATACTAATACCAATTCGATTACTGCCTCCATTCCAGTGGGGATTAATCCGATATGTATTGAAATTAATCCCATTACCAGAAGGGCCTATGTTTCAAACGTCAATGATTTATCGAAATCTGTCAGCGTGATAAATACAGATACCAATTCTGTTGTGGCCACCATCCCAATGGACAGCCCGCCTAAGGCTGTAGCAATCGTTGGTGATTACGCGTATGTCACAGCAGGTGATTGGCAAGCGGGCTTGGTTGAGATCATTGATACAAAAACGAATCAAATAATATCATCCATTCAGGTTGGTAAAGAGGCGGTTGGCATTGCCAAATCGGATAGCCACATATTTGTGGCAAATCAGTTTTCGGACACATTAAGTATAATAAATACTTCTACAAACAGCGTGGTCTCGGTAGTTGAAGTGGGGCACTTTCCTACGTATGTGGCCTTCGATCCTTTGACATGCAGGGTTTTTGTAACCAATCCGGGTGATAAGACAATATCCGTTATTGAACAAAGAAATAATATAATAGAGGCTCCGGTTGCTAGTTTCACAGCCAATGCCACAGCAGGATCTCTCCCTTTTTCAGTGCAGTTTTCCGACACCTCCGCAGGGAACCCAACAGCATGGAACTGGACGTTCGGCGACGGTGGGATGTCAACGGAACAGCACCCGGTGCACACCTACACAACTGCCGAAAATTACGCTGTCAGCCTCACTGTAAAAAATGAAGGTGGGTCTGACACCCTGAACATCAATGACTACATTAAAGTTTCATGTTTACCAGTGGCAACAACTAAGGTTACTACTTTCCCATCATCATCGACGCTCGCCGTAGGTGAAACACAGGAATTTACAATAGTGCTTGAAAACGTTACTGAGGGTCTCTCTGGGTATAATATCACCGCAGACCTGCTCCCGTGGTCTCCGGATGGTCCGTCACCGGAGCCACCTTGCTTGAGTGCTCTCACCACTTCGACAGGCACAGACGTTGCGAAATGGTCGGGGGGGCTACCTATCCATCCTGGGCAAAAATTCCGATGAACAGTTCATTCCCGGCAGATCAAGTATTCCTTAAGGCAGTTGATATTCAAGATGTGGTAAAGCCAGGATGATAAATGTGACACTCTGCACTCTTACCGTCCATGGTGATGCGCCCGGAACAGCGGTCATGAGGATCACTGCCCGAACTGTTGACGATGACGTAGGAGGACGCTACGAACCTACCTTTGTCTATGCCTCTCTGACCGTGCAGGCTACAGTGCCGTTCCCGAACCCTGCCGGCGGCAACTTCTCACCACCGACTGACCTGGACGGTGACGGTTTGTATGAAGATCTCGACGGCAACGACTTCATCGGGTTCAATGATGTGGTTATCTACTACAAGAACATGAACTTCATCGAGTCGAAACAGCCGCTTGCGGCATTCGACTACGATGGAAGTGGATTTGTCGGTTTCAACGATGTGGTCAAACTCTACCAGATGGTGTAATGGAGCATGCGAACGTTTACAGCCATCCTCTGTGTTGTAGCCCTTGCTTCCCTCACTTGTCCGGCCTTGGCATCACCGGCGCTGGGGGGGGCCTGATCTCCTCTCCCTCCCGGCAGGAGGGAGCACAGCAGACCTGACGATCACCTTGGACGGTGTCACGGCAGGACTCTCTGGCTATAATCTGAGCCTTACCCTGAACCCGACCGGTATTGCCGAGATCGTGGCGGTCGGATATCCTGACTGGGGGGAATATGCCGATGAACGGCACCATGCCGACGGCGAACACCTGGATCCAGGCCGTTGACTTGGGGATGAAGTCAGAACCCGGAGACGGCCCGGTCTTCCTCGCTACCATCACCATCAGGGCACTCACCGATGGCAAGGCCGTGTTGACGGTGACGCCGGGCATCGTTGATGACGACTTGGGCGAGCGCTATACCCTCAATCCCTTGCAAGTGCCAGTGTGGATCGGGGCGGGAAATGCGGCGACGATCGAAACAGGGGGGGACGGGCCGACGGAGCGGGAGGTATCACCTTCACCTACAGTAGAGGTAATTAGCGAGAAACCTTCATCTTCACCGTTGCCCCCCCCGACATCCGAGACGACAGAGATTGTGACCACATCTCCTTCTCAATCTTCATCTCCCTCCCCCCCACCAACCCCCCCTGCCGACGAACAGACGACCACTCCGGCCGAGGCGACACCTGGTTTTGACTGGGGCACTTCCTGCCTTGCCGGTCTGGCACTGTGTGCACTCCTTCTGTTGAAGATGAAACGAGGTGAATGATCATGGTAGTGCAATACCGACGATCCCTTTTGTTCCTCCTTCTCCTCTCACTGCTGGCAACGGGCGTCGTTGCGGCAGATGGACCTCAAATCATCCTTGATGCCGCTGACGCCACCCTTGAGGTGGGTGAAACCACCACCGTGGCGGTGGTGATGGATGCCGTTCCCTCTGGTCTCTCCGGGTTCAATATTACGGTCTCTCTCACCGAACCATCTGTTGCAGAGATCGTCGGAGTATCATATCCCCCATGGGCGAACATGCCGGTGAACAGCAGCCTTCCTGCCGACACGGTGTATGCACAGGCGATCGACCTCATGGGTTCGATCGGTGCCGGTGCAACGAACCTCACCCTTTGCACCCTGACCCTACGCGGCGACACACCCGGCACCACAAACCTGAGCATCACTGCCGCCAAGATCGACGACGATGTCGCCGGACGGTATGCATCGACCACTGCCTCCACCCCCCCCATCACGGTAGGGGACATCCCCGGCACCAACCCCCCCCAACCCCCCCCAACCCCCCCAACACCATCCCTTCGAACAGGGCTCTCGTTCAGCCCGGTTGATGCGACGATAGTTCCCGGTGAGAGAGCCTGCTACGCACTGGTGATGGATACCGCTCCGACTGGACTTTCCGGGTTCAATATTACTGTCTCTCTCACCGAACCATCTGTTGCAGAGATCGTCGGGGGGGTATCATATCCCCCCCCATGGGCGAACATGCCGGTGAATGGCAGCCTTCCTGCCGACACGGTGTATGCACAGGCGATCGACCTCATGGGTTCGATCGGTGCTGGTGCAACGAACCTCACCCTTTGCACCCTGACCCTCCGCGGCGACACACCCGGCACCACAAACCTGAGCATCACTGCCGCCAAGATCGACGACGATGTCGCCGGACGGTATGCACCGACCACTGCCTCCACCTCCATCACGGTAGGGGGACACCCCCCCAACACCATCCTTTCGAACAGGGCTCTCGTTCAGCCCGGTTGATGCGACGATAGTTCCCGGTGAGAGGGCCTGCTACGCACTGGTGATGGATACCGCTCCCGCCGGACTTTCCGGGTTTAATATTACCGTCTCTCTCACCGAACCATATGTTGCTGATATTGTCGGTGTGTCCTATCCCCCCCATGGGCGATCATGCCTGTAAATGGAAGTCTTCCTGCTGATTCAGTGTATGTTCAGGCAGTCGACCTCATGGGTTCGGTCGACAGCGGTGTGACGAATCTCACCCTTTGCAACCTGACGATAAGAGGCGATGCCCCCCCCGGCACTACGAATCTTAGCATTACTGCCACCAAGATCGACGACGATGTCGCCGGTAGATATTCCCCCCCAGAGACCACAGATGTCTGTCTCCGTGTGGAGACCCTCTCACTAATGGAGGCGAATTTCACCGCCAACATCACCACCGGCACCGCCCCTCTGACGGTGCAGTTCACCGACACATCAACAGGCACCCCAACCTCCTGGTCCTGGAACTTCGGCGACGGTGCCACCTCCACTGATCAAAATCCAACACATACCTACCAGAACGCAGGAACCTATGATGTCACCCTCACGGTCTCAAATGCAGAAGGCACCGATTCACTGACAAAACATGAGTATATTTCTGTGACAAACATGTCTCCATCTGTCTCAACCATTGAGCTCCCCCCCTCTCACCTGGCTGGAACATGATATCCATACCGATCACCGATGCTAACCTAACGCTTCCTCCTGAGGTTTCAGATGTTATCTATACGTACAACCCTGAGGTGCGTTCTTATGTTGCATCGGACATCGCCACTTTGGAACCGTGCAGAGGCTACTGGGTGGCAGCAACGGCAGAATGCACCATCAGAGCAACGGGAACTGAACTGAATTGCTATGGAGCGAATTTAACTCCGGGCTGGAATATGATCGGTTCTGTGTATGATCCAGTCGCGTTTGACGACCTTCAGGTGACTCCGGAAGGGGCTGTTCAGATGAATGTATATTTGTATAATCCCCCCCAACTGCAGAGCTACCAGTTGACGTCCACGCTTTCTCCAGGGTCTGCTTACTGGGTTTCGGCGACGAGATACTGTAATCTGAATGTCAGTTGAATATTTACTGAAAATAATATTTTTTTGGCCTTGTAGAAATACTTGAGAAAACTAGTATCCTGTCAAATCGGTATTGGATGGACAGGCTCACTATAACCCCCCCGCATTTTTGAGAAATCAGTTGCTTTGGACGTTTGGTTCCGGATGGGTTGTAAAAAATCTGCACTCAGGATGTATGGTTCCAAAAATTCAGGCATCTCTTTGATCGGGAAGCCATGGTATCTTGTCTCACGGTTGGTTTCGACCCTCATCAATCAGAATCATCAATGTCTTGCGCAATTCCTGCACCTGTTTTTCATCAAGTCCGTTGACAACGGATTTGCAGGTAACCAGAAACCGGGGGTACACGCTTTGAAAGCGTGGCGGAAAACTCCTCGGAGACTGTAGTTGTGACATAATACTGTGTTTCCACACGTGCCCGTCGTGCCGTATCTAACAGATCACATTCATCGGGAGTGAAGTATTCATTGAGAAGATTCCGCATAATTTCGATGGTGCAGCTATGGTTTTCAGACTTGATCCCGATTTTCATAAGCAGTGAGTACAGGGAGAAATACAGAGAATAGTATCCGGTTGAGATCTTCCAGTCAAACGAGGATACGGAATGCATTGCCTCCAGGCTTCTTCCGCCTTTATCTGGTATGCAGATGCAAGATTGTCATTCGGTTCGACAAGTTTGATGCCGTTTTTGATTCCGGCACACCACGCCAGTTTATCTTTCATGCGAGAACCTCCCGGACAAACGAGTCCGCGTTCTTCCAGACGATATGGTTTTTCTTCACTTCTGTCAGGAGAGGATCGAATTGTTCCTGCGAAGCAAACGCTGTTTTTGGGTATACTATGGTATTAATTTCGATATGATACAGTTTTTCCAGTTTTTTCACTGCCTCTTCATCGGTAGTTCCTGCGATGAAGATGTCGATGTCGGAATCTTCTGTAGCGGTGCCGGTTGCGTAACTTCCGAAGAGAAGAACAATCCCTTCCGAAAATGTGGCGATTTTGTTCAGAATTTCTGATATGTATGGCTCTTTTTCCAGAAAGCGGATCTTTTTATAGATCTCAGTCAGGGTAAAATACTGGATCGAAATCTCACCGTGTTTTATCCGGAAGAGCCGGATTTTACCACGCTTTGAGGATGAGAGCACACGTTTCTCTTCTAACCGGACAAGAATTGTCTGCACCGTCCCGTGACTGAAAGGGAGATGGCGACACATTTCCCGGATATAATATTCATTATCGTATCCGTTGGAAAATGTGGAGAGTAGCATGAGCGTGTTGTCATTCATGTTCAATATTTTAGACATATGTCTAATATATTAGACAATCTGATTTAGCTGTTGTGGTGGGGGGGGATGTTTGGTTTATTCTCACGGAGTATGGGGGGGGATACGAAGCAGTGTCATGGGAGAGTTCCGTTTCGCGTCCCGGTTTTCTGTGCGGGGGGGGTTGGCGGGCCGGGCCAAAGGTACCGTACTTACACAGAAAAGCGAAGAGCCCAAAAAATTATTTTAACGAAAATGATCCGGGGATGCGGAACCTCAGCTCATAAATCTGAAACGCCCAAATCCATTGCATGAAGAACAAATCTTTTCGGTTTGTCTCTTGAATGGCTTTCGTATTGGAATCTCCCACAATATTTAAACGCATATTTCGGGTGTTCGTCCCTTTTTCTCGATAAAAAAGAATTATCTCATTGCCATCTATTTCATGGTCAAGAATCATCTGATCCGTTCTCCCTGCGGTCTGCCCTTCAAATGTTAATTTTGAACCATCGAGATCATCATAGTAATCAGTATGGTCTAAGGTTTTATTTTTCGTCACAAATAGCCAGACCGAAGAGTGGCCTTTCGGCTTGAATATCCCGTTATTTATTGTCGCATCCTTAATTTGAAACAATTTTTTGAGATCATTCCGAGAATAGAGGGAAAATAGATTGAGCGACTCGGAGGTATTCATAATGGTAAATTAAGCGTTGTATATGATAATTCTTACAATTGCGATTTTTCCGAAAAAACATCGCCCCCCCATTCTTGAACAGCGCTTTACCCTTCACACCATTTCTGATGCGATATGACACCTCCATGCCGAACCTTTTTTCGGAGAACTACAACACCCGACCCATTCTCGGCCACCCATCCAACCACTCCACCTCCCCCCCCGGCAGTAGGTGGCGGGGGGGGCGTAGCCTGCATACACCATATCATGCAAATTCATTGCTCCCGAAGTCCTACCTCTAAGCATGCACACCCGTCCGGCCTCCTCTCTTGACTTGTTCACCGATTCCGTCAGGCTCATGGGCGATGCCACCCTGTGCGGGGGGGTGATGGAGTTTGACCGGAACCTTGACCCGGACGCTCTGGAAAAGGCCGCTCAGGCATGTCTCATGGCCCATCCCGTGCTTCACAGCCGTCTTGTCCGGGGGGGAAATTGCCCGGCGGTCTGGGAGATGGCAGATGTCCCGGTCCCTCCGGTGCGGGTGGAGGAATGCGACGAAAACTACCACCCCCCCCGGGTCACCGGCCCCCCCGTCGATCCCTCCGGGCCGCTGCAGTTTCGCGTACGGTTGCTGCGCCGACCTTCGGGTGATGTGATCGTCATCAACCTCGCCCATGCCGCCGCCGATGCATTCGGTCTGCACACGCTCATGTCCCAGCTGTTGCAGGAATACCAGACGCCCGGCAGCATCTCTCCCGCACAAGGGGGGGAATCCCGGAACGTGACACCCTCTGGACTCAGGAAATGGATCCGGAAGCAACACCCGTCCCCCCCGGATATGGACGTGATCAATCCCATGTGGCCCGATCCGTTCGGGACGTCATCCCGGCCTTCCACGTATCACCGGGAATGCGTCAGCTCTCCTGCACTTACGGCAATGCGCAGCTCTGCACGAACGCTCGGGGGGGCAGTCTCAACGACGGGCTCCTGGCAGCCTACTTTCTTTCCATGAGTGACCTCACCGGCCATCGGGGGGGGCCGATGGACGTCTTCTTCCCCGTCAACCTGCGCCAGCACAGAAACGACGGCTCACGGGTGATGAGCAACCAGGCCGCCAATGTCTGCTTTCCTCTCGAACGCCGGGGGGGGAAAGAAGGGATGAAAGACCTGCTCCCCCGGGTCATCAGGGAGACAAAGCTCCTGAAGGGAGACGCCATCGGCATCCGTGAACAGGTTCGGATGGACCGGTGCTCCGACCCGGAAGGCAGACAGATTCAGCAGATGGTGGAGGAGATGGCGGCCCTTCAGACTTCGGGTCTTGCGGATATCTTCCTCTCGAATCCCGGACCTTAACCCTCCCGGATATGCAAGGGCTCACGGATGCCTATGTCTGCTATCCCGGATGCTCCATGCCCGCCAGCTGTTTTATCACCAGCACGTTCCGGGGGGGGCAGATGACCGTCACCATGGGGGGGTATCAGGACAGTGTTCGGGCAAGAGAGGGAACCCGGAAGGCGCTGGCATTCTTCATGCAGCATCTTTGGTCACTGGCGGATGGTTGGTGAGACGGAAACCTTCCGGATTCCTCCGGGGGGGCAGGGTAGCCTGTTGGGATAGTACGGAAGAGAATTTCTCTCATCCTTCTTTTACCCGAAGGGATTCATTCCCCCCCTGAACCGGTCCCTCTATCATAATATTTGGTGAAGGTGCCCCCCCGTCTGTTTCATCTGCCGGGTTTTTTTATCTATTGTGTCTCGTTCTCGAGGTTGCAGTCTTCATTGAAGATGAACATGAACTCTCGGCCGCGTTTTTCCTTTCTGATGTAGCCTTTCCCGGCAAGGTCGAGGAGGTCGGTTCTGGCCGTCTGGTAGACAACATCGTGCGTCTCCGAAATCTCTCTGATGGTGAAATACTGCTCGCGGTGTTCCATCATCGCCTGAGAATGTCTGCCTGCCTTTGACTGATGTTCCGAACCGTTTTTATCATCGCTTTGGTCGCGTTCTGCTCGCTCTGCTTTCTCTCGATATAGGCGAGCAGGTCTTTGCGGGCCTCCTCGATGCATTGGATCTGATACTGGATGAAGTAGGTGAGGTCCATCTCGTCGTATTCGCTGTGGAGGTAGGCGAGGGCATAGTCTTTCTTGGACCGCAGGATGATCCGGGAGATGGGCATGTACTCGAAGAGCCAGTAGCCCTGCGAGAGGACGTACCAGTAGAAGATGCTGCGTGCGGTCCTGCCATTGCCGTCCTCGAAGGGGTGGATGTAGCCGATGAGGAAGTGGAGGATGATGCCCCCCCGGACGATGGGGGGGTGAATGAAGATGCCGGTATCGTCATCGTCGGCGGCGTTTGCGAACCGGCAGAGGGCGTCGATGAGGCCGGGGGGGACCTCGGTGTACTCCGGAGGGGTGTGATGGACGACGCCGGTGACGGGGTCGGCGACGACGATCTCGTTATTGTCCCTGAAACGTCCGACGAAGACATCGTCCAGGGTGTTCTCGGTGACGGTGCGGTGGAGGGCAAGGATGAACTCCGGGGGGGTGAGGGGGGGAAAGTCCTTCTTTTCCCGGATGAAGCGCATGGCCCGGTAGTTGTTGATCACCATCTGCTCGGAGGTGTTCCTTGGGCCTCTCCCTTTTCTGAGCATCTCTTTGGCAACATTGCGGGTGGTCGCCGCCCCCCCTTCGAGGATACTGGAGGCGATGGACTCCTCCATGAGGGAGTTGATGATGTAGGACTGTTCAAGTCTGATGGTCTTGTTGTGAACCCGGAGGGTGCCCGAGAGGTACTGGTCGAAGATGTGGAGGCTGCGCGAGATCTCGGGGGGGGTGGTCGAGTATTTGAGGGAGAGGGGGGGGAAAGGGAACGGCCTCGTAGCGCATGGCGCGAAGCATCTTCATCACCGCCCAGGCCGTCATCCTCTTCTCCGGATCGGGGATGCGGTAGGTGAGGTCATCCCAGGCAAGGTAACGGCTGTTGTATTCGGTCACCACCTTTACGAACGCGGAGTCCTGATGTATTTTTTCGATTGTCTGAAAGGCTATTTCATCCCAGGCTTCGGGTGGTTTTTCAGGGAGTTTGTTCATGAGTGCGACCTGCCAAATACTAATTTGATACAGATTAGTATTTCATTAGTATTTTGATCGGGATCTATAAAATACTAATTTTACATAAATTAGTATTTCGTTAGTAGTTCGGGGGGGTGGGGGGGGAAGAAAAGAGGCAGCGTCTTTCACCCCGGGAATTCTGCATGACAGACAGATGCATCGGAGGAATCCCGTCTGATCAAACCCCTGAATTTCTCAAATTTCTGTTAAATAACCCTTAAATATCGTACAAATCATCTCAAAACCTCTCCCATTGCCCCCCCAAAAAAACCATCCCCCCCCACAGACGCCCGGAGCGGGCCTTTCTCACCCCCCCGGACACCCTGCACATCCTCTCAAACCATCCGCCAACAGCGTGCCCGTATTAGTCCATGATCTATCGTATTCAGAGCAAATAGCAGAAATTCCTGCCGTATTTTTCCCCCCCGAAAATGATGCATCCGAAAAACACCAAAATACGTTTATTCTATGCCCCCCCGATTCGACCTCACCGGATCGAAAAAGGGGGTCATGAGGGATCACACCCGCCAATAACTTCGGGTATATCTGAACAAATCCTGCAAAAAACTTCGGGTATACTATAAGTTTATACAGGCAGGGGGGGGCTATGACTTCAGTCGTGGGCAGTCCCATTTCACCATCTCATCCAAAAGCCACCATCAAAACCATCCCTCCTCTCCTGCTTTCTCGCAGAAACCATCTTATACGAATATACTGTATGATACCGCCATGTCCAGTTACACACCGATCACCGGCATTGCGCTGATGATCGCATTTTTCTCTTTCCTTTTGGTGGGGGTGCGGGGGGGCAGCAGATGACCTGCAGATCCCCCTTTGGCACCGAATGATACGGCCCCGGAAACCGACTCCTTTTTGCTTCAGGTTCCGGAAGATCTGACCCCGATCACCGCCCCGGCCGTAATCGACCGTCCGGGTGCTATCTGCTCACGAACAACCTCTCCGAATCGGGTGCACAGACGGCCCTGTGGATACAGTCATCCGACGTCTTCCTTGACGGCGGGGGCCATCACCTCGAAGGGGTATTGAGCCTGAATACCACTGGGGTGCGGGCCGAAAACCTCTCCGAAACGCTCCACAATGTCAGCGTCACCAACCTCTCCGTCAGCGGCTGGGAGTTTGGCCTTGGGGGGGTAACCGGGGGGGTGGAGAACGGCATGCTCCAACAAGTCCGGGCGACCGGCAACCAGGACGGGATTGGCATTGACCAATCCCCCGGTCTCATTGTCCAGAACTGCACCGTGACCGACAACATACCCCTGGAAGAAGGAGGCGTCTTCTTTGGCGGTAGCGGCATTGACGTGAGCAATTCCCCCGGCACCCACATCCTGAACTCCACCGTCAGCCATAATGGATGGGGGGGCGAAGAACTCCCTGCCGTCGGCGGCTATGGCATCCTGTCGACGAACAACACCGGTCTGCTTGTCTCCAACTGTGTCGTTGACGGAAATGTCAACACCGGTATCTGGAACGAGTATGCGAAAGACACCCAAGTGCTGGGCAACCAGTTCCACACCAACGGGGGCAACGGCGGTATCTTCATGACGGCCCCCCCGACTGACGACCCGGTGATGAACGCCGTCATCGCGGAGAACACCATATCGGGGAGCGGCTGGGGGCATATGCTCATCAGAAACGATTACCTCGTCCAAAACAACACGGTGAGCGAATGCGGCTTTGGCATCCTGCTTGACACCAGCCGGAATGCAACGCTGATTGGCAATGTGATGCATGACAACGAACTGAATTTCGGCGTCGACGGCAACGCATATGAGAACTACCTCCACCAGGTCGATACCTCCAATACCGTCAACGGCCGGGTCGTCTCCTACCTTGTGGACCAGCCCGGTGCCGTTGTTGACGCTGCCACCGGGGGGGCGGGAACAATCTACGGGATCTCCTGTCCGGACCTCATCATCCGGGACCTCGACCTCGCAAACAATCTCTTCGGCGTATTCCTGCTGGCATCCGACCGGGCCGTGATCACGAACGTGACCGCAACACAGAACGTGAACGGGTTTTTGATCCAGGAGAGTGATGACGTGCGTATCGAAGCGTCCGTCGCCAACGATAACACCAACACGGGATTTTCTCTCGTGGCCTCGGACGATCTTTGGATGACCGGTGCAGAGGCCGCCCGGAACATCGGGGGGGGAATGGACGAGGGCACGGGAATCTATGCAGAAAACTGTTGGAATATCTCCCTTCAGCAGGTGAACGCCAGCGATAACAACTTCGCCGGAATTGATGTGGAGGACAGCGCTCGGGTATCCCTGGTGGATGTGACCGCTGACGCCAATCTCGTCGGCCTGATCCTCGGGGGGGGAGATACCATTCAGGTCACCGGCTGCGTGATCCGCGACAGCGTGGGTCCCGGTATCGGTATGTATGATTCCACCAACGCCACATTCTGGAACAACTACTTCCTCAATGAGGAGAATGTCGACCTCTCTCAGGGGGGGTCGTCACCGGATCTTCCTGGAACATATCAAAGGCACCCGGCCTGAATATCGTGAACGGCCCCCCCTTTTTGGGCGGTAACTACTGGGCAAAACCGGACGGCACCGGCTGGTCGCAGATCACCCCCCCTGACCGGGGGCGACGGTTTCTGCAATGCCTCGTTTGTGCTTGACGTAGGCAACGTTGATCTCCTGCCGCTTGTGTATTATCCCGCACCGGTGGCCAATTTCACCGCCGCCCCCCCCACCGGGGGCCGTTCCCCCCCCTGACGGTCCGGTTCCAGGACGAATCGACCGGGAACATTACCGACTGGCACTGGTCCTTCGGGGGGGACGGCCAGATTTCTGAGCTGCAAAACCCGGAACACCAGTATACCACGGTCGGCCGCTATTCGGTGACCCTGAACGTAACGGGCCCCACCGGACAGAGTGAACTGACCCGTCCGGATCTCATCTCCGTGACAATGCCCGTCAGCGACGGGGGGGATGACGGCAGTCTGGCGGCGATGTCCTACGATGAAACGGGTTTCCTGGTGACCGGCTCGCAGGGGGGGACTGTGCTTGCGGGGGGGGTCGAGGTGGATGCCGGGGGGGATAGCATCGGGACACTGGTCATTTCGAAAGGGGGGGTGGTGGCCCGTGACAAAGACGGGAAATCGCTCCGTGAAGTGACCATCGTAGCGTCCGGTGCACCTGCACCTGAAGCAGGCGCCGCCTTTGCCCTCACCGACTACGCCTACACCTGCGGCCCTGCCGGTGCGACGTTCTCGCCTGCCATTGCGCTCGTCTTCAGCTTTACCGGGGGGGAGGAATGGGAGGCCCTCATGGCAGGCGGCCGACCGCTTACGGTCATGCGCTATAATGAAGTGACCGGTGCCTATGAGGGGGGGTGCCGACCTCGGTCAACGCGGTGACACGGACGGTCACCGCACACGTGACCCGCTTCAGTGTCTTTGCCCTGATGCATGCGATGCCGCAGGGGACGGAGACGCCGGTGCCCACCACCGTTGTTCCGACGACCGCTTCGACCGCATCCCTGGCCACCCCCCCGCTGAC
>NZ_BBBG01000030.1 GCF_001315945.1 Methanogenium cariaci JCM 10550 | reverse complement strand
CCCCAAAGGTCGGTTTCCTATGGCGTATCTGAGTATCAAAATCGACACATCGCTCGTAGATGTGAACGTTCACCCTGCAAAACGGGGAAATTCGTCTGAGCCGGGAGAAAGAAATATTCCGTGGGATATCCAGCGTCGTCAGAGATACGCTTCAGACAACTGATCTGATTCACCATGATACCCCCTCTCCTCCAACAGGCAGTCGGAACACTCAGCTGAGCCGAAAAAACGAGATCGTCAGAGAGATATCAGACAATATTAAAGATGCACCTCAGAATCTTGATCAGAATCATGGTGATACACATTCTCCCTCAAATGGAAACCCAGACGTTCACCTGAGCAGGAAACAAGAGATCATCAGAGACATATCTGATGATATCAGAGATACCTTTCGGACATCTAGCCCAACTTGTGGTGATACACCTGCGTTCATTACAGGTAGCTGTTCCATTCACCTGTACCAAAAAAATGAGACCATCAATGATAGCTCCGGTGCGATCAAAGATGCGCTTCGGACACCTGACCAGACTCTGGGTGATACACCTGCGGACTCAACAGGCAGCAAGACATCTGTATATCATCATCTCCCTGAAAACGTTCCGGGAGTATCTGAGGCGATTCCCCCAATCACGGAAACCTCTTCACGGGCTGCTCAGCCAGAGCGGCTTCACATCAAATATGCGGCGACAGATAAACAGCTTCGCCTCACAAGTAATATGGACGGGGGGGAGACCGGAGAGAATCTTCTGCCATCGATGCGGATTATCGGTCAGGTGGCTGATGGCTACATTCTGGCCGCATCACGTGACAATGACGAGTTGTTGATCATCGATCAGCATGCCGCCCATGAACGCATACTCTATGATCAGTTGTGCAGGCGGAGGGATCGCAGTATCCAGAGGCAGGAGCTGTTGGTGCCGCTTGTTGTCGAACTGAATACTGCAGAAAAACTGGCTCTTTCAGCAAATATTGATATCCTGCTGGAACTGGGTTTTATTGTTGATGAATTCGGGCCCGATGCGTTTGTTGTTAGGGCAGTACCGATGGTTCTTGGCAAACGTCTGGGAACAGAGATGATCCACGATATTGTCTCTGATCTGGTAATCGAAAGCCGAAAAACAGCTGATGAAAAATCTGATCGCATCACCGCGACTATTGCATGCCGGGGGGGAGCAATCAAGGCAGGCAGTCCCCTGACACAGGAACAGATGGAACGTCTGGTTCTTCAATTGTCCCACACCAGTGAACCCTACACCTGTCCGCACGGACGTCCGGTCATTCTTTCATATTCGCATAAGGAACTGGATCGCATGTTTCACCGGACATAGAATCGGGTCGCATCTCCATCCCAAAAGGTATTTTTATATCCTTCTTTTTTTGCTTCAGTCTCTAAGGCTGCAAAGGTCATGGGTGATTCGGAAGACCACCAGACGTTCCCCCCCTTCTGTGGTCTCCTCACTGACAATGTATGACAAAAATCCCTGCTCTGCAAAGAGTTCACGGGTCTCCTGAATACCGGTCAGAGATGAGACCAACAGAAGCACCCGTCCATGGGGGGGATGAAGGATACGCTGCAGGTCGGATGCAAACCGGTGGATGACGGCCCTGCCGTCCGGACCCCCCCCGTCAAGTGCATACTCCAGCCAGTCGTTTATCCGTTCGTTCTCTGTTGTCGGAAGATAGGGAGGGTTGAATACGATCAGATCAAACGGCCCTTTCAGTCCGGCATAAAGGTCGGTACGGACGACTTCCACACCCATCTGATGGGCCATCCTGCATGCATGGGGGGGATTTACATCGGTTGCAACACACCGGGCCCGCTCACTGCATGCTCGTGCGATGATGCCGCTTCCTGTTCCCACTTCAAGGACCGTGTCAATGTTTCGGATTTCGTTTTTGACTGATGAAAGGAGCAGATAAGTATCTGCTTCAGGCTGATATACCTGTTCATGATATTCAGGTGCTTTTGGGTTCATTCCTGCTGTCTCTTCCTATTACATTGTATGTTACCCGATAAGTTCTTTCCCTGGATACTCTGTTGACTGTTAACCATGAGGGGGGGATGCTTTATTCCATTATTGTATGGGAGTCAATCATTGGGATGGCACACGGATGGGATTCCCCCCCTTTTTGTCACCCTTTCTTCACCCTCTTTGATCCCCCCCTGTATTAGGGAATTGGAAGGTAAAATGGACGTATTTTCTGTTCTTTTTTGTTGCCGAGAAATGACAACCCAAATGCCTTTTATTTGCAAAAATAATCGAGGATTGCGGATTAATATGGGGGTCGTTGTTGATGGAAAATTTAGAAAGGATCTGCAGGTTGTCTTTGGTTGAGATCGGCCCGCTCCGGGCTTCTGTGTGGATGCGTTTATCCCTGACAAAAGCCCTTTTTGGGGGGGTTATTTAAACGTTGCTTAACCGGATTTCTGGATTTTGTCCGAAGTAATGTGAATTGTAGGCCACGGCCTGCAGAACACGCGAAAAAGTGATTATTCTTTATTTCCCGAAGATCCTGCATTTGCAATTTTTGCAAAGTCACTCAGCAGGAGTTCTTCTGGTCTTTTTTTGAGGATCTCTTCCGGGATCTTCTCTTCAATTGCTGCCACACGCTCTTTTCCGATACTGCCTGCTGATATCCGCAGGGCTTTTCGTATGGTTTTTCTGCGGTACGAAAAGAGTTCCCGTACAACAAGGGCATAAAACTGATGATCATCAATTGGGTGCGGCGGTTCTCTCGGAGTGATGCGCATAACCCAGGACTGCACCGCAGGCGGAGGGGGGGAGAATGCCTTTGCTGAAAGCTGCATTATTGGTTTTGCCTTTGCATAGGTCTGCACCATAATCGAAAGCCTGCCAACGCCGGAGGTACCGGGGGGGGCAATCATTCGCTGTCCGAATTCCTTCTGATACATCAGTATGGCCTCCTCAAATCCTGCCTCAAGAAGCCTGAATGTAATCTTTGAAGATGCGGAATACGGAAGGTTTGAAACTGATATGTCAAATGGCGGGTAAACACATTTCACGGCATCTCCGTGAATCAGGGTAAGATCACCCGATCGTATTTCACGGTGAAAACGGTTGTTCAGGTATTCAATTAAATCCGAGTCAAGTTCAATTGCAGTAACGATGGCGCCATGATCCAGCAGTGCACGGGTCAGCGGTCCTTCTCCCGGACCAATTTCCAGCACACGTTTCCCCCGAAACGTCAGCTGCGGAGGCGATCCGCTCAATTGCCTTTTTGTCAGTTAAAAAATGTTGATCGTGAGGTGCTTTCATTGTGATGTGAAGATCCGGTATTTAATATCCGGATCCTGGATCTCTTCTAACACTCTCTTTACGATCATCTGTTCCGGGTGGGGGGGATAGTCTTGATGCGTTCACTAATGTCAGAAAAACTTGTAAACGGACGTTTTTGTCGTTCGGTAAGAATTTCCTGCATCAGCTTTTTTCCAATGCCAGGTAGCAGGTGAAGCATGTGGA
Source organism: Methanogenium cariaci JCM 10550 (assembly GCF_001315945.1). Taxonomy (GTDB): domain Archaea; phylum Halobacteriota; class Methanomicrobia; order Methanomicrobiales; family Methanomicrobiaceae; genus Methanogenium; species Methanogenium cariaci. Next base: position 18,842 of record NZ_BBBG01000030.1, on the reverse strand, counting down.
GTTTGATTGAAATAGGGACAGCATTATTGTAAAAAGCAACATACCGCTCCTCATCATCTTTGACTATGCTCGATTGCAAATGGCAGTTCAACCTTTGCAGTCTGGGTAAGATCAGAATATCCGATACGACGCTTTACCCGTTCAATTTTGTCACGTTCCTTATCGCCGATGTAGACTTCATCATTAATCGAAATGGTATCGACTTTTGGAACAAGCTCAAGAAGCTTGAACTGGTCTTTCCCAACAGCCTGAACAATTGGTTCATGCTTATATTGTTGCCTTCCACCTGTATCACTCCTACCATGGAGCAGATACTCAATAACAACTGCATAGATTTCTTTCTTGTCAGAACGCATTGGTTTTCCCTCAGTAATGGGTGATAACCAGTTCAATTATCTCATCAAGTTCTTCACCGGAAAGAGTAAACCGTTCTTTTGCATAGATGGCCCTGAGTTCATCTCTGGTCCGTGGCATAAGATTTGCAATGCGGTATGCAATGTCCGGTTTAATCTTTTCGAGTGTCAACAGTTTATCCACAAGTGAACGTGCGTTTACTGCACTTGTTTTCGTCAACTGGTTGGCATGCTCGATACTCCTGCGGAGTTCGTACGGAAGTTCACTGCCGGATTCAAGTCTGGATGCTTCTACTGCGAGAAGCGTTTCCCTGACTTCTGATAATGTAATTCTCTCTTCATCGACAATTCCTTTAACATTCATGCCAATCCCGTCCCTGTGAAAATTATTGTTTTTGTGGTTTTAGGTGTTGTGGTTTTGAGATGACAGTCTTTGTTTTGTTACCGTCTTTTATCTCAAGAACCCATGCGCGTCCACGTTTCCCGATAACAGTACCTGTCTTTCCATGGAAACGCCTGTGAGGCATGCCTTTCTGAATGCTGGAATCAATTACGATATGAACTTTTGTTCCCTCATCAAATGACTGGATGATGGTAGTTACTGGTGCCATACCGCGTCGCCTCAGCGCTTTCTTGAATTTACCGCGAGTCTTTTTTCGTGGACCGTTGTGATGTGCCATTTATCTAATCCTCCTGGAATTTGTTTTCCTTTTCGGGAACAACACCTTCGACCATAATAACGTCGAGGGCTGTTACCTTTGCGGGTGCCCCCCCAATGCATTCAGTGAGGCTCGGAATTGTTCTCCCTTCATCGCCTGAGATGAGCTCTTTGATATAAAGGCCTGCGTCTCCGAGGACTTCAATTCGGTATTGGCCGTCCTCAACGCCTCTCAGGTAGATATCAATGACGTCTCGCTTTCTCTCTTTGTCTGCCCTTCGGTGAGCTACCCTCTGAGGGGTGCGCTGCGATATTGACGCCCCCCCTTTTAGGGCAGACAGGGATAATCTGACGTCATCATCAGAGAAATCGCCGTCTACTTCTACCAGAATGCTGTATTTCTTATGCGCTTTTCCCGATTTAATTGTTTCCACCTCGCGGCGGTCACTGATATGATCAAGCATAACAGTTACTCGGCCCTCTGCAGTGGAATTTATCCTTTCTTCGAGTACAGAAAGGGGAATGCTGCGCATATTCGGATGAACGATTTCCATGATAAACGGCCTTCCGGTTCCGATCATACGGGCATCGATATCCTCTCTGCCGGCACCATGGAGAATCACATCTTCAGCGCTGCAGCATTCCGTGACCGGCCTGCCAATGAGTTCCTCAACAGAATCCGGATACATCTTCCCGGTGAAGTTGCAGCGTTCACAGCCCTCTCCATGACATTCACGGCAATGCCATCTGGTCTGGGGAATACCCCCCCGTTCATATTTCCGGTATCTGCCATAGATGTAGATGGGGGGGTTGATCTCTATTTCCACCGTGTTGTCAGCAGGATTGCAGACTGCAACCAGATCCGGACGTTTGAAATCAACTTCTGAACCGCTTCTGGCAGAGAAGGCCTTGCCTACTTCACGATTGAACTGTGCCTTCAGTGTCTCCGGAGATGTCAGGCCGATGTCACTCCAGACCATCTCTTCGCTCTCTGCCATAATGGGTGGTACCCGGCAGCCGACCAACAGCGTTTTAAATTCAATACCCTGCACACTCTCTTCAATTCGTTCTGCCCATGCATCTGTTTCATCAAACATGTTTCCACAGATCCAGCAGGGTGTTGTCTCTTCTGTGTAGGGATAATTGTCTTCAAGTGCAAGTGCCGTACGTAATGCCCGGCCCCCCCGTTCTTCATTGGCAAGTCCGAATGAACGTTTACCAAAAAATCTTCCGAGGCAGTGATTGCATATTGTTCCATATGCAAGTATTTCCCGTGTTTCTTCGATTACTCCGATGATTTTTCCCTCCTGTCCATTTCATTGAGAACCACCGTGATGGTATGGTCGGCATGAAGAACTGCCGGACCGACCGAGACTCGCGGCAGATGATCCGTCATTGCACTCTCACTCTCGGAGAAATTCTGGTGGTCTGAGAGGAGATAGGCTGACGGAAGCTTTTCCATATCCCGGATATCTGTGCCGTCTTCATCAAGAAGTACCGGACTAAATTCTGCGAGGAGCTCTTTGAGACCTCCCCTGCGGACATATACTCCGGGTGTTGATTCCCGGAACTCTTCGTCACATGGCAGTGCGAGGGCCTTTTTGATGAGGGATCCTGCACTCCGTTCGTCTGGACTGAGATACCGGAGAGAATCTCCCCTGAATAAAATGGTCTTTTGGGGGGGATCCGGTTCACCCAATAACACCAGATAGCATTCCATATCACGTCTGAGGTCATGGGAAAGGAAAAATGATGAATTTACGCATCTGCAGAGGACATCAATTCTTCCTGCCCCACCCGGCATATCGTTGAGAGAAAAGTCTCCATCTGTCCGTGCGAGATGCCCGATGACGATAAACTGTTTCATAACGGTTACATCCCGCCGAATTTTTTCATCATGCGCTGCATGTTGAACTTGCCCTGTCCGCCGCGCATCGTTTTCAGAGTACGCTGCATGGTTTTGTAATATTTGATTAGCTCGCGCACTTCCTCGGGTGAGGTGCCGGAACCCACTGATATCCGCTGGATTCGTGAACCACTGATAACGCCGGGATTGTCAAGTTCTCCGTCTGTCATCGAGTCCATGATATATTTAAAGCGGTCCATCTTCACCGATGTTACGTCAAAGGCGTCCTGAGGGAGGTCGACATTTCCCAGCGGAAGCATATTCATGACCTGCTTTAAGGGGGGGCCCATCTTTTTCAGGGCTTCCAGCTGCTTGTACATGTCGCGAAGAGTAAATTTCCCTTTGAGCATGGCATTGACATCCACATCTTCAGGGGATATCGCCTCTTCGGCACGCTCAACGAGTGCCCTGAGGTCTCCCATTCCAAGCAGACGGGATATGAAACCGTCGGGGGGGTCAAAGCGTTCAAGATCCTCTATCGTCTCACCGCTTCCGACGAATACAATGCCAGATTTGGTCTCTGCCACGGCAGAAAGAGCGCCACCTCCCTTTGCGGTACCATCCATTTTGGTAATGATAACGCCGTCAATGTCTATTGCTTCATGGAACCTGCGCGCCTGTTCCCGTGCCTGCTGACCAAGCGCAGCATCAATGACCAGCCAGCGGTGTGTGGCATGGGACAGCTTGTTCAGTGCAATGATCTCCTCAATGAGTTCATTCTCAAGTGCATGTCTGCCCTGAGTATCGATGATAAGCACTTCTGTGCCGGTCAGTTCTTTCATTCCACGGGTGACGATGCCAATAGCATCTGTCTCACCTGGCTCTCCATAGCAGGGCACATTGACCTTCTGGCAGAGTGTGCTGAGTTGATCGTATGCACCGGGCCGGAATACATCAGCACAGATGACCCTACACGGAGTCCTTTTCTCTGGAAGAAACGTGCAAGTTTGCCGGTTGTCGTTGTTTTTCCGCTTCCCTGAAGACCGGCCATCAGGATGGTCTGGGATTCAAGTTTGACATCGACTTCCTCTCCCATCAGGTTGACAAGCTCTTCATATACAATTCTCAGTACATGTTCGCGTGCTCCCATTCCCTTTGGTGGCTCTTCTTCAAGAGAACGTTTTTTGATGGTCGTTGTGAGCTCCATGACGAGCTTCACATTTACATCTGACTGGATGAGCACCCGTTGAAGATCACGGACCAGTTCATCGACTGCTGCTTTGTCGATGACAGATTTTCCTGCAAGTTTCTTTACAGCATCCTTCAGTCCGCTACCAAATCTGTCCAGCATTATTATTCATCTCCGAGAAGGTCACTGACTACGGCTTTTGGTTCGAATGGAATGATGTCGGTATATTCCTGCCCTGTTCCAAGGAACATGATCGGTCGGCCGATGGTGTGCGCAATTGATATTGCAGCACCTCCTTTGATATCCATATCAGCTTTTGTCAGTACAACAACATCTGTTCCTACCGCATTGTTAAATTCTTCTGCCCTGATGACAGCGTCATTCCCGGCAACGGCCTCATCGACATATGCCACAATGTCCGGGCTAAAGACACGGCGAATTTTCGCCAGCTGGTTCATCAGGTTTGCCCGGTTATGGAATCGTCCTGCAGTGTCTGCAAGGACTACATCGATGCCATGTGCCTTTGCATACTCCACCGCATCATACAGGACGGCAGACGGATCTGCACCTTCCTGATGCTGGATGACTTTGACACCGACACGGTCGGCATGGGTCTGCATCTGTTCGTTTGCACCGGCTCTGAATGTATCTCCCGAACCGATGACAACCGAATAACCCTCACCTTTCAGGTAGGCTGCCACCTTCGCAATGGTTGTTGTTTTTCCCGCACCGTTGACACCGGTAAAGAGAACTTTCACCGGATGGTCATGGGTATCAATGTAGGTGGTGAGCAGGAACCCTTCACCAAGGACATTGAGGAGGGCATCTCTGAGGGCATCCATTACCATAGTGTCAATGGATGAACCAATCTTTTTTGTGCTCCCGGTCAGTTCATTGCGCATCTGTTCTGATATGGCGTCCACTGTCTGAAGCGCAACATCATTTTCGAGCAGAACTAATTCAAGTTCCTGAAGGGGGGGTCCTTCAATCTTTTTCTCAGATATGTGGACTTCCCGATCTTTGACCAGGGAACGAATTTTTGCAGAAAAGGCTACTTTTTCCTTCTTTGGTTCTGAAGGAGGTTCGGTTTCGGTTTTAGCTTCAGGTTCTGTTTTATCCGGAAACTCAGCTGTACGCGATGATTGGTTCTCTACTGAGATCTTTTCAGAGGCAGTTTCCGGGGAAGGAGATGATATCTCACTGTCCCCCCCTGAGACTTCTTCAATAAAAGAGTCCTCGAATTCACGGGAAAATCTGCTGCGTACTCCTCTCAGTTTTGATTTCAGAGAATCAAACATGCCATATCAGCCCTGAATCCCCCCCGGATCCATCCGGGACTGGGCCTGTGAATATGCCGATTCCATTCTTTTGGCAACATCGCGACCCTGTTTCTGGACCTGTTCGATGGACTCAGCAATTTTTTTGGCAAGCGCTTCCATTTCGGTCATACGCTCTCCAAGATAATCCACTGTTTCAGTGTTTGTCCGTTCAACAACCACATCGGCACCGATGTTTAAGAGCACCTGATCCGTATCGGGCACATGTACTCTCAGGCTTGCGCCGCCACCGATCTGGAGAAGTACTGTCGGTTCTTCCTGGCCAGCCAGATTATTCAGGGTTTCAACTGCAGTAGCAGTCTCCATCCGTCGATTTTCCAGCATTTCAAGCTGCCGGGAGTATGCTTCAACCTGCTGTGTGAACTGTTCAAGATACTGTTCCAGCATCTGGAGTTCGCGGGCGTCAACATTCTCCATATTATTCACCATTAATCGGGGTAATTGCTTTGATATTGATGTAGTTTCTCATCAGGTGGTGCTTACTGCCGATGACGGTGAATGTCCGCTCTTCAGCGACTTTCTCGTTCGGTGCCGCAATTACTTTGGTAAAAGGTTTCCATACTTTGCGTTCCCGGTATTCACCGGTAATCTCAAAATTTTTGTCTGTCATCCCCATCACTCCACAAATCCAAATACTTCTTCAATTCTGCTAAGCTCGTATCCGCTTGTTGCACTTCCGGCCACATAGCCGAAATTGTTCGCAATCAGGCCCGTTCCAATGAGATTGGTGCCCATGTTAATCGTTCCTGTACCAACGGGTAGGTCAGTATATTCTTCAATTGCTTCTATCTCCTGCTGGGATGCTCTGGGAGGAAGAAGAATGCCACGGGGTGGTCGCAACTGCAGTCATTCCGACTGTAGGTACGCCGCCTATTGGCATCATGAGAACCGGAACATTAAGAAATTCTGCGATCTCCTCCGCAAAGCGTTCTGGCATATCCGGGTGAACTATCGCAAGGTCATCATTTGCGAGAATGATATTTCCGGCAGCGTTCATGCCACGTTCAAGTCTCAAAACGTCACGGTACTCCTGAAGTACTGCTATCTCTTCAGGCGTTGCCATGCCGCTTACGATGAACCCGTGGTTGTTCCCTACAAGAAGTGATCCAATGATCGAACTTCCCTGTATATTTGTCTTTACAACCGGTACGGTAAGTTCTTCTCCAACTACCTGGATAAACCGGTCCGGAGCATCAGATGCAACAAATGCCACATCGTCAAATGCCCTGCAATATACTCCGATATGTTCGTTGCCTGCGATATCGATCGTTTCAGTCATTGTTTTACTCTTCCGCAAGTTCAGCCTGAACCTGTCCGTCCTCAAATTTCATGGCACGGATGCGAATCTTGCGAGGAGGCTTTTCGGATCCCCCCCGTTCCCAGACTTTTTCATTGATTGTCTGGTCAAGTTTCACGTCATCACTCTTCATGTGCTTCATGAGGTAAGAACGGATATCTTTCATTGCACGCTGGCTCCTTCTCCACCGGGGAGCCTTCTTGACATCCCTGAGAGGGATGATATAGATCTGTTCATTGAGAATGTTAGCCATTATCTTACACCTTCAAGGAACTGCGTCTCCAGTTACGGCGGCGGGGGGTGGCTGACTACATTGCGCTTGGTTCTTACCATCACCCATGCCGGGACACGGCGATTCTGTTCACATGCCTTTGCAAGCCGGATTTTTCGGCCTTTTGTTGGTTTACTCATGGTTTCATCACCAGTTTTGTTTTATCCTTCCACCCGGTAACCAGAGACTGCTGGTGGTGGTTTGGGAATGTTGTATACGGATCGATACCTCGTGCGCTGAATGCTGCCCGGATTTCGTGTTCATAGTCTCCGTTGTGGATCTTTCCGGTCTCACCATAGGATATGGTGAAATGCCTGCTCGCCAGGCGTTCCACTTCCGTTTTTCCGAATCCGAGCAGAGGTCGCACGTAGGAACACTCATGCCTTGCTTCAAGGCTCTGAACCTCTGGCAGGCTGAGCATTGGAACACGGTCATTCAGGCGTGTTCCATCCCCTATAACGTCATAGGACTCCGCTAGAGTCCTGACGGCGTTCCTGTGCACAAGGTTGATGGCATCGTTGGGATATCCCGTCGACACCATCATTTCGACAACCGTGTCCAGAAAACCCGACTCAAATACTCTTTTCACAAAAGGAAATCCAAGGGCATCTGCCACACTCTCAAGTTGTGGAACCGTCCTGCGTTCATCAAAGACGAACGTATTCAGTTCAACCTCATAATCTCTGGAGAGCATGAGGGCCGCAAGAGAGCTGTCTTTTCCTCCGGAGAAGAGAATTCCTGCCTTCATTTTCGGGTTATCTTGTAATCTTTCTTTTTCGGCGTAAGCTGTCCGAGAAGACTTTTGAGCATCTCGTCAGAGATCTTGTCACGAAGACGTCCACTCTGTGCGAGGATGACCAGTTGCTGCTCAACAGATTTAGCAAATTCCGGACGGGTCAATTTGATGGTGTTCAACCGCTCCCGTGCCTCCGGTTCCAGGATCTGCATGAGGACCATGTGGATCTGTGCTTCCTGCTGTTGTCGCTGGCGTGCCATCTCCTCATCTACCGCGCCCTGCTGTTGTTGCTGGCGCTGGAGATCCTCCATTCTTCTCCGGCGGAGTTCGTTCAGCTCGTCGTCTCCCATCTATTGTTACCTCATCAGTATTTTGCGAGTGCCGGGTTCTGCTCTACAGCATCTGCTTTGAGACCGTGTGCAACACCGTCAAGGAATGATTTTCCTTTTGCGGTGATCTTGCGACCTTTATCAGCGTTCTCAATGAGTCCTTCGCCTTCAAGCTGCTGGACCACTTTTCGAATTACTGATCCGGATCCTTTCCGGAACTTGTCCGGGTTTGAGCCACGGTTCTGCTTTCCGCCGTAGAATGATCTCATTCTCTCTACACCAATTGGTCCGTCCACATAGATACGGCGCAGAACTGCTGCCGCACGGGTGTACCACCAGTCTTCATCGAATGGTGCTGCCTGTTTGTGGACACCTGTCTTGGCAAATGCTGCCCAGTCCGGTGCTTCCACTGTCTCCATTGCCTTGAGTTCTTCAGCTGTTTTACTGATCAGAACATCTGCAGGCAAATCATATACGGTTGTCATCTGTTTACCACTCTCTAGTATGCCTATTAGCAGTCTTTACATATAGGTAAGATATTGATTTAAATATTCCGAGAACGCATCTCAGCGAGAGATTTTTCTTTGCCGCGCAAGAACCATGGTGCGGCCCCCCCGTGTCTGCACCAGTTCTGCTTTACAGGCAGTTGCAATCCCCGCCGGATCCACGTCTGTACTCCTGAGCCACTTTATCTTTACCATGCCCCGATCCTTGATCTGGCGCCTGATTTCTTCATAGGTCTGTTCCGTGACTCCGCTTTTTCCAATCCATATAGTCGCTTTTAACTGCGATGCTGCTGTTTTATCGATGATATCCCCTCCCTACGGGGGGGCAGCGCCATTGATGGCCACATACCCGACAGGTTATGATGATTCTGCTCTGGTGAATTCGTATTCGTGCATTTATTCCGGGAATAAGAAATGAAGAGCATTTCCTGCAAAATTTTCTTTTCCATATCAGGGGGACTGCAATTCGTTCTCTCATTGCAATACGGCGCGCCCGCATGATATATTCCCGTGCCCGGTCCTGATTATTGTGCGCGTTATTTTCTGCCTCTGAAAAGAGGATTTCAATACGTTCCTTTGCAATCGGACGCCTTGATTTTTGCTGCCGTTTCTTTCCACCCATTTGTTCTGTTAGATTTGTCTTCTTTGATGATGAATTTCACTCATCCTGATGATCATGGATGATGACTGTTCTCCCGGATACCTCGAGCCGGTCTTCACAGAAGAGTTTCACTGCCTGGGGGGAAGAGACACATGTTCAAACTCCATAATTCTTGCTGCAAGTGATTCTTCCGTATCGTCACTGAGCACAACCACCGGGTACTGGAGAATAATCGGTCCGGTATCCATACCTTCATCAACAAAATGTACGGTGCATCCGGCTATTTTCACGCCGTAATCCAGTGCCTGCTGTTGGGCATGGAGACCGGAAAAGCTTGGCAGAAGGCAGGATGAATATTGATCATCTTTCCGGCAAAGCGACGTACGGTCTCAGGTTTTAACAAGCGCATGTAACCGGCAAGGACAAAGAGATCAGCACCTGATTCCTGCATTGCATTTTCCAGTGCCTGATTATATGATTCACGATCTGGATAATCAGAAAAACTGACGACAGATACGGATATGTTATGGTTTTTTGCCCGTTTTATCGCATACGCAGATGGATTGTCAGTGATGAGGCAGGCAAACTCTGCCGGGATTGTTCCGTCACATACCCTGTCAATTATTGCCTGAAAATTGGAGCCTCTTCCTGATGCAAGCACCGCAATGCGTTTCATACCCATATGTTGGCAGAATTCTATCTTAACGATTCGTGTATATACCCTGTCCATCGGGAATATGAGTTTGATACTTTCGATGCGACGGTCATTCATCTTCATCACCATCAGGCGAATTCCGGATTCAGAAATGGTAACAACTTCGCCTTTATTGGGGGGGATTTGGCCCAGTTGATCAATGATCAAACCTCCGATTGTTTCATAGGATTCACTGGTGGGGGGGAGGGTAATTTTCAGGTCTTCATTGACGCGTTCAACCCATGCGCGTGCATCAATGAGATACACCCAGTCATTGATTTTCTGAATATCGGGTTCTTCTTCATCAAATTCATCCATTATTTCCCCGACCAGTTCCTCAAGAATATCCTCTACGGTGACAATGCCTGCGAATGTGCCATATTCATCCACAACGATTGCAAGATGAACCTTGCGCTTCTGCATTTCACGCAGAAGATCATCTATTTCCTTGGATTCCGGAACAAAATACGCTTCGTAGACAAGGTCAGGGATTTCAGCATTTGGCCCGGGTGAATATATGACGCTGAAGACGTCCTTCACGTTTAATACGCCAATGATGTTATCAATCTGTTCTTCGTAGACAGGCAGGCGGGTAAATCCGGTTTCATTAAAGATATTGATTGAATCTTCCAGAGAACTTTTCCTGTCTATCATCACCACATCTGCCCGTGGCATCATGACTTCCCTGGTACGCGTATCTGAGAATGCAAATACCCGGTAGAGCATCTCATGTTCTTCCTCTTCGATTGTACCCTCTTCTTCTCCAACATCAATCCACTGTTTTATTTCGTCTTCTGTGACCGTTGGTTTCACTTCACGGTTCCGTGAAAAGATACTTTTTCCAATGTCGATGACCCAGAACAGCGGGTAGAGAAGATATGACAGCCACAATATCGGACGAGAGACTGCGAGAGCTACCTTTTCCGAAGACCTGGCCGCATAGGTCTTGGGGGGGATGATTTCCCCGAACGTCAGCATCAGAATGGTTGTTACAAATGTTGCAATACCAATTCCAATTTCTCCCCAGATGGCAATGGCAATCGCTGTCGCAATTGATGCCGCAGCGATGTTGACCAGATTATTGCCAATAAGGATGGTAATAAGCAGGCGATCGGGATCAGCTTTCAGACGTTCAAGTGCCTCAGACCCGACCTTTTTCTGTTCAACAAGGGTTCTCACCTTTGCAGGATTGATTGAGATCAATGCCACCTCTGATCCCGAGAAGAACCCGGAAAAGAGCAGGCACAAAACAAAAATAATCAGTGCAAAATTATATTCAATCATTGCACTATGCCGCCTCCGGCGGTTCTGATAATATTTGATTCATATATGAGTTACTCTCTGATTTATGCACTCTTTCCCAGATAAAAGCAGCGCTCAATCAAAAAATGTTCTGACCCAGGCAGTTTCATCCGACAGAATCTCAATTTTTTTCCTGAGGGATAGTCCGGTTGAAAGGTGAGATCCTCAATCTCAAGTATCAGAGGTCCTGCATATCCATATTCAGCAAGAAGTGCGAGTACATGTGCCACATCACCATTGTCCTTTGCCCTGCAGTGCATTCTGCCATCAATACAGGCACTGACATGAACGACTGCAATACGGCTATGAAGGTGTTTGATATACTCCTCTGCCTCCTGTTTCCCCCCCCGGTGAAAGTATGTGCAGTATCAAGCGTGAAAGAGAGCCATGATTCCTTCTTTAACAGTGATATAAAATCCCGTGGGTGGGAAGAAGGGAATTTACCTGATGCTCCATATTTTCAAGTGCAACGGATATACCTGCAGATGCCGCACAGGTTTTTACTTCTGAAAGATAATGTGCCAGACGTTCTTTGTCAGCAAAGGATACCGGACGCTTTGCCGTTCTTCTGCCCGGGTGAATGGTTACCGCGCAGGCATTGATCTGTTCTGCGATGGTAACCGCCCGGCAGGCCCAGTGGGTGGAGACTTCTGCCACATCAGGGTTCACTGAGCATGGATTCAGATCAAGTACCGGTGCATGAACACTGACGGACCGGATGGCAGGGTGCGTATGGATGGCATCCAGAAGAATATCTGTGGGCAGGTTTTTTAGCCAGAATGAAGGGGTTTCCAGCCAGAATTCCATGGCATCGCATCCGGCATCGGTGAAAGCGTCAAAGATGATATCTATTGCGTATTCATGGAAAAACATGGTTGATGCCCCCCCAACCGTCGTCATACTCTTCTTTTTCATCCGTTTCATAATAGCCTTTTACCCCCCCGTATGTCTGATACACGGTATTCATAAGGGAACGCGATAAAAATAGTGTTCATGCGACCAATGGGAGGCATGGGACCCGGGGATTCCGGCATATATTCCGTTTCTTCCCTGACAGCAGTAATTGCATCACTCCTTGATGACAACCGCATTAAAAATGTCTGGGTTGAAGGGGGGGAGGTGACGAACTATATTCACCACCGGTCAGGTCACCGGTATTTTTCGCTCTCTGAGGACCCGGGTACGCGTCCCTCGGTGATCCGCTGTGCCATGTGGAAAAGTTATGGGAGCGAACTGACCTTTACTCCGGTCAATGGCATGCGTGTACGGGTGTACGGGTCGGTGGATCTCTATGAACCGGGTGGCGAGTACAAATTTATTGCGAGAGAAATGGAGGAAACGGGCCGCGGTGAGATTTATCAGCTGATAAACCAGTGGAAACAGCTCCTGGAAGAAGAAGGACACTTTGCGCTGTCAAAGAAGCAGCCACTGCCTTGCTATCCACAGGTTGTCGGAGTGGTGACCGCAGAAACAGGTGCTGCACGCCGGGATATTGAGCAGGTGATTGCGCGCAGATTTCCCGTGACGCTTCTCCTGTCTCCATGCAGTGTTCAGGGGGCCAGGGTCAGAACATCAGATTGCTGATGCCATTCGTGCTCTTGACGGGAAGGCTGATGTTGTCATTGTAGGGCGGGGAGGCGGTTCATTTGAAGACCTCCTCTCATTTAATCATCCGGAGGTGGTCCGGGCAGTTAGTGCCTGCCGGACACCGGTTGTCAGCGCTGTTGGACATGAAGTTGATACGACACTCATTGATTATGCCGCGGATGTCCGGGCGCCCACCCCCCCGTCTGCAGCAGCGGAGCTTGTTGTTCCGGACAAAAAAGAACTGAAACAGGAGCTTGTAACACTTAAACAGCGTACCTCTGAGACTGCTGGGCGTTATTTATACCGTTTCCACTCGGATATCGAGGATTTCCGCCTCAGGCTTCGTCCTGATAGACTCCGGGTGCAGGTTTCCCGTGAACAGGAGTATATGAATGAAATGCGTGAGCGAATTCTCATGCTTGTATGCAGGGATTGTGAGAGGAGACGCATGATCCTTGCCACAGAAAAAACACGACTCGCGGGCCTTGACCCGTATGGGCCGGTGCAGCGGGGGGGTTACGTACTGGTCAAAAAAGATGGGTTTCTCATCACATCGGCAGGATCTTTGTCTCCTGATGATGAAGTTTCACTTGGCTTTAGCGATGGTTCTGCACGGGCCGGTATCCATGAGGTGACGCATGACACGGACATATGAAGAAAATCTAAAGGAACTCAAAGAGCTGATACGAATACTTGAATCGGGCGCCGTTCCGCTTGAAGAGATGCTCACCCATTACGAACATGGGATGGAGCTTATAAATACCTGTGAAAAAATGCTTGAATCTGCGGAGCTGAAGATCGTTCTTCTTCAGGAATCATGAATATTTCCAGATCTACCTTCATTTTTTTGTCATCTGCAATTGCAGCAATTAGTTCCCGTGGAATTGTTTTCGCGGTGAAATCAGCGTGAATTGCAATGGTCCTACTGTCGATATAGGAACTTCTTCTCCAGACAAGATCGGTAGGATGATTTAATGTCAACCTGCTGCTTCCCCCCCGCGCGGTAATGGTACAGGTCTCTGTCCCTGCAGAGAGGGTGGTCACCAGAAGTGCGGCATCAGATGCGAGAGATTTTCTGAATTCCGGATTCAGGTCACATAATCCTTTGTCTGCATGCACACCAATAATGCATGTTCCACTGTATGTGAGGTGTTCTTCTTTTGTGATTTCAAACGTGGACTGGTGCAGCGCCCTGATATTCGGATGGCCACGGCAGACCAGTCTCTCACATTGTCGTTTATCCATTGACAGGAATACTATTTGACTGCCATATTCAAATTATTACCTGCTTTCAGGCTCAGGTTAATCCCTGTATAGTGCCAATACCATAGCCAATGACGTATGAAGTACTCTGTCCCATTTGTGGGGAAGAGACAACTCACCGTATCCTGAAAGAGTCATCTGACCTTCTGGTTCAGTGTGAGGGGTGCAGCCATATCCATCATGTGCCGCGTCCCCCCCTTTCCCCCCCGGAACCAATTGTTGTCCGGACAATCATCAGTGATGAAGATTGCTCTAAAGTCGGGACAATCGAACTAAATGAATCGGATGTCTGTTATATCGGGGGATTTTTTGTTGCTGAAGTAGGAGAGGAAGTATATACGGTTGAGGTCTGTGGCATTGAGGTGGGACCACGTCGCCCGTCCCGTGCACGGCACTGGAGATTACCGCTCTCTGGACACGGCTCATTGACACTGTGGTTGCAAAAATTTCCGTTCATGATGGTATGCGCACCATTCCCTGTTATCTCCGCTGTGATGGTGAACGTGATTTTGAAATTGGGAGTATTGAAAATATTGATGGTCTGAGTGTCCGCATAACGCATATTAAACTGCGAAACGGATCGATGATGAGAAAAGAGGGATGGAAGGCATATGCGCGGAAAATCCGCCGGGTGTATGGCACCCGCTTATAATCCGATATATTTTTTTAGTTTTTTTTCAAGAACCGGACCCGGAGTAATTCCTTCCATTCGTTCTTTCTCTGTCCCGTTAACCAGAACCAGAATGGTGGGTGTGACATGCAGGGCGTATTTTTGAATGGCTCCTTCTGTCTTTACTGCATCAATATCAGTTACAGTGATTCCCAGCGTTTCTTCCATTTCGTGATTGATTGTTCTCTGCTCCTCACAACCGGGACACCCATCCTGATGGAAACATAGTATCTCTACTGTCATACTGGTAAAAAGGAAAAAAGAATATATGAAACTGTTTGTTTCAGACGAGCTGAGTGATAGCGATGTCTGCAGAGGCGTATCCATACTGCACTGTCAGGGTATCGTTATTCATTCCAACTATCTTTGCCATTCTGGTGGAAACAGTTTCAGGTGCGGTTTCATTTTCGAGGACCACTTCCGGTTTTGGTGCAAATCCAAGGGGGGGAATCCACATCCCGGTTACTGCTTCTGAATAGTTTCCCCCGATGAGGCCATACTGTTCTGCCGTCATCTCCCGTGTCATTGTCTCTCCGAATGGGAATAAAACGGTCTTTGTATCTCCTTCGTGCATCCCCTTTGATTCATCAGCAATGGTTGTCAGTTCAGGCTCAAAGAGAGCATAGGACGTAACACCGGCAGGGTACATATACACATCAATTGGTACAATAAAATCAGAATAATTCTGACCAATGACCATCTGCAAGGGTTTTGAGACACCTGCTACTACGCCTTCGTTTTCAATTACAGTCTGGTCTGACGAAAGCACGGCGACGCCACTGTCATCACGGATTGTGTAACTGACAACAATACCTGATCCATCTGCTGCTGTTTTAAATATCGAGAAAAAACCCATCGTGAGGGTAAACCCGAGCACGCATGATATCAGAATGAAGACAACAAATACCTTTGTGAGGGTTTTTGTCCATTCATCATTGTTCTTTGCGCTCTTCTGTTTTGCCATTAGTATTATTTCAACTCTTTTCTGTATTAAACATGTATATTGTCGTAGGTCTGAACGGTAGCATCATGAGATGTCCAGACGGGAAACCTTTATCCCTCATACGGTCAGTATCTGGATCTGTTGATCCAGTATAATCACCGCAATGGATCGCCAGCAAAAGGGGGGAAGATATTATGATTCGAAGAAGAAGATATCCATTTGCTCTTCTCTGGAATGAACTTGATGAAATGATGGCAGAATGGGAGTCCCGTGTGCAGAACACAATAACTACCGGAGCATCACTCCCTTCAATGGTCAGACCAGCATTAAAAAGAGAATTCAGGGTTGATGTACGTGAAGAGATGGACGAAGTGATCGTCGTTGCCGACCTGCCGGGAGTTGATAAAAAAGATCTCACAATACGGCTGATAAATCCCCTAAATCTGGAATTATCTGTTGTAAATGTGTCGGAACCAAGGGGGGGGAATCCGAGGGATCGGAATATTATATCCGGGAGCGTCTTTCTGGAAACATGCGACGTGTTGTATCCCTTCCGGCAGAAGTAATTGACGAAGAGGCCAGTGCAACCTTCCGTAATGGAGTATTGGAAATCCGGCTCAGGAAGGCACTCCCGGAATCAGGGAGTCTCATTCCCATAGATTAATTTTTTTGGTAGTGCGTGGATTCTTCCCGAATGATTATGAATTATCCGATGTAATAGTGGGAATAATGGACAAAAAGAAGGTCCGCGACTATATGACTTATGATGTTGTCTCCATTGATGCAAAGGGGGGGACTGCAAAAGATGTTATAAATGCAATCCGTGATACGCATCACGATGGATTTCCTGTAATTGATAATCGGAAGGTAGTCGGTTACGTCTCTGCCCGCGATCTTCTCTTTGTTTATCCGCATACTCCAATTGAGAAGCTCATGTCCCGTCACCTGATTGTCGCAGCTCCTGATATGGACATCAATGACGCAGCCCGTGTGATATTCCGGTCTGGGATACAGAAACTTCCTGTGGTTGATGATGATAACAATCTCATTGGAATTATATCAAATGCAGATGTGATCCGGTCTCAGATTGAGCATGTGTCGCCCGATAAGGTCTTTAAATTCATTGACACACTGCGCCAGCTGCATGATGTCGAACCCACAATGGTCAGGGGGGGAAGAGTTGCAATACAAAATATTCTCCCCACCCAGTCAAAAATATATCAGGATGAACTTGAAGGGAGAATGTATGAAATACAAAAAGGACTTGCCGAACCTCTTATGGTTGTCCGGCGTCCCGGAAGGTTTGTGCTTGTAGATGGACACCACCGTGCGGTTGCTGCCCACCGCCTTGGAATAAAGGAACTGGATGCCTATATTATTGAAATTGATGAGGATATTGAGCTTGGCCTTGAACGGACTGCACGCGACATGCACCTTTCAACCCTTGATGATATCAAAATCCTCGATTATGCCCGGCATCCCCCCCTTGTTGCATTGACCCATCGCCTGGTCAAACAGGGTTAAGAACCGGAACAATGCGTTTCGTAGTCCGGATTCAGATAATCCTCTGTCACAACACTGTGCTCCGGGATGACTGCTTCCGGCCATATCCTTGTTTTTGAATGAACGATACTGCCCTGTTTTATGACCGACCGCGGGCCAATTACGGTGTCATTCTCAATATTGCACTGTTCCCGTATTGCCGCTTCATTATCAATGATACTGCCGCTTATCGTGGTATCTGCTCCGATATGGACAT
This sequence comes from Methanogenium cariaci JCM 10550, assembly GCF_001315945.1. Taxonomy (GTDB): domain Archaea; phylum Halobacteriota; class Methanomicrobia; order Methanomicrobiales; family Methanomicrobiaceae; genus Methanogenium; species Methanogenium cariaci. The sequence goes on along the minus strand of NZ_BBBG01000030.1, from coordinate 1,501 downwards.
GGTTATAAATGGATGACGAGAATACTTTCACCCCCCCTTCGCGGATGACACAGTCGTTTCCAAGAGATGTGTAGGGGGGGCCGATGATCACCCTGTTTCCGATAACCGTGCCGGAACCGATGGATACCGGGCCGATGATCTTTGAATTTTCACCAATAACCACGCCTTCACCGAAATGAACCGGGCCATGGACGGTTGCTCCCTTGATGGTGATGTCACCCGATATGTTGGTGTATGACATCTCCTGCAGTTTCCAGTGTTCTGCTTCTCGCAGGGAACGCGGACTTCCGACATCAGACCAGTTTCCGCGTGCAAGCCAACCTGAAATATGTGTTTCCGGCTGTTCCATGAGGACAGGGAAGAGATCTTTGGCAAAGTCAAACTTGGTATTTTCCGGAATGTATTCAAAGATTTCCGGATTGCAGACATACATCCCCGTACTCGCAAGGTTGGAAAAGATCTGGCCGGGTGATGGTTTCTCGGTGAATCGCATAATCTCATAATTCACATCGATTTCTGCGATTCCGTATTCTGATGGTTCATCAATGGAGATGAGGCCGATAGAAGCTATTGCGTCACCACGGAGATGTTCCCGGTAAAACTGGAGGAGATCGATGTCAGTGATATGGTCTCCGCCCACCACGAGAAATGGAGAATCATTCAGGTATTCTTCAGCATTTTTTACACTCCCCCCCGCAGTGCCCAGTTTGACCGGGTCACGTACATAGGTTATTTCCGCGCCGAAGAGTGAACCGTCGCCGAGGGTATTTTGTATGTCATCCCCCCCTTTGTAGCCAAGTGTTACCACAATATCGGTGAATCCGAGGTTGGACAGATGGTCTACAAGGTGGATGATTGAAGGGGGGGTATTGACAATTGGGATGCAGGGCTTTGGCCGTTCAAAGGTCAGCGGCCGCAGGCGGGTCCCTCCCCGCCACACATGATACATACCTTCATACAACACATGTTGTCGTACTTCGGGTTAAACCCTGTCGGTATAGGGAATGTGATTATCACAGAATCGATAGAATAACATAGGATTCCTTCCATTCACCAGATATGGAGCATGAGGACTTTTCCTGCACGAAGTGCGGCAGGTGCTGCTTTGGTATGGGCAAATATGTCCGCGTTATCGGCCAGATGGGAATGAATCAGGTCGTCGTTAAACATGAGATCGCGAATGAAACTGTTTATGCAACGATACCCCGCAAATACCGTGATGATTTTGATTTTGCTGAGGCACGATCGGTAACCGAAGGGTGGTGCCCCTTTTTGTGTGAGGAGAATGGTGAGTATCCCTGTATCATATTTGATTCTGCTCCACGGTTCTGCAAGGACTTTACGTGTTGCAGAATGAGGGTTTTCGATGCGGCGGGGGGGAGATCGGTGGCACGGATAAAAGGGAAAGGATCCCTCCTTACGGATGATGACGCATTCTCAGAGTGGTGGAAGACGACGATCACTGTTCTGCCGGATGATAACTGGGAAGAAGAGGCTTCAT
>NZ_BBBG01000029.1 GCF_001315945.1 Methanogenium cariaci JCM 10550 | reverse complement strand
AATTAAGTGAAAACAGGTATCTGAATATTGTTGAGGGTCAGCAGGAACTAATCTGCCGAATTTCGAAGGATCACTCGATAAATTATGTTAACGAAGCATTCTGCAATCATTTCAACATTCAAAAAGATATGATTATAGGAAAAACAATGGAGTCACTGGACATATATCCGGTTGATAAAGAACGGATTCAGGCATGCATAAATCAGTCAGATGCTGAAAAACAATCAAAAAATGTTGAATTTCGTATCCATCAACAAAGTGGAAAACCCAAGTGGATAGAAAGTAGCATCTCTCCAATATTTGATGCCGAAGGGGGAATTCATGAGTTCCAGTTCGTCGGGAGATACATTACCGATGCAAAACTGGCAAAAGAGGCCCTGAAACGTAATGAGGAAAATACACAATTTCTCCTGAATTCAACAAATGATAATTCATTCCTGATTGATTTAAATGGCTGTATATTGTCACTGAATAAATCGTCTTGTAAATACATCAGGGACTATTGTGCAGATGACACAATGGATATAAAATCAATTACCGGCAGAAGTATCCATGATTTTATTCCGGAAAACATCGCAGGAAACATCAGGAATATTACATCTGAAATCATCGTTTCAAAAAAATCGGATTCATTTGTGGATGAAACTGATAACAGGACATTTGACTTTTCGTTTTCGCCCATCCTGAATTCAGATGGGGGGGATGTAGAAAATTGCTGTCGTCAGAAGGGATATTACCGGTAGGGAAGAATATGAGTCCGATCTAACCAGCACAATTTCCCGATTAACTGATATTGTCGATTTTTTACCTGAAGCCACCTTTGTAATTAATGGCGATTCTGAAGTCATTGCATGGAACAGGGCAATGGAAGAACTGACCGGAGTGCCTAAGAATGAAATTATTGGTATGGGGGACTGTCTCTATTCAATCCCATTTTATGGTGAAAAACGGCAAATGCTCATTGACTATGTAATATCTCACGACATGACACCGTACGACCTGTCTGAAAATATCTGGAAAGAGGGAGATTCACTTAATGCTGAGATCTGGTCATCTCACATCTGCAATCAAAAAGGGGGGGCATATCTCTGGGTGAAAGCAACAGGATTGTATGATGAAGAGGGAAATGTCGTCGGTGCCGTTGAATCAATACAGGATGTGACACACAGAAAAAAAATGGAAACGGAATTACTAAACAGTGATGAAAAATATCTGGATTTAATTGAAAAAACAGGCGCAATAGTCATGAAAACGGATATGACAGGAAATATTCTGTTTATCAATGAATTTGGGGGGGAAAAACTGCTCGGATATCAAAAGGGAGAACTGATCAACAAAAATGTATTAGATACCATATGTTCCGGTTCAGTGGAAAATATTCGCATATTTAGCGACATTATTGAAGATATCCTTGAAAATCCAACCTGTTTCAGAATTACAGAGAATGAATACATTGCCTGGAATGGAGAGAAAAAATGGGTCTCCTGGACAAACAGCTCTATTATGGATACTGAGGGTCGCCCCCCCACAGGGATTTTTGCAGTAGGCACTGACAATACAGCCAGAAAACAGAGCGAGATCAAAGAAAAAACCCATATCAAAAATCTTGAATTTATTTCCCGGTCTGCCATGAACTTTGCCAATCTACAGCACAATGAACAGATATATGATTATATTTCTTCTGAACTCATTTCGCTTCTTCCCGGAGGTCTGGCATTGGTCAATTTATATGATGAAAATTCAGGAACATTACATATCAAATCAATAAAAGGGGGGGAAATTGAAGGATATGAAAATATGCTGAGCACTATGCTTAACCAGAAGGTCTTGGATAAGAACTTCAAAATTTCTGAAGACTATCGCCCGTACCTTATTTCTAACGGGCTAATGCACATGCCCGGAGGCATGTATGACCTTTTTCTGAAGAACTTTTCAGAAGATGTCTGTAAGACTATTAATGACGTTCTGGATCTCTATGAATGCTATATGATAGGGATATCAAGGGATAACAGACTGTTTGGAAGCATCTCCTTTGCCGTACCGAACTGCATTAACGATGAGATCAGATCGATCATCGAGATTTTTGTAAACCAGGCATCAGTTGTTCTTCAGAGATGTTGGTATGAAAAAGAACTGGCCAAAAATACTCTCATTGCAGACCCGGAAGAAAAAGAGGGTAATGCACAGTCAAAAGAATCGCAAAAAAATCTCAGAACAATCTTTGAAACTATTAAAAATAACCATATCCTCGATGTCCGGAAACAAAATGAGGTGTTTGCATCCGTATGTGGAAAAAACCCAAACCGGCCGGTATTAGCAATCGACATAAAAGGAACCATCATCCGTGCAAATTCAAAAATTTCAGAAATTATTGGAGAAGGTACTCCCATTATCGGAAAAGATATTGAAGCTTTCATTCCCTCAGACTCACCGTTTGAAACCAAGGATATTCAGCAGTATATTGCAAATGATTCGAAAGATGAACACATGGAAATTTCAGTGCCTTTTGTGTCTCAGATTGGTGAACCAGTTAATCTAACATGGAATCTGGAAAAAATGTTTGATCAAACGGGTGATGTTACAAATATTCTATGGATTGGTGATGAGTATGTCAGGTAATATATCACTGTCAGATCAGGGATTCACCCGGAGTATCTTTCCATCACCCAATCTAACCCGTAGTGTATCCATTATCCGGCAGTAGCAATGTCTGGATTTCCAAAAAATATGGAAAATATATATGCCGTAAAAATCAGACTGAATTTTCCAATACCTGAGTGTGACCGCGGAAAATCAAACCTGCATGAAGTAATGCAACTCAGTATAGATACGTCGGTTTGACAATCAGCTATGATAGATCATAGCATAAATCATTATATGTCATAAGGACAGTATATCACATAATTATGACAGAGAATCATAGAGGACTAACTAAGATTCTTGAGATTCTGAAGCAGAATCCACGGGGGGGTATGTCAGTTACGCAGATTACAGAAATAATCGGGATGAACAGGATTACTGTTGGACATTATCTGGACATCATGCGGACGTCCGGCGAGGTCGATATGGAAACCTATGGGCAGTCCAAGGTTTACTTCATCTCGCACCGGGTGCCGATATCTGCAATGATGGATTTCTCTTCAGATTATGTAATTGTCCTGAATAATACTCTGAAAATTGTACAGGTAAACAGCAATATCATCTCCCTGCTTGATCGCAAGAATGAAGAAATTATCGATAAAAACATTCAGGATGTTCTTCTCCCCCCCTTCAACACAGAGGTAGACCTGCAGCCAAAAATCGATCAGGCCCTGGGAGGAGAGGAAGTAGCAGAAGAGATCCGGATACTGAAAGATACAGAAGAACTGTTCTTTAAAATGAAAATCATTCCAACAGTTTTTGCAGACGGTTCACCAGGAATTACCATTATCCTTGAAGATATCACAGAATATCGTAAGTCAATACAGGCGCTTCAGGAAAGTGAACAAAAATTCAGGGAACTTCTTAAAAACATCAGTGAACTTCTGGTAAAGGTAGAACATATTGCAGAGCTTAATGACCAGATCAGAAACCCACTGCAGGTAATCATCGGCATTACTGATCTCGAAAATGTCGAGATGGCTGATCAAATAAAAGAACAGGCAAATGAGATTGATACCATAATCCGACAACTTAATATTGGAAATATCGAGGCGGAAAATATTCGTGCTTTCTTTAAGAGATATACAAATGCAGCAAAGGGTAATGAAACCCATTCAGATACTGATCTATAAAATATGATACTCAATTAACCAGAATATTACCCTGCATTTTTACCAATATCAATTTTATGGAGGACAATAATATTTTGGTTTTGTAGCCTCCTCACTCAAAGACTTTCAATAAATCTCTTTACCGTCCCGACACCCTGAACCATCCGTGGGGGGGCAGCAGTCTCAACAAAATGGTTGCACTCTTCATATGTTCGGGGCCGGGACTTCTCATACAGTTTCATTGCCTGACTCCCATCATAATCGACGAATGCGATACGGGCTGAAAAATTGTTTTCCGGCATCATGATGGCATCCCCCGGTAACTGTGGCCACATGCCAGGGATGTGCGAGCAGGGCTTTCTGGAGGTTGTTGGACGATACGATTCCTTTTTTCTCCAAGAGAAGTTTCAGTTCATTCAGGTCTGCAAGGAAATAGAATGCACCATGTGGTTTGGTGGTGGATATTCCCTCAACAGAAGAGAAAACACGGCTGAAATATCCTCCCATCATCCGGTGAATGTCACGGGTCTCTTTAAGATACCTGTCAATAGCCGGATCAGGGGGGGAATATGCAGTAATTGCTGCGTACTGAACCGGTGTTGTGATGTTGGTATACAGGGTTGCTGCAGTCTTGGCAAAATCCGAGTAGATCTTATCAGAAGATTCTGAAGGCAGGATACAGGCCCCAAACCGATAACCGGCCGCAGAACGATCCTTGGACAAACCTCCGGTCACAAATGTTCCTTCTGGATAGAGCGTACCCATCGATACAAATGTTTCAATATCATAGGTCGTGAGGGCATAGATTTCATCCGCAAGCACCAGTGCACCGTTTGTTCGGCATACTTCTGCAATCCGCATCAGTTCATCCCGTGAATAGACTGCCCCCTGTTGGATTGTTGGGATTGTTCAGGAGCAGAATATGCTGCCCGTCTGTCAGGGTGGTAAGTAAGGCTTCAAGATCGGTTGGGTCAATTTTGTAGTCATTTTCAGATCGTGTCGGGAGCAGGTGGTGCGGTTTTCCAAGAAACCGTAACTGGGGTGAATAGCCAATCCACGACGGAGAGGGGGAGGATTACCGATCCGCTGATCATGGAAAAGATCAAAAACATGAGCTCTTTAGAACCATTTCCCACGATCACCCGGTCTGCATCCGTATCAATGCCGAAGTGCCGATGATAAAATCCGGAAATCGCTTCTCTTACCTCTGGAATCCCCCCCGTTGCATCTGAGTAATGACCCTTGGCAGCATGTGCAGCAAGTGCATCGGATATTATCTTTGGAATCGGGAAGGGAGACTGGCCGAATGCAAACCCGAAGAACTCTTCGTTACAGCCCCCTCAATGAACATGAACCGCGCTGTTCCCGGAGCATAAGCCCGATTCGCACATTTTCCGGCATAGAGATAGTATCAATCCTTGGTTCGGCAATTATTTTCACTTTCTCTTCCCCCCCCTTATCTAAATCCTAACCTATACCCGATCATTTATAATAGAGCCGGGTGGTTTTTGGTTCCTGATATTCCTCCACTCCTCAACGTAGATGTCTGCTCTCAGTAAATCAGGAATTTTTCTGAATCCGGGGGGGTGTAGCGTATGCACACAACCACCCACAGTATCTGGAGAAAATCACTACGTCGCCTTTCAACCCCCCCTGACTAGGGCAGCGAATCCACCCACTCTATGGGGGGGGTGGCACGCGTCATCCACACTGAAAAAATAGAGAAGTTACCCGGAACAATGGTTCAGCCGGTATAACTCAGCCATACACGACTCATGGCCGGTTCTACAAAGCCAATTGTCCCAACCAGATCATGGTTTGATCAGATCCCTGCTCTGGTTCAGTTCAGTCATCAGATTATCCACCTGTGGGTCATCTTCCATGCCGAGCATAGCAAATATACTCGTGATGAACTCAATCAGTTCCGTTGCCAGATCAATGAGATATTGCACAAAACCCGTAAATGCATCGGTGGTACCGAGAGGGGGGGTTTCTGAATAGTCCATCGAGACCGTATCAGGAGAATCAATTTTTGAAATGTTGAAGGCCTGATCTGCCTGAACTGCCGGTATAATCAGCAACACGATACATATTATGCAAAAAAATTTGAGATATTTGTTATCTGGCATATCCATCCCTTCGTTTATAGTTTCAAAATATATCCTTATAGACTAAAAATGTTTTTCTTAAATTCAGAAATTAATTTATACCACAGGGAGAGATCAAAGACTGTATTATTGGAAGTACAGAAAGGAGATGATACATAATCAACATCACAAACGACCTCCATTTATACCCGCCCCTATCATGTGCAGGGATGAACACAGCAGAAAGAGTTCCTCAAACCAGAGTATTACAACGGAAACCTATATTCTGATATATTCACCAAGTGACCACGCCACATATGATCAGTGATTCGGGTGATGATTGTTCTTCTCCTATTATTGAAAGAATGAAACGGGGGGGAGGAATTACTGTGCTGGCATCGGAATGGAATATTCCGGATATGCTGTTTGCTCACTCCTGCGACAGTAGTGTACGATTCCCGTCACTTTAGACAAAAATCTCTGCATCTGGTTAAGCAACGTATAAATAACCCCTAAAATGGTCTGAGGCCGGAAAAAACGTGTCCACACAGAAGCCCAGAACAGGCCGATCTCAGCCGGAGACAACCCATACATCCTCTCTAAAAATCGGACAATAACGACCCCTAAATAGTTCGCAATTAACAGTCATTTTAGCAAATAAATGGCATTATTGCCGTATTTTCCTGGAAATAAACAAGTGCGAAAAATACGTTCGATTTGCCCTTCGATTTCCCAATATGGGGGGGGTCACAAAGGATGGAGAATGGATGACAAAAAACGGGGGGGATGAAGCAGGAACCCCGTTTCCAATATTCACCCTACCCGATTTTTCCACGTACAAATGTTTTCTTTCGCGGCATTCCTATAGGATCAGGATCTATACAGATGATAGAACAAAACAAAGAGAAAAACGAAATATAAATAGAAAGCCTCAGGCGGGACTATTTAGCGTTCTAATCCTAAAATCCTGCTTAATAAAAGACAAATATAAGAATCCCAGTAATTAGCGAGAATATCCATGGTTCAGAATAATATTATATTGACGCGTTCTTCTTAAAAAATGTGAGGGTGCCGCATGAACCATGCATACATCAGAGTAGATAAAGGAGTATTGGTGATGCTAAAAGGTGTACATCACCATTCAATGAAGCCCAAAAAACAAAAAGACCACATCAGAATATGACGTTCTAGTATATATAGTTTCCATATTTACCAGATATTAAACAAAATTGTTATAATAAAAATATATTATGAGTATTTATAGGATTCTATCGTTGTTTTGCAAGTTGCGTGATCTGCAAATACCTTTTAAAATTCTTACTCTGACGGGTATAATGGCGGGTGATCGTGTTAATGAGCTGCTCTCTCACTTCCGGATCGATTCCCATATATTCCAGGTCCTTAGCTGTTTCTTCATTTCGTTTTGATAGTCCAAGCAAATTTAAGAATATTAAAAACATCCGAAACCCACCAGGGGGGTAATGTTTGAACCGTGTATTCCATCCGTGTTTTGCTTTGGTAATTCGTAACAATAAGCGTGTTCTTTTGAAGGGCTAATTTGAATTTAAGGGGCATACCATGTATTTTGAGATACCCTTCTGTTATGTAACCGTTATTATCCGTTTTCATGATAATTAGTGGTAATCATAAAATACCATAAAAGTACCGACCATTATTTTTTATTGTGACTGTAGGACCACATCAGACGAGGATCGTAACCCAAATGACGCGATACTGTAAACCTTAGGAAGGATCCTCAGAAAAAGCCAACAACTTAGGAGAAACGGTCTTGATATTGCCGCGTGAAGGCATTATCTCTTTTAGTGTGGTATAATCCATCCTCTCTTATTAGGTGTATTATAGCGCGCCTGTGTTCTTCCTGTATTTCTGTTCATTTCTCTATTGAGGCATTATAAACGGTTAGTTTCTCCTGTCCTGCCACTTGAATAGTCCGGCCATAATTCCGGCGCCCCCCCTTCTTATTCCGTTGTGTTTTTGTCGTGCCAATATTATCCACAAACATAATTATTTCGCATTTATCATCACATTAATGAATTACAAAAGATCACCGATTGTAATGTAATCCGTACGCAAATGAATACACAAAATATTTCAGGAGGTTAATCAGGTGGTATATAATTATGATTGGAACATTTTTAGCTGGCAGCATCACAGCAGGGAATATCAGGGTAGTGCCTGTCCCCCCCATTAATCAGTTTTTGAGGACATATGAAATGAAATTTTATCCGGGATCTGCACGCAAATCGAAGTGGCCCTCTGCACCATATGCACCAGACAATCCTCAAACAAATGCCCCCCCTGCCATGAAACCACCTGCGGCAATGGGCACTGTTCCATCACAGGCTGACACAAACCGACCAAAAAGAAAGGAAAACCACACTACTAACCAGAGACGCAAGGCAAATAACGAACGCCACCACCGAGAGCAAAAACAAGACGGTGCCCCCCCTCAAGACTCATAAAAATGATCCTTTAGGAGAATTCATTCAGGATTTTATGGGTGATGTCACAGGGGGGGAAAGACAGGGAAATTTCCTCTCCCGCCTGGATTCACACAACTCAAGGGTTATAGAGTTTAATAAAAAAGCTTCGGATTTCGATCCAAACTCTTCCACTCGTCTGGATCTTTTCAATTTAAAAAGTGATTACAACGACCTTCAGGTTGAAAGCCAACAGCTCGGAAAAGAAGAAAAACATCTCTATTCGTCGGGGGGGATGTATGCTCTCTTAGGGTATGATAAGGTAAAGAATCCTCAACATCCAACACAAAAAAGCCAGTTTTATCCGTTTTATGAAGGGGGCCAAAGAGAAAGCAGACTGGTGGGATCAAAACATTGTTTCAAAGGTAGATTCTCTATTACGGAAATCCCCCCCGTTCTGCCTGGGCATGAGTTCTCCCATAAATACGAAATAGAGTTTATTAAAGGAGTTACGAAAAGCCCCCCCGCAGTTTTAACGGAGATTGCAGGCATGTTACCTGCCGGGATTGAACGATCCTCGAAAGTTGCCGGGGGGGATCTTCCGGGATATGTTCTCGCTGGTCTGGGGGGGTTGCAGGCCCAAACCCTTTATAAGGGTTCAACCGAGCGCCCGGCAGAATTTGCCGGAGAATTGGCTGGATTAGGTTTGATTACAAAAGGTATCCGTGGAGGTATGGGAAGAACCGGCAGGTTAGTTCGTACGACCGGGAAAACATACATCCCTGTTACCGATATTGGATTTGATGTAAACCACGGGTATCCTCTGGGAAAACCTACAACCCACTCCCTGCATAAATCATTCACTGAAAGTAAATTAGTCCCGCCACCCCTCCGGATGGGTGGCACTTTAAACACAAATGTCCCCCATACTGTCAAAACGTCACGTTTACCCACAGACACACCCGGAATTCCTCAAATGTGGACCGCATGGGAGAATCGCATGAAACCTGATGTACCTCTTGGAAAAAAAGCCACAATAGGTGGAGGCTCATCGGAAATCGGGGGGGATGTATGGTGCCCCCCCTGCTGCTCTAACATATTTTACCAAAGCGGGGGGGGCAGTCGCCTAAATTTATAGGGTTTGATTTCCCATCCATAAAAAGTCCATCACTCCTAAGGACAACCGTGAAAACGTTTGAACCTATCCCTGAGAATTTGTCACGACAAACAACAAATCTGAAAGCACATGGTGCGAGCAATAAGCAAGCATACAAAGGAATTAATGATTATCTAAACACAAACGCAGAAACCGGCAAAGCGTATTTCCCCAACACAAAAGCAGAATATGAGGCTGTTTTACCAGAGGGGGGGAATATTGTTGAATTCAAAGGATCACAATTCTATACTAAGGTAAGAGGAGGGCGCCGGGTCCCAATATATGAATTCGAGGCAATAGGGAAAACAAAATCGGGGGGGATCAAAGACAGTGGCTTAAGACGTTTTTCATCAAAAAAAGGAAGTTCCGGTTCGGAGGTATTTGAACCAGCACCATATATCAGTGGATTTAATACACTCAGTTCGACAATTGCCTCTTCGTGTTCATCATTCCATTACCCAGAACGATCATTAGCAGCATTTTTGTCTGAAATTGGTTCTTCAAAAACTGGTTCTTCAGAAACTGGTTCTTCAAAAACTGGTTCTTCAAAAACTGGTTCTTCAAAAACTGGTTCTTCAAAAACTGGTTCTTCAGAAACTGGTTCTTCAGAAACTGGTTCTTCAGAAACTGGTTCTTCAGAAACTGGTTCTTCAGAAACTGGTTCTTCAGAAATATCCTATGGCAATAGTTACTCGGCATTTATCTCTCGGGGGGGTATTGGCAAACATCCTTCGAAGATACGTCTACAACAGAGGCAGAAGGCCAAGGCGATTAAGATGATGACTAAAAAGACTAAAAAAGACTGGTATGTGAAAAACCCCCGTACCATCTGTTATTTTTGGAAAACCACCAAAACTGAAGATAAAAATCCCAAAAACCCCCGACAATCAAACTACCAAGGATAAAATTATGATCCAAGCACTGCGCACTCTCCTTTCATCCGGTAGAGTCCGGGGGGGGTTGATCATGAACACAACGAGAAGAGAGAGAGGGCTATAAATTGCGCACGCGTCCAACTCTAAAATTAACCTTGGAAACAAAAAAAGCAAAACCTTTCGACGTTGTGGATTCTACAATAACAATACTGCAATAGGAAAGAAAGGAATGCTGATCCCACCAAGAAACAGCATAAAGGGGGAAAGGGTATGGAGTGCTAGCTTATTGTATGGATGTGTTGTTGCGTTGTTGTTGCGTTGTTCTCACGTGTTATACCGGGCGGGATGTCACACGAACATTATAACCAGTCTGATTCCTTTCAATCCCTATTTATGGTATGATAACAGACTGGTTGTGTCCATTGTGGTTAATCCCTTGTGGGCTCCGGTCCTGGTGAACTGATTACCCTCACTCACCGGGACCATCATTACCCTACTTTACTTTTGTTCAGCTCCCGCCCATCCGGTTGTATATCCTCTGATTGTGTCTCGTTCTTCCGTTGTGAATGGAAGATTTAGATAATGTGTTATGGCTGTGAATACTGTATGTCCCTGGCTCATTGCAATAAGGGGGGGTATCATCGTTGGATAGGTTACGCATAACCATGATTCCCATGTTTTCCGAGTTGTTTTTGCGCTGATACCAATATCATTCATCCCAGAATTACGCGCCCATCGTTTGACATTCAAGGACCATATTTTCCCGTTCGTAATGTCCCGGTTGATATGAAAGAAATACGGAATTATGACCTGTCCCTGTGCTGAAAGATACACATACCGGTCTTTTAATGTGCGTTCGCCTTTCCGGCTGGCTTCTTTCGGCAAATAAATTGTTCCTGTGTTGTGATCATACCAGTTCTGATTATCTCTGAATCGTTCCATCTCGACATAGCGCATTCCCGTATACAGGAGGGTGTCTAATATCGTCCGGTGATCCTGTTTCGGGATTGCCTGTTTGATTTGTTCGTATTCGTGGGGGGGCGTAATATACGCACTCCACCTTTCATTATCGGACGTAACGGTTCCATAATTAATCAGAATGAAGGCTTAACGGCATATATAGCTGTTTTCTTATCCCCTGGTGTAAGGCAAACCTCTGCCAAAATATGGTTATTTGTGCGTAAAAGTATCATTTCTATCTCCTCTTTGTTTCTCTTTGAGGGTACAACGTGGAGTACTTCAGCACCGACAAGATCAGATGGCTGGAATATTGTCATTGTGGGGGGGCCTCCATAAACAGATAATCACATTCATTATTATGTAGTTAAGGCTAAACTACATAATAAACATTTGGTACGCTTCCATTTTTGAATATTTTAACCGGTTTTTCCTTCCTGGTGAACCGGGAATTATGCACTTTTACCGTAAAACCACATAATTTTCTATAATGTGACCGGATATTATGATAAAAAGTGATACCATAGGATAAACTCCGCCATATTGTCCCGGTGTTGCATTATCTCCGGTGCGTCTATGATATTCTATATCGGAATAGTAAATTAAAACTGAGGGGGGGTCCTATATGGCTTAAATTGATTTTTCTATTATCTATGATAATTATGGATGCGATAAATCAGGAAGGATCATCACCGGACCACATCAGGAAGGATCCTCCCTGGATAACCTGAGGGCTGGGATAAAATATATTGATGACTGCAGGGAACCACCGGGAAACCTCAGGAAGGAATACCAGGAAGCAACCTCAGGAAGGATCATCACTCTGTGACTGTGAAAAGATCAGAATTATGATGAAATATGTCAAAGTGCCCCCCCAATAATTTAGAAGTGCCCCAAAATCAAACACATTTCAGGGGGGGTTTATTTCTTCTTTTATCACCTGTACTTTTTTATTTTCATGAGAGAATCACTTCGGGGGCAGTAAAAAACCTTTTACTCGCGGGTGACGTGATCTAGAGAAATTAGGTACATAAGTGCCCCCAATCCTGAATAAAAAAATTAAAACTAATTATATCCATTCTTTCTTAAAAAAACCTTGAAATGGTCTTTAATTTGGGGGGGCACATTGAAATCATTAGGGGGGGCACATTAAAACGAAAATAGCTAAAAAAATAGGATTAATTAAAGAATAGTTTGTCTTTCTCCGGTTTGTTCTTCTCTCTCTCTCTCTTCCGGAGTCTTAAACCGCAGCCCTTTCCATGATCTATATCCATGAACCTTAGGACCATTTACTACTCCCAACGCTTGAAGAAAGTAGGCAATTCTCTTTTGTGATACTCTCTTTTCAACAGGTATTCCCCATTCATCACAGAACATAGTATATTTATCGGTAATATCGGCCCTTCCTAAAATGTCGTCAGGATTCAACGTTAAAACGCAATCTTGGATCAGGAAATCACCGATCGGGGAACTTTCCATTCTAAAGTTTAATGTTGCATTGGTAACGCTGGAAGATTCAAGCAATTTGCCCCCCCTATCTCTATACCGTTTTAATCCTTCCAACATCCAGTTAAATATCCCAGCCCCCCTTCATTATCAAAAAGGAAATCACCGTAATCTGCTTTCCTCTTGTTCTCTGGAATTTCAACCGTGAACGGAATCTTCTTTACTCTTCGGTATATCCCGTTTCCCCCCGGCGGAAAACTTAGGGTTATGATTTGTTGCTAGGAAGATTTTCCCACCCGGTTTAAATTCGATCTGGTCCTGATGAAGTCCCCCCCGCGCTGTCATTGTATCGTCCCCCCCGGTGAATGTCTTAACCAACCCTTCAGAGAGATAGACGTCCTTATCCGGTTCGGTGACTGTCACCAGACGAGCACCCTTTAAACGTACAATATCCGGCCTTGGTCTTGCTTCGGTGTTTTTCCGTGAAGATGCAAGAGATTCAGATTCAATATTAACGCCATATTCTCCATGAATCTTTCTCAAAACTTTCATTGTTTCGCTTTTTCCGTTCTTTCCCTCTCCCCCCCATAAAATAAACATTACCTGTTCGGGGGGGTTATACTGCAGGAGAGAATAACCACATATCTCCTGAAAATATCGAACCGTATCAACATCACCATTAAACACGGTTAAAAGGTGATCTTCCCAAAACGGGCATATTTTCTCTTCGTTAAATTCAAGTGATGTCTTTTTGGTAAGGTGATCCTCTCTCTCATGCTTTTTTAAAATAAATTGTTCAAGGTCATAGGTCCCATTTTCAAGGTTCAAGAGGTATCCTTTGGTATCGAAATCAGCGCGATCAAATTCTACATGGAACCCAGCCCCCCCCGGATCATATACTGACGGCCCTTATGAGATTCAGACGAAACGGCCCACTTTCCTAAACCAGGTGGAGCATTTGGAAGTGCTGCCTCAGCATAAAGCTTTTTGGCGGTCTTTGTTGCGTAACCCATAAGGGAATCCTCTCCTACCTCTTTCCATACTTTCCCGGTCCACATAAACCACGAACTTTTAGTTTTATTCCGGAACAAAACAGGAGGTTATTCCCGTGTTCTTTAATGAACCGTTCAGAGTTTCCCACATCTGTTAAATGAAAATCGGTTTGTTCTGATGTGTTAGATTCAAACACCGTTTTTATAATTTGGTCGATCTCTTCGTTTGGGAATTTTCCAGGATACAACCCCCCCTGAACATCATAAAATATTTCCTGTTTGGTTTGATTCTCAAAAAACAAATCCGTTATAACTTCGGTGATGAATTGCCGGGGATTCTCCTGCATGGTACAGGAATAAATACCTTCAAAAGTGCTGTCAAGATCAGTATCCATATTCAACGCCCCCCCAGCCCTTCGGTTCTGAATAGATCGGTGCTGATATCGCTTTTCCTTGTGGATTGATCACGGACCACAGAGCCCGATAATAAACAAAGAACATCTCTTTACCAGGAATAATGATCTGGACAATACCGGACCGTTCGGGAGATATTTTACCGTATGGATTGAGATTTACGGTGTTCCGGAACCGGATCAGATCACTTTGTTCATGCTTTTCAAGAATGAACCGTTCGTTCTGTTCCCCCCCATTCTGAAGAATAATCATAGACCGATTAATCCCTCGGCGTATTTGCCCCCCCACTTTAACGGGAACATCCACATCTGCAATACATCCAGTCATAGGGCAACACTCCAGACAGCCCAGCCCGCTCTTGTTTGCATTCAAGCACCCCCCCTAACATTTTCAACCAAAATCCACTTTCCGGACCTTATGGCCTGTTCTGCTGCGAGTCGGTGTAATCCTTCTAGGTTTTCCAGAACGTCCCTCTTAATGCGGAATTTCTTAATCTCTGTTTTTTGTTCGTGAGCAGGATTATAGAAATCTACATTATCTTTAAGAACAGAATGACTATTCACCGGTTATCCCTCCATCATTCATCTGATTTTGGGTTGCTGTGTTATCAGCAGGGGGGCGTGTGATGATGTTTCCCCCCCTGCTGACCTACTTTTTCAAATTTCAGAATCGAATCTGCATCTACACGACACAGGAATTTATCTCCTGGGCGTATTTTGTGTGTCCTACATGCTCCTACTGGAACAGTTAGACACAACGATGCAGAATTTTTAAAACAGGTCATCACTCCATAGACCTCTTCATTCTGTACCATACGTTATAATCATCAAAATGATTAATAAATCTGCCGATTGTAATCATTTTTTGATGAATCATTTTATAAATAGTATCAACACAATGATAGATAGTAATCATAAAAACAGGTTTTTATGATTAACAAAATGGGTAGGAAATACCATGGCGCGGAATTATACATTTACCGGCACACTGGGCATAAGTAAATCAGGAATAGATAGACAAATTCTTGATGAATTGGCAAAAACCGGTCCGGCTTCCCTATCCGATATTCGGAAGGTAAAAACATTAAGATCAAAAGAGTATCAAAACCTGCACCGGGTTGTTGTTCAATTAAAGAGTCCGACTCATAAAATCATTCGGGAACAGGAACGTGAATCAGAAAACAAAAAGAAAAAAATTCTCGAATTCACAGAAGAGGGATTTTTTCAATATTTGGCTGCGGTATTTTGTGATTTTACAGGAAAATCATCTCTTTCCGATTCTGAAAAAATAATGGCGAAAATTGAAAATATTTTGAAAGTTTGGTGCCAATTTTGCCCAAATTTATTTTCAAACTGGGATTTGCTGGTATCAGAACAAAAATTCCGTGAAAAAGTGGCCGAAGAGGATCTTTGCAGATATAATTTCTCAAATTGGGGAAATTGGAAAAGTCAGTGCTACATTTCTCTTATGCATGCTGCACAGGAGTATGGATTACGGAAAATATCAATAAATCAGGCTGCGATACTCAATTCGGGTGAATCGATTATCACCGATGATTCAAACATAACATCGCCATTTATTCAAAATTCAACAGAAAAATATATCGAATCAAAATTCATTCAGCATTTGTTATTTGAACCGGAATACCAAAACTTCCCGAATGAATTAGAAAAAGTGCATAAAAATACAATCCAGATAGTGAAATACAACACCTGGCTAAATTCGTTTGTGACTGATTATCTAAAAAACAAAAACGAATACTACCAAAAGGTGAATGATTTTATTTCTAATGAGATATCATCCCTCTGAAAACTGAATATTTTTTATTTTCTCTTCAAATTCTTTCATGATTAATTTGTATTCCGGTAACATCTCGGCCTGTTGTTTTGCGATATTTACTTCATCGATGGCTTCTTTTGACAGTTCCAGACCGCAATTATTACAGAACCGTGAGGTCGGAGAATTGATGAACTGACAGCGTGAACACTGAAGAGGTTCAAGCGTCTTCTTCTTGGTCCGTGTGGATTCAAGTTTTATACCTGCCAGTTCTGCCATGGCCTTATCAGTATCCCGATCACACAAATGACCATAGGTGGCCAACATATCGGTATCCTGATGCCCCCCCATGCTATCAGTTTAATGATTGATTCATTCACCCCCCCTGCTGAAGCATATGGGTTATTCTGGAATGTCTGAATATATGGGGTGTAACATGTTTTGTGACGCCTGCACGTGTAGCAATCAACCGGATATGCTTTGCAGTGTTGTTGTAATGCAATGGCTGGTATCTGTTGTTTGTGAGAAACAGAAAGGAATCCTGTGTCATTCCTTCCGGATATTTCTCCCGGAATTTGTCAGTCTTTGATATGGTATAATAATGATCTTTCCATACTGCGAGGTATTGCCGGGAAGAGACAAGAGGAACATACCGGTTAATCCCTGTCTTGCTCTCCCCCCCGGCTATAACAACCTGAGCAGACCAGTCATTAAACGTAATCTGAGACCATTTCATATCTGCAATTTCACCCAGCCTGAAAGCACCTTCATAGAGCATGGAAATAAGAGCCGGTCCCGTGCATTTGTACACTCTTCAAGCATATTCCGGATCTCCTCTTCAGTCAACATTTCTTCATTTGTCTTTGTTGACCGATATGCAGGTGTCTTAACGGTGCTCCGGATCTTCTTTTCCGGAATATCAATAATCCCTTCATCCACCAACCACAGAACAAAGCGTTTCACTGCCCTGATATAATCAATCTGTGTGTTCCTGGTGAAGAGGTCAGAACCATCCGGCTTCTTATCAGTCTTGATAGAATCGATACCTTCCAGAAGATCAGATAGAGTCAGGTTTTCATATGCTGGTACGAATTGCCGGGCACTCACAAGGGTATGTGTCATCTTGTATTTACGCCCTGGAGAACACCCGGAACCATTCTCAAGAACAAAATTTGTTATCAGGTCTGCATCCCGTTCAGTAATCTTCCCACTACTCACCCCCCCCGTGGTTATGCATCTCTTCCGATACTCTGCATAACTGCTATCTGATGAGTGAAACCTGGGGGGGTTCTTCTTACCGGCCATATCAAAACATACAACACCGGACTATAAAAATGACATTCATTTTTCTAAGCAGGATTTAAAAATAGTTTATAAAAGGAAAGCAAGCCTCAGGCGAGAGTTGAACTCGCGACCTCGTCCTTACCAAGGACGCGCTATACCACTAAGCCACTGAGGCACCAATCATCAGATTGTATTACAAGGTCGATTTCATACCTATAAAACAGTATTGAAATTGTTCTCAGAAACAGGTATTCCCAACCCAGATGAAGGGTCGAAAATACCTCTGTGCGCAGAAATGCGGACATTTTGCCACAAAATCACGATTCAAAATCAAAAAATTTAAGTACGGCAAAACTGGATTCAACTGCATCAAGCGATCGCACCTCAAGCACCGGCTCCACTTTTCTCTGCTTCAGGATACTCAGCACGTTCTTCCAGTCAATATCGCCACTTCCCACAGGAGAGTGACTGTCCTCTGTTCCATCGTTATCATGGATATGGCAATGCGCAAACGGCAGACCCAGAAATGAATCAAGGGCCCCCCGGACAAAAATGCATGCCCGACATCCAGACAGATGTTGCCGTCATCAAAATACGGGTAGTCTTCGGGGGGGTGCAGAAGAAAAAATACGGCCATTTGGGCATATTTTCAACAAAAAATGTGACACCGGAGTCATCAGCTGCAGTCCCGATTTCAGTGAGGGAACGACGGAGGGCCAGAAGTGATAATTCCTTTCCCTCCGTCCATGCAGAATACCCCGGATGGATGACAACCTTTGCATTCAGTTCACCAGCGATTGTAAAGGCTTCTGAGATTACCTCAACACTTGCACGGCGAATTGGTTCAAGAGTGCTTGCAATATTGACTCCCCGCGAGGGTGCATGAAGAGAATATCGGAAAGAAAACTGACCGGGAATCTCTGCAGAATGACAGTAATGGGGGGGCCATCATCCATAATCTCCACAAAATCAGTCATTCCCGAAAGAATTTCAAGTGCATCTTCAAGTGGTCTGTCGTGCAGACATGAAGTCGAGATTCCCGTCATACTGGAATATTGTGAAACATATATACTAAACTGATTCCCTCACCGCAGGCAGATGCACAAAATATTTTCATTTGAAATACACCCAGTATACATTGCCTATAGTGATCCCACATTTATATAATAGAGAATGTCATTATGTATTTAAATATTATATGAATATCACTGATTCGGAAGAGGTATAATGAAAGAAAATGAAGGAATACCATATACCGGTCATACCAGATATCTGCAGGACATCCTCCCGCAGATCATCCTGAATAATGACCACTTGGTCGTTTTCTGTAGTGATGACTCTGGAAAAATATTCTTGTGGAACCGTGCAGCAGAGATCATCACCGGGTACTCTCATGATGAAATACCTGATGTGGCAACAGCGTTCAGAGTAGCATACCCTGACAACACCTACCGGGAAATAATTGCCCGTGTCAGGGATTCATTCAGAGAAAAAGAAAATAAATTCATCCATTATGAAACAAAAATAAAAACAAAAAACGGACACATTCGTTATATGTCCTGGACAGTTGAACGAATTCCTGAGACCAATACAACTCCATTATTCTACGTAACAACCGGTACAGACGTAACTCACACCCGGCAGAGTGAAAATGACGCACTGCTCCTCAGTGAAATCGTCAACTCATCGCACGATGCAATCATTGGCATCAGCCGGATGGCTCAATCCTTACATGGAACAGCGCTGCAGAGGATCTGTTCGGGTATGGGGGAGGCAGAAAGTATCGGCAAACCATTTTCCCGGCACATACCGGATGATAAAAAAACGTTCATTACATCTGTTCTCAGGAATGTTTCAAAAGGGCAGTATTTCAACGGTAATATAATATGCCTTACGAAAACAGAACAACGGATTACCGTTGGCATTGCATTTTCACCCATATCAGGTGAGGACGGGACGGTCGATGGCATCTCTGCTATCATCAGGGATCTGACACGGGAACAGTCTCTCCAGCAGACAATGAAGGGATATATATCCGAAGCAACGATGCGCCTGAACCATCCCACAGAACTGGTGGAAGGAAACATTGCCTCCCTGATTGAACGAATCGGAGAGGGAGAATATGAAGATGAAGATATCCTGATAGAACTGCAGGTGCAGCAGAAAGCACTGTTACAAATTATTCATAATCTCAGAGAACTCTCACAGGCGGTAATCGGCCACTTCAAAGAGATTGAAGAAGAGATCGCGCCGGATAATATCCAGTAGAGGAGCAGACAGTTGGTGATAAATCCCGGGGGACCCGACATCAGCGCAGATTACACTTATTCTGTCTGATGCCCATTTTCTTAAAAACGTGAGCACAGAGGCGGTTAAGAGTATTGTCAATGACGGATATCATGTGATTATGATCACCACAAACCAGCCATCAATGATTCTTTTAAAGATGTACTCCCGTGCTGAGATTGATGCAGGGAAAGTTTTTTTATCGATGCCATAACGAATTATGCACTGGGGGGGAAAGATGAAGGGGATAATGAAAACACCATATTTATCCGTAACCCGGGAGATCTCACGGAGATGGGCATTGCACTTACCCGGGCGATGGATAAATTAGAGGATGAAGATCTCTGCATCATGCTTGATTCAATCAGTACCATGCTCATCTATGTATCATCAGCGAGAATTTCAAAATTTATTCATTACCTCACAAATAAAATCCGGCTGTCCGATACCCACGGCGTGCTCTTTGCAGCCAAAAACGGAATTGATCCTGGATTTATGATTCAGCTGGCCACATTTGTGGATGAAATAATAAAAGAATAGAGATTACGTCCGCATGTGCACGTCCATCTGCGGGAACGGTATCTCAATTCCTTCCTCAGCAAACCGACGTTCAATCTCAAAGTTGATGTGATCCTTAATTTCCCATGACATGTTGAACCGTTTCGCCCAGATAACGATCATATAATCAAGGCTGGACGCCCCGAATTCCAGGAGATACACATTGGGAGCGGGAGCGGTCAGGATATATGGGGTCTTCGCTGCTGCGTCACGGCAGATCTCCAGGAGGATCTCTTTTACCTGGCGGATATCACTCCCATACGCAACAGAAACAGGTATTTTTACCTTTAGTTTGACATCCGGCATGGCATAATTGGTGACAACACTGTTTGCGATTTTTGAATTGGGAATGGTCAGTAACTGGTAGTCAAGGGTCTTGATTCTCGTGCTTCGCGGCCCGACACTCTCCACATCACCAAGATATCCGTCAATTTTGATCCGGTCACCGATGACAAAGGGTTTGTCAACCAAAATGAGGGCGCCGCCAAAGAAATTCGATATCAGGTCCTGTGCTGCAAGGGCAACAGCCAGTCCAAAGACACCTCCTGCGGCAATGAGCGGAGTGATATTAATCTGCAGGTATGACAGAACAATGAGAATCGCGATAAACCAGATAATATACCGGGCGGCAATCTCAAGAATGTCAATAATTTTGTCATCAAGTTCACTCTCTGTTTTGGCAGAGAGCCACTGTCCATACAACTTAATGAAATTTTCAACAAATATCGTGACAACCCAGGCACCCAAAAATATGTACACCGCATTCAGGAATTTTCCCTCAATAATCCATGCATATTCCTCGGGGGGGACAGGAACATATTCCATCGCAAGGAAAAAGGAAAAAACCAATATTCCTGCAATAAGGGGGGGTTTTCCAATCGAGAGTATGAGAATATCATCAAACCGGGATTCGGTCAGATCGGCCCTATGCTGCAGCCATTTAAACACCCGTGCGACGATATAGGCTGCAATTATTCCGATGAGAATGATTCCCGCTGCAATCCGGATATCAGACATGTGAGATAATCTTTTTTGCAGGCAACTATAAAAATAATGATTAATATGGCAGATGGAACAGATATTCTCAAAGCGCTCAACGAAGAGATGGACAGGCCGTATACATTCATGCACATCTGCGGTACGCATGAGGCCGCAATCGCCCATGCCGGACTACGAAGTATTCTGCCGGATGGACTGAAAATTGTCATGGGCCCCCCCGGATGCCCGGTGTGTATCACCCCCCCTCAGGGTGAGATTGATGCGGCCATTGACCTCGCAGAAAAAGGCTGCATCATCGCAACCTACGGAGATCTAATCCGTGTGCCCGGCACAAAGGGCTCTCTTGAAGAATACGGGAAGAACGATGTCAGAGTCGTCCAGGGTGTACACAAGGCAGTTGAGATAGCAGAGAAGACAGACCGGGAGGTTGTCTTTATCTCTGTGGGATTTGAGACGACAGCACCTACGGTCGCGGCCACCATTCTGCAGGAACCGCCGGAGAATTTCAGTATTCTCAGTTGTCACCGGTTTGTTCCGCCTGCAATGAAATACCTTCTGGAACAGGGTGAGGCAAAACTGGACGGATTTCTTTTGCCCGGCCACGTCTGTGTGGTTGCCGGATACGAGGAGTATGAGCAATTTCCCGTGCCGCAGGTTGTCGGCGGGTTCGAGCCGGAGGATATTCTGCTGGGCCTTTTAATGCTGGTCAAACAGGTGAAAGAGGGGGGGCGGGCCGAGGTTGAGAATGCATATCCGCGTGCGGTATCTCGCGAAGGCAACCCGAAAGCGATGCAGATGATGTATGAGGTCTTTGAGACATGCGATGTGGAGTGGCGGGGGGGCTTTCCCGTCATTCCGGGTTCCGGCCTCAGATTAAAAGAGAAGTATGCCGCATATGATGCGCAGAAGAAATTCGGCATTGAAATCAAACATGTTGAGAAACATTCTGCCTGTATCTGTGACCGGGTGCTTCGCGGGGGGGTGGCAGATCCCTCTGACTGCAAACTCTTTGGAAAGGCCTGCACCCCCAGAAAGCCGGTCGGGCCATGCATGGTCAGCCATGAAGGTGCCTGTAAGATTTGGGCGCTCTATCACCAGAAGAAGTACTGAAACGACAACAATCACACCAAATCTCTCTCGGCCCTCTTTTTCAGAGGGAAATCCCTTAATATCATAGAGATAAACATTATAGAGCGGGTCCCGGTAGGGTAGTGGATATCCTGGGAGCCTCCGAAGCTTCCGACCCGGGTTCAAGTCCCGGCCGGGGCGTAGTAATTTTACGCCAAAAACACCATTTTTGTTGCTGTTTCATCACTGACAAACTTCGCTTCCATATTCCAACCGTTTTTTGGAATTAAATCACTTATTTGTCCCATCATCATCGAACTTCATCGGGATACCTGTCTGTGACATCAGACAGCAACGGATGAAAGGGGGGGTAGAGAGTATCAATCATCGTCGGGTGCCGGGAAAAAAGCTGGGAGGTAACCACATTCCCCCCCACGTCCGTTCCTGCCCGGGGACGGCTGGCAAAGGCAACCCCCCCTTTCATTCACACAGGTATTTTTTTAGGATCTCTGACAATGACCGAGAGGATAACCGGAAACATCGACAGAATCAGCCCGACAGACATCGTGAAATGGAACCCGGACAGGAAAGTCGCTGAGTCAAGGCTGGCAAATGCCACCACGCCGCCGGAAGAGATGGCAAAGGTGAAGAGCGTTGCGTAGAGAGCGGTTCCGATTACGCTGCCAAGGTACATCGATGTGATCATCAGAGAGGAACTCGTCCCCTTTTCACCCTCCGGAGCAAGCTCAATAATTCTGCTTGATGCGGCCCCCCCTGCAATCCCAAAGACGGCTCCCATCAGTATGAGGGCAAAGAGCAGAGGAACAATTCCAGCTTCGGGGGGGACCAGTACGGCAAATATGCTATTATATACAATAAGCAACAGGCAGGCAGCGACGACAAACCATCTGCGACCATAACGATCTGACAAGCGGGCAAAAGGGATACTGAGGATGCCGGTAATTAAGGGGGGGAATTAAGAGGTACATGCCGATCGTTGCCAGATTAAACTTCATCTCTGCGGAAAGATAGAAAGGCAGAAGGTAGAGTGTTCCCATGAACAGGACATTGATCAGCAGAAATGCGGTCAGGACTGACGAAAACTGCCATTTACTGAAGATTCGAATGTTGATGAAGGGTACTTGTGCCTTCAGTTCCTGGATGATGAAGACGGTGACAAACAGCAGACAGAATGTTGCGCTGACGAGAATCACCGGGTTCATTATGCCGAGGGTGGCCACTTCCTCAAGTGCGAAGATGCCAAAGACCATTGCACCAAACAGCGTTACTGCTCCGGCTAAATCAAATGGCGTCTTCTCCTCTGCCGGATAATCCAGGGGGGGATGACCATGTGGGCGTAGATAATGCCGACAATACCTATCGGTATGTTGATCAAAAATATCCAGTGCCAGGAGAGTAAATGGGTCAGGAATCCACCAATGGCAGGCCCGGCGGCAAGGCCGATGGAACTGGCGGCGGTGAGAACCCCAAGAGCGAGACCCAGCATACGCGGGGGGGGAGATACCGGACACAGAGGAGCGGCCCGACAGCAGCGATCATGCAGCTCCCACCCCCTGGATCGTTCGGGAGAGAA
>NZ_BBBG01000028.1 GCF_001315945.1 Methanogenium cariaci JCM 10550 | reverse complement strand
CTGTCGGAGACTCCGCTTATGTCGGCGGCACCACCCACTGGACGGAGATTACCGCCGGATGGACCGCAGAAGAGATGGCGGTGCCCGCGAACGCAACTCTTCGTGACGTGCGCCTCTACGTTCCCTATACCTGGGACAAGAATGCAGTGATGCCGGATACAGTCACCCTCACATTCAACGGTAATGAAACGGCCTACGCTGCACACTACGCAGACCAGAAAAGCTACGGCACATCTTACCCATACGGGATGCTGGTCTACAATGTCACCAGCCTCTTCAGCCCGGACGGAAATACTGCTGTCCTTACCAAGGCAGAGGCATCCACCGAGGTATCGATGAGGGGGGGCATGACACTGGTCGCGGTCTACGAGGA
This sequence comes from Methanogenium cariaci JCM 10550, assembly GCF_001315945.1. Classification (GTDB taxonomy): domain Archaea; phylum Halobacteriota; class Methanomicrobia; order Methanomicrobiales; family Methanomicrobiaceae; genus Methanogenium; species Methanogenium cariaci. The sequence goes on along the minus strand of NZ_BBBG01000028.1, from coordinate 25,589 downwards.
TGCTGCAGAGCCGGTTCGGAGCATCTTCATAAACGAGGGATTTGACCTCCTCTATGGTGATGCGTCAAAGAGCACCACACCGGAAGAAGCCACCGCATACGCACCGCTGGGCGACATGGACACAGCATCCGTTGCATCAGCCCGGCTCATCACCTTCGCGCCGGGTGCAAACGGACCGGAGGGCACCCTGATATTCAACAACGAAGTCTGGGAGAATGTCTGGTCCTATGCAGGCACCACACAGATTGGCATCGATGACCGGCAGGTGTCCCGGTTTACCCAGGCCTCCGGAAACACTGCGGCATTCCGCAGCGAGAGCGAGTATTTCGAAGCGGCGTGTACGATCCTTGTGACCGAGCACCACACTCCGGTCAGCCTTGACATCCCCCCCCTCAGTCCGGGATGGAATATGGTCTCGTTCCCCCCCGGTGAATCGGGCAATATCACTCTTCCCCCCCGGAGGTGACAGACATCTATTCCTATAATACGGAAACAGGAAGATATGATCCGGTGAACAGGGAGTCGCTTACCACCGGCACCGGGACGGCATACTGGGTTGCCGCAGGAAGCACGTGCTCCATCGGGGGTAACCGGACAGAACCAGCAATGGTATGCCACGCCCGCCGCATCCGGCTGGAATATGGTGGGATCACTCTCCCACACCATCGCATGCAGCCAGGCATGCACCAACCCCCCCACAGGCGCGCTGGGGGAACGCATATTACACATATAACCCGTCAGAGGGAAGATATGATTCAGTGACCGACTTTATTCCCGGCAGGGGGGGATACTGGGTCTCTGCCATGCAGGACTGCCAGCTGATCCTTGAATAACTTTCATCTTTTTTTCTCAATTCCGTCAGACCATTCCGGATATCCCTATCAATAAAGAACATTCAGATTCCCGAAGAGGATAACTCCCCCGTAATGAAAATATCCAGATTACAAAAAGAGAGGAACGTTCCGGCCCGTCAGAGGACGTGTCACTCTTCCGTGCAATCGTGTGAGACCGGCCGCAATGGGATGATATAGGGGGGGCAGTCCCCGTCATGGAAGATGCGGGTCTCGATGCCATACACCTCTTTGATGACCTCCTCCCTGAGCACCTCATCCGGAGTACCGAATCCATACAGGGCACCCTCTTTAAACATGACAATCCGGTCACAGTAGCGTGCCGCGAGGTTGAGGTCATGCAGGGAGATCAGAACCGTGATATTCTTCTCTACGCAAGGTTCCGTGCCACCTCCATCACCTCCATCTGGTGCCGGACATCAAGACTGCTCGTGGGTTCGTCCATCAGGATGACCGGAGTCTCCTGGACAATCGCACGCGCAATCATCACCCGCTGGCGTTCCCCCCCCGGAGAGCTCTTTTATCTTCCGGAAGGCAAATTCCTCAACCCCCCCAGCATCTTCATCGCATGATAGACCTTCTCCTCATCCTCAGGCCCGGTCTTCCAGTTCAGGTAGGGCCGCCTGCCCATCAGAATTGTTTCAAAGACCGCTGATGAGAGACCTTCCGGAAAGGACTGGGGCACATAGGCAATCTTTCGGGCAATCTCCATCCGGTTCAGTGATGCGATCGGATCGCCAAAGACCCGGACCTCACCCTGAGGATTCAGAATACCGTCAATACATTTGATCATTGTGGTCTTCCCGGAACCGTTCGGGCCCACCAGACCCAGCACCTCACCTTCCTTTGCCTCAAAGGAGATGCCGGAGAATACCGGTTTTTTGCGGTAGGTGTAGGAGAGATCTTTGACCGATATCACTACCATCCGGTATCCCCCCCCGTTTAAGGAATAAATACAGGAAGAACGGTACCCCCAAAAACGCCGTCATAATCCCCCCCACCGGAATCACCGACGGGTATATGAGAGTCCGGCAGAGGTTGTCAGCGCCGAGGAGAATCGCAGCGCCGACAAGACCGGAGGCGGGCACCAGCCACCGGTGATCATTGCCGATTGCCATGCGGGTGATATGCGGGGCCACAAGCCCGATAAACCCGATGGTGCCGGTGAAGGCGATGATCGCCGCGGTGATGACAGACGAGATCATCATGAAGATGGTCATCGTACGCTCAACCGGCACCCCCCCGATGCTCTTTGCAATCTCATCACCCTCGGCGAGTGCATTCAGATCCCAGGCCCGCATGACGACATAGGGGGGGGTCAGAATCGCAATGACCGCGGTGACAATCAAAAGTTTCGTCCAGGTGGTGCCTTCAAGGGAGCCGAACATCCAGTAGACCACCGCTGCGGCCTGGTCCGATGACCCGAAGTACTGGATCAGAGAGGTGATGGCCGAGAAGAGGTACATAATGGCGATACCTGCGAGAATAAGGGAGGAGGAACTCAGACCTTTGTGCCGTGCCATACTGTAAATAAGGAACGATGCGGCCATCGCAAAGGCAAACGCCATCAGCACCACAAGCAGGTTCCCGCTCACCAGGGTAACGCCCGCAAAGAGAATGATCGCAACCGATGCACCGCATGACGCGGCGGACGATATGCCAGTGTAAAGGGACTTGCCAGGGGATTTCTCAGGATCCCCCCCTGCATGATCGTTCCTGCAATGGCGAGCCCGAATCCGGCGACAAGGGCAAAGAGGACCCGGTGGAGCCGGATATCCCAGACGACAATCTCCGGAGTGTCAGGTGCAGTCTCTGCCCAGCTGCCGGTGGAAATCCATGAAATGAGTGCGGACAACCTCGTCAGGAGTCCCTCCCAGAGAGCATGGTAGGAGTCCATGACCGAGAGGTTTCCCGACCCGAGCGTGATACCCACCATCGCAAGCACGATGAGCAGGCCCACTGCCACCAAAAAACGAGATACGTTTTGTTCTGATACGGGCAGATTCACGGGTAAAGTCTTCAATCGTTAACGCCATTCATCCGTCCAGACTCTGTGCAGCAGGGTAGACAAAGACCCCCCCGTGCGAAGTGACATCGTACATGCTGTGCTGATAGGTGGTGAGATATTCCTGATGGATCTCCTCAGGGTTCACATCCGCAAACAGATCCGGATAGAACCAGGTGGCAAGGTAGAGGATACCGATGAAATGTTTCGGCCCCCCAAAGACATCGGTGTCGATGATATGGACACGCCCGTCTTTGACCGCCTGAAGGGTCTGCCAGCCGGGCCTCCGGAGGAGGCTGTTATACACTTCAGCGGTCTTTGAAGTATCATCATCCTCATACCCGCCGAAGTCAAGCTTGCCATTCCCCTGCAGTTTGACGACAACAGCGGGGGGGTTGCCGAAGAGCACCGACTCAGGGTTGACCACCGGATACGACGGCGTGGCGTTCCCGAAAATATTCTGCCCTCCTGCAATGATGATCTTATCATGATAACCGGAACCTTCCGCACAGCTCTTGAAATCATCCGAGCTTTCAAAGTATACCGGCACCCGCTCACCCTCAGGTATTGCTGCAACCCTGTCGGTGACCGTATCCATCTGTTGGGTGTAGAAGGCGGCAAAGCGGGCCCCCCCTCATCTTCCCGGTCAATTGCTGCTGCAAGCAGCCCTACTTCTTTTGCGTAGGTCTCAGGTTCAAAGAGGTCATAGCGCAGCACATGCACTGCGGGGGGGTTCATCGACTGAATCGTCTGCTGAATTTCGTCCCCCTTGCTGTCCATGAAATCCGCATAGATGAACACTGCGTCAGGGGGGGAGAGAGAGATGATCTGCTCGTAATCCGGTGACCAGACACTGCCGACATTCGGCATCCCGGCATACTCCGGGAAGAAGACGGGGGGGTCATCCAGAATATATTTTCCGATGCCGACGACGGCGGTGCTGTCATAGCCAAGTGAGCGCATCGTCTCGGCGGCCTCTCCGTTCATTACAACGGCACGACGTATGGGCCGCGTCAGGGTAACTACCTGCCCGGAGGAGTCCTGAACCGTCTTTGCGGTCTGATTCCAGTAGGTATAGACATAGGCACCATCGCGAAGGTCCGTGTACTGATCTGCATCAGCGCTGCGGCATAGGTCCGCTCCATATACGTGAGGACAGACGCGGCCAGTTCATCGGTGCTGATGAGGGCATCCCCCCCGTTCGTATCCAGTGGCAGGGCACCGGTGTCTGTAGCGGATACCGGTCCTGCTGCAACCATTCCGAGAAGGAAAAGCACGAACAACGCATGTGGATATATTTTCGGTGTTTTCATTGCGAATCACCCCCCCCTCTCCTGTTGGCATACACTCCGGCAATGGCAAGTGACGCCGTCACCGTGAATGCCGTGCAGGCAAAGGGACTCTGCTGCATTGGTGTTGATGACGGATTTTCGGCATTCCCTGTGCCGGTTTCACCGGGACTAAGAACCGACACCACGCCAGAATCCGAGACGGATATCTCTGTCTCTCCGGAAAGATCATCCGTGAATGTCTCCCACGAAAGAGAGAGCGTCCCTGCCCGAAGGTCTGTGCATCTGATCTGCAGGGAACAGCTCCCCTCATCAATGAGTGCACAGGCAAGGGTGGTGCCGTTCACCCGGTAGTGACTCTCGGGAAGCGTAGTGCTGACAATACTGACAGGGCCGGGAAAGACTCCGAAGACCCCCGCAGGCCCGCCATCCGCACCGTCACAGGAGAGAAGGTATTCATCCTCCACTCCGGTGACCGGCTCCAGACTGAACAACACACCGGACTCAGCAGCACCGGCAGCAGCAGCATTCCCGGCACAGGTGATGAGTACGGTAAAGAAAATGATTGAGATGATGCCCCTGAATTTCATGTAGTAGTAATGGGTGGATTTCGGTTTAATAAAAGATTTACTCATTGTAATACGAAATGCTATGATCAAAATATATATAGCAAGATCACGGACACCCGGAGTTCGTCGGGTGTCCCCCCCGGACCCGCCTGAAAGAATGCCCCCCCGCATGTTGGCACCACGGTCCGGAACAACAGTATTTCGTTTCGCAGATCATCCCCCCCACACATCAGACACCACCCACAGGCATCCCCCGGATACCGATATGAGGAGAGATCAATGCATCCGTCAATCGGGAAAGTCATCCCGATCTTCGGTTATATTAAATACCACATTCACATACCATTGCGTTAGTGAAAAACTATGACAGATATCATTGAAAATGAAACCGGAGAGATGATGGGTTTCACCCCGTCGTGGTGGACTTTTGTTCTCCTGGGAATCATTGCATTTATTTTTGGCATATGCTGTGTCATCATGCGGGATATGTGACGCTCTTTTTAGGCTACTTCGTCGGTGCGATGGTGGTGGTCTGGGGGGGAATTATGACCGTCGTGCAGGCGGTAAAACCGCACGAAGGCGGCACAGGACGCTCGGTCGCACTCATAATTCTGGGAGTGCTTGCCATTATCCTCGGTCTGCTGGTATTCACCAGTATCCTCAGTGCCTGGTTCCTCATGACCTACCTGATTGCCTTCTGGGCATTTTTGACCGGGTTTACCAATATCTTTCAGGCATTTACCGGAAAAGACAGCACCTGGTACAAGGTGCTCCTTGTCATCGCGGGTATCATCGCGATCATCCTGGGATTCTATGTGATGATGTATCCGCTGATGGGAACGGCCACCGTCATCTACGTCCTGGGCATCTTCCTGATTGCATGGGGGGGTATCGTTGTTACCATAACCGGTCTGATGACCCAGAAATAATCATACTTTTTTTCGTATCTCCTGCACCCGAGACGGAAAGCCAGTGATGAATCCGTCATCGGAGTCCGAACGCACCCGTGACACATACCTGCGACAACCTATATCGTGCATCTGCCGCGAACGGGAACGTGCAGGTTTTTTAGCGGGCAGCGCCATACCTATGATTACCATGCCATGGACCATCAGATCAGAAGAACCGGATGACGCTGCAGGTATCGCCGCGGTGCTCACCGATGCATTCAGCCGGAAAGACGAGGCAGAACTGGTATCTATGATCCGTAATTCCGGTGCCTATGATCCTGAACTTTCACTTGTCTGTGTTGAAGACGGAACCATCGTCGGTTATGTCCTCTTCTCACCCGTGGTTATCCGTGCAGCAGACGGCGACGAGAGACCCGCCCTTGCCCTTGCACCAGTGGCAGTCCTCTCGCAATTCCGGAATCAGGGAATCGGTACCACCCTTATTGAAGAGGGCATTCACCGTTCCCACCAGAAGGGAGCGAAGATCGTCGTTGTACTTGGGGGGGAACCCGGATATTACCGCAGGTTCCGGTTTGAATCAGCAAAAACGCATGAAATAGAACCACCATGGGAGGTGCCCGAGGGATATTTCATGGTCCTCAGCCTCGAAACAAATGCCCTGCGTGACGTACAGGGTACCGTCTACTACCCGGAAGCGTTCACCCGCACAACAGACACCCGACCGTAAATACCGGCAGAGGACGTATACATGGCACGCATACTCTCAAAGAAAGATCAGGATATCCTGAAGAAATGTGCACCGGAATGCGAGAACATGATCTGTTCAGGGTCGAACGTCCCCTACCGTTCGGTCCTGCCGCCGGTGGCAAATCATTATGCGGCGAATGCAGATGACTTCAGGGAACGAATCACCCACCTGACAGCAGACGAGCTGGAATATCTTACGACACTCATCACCACCGGTGAAGAGAGCCTCTGCTGCCTTCCGCCCGACTACTTCGCCGTCTTTCTGGAACAGGTAACCGCATCCCTCGGGAAGAGTGCCCGGCGTGAGATGCTGAATGCCTACCGTGGCAGTGAGGACTGTTTTATCTAAACCCCGGTCTGTCTCTCCTGCTTTGGGTATGCATATCAGGGATGGATCAGATATACAGAGCAGAGAATGCAGGTAACAGACCGGACAGACATTCACCCGGAGAAAGATATAATGAGAATAACCCTACGCAGTTTTGCCCGCTTCCGCGAGATATTCGGGGGGGAAGAGCAGACGATTGAAACAACCAGTGCTGCGACACCGAAAACCGTGCTCTCTGCCCTTTGTGAAGAAAAAGGATGCAAAGATACCCTGTTTGCCGCAGACGGCACATTTCACCCGCATATTACCGTGATCCTTAACGGGAGACGGCTTTCTGCCGAAGAGATTGAAGAGACCTCTCTTGCAGACAACGATGCACTGGTGGTCTATCCACCGGTATCAGGAGGATGAATTCCATGATTACCATACAGAAAGAAGATATTGATATCGGAGCACTCATACAGCAGTCACGTGACAACCGCATGGGTGCTCAGGTGGTCTTTGTCGGCACCGTGCGTGACGATGGTATTGAGGCAATCGAATTTGAGGCCGACCGAACGACAGCAATCGCGGATCTCAGGACAATTGCAGCAGAAGCGACGGAAAAACACGGACTCCTCTCGGTTGATATCATTCACCGGGACGGCCTCCTGCAGATGGGGGAGACCATTCTTGTCATCATCGCAGGTGCCGCCCACCGGGAGGAAGGCTTTGCCGGGTGCCGCTATATCATCGAGGAAATAAAACGATATGTGCCAATCTGGAAAAAGGACATCTCCACCACCGGCGACTCGCACTGGCATGACTAGATACCGGTGATAAACCGGTATATATCAGAGGTATCAGGAGACAGCAAGGGTTTCACGGGATGGAAATGCCCGTGACTAGTGCTTCCCCGATTTCACTCCGGAAATTCTTTTTTTATCATGGCAGGGATACGTTTCCATGGTCAACGATACCGAGTGACTCTTCGCACCCGTCATCCGAAAATTGGATCGTACATTCAGGGAGATTCTGAGGGAACCGGCTGATCGTCCCCCCCTCCAAATTCATGAAATAAAATCCGGTATACTGCGGTCAGGATGGCAAGTGCCAGTGGCCCATACAAAAAACCCAGCACTCCCATAATGGCAATTCCACCGAAAAGGGCGATAAATATCAGGACAGCATTCATTTTTGAACGTTTCCCCCCCATCAGAACCGGACGCAGATACCAGTCCGGAATGGCACACAGGAGAGGCCAGCCGATCACCAGTATCAGCACCAGTGCATAGTAATCCCCAAGAGAGAGGGCATAGACGGCAAGAAGCGCAATGATAATGACCGGGCCGAAGACGGGGGGGATCAGGGCAAATATCGCACAGACAATCGACCAGAAGAGCACATGGCCGTACCCGAGGAGGGTAAAGAACGGCAGAGCAACGACAAAGACGAGCAGGGCGATTCCCACGTGCACGATAATAAGAGAATAAAGAGAATCCGAGAGAAGCACATTAAGAATGGAAAGTTTTGGCTTTGATTCAGCGGGCACCACAGACCAGACCTGATGAAACATCTGTTCCCCCCCGTAGAGAATAAAGAGATACAGGAACAGAAAGAGAATCATGAAAATGATTGAATAATAGGCGGTTGCACCAAGTATTTCCCCGATAGAACCCTGCACGGCAGCGAGGATGCCGTTGACAATCCCCTGCAGGTCAAAGACAATCGGATCGAGAGCCATGCCAAAAATCCCCCCCCTTCTATGGAAAGCCAGCCAAAGATACTGTTAAAGACCTCCTGAATATATGCCCCCCCGTTTGCAAAGATAACAGCCAGAGACACCATCAGCATCACAACAAGAAAGATGAGCACCCCTGTTGTGATAATAATGGATGAGAAGGGCGCACGCAAATGCATTTTCAGGACATTATGATAGGGTATCAGGACCGTTGCAAGTGCTCCTGCAATAATGAGTGGGTCGAGCAGTGCCCGGAACAGCACAACGATCAAAAGAACCAGAACAGACGATACGCCGATGACAAACCAGTCTCTCCTCTTTCTCCCGGAATTCATTGCCTGGTGTATACTTCATCCCTGTTGATAAACCAACCCCCTCCGGGGGGGTTATTCACGTGCGGCAGGGCAAAAATCCCAGCAGGAGTATCGGGTTCGGGCAGATATACAAAACTCCGGGAAAAAGGATATTTTTACAATCGGAGAATATTCACGGCGGAAAATTACCCGGCGGAAAATCGGTCCGATATCTTTATTGCCCGGACAGACTACAGGATGATACAAAACAGGGCATATATATGAAAGACGGATATATGGTCACACTGAGCGTCAAAATGCGGGTTCGGGGGGGGTCGGGTCCAGACGTGAGGCCGGAGTGCCACAGAACGTCTGGAAGAGGCAATCCGCAACGCTGATACTGTCCCCCCCTACTCCGCAGATGCCAAACGCATCAGCCAGTTCGATGAAGAACCAGTCTTCGGAAAAAACTGGGAATGATAAGTAGTATTGTAAATTTCTGCCTCCTGATGATTATACCAGAATCGTAACATCATGTATCTTACCCGGGACGGTCCGGCTGACCGTGACAGCGGTACCGACCGGGGGGGTATGAGCGTGACTGTAATGCGCTCCCCCGGCAGTGCTAGATACGATTCCGGGATACGAACCATGATCGTTGCCCGTTCATTAAACCGAATGACCGGGGAATCCCCCCCGTCAGAGGTGATATCCGATATTGTCCATCTGCCGGGAAGAGGCGGAGTCGTCGATATCAGGGTGTCATTGGGTTGGAGAGTAAGAATACGTTCAGATGTCGCATAGGTCAGGCTGCAACCGCTGAGATCCATTGGTTTCCCCCCCCTCCGACAGACGGGGAAACCGTAAAACGCAGCATGTCTACGGCATTCCTGTCGGATGCTTTGTAGCCATACACATCACCGATGAGCATCAGCGATGAAACTGACTGGTCTACGCCGGTATAGATGACATCCTCCGCTTTGCCTGTTGCAAAAAATCCGCTACCCAGAACGATGAAGGAAAAGACCGAGGCGATGATCACAAAAGCGATCAGAATAATCGCACCCTCAAGCCCGGTAAACCCGTTATCATCAATCGGGTTTTTTAGCGACAGCACTTTTGTTTACCTCCTCTCACCCTCTATTCCCTTACCAGATGATGCGTATGCTGTCCATATAGCATATCGTATTACAGAACATATCCAGCCAAAAATCCGGGATCTAATACCCGGATATTCCCGGTAATAAAAAAGGGATTATTTTCTTCTCAGGAGCAATGCCGCACCTGCCGCTGCAATGGGAATCCATACAGGTATGGGTGACTGCGGTGTTTCAGCAGGTGTTGGGGGGGTATCCGTTTCCGGTGAAGAAGGGGTAGCGCTTCCATCTCCTGTCGGCACTGCATCAGGGGGTTGCAACCGGAGTCTCTGTTGCCATGTCAGACACGGCACTGGCCGCGATGGCGAAATATGAGAACCCGTCCGTTGTTGCGGTAAAGTATACCTTTCCGTTTTCCCGGTTGTTGAATTCGGTCGAAAGATTCTGCCACGTGCCATTGTGATATCTCTGAAGAACAATCTCTTCCGGAGTGAATGCATGCTCTTCAAGCCAGGTTTCAGGCACCATGAACTCAATCTCACCGGATTCGATGGAATCATCGTTGGTATGCAGAAGCTCTGCCTCCACATAGCGGTATACCGGACCTGTTGGCGCATCGATATCCTCCGGCAGAGTCCCCCACATCCGAGACGACGATCATCATCTCTTTGATATTGGTCTTTGCAGAGATGCTGACCTGTGAGAATGAGGATTCTTTCATTGCAAACGATTTGGATTCACCTGCACTGACATCATGAGCCGCACCGACATCACTGTGTGAACCGTGGCCGCTACTACCGCTGCCGCCGCCTGCCACCGGGGGGGTTGGTGTCGGAGGCATAACATCTTCGTGCACAGAAATATCCGTTGTAAGATCGCACGGAACGATCGCGTCACCGCCATCAGCGGTCATCATCGGCATGGTTACCGTGATACCGGTTGAACCCTCATTTGTTCCGGTGATGGTCACGCTACCAATAACAATCTCTTTTGCATTTTTCTGAATCGCTGTTCCAAGATCCACGGCCTTCATTGTGACCGTGCCTGCCTGTTCTTCAGAAATCTCATTGAGTGTGGCCCAGTCGGGGAAGGACACCCCCCCCGTAATTTCCGCCACATCCGGATTGGAGAGAGAAACCTGCATCTGATATCCGGCAATTCCCTGTGGCGCACGTCCCATCATAACGGTGATATTCGAGGGCGAACCGGCCTTAACCGACACATTATCGCAGTTAAACGATATGGACGGGTATTTGGCGTACGCCTTTATACACACATTCGTGTTCGGGTATTTTTTGGTAATATCCTGCCATTTCACTCCATCGGCACTGATGAAACTTTCACCCGCATGTGCGGTTGCCTTGCTGGAATAACTGCGTATCGGGGCCTCCACTGCAATCGGATATTTATACCACGAATCTGTGAGTCTGACAACAACAGAGAAATCCTCTCCCTTTGTGAGTAACACCTCATCTTCAACAGGAAGTGTGTGATAGCCGGGAGTTTCCATATGGCCCGACAGGGTCAGGGCAGGAGAGCCTGCAGTGACATTTTCCTCTCCGGGACTGAGATACACCGAGACATCGTAGTCCTCATTCGGCTGCGTGGTGTAAAAACCGACCGCACCGAGCAGATCATCATTCTCAGCGGTAAAGATGTTGGCAGTGTATACGGTTGTCGTGTCGATGCCGATATCCTTGGTCCATCCGAGGGTATCGTACTGGTATATACTGCCGTAGTTTGTTGTCGGTTCTCCGATAAACTGGGTGGTTGTTCTTCCCTTATTGTAGTATGAGATATAGAAATATCCGTCCTCACCCCCCCAGTCTTCTCCCCCCCAGCTGTTGCGTGCGATAAATGCGCCGTCAGCAGGGGGGGCTTGTAGGTAAAGTTCTCTTTGCTGTATGTATCATCCCATCCTACAAGGACAATGGCATGGCCGGCTCCGATGAGATAGGGGGGGTCATAGTAGCTGAAATGCTCTTCATCATAAAAATCGTTGCCCCAGTACAGGGAGTGGTACACAGCACCGTTCTCTTTGATTGCCTGTTTTATTTCGGCGGTGTCATCCGGACCCTTGAACGGCTCAAAAAACATCACATTCTGAACATGAACCCGTGTCTTCAGGTCTTCAGGGGGAAACATCCGAAACCTCGCTATAGGGTCATCATCCTCATTCACCGGGCCGCTCCACCGGGTGAGATACGCGGATGACATGTACGAGTTTCCTCCCTCTTCATGCGTCCAGTCATATCCGTGGGTGTTTTTCAGATTATTTTCTGAAGTCGTACACCCCCCCGGCAGGAAGAAGATTTGATTCAAGCGCACCGTAGGATGCAAAGGCCCAGCATGAACCGAGATTTCCCTGATCATGAACCGGGCTGACTCTGCCTTCGGTGCGGAGATCAAACACCGCTTCAAGGTCACAGAGTTCTGAACCAATCACAGAATCCGCATTCACTGCTCCTGCTCCGGACCAGTTTACGCTTACCGGTGAGGGGGGGACAAGTCCCATTGGATAGTTTTTTGCACCGGGTACGGAATCTGCATTCAGGGTGAACATCTGGTTTTCATCCACGCTGTCAAGATGATTGATATAATCCACAAATTCCGGATTCAGGGGGGGAGCTTCCTCTATTTCAAGGGCAAAAGCACCCTGAACAATGAAACCCGCAAGTAAACAGGCGCATAAAAGTGCGCCTGTTGCTTTTAGATGGTGTAGTAAATTCATGTATTCTCCCTATTTAGTCCTCAGAGCCACTCTGCAGTGAGAGCATCACAATGTCGTCGAACTCTATCTGACCGTTTTTATTATAGTCAAAGATGCGGCTGTTTTCATGTGCCGGAATCCATTCAAGATTGCTGAAATATGTCGAAACATCGTTTATGTCACACATTCCGTCACCATTGATGTCTTCATACAGACCGTTCATGTCGGTATCCCCCCGGGAATGAACCCATACCAGGGAACGGATTGAGATGAACGATTTCAATTGTTCCCGGAACCGTATTTGGCACAATGGTCTCATCGGCATCGGAAACAAACCGGCAGTCACTCACGGAGATTCCGGTAATACCTTCTGAAGAACCCTGCACAGTAATCGTTGCAAGTACAATGTTCTTTGCACCCACACCAACCTGATCACCGGTATCCCCTGCACGTATCTGAACAGCATCCGCTCCGATGACCGCCTCGCCTGACGATTCCGTCCAGGCAGGGAATGCGACATCTGTGATCTCTGCAATGCCGGACTCGTTCAGGCTTATGTTCAGGGTGTATTCTTTGAGTCCGTCCTGTGCATTGCCGAGTACGACGTTGATCTTTGTTTCATCACCTGTCGCCGTAGTGGACACTTCCGGGCTGAGGGAAATTTCAGGAACGATGTCCGAGAAGGTGATATTATCAAGCCAGCCACAGTCCTCGTTATCACCATATGAACTGTATGCTCTCTTTTCATAGACCCATTTCAGGCATAGTCACGCTCTTCGGACAATTTATATGATTCTCTCTGCCAGCCATCCTTTGTTCCGGCAATCTCTTCTTCCATTTCCCCCCCATCGATTGCAAATCCGAGGGCATCGGCATGCTCCATTGAATAGCCGGAGTATGACGATACTTTCCAGTCAAAGGAAAGCTTTACAGGGCCGCGAACAGTAGTGGTTACCCATGTGCTGCCGTACTGATCAATATCGCCCGTTCTGCCGCAGCTGCCGTCCCGGAACGTTTCGTTCATGACGACATACCACCCGGCATCCCCCCCACCGGTTGTCCAGTTCAGCAGGGGTGCATCAAGGGCCTTGCCGAGTGGTGGTGTGACCGTGATATAACCTGTCTTTGTCTCGGTCTGTTCGCCGCCGTTCTTCTGCACGGTCAGGGTGACGGAGTATATTCCGGAGTGGGTATACGTGTGGGTCGGATTCTGTTCGGTGGATGTCTCCCGGTCTCCAAAGTCCCACATCCAGCAGTCGGCGTGCCGGTTGAGTAATCCGTGAAGTTCACCGTAAGGGCCACCGGCCCGTAGGTGGCATCCGCCCCAAAGTCCGCCGCGTCAAACTGTACAAATGACACATTGTCCAGCCATGCACCGTTTTCACCGATCTTACTCCAGGACGTCCGTTCATACGCCCATCTAAGGGTATGGCTGCCGCCTGCGAGGTCATAGTTCACGTCAGTCCAGTTTTCCGGGTAACCGGAGATCTGCATCGCTTCAACACCGTTGTCAAACAGCGTGAGGGTATCATACGTTGGTGCTGCATCGATGATCCATGAGAAGTTGAAGATACCCGGTCCGGTGACATTGGTCTGAATCCATGAGCCGGTGTAGCGCTCGGGATCATCACTGCTGCGTGCGGACATGCCGCCTGCACGGGCGCTGTTGATATCAACATACCATTCCCCCGTTGTCTCCACCGGTTGTCCAGTTCAGATCATCTGCATCAAGTGCCTGACCAATGGTGGTGTAGGGCACAATTTCAATGATCTGCTCGGCAGAGTCAGACCCTGCATCATTTGTTACCGTCAGGGTGACCGGATAGCTCCCCCCCGCTTTGGTGTAATTGTGCACGGGGTTCTGTTTGTCAGATGTCGTATTGTCACCGAAATCCCATGCCCATGAGGTAGGACATCCTGCAGATATGTCGGTGAACGTGATCGAAGCCGGTGCCATGCCACGGGCTTCGTTTGCGTCAAATTCCGCTGTCGGATTGATTGCCCCGAATGTGTATGTCACATTGTCGAGGTTTCCGCAGTGATCCGGGGGGGTGAAATAATAATCATTGGTGTAGTCCCACCGGAGTGTTTGTGCTCCCGTTGGAATTTCAAAGTACTCGCGGGTCCAGTCACCATAGTTCTGCTTCCCTTTGATGCTCTTTTTAACATCCCCGTTGACGGAGAATTCAATCTGCCCGTCATAGGTGGTTGAGGATGACGAGATCTTCCAGTCATAGGTCAGGACACCCGGTCCGGTAATATTTGCCTGAACCCAGGTGGTGTCTGCATTCGAACCGATGATCCCGTTGTGTCCGGAACTGCCTCCCGCAACTGAAGTGTAGAGGTCGGTATACCATTCTGCATCCCCCCCTCCGGTCGACCAGTCCAGTTCTTCTGCATCAAGGGCTTCACCGATAGAGATCGGTTCAAGAACAGTGAGAGTCTTTGTAACCGTGCCCGTTCCTTCGATGTTTTCAACGGTCAGAGTGATGGTGTAATCCTTTGGTTCGGTATAGGTATGCACCGGATTTTCATCCGGGGGGGATGTTTCTCCGTCTCCAAAGTCCCAGTTCCATGCAATGGGAAATTCAGTGGAGGTATCGGTGAACTGCACTGCAAGAGGAGCAAATCCACATTCCTCGGTCACATTTGTGGAAAAATTTGCAACCGGTTCATCCACACCGTATACGAAGGACACATTGTCCAGCCAGCCACCGTTTTCTTCCTTGTCAGTGGTTCTGGTGGAATATGTCCAGTTCAGGGTGTGCACACCGTTCCCGATCTTGTATGTCTCATGATGCCAGCCGGGATACTTGATCATTTTGTAGCCGTCGTCATACTGCCCGGCATTATCCATGGAGAAAACCAGATCTCCAAATGGCATACCCATCATTTTACCAGGATTTGCCTCCCAGTCGAATGTAAGGGTTCCGGGACCGGTGACACTGGTCTGCATCCAGGAGTTCTGGTGTGAAGACAGAACGCCCCCCCCGCTTCGTGCAGAGCTGCTGTTCACATAGTCAGCACCAATCTCTGAGGCCCACTCTTTATTTCCACCTGTCGTCCATGCAAGTTCAGGTGCATCAACAGCATCGCCAAGTGAGACTGCATCCAGCACATGAATATATCCGGTCTTGGTTTCCGTCTGCGGAATTCCGTTTCTCTGAACGGTGAGGGAGACAGGATACAGACCCGCTTCCTGATAGATGTGGGAAGGGCTCTGCTCGGGAGATCTCTCGCCGTCTCCGAAGTCCCAGTCATATGAGTCAGGACTATTCGTTGAGAGATCGGCGAACATGACCGTCAGCGGAGCATTGCCGCATACCGGATCTGCAGAAAAATCGACTGCTTCCTCCTGGGAAAATACGACATTGTCCAGCCATCCGCAGTTTTCCCCCTTCAGGATAATCCCCGTCCATTCTCATGTAATACCAGCGGAGTGTGTGGTCACCCGAGTCAACATGATAGGATACATCAGCCCAGACCTGATCGGTGCCACAGATGTCCGCCTTGTCATCACCGTTGTCAGAGAAGTAGAGGCCGTTATAATCACAACATGACACATTCCAGGAGAACGTGAGGGTTCCGGGTCCGGTGACAGTCGTCTCGATTCCTGTCATCTGATAATCAAGAATGTCACCGCTCTGTGCACAGCTGCTGCCTGAGGCACCGGTTTTCGTTACAACAGACCAGTCCACCTCTCCGGCGGGTGTCTTCCAGGTCAGTTCAGGTGCATCAAGCGCCTCACCGATGGTTTCCGGTTTTGGCTCACTGCCGGTATTGAATGCGACATTGTCAAGCCAGCCGCATTCCTCGCCGGCAGTATCAATACCACCATCATAGAATGTCCAGCGTACGGTATGTTCACCCTCACCAATCTCATAGGATTCTTCCGTCCAGGAGACATCCGTTCCGGCAATAGCTCTTGGCTCGTGCTGTCAAGAGAAAAGATCAGAGGATTGGAATACAGGTCATAATATCCGTCATCGATGTTTTCGAGAGCGGTGAGATCATCACTATTGTCGATGTACGATGAGACCTTCCAGGAGAAGGTCAGCGTACCCGGTCCGGTAATGGTCGTCTCAATCCATGACCCATCGCTGTAATAAATCGGCTGCCCTGTTTTGGCACAGCTTGATCCTGTAATGGCGTTTTCTACATCTATACTCCATTCTTCATCGCCACCGGTTGCCCAGATTAAACCAGGCGATTCAAGTGCATCACCCAGTGTATCAGCAGCGGCTGCAGGCGGGATCAACCCACAGAGTATTGCAACTGATACTATGAGCAAAAAGGCGTTTATCCTTAAGTATCGTCCATTGGCATTCATAATTCACTCATCGAAAATATTCAATAAAAATTTCTCAGATGTATTAAGATAAACAAAATAGTTCAATTAAATAAGTTAACATGCCTGACTTTCATCAGCAATTACAATATATAAAATAGGGATTTTGATTATATTTATGACAGTAAATGGGAAATAATTTTATTTCTTTAGTGTATCTGTGCATTTTTATTGGACATCAATGATCCATGAGTATGACAATATACTAATCGATCCGCAAAATCGGCGGAAATTTTTGGAATTTACAATAAAAGAGCATAGAGCGCATTTTCCTCAAAAGGGACTATTATATGCGCCAGATAACCGGTTCCTTCCATCAATCCACCTGACCATAAGGAACCGGGATGGAATATGCCAAAATATTCTGATATGAACATAACCAGAGAAGTTATCCATCACATAAGAGCAGATACACAATGCTACGACAGATGGTTCTGTGTCCGGACTGAGAAGCAAGGTTTTTCTCATCCGCACGCAAGAGAAAAACATGGAATTACAGGAATCAGGATCAGGCCTTGCAGGAATGCTTCGTCCGTTCAAGAAATTCATGGTCGAATCCGGCATTATGGATACCGATCAGGTAGCGTTTTATGGCTGCCCCCCCGGAACATGCACACCATTTATTGAACTGCTCACGTATGCGGTCCGTGACCTGCCGTTTGAATTTATTTTTGTACCCCGGCTGGACGAATCATCGGCGAAAGTCCTCAAACCGGTTGCTCATGTGGGCATGCAGGTCACCTCCCATACCCCCCCGGAGACCTTTGACCCGAAAGTTGTTGTTGTGATGGGTGGTCTTGCCATGCCGAATGAACCGATAACAGCTGAGATGATGCAGGATACTATTGCCGGATATGACACAAAAATCGTGGGCATCTGCTTCATGGATATGTTCCGGCGTGCCGGATGGCCGGACAAGATCGCCTTCGACATGGTTATTAACGCCCAGATGGATCCGGTTGAAGTCTGGAAATAAATTCTTTTTTGGTAACCCTCTCAGAGATCACCGAAGAAGACCGCCTCTTTTGCTCCGTCAGTGATAGAACCGATCCCGGAAACGAGTCGACCGGTATGGAACGGCGGGATTTTTTCAGGGATTCCTCGTATTTGGCATACTCATCACCTGCGGATCAAAACGTCTTTGCAGGGATGGATACTCAGGCATTTTTCCTTCAGGGAAACAGATGGAACAAAAAAAGGGATTTAGATGTATGGATTGCGCAGGCCTTTGTCAACACCAAAGCTTGCACGCTCATCAAGAGTCTTCTGGTTCTTTGTGATCTTATCGGTTGCAAGTTTGGTCACAAGGTCCAGACCTGGCTTGACATCTGCAATAGGCTTGGTCTCGAAGTATCCTGCTTCGATGGCCTTACCCCCCCAGATGGTCTCACCTTTCTTTGTACGGGTGAAGACTGTTGACCAGCCGTCGGGGCTTCCGACAGAGCCGGTTGAGACGTCAGCGAGGTTTGCGACGTAGTCCAGACAGACGTGGCAGCCGGGCTGCTCAAACTTGTGGGTCATCTTGAGCGGGATCTGTGAGACTGCACCGCGTGCGGTGTAGACCGAGAATTTACCCTTGCCGATGTCCATCTTAACAGCGCTCTCCATCTTCACATTACAGAGGTCTTCCACCATGGTCTCAAGACCCTGGTATGGGAAGTTCTCCATACAAAAGATACCGATTGCAAGCGCAATCTTGTCGCCGACAGACCGCATACCCATCGGGTAGAGCTGGGCCTTCCTGACAGCCTGAATCTGGCACGGTGTGCCGACGACTCCGACCTTGTCAAGACCGTATGAACGGGTTGCCTCTTTGATCATCGAGACATTCGGGCAGATGGTGTAGCGGGTACCGCGTGCTTCCATCAGTTCTGCAACGGTGGTTGCAACAACGGGCTCCGGCTTGTATGGCTCATCACCCGGTCCTGCAACAACAGCACCGTCAATGATGCCTTCTTCAAGTGCAAATGCAAAGAGCTGGGTGACAATTCCTCCATCCTGAGAGGCGGAAAGAATTGCCGGGTCAGCTGCACGTGCTGATACACAGTTCTTGTAATTTCCGAGAACCATTTTACTCATCTCCTTTGAGCATCGCAGCATCAATAGCTTCGCCGATTGCCTCAAACTGGTTCATCACATCAAAGTTGAAGAAGCTGCGCGGACATTGTGCGTAGCATGCTCCACATTTGATACACAGGTCACGGTCAATATTCGGCTTGCCGTATTCCATTGAGATTGCACGAACCGGACAGGTTGCAACACAGGTGCCGCATCCCATGCAGAGACCCTGGTTGATGACGTCATAAATCAGGTCGCATCCACATGCCTCTGTGCCGCGCTGTGCGAGGTCCATGAGGGGGCTTGAGGTATGCTGCTGCAAGTTCCTTCTGTTCGTCAGTTCCTCTGAGGAGCAGATATGCCATCACAGCAACATTACGGATCGACTCAGGTGACGGTGGGCATGCCGGCAGGTAGACATCTACGTTGATCAGGTCGCCGATCGGAACGTAGTTCTCGTGCTGGGGGGGCTGGTTCCACTGTCCGCCTCGGGCGAACCGGGTAATGTTCCCGTATGCTGCACAGGCACCGAGTGCAACAACAATGGTTGCATTCTTGCGTGCTTTTTTGATATCCTCCACAGAGTGTGGATCGTTTATACAGACTGAACCCTCGACAAGTGCCACATCCATCTTTGGGATGTCACGCACATCGGCGAGAGTCAGACAGTAGTTGAGGTCTGCATAGTTGTCAAGCAACGTAAACAGACCTTCGTAGTTGTCTGCGAGAGACACGAGACATCCGGTACATCCGGACATGTGTACGTGTCCAATCGTAATTTTTTCAGCCACAGGCTTTTCCTCCATCTCTTGTATTTCGGGCTTTTTTTCAACCTTCACATCACGGGGGGTTTCACCACTGGTTTTGCCTCAGGCCGGGCCTTTGGAACAGTCACCGGTTCTGGAGCTGCGGCAGATTCAGGTGCCGTAGCCGTTTCCGGAACCGTGACAGGTTCTGGCGCCGTCTTAGGTTCTTCCGGCTTCTTCCCTGTGAGGATCTTCTTCAGATTTGATAGTAGTCCCATATTCCACCCCTACTTCAGCAAGTGCCATCTGCACTGCCTTCGGAATGGCCATTGTAACTTGTTCCGTGAGCCAGTAGTCGACATCCTCAGATTCATTATCAATATCGGATATCGCGATGCTCTCAGGCTGGCACCCAAGGATTATCACTTCGGTCCGTTTCGAGAGTTCAGTCAGCGGGTCTTTAAACCCTCCCCCCCACGAATGCGGGTCAAGATACCTGCCCGTCTTTTCATTCGCAAGGAAGTCAGGAGACACCTTCGTCATCTGACCGGGGGGGCTGCCGCCGAAATCGAGGACGTCAACAATGACCATCCTCTCGACCGGCTGTTCAGCCTCTGCGATCAGAGTGAAGAGGAAATGCGGCCCCGCAAGGCCCACGTCAAGTACTTTCAGGTCATCCGGAAGGGACAGCTTCTTGAGTTCTGAGACCACTGCAGGTCCGAATCCGTCATCTGTATAGAGCGGATTGCCGACACCCACAATCATCTGTCTCGCGTACCAGTCTAGCATCTGACTATCTCACTGGAACAGTTTCTGGGCCACTACCTTCTTTGAGTCGTCGACCACCATCATGTGGGTTGCGCAGGACACACATGGGTCGTAGGCACGCATGATGACTTCAGTGAGCTGCCATGGTGCACCTTCGAGTGCCCGGCTGACAGTCGGGAAGTTCCATGTGGTCGGGACAAGGAGCGAGTACCACTCAACTTTGCCGTTCAGAACCTTGGTCAGGTGCACATCGGTTCCGCGTGGTGCTTCGTTTGCTGCCCAGCCAAGTGAACCGTCACCCTGTGGGATCTCATCTGCAACGACCTTTCCATTGGTGTCAAGAGCTTCAACAGCCTCGATCATGCTGTACAGGCAGTCCATATATTCCATCTGCCGTGCAATCTGCAGACCCATTGCACCCTTGCGGTCATAGTTCCGGAACATTGCAAGACGTGCACGGGGACCTGTCTCGATAGGTGCTCCATCATAGAGCGGCACACCGGTGCATGCTTCCATTGCAGGCCATACCTTGGTGCCGACAGGGGGGGTGGTTCCGCCAACTGGGTAGTCAGGGTCTTCGAGGGATACTTCGAGTTCACCCTGGTACCAGTCCCATGGGCGGACCTCTGTCCAGCGCTCAGGATACCACTTCTGGTCCAGATCAAGTGATGAAGAACCATAGAGTGTATCTGAGGCCATGTAGCCCTGGTCGTGGAAACCGAACTTCTCGGTCTTCTCAACTTCCTTGCCACCGGCAACCGATGCCATGGGCCGTGCATCCCAGTCCTTGAAGACGGAGATCATGAAATCCATGTGGTCTTGTGCAAGAGGAAGTGCCTCTTTTGCGAGGTCATAAATCTTGATCTGTGCACGCGGGGGGGAGATGTTCTTGTACATACCACCGACACGGGGGGGGTTGGACGGGTGAATAGGTTCTCCACCGACAATCTCACCGACAGTCTGACCGACTTCACGGAGTTTCTGGATCCTGAGTGCAACGCTGCGGACAGGTTCCTCGGGAGTGAACGGGTTGATATGGGTGTCCGTTCCCGGGATGTACATGTCAGGCAGTGACAGGATGTTGTGTAATGCATGGCTGTGCAGACGGTTTGCACACTGAAGGATGACTCTCAGGAGGTATGCATCATCGGGAATGATACAGCCAATCGAGGCTTCCATTGCTTCAGTACCGGCAAGAGTGTGGGCAATCGGACAGATACCACAGACACGGGAGGAAATCTTCGGTGCCTGGTGCATGCTCTTTCCAACGGCGAGTTTCTCAATACCCCCCCGTACAGGTGTAAGACTGAGCCAGTCACCACGGGTAACGACACCGTTGTCGTCAACCTGCATAGTAAGCTTGGTGTGACCCTCATGTCTTGTGGTTGGGGAAATCTCTACAACTTTCGACATAAATTATCGCCTAATTATTAAATTCTGTTCTTCTGGCTATTCTAACACACAAGTATGAAAAAAATCACATACCGTGAGTTGCAACACACGTACCCGCTAAGAAGTACGTATGTGATATGTGAATGGACGGTTAAAAATAAGTTTCGTTAAGTACACGGAGCCGGTAACGGGATTATGTTGATAATGTAGTATGTGTCAGGGAAACTACGCCCCCCCATTCAGGACACCTGTTCCATAAAACAACGATATTTTTACAAAAAAAGATGGTGTATGAATTAATTTGCCTTGATTTCAGCTTTCAGCTCAGCAATGGTTGCCTTGCGCTCTGCATAGGCATCATGCTGATGGATGCTTTCCTCATTTGTCTGCTTGATAGTGATGACTGAATCACCCGGCAGGTACGAGAATTTGGCAACCACATGTTTGGCCATTTCACGGACACAGTCTTCCACAAACCGGGCATTGCTGTGTGCCGAGAAGACCACATGGCTCTCATCACCACGTTTGAGGAGCTCAAAGATCCGGGCACTCATGGAGTCTTTCAGGATGTCTATGATGGTCTCAAGTTCAACACGCTGATCGTCATCGGTCTCAATTAAGAGGAACCCTTTGCCACGCTGGTTATGAGTGGCCATCGGAATCTCGTTCAGGAACTCCTGGATTTTTTCCTCACTGATCTCAAGGTTGCGCAGTTTTGCCGAGGCAAGTTCCTTCATAATGTTCTGGGCACAGGGACAGGCAGTGATACCAGTCACTTCCGCACCGATCATCTTCCGGACAAGTGGTGTACCATTGTTTCTGTCAGCGACCGCACTGGCATGTACCTCAACGACCTCGTGGCACTCTGTCTTGGAGACGGGTGTTTCACGTTTTACCATGTACAGACTCTTCATCTTCACTTCGGTACGGTCTGCATACTCGTGATGGTCAAGCAATTTACGGGCAACAGCATTGCAGACTTCTTCAATACCATTTACTTCACCCTCAATAGCCTGCTGAAGCACCTCATCAATCACCTCAAAGTTACGAGAGAGATTGGCACCTTTCAGGCTGCTGGGGGGGAGATCCACATAGACATTGAATGTTGAGATAAAGATCACCGGGCGCTTTCCCGGACGTGCGACTTCAACAAGCTTCTTGACATTTTTGACCCCCCCGACCCGGGTGAGATTAATTCTGACTTCAGGCTGGGTTGATTGTGTATCGGGCAGTTCCATGTTAACCTCAAATAAAAAAGCAGATTTCAGGTACGAATTCTGCATATATATTATTCCTGATGTTAGGTTTTTTATCCTATGCTATAATAGTTATGAAGGAAACCAGCAACCATTAGGGATGAGAAAATGATACAGAAATACTACGAATCCGATGCAAACCTCAGAGATTTGGGGGGGAATTCCCGGATCGCTGTCATCGGGTATGGTTCTCAGGGACAGGGTCAGGCACTCAACCTGCGCGACTCAGGCTCGATGTCATCATTGGCCTGCGCCCCGGAAATAGTTGGGAAAAAGCATCAGAAGACGGCTTTGAGGTCTTCGATGTGGCAACCGCAGCAGGTATGGCAGATGTCGTGATGATTCTCCTTCCGGATGAACTTCAGGGAGATGTCTACCGCGCCCAGATCATGCCGAATCTCAAAGAAGGGGACTGCGTCATGTTCTCTCACGGTTTCAACATCCACTACGGCAGATCGTCCCGCCACCAACAGTCGATGTCATTATGGTCGCTCCGAAAGGACCGGGCCATATGGTCCGGAGAGTCTTCACTGAGGGCGGCGGCGTGCCCGCACTCATTGCCGTCCATCAGGATGCAACCAACAACGCCCGAAAGATTGCCCTTGCCTATGCAAAAGGAATCGGTGCCACACGGGCAGTGGTGCTTGAGACGACATTCCGGGAAGAGACCGAGACCGATCTCTTTGGAGAACAGGCAGTGCTCTGTGGTGGTATGACCTCACTGATTCAGGCAGGATTCGAGACCCTTGTGGACAGAGGATATGCACCCGAGATGGCATACCTTGAGGTGCTGCACGAGTGTAAACTTATCATTGATCTCATCTATGAGGGCGGTTTTACCAAGATGCGTGACTCCATATCAAACACCGCGGAATTTGGCGACCTTACCCGTGGCCCGCGGGTCATCGGCCCGGAGGCATATGCCGCAATGGAAGAGATACTCACTGAAATCCAGAACGGTGAGTTCACCCGTGAATGGATGCTTGAAAATCAGGTCAACCGGCCGGTCTTCACCTCACTGAAACGACAGGGAGAAGAACACCTGATAGAATCCGTCGGCCGTGAAGTCCGCGGACTGATGCCTCAGTTCCGGGATCTCTCCGACTAACCTTTTTTAAAAAATATCTGAATACCGGGCATATCAGATCCCGGTGTCATCCCGGTTCCGGCTACGAATCAGAGGATGGTTCGAAAAACCCGGATCCGATCTCTGCCTGCGCCAGCGTCTCTTCCACCCAGATACGGGCAATGACATTACCCACCTGGTAGGCGATGACTTCCAGTGACATCAGACTGGAATCCGGAATGATCTCAGTATAGTTCGATCCCAGCAGGATAAACCCGATAGAGGCATTGTTGTAGATGATGGGGACAACAAGTATTACCTGTATCCGCTCCTTTCCGGGTGAGAACTCCAGCAGCTCCGGGAGATCAGAATAGCGGGCATAGATATATTCCCCCGCCGCAACACGGCGGGCCAGAGGAGTATCCTTCCCAATCTCCTGCACAGAAGTGAGAAACGCATCAGAAAACCCGGTGGCGCAGGAAAGGGTAAAACTCTCCGTACGCGCATCCTCAAGGTAGAGAGCGCCAAATCCCATCTCCGCCACCCGCGATGCCGCATCCAGACAGAGAGATACTGCATCATCAAGGGAACGGGCTGCTGCAAGGGAGAGACCCAGATCACGCTGGGCGATGAGCTGTCCTTCCATCAGCTTCCGGTCAGTGATATCGTAGAGCGTGCCATGTACCGAGGCAATCTTCCCGCTCTTCTTGCGGACATAATTACAGGACTCCTGCACCCAGCGTACATCCCCGTCCCGGGAAATGATACGATATTCACTCACACTGACAACCGATGGATCCGCCCGCGCATCTTCTACAGTCTGGGAGATAATCGACAGGTCATCCGGATGGACAATGGTGTCCCAGCTAAAATCGCCCGACATGAGCATCTCAGCCGGATAGCCGGTGATACTCTCCACCGCACCGTTTGCATAGATGATGCGGTTATCCGCATGACGCTGCAGAATAATGCCGGTGAAATTTTCAATGATGAGGCGGTAACGCTCTTCACTCTCATTGAGTTCATGTTCCAGATTTTTGTTCTTCACCATCCGCCTGACCTGCAGGGCCAGTTCGGCAAACTCCGCCTTCGGATCATCGCCCTTCGGCAGGTAATAATCACACCCGTTTCTCAGGGCTGAGATCACCACATCCTCCTGCCCCTTTCCGGTGTACATCATAAACGGCATATCCGGATACCGAATGCGTATTTTCTGCAGGAATGCAATGCCGTCCATGCCCGGCATCTGGTAGTCTGAAATAATGCCGTCTATCTTTGTGGTCCGGATAATCTCCATGGCCTCCTCTGCACCCAGTGCAGTGATCACCTTCAGATCGCCGGTACGCTCAAGAAAGACCTTGCCCAATTCAAGAAGATTGGGTTCGTCATCGGTGAGAAGAATTGTCATCATTGTTTGGTACCCCCCGTATGTTTG
>NZ_BBBG01000027.1 GCF_001315945.1 Methanogenium cariaci JCM 10550 | reverse complement strand
CCCTACGGGGAAGTATCGTCGGTGGATGCCGTCCCTGCAGGGGGTATCATTGCCGCCGCAAACTACCTGAACCCGACCATATACCGGCTGGACGCAGACGGCACCCCCCCTCTGGAACAGATCCTATGCTGACACCTCGGGTGCCGGTCTCGGGCGCATCCAGTCTGTGAAGGCGGTTGATGGCGGATACATCGTGGCTGGCTATGCCAGACCCCCCCTGATCGCCTCTGCCGACTCTGCGGGACTGGTGATGTACCTGGACGAAGAGGGTAATGTCATCTGGGAAGAACGGTATGGTGAGGAGGGAATCGGGTATGTGGTGAACATCAATCCCCCCCTGCCCAACGGAGGATATATCGCCCCTGCCCTCACCACGGCAGATGAGGCGGCAGTCCTCATCCTGAATGCCACCGGTGCCGCAGTTGATCTCTTTTCCTATCCCAAGCGAATGGAACTGATATATTATGCGGATGCGGCCCCCCCGGCGGTGGCTACTATCTGTTGGGCTATGATGCCAGCCTGGTGAACGATGAACCACAGTTCCTTGCGCTGGGCGTCTCCACGGACGGGAAGGAAGAGTGGATGCACTGGTTTGGTGACACCCCCCCGGTCCGGCACTTGTCCCCCCCACCGCTGACGGGTTTGTTGCCGCAGGAGAGAACGGGGAAATCTCTTTTTTCACCTTCCATGAGGCAGGAAAGGAGACTGACCTCTCTGACGCGTGGATGTTTATCTTTGTGATTCTCGCGGCAATGGGCGCTGGATACCTCATCTACCGACAGCGCTGAAGATTACCATTATCATTATCTTTTTTAATCCCATTCCGTTGATATGTAATTGGTGTGCACCGTGGACATCAGGGTTTAGCCCGTAATTATCAGTGTAATTCCTGTTTTTTATCTGCATCTTTGCTTGTTTAAAATAGAATACTTTTTTACCTGATTGAATGAGAGGATAAATATACCTAACGTATCTGTATGCCTTTGACAGATCCAATCTCTCCCTGTTCCGTACAGGTACACAAGTGGGCCTTAGTGGTTACCATGTCAGTTCAAATGATAGAAGATGCACTGTGTCGTGCACTGGACGGGGGGGATTATTCCTCCTCCCTCAGTCAGCTTAGTCAGGTGGACGCAGACCCTGATACGCAGAAACTTGTCGGACTTGTAGAGAACACGATCGGGCAGATGAAGAAATCTGCCGAGTATAAAGATATGCTCCGGGGGGGGTTGACGAATTCATTGCGCACTATCCCCATCCCCTGGCTATATATGGTGCAGACGGCACCTGTCTGATGCTCAATGATCACTACTGTAGCCTCTTCCGCAATTCATGCGATACCCTGATGAAAAAGTCATTGCATGATTTTGATATCACCATTCTTGACGGTGATGGTCTCTTTGCCTCTCATGAAACCAAAAAGAATTCAGAGACTGACCTGCAGGTCGCATGGGATGACGGGAGCAAAAATTACCTGAAACTCTATCAGGTTCCTGTCAGTGACGGTGCGGGGGGGGTATCAGTGTGGTATATCACATATTCATGGACCAGACCACGATCATCGGGGAGCGTGAAGATTTACACCGGCTGCAGAAGCGTGCGGATGCCTTTCTCCAGCAGAATCCGCAGGGTATCACCGCACTTGCCGCTGACAAACACCGTCTTGACTTAAACGAGGAGTATCAGCGTATCTGGCGTGGGGGGGCTATGACGACCTGATGGCCAAAAAACTCTATGACTTTGATATCACCATCGTCGGTGGTGATGACTTCTACGCGTCCTACGAGACAAAGCAGAAGGCGGTCACCGACATGGAGATCGGGTGGGAAAACGGTGAAAAATCCTACCTGCGTCTCTTCCAGACACCCATTCTCGATGACGAGGGTGAGATCGACGTCAACTACTACATCTACCAGGACCTCACACAACAGCATGAGGAGCTGGCGGAGATCAAAAAACTGCAGAAGCGTGCGGATGCCTTTCTCCAGCAGAATCCGCAGGGTATCACGGTGCTTGCCGCCGACAAGCACCGTCTCGACTTAAACGAAGAGTATCAACGGGCATGGCGTGGGGGGGGTTATGACGACCTGATGGCCAAGAAACTCTACGATTTTAATATCAACATCGTTGGTGGTGACGACTTCTACGCGTCCTACGAGACAAAGCAGAAGGCAGTCACCGACATGGAGATCGGGTGGGAAAACGGTGAAAAATCCTACCTGCGTCTCTTCCAGACACCCATTCTCGATGACGAGGGCGAGATCGACGTCAACTACTACATCTACCAGGATCTCACACAACAGCATGAGGAGCTGGCGGAGATCAAAAAACTGCAGAAGCGTGCGGACGCCTTCCTGCAGCAGAACCCGCAGGGTATCACTGTGCTTGCTCCAGACAAACACCGCCTCGATTTAAACGAGGAATATCAGCGGGCATGGCGTGGGAGCTATGACGAACTGATGGCCAAGAAACTCTACGATTTTAATATCAACATCGTTGGTGGTGACGACTTCTACGCGTCCTACGAGACAAAGCAGAAGGCAGTCACCGACATGGAGATTGGATGGGAAAACGGTGAAAAATCCTACCTGCGTCTCTTCCAGACGCCCATTCTCGACGATGAGGGTGAGATTGACGTTAACTACTACATCTACCAGGACCTCACCCCCGAACGGGCGCTTTCCCAGTTCCTTGATCGTGAGATCACCCGTCAGGGGGGGCAAACCTGAATCTCCTCGCCCATGGTGACACCCGCTCGTTCGATCTGACGGTCGGAGATACGGATGAATACACTGCTGAGGCTGGTCTCCTCTTCGGGGGGGAGATGAATGCGAACCTCACCGCAGCACAAAAGGCGATCGGGGGGGACATGGTCGAGGACTTCGTCGGAACCATGAAGGCGATGCAGAAAGGCAACAGCAAGGCACGGGCACACCCCCGATCAGTTTGAAGGCGTATATGCGGTCATCACCGAGGGTTTGAACAATGTGCTTGAGACGATACTCGTGCCGGTTACTGAGTCATACCACGTCCTGAATGATTATGCCGGAAAGGACTTCTCCAAACGGTTTGATGAGGATCTTCAGGTTGAAGGGGGGGACTTCCTCAAACTAAAGAACGCCATCGACAGTGTGGGGGGGATCAATGTGGGCAGTGCACTCGGTGAAGTGAAGAGTGCCGTTGACAATGTGGATGCAAACATGGCTGATGCCTCCCGTGGTGTTGAGGAGATCGCAAAGGCGATGGAGGATGTGGCAGTTTCCAGCCAGCAGTCATCTGAGACATCACGTCGCCAGCTTGAGGCAGTCGAGGTGGTGGCACGGGAGATCTCTGATCTCTCGGCATCCATTGAGGAGATCGCCTCCACCTCACAGGAAGTGATGAGTCAGGCAGATCGTGTCTCCCGGATGGGTAATGAGGCCTCCGGCCTGGGCCGAGAGGCCAATAATAAGATGAATGCGGTGGAGAAGATCGCAGGAGAGAGTGTCACCCAGATTGAGGATCTGAACAATAAGATGCGGAGATCTCAAAGATTGTTAAACTCATCAACGATATCTCCAGCCAGACTAATCTCCTTGCCCTCAATGCCGCGATTGAAGCTGCACGTGCGGGTGAACACGGCCGCGGGTTTGCGGTTGTGGCAGGTGAGGTAAAGAATCTCGCCGCCGAGTCCAAGGCTGCCACCGGCTCCATTGAAGAACTGATTGGAGACATCCAGCATGACTCCAATACCACAGCAGCTTCCATGAAGTCTGCCTACAAAGAGGTCCAGGGGAGTCTGGATAGTGTCCATCAGACCATTGAATCCTTAAACGAGATCGTCGGCGGTGCGCAGGAGGCCTCAGAGGGGATCCATGAGATTGCCCGGGCCACTGACGATCAGGCAAGTGCGACAAACCTTGTGATGGAGAAGATGGAGGAAACAACAGACCTTACCAAGGAGAATATGGCCCGTATCGATGATGTCGCGGCGGTGACTGAGGAGGTGGCGGCCTCGACCGAGGAGGTCGGCAGCGGCACCCACGAAGTGACCCGGATGACCGAAAAACTGCGGGCGATGGTCGACGTATTCCAAACCGAATGAGGAGGGCAGGGGATGTCAAAGCTCACCGATATATTGGAATTCAGAATTGCAGACGGGTATTATGCAATCGATGTCCAGATTGCAAGGGAGATCGTTGAGATGATGACAATCACCCCCCCATTCCCCGGTCACCGGACTATGTCACGGGAGTAACCAACCTCAGGGGAGAGGTCACCAATATTGTCAATCTCAGCAGAATGATCGGACTTCCTGAGGCGGTTGCATCCGATACGCAGAGAATCATTGTCCTCATGCCGGAAGTATCCCAGGGTCCAATGTCGGCATCACGGTTGATGATGTATGCAGTGTGATAGAGGTGGACGAGAAGGATGTGGAGGCACTGGGGGGGGAGGGGGGGCTCTCCAGTGATCTGACCGAATATGTGAAGGGCATTATCAAGGTAAAAGAGGATACCTCGGATATGGTGCGTCTGATCATCTGGGTGGACATGTACAAGGTTCTTTCCGATGTTGTCTCCTGATCATCCTCTCTTTTGTTTTCATCGCTACATTTCTCAGAAAAAGTCAGATTTTTTTGCAGGAGACGACCAATGTTCCCGTACATGGAGAATGCTATCACTGATACCAATCAGGTGGTTGGTCAGGTCACCCTTGCAGGTGGCAGTTTCTGGAATATTGAGGCGGGCTTCCGTGGAGTCACCGGTATCCTTGCCACCGTGGTCGGGTATACCGGAGGGGGGGATGAGGAACACCCGGATTATGCCCGAGTCAGCACCGGAGAGACAGGCCATGTGGAGGCGGTGCGTGTTGCCTATGACCCGGCTGCCATATCTTTCACCACCATCCTTAGCCGTTTTTTTAATCTGCATGATCCTGCATCGGATGAGTCACAGGCTGGATTTGACGGCTCCCAGTACCGGTCGGTTATCTTCTGCCACACCGAAGAGGACTGCCGGACAGCACGGGCATTCATCCGTGAAGAGGTGGCATCCGGGAAGTATACCGCCCCGGTCGTAACTGTTGTAGTGCCTGCGGCTCCGTTCTGGCCTGCCGAGGAATGCCACCAGCAGTATTACGAGAAACTGGGAAATCGGTATCGCCGCCCCCTGTTCTGAAAATGAATTGTTCAGCAAGAATCTGTTCGGTTTCATGACCCGAACATTTCTGGATTGGGTGTCGGATTTGGATAAATTATGGCAGTTAATCTGCTTTTTATTCCCGATCTGTGATTGGATACCTGCATCATGGCAGATTTCCATATCTTTATCAAATGGGAATGCAAAGGTATCGATAGCTGGCCCAAAAGAGGCGTGCTCAGGTGTATGCGAATGATGAAACGTGCTATTCCGACGCTGTATGTTGCTGATGATCTCAGGGCATGTGAAGGAGCCGACCATTTCCTGCAGAATTCCGGGGGGGAGATATCCATTGATTTTGCCTTCTCCATGGAGGAGGCCCTGGACCTGCTCTGCAAAAATGAATATCATGTCATCGTCTGTGAATATCACCTGAAAGGAATCGAAGGAACCTCGTTTCTGGACATGCTTCGCTCGCAGGGAATGCAGATCCCGTTCATTATCGTGGGGGGGATGACACCGAAGGTGTGGTCATTGAAGCCATAAATCAGGGCACTGATTCCTTCCTGAACCGCGGGAATAACCAGTTTCAGTTCTATATCGAACTCAGTCTTACAATAAAGGAAGCTGCCCGGAAGTATGATGTCTCTGCCCTGCGCCAGCAGAAGGAAAGGCAACAACGGTCTCACGCTCCTGCTGTCCCGTCACCGAAGAGGAGACCCGATGAAAAGGATATCCTCATTCAGGAGGTGCATCATCGGGTCAAAAACAATCTTCAGCTGATATCCAGCATTCTCAGGATGCACAGTTACCGTACCAAGGATCCGGAGACAAGGGAGGTTCTGGAGGACTGTATAAACCGTATCACATCAATGGCCCTCATCCATGAATATCTCTACCGTTCAGATGATCTGGTGATGATACGCATGGCTGAATACGTGCCCTGCATTGTCAGGAGTCTTTCGGCTCAGAAACCCTGTGGGATGGAACGGGTGGAGATCATCGCTCGTTGTGACCCGGAAATATCTCTGGATATCGATACCTGCATCCCCCCCTGTGGTATCATCATCAATGAACTCATCACCAATGCCCTGAAATATGGATTTGTTCAGGGGGAACGCGGTGAGATTGTTATCTCGATGGAACGCTCCGGGGGCGGAAAAAATCCGTATGTCTGTCTCGGATAGCGGGTCTGCGACAAAATCCGGTGTTGATCTGGAGAGCAATGAGACTCTGGGCATGCAACTGGTGAAAAACCTGACCACTCAGATTGACGGCACGCTCACGGTCTCGGAAGAGGGCGGGTTCACCTTTAGCATCGTCTTTCCGTACACAGAATAAATTCAAAAGAGATATTGACTCTCTCCGGAACGTATCTTACTGATATTTATCAGGAATAATTCTATGATCTCCGGACTGAGGCGCCGTATCCCACCAGGGATTGCAGCAATGCTCTTTTTATTGGCCCCCCCGGCCTGATTCTCGCTATTGAGGCCTCCGGGAGAGTGGCATCACCGAACTCATCGCGGCAGGATATGAACACGGCTTTGCCCTGTTCTGGGTTATTGCCGCGGCACTGATCTTCAAGTTTGCCTTCACCAACGGTATCGCCCGCTACACGGTCGCGACCGGCACCTCGATCTTTGACGGCCTGCGCACCATTCCGGGCCCGAAGAACTGGGAGGTCACCTTTATTTCGGCGATCTACTTCTTCGAGATGGTGGGGGGGTTTGGAGGCATTGCTCTCTTTGCAGGCAGCATGCTTGGAAAAGTCATTCCGGCAGCGGCACCTGCAGCGTATGCCTTTGCCCTGCTCATCTTTATCCTGCTTGTGCTCTGGAAGGATTCCTATGAACGCCTCGAACATATCCTCCTTCTCATATCGGTGGTGATGTTTGCAGGTCTTGCGGCCCTCATCCTTGCACTGCCGTTTCCTATGGCTGCCATTGCGCAGGGCTGCATCCCCCCCTCCATCCCGGACGGAGCCTCATTGAGACAATGGCCCTTCTCGGGGGGGTGGTGGGTTCCGGTCTGAACCTTCTGCTTTACTCGGTCTGGCTGCACGAGAAGATGGGAGACCGGCATGGTGAGACCTACTTCGCGAGCCACATGAAGAGCGTGAATCTTGACCTTGTCCTGGCCTTCCTGCTTGTTGGTGTGGTCGCCCTCATCTTCATGACACTCGGGTTCTGGGGGGGATTCGTGCGTGAACATCTCACCGAGGTCGGTATGGATGTGGTCACTGAAACACTCCTGGCATCGTTCGGGAAGATACCGGGCGGGATGAATACGGTGATGTTTGTGGCGTTTATTATCCTCACCGGTGCTCTGATATCGGGTATGGACGGGCGTGCCCGGGCGGTCTCTTCGGTGGTCTCACGGGCATCGGCCACCCGGTTTGATGAGCGAACCCTCTACCGGATGGTGCTTGTCGCCTTTGCGTTCATCATCACGGCGGGTATCCTTTCGGGTGAGACGATGTCCCTTATTCAGGTGGTGGCGGCCGTATCGTCGGTGATGTTCGGTCTGCTCGGGTTTATGCTCATCTACCTTGACCGCCGTCTTCCGGTATATGCCCGGGGGGGTTCATCCTCTGGATGCTCATTGTCGGCTGCGGGAGTATTCTTTTTCTGGGCATTGCACTCATCACCGAAAAGTCACTCCTCACCTTTGGTCTGCCGCTGGTGGAGCATGTGGCGGTGGTGGCGATTCTCATCTATGCCTTCACCAAGACCTCCCTCTTTGAACGTCTCGTCACTGGCAGGGGGGGACGCTGGAGGATCGGGGGGGTGGATGATTCTCAGCTTTGGATTATTGTCCCTTTACGGAGTATACCGGGGGGGATTCTTTATAACGGGGGGGTCCTCATCGATTTCGCTGATCTCGGTCCGATGGTGGCAGGCGTCCTCGGTGGGCCGGTTGTTGGCGGGTGTGTCGGTCTCATTGCAGCGCTCTTCCGGCTGAGTGAAGGAGGGCTGGGGGGGCCGCGGGCAGTGCGGTCTCGGCCATCTGTGCCGGTATCATCGCGGCATATGTCGCCCGGATGTTCCGGAACCATCTCACCTACTGGCGGCTGATTGGCCTCGCGTGCGGGGGGGTTGAATTCCTGCATGTATTCGTGTTCATCCCCCTCTTTGCCGGTGGCTGGGACTCACTTGCGATGTGGCATATTATCCGCGAGACCTATCTGCCGATGGCCGCGGCAAATGCCCTTGGGCTGGTGCTCTTTCTTTCCATTCTCCGGGAACGCGGTTACGAGATGCTGGAGCATTCAGAGTACCTGTCGCTGAAGAGGCGGCGGACAAAAGAGGTTCCGGACGATCCGGAAGAATATTCGTGAACGGTTATTACTCATCTTTCGTGTTGATCTTCCGGAAGAAGCCGGAGAAGACTTCCCGCGGGTAGCTGACCCCCCCGCGTACCCGCATCTCCCATCTGTCAATTCGTATCTCTCCTTCCCAGCTCTCTTCGGGAAAGAGGGAACTGACCTCGGTGTGGGTGAAGTAATGGGTCATAACGCCGTCACCACGGAGGTAACTGTTTTTTTCCACGGGATTGCCTTTCCCGCAGCGAAAATCGGAGACGGAGAATTCACGGAAGAAGAGCATCCCGCCGGGCACCAGCACCCGCCGGAACTCCGCTGCCGCCCGACAGCGGGACTCTTCTCCGAGGGCACCTGCGATGTGGACGGCAAGGACGGCGTCAAATGTGGCATCCGGGAACGGGAGCGACCGGACATCCGCCTGCACGAGACGGGCGGCGGGCACGGCCGTCCGTGCGAGCCCAAGGGCGGATGCGGCGATGTCGCAACCGGTGGCATTACATCCGTTTCGACAGAGGGTGGTGAGGGTCTTGCCGTTGCCGCATCCTGTCTCCAGCACCCGGCTACCCCGGCGAAAAGACCGGGATGCCGGTGGCCGCCCCGTGCCAGAGGGCGCCTCTTTTCTGGTAATTCGTTTCCCATGGTTCCATGTGATATTCTCTGATTTTCTGTTTTATCGTGTGCGGATTGGCAGATTGTTTCGGGTATATGGGTTGTCCTGCTCCCCCCCGTATATCCGTGTCGTGTTGGTGCAGGGTGCTTTTGGCGGGAGAATATTCCGTCTCTCATATTCGAAAGATATTTATGTACATTTCCTGTATTCAGAGATATCCATGGCGGAGGAGATGGAGCCGGGGGGGAGTGATACCGGGGGGGATGGTGGGGGGGATGACGGTAAGCACGCTGAGGGGGGGATTTGTATCATATATTGTATGTATTTGGTTTTTTTGACTCTCGCTGACCGGGATGGATTAATCGCTTTTTCCCGCTGGATTAACGTTATTCTCATTACCATTGTCCCGGTTGGTTTTTACATTATTATGAAACGGTTATCTCCTGTTTTATCTCCCTATATGTAGAAAGGGGGGGAGACGGTCTGGGATGAATGAACCTTCTTTCGTATTTCATCAGTGCCATCCCGGACGATTCCCCCCCGAAAGATATTTCATTCCCTGGGGTGACTGCAGGTATATCCATGGGAGAGGAAACCGAACCGGAGTATGGTGCCGGGGATGCGGAAGATGTTGAAGAGAAGAGACCAGTGTTCTGGATGCTGGTGAAAATATGGTGTTTTCTCCCGTTATTATATGCAATGACCGACAGTGGGTCTCCCGTTCTGTTCTGGGTATTGTGGTTCATCATCTTAGTCCTCCTCTGGATCATGGAAAGTCAACACTCTCGTCTGAAGCATCCGGATCCGGAGACTCCATCGACGGATGCCTGGGTGGAATTCCAATAACTTCTGCGGTCTCTCTGTGAACCGTTGGTCTGTTCTCTCTATTTTTTTCCATAGCTTCTTTGAACCCTGACGATGAATGAGAGATTATCTATGCAGCAAGTGAAGGAAGAGACCAGACCAAAAGATCAGAGCAGTAGTGACAAAAATGGCGATGGCAGGGGGGGGATGTTAGCCGACCTCCCCCCCATACGGGGGGGACTGGCCTACCACGCCGTGCTCTACCTGGGGGGGTGGTGCTCATTCTTTTGGCGGTGAACCTCAGGGTTGCTCCTGATACGCTCTGGGTAGTCTGGATTGCCTTGCTCTGGGGGGGCCTCCTCCTGGTATGGAACGCCTGGCAGGTCTTCGGCCCGGCAGCAGAGATCAGAGATAACACGACTGTATTTCAACGACCTCTGCGGAGTCTTTTGCGGCGGCATACTCGGTGAGTGGGTCATGGTTCACCTCAAGAAAGCGGATACCCCCCCAGCTAAAGGCCGAGAGAATCTGTTCTGCCTGTTCGGCTTCTCCCAGGATGACGAGAGCTGCTGCAAACGCCTCGACCGAGTTGAGCATAAACGGCCGGCCGAAGTGGCCGGGGGGGTTGGCGGCAACGAGAAACGGCAGTGCCCGACGCAGGGGCCAGCGTGCGACCTGAATATTCTCGAAGACCTCCCAGGAACAGTCAAGAGCAGTGATAGACTTTGGTTTTCGGTCGGCGGGGGGGGAGAGTGCCTGTGGTGCCGAGGGGGGTCAAGGATCAGGCTGGAACGGGGGTATTCTGTCCACCCTTGAGTAGACCTGCACGCATCCGCGTCGTTCCAGTTTTTTCACCGAACAACGCCGGGGGGGATCGCAGGAATTGTCGCGGTAGGCAAAGAGGGGGGGAATCATCCTTTATGTAATGGGTGTTTCCATAGTGAATAATCAATGTATGTACTGATGTGCCCCCCCTGCATCGCCACACCGTCCCTCCGTGCGGTGGGCATCACGAAAGACGCGGATCTCCGGGCGTTTGCCCGGGCACAGGAACGTTGCCGTACGTTTGGTATTGATACCGTGATGATGCCCTGTTCTGAGACTGAATATCTGGGCCCGGATCATCCGCCCGGACCCTATGAGGGCCGACTGGATACCCCCCCGGCATTTGCAGAGATCATGGACCAATCGGAGGCGACGGTCCGTGCGGTCATCCGGGAACGGGGGGCACCCCCCCTCTGTATTGTGGGGGGTAGACTCGTCCCCCCCGGTCTGTGGGGGTGAACCAGACTTACCGGACAGATATCCGCCATCCCGGTCGCGGTGTCTTTCTCTCCCGGTTCCCGGAGATACCGGTACTGGACGTTTGTGACTTTGCCCGCTACCGTGTCTACCTCGCAGCCCCCCCTCTCTTCTCAGAGGCCGAACGGGCATATAATCGCTCGGTTGCCGCTCTCCTCAGGGAGCATCTCTTTGCCGTGCACCTGCCGCAGGAATGTGGGGATTCGTCTGCCGAACGTTCATCCGATCATACCTCAGAGATCTTTGCAGAGAATCTGGCCGCCCTCGCTGCAGCAGATGTGGTAGTGGCAATCATCGACGGGGGGGCAGACACGGACTCCGGCACCGCCTGGGAGATGGGGTATGCCTATGCACAGGGTATCCCGGTCATTGCCCTGCGCACCGATTTTCGACAGGTTGGTGCCTCTGAACGGGTCAACCTGATGCTGGAGGAGGCTGCCTGTGTGACAGACCGGGCAGAGATGCTGCCCCCCCACCTTCTGTTCTCACCTCGTCTCTGCCGCGGTGGGAGGATACTGCCATTGGTCATATCTAATGCCAATTATTATTGTCTTGCTGACCGACAGTTCAGGTATATAGGGGGTTGGCAACAAATCGATACCGAACCCGGAGACACATGACATGGGCCGACAGAGTATTCTGATTGTGGAAGATGAGGTGATCATTGCAATGGAGCTCAGGGAGACGCTTGAGCATCTGGGGGGGTATATGGTCGTCGGGAGCGAACTTCGCGGTGAGGATGCAGTCCGTAGTGCCGGAAAACTCCGGCCGGATGTTGTGCTGATGGATATCCACCTGAAGGGGAGATAGATGGCATCGAGGCCTCGGATCGTATCGCCCGGAGCTATGATATCCCCCCGTCATCTACATGACTGCTCATTCCGATCAGGAGACCCTCTCCCGTGCCATCCGCACCCAGCCCTATGGATATATCATTAAACCGTTCAATGAGCGTGACCTCTACTCCAATATCGAGATGGCCCTGCACAAACACCGGGTGAAGAGTAGAATGGATGGCAGCCCGGAAATGGTGGATTCCGCCATCAATATGATTGCCGGAGCAATGGTGATCACCGATCCACAGGGCCACATCGAACGTCTCAATCTGGAGGCCGAACAGCTGACCGGTTACCAGCTCTCTGATGTGGAGGGTGCGCCGTTTTTTACGGCCTTTGGGGGGGTCTCTGTGCCTGGACGCGACCTCCTGATAGAAAAACTGCTCGTCTCCTCCGAGTATGGCGCAGGCTCCATGATCTCTTTTCCCTCCACGATACAGATCAGGATGAAATCCGGTGGGGGGGATCTGCTTGCCCATCTGAGTACTGCCCTTATTCAGGAAAAGGAAAGTCTGCAGATCCAGAATATTGCCTGTCTTATTGAACCATGTGCTCCCGATACTGAAGGACGGGCAGGCGGCTACCAGGGTGCGGCGGCACTGGTGCAGGCAATTCCCGATCCCTTTGCCTGTGTAACAGAGGACGGGGGGGTGCTCCTGTATAATGACCAATTCTCCTCACTCTGCGAGCGTCTGGGCGATGGTATCAGTGGTGTGGCCCTCCCGATCAACAGGGTGCTACCGGAGTCATTTATCGGTAGCCTGGCATTCTTCCATGAAATCCTTGTCGATAATCAGGTAGTGACCCGTGAAAAGATGGTGAAATACTCAACCGGCAGCATTGTCTATACCATCCGGTATCTTCCGGTGGGTGGTGATACAGGTGGGTCATCACGCTGTGTGGCACTGCATATCCGTGATGTCACCGCAGAGACCCTGGCGATGCATCATTGTGAACGTGCGCAGGGAGAGTCACAAAACACGGATGCCGCGGTTGAAGGGATCGGAGATCTGTGCACTGCACTCAAAGAGAAGGTGCTTGCGATGTCCACGGCCTATGAGCAGGGGGCTGGCCTTTCATGACACGGCACATGAACGGCTGGCTGAGGTGAACCGGATCCTTGGTGATATCGACCTCAGGCTCATTGAGATTGAAAAGAATCGTTGGGTCTGAGTGGGAACGACCCCCCCCATTGCAGATCGATGCTCTTTTGCGGTCGATCCACTGGAGATTCGATCTCCTGAAGATGGTAGTGGTGTAATGGAACTCCTTGGGTCTTTTTTCTCAGCGGTTTTGGGCCATCTGAGGAAGTTATTTTATGGGATGAGGTTCAAGGGGGGGCAGGCAACCCATGGGGGTGCTAGAATGCCAGAGAGTGAGTTAATAATTCACCGAGATACGACACGGGAAGTATTTATTGAACAGGCACGTGCCGGCTGGATGAAGTCCGGGAGCTGGAGGCGGGTGCCCGTGAACGGATACAGAGTGCACCGGAGACGGTGCAGGAAGATATCAGAGCCTGTAATCTGGACATTGATATGTACATCAGCCAGGCAGCAGTTGAGATTGATCTTCTGGAGTATGCAGAAGAGCATGAATGGATTGCACTGCGCAGCAGAGTGGACAGTGCTATTGGTGATGCCCTGGGAAGGCTGGAACAGTGTTATGCGATTCTGGACAGTCCGCAGGAGCGGGTGCAGTGGAAGTGAATCCCGGTCCATAATCTTCTTTTTTTCTGTTTATCTCTCCCTTGAAAATATGTTCAGGCATGGCTGTGCAAGAAGGACATATGCGATGAAAAGATCGTAATAAAACCGGTGATGTAACTCTGATTTTAAAGAAATCAAAAAGTGAGAACTTTTGGGGGACTGGTATCGGGGGGCGCGAGGTGTGGTATCGGTTTTGCTTATGGTACGTGTGTTGAGAGGTATGGTATGGTTAAGGTGTGTTGCGCCCCCCCTCATCCCCCCCTAGTATCTCATGGTCTCCCTGGCGGGTGCAACCATGCCTTCATTCCGGTATCCCTATTCGGAAAAAGGCCGGTTGCAGTCCCTCTGTATCTCTGGTGAAAGATCAGAGCGGGAGCATCGTATTGGTTCCCAACTTGTGCCAAGCTGGTACTATATACCTATTGGGCGGTTGATTATATAAGTATTTCGCTAACGCCGAGCATTAAAACGTGCATTATGCGCATGCATCAGAGCCGAGCATTGTGTCGTGCATTAGCGAAACCTATATGTCATGGCCGGAAAAAATCCTAATCATACATGCTTGACGCGTTTCCTGAAGAATTAACCCGTATCTGTGAGGTTCTCAAGGAGAATCCCAAAGATGGCAGTCCGTGACATCGCTGATGCCATCGGGATGAACCGGAACACGGTCTCGCGCTATCTGGACATGCTTCGTGTGGCGGGGGGGCAGGTGGAGATGAAGACCTACGGCAAGGCAAAGGTCTTCTACATATCACAGCGGATGCCTATCTCTGCAATGATAGACTGTGCGGTTGACATGGTCTTTGTCGTGGACCCGTCGCTTACGGTTGTTGAGGCAAACGATACCATCTGCACCTTTCTGGGAGGGTGCCATGATGATATCGTGGGTCAGCCGATGCGGCAGTCAGCACTCGGTGCCTTCGACCACCCCCCCTTATCGTGGGGCGTATCACTGATGCGATGGATGGAAAGGGTTCGACAGACGAACTGCGGTATATGCGGGTAGACGGGGGAGGTCTACTTCCGGGTCAAGACCATCCCAACGGTGCTCAACTCCGGTCTGCCGGGCGTGGCTGTTGTCATGGAGGATATCACCGGTAAGAAGGTGGCGGAGGAGGCGCTCCGTGAGAGTGAACTGAAGTTCCGCACTCTGGTCGAGGATATCAGTGATGCGATATGGATCATCGGAGATGACGGGTTCTTCTCATACGTGAGTCCGCGTACTGAGGATATCCTCGGATATCTGCCGGCACGCATGGAGGGAGAGTCACTCTTCTCATACATCCCTGAGAAGGATCACGCAGAGGTGAAGGCGGCCCTTGAGGGATGTCGGGAATCTCAGCAGCGTGGAGGTGCGGTGATTCCCATCTCCATGCGACATATAGACGGCTTCTCCGTTGACGTGGAGGTGAGTGCGTCCCCCCCGCGGTATGACCTGCTGGGTGATTTCACCGGCTACCGAGCGGTATGCCGGAATGTGAGTGAGCGCCGGGTGCAGGAACGCAGGCTTCTGCAGTGGAAGTCATTTCTCTTTTCCATTGTTCAGAATATTCCCGCGAAGGTGATGGTGACCAACGCGGCAGACCGGTCGGTTGTGTTTGTGAACCGGTCCTTTGAGGAGATGTTTGGTATATCCTCTGATGATATGGCCGGGAAACAGTGTGGGGAAATTTTTACGCCTGCCCTTTGCCGTATGCTCCTTTGCGGGGATAAGGAGACTCTACAGTCCGGCGAGGAAGTGAATGTGCCGGAGACGGTAGCGGTTGTCCCCCCCGGTGTCGGTGAACGGATTATCCGCGTCAAAAAAATACCCATCCTCTCGGGCAAAGGTACTCTTCGATACATCCTGGGCATCTACACGGATGTGACCGATACGGTCAGGAATGAACAGCGTATCCGTGCTGAGCGTGACCAGGCACAGCAGTCGCTTGATGCGGCCAGCATCCTGATTGCCGTTGTCGCCCCCCCGATGGCACCATCAAAACGATGAACCGTCGGGGCAGTGAGATGCTTGGCTATCCGGCGGACACGCTCATCGGCAGGAACTGGTTTGAAACTGTTGTGCCGCCGCACTCCCGGCAAATTCTGCGGCAGCGGTTCTTTGGTGTGCTCAGTAATGGCGGTTTTTCTGCGGTATCTGAGAACGGCTATCTTCTGCATGCCGACGGCAGGCTGATCCCGGTGGCCTGGCAGAATGCGATCCTGCCGGGTGAGGACGGCACCCCCCCGGCAGGGGGGGTGGTCACCTCTGCTGAACCGCTGCTTGATATGCCCTGAGAACAGGATCCCCCCCTTTTGGCTGCCTCTTTTTCTCCCTGCCGCAACCCTTTTCTGCCTGAACCGCGGGATCACCTCTATGTTTTCCTTTCTGTTCCGGCCATGCCGAAAATCTGCTCTTCCCGCGCTCTTCTCCGTTCTGGTTCTCATCTCTGTTCTCTGCATTGGTGCGGTCTCTGCAAAACCCCCCCTGCCCCCCCCGGACTTTCAGGGACACCCGCACACTATACCGTCGGTGATGAGATCACACTCGGGGGGTGAGACAAACCTTGCTCCCGGCAACGTCCTGTTGATCACAGTAGAGGCGACGGCATTCCACCCCCCCACGGAGAAGGGAGAGGACGGGGGTGTTCTCCGGCACATCCGCTACGGTGGTGGTGCAGGAGGGGGCCGCCTGCCTTCTGGTCCGTCTCCTTTTCTACAGAGGGGGTGGGCACCGGGGGGAGTATCTGGTAACGATAGAGGCGCCGAAAACAGGGACCGTGGAATCCGTGACCTTTTCTCTTCTTTCGGCTGAGGATATGTCGGATACGCCCGTCCCGCCCTCTCCAACGTCTTTCCTTCCTGACGCCACGACAGCACCTCCAATGTCCCCCCCTGTTGCGTCACCCACAGCAGTGCCGCTCTCTCCTGCTTTCGGGGGGGTGGCGGGGGGGTTTGTTGTAGTGTATCTCTTCCGGGCATATGTCAAATGAAATAACGGGGTTCTGCTGCAACGTGGTCGGCATACGGCGACATCCCGGTAAAAAAAGGCAGATATATTAGTTTGGAACCGTGAGATCTACCTAAACAGGAGAGAATGGTAGGTCTATGATTTTTACGGAGTTTGGTTTAGATATATTCGGCTTCAGTCTGGTGGGTATAATCCTGGTGGCAAATATCATCTTTGCCATCTCTGTGGTCTTTGTCGAGCGGAAAAAGCCTTCGATAGCTCTGTTATGGGTGTCAGTACTCTTCTTTCTGCCTGTATTTGGGTTTCTTCTCTACCTCGTCTTCGGGCAGACGATATACAAGGAGCATATATTCCGGCTCAAAGAAGAGGATGACCATATTGCAAAAGAGGTGATCGCACGGCAGGAGGCGGAACTGGAGAGTATGCATGTGCCTCCGCAAGACAAGGCCGGTGGCTATCTCAATATGATTACGATGTTGCTCAAAAATGATCAGGCGGTTATATCAAATGACAACACGGTGGAAGTCTACACCGACGGCAATGCCAAATTCGATGCGTTGCTGGATGCGATTGACGGTGCAGAGGACTTTATCCATCTGGAGTATTACATCATCAGAAACGACACACTCTCCCGACAAATAGCAACCGCTCTCGCCCGCAAGGCACGGGAAGGGGGGGTGACCGTCCGGGTGCTGGGGGGGACGCCGTCGGCTGTCAGGGCCTGCCAAAGGATTTCTTCCGCGAGCTTATCGATGCAGGGGGGGGAGAGGTCGCCTGGTTCTTCCGCTCAAAATACCTCCACATCAATATGCGGGTCAACTACCGCAACCACCGGAAGATTGCTATTATTGACGGCAAGACCGGTTTTATCGGCGGGTTTAATATCGGTGATGAGTACCTGGGCAAAGGTCCCCTCGGCAACTGGCGTGACACCCACCTGAAGATCACCGGCACCGCGGTGCATTCCCTGCAGGTCAGGTTCTTTATGGACTGGAACCATGCCGCAGATGCCGACCTCGGCTTTGAAGAGCGGTATTTCCCTTCCCCTGAGATACGGGAAGGTGCACTGGTGCAGATCGTGTCCAGCGGCCCGGATTCGCGTGGGGGGGAGGCGATAAAGAAGGGGGGGTATCTGAACCTGATCGGCAATGCACGGGAGAGTGTCTGGATACAGACGCCCTACTTTATTCCCGACGGGAGTATTATGGATGCGCTGAAGATGGCAGCGGAATCCGGCGTGGACGTGCGTATCATGTTCCCCCCCTGTAAACCGGACCACCCGTTTGTATACTGGGCGGGTTTTTCCTATATCTGGGAACTGATGAACTCCGGCGTGCGGGCCTATACCTATGACAACGGGTTTATCCATGCGAAAACCGTTGTCATCGACGGCATTGCGGCCTCGGTCGGCAGTGCGAACTGGGATATACGCAGTTTCTGCCTGAATTTTGAGGCGAATGCCTTCCTGTATAAAGGGGACGTCCCTGCCGCCCTGAAACAGATCTTTGCCGACGATATTGCCTCCTGCACGGAAGTGACTCCTGATATGTACGGGCAGCGGACCTTCACGGTGCGGTTTAAAGAATCGTTTTCCCGTCTCTTATCCGGGATTATGTGAGAGCGACTCATCCCTGTGTTTCATCCGTTGTGCTGCCGGACGGATGCGGGAGTGCTGTTCCTATCTTCTTTTTTTGGTTTCCTTCCGGTAATGTTCGATACCATGTCTGATTCGCGGCAGGTTCTGGTGGTAATGCACCTGCAGGGACGGCCAGGTGTAGGGCAGATACTGTGGCAGCATGGCGGACGCCATCACGCACTTTTCCACGAGGTTCTTCTCCCGGCCCATGACGCC
This sequence comes from Methanogenium cariaci JCM 10550, assembly GCF_001315945.1. Taxonomy (GTDB): domain Archaea; phylum Halobacteriota; class Methanomicrobia; order Methanomicrobiales; family Methanomicrobiaceae; genus Methanogenium; species Methanogenium cariaci. The sequence continues at coordinate 7,728 of NZ_BBBG01000027.1, read as the reverse complement.
GTTCTTTCGGTGCAGCACCGCCTCAAGAAATTCTTCCGGAGTCTCTGCATGGGCACAGGTGAGCACATGCCCGAGGTTTGAGAGGAGATGGCCGTCCGTGCCGCCAGTCATGCACATGCCCCCGTGACTCTGCCACGTCCGCCGCCTTTTGGTTGAGGGTTCGTGACATGCCCCCGCTGATCACTTCCAGACCGTCGAATGTGTCGTAGATCCGGGAGGAAAGATACTGCCGTTCGATGCACTTTCCGAGACCCTTGTTGAAGAGCAGGTAGCCGAAGGGATGGGCGGCGACCATGACGCAGGCGTATTCTTCAGCGAATGTGGCAATCTCTGGGGGGGTTGTGAGGGATGTTGCCAGGCACGGGCTGCTGCTCTTTTTGTCTGCGATGTGTCTTTCGTAGCATTCAGTGAGGTCGCCCACCGAGAAGAAGTAGAGGAGGACATGTGGCCCGTCCCAGGCACTGATCTCGATGCCCGGTATGAGAAGGACGGGTGCATTCCCTCGTTCTGCCTCGACGACACCACTGACAGTGTTGTGATCGGTGATGGCAAGCCCGATCCCCCCCTTTTTCTGCGAGGGCGAGAGCATCGCCTACGCGGGTGGGCGAGTCGGAGTGGTTGGTGTGGAAGTGCATGTCCACTCCCGTAAGGCTGAGGCTGTGGATTGCATTGAGGTCCGGCTCGCCAAAGCTGACCCATGGGAATGTGTTGTTTGTATTCATGTCGGTTCGATACTATGGGATTGCCCGTGCTGCTACTTACCTGTGGTGTCTCTGGTGGGAGACACCCAATGGGTATGTGCTGTCTGAATTTTTGCATAAAATATCTAATTTATCATTAGGTTTGTGATCAAAATTGGTTTTATACTTAAAAGTATTTATTTCACTCAAAACATTGATATATGGGAGTAATTATATCGAACATATTCTTTTTAGGAGTGAAAGGGTATGGTATCAAAAAGAGGGGGCAGGAATCGTATCTGTCCTGACAGTAATATTCGCGGTGCTGTGTGTGGCAGCGCCTGCGATGGCCGCTACCTGGGTGGTAAATCCCAATGGTACGGGTGATTTCACCACGATTCAGGCGGCAATGGACAGCGAATGGACAAGTGGCGACACGATAAAGATTGCATATGCGGTCTACCGGGAACCGGTGGCGGTGGATGCAAAGGGTTGGGATCTCACGATTGCGGGTGTTCCCTCACCAACGGGTGACCTGCCGGTGATTGACGGCATGAACGGCACCATCGAATTGCCCGGTCTGGTTGACGGGGATTACGGCTGCGGGAATTGTTCGATGTACCTCTATGACGGTAATTTCATCGTCTCCAATCTGCTGGTGACCAATGCTTTGTATAATGGTCTGGTGGCACATTCTGATATTGGTGGCGGGCAGACTGTGCAGATCACAGATGTCGTGGCCGCAGAGAACGGCAGGCATGGTATCAATATCATCGGATATGATGAGGCCGTGCTGACCGGGATTGCGGCATATGATAACGGTTGGGCCGGCATCCATACGAAAAGTACTGACTACGTCGAAGGCACAGATCTGTACTGTTATGACAACGGTGATGGGCTGCAGATCTGCGGGAGTGACGAAGTGCATCTTTCGTTCGTGGAGGCCACCGGGAACGGATGGCATGGCGTTAATGTGCACCTGCGTGACTCCTCCACGGCTTTGATCTCCGATATTCTTGTCACGGATAATGGCTATGATGGTCTCTTTGTAAAGGGATCCGATCTCTCCACGGCCGACATTTCCCGTGTTGTATCCACCGGAAATGGTGGTGACGGAATGGTTCTGAATGGCTTTGATACCTTTACTGTCAATGAACTGATCCTCGATGGGAATGGTGTGGAGCACGACCTGGGCCCTGGTTCCGTGCTCTCTACAGACTGCAGGAATGCAGCGATTGAGAATGGAGAAGAATGCTCTGGCATGTCCTCGCTCTTTGCAGACGGTGATGCTGCGGTGATGACAAATTCAGTGGCTCATGACCTTCGCGGTGAAGGAAACGGTCTTTTTGTGGTGTGTTGCGGTGATGGTCTCATTGACGATGTGGAAGCTGAACAACCCGTCGGTGGGTATCCTCGTCGATGTGACCGGAGATGTGGTCATCTCCGATTGTACGCGGATACGAACGGGTATCTGGGGGGGATTCTCACCATGTCTTTATCTGATGAATTATTCATGCCTATGGGCGTGTGGTCGGATACCGGTGCGAAGATGGAATCAGGTGCCATGGTAAACACGTTTGAAACCGCTTTTACCCAAATGATTGCGTCTGTGGTGAATGCCACGGTCGTCTCCGAGAATGAATTTGTGCTCGGGGGGGAAAACGTGTCCATCCTTGTCGAAGATGTCATCGCAGACGGGCCGGATGTGACCCTCTCCTCTGTTGGGGCGAACAATAACGGCTATGCCGGTATCGGGGTTATCGCCCCCCCGTATGTTATTGCATCGGATATCATTGCAGACGAGAATGGTGAAAGCACAACGGATTTCGCAGGCACTCTCACCGGTGCTGGTCTTGTCGGTGCGTCCTTTGTTGGTGAATATTCAGACATTGAGGCATCAGATAATGGTGGAGCCGGTATGGCCGCAGCCTCCCTTGCATTGGGGATTGGGGATGCCATGTTCACCGGCAATGGTGCAAACGCCTTCAGTGAAATCCACGGGCCGCTCTTTCAGACCGGGCTTCTCACCGTTTCACTGGTGAATGAATTCCTCAATGTGCATGCTGACGATAATGCCGGCTCCGGTATTCTCATGACATCGGTCATCACGGGATGTTACAAATGTACGGCATCCGGGAACGAATATGGTGGCATTGTCACCGCAGACCCCCCCTGAGTCTGGGTATTGCCGCATTCCTTGTGCACTTTGGCTCTGGCTTCATCTCCGAAGTGGACGGACTCTCTGAAGAAGACCGGTTCTATCTGGAGAGTCTCTCCACACCTGCCATGCAGGATGTGGTGACATGCTACGGCACGGCAGATATTCCCCCCCTTCCGTCCGCGGTGGCAGACATCGATATTGGCAATGTCTCTGAAGAGGATGTGGCAATCCTCGTTGATCTGCTGCACCAGTATATGGCCATATCGGGAATTTATGTGATGGATTCTGCGGCAGATGACAATGAACTCTTTGGCATGGTCGTGGTCTCCCCGAACGTGGTAACCTACGAATTTTCGGCAGATGGCAACGGGTACGACGGCGGCAGCACCCTTCAGGCCCTTGCCGGAACCGGAATTGTCGGTCTTTATCTGACAGGAGATTTCTTTGACATCTCGGCATCTGAGAATTCCGGGGGGGCGGGGGGGATGGTCACCGTTGGTGTGGTATCAGAGTATACTGATGTCTGTGCTGATGACAATGGATACGCTGGTATCGTCACCATCGATCCCCCTGACCCTTGCTGCAGTGGCTCTCGGCTACTTTGTGATTCTGGATGACGACGGCGCCCAGGTGAATATGACCGCAGACACCGCTGAGGCGGCTGACCTTAGAATGCATGCAGATCTCTCAGAGAGTGCGGTCATGCAGGAGATTGTTGCCACCTACTACACGGGCACAGCATCCGGGGTTTCCGCTATGGATGCCATCAGTATCCCGGACGGCGGGATGGAGATCCTGCTTGAACATATTGAACTCTACTTTGACAATGCCGGTGTGTATGCCACCGATGTTTCTGCATCCGGCAACGGCTACCCCGGTTTTGTTGCCATCGCCCCCCCAAACGTGGTGATGGACGACATCACAGCGAATAACAATGGTGCATTAAACGACGATGAAAGTGGGGTGATTAGGCTCGCTGCAGGCAGTGGCATCATTGGTCTCTCCATCGTTGGGAATTACACGGATATTGCCGCAGCGGGCAACTCCGGTGCCGGAATCGCTGCTGCAGGTGTGGTCACCGATATGGCTGCCTGTGAAGCGGATGATAACGGTGTCGGGGTGGTCTCGCTGTTCATCGCCGGTGACTACACGGAGATTGGTGCCGACGAAAATACCTTGTCTGGCATTGTCCTCGGCGGTATCAACGGCACGCTCACCGATTCTTCCGCAGACCGCAACACCGGACCGGGTATCGTCTGTGTCGACCCGGTGGCAGCAGTTTTCATGTACCTGGTTGCCTCACCGGTAAGGGCATCAGCCGGAACCATGGAATCCGTGAACGGTATGGATGCCTCCTTTGCATACGATGCAGCAGAAATTCCCCCCGGATATGGCGGCACTGCTGAGCCAGTTCTCTGGCAGCACTGACCGGGTATCGTCTGAGAGCGCTGAAAGAGAGACTGCATGGTCACTCATGGCGTGGGCGATTGCGCATATCTCTGCGTATGAAGGTGACATCAGCGACCTGAACGAGACCGAGATCATCGAACTTGCCCTCACCCATTACCTGACGAATGCCGGACTCTCTGTTGCAAATGTCTCCGCAGACACCAACGGCGGAACCGGTCTTTTGGTGCTCTCCCCGTCCATTGCAGCTAAAGATGTCACCGCAGACTCAAACGACAACCAGGGTGTCTGTGTCATCAGTCCGTGGAAAGCGGTTAATGCAACCGGTTTTGTGCATCCTGCAGCACCGTATGGAGACGAACGTCTGACTCTGCAGAGAATTGCTGCTGACAACAACGATGCAGCGGGTCTCTTCATCTTTGGTGCAGACGGCGGAGCAGTCAGGACAGTCACCTGTTCCAACAACACCGTGGGTGTGCTCCTCAGCAATTCTGACAATCTTGAAATTTCTTTTGTTAAATTCAGGGATAATCAGCTGGCTTCGATCCTCTGTGGCGGCGATGCACTCAATGACCACATGTCAGGTGACATACCGGTTATCACACTGGACATGTCACTATTGGATGTCCTCCTCACCGACCCGACCGGCTCATGTAACAACGAATTTGTCTTTGCCAAAGTGGATGGGGGCATTGTGGTTCTTCCGAACTCCTCCGGGAATATATTTGACGGGACCTTCCTTGACGAAGCGGGGCAAATCGCAGCGGATATATCCGGTGACGGTCCCTTTGTTGTCTACAGCATGTCCGGCTCCTGGGCCCCGGCACTGCCGGACCCACAACCGTGGCACCATATGGGCGGCTGTCCAGTTGGTGTCGCCGGTCTGGGCGGGTTCAACACGACTGTGGACATCACCTATGACTACATTTACGGCTTCCCACCGGTTACCGGTGCGGGTCTCTATCCACAGTGGACGGTGAATGCGACGACTCCCTGGCAGGACTGGCAGTTCAATGCGGTCACCAATGATCCGGTTTTGATGACCATCGGAACAATGCAGGTGCCGGTCAATCTGGCTGGTGATGAACCCGGCGTCTTCAGCGATGTGATGTTCCTTGCACCGTTCTGGGCTGAAGAGCGGGGGGGGAGATGACCCGAGTGGAGCGGAAACGACCTCCACCTCTGTGTCGACCACTCCCCCCCCGTCTCCGGCATTGGCACGTCTGTTGTCAAACCCGTGACCGGGATTGAATCAGGAGCGGAATCCTCCGATGATTCCGGTGATGACACGGGAATGCCAACACCCACGCCGGTAGCCACTGCCGAAACGATCCCGACATCAGCCCTGTGGCCGGTGACGTGACACCCACCGAAACCGGTGCTGCCCCGGTGCCAACCACAACCCCCCCTGTGGGACTGGTTCCGGTTATCAGTGCCCTTGGCATCCTCGGTAGCCTTGCCCTTCTCCGCCGCCGGTAATCCGGCGCCTCTTTTTTTCGGTGTTGTCTGTTCCGATGCACATGGCGCGACAACAATGTATAAATATGTACTTTCGCATACTGGTGTTGTATGGAGACGAAGTACATTCTCGACGAGAATGATCTGCCGAGACAATGGTATAATATCCAGGCCGACCTGCCCGTGCCCCCCCTTTCACCGTCCTATAATCCGCAGACAAAAACGCCGATTGGCCCGGCCGATCTGGCCCCCCCGATATTTGCAAAGGAGCTCATCCGACAGGAGGTGTCGACCAAACGCTACATCGATATCCCCCCCCTGAAGTGCGGGACATCCTCACTCTCTGGAGACCATCTCCCCCCCTCTACCGTGCCCGGCGGCTGGAGAAACTCCTGAAGACGCCTGCGAAAATTTTCTACAAATACGAAGGGGTCAGCCCGCCCGGTTCACACAAACCGAATACGGCGATTGCCCAGGCCTACTACAATATGAAGGACGGCATCGAGCGAATTGCCACCGAGACGGGTGCCGGGCAATGGGGTTCCTCCCTTGCCTTTGCGACCCAGCTCTTTGACATGGAGTGCAAGGTCTACATGGTCCGGGGCAGTTATGACCAGAAGCCCTATCGCAAGATGATGATGCAGTGTTGGGGGGGGCTGACTGTGTCGCGTCCCCGTCGTCGGAGACCAATGCCGGGCGGGCAATGCTGGGACTGGACCCGGAGACTTCCGGTTCCCTGGGGGGGATGGCGATATCCGAGGCGGTCGAGGATGCGGCCTCGCATGCGAACACCAACTACACCCTCGGGTCGGTCTTAAACCATGTCTGTCTGCACCAGTCGGTGATCGGTCTGGAGACACTGGAACAGCTGAAGATGGCAGGCGAGGAGACCGCAGACGTTGTCGTCGGCTGTGCCGGTGGCGGGTCTAACTTTGCGGGCCTCGCGTTCCCGTTTATGCGGGAAAGACTTGCAGGGCGAATGCCTGACTGTCAGTTTATTGCCACCGAACCCTCGGCCTGTCCTACCCTCACCAAAGGTCTCTATGCCTATGACTTCGGTGACGTGTCAGGTTACACACCGATTATGCAGATGTACACCCTCGGTCACGGTTTTGTCCCGCCCTCCATCCATGCGGGTGGTCTGCGCTATCACGGCATGGCGCCCCTCGTATCCCTGCTGCACCACGAAGGTCTTGTCGACTCGGTCTCCTGCCACCAGAACGAGGTATTCGCCGCAGCGGTCGCGTTCTGTCGCTCGGAAGGGATTATCGTGGCGCCGGAGTCCGCCCATGCGATCAAGACGGTGATGGATGTGGCCAGTGAGTGCACCCGGACGGGTGAGGCGAAGACGATCGTCTTCAACTGTTCCGGCCACGGCAACTTCGACCTCTCCTCGTATGAGGCATACTTCGCCGGTGCTCTGCCGGACTATGAGTATCCCGCAGAGCTTATTGCCGCATCACTCAAAGATCTCCCGGCGATTCACTGATGTTGATTGGCTTTGTCGTAAACCCGGTCGCAGGGATGGGGGGGGCTGTCGGACTGAAAGGGACGGACAATGTGGTAGAGGAGGCAAGACTGCGGGGGGGGCAGTTCCGGTCGCACCGGACCGGGCCCGCACACTGCTCTCCCTCATTACACCGGGCATGCATACGTTTCTCACCGCAGGTGGGCCGATGGGGGGGAGAGCCTGCTTGCGGAGGCAGGTCTTCCGGCGGAGACGGTCTATGTCCCGGAAGAGACAGAGACCAGCGCAGAGGACACCCGCCGAGCCTGTCGGGTGTTTGCCGACCGGGGGGGCTGCGGGCTGATCCTCTTCTGTGGCGGGGGGGACGGAACGGCCCGTGACATCTTTGCGGTTGTCGGTGACATGGTGGCTATCCTCGGCGTGCCCTCCGGGGTGAAGATGTACTCCGGTGTCTTTGCAGCAACCCCCCCTGCGACGGCGGCCGCATGTGTGAACCGGTTAAACGAGGCGGTGATGACGGATGCGGAGGTGATGGATATCGATGAGGTGTCCTA
>NZ_BBBG01000026.1 GCF_001315945.1 Methanogenium cariaci JCM 10550 | reverse complement strand
AGCAAAAGAAAGAGGTTTTTCTCCTGAATTTGTTCTGTTTGATTCATGGTATTCAAGCATGGGAAATCTCATGCTTGTTAAAAAGCTAGGATGGCATTTCCTGACAAGATTAAAGAAAAACAGGATGGTAAAAACTGAAGAGACAAATTATTGTCAGATTCATGAATTTCCAATTCCTGGCGGGGGGGAATTAATGTCAGGCTAAAAGGAGTTGGAATTGTTCGAGTTTTTCACCGTGATAATGATGGAAATGGAATCCAGTTTTGGGCTACTGACTTTTTGGAGATGTCTGAAGAGGAAAGAAATGAAATCTCCAGTATAGCTTTTAAAATTGAGCTATATCATAGAAATCTGAAGCAATATTGCGGCGTAAAATCCTGTCAGGCAAGGAAGGCAAATGCTCAAATGGGACATATTCTTCTTTCAATCAGAGCTGTTGTTAGGATGGAGTGGATCAGAATTAAACATAATATCTCATTACATGAGCAAAAAGAGCAGCCAATACGTGACGCTATGAGACACAGAATGAATAATTTACAACAGATAAGATTTGATTAATTTTTTTCAACGAACAACTGCGTAAGTCCTATTGATTAATAAACTTTCCGAATATATGTGTATTATCTCCCAAATTAAGGATATTAAATGGATTCGGGTAGTAAAGCTTATCGCTTTTTCCCCCCCCTCACTTCTCAACAGGCGTGCGTCACTACGAATGTCTGCCGCACGCGATGACCATTCTCTTCCTCAGGATAGCAGCCACAACAGCGAGAATCATCGTCTTTACCGGGATTGGTATGTGAGGGAGAGAAATCTGATCATTGGTCTTATCCCCCCCGTGACGATATGACCAAATACGCAAAGGCGGTAGCTATTGCTCACTCCGGCAACCAATCGTGACGCACCGCATATCTATGAACGAACAGATAATTCATTGCAAAACAAAGGGGGGGGACGCTGTCACGTCCAAAGTCGTTCATCCATGTTCGACGAGGACGGGATTGTGTCCCTCCCTGAATGATAATCAGATTGTCAGGTGAAATATACCATGAAACAGGGAATCATACTACTCCTTTCCATAATGCTCGCGCTCTGCATCGTGCAGGGTGCTGCAGCAGCGGATTTTGTTGAGACCGTTGCAGACGTTGACCCATCCGGGAACCTCGCACCCGGTGATCCGGTCACCGTGCACGTCATCGTCAAACTGACCGGCAGCGGAGATACAGGTACTTTTAATCCAGCCGAAGAGCTTGAGGCATACACCGAGCTTGAGGACCCGGAATGGGATTATGCCATCCTGGTGAATAGACAGGGCATACCAAAACAGAGCAGCAGCCAGTATGTGCGCCACTTTGGATGGGATCTCTCATACCCAGGAATGAGGTGACGGTTGACTACACCTTGGCCGGAAAGGTGCCCAATGCCGCACCGGTCTCCGATGTCACTCTCTTCCGTCTGCGTCAGTTGGATAAGGACGGCAAGGTCTGGCCCGGCAACGAGTTCCTCATTCAGCCACCTGTATTTGTTGACCCTGAGATGCAGTTTGTTACCGCAGGCACATCCTCTGCAATCATTGCACAGGGTGATGACCTCTCCATCACCGGTACCGCAGAGGATAATCCCGCCGCAGGCGTGGCACTTTGGATCCTCGGCAGGGACTGTGCGTCCTATGCCACCGAAACCGTTGATGAGAGCGGTGCGTTCGACTACCGGTTCGGGGACACGGCAAGCCTTGCACCCGGTCAGTACTTCGTTGTGGTGCAGCACCCGATGCAGAACGACAGGTTTGACCTCGTCCCCCAGGCAGGCAATCCTGCACCAGGCCAGGCCGCTGTTGTCCGCCCGATTCTTGATGCTTCACTCGTTGGTTCTACCGGACTCTTCCCACCTGCATTCCTTATAGAAGGAACTGGTAGTCTCCAGGGATCTAATGCATACACAGCACTTGTCAGCGCAATGAACAACCCGGAGATTGACGACACCTGTTTCAGGCTTACTTTCATGGTTGAGGAACCATGGATCATGATTGATGCAATCGACGACCGGTATGTCGGAGATATCTTTCACCTCACCGGCACCACCAATCTCGCCGTTGGTGACAGACTGATTATGGATGTTGCCTCATCCTCATTCAAACCGACCGAGACGACGCATCAAGTGAATTTATAGGTTCATCCGGGATCGTTTTTGTTACCGCAGGGGGGGAGACCGAAGGCGTGAACGTCTGGGATTTCACGGTTAACACATCTTCCTACGTCCCAGACGAGTACATTGTCAAGGTAGAAGGTATTGTGCCTGATCAGACTGCAACCCGGATATTCAACGTCCTGCCCGCAGCACCCAATCCGGATCCAACCCCGCAGCCGACCTATATTCGCTCCGTCTCCCCCGGCTGGAACCTCATCTCAACCCCCCCGGTGGACACCCCCCCCGCCATCAATGCCACCTGCTTCCTCTACGGGAATGCCTATGCCTACAACACCACGACCAATGCCTACGAATCCGTCCCGCTCGCAGAGATCGTTCCGGGAGAAGGCTACTGGGTGGGTGCGTTCACGGATGGAGAGATGACCTTCACCGGCGTTCCCCCCCTGACCGAGTATCAGAAAGATCTTTCCACCGGCTGGAACCTGATCGGAGGCGTCGGCATTGCCACCCAAACCGGAAACATCCGTGCCAACCACGGAGCCGCCCATCCGGGTCAGGCATATTGCTACAGCACCGGGGGAGCATGCATATCGTCAGGCATCCGTCCTTGAACCGGGTGTGGGTTACTGGCTCTCATCGACAGCCCCCCCTGCAATATCTCTGTCAATATCACCCCCCCGCCGGTAGCACCGGCATAATCACCGGCATCCCGTCACCCCCCCTTTTTTTGTTCACGGTATCTGTTGGAATACCAGACAACAGCACTTGCCCCCCCGCTCGCTAGGTCACGCAGGTGACCGGTGAAGGATTCCGAAATTCTGGAATCATTGTTGAAAAAACGCCAACCATTCATTTTGTATATAGATTTTTATCAAATGCGTATATCTGATCAAATTGGGGCTGCAATAGGTAAACTCATAGTAATACTTATCGTTCATGGCACTCAGATCTCAAACTGTTGTGAGTTCAAATGAAGACATTGCGCATAGTGTTAATGGCCATTCTTATCATCGGAGTGGCGGGAATCACACCTGCAGCAGCAGCAGATCTAACCGTTGTGCCCCCCCAGGCAGGAGTAGTATTGGTTGGTGAGGAAGGCCTCACCTTCACCGGACCTGATGCATATCCGGCCGGACTTATGTGGTTTGCACCCGGTGACGACCCAAGGATCGCTTCACCATCCGCATCCTATACCACCCAAGGTCCCGGTAACGAAGTGATTTCCCCCCCATCAACCTTCCAGACACGCACGGGTTACTGGTACGAAGTGGACTGGACAGTCAACCCTGCAACTGCCACGGCGATAATCAATGTTCAGATGCCCGCAATTGATGTTAAGGTTTTCAATGCCAACACCGGAGAGGATCTGACCAATGGGGGAGGTAATTAAAACAGACACATACATGACCTTCCGTGTTGACAGCAACCTGTATCAGGTTATTAACCAGCGCTCGATTAATGCAGAACAGAGCACGGACATCAATGTCGTTGTCGTTGATGAAGAGGGAGCCGTCTTCACTGCACTCTATGCCGATAATGGTGCGGTGACCTCCTGCCCACTGACAAACCTCACTCCAACCACCTCACAGTTCTACCTGCCTGGTGTTCCACAGCTTGATGCTGTACTCAACGCAAACTGGGCACTTGATCGGCCAGAATACAAGACCGGTGTCTATTCGTTCTATGCACAGGTCAACCTGAACGGTGCAAAGGATAACGTAGGGACGGTGACCGGTTGCACCAAGTCCAGGGTCTACACTCTTGATGTCGACAAAGATGATGTGATGATTGAGACAAACAAGGACGTCGTTGTCCGCAAAAACGATTTTTCCGTCACCATCACCGGACGCCCTGACAAGTATTATGTCCTCTGGGTAGAAGGCACCAGCAGTGTCACCGCACCTGACACTATTCCCTCCATCAAACCAAATCAGGACAAGGTCTACTTAGCGGGCACCGCTGCCGGCGATAACGCCGCACTCTACCAGTTCCGTACAGGACAGGCAGTTGAGGATGATGTCTGCCAGAATGCCCCCCCGGCAACCGGCGCCTGCTTTGCCATGGTCAAACTCTCCGGTTTAGGCCGCCGCACGGTTGGTTTTGATACCGATGAGACCACAAGGGACTATACCTACACCATCCGGGCCGACTACTTCCCCCCCGGCAATGCACTCGCCGTTCCACCCGTCGCAGTTGTTGCAAACAACCCCACATCTGACACCACCCGGATAAATGTTGAAAAAGGTGGCATCACAATAGGCACACCCGGTGATGGCCTTTATTACATGGGTGAAGAGATTGTCCTCTCTGGCACAAACACTGACAGCGACTACACCTGGCTTTTTATCACCGGCCCAAATTTGCCTTCCAAAGGAGGATCCTTTCATGACATACATGATGGAGTGAACTCCGCAACAGATGCAGATGGCGCATCTGTCAGCCCGTTCTATCCGGACGGTCAGCTGGACTCACTTGCAGCCTGGAGAGGTGAGACTGTGGGGTCGGACGGCACATGGGAATACCGATGGAACACCAAGGGTGAGCACCTTGATGCAGGCACCTACTCCATCTATGCCGTTTCCACCGCAACCAACAGAGATGACCTGGACACACAGGACGCAATCTATGATACTGCATATCTTGCAATCAAAGAGCCCTTTGTCACCGCCACCGCTTCTCCGGCAACGATTGCAAAGGGTAATGACCTCTTTATCAGCGGGACGCAACCGGTGACCCCGTACAGGGCGTAGCAATCTGGGTTCTCGGCAATAACAGTGCATTCCATATCACCGAGACCGTTGAGGGAACCGGTACATTCGAATGCCGGTTCGCAAACACAGAAAATTTACCCACAGGATGCTACTCCGTCGTTGTGCAGCACCCGATGTACGACGATCTCTTTGATCTTGCTCCTCAGGACAACAATCCCGCCGCAGGCCAGACCGCGGTTGTCCGCCCGGTTCTCGACGCTGCACTCGTGGATCCAGCCGGAAACCTGCCGGCGGTGTTCATCCTTGATGGCCCCCCCGGCAGCCTTCAGGGATCAAACACAGCAGACGCACTTGTCACCGCAATGAACAACCCGGACATTGACGACACCTGCTACGAACTCACCTTCATTATTGAGGATCCTTGGATCATGATTGATATAATCGGCGAACGACACGTCGGGGGGGAGACTATTATTATCGGCGGCACCACCAACCTCGCCGCAGGTGACCGCCTGCTTGTAGAGTTTGCCACAACAGATGGCACTACCGTCCCCCCCGGTTCATGCGGGACAGCACTTGTAACCAAAGGAAGGGCAGACGCAGAGAACACGTGGGGGGGTTTCATTCTTGACACATCCACTTATACTCCTGACGATTATGTCGTCACCGTGGAATGGATTGGTGCGACCACCAAAAATACAACACAGACCTTCACCCTTCTTGAGGCAGGAGATGAACCCCATTCATCCCCATGTGTTACACTCCCCCATCTCTTCCGGCTGGAACCTCATATCAACACCGGTAGACACTCCCGTGATCACGCGACCGGCTTCCTCTACGAAGATGCCTATGCCTACAACACCACAACCGGCACATACAAGAAAGTCCCACTCACGGATATTGTGCCGGGAGAGGGATACTGGATCGGTGCATTCGCGGACGGGGGGGAAATTGCATTCTCCGGCGTTCCCCCCCTGACTCAGTACGAGAAAAATCTCTCCCCCCCCGGCTGGAACCTGATCGGAGGCGTTGGCCTTGCAACTCAGACCGGAAGTATCTATGCCAACCACGGTGCCCTTTTGGATCAGACCTATTGCTACAGCACCGGGGAGCATGTATACCGTCAGGCATCCGTGCTTGAACCGGGGGGTGGGTTACTGGCTCTCATCGACAGCGCCCTGCAACATCTGTGTCAATATCACCCCCCCGCCCCCCCGCCGGTAACACCGGCATACCCCCGGCATCCCGTCACCCCCCCTTTTTGTTCCCATACTCGGCCGGAGTATCCGAAGCAAAAGCCCGTTCCGGCCCGATTTTCCTCACAAATCGGCCGGAATCGGACTGCACTTCCGCAGAAATCCGACAGAAACATATGGTCTCTCTGGCAGCACAATTCCGCGTGTCTCCCTGCGCTGTTCTTCCCATTTCGACAAATGCAGAAGAACCGGCGGGCAATTCCCTCCCGTGGGAAATGTCTGGTGTGCCAGGTCCAAAAATTCTTATCTATTAATCATGTAAGATATATGGGGATTTTTTGAGAGAACTACGAATCCATGGAAGAGGAGGGCAGGGGGGGTCTGTGACCGCAGCAGAACTCATTGCAACCGCTGCCTTCAAAAGCGGCGTCTACTCACAGGCGTTTCCCGCATTCGGTGTCGAACGGCGTGGAGCACCGGTGCAGGCATTCGTCCGCTTCAGTGACGAGAAAGTTCGCCTTCGCAGCCAGATATACGAACCTGACTATATCGTTGTGCAGGACAGTTCGCTCATTGCCGATGTTGATGTCTTCAGCGGGCTGAAAGCAGGCGGCATCGCGCTCGTTAACACCGAGAACGGGAATTTCGAGGGTGTGCCTGAGGGAGTGAAACTCATCACCATCGACGCCACCTCCCTCGCACTGGAGATCCTCGGCCTGCCGATCACCAATACCACCCTCATGGGCGCATTTGCCGCTGCCACCGGTGAAATCGAACTGGAATCACTGGAAGAGGCACTCCGGGAGCGCTTCTCCGGCTCTCTTGCCGAGAAGAATATCGCAGCGGCACGCCGCGCATATGAACTCGTAAAGGAGGGGGGGCAGTAACATGGCACTTCGTATCGGATGCGCTGCCGCTCCCGGCAGGGCACAGGACAATAAAACCGGATCGTGGCGTGTCTTCATGCCGGTCGTCGACATGGAGAAATGCATTCTCTGCGGCACCTGCGTACTCATCTGCCCGGAGACCGCAGTCAGTGATAAGGATGGCCAGATCCTCTTTGACCTTGACTTCTGCAAGGGCTGCGGCGTCTGCGCCAGAGAATGCCGTGCAGAAGCGATCACCATGATTCAGGAGGAAAAATAAATGATGCAGATAATGGAGGGATCTCACGCCGTTGCAGAAGCAGCTAAACTCTGCCGGCCCGAGGTCGTCTCCGCATACCCAATCACCCCCCAGACCCATATCGTCGAACGCCTCGCAGAGATGGTCGCTGACGGCGAACTGGACGCAGAATATCTGTGCGTGGAGTCAGAACTCTCCGCACTCTCCGTCTGCCTCGGATCATCCGCCGCAGGTTCCCGTGTCTACTCGGCCACCTCATCCCAGGGGGGGCTCATGCTCATGGCAGAAGTGGTCTTCAATGTGGCAGGCATGCGCCAGCCGATTGTCATGTCGATTGCAAACCGTGCACTCGGCGCACCACTCTCCATATGGAATGACCAGCAGGACTCCATCTCCCTCAGGGATGCCGGATGGTTCCACCTCTACGGTGAAGACGTCCAGGAGATGACGGACCAGCACTTCATCGCCTACAAGGCAGCAGAACAGCACGATGTCCTGCTTCCGGGATTTGTCTGCTTTGACGGATTCATCCTCTCGCATACCTATGAACCGGTGGACATCCCGACGCAGGAAGAGATTGATGCATTCCTGCCGCCCTATGTGCCCTACAACAAACTCGATGCAAAGGCACCCATCTCCATGGGCATGTATGCACCCCCCCCGGACTACTACATGGAGTTCAGGCATGAGACGGATCAGGCCCTGCAGCGTGCCGGTGCAGCCATCAGTGCGGCAGGCAAGGAGTTCGGCGAGATGTTCGGACGCGACTACTCCGGTCACACCGAGAGCTATCGCATGGACGACGCGGATGTCGCATTCGTTGCCCTTGGCTCCCTGTGTGGCACCGTAAAAGACGCCATCGACGAGATGCGTGCAGACGGTATCAAAGCGGGCCTCGTCAAGATACGGACCTTCCGTCCGTTCCCGGCAACAGAGATTGCACGGGCACTCGCTGGCGTTCCGAAAGTTGCCGTACTGGAGAAGAACATCTCTCTTGGCTCCGCTATGAAGGGCGCTGTCGGTCCTGAAGTAAAAGACGCCGTCACAGGCACCGGCATTGACGTATACAGCTATGTTCTCGGTCTCGGTGGCAGAGATATCCGGAAAAAAGATATCCGTGCCATTGCCGCACTCGCAGAGAAGGGTGTCGGGAATACGTTCTATGGTCTGAGAACGGAGGTGCTTTGAAATGGTCGACAAATCACTGGAACTCTTTGACTGCGGCCACCGTGCCTGCGGTGGATGCGGCCCGGCACTGCTTGCCCGGCTCATCCTGAAAGGGACCGGCGAGAACGTCATCGTCGTCGCGTCAACCGGGTGCATGGAGGTATTCTCCACGCCCTACCCGGAGACGGCATGGAAGGTTCCCTGGATCCATTCCCTCTTCGAGAACGCGGCAGCCGTCGCATCCGGTGTTGAGGCTTCCTTAAAGCACAACAACCGGACCGAGAAGGTCGTCTGTATCTGTGGTGACGGCGCCACCTTTGACATCGGGATGCTCTGCATATCCGGTGCCTTTGAACGCGGGCATGACATCACCTACATCTGCTACGACAACGAGGCCTACATGAACACCGGTATCCAGCGGTCCGGTGCCACGCCGTATGACGCGAGCACCACGACATCGCCTGCCGGCAGGTTATCAACGGGCAACTCCCTCCCGAAAAAAGATCTCCCCCCCCAAATTCTCAACGCTCACGGGGCATCCTATGTCGCAACGGCATCGGTTGCCTACCCGATGGACGTCATGAAGAAGGTCGAAAAAGCGGTCAACACTCCGGGCGCCTGCTATATCCAGGTGCATACCCCCCCGTGCAGCACCGGCTGGGGGGGCTTTGACGGTTCAAAGACGATTGAAATCGCCAAACAGGCAATCGAGTGTGGTCTCTGGGTCAACTATGAGATGGAGAACGGCGAGCTGACCGCGGCAAAGAAGGTGCGCCGTATTCCGGTTGAAACCTATCTGAAGGCACAGAAGCGGTTCCGCCACCTCTTCAAGCCACAGGCAGTCACCGAAGAGATTGCAAAGATTCAGGCAATTGCTGACGCAAACGCCAAAAAATACGGCATCGATATCGAACGGAACGAATAATTCCACCATCGGTGGACGTTCACCTTTTTTTAAATCCTGCAAAAAAGGAATATTTGAATTGGGTTATCTCTTCCTCAGAAGAGCGCATGCCCCCCCGCATCCTGCCAGAATTCCCAGAAACCCGAGAGGCGTCTGCGTGGGGATGGGAGTCGGAATCTCTGTCGGCACCGTTGTTGCCGGAGCCGTTGGCAGGACGGTCGGCTCTGCCGTCGGTTCGGTGACCGGTCCTGCCGGATAGGTCATCATATAGAACCCGGTTTTGGTGATCGCCGCCTTCAGGTAGCCGTCATCATTGTCCGTCTCTGCATCAATGGCATACCACTTGCCTGCCTGCTCATTCCACCGGTAGATAGTGTGGAAGAGGGAGTTGTCACTGATGCGAATGCCCAGTTCTGCAGACGGGAAGAATGTTGACCCTTCCGGACCGATCTGGTATGTGGCCAGTTGATTCTGCCCTTCCGGGGACGGGCCGGCATTCTGCGAGTTGTCCACTGCATAGAGGGAAAGGGACGTGAGGGCCTGCGCCTTGTCGTTCAGGGCCCGTGTCCCCCCCTTCTCCACCGAGACATATGCCCGGCCCAACCGGTCTTTCAGCAGGGTGTCCGTCTCTACAATGCCGCCGCTGGTGGTGTCAAGGGCGACCGTTCCCGTGCCGGTGATCAGGTCTGGAGCTTCTGGTGTTGGCGTTGTCCCGGGAGATTCCGTTGCTGTCGCAAGCAGGCTGAAGGTGTCGCCCTGAATCTTTCCCATCACATTTTTCAGCCCGTTCACATCGGCATAGGCGTAGTAGGTATACATACCTGCCCCCCCGTACTCGGTATTGCCGGTGTCCCAGACACAGCTGGCACCGGATTCAACCGGCACATAGGCAACGGAGGTCTGCGGGTGCTGATTGGTAATGGGGACCGCATGCGGTGGCGTTGCATCATCGTAGAGTGCGGAATAGGTCGAGCCGCCGGGAGCTACCACATAGATATCTATACCCGGTTCCCCGGCGCTGACACCCGGCCGGTTAAAGATTGGGTAGAGGTTGGTCTCCATGCGGAAGCCGAGCTTCACGCCCCGGATGGTCTTATAATCGGTGCCGTCCTTGCCCCCTTCCCTGGTGTATACCCAGAGTTTTACCTGTGCTTCCGGCTGGTCCACCAGAAACGCCAGATGGGGCGTTGCTTCTGCCACCCCCCCGTTCGGATAGGAGTACCAGCCGCCGCTCCGTCCGCTGAACTGCACCGGTGTCACGTCAAACGAAGACGGAATCACCGTCACCGTGATCTCCGGCACACTCGTGGCGGTGACGGTCGTCCCCGACGGGTACCATGCCACCTGGGTATCGTTGGCCGCCAGAACCCCCCCCGGCTGCAAAACCAGTCCTTCTTCCCCGACAAAAATGGTCGACCCCTGTGGAACATCCACAACGGATGCCCCGACCGGCATCGCACAGATACCGACAAGGCCGATAAGACACGCAAAAATAATCAGTTGTATTCGCATTCTTAGTTCCCCTCTGATATGGCAGATATTATCTGCCAGATATAAGAGGGTGCCGTCATGCGTCCGGGAGGTTACTCTTTCTTCCGGCGGACGATCAGGTAGGGCACCAGAAAGATCACCACGAGACCAATCCAGAATGTCCCGAAGATGATGAGCGCCTGCTCCTGAAAGGCGTCATAATAGCGGACCTGCGCACTCCGTTCCTCCTCCCAGAAGATCGTCGTGCCGTTTCCGGTCGTATTAACCACGCCGCCTGTGCTCACCGATCCCAGCAGTGGGTTTTCCACCTGATACTGTTTTGGCAGTGAGATGGTGATATTTGCGGCATCGGACAGGACCACCATGAATTCGTTCGCCTTCTGGGGGGGTGCGGTATAGCGGACGGTGTAATTGCCTTTGGGAAATTCTATCGTGCCGGAGTCCTCGCCGGTGAAGTTCACCGGGCCGGTCTCATTGAAGACCGTGATATTCGACACCGTAATCCGCACCGGTTCACCCATTACCCCCCCGGGCTCGGTGAAGGTATACTTCTCTGTCTGCAGCACTTCGATCTCCGCGGTATATGCAGTGCCGTTCTCTGCGACCGTATAATTGGCCGAGAGAGCGGACACACTGCTTACACAGAGGATCAGCGCAAGACAGATAAGAGCGACTGAATATCTGCGTCTATCTCTATGGGGGGGGCTGCATTGGCGGATCACCGTCTCCGGGTCTTTCAGGAGGTGCCCGGTCACCACACACACAATCCGTTCGTCAGGGTCGATGCGTCCTTCTTCTACCAGTTTTTTGATGCCTGCCACCGACGCTGCAGAAGCAGGTTCAACACCGATACCCTCCTTGCGGGCCAGGTCACGCTGCATTGAGAGGATTTCCTCATCGGTGACGGACTCAGCGGTACCACCGGTCTGGCGGATGGCACGCAATGCCTTCTCCGCATTGACCGGTGCACCGATACGGATGGCCGTCGCCACCGTCTCCGGTGATTTGAACGGAATCACTTCCGGCAGATTGCCGGAGATGGCCTCGACAACCGGCTGAGACCCTGCCGCCTGAATACCCGTCATCATCGGCATCCGGTCAGCGAAGCCCAGTTCGATGAACTCGCCCAGACCCTTGTGCACCGCGGAGATATTGCCCGCATTCCCTACCGGGAGGACAATCCGGTCAGGGACATCGCCCAGCTGGTCCACGACTTCAAACCCGATGGTCTTCTGCCCTTCCAGCCGGTAGGGGTTGACCGAGTTTAAGAGATAGAGACCTTCGGAGATGCAGAGATCGTGCACCATCTCAAGGGCACGGTCAAAGTTGTCACGGATGGCAATGACCTTTGCACCGTGCATCAGTGCCTGTGCCACCTTGCCCAGTGCCACATTCCCCCCCGCGGGAGCAGGACAACCGCGGGAATCCCCCCCGCCTTTGCTGCATAGACAGCAAGGGCGGCCGAGGTATTGCCGGTTGACGCACAGGCAACCGTCTTCATCCCCAGCTGCATGGCCATGGAGACACCGACGGTCATCCCGCGGTCCTTGAACGATCCCGAGGGGGGGTTCATTCCCTCGTGCTTGGCATACAGGTGCTTCAGACCGAGTTCCTCACCGAGTCTCTTCATGTGATAGAGAGGGGGGGTGCCTCCTTCCTGTAGGGTGACGGGGGGGTCACCGGTCACCGGTAAGAGTTCCCGGTAGCGCCAGAGGTTCAGGGGGGGCGGCGATTCCACTCGGCACGTGATATATTCAAACTATCTAGGTCGTATTTTACCGTAAGCAGGTGGCCGCATTCACGGCAGTGGTAGATGATGTCATCTGGTGAATATTCTCTCCCACAGCTATGCAGACAAGACGATACATAGAGTATAGGTTAGTGCCCGCGGTAGGTATAGATACTTCCCTTCCCATACCGTTCAGAGAGAAGAATACAGCTCCTCGCGCCGGTCTGCACCTACCGGAAATGCAGCACGCGCTGCCCGGACCACGGCAGGTCGATGTCCGCACAGACAAGGCTGCAGCCGGCACCCTCTGCCCGGACGACCGTCTCCCCCCCCTGCGGGTCAACAATGGTAGTCCCACCGCAGTATTCCCCCCCTCCCGCAGAATCTTTTGCAGGATTAATGCCCATCACGTACATCTGGTTTTCAAGGGCACGGGCATGGAGAAAGAGGTCCCAGTGTTTCAGTCGGGCACAGGGCCAGGCGGCAGGCACGATCACCGCTGCACAGCCCGCCCGTGCATAGGCACCGAAGAGGTCGGCAAACCGCAGGTCATAGCAGATGGCAATACCAAACCGGACGTTCCCGAGCCTGAATATCCCAAGTGTATCTCCCGGCAGGAAGGATGCATCCTCTCCCCCGGTGAGAAGAGGTGCATCTTGGCATACTCTGCAATGCATCTGCCGTCCGGTGCGAAGACTGCGGCGACATTCTGCGGCAGGCTATCCGTTTCTTTGCGATAGGAACCCAGCACATGAATGCCCGCCTCCTTTGCAATGGCAGACCAGCCCTGGCAGATGACACCCCCCCACCGTCATCGGTGAACGTTGTTCCCTGCGGGTCCCATCCGGTCGGATACTGTTCGGGAAATACGATAAGGGAGGCGCCCTGCTTCCGGGCTTCCAAAGCATATTCTTTTGCCCGCGGGAGGTTTATTTCCGGAGCGTCCGGGAGACTTTCTGCCTGCACACAACAGATGCGAAAGGCCTCCTCATTCATCAGCGCCCCCCCGGATGCCTCCTCAATAGCACCCTTGTTCACGACATACACGCCGACAATGATGAGTGCGCCACAGACGAGAAGAAGCGGCCCTGCAAATGGTATGGGATATCCTAAAATTTCGGCTGCGATCAGCGTACCTGCAAGAACGATGGCTCCCCCGACAAGAATCATTCCCCCCCGTAGTAATAATTCAGACATGATAGTACAACACCCTCCGGTTATCAGCAGTAAATTTCATTCGTGTCCTCATTTAAGTTTGTTGTTTTATACCTACCCGAAGGAAGGGCGGTCCGCAAAATGTCGTAAAAAAGAAGAATTGGCTGCCTCTACGATTATTCGTAGAGGTATGCTTCGTCAATTCGTGTGTATGCGTTCAGTTCTTCCGGTGCAAAATGAATCGCAATCTCGCGGGCTGCTGTCTCATCGGAGTCAGAGCCGTGGATGACGTTCATCCCGATTTCCATTGCACAGTCACCACGGATCGTACCGGGTGCTGCCTCTGCAGGATTCGTTGCCCCCCCGATCATCTGCCGGGTGATGGCAACGATATTTTTGCCTTCCCATACCATGAGGAAACAGGGTCCGCTCGTGATATAGGCCTTCAGACCTGCAAAGAATGGTTTTTCGGTGTGCTCGGCATAGTGCTCCATCACACGGTCTTCCGGGAGAGTCTCAAACTTCCCAGCGACCATCTTCAGGCCTTTCTTCTCAAACCGGGCAATGATCTCACCGACAAGGCCACGCTGGACGCGTCGGGTTTGATCATTAAAAAGGTGCGATCCATAAAGGATTACTCCTTTCCGAGTGCTTTGCGGCCTGCTTTGGTCCAGACAACACGCCGGGGGACACGCCCGAGACGCTGGTTGTTCTGACATTTCTGGCTGCAGAAATAGGAGATGGATCCGTCCTTGCGGACAAACATCTTCCCGGTACCGGGTTCCAGCGGTTCCCCCCCGCAGAACGTACAGATATGATGCTCAACCATTCACTTCACCTTCTTGAGAGTTTCTTTGCTTCACGCTCGGTTTCAAGGAGCATGATGACATCGCCTTCACGGATAGGTCCAACCGTGTTGCGGCTGATGATACGGCCTTTATTGTTTCCTTCGAGGATACGGCACTTCACCTGCATAGCTTCCCCATGCATACCGGTACTGCCAATGACCTCAAGGACTTCTGCTGGCGTTGCGTCTGCCATAGGTCAGTTCACTCTCTCAGTTCTGAGATCTGTCCAACGACCTCAACAAGAAGATCCTTTGCTTTTCCTGCCTTGACAATTGCTGCTGCTGCGGAGCCGACATCGAGTCCGCTTGCTGCGCCAACATCATTCTGCTTATTGATGATCAGATACGGAATCTGCTTTTCTTCGCAGAGTGCAGGAAGGTGCATCACAATCTCTTCCGGCTCAACGTCGCCGCCGATAAGCACGAGTTCAGCGTTTCCGCGCTCGACAGCCTTTGTTGCTTCGTTTGATCCTTTCTTAATTTTACCGGTGTCCCGGGAGACCTCAAGAACTTCAAGAGCTTTGTTCTGGATCTCGTCAGGAACTTCAAATGTTGCGTATACTTTTGACATAACTCACCTCATTCAGGAGCACAGAATACTCCCGGTCTTTTACCCGGGCGTACGTGGTAGCGTATTGCTCCCTCATCACTCATCAGTTCGTGATTGATGCAGCCATATTATATCGACAGTGGGGGGGGATAAAGGTTATTGAAACCCACTTCTGCGTGCCCGAAATTCCTTCTGAATTCAGGCAGAACGCGGCAGAACGCGGTATATTGTGGTCCCGTTTTCTGAAAATACTTCTTCCAGGACATCCTCAGGAAGCTGGACGGTATAATGCTCGTTTTCGGTATCTCCCCCCGCACCAGATAGTCCACCCCCCCGTATGTGGCAAGCAGGGACGGCGAACGGGTAGGGTCTTCATAGATCATCCGCACATCGGCCATGCGTTGCGAGACACCCGCATCATACCCCCCCGCCACATCATCTCGTGAAACGCATGCCGATGATTGCAGGGATGCCGGTGAACGACGATATGCGGGAGAAGTATGCATAATCCCCGCCCTCGGCCTCAACGATGGTGACGTTTCCCGGCAGGCCGACAGATATGCCACCGCGGCCGCGTCACCGGGATGAGAGTTATCCACCCAGGCAAGGCCGTCCAGTGTCTTTCCGCCGTAGCCGTAGGTTAAGTCAGGAATCAGCACCGGTGCACAGATGAGAAGGAGAACAATCGCACCGGCACCGGCGCGGACCGCCCACGTGGGTGCGGACCGGTCTTTTAGGTGCTGCGTCAGCCACTCCCCGAGCCAGAGGAAGGCACCGGTGCTCATCATCATCCAGGCGACAAGGCCGAGTTTGAACACGGTATTCATCCGGTAGTAGACGTCACCCATGCTGTCAATGAAGTAGAAGAGTTCGGTGAAGATCAGCACCGCCAGCCCGAAGATGGTGATCACCTCCGCAGGACGGAAGGTGCGCCGCAGCAGAAGGGCCACGAGCGGCACCGCGGCAAGCCCTGCTGCTGTATACCCGGTGAGCACAAAGGCACGAGCACTAGGAGCAGACAGGGCGTCTCCCGGATGTCGCGGAGCGTGGCACACCAGAAGACGACAATGAAAAATCCATAGACCAGCATAAACTCCGGCACCGATGAGGGAGTCGGCACGATGCCGATACCGGCGATGCCCTGGGTCGTGAGCATCAGGTAATAGGGTGCAAACGCAAGGATGGAGACGATTGGGCAGACAAGAAAGAGGCGCCAGGGGGGGTACGGGTCGGGCACCGCGGCATCTTTGGCCTGGTACCAGACGAGAGCTCCCACCGCAAGGAGCAAAGGTGCATAGATGAGCACATCCCAGGAATTCGTCCCCCCCGGCATCACGCCCAGTGTGAGGGCTGCTGCACCCAGACAGATCCACCGGCTGCGTTCAGGGAGATTGCCCCCCCATTCCTTCAGGATGTAGAGCATGAGGAAGATGAAGAGCGCCTGAACAAAGAGCGAGAGCACATGGGCATGGGGGGGGTCACCCCCAGAGAAATGAGAAGAGCGGATACTCATTGATGGTGTTGGTGATGGTGCGGGTGGAGTTCCAGAGTATCCCGTGGGCATCGGCCCCCCATGGCTGCCTGCACAAAAAATGAGGGGGGGTTGGCAAGGAAGAGAGCCGCCACCGGGAGTGCCCGGAAGCGGGTCAGGAACAGATGGCCCACCGCATAAAGAGAGACTGCCGCATTGGCAAAGACCGTCGGCAGCATGAGGTTGAATGCGACCGGTGACGGGGGGGTTCCGGAGAGGATGCCCGTTACCCCCCCATCATCCAGTGTCCAAGATAATAGTAGACGCCGAGTGTCCCTCCGGCAAACCACGGGTCGGCAGGAGCGACCACCGGCAGACGCATCACGGACGCGAGGAAGGCATGATCCATGAACTTCTCTGCGTAGGAGATCATCGGATTAAAGAACCGAATCTCGGTCATGAAGACAAAACAGAGCAGGAATGCGGCATCCCATTTCCAGACACCGGCAAACCTCTCGCGGGTGTACCACCCGGTGGCGGCATAATACCCGATGATCAAGAGAAACGGGATCACTGCCGCCTGCACCGGGAGGCGGACGAGGCCCAGGTACCAACTGATGCCCCCGAATAACAGAAATGATAACGGATAGGAGACCGGGTAGGCAAACCGCCCGAACGTGTTTGAGAGAGTGGGCCAGAGTGCGACCTGAAGCACTTTCAGTACCAGCAGCCAGAGGATGAGCCCTGCTGCCTGAGCAGCCGGACTGATCATTTAACCTCCGATACATCCAGAGAGTGCGAGAAGGCCCGGCGCAGGAGGGTGACCGCCCAGTCGCCGAAGACATAGAGCGAGACGACACCCCCCCCGGCAAGCGTGACGCCGTTTTTGACCAGATGGTCAATGACCGCGATCAGGGTGGCCACCGCAGGGTCCACACCGGCAAGCGAGAGGGTCAGGGCGACTGCCACCTCATAGGTGCCGACACCGCCGGGCGTCAGCGGCACCGCCTTGACGAGATTGCCGATGACAATCGCCAGCGTGACCACCACAAACGGGACGGCCGCTCCGAACATCAGGGCAATCACATAGCAGATCACGACATCGGTTATCCAGATCAGGATGGAGATGGCCGAGAGACCGATGATGCCCTGCGTCGAAAGGGAGGCCTGCTTCACCTGGTTGAGCAGGTTAATGCCGACCTTGAGATATTTGTTCTCGGACTGAAGTCTGCCCGCCGAGAAGAGCACCAAAACAAAGATGCCACAGAGGCAAGCGCCACGTAGACGACGGTGATAAACCAGTCCGGGACGTTCAGCACAAAGGGAATCGTCAACGCCCCCCCTAAGAGGGCGATGGTCACAATGTCAAAGAACCGCTCCACCACTACAGATGAGAGACCGCTGGTGTAGGTCGCATCCGCTTCATGCTTCAGGATAAAGAGCCGGATCAGGTCGCCCAGCCGTGCCGGGACGATGAGATTTGCAGTCTGTGAGAGATAGATGCAGGCGGTGGAGAGCCAGATGGATACCGTAACGGCGAGACTTGCAAGAATGGAACGATACCGGAAGCCGCGAAGAAACCATGCCACGACACAGATGATGACTGCAAGGGCCAGGTAGGACCAGACCGCATTCTGAATGGCGATAAAGAGGTCATCCCATACCCGGTAGAGCATGTATGCGATGATGCCGACGGCAAGAATGGTGGGCAGCACAATGGCCGCGGCCTTTTTAATCATTCAGGTGCCGCCTGAGATGAAATATCGCCGTGCCCATCCCGGTCACGTCACTGAACCTGACCGTCGTCTTGTCACTGGTCCGCCAGCGCACCGGGAACTCTGTAATGCGAAATCCTTTTTTCTGCGCCCGGACGAGAAGTTCGGTGTCCCAGAACCAGTGCGGTGCCTCAATGGTATCCAAAAGCGGGAGGATGCGGCTTCGGCGGAATGCTTGAACCCGCACTGGTGGTCATAGAGCCTGCTTTTGAGCACAGTCCGCACCAGAAAATTATATCCCCCCCGGCTCGCCACTTCTCGTTCCTGTGTGCGCACAATGTCACTCTCCGGCATCAGGCGTGAGCCGGTCGCCACATCACTGCCATCCCGGATGGCCTGCACCAGCGCGGGCAGATGGGCCATGTCCGTTGCGAGGTCCACATCATAGTAACAGACAATATCCGCATCCACCGCACGGATGACTCGGGTCAGGGCCGTCCCCCCCCGGCCGAGGCGTTCGTCTGCATGAAAGAGTCGGACACGGGAATCTTTTGTTTCCCATTCCTGCACAAACTCTGCGCTGCCGTCGGTGCTGCCGTCCTCTGCCACCGCGAGGAGGAATGAGTCCGTGATCCCCTCCAGCACCTCGATGGAACGGGGGATGGCAATCTCCAGCGCCTCGCGATCATTGTAGACCGGGAGGATGGCGCAGACTTCATATTCAGTCATGGCCCGCCTCCGGGGGGGACAGGATCCGATCCACGATGGCCTGTGCCGCGACCACCGATCCTCCATACTCCGCTCCGGGTAATTCGGGGGGGAGGAGAACATACCGGCATAGTATATGCCGTCTGTCTCATACGGCGGAATGAGATTCCGGTATCCGGTGATGTATACCGGCCCTGCCGCAGTATCCGCGGTCATATGATGCCAGCGGATCTCGTCGCGGGAGACATTGAAGCGTTTACAGAAATCCGCGATCATCCGTTCTTCATGATCCTCCGACAGGTCTTCCCGGAAGTAGGATGCCAGATAGACGATGTGTTCCCCCGTACCATTCCAGGGGGGGGCAAAGTTGGTGTGCCCGATGACCGCACCATACGGGGGGGCCTCATCCTTGATATTGACCAGTATATGCCCTGCAGTACGTCACGGGGGAGGGCCAGCGTCACGCAGGCGGCTCCCTGGTAGGGGGGGATGTCCGGGAGGGAAGGGCCGCCCAGAGCGGTGAGGGCGGAGGGCCGGACCGTCGAGATGACGGCGTCATAGGCGGTGCCGTTGACCGTCCACGTTCCGTCTTCGTTCTTCTTCAGGGAACGGGCCGGGGTATGGGTATGAATTGTTCCGCCCTTCTCCTGTATTGCATCCGAGAGTGCCGTGATCAGGCTCTGGTAGCCATGCCGCAGATATCCCAGTCGTTCCCCCCCCTGCGGCCCGCGGTCGGAACGGATGGCAATTCGTGATATCAGCCAGGCAGCCGAGACTTCATGACGCCGGTCCCCCCCGAATTTGCTGCGCAACAGGGGGGGTGCAAAGAATGAGTCATAGACATGCTGCCCACAGGTGTCCAGAATGAACGCGTCTGCCGTCATGTCATCATAGGAATCTGCCTGATATTTCCCGGCCCGGAGTGTCAGAAGACCGAGCCTGAATTTATCGCGCAGGGTGAGAAGCGGATAGCGAAGAATTTCAACGGGGGGGGACGTCAGAGGGTAGATGTGCCCTTCGCTGAAGTAACCGGTGCTCCCGTTGAGCCAGGTGAGATCTGCTGCGAGGCCCAGTTCATCCATGAGCGCCAGGAGATGTGCATCACCGGAAAAACAGTGATGATAATACCGCTCAATAAAGGTGTCCCGGACGGGAGAGGAGGACAATAAGCCCCCCGCCTCTGCTGAAGCCTCCAGTATGTCAACGGAATGTGTACCGGAGAGCCGATATGCGGCAGAAAGACCGGTTAATCCCCCACCTATGATGCAGATTCTCATTATACATCTATTATTAACAAGAATTGGCATAAGAAAGTTTTTGAAGTTATGAAAGAAACATATTTTGTAATCTGAAGAAGCGATTATCTTCATTCAATCAGATGGTGTTCACATATGAGAGTTTTTTTCATAGGATTCGGCCAGGCAGGCGGAAAAATTGTCGACATGTTTATAGAACAGGACAAGAAGGCACCGACAAGGAGTTTCCGGGGGGGATTGTGGTGAACACTGCACGGACGGATCTTATGGGTCTCGACAATATCGAGCTCAAAGATCGCATTCTCATTGGGCAGACCGTGGTCAAAGGCCATGGAGTCGGCACTGATAATGTAACCGGAGCAAAAATCACCGCAGACGAGATCGACAGTATCATCAATATCATCGACAATCGCGGCACCCATGACATTGATGCATTTGTTATCTGTGCCGGTCTGGGAGGAGGTACCGGATCCGGTGGATCACCGGTGCTGGCCCGTCACCTGAAACGAATTTATCGGGAACCGGTCTATGCCCTGGGTATTCTTCCTGCACCCGAGGAAGGGAGACTCTACTCCTACAACGCAGCCCGCAGTCTCTCAACACTGGTAAATGAAGCGGACAACACCTTCATATTTGACAACAGTGCGTGGAAGAATGAGGGAGAAAGTGTTCGCGGTGCCTACCAGCGTCTCAATGACGAGATCGTCCGCAGATTCGGCGTGTTATTCCGTGCAGGTGAGGTTAGTAAGGCAGGTATCGGTGAGATGGTTGTTGATTCGAGTGAGATCATCAACACCCTCCGCGGCGGTGGTATGAGCAGTGTCGGATATGCGATCTCGGAAACTGTCAGTAAGAGCACCCGGCAGAAACAGGGTTTTGGCGGTGGCTTCCTGAGGGGGGGTCTGAAGAAGCGGGAAGTAGCAGAGGAAGTACTCACCGGCGAAGACAAATCGGCAAAGATTATCGGTCTTGTACGCCGTGCGATGCTGGGTCGTCTGACGATGCCCTGTGATTACACGACTGCCGAACGTGCGCTTGTGCTGGTAGCAGGGCCACCCGGCGAGATGGACCGCAAAGGGGGGGTCGAGAAGTCCAAATCATGGGTTGAAGAGAACATCGCGGGTGTTGAAGTCCGTGGTGGTGACTATCCGACAGAGAGTTCAAAGGTGGCTGCTGTGGTTGTGCTTGCAACGATTGGCGACGCACCGCGTATCCGCGAACTAATGGAAATTGCAAAAGAAACAAAGGAGGATGTAGTCAAGTCCAAAGAACGTCGTTCATCCATGTTCGACGGAGACGAGATTGATCCGCTCTTTGAATAATAATCAGAGAATCAGGTGAAATACACCATGAAACGGGGGGGATTTACACTAATACTTTCATTAATGCTTGCGCTCTGCCTGGTGCAGGGTGCAGCGGCAGCAGATTTTGTTGAGGTCATTGGGGGGGACGTTGACCCTGCATCCGGGGGGGATCTTGCACCAGGAGAACAGGTCATCGTCCATGTTGTTGTCAAACTAACCGGCAGCGGGGATAAGGGCACGTTTAACATCAATGAAGAACTTGAGGCATACACCGAACTTGATGATCCTGAATGGGATTATACCGTTAAGGTGAATAAACAGGGAATCCCGAAACAGACCAGCAGCCGGTATGTGCGCCTCCTTGGATGGGACATTTCCTACCCGGATGAAAATGACGTGACGGTGGACTATGCCCTTGCCGGAAAGGTGCCTGCTGTCTCACAGACCTCGAAAACTGCTCTCTTCCGTCTGCGTCAGCTGGATGAGGATGGCAAAGTCTGGGCCGGCAACGAGTTACTCATTGAACGCACGGTGATCAATCCCGGAGATGTCGACAAGATACGAGATCTCCGTGAAGAACAGATCAATGAGCTTCGTACGTCGATTGATGAGTATACCGCACTTGATGTGAATGTCGCACAGGCCGAACAGCTCTACCAACAGGCAGACCAGAAGGTCGATCAGTCAAAGACCGCCAGTTACTCACAGGCGAATGTGTTGCTTGGGGGGGAAGCAGGAACACTCATTGAACAGGCAGAGGCCAGTCTGGAGGATGCCTACGCCAGCAAACTCATCGACAGTGCACAGGTGACCATCGATCAGGTCAACGGTGACGTCAGCTACTTCATCAACAACCGGAGTATGTCGGGCGACACCCGTGTTACCGCTATCCAGAATAAGGTCTCTCTCGCAGAGACAAAGATGTCCCAGGCAAAGGACTTCCGTGACAACAAGGATTACTATCAGTCACGCCTGAATGCCAACGAGGCACAGCTGACGGCAAATGAAGCGCTTGCGATGTCCACCGAAGTGAGAGAGGATATCGGCGAAGGTGGGTTGCTTCCCGACTTCAGCGGGCTTGGAACGTATGTGATCATCCTCGTGGTCGTTGTCATCATTGCAGGCGTCGGGTTTGTCATATACCGTCGGTATAACAAATGGGATGAACTGGGATAACGGTTCTCCTCATATTTTTTATTCAATTTATTTTTCTGTTTTTTAAGTGGTTTTTCACTGAGTTGTTTTTTCTGTCATAGGCATTCTCATCCACCGTTGTCTATGGGCGGGCATGCGATCTGCTGTCCTCGCCAGCACCATCATTTTTTGATTTCTCTTTTTTTGGGCAATCTCATAGCTATGAAGAGCGATGAGAGAACTCGCCGTCCCTTTTACTCCGGTCCATCGGAGAGGCTGATATCAATTGAAACCGGATAGATCCTGTCCGGATGGTGGTCACTGCGATCCCGGAAAATGGACGGTCAGGGAATACAAAATAAATCAAAGAATCTGAATGCCAAAATGACCGGAGAAAAAAAGAGAACGGAAAAAAGGAATGCACGTCAGGCAGTGGTGTTCCCCCCCGGAACAAAGAGATTCCAGTTCACACTGCCCAGCTTCCCGTCGCGGAAGAAATAGTATGCCACCAGCCGGTCTCCGTTGTCATAGATGGAGAACCAGTAGCTCTGCCGGATGACATCCTTTCGCTGATACCCCCCCGGCACGTCAGAGAATCCGTCCGGACTGCCGGATACGATGACGTCATACGTTCCGTCGGCAAAGTGATCCGGATTGTCGGCCGCTGACGAGAGATAGGTTATTTTCTCCGCACGATCGCCGCGGTAGTACCACGGCAGCGGCCATACGCCCTCGGTTGTCACCGCCGTCTTATTCCCTGCATCAATGAGGGCGAAGAGCTCCCGCAGCTCCTCGGAGTTCTGCACCTGCACAATCGGTTCATTGATATCGGCAGGGGGGGTGAAGGCGACATGCGCCATCATCACGATGAGGAAGACGGACAATGCGAGGGCCAGGACTGCCTTCTTGCGGGTCATTAAAAATGCCGCCACAAAGATCATCGGAAGGAGCTGGTGCACAATCAGCCACGGTACCTTCTCACCGATGATGGCATAGACGCCAAGTGACGCCACCATCCACCAGATACAGAAGAGGGTAAAACCGAGATGACGGTCGAATCCCGGCTGGTCCGCACCGTCGCAGAGTGCTCTCGCCATCCGGGAGAGGAAAGAGGGTGCCCTTTCCTCTGTCTGTGGGGTGGCCTTTCCGGCTGTTGCATCTTCATCTGCGGCCTCTGTCTGGGTCTTTATCGGCTCGGCAGGTTCCGGTGCGAATTCAGATCCTGATTCCGCATTTAATGAAGTGTCTGATCCTACATTGACATCCGATTCGGAATACGATATCTCATCTTCCGCTGCCGCTGTCACTTCCGGCACCGGCATGCGGCAGCTTTCTGTTTCGTCTTCATCTGGCGCCGGGAGACTGGTCTCGCAGACTGCGTCTGTGTCTTCCCCCCCGGTCCGTGTCCCGGAAGCAGGGTGTTCTGTCTCCTGCTGCTTTTTTTCCGGAGGAAGATGACACAGAGGGCCGCCTGCAGGGTTCCCACCAGTGCCAGCAGGTATATCGGCACCTCATAGAGCAGGAAGAGCAGGATATAGAAATACGGCGGCCCCCCCCAGACGCTGCTGGGACGACATCGCCGTCCAGTGCTCGATGGCCTGGAATGCGCCGGTCCACAGCACCTCCGGGTGGGCGCCGAACGACGAATAGAAGAGCGATCCCACGGCCAGCATCACCACACTGCCGAGGATGAAGTCCAGCCACCATCCCTTCTTCAAATGCACCCACTTCAGCAGCACTGCCGCGACAAGGAAGACGCCGAAGATCATCAGGATGAGTGGCATATTCTCCTTGGAACAGCAGCCCAGCCCTGCGGCAAGGGCTGCCACAACAACATAACGACGCTGCCCGTACTCAAGATAGTACAGGAGTGCCACCAGAAAAAGCAGGGTGAAAAACGCGATGAATATGTCATTGCGCAGGAACCGGGAGAAGTAGACCATGTTCGGGGGGGATATCGCAAGGAACAATGCCGCGATAAGGGCACTGCGTTTTCCCAGGTATCCCAGCCGGTATATCGGCCAGACCAGAAGCACCATCAGGGTGCCCAGCAGCGCCGGTACAATCCGTGCAACCAGATCCGAATCACCCAGGAGGGCGAACATACCTGCGGTCGTATAATACAGCAGTGGACCGTGATAAACCGGATCGTATACGTATGTCCCTTCGGTCAGCAGTTTAAACGAGAACCAGGCATGCACCGCCTCGTCATGATGAAAGAGCTTCAGGTCAAGAAAGAGAAAACGCAGAACGAGCGCGAGAATAAAGATTAGAATAAACAGATGTTCAAAGCGTAACCTACCGAGAAATGTTGGAGAGGAATCTGCGGCTTCCACGCCGCACCCTTAGTTCTCCAGAACGATTTCAATGCCAATGTCTTTTGGCACCTGAATACGCATCAGCTGGCGCAGTGCACGCTCATCTGCATCAAGATCGATGAGGCGTTTGTGCACACGCATCTGCCAGCGATCCCAGGTTGCTGTCCCCTCACCGTCAGGACTCTTGCGAATCGGGACGACCATGCGCTTGGTGGGCAGTGGGATAGGACCTGCGAGGTTTACGCCGGTACGTTCTGCAATTTCTCTGATACGATCACAGACCATCTCAACTTGTTGGAAGTCTGTTCCTGAAAGACGAATTCGTGCTTTTTGCATATATGTCACCTAAAAAATGAGAAGGATATTATCTCATATCTTTGGCAATGACTTCAATGCACATGCCTGCTGCAATAGTTGATCCCATATCACGGATTGCAAAGCGACCCAGCTGAGGAATCTCTTTGATCTTCTCGATGACCATTGGGGCAACCGGGCGGAACTTGACGATTGCTGCATCGCCGGTCTTGAGGAACGTTGGGTTCTCTTCTTTGACCTGGCCGGTGCGTGGGTCGAGCTTCTTCTGAAGTTCCATGAAGGTGCATGCAGTCTGCGTGGTGTGGCAGTGGAAGACCGGAGTGTATCCGACGGTGATTGCACTGGGGGGGTGGTGAAGTACCACAATCTGTGCGATGAATTCCTCTGCGACTGACGGAGGTTTATCTGCAGGACCACAGACATCACCACGGCGGATGTCGTTCTTGCCGACACCACGGACGTTGAATCCGACGTTGTCACCAGGCAGTGCCTGATCGTGCTCTTCGTGGTGCATCTCAATGGACTTGACTTCTCCGGTCACGTTTGCGGGCATGAAAGAGACTTTCATTCCCTTCTTCATGATACCGGTCTCGACACGTCCGACAGGGACGGTTCCGATACCGGAGATGGAGTATACGTCCTGCACAGGAAGGCGGAACGGAAGGCTGGTTGGAAGCTCAGGTGCCACCAGTGTGTCAAGGGTCTCGAGGAGTGTGCGTCCCTTGTACCATGGGGGGGTGTTCTCGGAGCGGGATGCGATGTTGTCACCAACGAATGAGGACATCGGGATGAACTCGACATCGTCCGGTTTGTAACCAACCATCTTGATCAGGTCAGAGAGCTGCTTCTTGACTTCATTGTAGCGCTCTTCACTGTATTTTGATGCATCCATCTTGTTGATGCCAATGATGAGCTGGTTGATACCAAGAGTACGGGACAGGAAGACGTGTTCCTTTGTCTGCTCCATGGGGCCGTCAGGTGCTGCAACGACAAGAAGTGCTGCGTCAGCCTGTGATGCACCGGTGATCATGTTCTTGACAAAGTCACGGTGGCCGGGGGGGCAGTCTACAATGGTGAAGTAGAACTTGTCGGTGTCGAACCTCTTGTGAGCGATATCGATGGTAATTCCACGTTCCCGCTCTTCCTTGAGGTTGTCCATAACCCATGCAAATTCGAATGATCCCTTACCTTTGGACTCTGCTTCCTTCCGGTAGTTCTCAATAATGTGCGCAGGGACTGCTCCTGTCTCGAAGAGAAGTCTCCCAACAGTTGTTGACTTCCCATGGTCGATGTGCCCGACCACGGCAAGGTTCATGTGTGGCTTATCAGCTGCCATATTTCTATAACCTCCAAATCGTAAGGATGGGCTCGTCAGACGTCTGCCCGGTCGCTTTGATACGAGTATTATTAATAGGAGGGGGGGTGGGTATATAAAAGATTTCTTCAGAGGGTGACGCTGGATGTACAACAGGGTTCCCTACCAACCGACACCCTGATATGACATCAAATTCCACCTAAATCTTTGGATGAAGACGTTGCCATTGAACAGAACCGGCCCGAACGATATGGTGAAGGTCATGTGTGCGGAAAGGGAAGAAGTGTCCGTCTATAGCAGGTGCGCATTCTGTGCCCACTGTGAAGGTGCCGTTGTCGGGCGCCGTGAGATGCCCAACCCGCAGAAAAAGATTATTGAAGATATGAAAATTGGCAAGGGAGGGGATGACGAGCTCCAGAATGCCGCAATGACGTTTAATCTCTTCATCAGGGATGGAAGCGCCCTCCTCTGCAGTGACGATAAAAACGAAGGATTCCGGTCACTGTATTCCTACCAATAGTTCCCTGCGAAAACCATTTTTTCATTTTTCTATGTGCCGGACCGGTGCGATTTCGGGTATTTCACGAGGTGCCAATATCATCAATACAAAGGAGAACCGCGGTCATACATGCCGCACTCCCCCCCTCCCTCATGCGCGGTATTCTCAGAACCCGGTGACGGCCAGGGCGAGGAGCACCATCCCGCGCGTCAGTTCATGGGACGCGCCGACGATATCCCCCATTCACCCCGCCAAAGAGCTGCCGCGTTACCACCAGGAGCAGACCTGCAGTCAGGAGCGCTGCTGCCCCCCCTGCTGCCCCCTGCAGAGATTGGACTGATTGGTAACAGAAGGAGCGGCAAAACCAGCAGGCAGGAGAGGGGAACAAACCACCAGCGCGCAAATGTCCGGATATAGGAGAACATCCCCCCCTCACGGAAGGGGGGGCGGCCGGTGGCAATGAGCAGCACTTGTACAAACTTTCCCATCACCTCTGCAATGAGGATTGCACCGGCAATCTCGGTGACCGTGGTGATGCCTGCGTAGGCAAGCAGCATGACGATGACTGCCGTCCCGACGGCACCCGCGCCGAGCGTGCGGTCGGTGAGGGCGGTCACCCGTTTCTCCCTGCTGCCGTGGGCCATCATGCCGTCGCCGAGATCACAGAGACCGTCGAAGTGATTAAACCCGGTCAGCACCAGGGCGACGGCAAGCGCAACGGCACCGGCAATCTGCGGTGATGCAAAGAGCAGGGAACAGAGTCCTGCCACACCTCCGACGAGGTAGCCGGAGAGGGGGGGCAGGAGGTAGGCGTGACGGGCAAAGGCGTCATAGTCGGCAGACCTGCCCATCGGAAGAATCGTGGTAAACTGGAGCATCGCGCGAAGCGCTTCGGTAATGATCATCGTGTATTCCACCATTCACTATCAGGCTATAACTGCCTTTTTATCCTTATTTCAATGGCAAAGCAGGGTTGTTTCGAAAACAAATTCATTTGTGCTAACTATTGCGATTTGCAACTATTAATTACTCGTTCACCCAACAGTCAGATAATGAGTATTATTTCTGAGAAACCTGAGATCACCTTTTCCCGCCCGATGATGGGCGTGGTAATCGGAAACACCCGAGTATCAACGGTGCCCGGTATTTCTGCAGCAGGTCCGACACCGGAGCTTACGCTTGCCACATCTGCGCTTGACGGGAGATTCTCATCAACGGGAAGATCACCAGCGCGCCGGTGGTTCCTGTCAGTCCTACCGGCTGCGCCACGCCTGCCACCCTGACCCGCGCGATGGCCGAACTCTGCGAGCTTCAGCCCTTTGTGGTGAACGCGGGTCTCGCCTGGACTCCCACCTATCCTGCCATCGATGTCTACGGAGCATGTGGAGGAGATCCGCGGGAGGGCGATGCGGTTCCTGACGCGGAGGCACTCTATCTCCGGGGGAAAGACCCTCGGCAGCTTTCTGGGGGGAGCAGTCTGACTTTCTTCTTTTAGGAGAGAGCGTCCCCCCCGGCGGTACCACCACCGCACTCTGTGTGCTGCGGGCCCTCGGCTACACCGCCAGTGTCAGTTCCAGCCACGTGGAGCATCCGGCCACGGTGAAAGAGGAAATTTGTGCCGCGGTCATGCAGCGCATCGAGGAAGAGAACATTACTGACCCGCTTGCCATCGTCCGGGCGGCAGGAGATCCGATGATGCCGGTCTGCGCCGGTATCGCTGCCACCTATCCGGGCACCCTTGTCTATGCCGGGGGGGCACCCAGATGCTTGCGGTTGCAGCATTAGTCAAGGCACTCGGTGGCACTCCTCCCCCCACCTTGCCACCACCGTGTATGTCCGGGATGATGCAAACGCCACCTTTGTACAGACGGCAGCAGAAATTGGTGCCACCGCATCGTTCGTTGACCCGGACTTTGGCAATATCGGCCATCCCGGCCTTGCCCGTTACTGTGCCGGGGGGGAAGTAAAGGAAGGGGGGGCCGGTGCTGGCGGTGCCCTCTGGCTCGCGTCCATGATGGGCCATCCGAAGGTGGCCATCTGGGAAAAGATACGCGAGTTTATGAAGGATTACTCCTGATCAGGGAGTATGCCCGCCCCCCCGCACGGCTTCGTGGTGCTCCTCGGCTCGTCCTGTCTGAGCCTCATCCCCCCCGGACTTTCCGGTGCGGGCCGGACACCGGAGGATACCTGGAACACACCCGGCCGGGATGCCGCCTTTGTGGCGGGGGGGGCGGCCCTCTGCCTCCCTGCCTGACGGTGGCCGCGGTGACACGGGCGATGTGTGCTCTTACCAACATCGCTCCTCTTTTTCTCAGCGCCGGATATGCCGGTGACCTCTCTGTTCCTGCCGATGTGATCTCCCGCATCCCTGCAGGTGATCCCCGTGACGGGCCTTCCGTCCCGGACGCAGAGACTCTTGTCAGCAAAGCCGCAGAGACGGGTGTGGCCCTCGGGCGGGCGTATCGCACCCTCTGGCTGGGGGGGAATGCATCCCCCGGCGGGACGAGCCATGCCCTCTGCATCCTCCGGGCCTGCGGGATTCAGGGCAGGGTCAGTTCATCGGCGACGAACGATACCGCCGCCCAAAAAGAGGCGGTGTGGCACGGGGGGGTCGTAGCACGCTGCCCGGATATCCGTTCTCTACATGGCACTGCCCTCATCCGTGAGGCGGGAGACACGGTCATGGCCGCGGCACTGGGTCTCATACAGGGATTTCCGGGAGAGGTCGTCCTCTGCGGGGGCGACCCAGATGTGCGCTGTTGCTGCCCTCGCAGGCGATACCCGTGGCCGGGTCTCCTGCGCAATGACAGACTGTGTCTGGCATGACCCGGCAGCAGATGTGCCCCCCCGGATTGCACAGCGTGTCGGCGTTCCCGTGACCGTCTCCCCCCCGTCCCTGCCCGGTTTGTGCAGAATCCGTCCCCCCCGTCGCGGGCCTGCATCCGGGAGGTAAAGGAAGCTTCGGGGCGGGCGGCGCCCTTGCCCTCGCCCGCCGATGCGGGTTTTCCGAAGACGCGATCGAGACGGCACTGGCTGCCGTTATCCGCCGGTCCTGAGTGCGTCTTCTCTTCCGCACATCTGAAAAAGATATACCGTTGTGAAACAAACGAGTATAAAATGCATCCCATATATGTGGTCAATAACTTTGGCCAGTTTAACCACCTCATCCTCAGGATGCTCAGGGATCACGATATCGACGCAAAGATGATCAAAAACGACGTCCCTGTAGCGGAGGTCAGAGATTCCTGCCGTGGCATCATCCTGGGCGGCGGCCCGGACATCAGCCGGGCGGGCAATGCCCCCCCGGCCTATGTCGACACCGGACTTCCGGTTCTGGGCATCTGTCTGGGCCTGCATATCATATCCACCGCCCGCGGCGGCACCATCCGCCCCCCCGGTGCATCCGGAGGATTCGGCGGCATCGAGGTCGCGATCAACGACCATGACACCGTCCTCGCCGGTTACCCGGACACCATATCTGTCTGGGCCTCCCACGGGGGGGACGAGGTCGCAGAGGTGCCACAAGGGTTTAGGGTGCTTGCCACATCAGATATCTGCGGTGTGGAGGCAATGGCCCATGAGACCGAACCCATCTTCGGCATCCAGTGGCACCCGGAAGTCAGCCACTCGGTCGACGGATGCCGGGTGTATGAGAATTTCAACGCACTGACTCTTGACCGGGCCTGATTTTCATGACACCCACCCACAGTCTCGCTGATGACATCCGTCCCACCGGGTTTACTTGCCTGATGTGCGGCGGATGCTGCAGCAGAGGGGGGGAGGATGACGGCATGCTCGTTTTGGTGAGCGCACCGGAAATCCGGACGATTATGGACTCCACGGGACTGGCCTGGGACGAGATCGCAGAGCCCTATCCCGAGTGGATCCCTGCCGAAGGAGGCGGGCAGTTTACGCTTGCCTGGTGCCTGCGCCGGACCGAAACCGCCTGCATTTTTCTGGGTGACGATCACCGGTGCATGATCTACCCGGTCCGCCCCCTCATCTGCCGCACCTACCCGTTCGCGCTGGAAGAAGGCAGGCTCTCTGTCTATGCGTGTCCGGGCATCGGACAGAAGACCATATGCACTGAGGCAGAGCAGATTGCAGAGGAATGTATCCAACGGGACGCGGCAGAGGCGACCGATGCAGAACGCACCAGAGAGGTATTTATGGCCATGGACCTGAAACCAAACGAATATGCCGTCGTGGACAGTGAAGGAGTGAAACGGATTGGGTGATATAAAAATTGTCGGGACGGCTCATGTCTCGCAGAAGAGCGTCGACGAAGTGACCGACGCAATCGAGACATTTGAACCGCAGATCGTTGCAGTGGAACTGGACCGGGGGCCGCCTGATGGTACTGAAAGGGGAAGCGGCACCGCCGTCCGTCGATGCCGTCCTGAAAGGCGGGAACTTCTCCGCCATTCTTGCCCAGTGGCTGCTCGCCTATGTCCAGCGCCGTATCGGAAAGGAGACGGGTGTCTCTCCCGGCTCAGAGATGATGGCCGCCGTCGAACTGGCGGAGGAACGGGGGGGCATCCCGATTGCCCTTGCCGACCGGGACATCCACATCACCTTCAGCCGGTTCTGGCATTTGATGCCCATCACCGAGAAACTGAAGATGATCTATGCACTGGCAGGGTCGGTAACGGGCGCCGGGAAGGCGGGCGAGGAGATGGACATCGATTCGATGACTGATCAGGACATGATCTCGCTGCGATGGAGGAATTCCGCCGGTTCGCACCCAAAGGGGGGGCGGCAGCACTTATTGATGAGCGCGACGCCTACCTCGCCCATGCCATCAACGATCTCGGCAAGGGCTACGACCGGGTGCTTGCCGTGGTCGGTGCTGGCCACCGGGAGGGGGGGATACACCGCTACCTGGAACGCCCCGAGACCCTGCCCACCAAGGCCAGCCTCACGGAGCAGCCGAAGACCTTCCCGTGGGCGAAGTTCATTGGGTTCTTTGTCCTTGCGATCTTCGTCTTCTTCCTCGTCCTCATCGCATTCTCCGGCGCCGGTCTGGACGTGCTCCTCTCCGCGATGATCTGGTGGGTGCTCATCAACGGCATTCTCGCCGCCATCGGGGGGGTCTTTGCCGCAGGAGGGCATCCGTTCTCGGCACTGACCGCCTTTGCGGTCGCCTGGATGACGTCGCTGAACCCCCCCTTCATGGCGGCCGGATGGTTTGCGGCCATCACGGAAGCAAAGGTCCGCCACCCGACGGCTGCAGACTTCAGCCGTATCGCAGAGGCAGATGACCTGAACGATATGCGCAAGAACCCCCTGTTCAAGGTGGTCCTGGTCGCCGCACTCGCCAATATCGGGAGTATCGTCGGGACGTTTGTCTATATCATCTTTATCATGCCCATCCTCGGCATCGACCGCGGGAGATTCTGAGTGCGGGACTCACCAACCTGCTGGCGTTTCTGGGGGGGTATCCTTCCCTTCTGACGGGGGGACCGTTTCACGAAGCATATATTGGTGATGACTGAAACTAGGATATGAATCTTGGAACAACGATCCTCAAGGGCCGGCGCAGTATCCGGAACTACAAGGATGAACCATCCCTGAAGAGGCCATCGAGCAGGCAATGGAATGTGCACGCCTGGCACCGACCGCCCGGAACGGGCAGCCGTGGCTCTTTGGGGTCACCATGAAAAAAGAGACCCTGGAGAAACTGGGCGAACTGGCAAGCCACGGCAAGTTCATTGCCGATGCCCCCCCGCCTGTTTTGCCATCTTTGGTCTGCGTGATGAGAAATTCTATGTGGAAGACTGCTGTGCTGCCACCTCGAACCTGATCCACGGTCTCTGGGCCTACGGCGTTGCGTCCTGCTGGATTGCCGGGGACAAGATGGACTACAACGAGGCAGTGCGCGAGCTCATGAAGGTGCCGCCGGAGTATACGCTTGTCTCACTCATCCCCCCCGCCGGATACCCTGCAATGGGAGAGAAGATGGTGCCGCCGAAGAAGAAGACGTTTGACGACGTCACCTTCAAAGACACCTATCTGGATTAGGACATCCGCCCCGATTTCCAAAGAATACCAAATCTTTAATTTTTTTGAAATCCCAGACATTTGATATGAATTCTCCCCCACCTGCAGGTCGCCCTGGACATCCAGGAAGCCGATCGTGCAGTGCCAATCGCCGAGGAAGCGGTTGCAGGCGGTGCCGACTGGATTGAAGCAGGCACCCCCCCGCTCATTAAAAGTGTTGGAATGGACGTTGTCCGCAGCCTCAGAGAGGCGTTTCCGAATCACGAGATCATTGCCGACATGAAGATCGCCGACACCGGCACCATGGAAGTCGAGATGGCGGCGAAGGCCGGTGCAAGCATTGTCTGTGTGCTCGCCGACGCAGATGATGCGGTCATCCGTGACGCGGTGCGGGCGGCACGCCTCTACGGGGTGCGCCTGATGGCAGATCTCATCAACACCAAAGATCCTGCGGCACGATCGCGGGAACTTGAGGCACTGGGGGGGATAGACATAATCAACGCCCATGTGGGTATTGACCAGCAGATGATCGGCAGGAGCTCTCTGGATACGCTTGCCGCGATCATCGATGAGGTGACCGTGCCGGTGGCGGTG
>NZ_BBBG01000025.1 GCF_001315945.1 Methanogenium cariaci JCM 10550 | reverse complement strand
CACTTGTGGCGTGGCTGGTGCAGTGGCTGGGGGGGGTGGGTGAAACAACTCTTGCCTGCATTACTTCATTATGCCCGATCCTACAGAACTCATCTGAACACACACTTTCACCCTCCGCCCGCCCTACCCCCCCTATTAACCCCCCCCACTCCAATTCCTTTCCATGCCGCAGCATTACCTCATGCACAACCAGACACTCATCCGTGACCCGGAGGTCTTTGAATTCAATTACACTCCTGAAACCATCCATTACCGTGATGCCCAGCTCCGACAGCTCGCAGGAGCCCTCGGCCCTGCCCTGCACGGGGCATGCCCCCCCGTCAACGCCAACC
The DNA here is from genome assembly GCF_001315945.1 of Methanogenium cariaci JCM 10550. Taxonomy (GTDB): domain Archaea; phylum Halobacteriota; class Methanomicrobia; order Methanomicrobiales; family Methanomicrobiaceae; genus Methanogenium; species Methanogenium cariaci. Next base: position 34,816 of record NZ_BBBG01000025.1, on the reverse strand, counting down.
TTCGCGGCCCGCCGGGCACCGGGAAGACCACCTGCGTCCGGCGAATCTTCAGCGAACTGGAGGATGCCCCCCCTCCCCCCCTGTGGTGCCGGTCTTCGTCAACTGCGAGAGTGTGGGTACGCCTTTCGTGTCTTTGCCGCCATCTTTGAACAACTCTTCGGACACCAGCCTCCGCTCTCCGGCATCCCCCCCCTCCAGCGGCTCACCGGCCCCCCCATCGCAAAAGAACTCATCCAGAAAAAGGCGGTGCTGATTGTCTGTCTCGACGACGCCAACTACCTCGGCCACAACGGTCAGTTTGACCGGGTGATCCGTTCCCTCGTGCGGATGTACGAGAACTATCCGGGAGTGAAGGCTGGTGTCGTCACCACCATCAGCGACCATACCTTCTGCCCCCCCTCACCGTCATCGACCCGGCGGTGGCCTCCGTCTGGCAGCCCGAGGAGATCCCGTTCTCTCCCTACAATAAAGAGGAGGTGCACACCATCCTCCGGGATCGTATCCGGACGGGCCTCTATCCGGGAGTAATCCCGCCGGGAATCCTCGACCGGATTGTCGCCCTCACCGTGGAGGGTGGTGACCTCCGGGTCGGCATCGACCTCCTGAAACATGCCGTTCTCAGTGCCGAACGGGACGCCCGGACTGTCGTCGGGGAACAGGATGTCACCACCGCGTTTGAGACCGTACGCGGCGCCCGCCTCCACCTTCTCATCGAGGGACTGAAACCGGATCAGGAACAACTGCTCTCCCATATCGTTCGGATGAAACAGGAAAACCAGACGGTACCCCCCCTCACCTCCCGCACTCTCTATGAGTCATTCAAAAAGACACGGGATGTCTCCTATACCGCCTTTCATACCCGGCTCACGAGACTCTCTGACCTCCGGCTTATTGATTTGAACCGGCGGGCCGCGAAAGGGAATGCCCACGAGATCGAACTCCGGTTTGATCCGGGGGGGCTGATGGAGGGGAAATAGATAGCACTAATTTTGTCAATATTTTGAAAACATCTCCAAAGGCCAAATGACAAACGTGTATTGCAAAAAATTAAGGGTTTAACCTCTAACGTAAAAGTATGGGTTTCACTTATGATTTGCCTGATTCTGGAGCTGTATTTAATACATTGAAGGCACTTCTTCTTTCAAAAAATGAGAATAAATTGTATGAAATCATAATAAATTCTGATTTTAATCTTGCTTCATATGAACAATACTCTCGTAATCATGGTGGGGGGGGAGATGGGATGCATTCGCCGCAATTCCTACTTTTGCCTTGCCAGTAGCTAAGATGGGTGAAATTGATGATCAAATGAAAAATCGCCTTAAATCCTATTTAAATGACATTATACCACCGGGAGCAGGCTATGATGTTACAGATGTTGTTATTTCGCCAAAATTGGTATCAGGTGAAGGCGACTCTATTTCATTAGAAGAGGATTTGGCAGAAATTACAGATAATATATTAGATTCAACTGGAATCTCATATCCTCATGATTTATATGAAAAAGGAAAAGAGATGGCAGAAGTGTATCTTTACCTTTACCATATTGAAAACACTTTAAGAATTTTCATAGAAGAAAAGGGAAATGGTAATCTGGAATATACCAGTGGTTTAAAAAGAAATATTCAGAAAAAAAGGTAAATGAAGAAAATAATAAATGGAAGAGTTTTAAGGCTGGTTCTGACATTTTTTATTTAGATTTTGTAGAATTAGCTGATTTAATTTCGAATAACTGGACAATTTTTAAAGATGATTTCCCTGATCTTGATTGGATAAAAACCAAAATAAAAGAAATGGCTCAATGTAGGAATGCTATAGCCCACAATGGATATATTGGTGATCATGAGAAAGACCTGTTGAGATTATATTACAATAGTATATTAAGGCAAATCAATATGAAATATTAATATGTGATGGAACCAATGATCACATATAATTCATTTAAATAATGTGAATTGTGATGGAGGGAAAAAATGGTAGAAATGTTTAGTGTTAGTTCTTCAAATGTAGCTGAAGTAGGTTACGATAAACAAAGTAGTCAATTATACGTCCGATTTAATAATGGGGGGGATTATACGTTTATGATGGCGTACCGTTCAATGAATTTGAATATTTAAAGAATGCATCTTCAGTTGGAACATATCTTGCTCAAAATATCAAGAACAGATATCCATATCGTAAAATTTAGTTTTTTAGTATTATAAAAAACAACTTAATTAGATGCATCCCCCCCTCCAAAAAAGGGCTCTCTCTAAAATAAATTTTGAGAAATAATTTATTATTATCCTGAAAGCAGGTGGCATCAAATATATCCAACCTAAGTTTGTAAGGCCAATCGGGATATTGATTGGGTCGGCAAATTCAGTCACACCAACCATAATGTGTTTTTTGTCCAGACAGTGATCGTGGCTGTACCCACTCTCTCCCACAATCCTGGCATAATATAATGAGGGCTGAAATTGTCAGTAAATATGAGAATAATGAAATTTGAGTGGTTAAGTCCGGAGGAAGAGGAAAATTGGCCTCAGATGGGGGGGGAATCTGTGCCGAATGTAAATCAGATGTTTGTCAATATTGTGGGAAACCTGAGTCCAGGATCGCAAAACCCCCAAAAGTAATTGATATCGAGATTTGGGTCTGGAAAACCTGTTGTTATGCTTGTAAGAAACCAACACGAGTTGCCTGGCCTGCAAAGGATGTAGGTAATAATCTGGCAGAATCTATTGACCTGAATTCGTTGGAAAATCTCCCGGCAATCATTGCAGACAAATTACCATTCATTCAGAAGACCAATAAAAAATGCAAAATATTGAAGAATATGGGAATGTGTGCGAAAATTGCTCTGCGTACCAAGGGGGGGATTGGTTTGTCTTAGAGGATTGCTTGCAACTTGGATATTTTCCTGAAGAAATCGAGGAAAGATTCGTTGTGTCTGTCCCGTTAACAGAAGAAGAACGAATTATTTACGCTTATCCAAGGAATTATGCTAAATTACGCCATCCACGAAAAGGCAACTATTCTGCTTTGTGTGAGGAGTGTTACGCATTGTATAAGAAAAAAGAAATATGAAAAGTTTTTGAAGAATGAACTCTCCTTACCCCCCCCGTCCCGGTTCGCCTCCCGAACCAGCCGGGTATAGCACCCCCCCTCGCAGATACTCGCCCGCTGCTTTTGTGAATGGTAGCCGCCCCCCCATCATCACACGTAACCAGAGAGACCTGTGACCACTGAAAGTCCCGGTGATCCAGGATGTCGGGGGGGTATCTATCATACATGGGAATTGATTTATTCACATTGAGTTGATGTATGATACCAGTTCATCCACATTCGTGTATGGATTTACGGAAACAGAGTTTAAATCATCTATTCCTTCATTTTGATGAAACTGTCTGAGCCGTTCTGCATGTGAAATCGCATCCATCTCCTTACCCTTCAGAGAGGGATAAATGTGTTCGACATCAGGTTTTTCGTAGCCTCTTTCATACTCTCTTAATTTTTCAATCGGCTCTCTGTTTTGCAGACTTCCCTGATGATATTCATAGTGTAACAGGAACCAGAATTCAAAATCAGGATTGGATATGATCAGATCCATTTTTTCGGTTTTTGTTTCAACGCCGTTTTTATGTCCGCATCAGCTGCACGGTCCATATCCATGACACAAAAATATCTGTCGTTCGGTTCGTTGCCATAATTATTCCGGATATAATCTTTGGCATACTTTACCATTTCTGTGGCTTTTTTTTCATTAGCAAAGACAGGCTCTATTCTGACATTCCGTTTTCCTTTCAGATCTGATTTTTTGCAGCTGAAGTAGTTGAGCTCTGTTCTGCCATCGCTGAAGATTACGACAAGAGGTTTTAATGGAATATTTTTGGACGTTCTTACTCTTGCCATCCTCTATATCCTCCCGTACAAAATATCCGGGAGACCTCCATAGCGTCCGGAAAAATATCCCTTTTCAATAGATCGGTCAACCCTGTCTTCGTAATCAAAGAGGGAATAGAGGATGGTGCTCTTTGTATCCTTACTCTTCTCCGTAAACCATATCTGCTCCCTTCGAAAGAAATCCGATGCAAGAATCCTGGTATTATGTGTCGTCACAATGAGTTGGGAATCAACCTTGTTGTAATTCTCGTCATGGAACATTTTCAGAAGGTACATGATCAGATCCGGATGCAGCCGGGTATCAAACTCATCAATGACAAGAATACGCTGATGATTTTCCAGTGCATCCAGAATAATCCCCCAGCATATTGAAAAAGACGCTTGTTCCGGCAGACTCGAACTCTTCAAATTCAGTTACGATCTCCTTCCCGTCATCTCTTTTGTGGACGCTTTTCAGTTCGGTTCGTACAAATTCTCCATCACTTAATGGTCTGTTTGTTTTCTTCTCAATCATATTTACGATGAAATCAGGTATCTCTGATTTGTCCATCTTAATCTCATTGCCTGAGACATCAGAGATATCAAAATCAGCATATTTTAAGATATTCAGAACCTTTTCTTTGTTCTCAGGGGGGGATTTATTCATATATTTTGAGGTAAATCCATTCCCGATATCAGATATCTGCCCGAAATACTGCAGGTTAATATTGAACCACTCAAAGACCTCTCCAAATGGTTTGTACTCGTTGTTGGCCTTGGACAAAAAGAGCACATTATCTCCCGTGTGCTTAAACAGTCCCTGTAATTCATCTTCATCGACAAAAGTCTCTAACGTGTCCCGGTTGCGGATATAAATGAATTTTTCTTCTTTCCTTTTAATGTAGCTGAGTTCTTCAGAAATGATCTCATTTGCATCGTATGAAAAGGAATATTTGTATTCAGTCCTGCCACTGATGAAATCAATCTCAAATAATGTGGGTTTTTCCTCGTATTCTGCACTGAGAACAAACGGGAAGTAGGGAAGTTTGTCTCCCTTATTGAGATTTTTTGAATGTACTACCAGAAATTTGATCAGATCGAGTGCCCGAATCTGATTCGTCTTTCCGGAGCATTTGCGCCATATAGAATAGAACTTTTCAGGAGTTTTGTGATGTCAGAAACTCCCTTCACTTTAATAAGATTATATGCCTTTCTCCTCTCTTTTGAGGTTACCATGCTGAGTGTCGTTTGTTCAGCGATAGAACGGAAATTTTCGACACGGTATTCTATAAGCATACAATGTATAACTATCCTGAATGATTTATGTGTTTTGATTCTACGATTTTTTCGTAGAATTAAATTTTTGATTGGGGGGGACATATGTGACACAGGTTTGCCACGTCATTCAAAGTTTTCAAAATTTGCCTCATCTGATCCAGAAATTAAACCCAACGGTCAAATTCGATATCACCCTTCTCCCATTCCCGAACCAGCTGGGCATAACATCCTTCACACCTTCCCCGAGATGATAAGAAGGGAACCCCCCCATCATTCGGCCCGGCGAATCCGGCCATGAGAACGTTTCATGCTGAAGGGATGAAACGAGAGAAACACCACCCGGAAGGGAAAACACCACATAATTGCTTTAAACAGAATATGGGATTGTTTACAGCCGGTTTATGGACTGATTCTCCAATGAGTTTACTGTTTCATACTGTTTCATGCAAAAATGAAACAGTAACCGATTTACCTGATTCAGTCAGGAGAATCTGAAGTCCTTGAATTTAAGGAAACGGCAGGAAAAAACATCCCTTCTGTTCGGTTGAATTCAGGGCAAGCCCCCCCGCAGCATTTTCCGTCATCTTCAGAAAAGATGTCTCTTCCGCCATTGATGAAACGGATAATCAGATCCTTACCCTTCTGAATCTGCCGTTAAAGAGCAGTGAACTTGCATTAAGACTGGAAATTTCTAAGACTAAGGTATTGAGGCGGATTAAAAAGCTGGAGAACCTTGGCCTTGTTGAAAAGAAGGGTTCGGGATCACATACCCATTATACCATAAAAAAGTGAATGGGGGACGGTGCGTGAGACCCCCCCCGGAATAACGTATCCGGTCACCGCACCCCCCCTCGTCCCGGTTCGCCTCCCGAACCAGCCGGGCATAACACCCTTCACAGATACTCGTCCGCTGCTCTTCGGAGTGATACACCGCCGCTCCTTTGCCACAAACATCACAGTTTCCAACCGAGACTGCCGACCGGTAAAAGGACGTATGATCCAGTATGTCGGGTAAGGGCAGGGTGGCGTCGGACGCCTTCCCTTTGTGCACCTTCGTGCTCCCTGTGGGAGTGTTGCAATCTGATTTACACCACATATTTTCCGTCTGCGGCCCGGAATTCTGCAACGGCCGATTCACCACTGAATTCACCGCTTCTTTTGCACTCCCGCTGTGATCACAGACACCATCACTCCCCCCCATACTGAAGCAGATGGTACCGGGGGGGTGTTGGGTGTTACCGGTAATCCATGCAACCTTCCTATACTCTCTGTACGCCTCTCTTCTCTCTCTTTCCCTGTACAAAAAACAGAAGCAGAATGGGCTTCCGGTTTGTTTGCGCAATCCCTGGAATTCCGGTGCAAAGAGGGTGGAAGGGTGTGATTCTCCCCCCCTGCGCCACCTGCCGCATCACCGCCATCTTCATCATCGTCTCCATCAGAATCGCTGCCATTCACTTCTTCATCAAGCCAGACATCCGCCTGGGCTGACCATCCCCGATAATGCAGAAGGTCAAAGGAGAAGTAGTGCTCACGCCTGCGACACTCCACACCGCAGATCTCTTCTGCCACTGTTGCGTCAATGAGACTTACTGCAGGGCACTTATCAAGAATACCCAGATAGGTGGCCCGGCTGTTCGTGTAGCCATGCAGGAGCCGATAGGTCTGGTGATACGAGAGACCGAGGGTATCCTGAAGCTGACGGATGGTGAATACCTGCAGGTCCAGCCGGGTAATAGTCGCAAGGGCGGCTGACTCGTTTCGGGTCAGCTTCGTCTCCTGCCCGCCGACATTGCCGTTGATCGCAATAAAGAGCTGCCTGGCATAAACGAAGTCATCATACGTAGAAATGACAGTCCCGTCCTCATCCTTCTCCCGCTGAAGGAAGTTCAGCACTGCGTGACACTTGATAAGGTCGAAAAGCATCGCCGGGTTGCGCCGGTTATGGGCCGCTGAAAAGTTTATCCGACCGGCAAACGGGATACGCACCTGCCGGACGGCCTCTTTCAAAATCTCCCACATCGTCCGGCAGACAAGAACGTCCGGGTCATTGGTTGCCGAAGGCACCATTCCCATCTCAACCTGTTTCAGATGGGCAAGAACCGCCCGGTCCTGACCTGTCGAGTCATCTATCCAGACCGTGAGCATCCGGTTCATTACCTGATCGTCTCCGATGGCCTCCACCTTGGCAAGCCACCAGACGCACCGTTCGGGGGGGATGGTGCATAGTTTGAGATGCCGATCGCGGGTGAGTGTCCGGTGCTCAACCGGCTCCTGGAAATTGGCTGTTGCAGACTTCAGGAGTTCCTGCATGTCGTCTGAAAGTGCGACGTCATCAAAGAGAATTACCGTCCCCCGCCAGGAGGTCTTCGTAGTAAAAGAGAGCCTTGTTCGAGACCGTGCCCTTCAGCCGGTACGCCTCGGGCAGGAGGCGGAGCATCGCATTGCAGGCATGAGTCTTGCCCTTCCCGGAGTTGCCGGATATGGCGACGTGCAGCCCGGAGGTGTTTTCGACGGATTGTGAGGCAATGGACATTGCGAGACATTCCGCAACCGTGCGGTCCCCGACATGGTTGCGGTGGAAGACGTCGAGGAGGAAATTGACCGGGTCGCCGTTTGTAAGAATCTCCAATGCCTGTTTGCGTTGTTCCTGTTTCTCCGCTGAAGTGTCCGGCAGAAGAGGTGGGGATGGGGGGGATTTTCCGGTGGTTCTTCTGAACCATGTGACGACTCTTGTTTTTGTGGTTTCGTCCCAGCTTTTTCCTTCCCGGCGATTCTCTCCGGTTCATACATCGCCCGCAGTTCCTGCCAGCGCTGGCTGCCGCCGCCGCAGGAGTCGTGGTGGCATCCGGCAAAGAGGGCACCGTTTGCAAACTGGATGGCAAAGGCTCCGTCCGTGTGAGCGCTGGAGAAGGGGGGGCAGGCATCAAGGGTGAATAACGTGCCGCCCTGCCAGGGTTTTTCGGTTCTGACGCTGATGCCGTGGGTCGTGAGCCAGTGGCCGAGGTCAAACGAACCCCGCGTTTGCCGGTCACGGGGGGGCGGAGCGGGGGGGAATGGCATCGGCAAGCTCCTGCAGCAGGTCATCCGTTACGACCTGCGGTGCATCCGGGGGGGCAGAGCATATTCGGGCCTTCCGGTGGGGCCGCTCAGGGGTGCTGTCGCCTTTGCGGGCCGTCGTGCCGTAGAGTTTCCAGATGCGTCCGGCGTTGAAGTTCGCGGTGTCGCAGTGGACGGTCGCATCCGAGAAGAGGGCGTCGAGAACGCTGAGACATGCCTTCACGAGCCGGGTGGCCTCGCCGTCGTTGGGCAAATCGATTGCGTAGAGGAGGTGGGCCCCGTTGCCGGAGTCGGCAAGGACGGGTTCCGGGAATCCTCTCCCGGTGAGCCATGCGGCGACCCGCTCCGCCCGTTCAAGGGCGGCGGCATGCTCCGCATCGGTCGCAGAGACCCCCGCTCGGCCGGACGGGGGGGTCAAAGTCAATGGGGGGGAGCCAGCGGCGGCGAATGATGTCGGCGTCGGCGGTGGTCGCATCGCTCCGGGAGAGGCGTTGTTTGACGCGGTTGGCCCGCCGGGAGAGCAGGGCGGGGTTCACCTCGTTCAGGGTGACATACACGCCTGTGATGTCCCGGAAGGCGTCCATCGCGGCCGCCCGCTCTGCCATCAGATCATGGTCGGTGAAGTAGCCGCTGTGCACCCCCCGCCGTCGCCGAGGGCCCGGAGTTCGACGACCGAATCCCCGGAAAAGAGGAGGGAGAGGGTGTCCCGAACCCCCCCATTCTCATCTGACGCATTCGGCTGGTTGGTAGTCATACGAACCATCCTGCATCCGGCATCACCGGGAAGAGCGGGGGGGCGGATACGGCCTCACCACGGGCCACCTTCCGGAAACTTGCCAGGGGGGGACGGAAAAGAGGTTCGTCCGGGTGACCACCAGCACCACCCGGCCGGAGGTATGGACGGTGATGTGGCCGTCGATGACCGTCGTTACGAAGATTGCTTTGTCGGGGGGGCGGATGGTTCCGTTTTCGATCCGGCTGAGAGGTACGCTCTGCCCGTAGTTGAGCAGGGTGTTGATGTCATTGCGACCGAGGTGATAGGACTCCTCTGCGATGGTAACGGAGAGGGTTCTCCCTCTTCCGCGGGCAAGTGTGCCGGGTTCAGTCTGCATCTGCACCACCGGCCTTCTGCCTCCGGGGGCGGTTTTTGTCAGGGAAATGGCATAGAAGTGGTGCCGGGCCCGGCGGACGGTGATCTCCGATATGTCCCCCCCGCCGTGGGCGTGGATTTCTGTGGAGATGGTCTGCGGGATGAGGTAGAGCGGGACCGGGCCCGCGCTGATGGGTGTCCGACCGGCCGGGGAGTTTATCTCTGTTGCCGCCGACTGTTCATCGGCAGTTCCTCTCAAACCTATGTGGGAGCATGGTTTTTTTGCGGGGGGGCTGCCGTTTATTGTTCGGTATGCGGGCTGCATGTCTGCCCCCCCTCCCTGTCTGGCATCATCGTCTGGTTCTGTTCTTCTGCGATTCGATTCTTTCGGACGGGCGTAGCCTGCCGTTCCGGGTTGTGGTTCGCTACATTTTGTTCTGCTTTTCTCATGGAGGTTTGCTCCTGTGCGACAGGGTTTCCTGTGCACAGAAGGTGATGGGACGGGGGGGAGATGATAGAGAAAAAGTCTGCGGGTTGTATGTAAAGATTCGGATAAATCTAAAGTGGTTCAGATTGATTCAGAATTCCTGACTGTTCCGGATACCTTTATCGGGCAGTTCCTGACAGAACACCCGCACCACGCTGAATATCTGAGCTGAGGGCCAGCGTATGAAAGCACGTCAAGACCGGGAGGGTTCTTTTGGTCAGGTTTACAGGAGGGTATAAGGAATAGTGTGGAAAGATATTCAGGCGCAGCGGGGGGGGAAACCAAATCCCTGCGTTGAGAGTGTTGTATGAATAGCATTATTTTATGGAGGGTTTAGATGACATTCGAAACAAAATTCGTATCAGATGATCCCGTCCGGGGGGGCTCTGCAAGGAAAACAATTATTCTTGTCCAGCGAAATGATCCGGATTCTGATGCTGCGACAAATTCGCGGAAGCTCTCAGAGCTCAGGGAGCTGGCACATGCTGCGGAGTATGATGTTGCCGGTGCATTTGTGCAGTCCAGACTTCCTGACCGGAAGTACCAGATTGGGTGCGGTAAGGTGGATGAGCTTGTGCAGATGGTGAAATCTCTGGATGCGGAGAAAGTCATTTTCAATAATCCGCTGTCGATGACGCAGATCTATAATATTTCTGAGATGTGTTCCTGTGAAGTGATAGACCGGTTCCAGCTGATTCTTGAGATATTTGCTGCAAGGGCCACGACGAAGCGTGCCAAACTCCAGGTGGAGCTTGCGGAATTACAATATAAGCTTCCGAAAACAAAGGCGATCCTTTCCCTGATGAAGAAGGATAAGCAGGGGGGGTTCATGGGTCTGGGAGGTTACGAGAATTCCTATGAGCAGGATATCAAGAAACGGATTGCCCGAATCCGGGCCGAACTTCAGCAGGGGGGGACGGGAGTGAGTCGCTGCGTACGTTCCGGCATGAGAAGGGATTTTCCCTTGTCGCTCTGGCAGGGTATACGAATGCGGGAAAGAGTACGCTTTTCGAATCACTTGTCGAGGAAGAGACCGTGGTCAAAGACATGCTCTTTACGACACTCTCTCCGACAACGCGTGCTCTCACGAAAAATAACCGAAAGATGCTGTTGACGGATACGGTGGGATTTATCGAAGATCTGCCGCATTTGATGGTGGATGCGTTCCGGTCAACGCTGGATGAGATATTCCTGGCCGATGTCATTCTTCTGGTGGTGGATATGAGTGATCCGGTGGATGTGATACGGCAGAAACTGGTTGTCAGCATGATATCTTCCGGGGGAGAACGGAGGGTGCGGTGATTGTTACTGCGCTTAACAAGGCGGATCTTCTTTCTGATGAAGAGGTGCAGGAAAAACGGGAGGCGATTGGTGATCTTATTTCTGTTTCGGTCATGGTGTCTGCACGGTCAGGGGAGGGTCTTGACGAACTGAAGCAGCTTTTGTATGAGATGCTGCCGAAGTGGGAACGGTGCAGGATATCCATTCCGCTATCTGATGAGAGTTTGTCTACGGTATCGTGGCTGTATGATGAGGGTATTGTGCACGCGATTGAGTACGGGGATTCCATTCTCATGGAAATAGAGGCACGGGATGAGATCATTCAGAAAGTCGGGCCTTTGGTTTTGTCTTCCTGATGGTATTTACCCCTGGGGGGGTAATTGGCGTTACCTTCTCGCCCCCTCTCCACCGATTTTAACGGGAACTGCAACGATTCAGTCCCCGGAACGATTTCGTCTCCAAAACTATTTTCGTGACAATGAACGGGTAGATCATATCATGCCCTAATTGACTTTCAATGAATCTGACCGTTCAGAAACAGAAGGTGATGGGACGGCCATGACCATATAGGAAAAGTCTGCGGGGTATGTATTGATTCGGATGGATCAACAGTGGTTCGGCTGAAGTCAACAGTCGCGATATTTCTGTGGAAAATCGGGAGAAATGAAACATGAATTGATCATTTATTTAGATTTTTGAATGGCAGAGTGCCGGGCTTATGATGCTGTGGTTTGAGTCTCTGTCCTCTCTCCTCTCATCATGGATGGGGGGGTTATGGTTATCTTACGATTTTGCAAATACTCTCTAAATTTTGTAAAACCCTATGAATTGAAATATTTTCAGCATGCCATTGATATGATAAACCATCCACAATTCAGGAAATATTTCATTGTATGACAAGACTCAAAATTAGGGGGGGAGTATTTTCGCCCAGATCTCAGAATATATTTTTTCTTTAAGGTGTTCCTTAAATTCGTTTGCCGATGAGTCAGTTGGTAACGCAATAATATCAGAACCATCTGTAATTTTATCGAATCCGTTTTGAAGTTTCAAATTGATGAATTGCGGAATAACTTCTTGTACAATGTTAATGTTGCTTTGAGTCAAAATTGCGAATTCATTAATATCAACTTCGCTTTTAATCTTATTGTTGATATTATCATAAGCAATTCCTAGAAAGAAATCGGAATATGCTTTATGGAGTTCTGTTTCTTGATTTGTTCTCTTTGCTTCCATTTCAGCTAATAGATACTGTTGATCTGAATTGTACTGATAATTGATCACAGGTTGAAATGATATAGGGGGGTTCTTTTTCATGCTAGCGAAATACATCTTGCTAAATTTTGGATCATTTAATACAAAATCGTAAAAATCGAGAGTCTGTAGCTTTGGATCAATTGCTCTTTTAATAGCACGTTCCAGTTTTGTATCCCTAATTGATTCGTAAAACTCTATAAATACAGTTTCTTCGGCAATTATTGCGTTAATTTTATTTGGAAGAAATGAGATTTTAGGATATATCTTTTCCTCATGTCTTTTAAGAAAATATTGGAAAATTCCAAGTAAAATGCTAAATGCAAGGATATTATTCAAATTATCTTCAATGCCAGGAATTGAGATTATGTCAAAAATCACAAAAAACCCGAAACACTTAGCCATATTAACAGAATGGGGAAAATATCATAACAAACATTGAAAAATACTTGCTTGAATATTATACTAAAATATTTTAAAAAACGTAGTATTTGACTAGGAATTGCATGACTGACTGACTTAAGTTTAAGGAAGAATATTTCATAATTAAGTATACTATTTTTCACGAATTTGAAGAAAATAACAGGTGATTTAATTATTCCAATTATAATTAATTTACCCGTTTTCAGGCAATTTGAAATTATTTCTTTAATGTTATTTGTGCAATAAAATAACAAATCAGTTTTTATTACAATTAATGATACAAAAAATACAATGACTGTAACTTCTACTTTATTACAATCAATTTTGTTGAAAAACGCGTTTAATATTATATATGCAGTTAAAAATCCGATCAATTCAAAAAAACGGATAACCTTGATTGCTCCAATTTGATATTTTTGGCCAACCCATTAAAAAGAATGAGATTTTTATTTAAATAATTCTTTCCAATTAAAACATTTAAAAAAATGTATTTTTCTGTCCAAAATTAATTTGGTCCTCTTCAATCTCTAGCTCAATTACCGAACCGGAATCTTATCCCTCACATGTGCGTTCAACGTAAAAGGATCAAAGTGTGCAACAATCATAGAGTATCAAAAAATGACTCTTTAAAAATATGGAAGGATTTCTACAGAGCCGTTTTTTGATTGATTCAAAACCATCGATCTAACGTTGTCACACTGGGATCTCGCACAACTATCTGTCTGGAATAATAATACGAATTTCTACTGGATATAATGTCCTTGATTTCTGAATCACTCAATGTGCGCCATGACCCCCCCATGTTGTTAGTTCTTGGAAAAAAACTTACTTGCCATTTTCTTTTGAAATCAGATATGTAATATTGCCCCCATAAACTGCCACCACTCTCCTTTTGGACACGATCAAGAAGTGTAGTTAATACTGGTTTAAAAGCTGAACCAACTTTCCTTTTTTCAATTCTTTCAGAAGGATCATGCAAACACACATATGTCGCTCCAAGAATGATGTCAATAAATTGTATGAGATGGGACTCATCATCACCACTCTTTCGATGGTCAGAGTCAATAAATTTGACAGTTTTTGGCCTTATTGTAACGAGATCACTTTGTAATTCAATTTTTTGAATTGTATGCCAAGGGAAAAATTGATGAGATTCCTGACTGCCGTTGTCATGATAAATATTGTTAATTACAGTTTGTTTTTTGTCGAAAAAATAGTGCAGACCACTGAGAATAACTGAGCGATAGAACCGGTTATAAATGTTCAATTCCACATCAGAATTGCCTCCAAATCTATTGAGATCTAATTCTGATAAATTAATTCCAAGTATATTAAAATAGAATAATTCTCGAGCAGAATTATCATTTTTCAGGAATTCAATCCAGTTTAAAGCAATTCGAAGTCTTGCATTTGTACGTTGAACTTCAGTGTAATGGATTTCTGTATTATTTTTCTTGTGGAACTTACAACCGATAGGACAATCCTCATGATTGTCATGCCATTTCGAATTGGTAATACATCGTAAATTTTTTAATTTTTCGATTAATTCGGTTTTCTTTTCAACTGGAACAAATAACACTCCAATATACATCCATTTAGAGCCATCTGCTTGATCGACTACTGGATTAATTTCATCAGAAAAAATTTCTAAATTAACCGCATTACGTCGATCTAAAAATTCAACGCTCATAATAATCACTAGTAGAGAAAATATTCGAATAAAATTTCATTATCACGTACCTATATGATCTTTTCCAATAACACCGCCCCCCCCGGTTCATACTCCCGCCCCCCCTCCCTCCGGGCTAGCTCCGCCTCGGTCGGCACCAGCTGCCCGGAGAATGCCTGCGCAAGAATGGACTGCCGGAGCTTTGCAATGCGATCCCGTGCGGTTGCGACGTTTGCCTCGATCTGGTTGGCACAGGCGAAGAGGGCATCAACGCGGCGGACGATTTCGTGTTGTTCGGGGGGGAGTGGGGGGGGAGTGGAAAAATAAATGATTGTATTGATTTTAATCCTACATTTGGCTGAGTAGTTGAATTTACATATTTTCGAATTTCATTTTTCACAAGTGGAGATATTGAATAATAATAGGAATATTTTGGATGTATATAATTTTTTAAATTTTTTATTACAGCACATGAATAAGATGCCAAAAAATCAATTTTTGTATCTACAAATCGATTTACACCAATTGTTCCATATCTCGGGAAAATTATGTCTGCATATTCAGGTTGAATTTTCTTCTTTAATTTGTTGAAATCTGCTATTGAGATCTTTTTTGAATTTTCAAATCGATTTTATTGTTTTTTATAAAGTTTTTTGGTGAAACGTACGGAATACCCTCTTTACATTCATTTGGCATTTTATGATCAATATCAGCAATATTTTTCGAGATTTCACACCATCTTGCCCACATCCAATTATGCGGAATCGAATAGGGGAATTCATTGAGAGAGATGGGATCTTGCTCTTTCTGACGTTTGATTATGCCTTTGGTAGTCAAAAACTTTTTCTCTTCTTTTATTCTACCAAATAGCTCCTTTGCTGATTCAATTTCAGGATTATCTGCCCTCCATCCTTCCGTCAACCGCCCATCACACGCCGCGGCAAGCACCGACTGCCGGAACTGATGCACGATGCCCCGGCACCCGCTCCAGCCGGGCCTCTGCCGCATCCAGCCGGGCGAAGAGCGCCTCGATGGCAACGACGATGCGGTGCTGTTCGGTGAGAGGGGGAGATGAATTAGGATTTTTTTCATCGAACCTTGGTTTAATTTATATCTGGTGGTACCTGTGACATACCCATTAAAGTCAAAACAATCGAGGTAATATTTAAGGAATTTATTGCTTGTGAGTTCCTCAATCGCCCTAATGACATGAGCATGGTTGTTAACCCATGATTTCCCTTGAATAATATACGCAATTTGTTTAGTTTTGTCAAAGAATGGTGCTCCATCCTCACCAATCAATAGCAGTTCCTCATCAAATAGAAAATCATCAATCCATCCAACTTGACATGTAGCCCCCGTAATAGGGGGGGATATTTCCGATCCGCGTCTCTCTTTCTTTTGAATTTATTGGAACCCGTTGATTATCAAGTATGTCTACACATGAGGCTAAAGGAGTCTTGACCCACCCCCCCTCCGGCACCTCACTCGTCTGCTGCATACCCGTTCCCCCCCATCAATTCAATTATTGCGTTCAGCTCGGCGACCGCCGCTTCCAGCTCATCGATGGCCTCGGCCGCAAGCTCCTCCGGGAGGGGGGGGAGGTCGTCAGTGTTTTCGAGCGAGTCGTCCCGCAGCCATTTCAGGGAGTCGATCTTGTAGTTGCGTTCCTTGAGCTCTGTGATGTGGAATTTGTGCCAGCGGTCGCTAGGGGGGGAGTCCTTCGGGTCGCGGGGGGGAGACCGGCCGTTCGGGTTGTCACCAAAACACTGCTCAAACTCGGCGAAGTGCTCCTTGTTAAGTGGCCGGTCCTTCTTTGTGATACTTGGAATATTTGTCCGGCAGTCATAGACACGTGTGTTCGGTGGGAAGGCCCTTTGTGAAGAAGATCACGTTCGTCTTCGTGCCGGGGGGGGAGTAGGGGGGGGTGAAGGTGCCGTCCGGCAGGCGAATCACGGTGTGGAGGTCGCAGTCCTCGCAGAGCACCTTGAAGACATCCCCTGCCTGTTCACCGAAGAGCACGTTATCCGGAACGACCACCGCAGCTCGTCCGCCTGGCTTCAGGATGGTCATCACGTGCTGGATGAAATTGAGCTGCTTGTTGGAGGTCTCAATCGTGAAATCCTCGCGGCCCGGAGACTGATTCGCTCCCTTCGTCCCGAAGGGCGGGTTCGTGAGTATCACATCAAACCGCTGAGAATCCGGCACCTCGTAGATGGAGTCGCCGAGCTTGATCACCGGCTGGAGGTTGTGCAGGTAGAGGTTCATTAGTGCCAGCCTCCTCGGTCGTTCTACCAGTTCCTGCCCGTAGTAGGTGCTGTCTTTGATACGCTTTGAAAGCTCCCTGTCAAAGGCTCCGCCGCCCGTTATCTCCTTAAGCCATTCATACGAACAGACCAGAAATCCGCCGGTCCCGCAGGCCGGGTCCATGATGGTGAATTCACGGGTGCCCCGTGGGTCGGGCTTCATGCACCGCACGATAGACTGGATCACAATACGGGGGGGGTGAAGTACTGCCCAGCACCCTTCTTCCCCTCGCTTGCCGCCTTTTCCAGAAGGCCTTCAAACGCCAACGCCTTGACATCAATATCAATTCCCGTCCAGTCTGTCTCATCGACAAGAGAGATGATCTTCTTAAGGCTCACTGGGTTGTGAAACCGGGAGAGTGCACCAGCAAAGATGTCGCCCAACAGGCCCCCCGCCTTGCCGAGGGTTCGCAGCATATCGGTATAATTATCGGTGAGTTCCGTACCCGAAAGTTCCTTCAGAGATTGCCAGTCGCAGTTTTCGGGAAGTTCTATGTCCCGCTCATCGGACATCTTTAGAAAGAGCAGATAGGTAATCTGTTCGATATAATCCCCCCCGTAATCGATTCCCTCATGTCGTAAGGTATGACAAAACCCCCCCATAGTTTCTGCACAATATCGCTCATACTGCAACTGCCTCGTTGAATTCCTGAATAAGAATGGAAAGTTGGTTATTGAAAATCCGATTTGCCCGGCCCCCCCATCCGCCATGGTCCGCAAAGACCGGGATGGTCTCAAAGTCCTCTTTATCTATTGAGAGATTCTCGATTAAATGTGAGCGTATTCTCCTGAGCCATACCTTCTGATCGGGGGTGAAGGTCTTGCCTGTTGTCACCGCATCACACGCCCGCCGTATCCGCTCTTCTGCCGTGAGAAGCTCGCTTTCTTCTTTCGCGGCATGCTTGACCATCGAGATAATATCAACGAGCGCCTTGTGATACTGCACCTTGTGCGCACGCTCAAGGTTTTCCAGAGTGAACCGCTGTGGGGTCGCCGCAAGCTTTTGCTTCAACTCACCAAGCGCATCCGTACTCCACTCCTGTGGACGGTCGAGGAGAATGCGTATCGCCTCAATTTTCTCAGGATTCTCCCGGACAAACTTGGAGAACTGGGTGAGATAGTCCACCGGTTTATATTCATTCCCGGCAGAGTCACGGACCACCCATGTCGATGAGACATCATCCTGCGTCCCATAGTCAACGATGAATTTCTTCGGCGGACGCGGATAGTTTTGCAAAAGATTCTGGAAATCACGGTCACGGAGCAGCTCCATCGTCCCAGTGAAATCGTTCTGAACCCTCCGTTCAAGACTGACGGCGAACTTTTTGAGATCACCCTTCTCCACAAAATTACTAAAGAGATCCCGTGCCTCACCCGACATCTCCTTATCGATGCGGTTGAGCCTTTTTACGAGCACACGAGTATTATATTCCCGGTCACGGTTATTCCATATCTCATCAATTATCTGTGTGATTGGTTTTGTCTCCCTCTTGGGTGGTTCGGCAGTGATACTGGTTACCTTGTTGAAGTAGTCCAGCAGCGATCCACCAAAACAGTCAAAGACCACAAAGTGGGACTTATCGGGATGGTGTTCTCCCTTCCGCGTCCCGCGTCCCAGCATCTGCTCGAAGAGGATACGAGACTTCACCGGCCGCAGGAATACGATGTATTCGAGATCGGGAATGTCCACACCTGTTGAGAGCAGATCCACTGTAACCACAATCCCCCCCGGCTGTTTCCGGTTCCTGAACTCCCGCAGGTGCTGAAGGGGGCGGTCCACCTTCCCGGTGATCTTCTGCACAAAGAAATCACCCCCCGGCCGAAGACATCGCGTGCCGTCTCAACCAGCTGATCCGCATGGGAGATATGGGAGATGTCCTGAGCGGCGAAGATCAGTGTTTTTGGAAACCGTCCGTACTGAGCTTCATGCTCAAGGGCATACCGCTGAATTTCCTCGATGATCTTTCGGTTGGAGTCGATGGACGTGATACTGCGTTCTACCTGCTCGGACGGAAATGCACGTTCGTCTTCCAGCACATCGAGCTTCCGCTGGCCGGTCACCGGATCAATGATATCAATGACCTCTCCCTCATTGAGGAAGATGCCCTCCATTCTCACGCCGGACTCAATATTTACGATATCATAATCGACTAGATACCCTTCCTTCACCGCCCGTTCGTAGCCGTATTCATAGACCTTGTGTTTGAAGTAGGCCATCGTATGGGTGGCGGGAGTTGCGGTTAGTCCAATCTTTATCGCATCAAAATGGTCAAGGGTATTTCGCCAGACAGAAATCTCCTGTGCGGAATATCCCCCCCGGTGACATTCATCCGCAATGATGAGGTCAAAGGCATGAATGGGAATGTCAATTTTTGACGCATCGTCTTCTGGTTTTTCATCCGAACAGAACTGAGCGGATTTTCCAAAGAGATTGATCGTCATGCGCTGGATGGTGGATACATAGACAAAGCTGTGTCCCGGTTGTGGATCGGTGAGATAGGCTTCGGGGGGGAGGACATTGGCATCATAGGCTCGTTTTCATCTAGATCACCCCCCCGATGAAACGCCTGACTGTATACCTCATATGTCTTGTCGAACTTTAGCCCCCCCTGCTCAGTCTCAAAAGAGGAGAATGCCCGGACAGCCTGTGCAGCCAGAGCACGCCGATCCACCAGAAAGAGGATGCGTTTGGCAGCCCCCCCTGCTTTCATCAGTCGGTAGATCAGGTTGACCATTGTGTAGGTCTTGCCAGTCCCGGTTGCCATCGCAACGAGCATAGTCCGTTTTTTATCATCAATCGCTTCACCAATAGCAGCACAGGCGTCCCGTTGATAGGGGCGCATCATGGAATTGTCCGGCACAGCAAAAAATTGCGTGCAGGCATCATCTGTATCGGCTTGGAGACGTTCAATCAGGGCATCTGGCGTATGAAATGAGGAAATCTGCCGTGAGCGGTTGAGAGTATGCCGGACATCATGGTGCCAGGTTACCTCGCCGTTAGTGGAGTATAGAAACGGTGTATGCAGTCCATCATAATTGAATGAATGTGATGTCATGTCACGGGCATACCGTTCTGCCTGAAGAAGCACACCTTGGGGCCGAGAGAGAGCCGCTTTGCCTCAACAACACCAATGATGGCACCATCCATACACAGTGCATAGTCGGCGGGGGCCTCTTTTGGTTGGATATTCTTCGATAGCACATCTATCGTATGCAGTGAGATCCTTTATCTCGGTAAATGGAACAACCTTCCATCCCGCCGCCTGTAATTTTGGATCGATCCGTTTTTACGGGTTTGTTGCTCGCTCTCTCCCATTTAATTGCCTCATGGCTGCTAAATATTGAATTAAAATAAATTCAAGCCAATAATGAACTCGTTCAGCACCATACATCAACTTTATGGAATTTATATGATATTGCTCAATAATCATCAACAATACTTCAACATTAACTCCTAAAAGGCGTTGAATTGATTCAACAGAAAAGAAAGTTGAAAAAATCTCAGACCGTAAGCGTCTTTTTCAGGTGATCTCCCTGCATCAACCGGCGGGCAACGTGTAAATTTCGGGAAAACGACTTCTTTGACTCAACATTCTTTTTCATATAGTGGAATATTCCTTTTGAGAAACCCGGTTTCTTCCCGGTCAGATAGTGCGCCAGCTCCCTGCCCTTCAGCACCCGCTGCTTCCCGACATAGGCAAAGCCTGCACCAAGTTCCACCCGGAAATGGGTAATATGCTCAATAAGCCTTGTTCCAGTTCTCTCTCGGTATATTCCGGGGGGGTGAGGGACAGGAAATCAAACTTGTAGGGATCTTTGATTATCTGCTGTGCCAGGTCGGACTGCGGTGCGGGAAGGGTCGAGGAAAAGTTGGAAATTTCCTTCCCGTTGCGTGCGTAGAGATTGCTTTCTATCTGATGTGTCAGAACATTCCTGCTCCAGTTGTTCTCAATTGTTCTCCTGACATAGAAGAGGGCTTCATCAACAGTATTGCACTTGGAAATGATCACCCGGTTGTGCCCCCCCACGGGATCCGGGTCAAAAGGGGGGGCACAGCCTGTGCCACTTTTTCGTCTCCTCCAGCGGCAGGCAGAACACCCGATGCAATTCGGTCACAGGCTGTGACTGAATTTGACACCTCATTCCCGTAAAACAGGTACCACCGGCGGATAAACCGAAGATTTGTCTCAGTAAATCCCTTCATCTCCGGAAACTCTTTCATTAAATCATGACTGCAAAAAGAGATAAAAATGGGAGGTATTCAATGGATTGTATATTTCGTTCTTCAAACAGACTTCCGAGCATCCCAGGCAGCCTGCACTTCACTGCCCTCAAGGAATACAATCCCGTGCTCTTCCCCATACCGGCGTGCATCCTCTTTGGTCAGAGCCTTCCCGGTCGTCTCATCCAGCATCTCACAGATCGTGACCGCAGGCGTAACACCCGCCATCTCTGCAAGCGCAATCGAAAGTTCGGTCTGGCCTCTGCGCTGATCTAAGAGATCGTCTGCCGCCCGCAGCAGTGCCATGTGGCCCGGCGTCCGGAACTCCGCGGCAAAGTCGTCTCCGCCGCCGTTCAGCGTCTTTTCCACCTGATCTGCCAGACGGGTCACCGTGAGTGCCCGGTCATTATCCGTGATGCCGGTGAAGGTGTCGCGGTGGTTGACCCAGAGAGAAAAGGACGAATGGTTGCTCCGGTCATACGGAATGTCGCCTTCCTGCTCCGCCAGATGCGTCGGCTGAAGAATCTCGCTTGCAAACGGCAGACCGAAATTCTTTGCCGCCTGTGCATGCAGAGCCGTGCAGATCAGCCCGCCGCCGTCCTTTCTCATCCGGACAATATGTTCCGGCCTGACCGCATCCGATCTGATGGCAAAATCCGTCTCTCCTTCCCGATCATCAAAATCGAAGAGGAGCACAAACTCTCCCCCCCTCCTGAACGCTTCCAGTCCTTTCTCTATCATTATCGTGTCACCTCAATGGTTACCTGTGCCCCCCCGTCATCCGTTCCCAGCACATCCCGCAGCCGGACCTCGGAGATCAGTTCAATAATATCCTCCGGGTAATGGGTCCTTCCCGGCTTGAGAATTGCGCAGGGATATCCGTTGATCGAACACTCCAGAGCTTTCGCCCCGCCAAATGTCCGGTCATGGTCGGTAAAGCCTTCTATCTCCGTCCATTCCATCGCATCGAGTTTGCGACGGGTCTCGATGCTTGCCGGACTGAGTTTAATATTAAATGTACCGGGATACGGAGTGATACCCAGCTTCTCAGAAAACTGGCTCACGTAGCCTTCAATGCCTACGTAATAGCGTCCCTCTCCCAGTCCGCTGATGAGTTCCCCTTTCAGGAAGTAATGCCTGTCGTGCGTCTCAAATATGCGGCGGTACGCGGCATATTCAACCCTCAGATGCTCCTCCCCCCCTGCTGCGGTGACCGTCACATACTGACCGTCCCCCCCCATGGTCCGGGTGATCAGGTGGGCGTTTTCCAGGGAGATCAGTCTCCGGGAGCAGTCTGCGGGCTGATGGACAGTTCCTGTGCAAGACTCTGCGAAGAGACCGACACAGCACCGGAAAGCCCCCCCTAAAAGGGCGATCGCTTTCAGGCAGATCAGGTCATCGGGTGCGATCATCGTATATCATTTTTGGTATGTATACCATATATGGGTTACCATCCCGCCATACCTCCCATACTACAGGGCGGATATACATAATCCCCCCCGAAGAATGTCGTTGAATGCCGAAATGCCCTTCGTTAATTATATAATACCGGCGTGCAAAGAGTATATCTATGAAATCCGCACTGCGGACCCGTCTTGCTGAAAAAATGGCAGGAGAGATCACACTATCTGCGTCCCCGGGAGAGGCCATGAAGAAATGGCGCCTTGCATTCAACATCGCCCCCGGAGTACTTGCAGACGAGCTGAACTTCTCTCCGTCGGTCATCTCCGATTACGAAGGTGGCAGACGCAAGAATCCGGGTACTGCGGTTGTTGGAAAGATTGTTGACAGCATCCTGAGTATTGATGAAGCGAACGGTGGCAGACACATCCGCAAGTTCGCCAAAATCCTCTACAATGACTTTGATCCTGATGTCATCTATGACATGCATGATTACAACATGCCGGTTCCGCTCACCCGGTTTTGCAGTGCGATTGCCTGCACGCATCTGGTGGGTCCTGTGGATCAGCAGATCTACGGATATACGGTTGTCAACTCGGAAAACGCCATTCTTCAGCTTTCAGCCAATGAATTCAACCGGATTTATGGCTGGAGTACGGAACGGGCGCTAATCTTTACCAATGTATCAACCGGCAAATCGCCGATGATCGCAATCAGAGTGACCCCCATTCAAACCGCGCTGCGTGATTCTCCAGGGAATCTCCCCTGAGGAAGTGCATCCGCTCGTTCCCCCGCCTTGCTGAGAGCGACCGGATCACCCTGCTGTGCACGGAAATGGATGTCAATGAAATTGTCGATATTCTGAGGGAAGAGTAATGGTAGGAATAATTACATACGGCGCATACATCCCGCGCTACCGTATCAAAACCGAGGAGATTGCCCGGGTATGGGGGGGCGCAAACGGCGCTGAGATTGCCGCAGGCCTCGGTGTGAAAGAGAAGTCGGTTCCCGACCTTGACGAAGACACGATCACCATGTCCGTTGAAGCGGCACGCTATGCCCTTGCCCGCAGGGACATCCCGCGTGATGCGATTGGGGGGGCCATCTACGTCGGTTCAGAGTCTCACCCCTATGCGGTGAAACCCAGCTCTGCCACCGTCGGTGAGGCAATCGGTGCCACACCCGTGATGACCGCAGCAGACTTTGAATTTGCCTGTAAAGCAGGCACCGCCGGTATCCAGACCTGTATGGGTATGGTGAAGTCAGGCATGATCCAGTACGGCTGTGCCATCGGTGCAGACACCGCACAGGGTGCACCCGGTGACGCACTCGAATACACCGCCTCGGCAGGTGGAGCGGCAATCTTCATCGGTGAAGACAACCCGATTGCAGAAATAAACCACACCTGTTCGTTCACGACAGACACCCCTGATTTCTGGCGGCGGGAAGGACAGACCTACCCCAGCCACGGTGGCCGTTTCTCCGGTGACCCGGCATACTTCAAGCATGTACAGGGTGCCGCACGCCTGATGCTCGAACAGATGGGCACCGAACCGTCTGATTATGACTATGCCATCTTCCACCAGCAATGCAAAGTTCCCCCCCGGAAGGTATCCGGTATGCTTGGGTTTACCAAAGAGCAGATTGGCCCCCCCGGTCTTGCGGTTCCAACCCTTGGAAACACCTATTCCGGTGCCGTCCCCGTTGGAATCTCCGCCACCCTCGATGTGGCAAAACCCGGTGAGCGTATCTTTGTCACCTCATACGGATCCGGTGCCGGGAGCGACGCCTTTGACATCACCGTAACCGATGCCATCGAGTCTGATGTATTCAACCGGTCTGCCGCACCGACCGTGAAAGAACTTCTTGCAGACGGGAAGTATCTGGACTATGCACTGTACGCCAAACACAAAGGAAAAATAGTGATGCAGTAATGAGAGAAGTAGCAGTTGTCGGAATTGGCCTGACCGAATTCGGCGAAAGGTGGGACACATCGTTCCGGAATCTCTTCGTAGAGGCAGGTGCAAGTGCCCTGGAAAACGCAGGGGATGAGCGGCGACCAGATTGACGAAATGTTTGTCGGAAATATGAGCGGTGGACGGTTTGTCCTGCAGGAACACATCGGTGCTCTCATTGCAGACCATGCCGGTCTCACGAAAAATCATATTCCGGTGACCCGTGTGGAGGCCGCATGTGCCTCCGGTGGCCTTGCCTTCCGGCAGGCATATATGACAGTCGCATCAGGCATGCAGGACATCGTCATTGCAGGCGGTGTCGAGAAGATGACCGATGTCGGCGGCAGCGAGACCACCGACGCCCTTGCAGGCGCAGCAGACCGTGAATGGGAGGGCCTTGTCGGTGCTACCTTCCCCCCCGGTCTCTACGCGATGATTGCAAACGACTATATCCACAAGTATGGCCTGACACGGGAGCAGCTTGCGGCGGTCTCCGTCAAGAACCACCGCAACGGTGCCCACAACCCGATGGCGCAGTTCAGAAAGGAGATCTCCATTGAGGCTGTGATGAGATCAACGCTTGTTGCAGACCCGCTGCGGCTTCTGGACTGTTCCCCCCCGGTAACCGATGGTGCTGCCGCAGTTATTCTCTGCCCGATGGAGATGGCACGCGAGTCACCGATACCCCGGTGAAGGTGCTGGCATCATCACAGGCAACGGATACCATATCCCTGCACGACCGCCGGGACTTTTCCACGCTGGACGCAACGGTTGCCGCAGGCAGACGGGCATTCCAGCAGGCATCCCTTACAACGAAGGATATTGACCTCGTTGAAGTGCACGACTGTTTCACCATCGCTGAACTCTGCGCCATCGAAGACCTTGGCTTCTGTGTAAAGGGAGAGGCAGGAAAACTGACCGAAGACGGCCAGACCGCAATCGGCGGTTCAATCCCGGTCAACACATCCGGTGGTCTGAAGTCATGCGGCCATCCGGTCGGTGCAACGGGTATCAAGCAGGTCTGTGAGATTGTCGCCCAGCTTCGTGGAGAGGCAGTCGGCCGTCAGGTCGATGCAGAGATTGGTATGACCCACAACGTCGGCGGAACGGGTGCGACCGTTGTCTGTAACATTCTGGGGGTCTAAAAATGTCAGTCCCACGCTACTGGAGAAAACAGCAGAACCGGTATAACCTGAAGGGCAACAAATGCGAAACATGCGGACGGTATTTCTTCCCGCCGCGTGCCATCTGCCCGGAGTGCCGGAGAGACGGAAAGATTGTTGA
The DNA here is from genome assembly GCF_001315945.1 of Methanogenium cariaci JCM 10550. Taxonomy (GTDB): domain Archaea; phylum Halobacteriota; class Methanomicrobia; order Methanomicrobiales; family Methanomicrobiaceae; genus Methanogenium; species Methanogenium cariaci. The sequence goes on along the minus strand of NZ_BBBG01000025.1, from coordinate 9,245 downwards.
TTATGAATTTTCCGGGAACGGTACGGTGCGTACCTTCTCAGTAATCCGAACGGCAAGCGACGACTATGATATACAGACGCCCTATGCGATTGCGATCATAGAACTCGAAGAGGGCACCTGCATGACAGCGCAGGTGATCTGTGATCCTGATGAGATTGCTATCGGCATGCCGGTAAAGAGCGTGTTCCGAAAGATTATCTCCGAAGGCGACAGCGGCGTCATCGTCTACGGCACAAAGTTTGTGCCCGCATAAACCACGCGAAAATAATCTCTATCCCCCCCATTTTTTGCAACACACGTATCTGCCAGGAGAATATTCATCAGACCGGTGTTTATCCATATATTTTATGGGTCTGCATCCTTCTCCTCCCTTCTTACGGATACAAGGATGCCCCCCCTGTATGGATGACAACAACAATTAAATAATGTAGTTGAAAGAATGCTTTCAGGTGTCTGTTATGGAAAAATCATATAATTTCCGCATTATGCTCAGAAAGGAACCCGAAGGCGGGTATACCGCCTCTGTGCCTTCTCTTCCCGGCTGTGTTACCTATGGGGAGACCATTGATGAGGCTATTGAGATGACCAGGGAAGCTGTTGCACTCTACATCGAGAGTCTCATTGAACATAATGAACCCGTGCCATCTGAGGAAGATGTGTTTGAATACAATCTCCAGATAAACGCACTTGCATGAAACTTCCTACCCTGAACCCCCCCGGAAAGGTCATACGGATACTGGAGAAGAAAGGGTTTGTTCTGGACAGGGTAAAGGGGAGTCACCATATATACATACATCCTGAGGGAAGGCAGAGGGTGGTCATTCCGGTACATAAAAAAGACCTGCCCAAAGGCACCCTGATGGAGATACTAAAACAGGCTGGTATAACAAAAGAAGAACTGGCCGATCTTTAGGATAATCCGGGGGGGAATGTGCAGGTCTGAAAAGGCCCGCTGGTGTATAATAGATATAGGTATGCTGAGGATTGCTGCGGCATTCTCCGGATGACATTTCTCCCATAATGCCGGGGGGGCGGTGGCAATCCCGTATTTGTTCTTTTCTCCCGTCAACAATATCCAAAAAAATGTATGATCGGTTCCGGTATTCATTTCCCGCTACGGGTAATGTCATACACCGCGTGGTGCTGTGCGGCGGAGTATGAACGCACCCGGTGTTCTTTTGCAATCGTGCAGGGATACGCTTCAATCATCTCACGATATTCCCCCCCTTCCATTTCCTGCATTGCATAGAGATGTATCGTGCCGCCCGGCCGCACAAGACGCACAGCCGTTTCAAAGAAGGGCACCGGACTCATGGGAAGATTCATGATGATACGGTCAAACGAACCCGTGGTAAGGATCTCTCCCAGATGCAGGGCATCCGCAAGCATGGGAATGACATTATGGCGGTGGTTTATCCGGATATTTTCTTCCATCAGGAGGACTGCACCGGGATTCAGGTCGCCTGCAAAGACAATTTCTGCCTTCTCTGCGAGGGCGACGGCAAACGGCCCGACACCCGCGAACATATCGCAGACCCGTTCACCCTCTTCCATCAGGGAGACGATTCGCTGCCGTTCATTTGCGAGACGTGGCGAAAAGTATGCGGCTTCCAGATCGATTTTCAGCCGCATACCGTATTCGGTGCACTCTGTGGCGGTCACCGGCACTCCTGCCAGCACCCGGAATCCCCCGTGTCCGGTACTCGCCGGAAACGGGGGGGGTCTCGGCATGCAGCACCGTATGAAGGGAAGGCCGTGATCCGAGCAGCAGCTCTGCTGCCTCCGGGTCATCGTCCTGCATGATGGCAATGCCTCCCACCAGATCGTGCCGGGGAAGGGGGGGTATGGCTTTTACATTTGCTTCGCATTCCCAGCGTTCGGTTGCACGGGCAGGATCAGTCACCGGAAAGAGCAGAAATGCCCCGTCACGGGCGGGTTTGAATGATGTGTCAAGGACACCGTCACTGATCAGTTGCTGTCGTATGGGTTCCCCCCTCTCTTACCGGCACGCGGACGCACCATTGTTCCTGTTTCACCTGACCACCTCCATTTATTGTCTTTCTCTTCTATGTGATATGTACATGGATGATTATATACAGCGGATACGGGATGGTTCGCTGAAACTCCACGCGCTGGAAGCAGAACTTCCTTCTGATGAGGCAATATCTGTCCGCCGTTCCTTTATTGAAGAGGAGACAGAAGTCTCTCTGTCTGTACTGGGTGAGTATGCCATCACAACCGAGCGTGTCACCAAGCGCAACTGCGAGAATATGATTGGCACGGTTCAGATACCGGTCGGTGTGGCAGGCCCTCTGCAGGTGTTGGGCGAGTATGCGGACGAGGCATATTACCTGCCCCCCCTTGCCACCACCGAAGGTGCCCTCATCGCCTCGGTGAACCGGGGGGGATGCCGGGCCATCACCAAGGCTGGCGGTGCGGAGGTGCGCATCCAGCGGGACGGCATGACACGGGCACCGGTCTTTGCCTGCGACAGTGTGCCGCATGCGGTGGGAGCGGCCCGCTGGGTGGAGAATCATTTTGCTGTCCTTGCAGAGGCAGCGGCCACCACCACATCACACGGCCGTCTGGAACGGATCACGACCCATATCGCAGGCACCAGTCTCTACGTACGGTTTGAATTCTTCACCGGCGATGCGATGGGGGGATGAACATGGTCACCATCGGCAGCGAGAAGGCAGCGGAAGTCATTGCGGCAGAGACGGGCGTTCGTCTGGTCGCCCTCTCCGGAAATCTCTGCACCGACAAGAAACCCTCTGCGGCAAATGTGGTGATGGGCAGGGGGGGAAAGACGGTGGCAGCAGGAGTGTTCCTCTCTGATGCAATGGTAAAAGAGGTCTTCAAGACCGATACGAAATCCCTCACGGAGGTCAATACCCGCAAGAATCTGGTCGGGTCTGCCCGTGCCGGTTCTCTTGGGTTCAATGCCCATGCGGCCAATGTCATCGCGGCCATCTTCCTCGCCTGCGGACAGGACCCGGCACATGTGGTCGAGGGCAGCAATGCGATCACCACGGTTGACCCGGTGGACGGCGGAGTCTACGTCTCGGTGACCCTTCCGTCTCTTCAGGTGGGCACCGTGGGCGGCGGTACGGCAATCGAGACCCAGCAGGCATGTCTGCAGATGCTCGGTGTCGCAGGCGGCGGAGATCCGGCCGGGGGGGCCAATGCCAAGGCCTTTGCCGAGATCATTGCCGCAGGCGTGCTTGCAGGAGAACTCTCCCTGCTGGGGGGGGCACTTGCGGCGGGCCATCTGGCACGGGCGCACAAGCAACTCGGGCGGGGGGGATAACCGCAATTTCCTTTTTTCTCAGGTAAACCAGCGCATCATCAGGATGGCGTCTTCGCCGTCGTTGTAGTAGCTGTCCACCATGAAGACCTGGGCATACTCATGTTTCTGGTAAAAACGCTGTGCGCCAAGGTTTGAAACCCGCACCTCAAGCTGCATCGCTCCTGCCCCCCCGAGAACCATGCATTCAAATTCAATGCGCTGCAGGAGCTTGCTCCCGGCCCCCCCCTGTCCCTGGGAAACTCTCCGAACCGCGATATTCATGATGTGGCCGTAGACCGCGTCCCCCCCGGTGTCCTCCATCCCGGCGGAGACGAAGCGATAATACCATTCCCGTTTTCTGCGACGAAGAAGAGACCGGGGTAGAGGTATAATGCGTCCCGGAATGCAGATTCATCCCATGGATCCGGGAACAGTTCGTGTTCGATTGCACAGATGCCAGGCAGGTCAGCCTGCCGGGCCCGGCGAATATGGATGTCAGTGTTCTGCATTCAATCTATACTCCGTTGCGGATACTCATATTTAATTTAAAGATCAATAAATAACGCACCCAAACCTTACAGGCAGGAATTTTTGTTATGGTCCAGATATTTAGTTTCAAGGCGTTTCGCCCTCCGGCAGCAGAGGCACAACAGATAGCCTCGGTCCCCCCCTATGATGTGGTATCCACCGAAGAATCACGCGCAGCCCTTGCAGAGAATCCCCAGAGTTTTCTGCAGGTCATCCGCTCGGAAGCAACCCTTCCCGCAGATACCGACCCGGCAGCACCGGTGGTCTATGAGACCGCGGCAGCAAATCTCCATAAACTGATTGACGAAGGTCTTCTCCTCCAGGATGCAGAGCCGGGCATCTATCTCTACCGTGTCAAGCAGGGTGGCAGCATCTACACCGGGTTTGTTGCAAACGTCAGTGTGGACGATTACCGGGACAATAAAATAAAGCGCCACGAGCATACCCGCTACGACAAGGAAGAGGACCGGACCCGTCACATTGACACGACGGATATGCACACCGGTCTTGTTGTCCTTCTCTACCGTGACCCCCCCGGTGAGATCTTCCCCCCTATATTGCCTCCCTTGTTCCGGAAGGTCTGCCCGACGGTGTCGCAAAGAGCAACGGTGCGGTTCATGAGGTCTTCCGCATTGCTGACCCGGAGGCCATCAGCACGATGCAGGAGATGTTTGCAGGCGTTGATGCCTTCTATATTGCAGACGGCCACCACCGTGCCAAATCATCCGTCAATATAGCGGACAAACGCGGTGAGGAAGGACGGCTTACCCCTGAATCAGAGCGGTTTATGGCCGTTATCTTTGCCGAGAACCGGGTGAAGATCCACGGTTACAGCAGACTGGTGCGGGATCTCGGAGACTACACCCCCCCCGAGACGTTCATGGCAGGGCTCTCCGAGACCTTTACCGTGAAGCCATACGGCGAGATTGAGGATACGGTCTTTAGCATCCCGCCGCTTGCGGAGTCTGCAACGCCGGTCCATGTGATGCATATGTATATGAACGGTGCCTGGTACGAACTCTCCTGCCCGGTGGACCCTGCGGCAGACCGGATTGCCTCCCTTGACGTATCCCTTCTCCAGAAGACGGTCCTTGAAGGAATGCTGGGCATCACGGATCCCCCCCGTGGTGACCCACGCCTGCAGTATCTGGGTGGCGCACGGCCGCTGCGTGACCTGCAGACCCGTGTGGATTCCGGCGAGTTTATTGCTGCGTTCTCCATGCAGCCGGTCCATGTGGATGATGTGCTGGGAATTGCAGATGATGGCGGCGTGATGCCTCCCAAGTCCACCTGGTTTGAACCCAAACTGCTCAGTGGCCTTGTGCTGCATTCACTCGAATAATCCTTTATTTTAAATATTTTATCTATCCGGTTCCGATAATTTAAATATCAGGCCAAATCGAAAAGATATTCCATTGCCGGGCGTTATATCAATCTTTATTAGCTGGTATTGCAAAACATTCACTACGGAAGGCTTTCTTTATGAGTAACTATGGGGGGGGGTTCTCCTGCTGCTCATGGCGGTGGCATTCTGCTGCGGCTGTGTAGGGGGGGAAGGTTCGATATTTTCATGGGGGCATTCCCAATCATTTGGTTCGGAAACACCCGATGAGCGGAGCATGGGGCTGACCCTTGACGAAGCTCTGGCTGACCTTGCCGTCAGCCAGAACGAGGAGATGATCTCGTTTGAGAACCAGTCATTTCTTGCAGTGCGGGGCATGCAGATGGCCGGGGACGGGCGTGCATCGTCCTGGACCATTTTTGTACGACCGGCGAATGAGGAGAGGACCGTTGTTCTGATCTATACCGATCAGGGTTGGAGTGAGTATGACTGGGCCCGGAGTATTGAGTATCCGGCCTTTGATCCAACGACGGTTCTCGCTCCCGGCGAACTCTTCCGTCTTCACGAAGATACGCTCTCAGGATATTTCCGTGAAGATGCCACTGAGGCGGATCTCTTCCTCAGTAACGGAACCTATGTGATGACAATCTACGGGCCGGATACCTATGAGACGTTCCGATCTGATGCATATACAGGGGGGGAGTGGATGCAATAAGACGAATAAAAAATGAGGATGCCATCCTTTCAATCGATTTTCTTGCGGGATTTACGGTATTTATTTTATCCTGATCATGGTCCTGTCGCTTGTGCCGGGGTTTCTTGCAGGCATTCAGAGTGAGAATATTGACTATGATGCCGTTGCCTACCGGACATCGGTGATTCTGGTGGAGGATCCCGGAGCACCGGAAAATCCGTCATGGAATCTGATGGGGCCTTATGGCATGGAGCACAAGGCAGACATCCAGCGTCTGGGGGCTTGCCGTCTCCAAGGAGACTCCCAATATTCTTTCACGGGAGAAAGTAAACAAATTCTTTAATCTCATTCCGAATTTCACGTTCACTGCCGAAGATTACCGGGACAAGGTCATCTTTGGTGAGCTCATGTATCTCTACAACATCTCTCTTTCCACCGGTGGTGACGTATATTATGCAGAAGGCGGTGACACGGTGCCGACCTTCCAGTATGGGTATATGCGGCGCCTGGTCAAGGTGAAGGAGCCTTCCGTTGCGGCAATCAATTTCACCAGCTATGCTTCCGGGTATTATGCCGGAAATCTTGATGCAAACGAGACCAGTGTCTCTGAGGATTTTGCAGTGCATATCCCGTATGATGTCCTTATTAACCGATCGGTGAACCCTGCGTACCGGATTGATCCCCCCCAGTCCGAGCGGCTCACGATTGATCTGACGGGTATGCTTCCCTACCTGAATACGACGGGGGATATTGCATCGATGACATTTACCGGTATGGAGCTCTCGAAACAGCTGGATGACGGCAGTATGATTGTCATACCGGGTCTCAATCCGTATGAGAATGATACCTACTCGCTGAAAGTTGACGGGGGGGTGCCGGTTCCTGCGATTGGTGCTGCGGAGTCGGTCGACGACGGTTCGATGATCACCATGGAACTGTATCCGCCGCTGCCGTTCTCCAATGAGATCACCAGTTCTCTGGATCTGAACTTTTCGTTCTCGTATACGTTTTCGAATAATATGACTCCCCCCCATCGGTATCTGAGCGGCATACACCCGTACGACTATAACCCGGCCAATGTGATACAGCCACAGCTTGTTGACGGTGTGATGGAGGTGGCGGTATGGTGATGAATGACGAGGGACAGCTCTATACGATTGAGGGCATTACGGCGGGAGTGATCATGCTTGTGACGGCGTTTACGATATTTAATTCCGGCCTGATCTACACGCCGGGGGGGGATGCGCATATATCGGATATGCAGATGCAGCAGCTGGGGGGGTATGACGCCCTGCAGATGATGGACACGCCGGAAGATATGTCTCCTCTGTCCGCAAGCCCGCTTGCGGAGATGATTCAGAACAATGAGGGGGGGACGGAGTTCGGGAATACGTTCTCCTCGTATCTAAGATCCGGGACCGGCACCACCGATATTGTTGACAGTCTGGAGTTCAATGCAACGGTCTATAACAGGGTGACCTCTGTTGGGGGGGGAGATACGGTGAATTCCTATGCCTTCAGCCATTCAACCGACAGTCCAATGAGTCAGCTAACCCGTGAACCTGCGATCAGTGTGACCCGGTACGTCTGGCTGCCGGACAGACCGTTTGTATCCGGTTATGACGCCGGTGAACAGCTTGTGCTTTTGGAGGTGCTTATATGGAGACGTTAAACGACGACGGACAATGGATTGTGATGATGGGGGGGTTTATCGTTGCAATCGGTATGTTCATGCTTGCCATCGTCATCAGCCAGGCACCGCTTGTCGGTCAGACGACCGCCGAGTCGGTGATGGAGTTCCCGAAAAATGAGGTGCAGGACCTGCGGGGGGGAAACTGGAGTCGATGGGGGGGAATACTGCCGGGGGGGATTTCCGGAATCAGTGATCGTGAAGATCTTCAGGAACGCTTCCGGGGGGGGACATCGCCCTGCTCTCGATGTCCCGCAACAACGCGATTGCAAATTATTCTGTGGACGGGTCTGAATGGACAGCAGCGGGAACGTATGAGGATATCTTTTATACCTATCACCAGATTGACATCCATTACAACAACGGCATCACCGAATATACCGAGCACTGCTGTTGCCGGAGAGGAGGCCATAGGCATGACACGAATCTATAGAAATCTGGATGATGAAGGCGTCTCCATGATGACCGAATATCTCTCCATCACCTCCCTTTTGGTGTGCATGTTTGTCATCATGATGTTTGTGGTGAACGCAGGTCTGATTGAAGGGCCGTCGGATACGCTGAAGTATCACTCGTATGTGGATATTGGAAACGGGGGGGTGAGTGTGCGTATGGTGGACCTGTATGCCATTGCACCGGGGGGGGACGGGACCATCCGGACCCAGTTTGATCTCCCCCCCGACACCGTGGCGGGAGAAGAATATGATGTGATTCTGGGCGGAATTGAAGAGAGCCAGTATATTTCGGTTACCGATGGATCGGTCCTTGCCGAGGTTGCGATCGCAGGTATCGGTGCCAGCAGGGGGGTCACCGGCCGGACCACAGGCAGCGGATATAACATAATTACCTATAACTCCTCAGGGGTGTGAGTTTCAATGAAGACATGTATACGGAACGATGAATCGGGGGTATCCGAAGCTATCGGGTTTATCCTGATATTTACGATTGTGATTTTGGGAATCTCAATTGTGACGCTCTACGGCTACCCGGTGCTTGCAGATGCGAAAATAAGTTCGGATGAGAAGATCATGGAGCAGAATATGATCGTTCTCCAGAACGATATCAAGATTCTGACCCGGAACAATGTGCCCTACCGTGACACAACCATTGGTGTCTCGGGCGGCAGTATGTTTGTGACCAATTCGACTGAGGCAGAGAATGGGGCGGGTGAGCATTTCGCAATCACCTACCTCAATACATCCAGTGGAATTCCTGAAACCACCCCATACTATCCGGGATCGCTGGAATTTATCTCCGGGGAAGGGACGGCCGTGGTCTCGGTTTCCAATGGTGCGGTGGTCAAACGCCAGCAGGATCAGAGTGGTTCGTCCATGATCTCCAATCCCCCCCGCTGGTTTTATGATGGGACCGAGGGGGGGACCCTGGTCATCTTTATGACCAGTATTACCTCACCGCAGGAGATGACCCTGGGGGGTATCGGGACGATTCAGATGGCGATGCTTGACGCACCGGTAATCCATGACTTCAGTTATCTCCCCCCCGGAACAAGTGTAGTAACCGTTGAGTATTTTCCTGACCCGGATGATGACTATTCCCGTGCCTGGCAAAGCTACCTGACCGGTCCTTATATCGGGCAGGAAAAATTTACCGAAGTATCTCCGAATGTATACACACTGCCCGTGAAGCGTCTGGTAATAAAAGAATATACCGTTGAAATTCTGGGAATATAATCTCCCGATTC
>NZ_BBBG01000024.1 GCF_001315945.1 Methanogenium cariaci JCM 10550 | reverse complement strand
TACCGGGTGTGAGAATTTCCAGTTTCGGAATGGGTTTTATGCGTACTTCACCGCTTAACAGGAAAATAGCAGTATCTTTTTTAATCTCCTGCCTCTCCTGAAAGGAAGGGTTATACTTCGTAATGATCAAAGTATTCAAAATGCTTGTCATCAAAAGGGAAGTGTGCGGCTACTGCGGTGCCTGCGTTTCGGTCTGTCCGGAAGGTGCACTCGAACTGGTAGATGCTTACCTTACTGTTGATCCGGAAACCTGTATAGAATGCGGTATATGTTCCCGAATATGTCCTCTCGGCGCTCTGGAGGTGAAGAATGCAGAGTAAGTATAATGTGTTGATCATCGGAGGAGGCCCCCCCGGCGGGGCAATGGCCGGTAAGGCGGTTGCAGAAGCAGGACTTACCTGCTGCATTATTGAGAAACGCCCGGCGATCGGTGCACCGGTACGCTGTGCAGAGGGTGTGGGACAGGAGATCTCTGAACTCGTGGACCTTGACCCCCCCAAATGGATCTCATCAAAAATTAATGGCGCCCAGCTCGTTGCCCCCCCGGACGGCCAGGTGCTTGAACTGAACCCCCCCGAAATGGCGGGGGAATGAAGTCGGCTATGTACTGGACCGGAAAATATTTGACCGGGAACTGGTCTGGAAAGCGGCCAACGCCGGCTGTGACGTATTTGTCAAGTCACGGGCAAGCAGTGCGATCATTCGGGACGGCAAGGTCTGCGGCGCTGTCATCGAGACCGGTGGCAAAACCGTCGAAGTACTCGCTGACATCGTGATCGCCGCAGATGGTGTCGAGTCCAAGTTTGCCCGCTGGTGCGGTATCGACACAACCGTTCCCATGGCAGAGATTGAGACCTGTGTGCAGTACCTGATGACCGATATTGACATCGACTCCGGTCTGAATGCCTTCTACCTCGGCCGTGATGTGGCACCGGAAGGATATGTCTGGATCTTCTCCAAAGGCGAAAAAACCGCCAATGTCGGTATCGGTATATCCGGAAAGATGTGCAAAGACGGCAAGCGTCCGAAAGACTACCTGGACGCCTTCATTGCAGAACACCTGCCGAACGGCAAGATCATCGAGTTGATGGCCGGCGGCGTCTCGGCGTGCAAGCCACTGGAATGCACGGTCGCAGACGGGCTCATCATCGTGGGCGATGCGGCACGCCTGAGTGATCCGATAACCGGCGGCGGCATCATCAATGCGATGTACACCGGAAAGCTGGCAGGCGAGGTTGCAGCAGAATCCATTGCAGCAGGGGGGGACTGCAGCAAAAAGGCTTTGATGAGATATGACACCGAGTGGCGCTGTTCCAAGATGGGAAAAGGCCTGAAGCGCAACTATCAGGTGAAAGAGATATTCATTAAACTCAAGGATGAAAAACTGAACTCCATCGTAAAGTCAGTGAATAAACTTGACATGGAGATATTTGATACCAAGTACCTCATCCGGGAACTGGTCAAATACAATCCATGGCTGTTAAAAGATATCGGAACCCTCAGACGGCTGTTAGACTGATTTTTTCAGCTGCCGGTTGAGAATATTCAAACACTCTTTTTCTGCATCCTTCTTGGTGAAGACAATGATATTGTCGCCCTTGCGGATACGCACCTTGCCGCTGGGGGGGATGATGATATCTCCCTTCTCCCGTTTAATCGCGATGAATACGAAGTCCGCTACATCCAGCTCTTTGATTTCATGATCGATCATGGGAGCGTCATCATCCACATCGACTTCAAAGATGGACCCCCCGGTATGGACGCCAGCTGATGAAGGTCAGTGTTATCTGACCAGAAATACAGACGTTCCGCAACGAGTTCATCAGGATTTTCACTGATATGCACGCCCACCTCTTTGAACATCTCAGAATGCTGATTCTGGTTAACGATGGAGACGACATTCGGCACAGCAAACTTTTTTGCCAGCCAGCAGGCCATCAGGTTTACCGCGTCGTCACTGGTGGTGGCAACCAGTGCCTGTGCACGTTCAATACCCGCATCCAGAAGAATGGATTTGTCGGTGGCATTTCCGGCAATAGCAAGGACATCATAATGGTCGATAATCTCGTTGCAGCGTCCCTCATCGTGATCGATAACCGCCACAGAATTTCCATTTTCAACCGACATGGCCACAAGTGCCCTGCCGATACCTCCGAGACCAATGATGATGACATACATCAAAATGGGTATCCGCCACACCCATTGATATAGGTTGTGGATTGAACATTATCTACGTGATATGCGGTATTGATGAAGCCGGAAAAGGGCCGGTGTTGGGCCCGATGGTTGTTGGCGGAGTATCTGCCCGTGATATGGACGAAGTCGCATTAACCGGCGTTGCCGATTCGAAAACTCTCTCCCGCAAACGCCGGGAATTCCTGTATGACGAGATCACGGAACACTTTGTCACTGCCACGATCATTCTATCTGCAGAGGAGATCGACCGTCTCCGCGCAGAAATGTCCATGAATGTGATCGTTGCACGGGCACATGCGGAGGTCATCTGCAAGCTGTCCTGTGATACGGCATATGTTGATGCCTGTGATGTCAATGCCGAACGATACGGCAGGACGGTTGCCGGATATACCGGGAAAAGAACAGATGCCATTGTAGCCGAACATAAAGCGGATGCACGCTACCCGATCGTCAGTGCCGCATCCGTTGTTGCAAAGGTAACACGAGACCGGTGCATTGAGCGTCTGCATGAAGAGTTCGGAAATTTCGGGAGCGGCTACCCGTCGGACGCGGTTACCATACGGTTTCTGGAGACCTATATCGCAGAATCCGGTCACCCGCCATCCTGTGCACGTGCGTCCTGGGAGACGACACGGAGAATCATGAACCGCCTCTCACAGCCCACGATATTTGATTTCTGAAGATATCACAGGTGCCATGCAACGGTTTTTATAATCACTGAAGCCAACGATATACTGAATGGATTGGCTTTTAATCGGCATTATTGCAGTTATTATCTATGCCCTTGTTGCTGGTTATATCAAGTATGCACACCTGTGGGAGGCGCATGTCACCTTTTATGGACCGATTCTTGCACTGAAGACAGACAATGTAGGATTTTTTGATTTTTTCAGACGACAGGCCCGGTTCTGGCGTGGCTACGGGACACTCGGCGCCATCCTCGTGGTCGTGATCTCCATACTGATGTCTGCACTCCTCCTGCTTGCGGTCTACAATTCGATGATGAATCCCCCTTCACCGGTAGGGATTTATGAACCGCAGAATATTCTCGCCATCCCCCCCGGTGTCAATGATTTCATTCCCATCACACTGGCCGTCATTATCGGGTTTTTCCTGACCCTGGTCGTCCATGAGTTCGGACATGCAATTCTTTGCAGGGTTGAGGATATCAAAGTGAAGAGCACCGGCATCCTCGTTGCGGTCATTCCCATCGGTGCCTTTGTGGAACCTGATGAAGAAGAGGTGGAAAAAGCCCCGCGTTCTGCAAAGATACGGATGTATGGCGCCGGTATCACCAACAATCTTGTTGTTGCCCTGATCTGTTTTGTGGCCATTGTCCTGTTGTTGGGAATGGCAACTCCCTCGTCTGTGCCCATGATCCAGGGAGTGTATAAGGATTACCCCGCCGGTCTGGCGGGCATATCTCCTGATTCCGTGATCGATGCCATCGACGGAGTCCACGTGGAGTCCAGAACCGATGTGTCAGACCTGCTGCAGCAGACGGTTCCCGGAGATACCCTGACGATAACGACGCTGAAGGGCGGAGTCTCCTCTGAGCATACCCTGATTCTGGGGGGGGAGTGGCCCGAAGAGCTCGACAATAGATCCAGCGGGTTTATGGGAGTCACCTACTATTCACCCGAATCAGCTGAACAGATATTCAGTAATTTCGTAAAAAGCCCCCCTCGGCCCCCTGCTTCTGCTCTACGTACCGATCAACATGGTCATCGAGGACGACAGCCTGAACCTGGGCATCCTTGCGTTTGATGTGCCATATATGGAGATGTGGGAGGTGCCCTTTACCGGATTCTGGGGGGGCGTTATTCAGATACTGTTCTGGACGTTCTGGTTCAATCTGGCAGTCGGGACATTCAATGCACTCCCGTTTATTCCCCCCCTGGACGGCGGATATATCATGCAGGAGGGCGTGACCCGGTTCTTTGAAAAACGGGGGGTCGCAGTGATCTGGTCTCCGTCGTGGTGTCGTTGATCAGTTCGTTTATGATCGCCGTGATCCTGCTGCTGCTGGTAATTCCATACATCTTTGGTTAATTCAGATACTTCCCGCTCGAAGAAACAACAGGACCGGATGCATCTGCATCTGACCCTCCATCACCCACAAACGATGCTTATGTATAATAATTAGGTAATACAGAAGTATCAGTACAGGAACAGGTATTTCCACCTATGTCGAGAATCCCGGCAAATAAACTATATGCCCTTGGCTGGTATAACGAAGGCATCGTCCATCTGAAGATCAATCAGTTTGAAGAGGCGATGCAGTTCATTAATTCCGCCCTTGATACACTGCCGGAAATCCGGATTTTTAATCGGAAAAGGCAATGTGTATCTGGCGCTGGGAAATTACGAAGAGGCCTATTACTATTATCGCAGGGCTGCCGATAATGAACCAGGGAATTTTCGTGCATGGCTGAATATGGGAACCGCACTGATGCGCCTGGAAAACTATACCGATTCTCTCAAGTGCTTTCATCAGGCGAATAAGATTAAAAATCCCGATGGAGAGGTCTGGCTGGGAATCGGTATCTGTCTTCTGAACCTTGGTGAAACGGATAAGGCTTCAGATGCCCTGAAGACTGCCATCCGGTTAAAACCCAATCAGCCGGCACTCTGGTATTACCTCGGACGAATTGAACGGGATTCCGGGAAAGCGCTGAAACTGCTTCTGCGGGGATACCGGATGGACCCGGAAAATATTGACATCCTGCTTGAGATGACCCGGCTTTACATCCAGCTGGGGAATCAGGAAGAGGCGGGAAGGATACTGGAAGAGGCATATGAACTGTCTCCCAAAAATCAGCGTGTCGTTGAGATGATGGAATACTACGTCTTGGAAACGACATGGAATGAAGTCTTCGACAAACCGTATCGCAACCATTCAGACAGAAAATAATGATAAAAATTATTGATATCTGAGCATGGCAATGCGTGAGCCTTTCTCTACCCCCCCGATGGAATCTGCAATCGGGACACACTTTACCGTCATACAGTATGCAACCGGGGGCAGTCCCTCGATCTCGGTCAGGGATTCGTAATTGGCCATGCCCTTTGCAATAATAAGGCTGGAACGTTCGATTGCGTTTTGCAGCTCTTCGGGTGCCAGTGCAGGATTATACCCAAGTTCGGCAATACCATGGGTATTGGTCAGAAGCACGTCGCAGACGGTATCGATTCCTGCGGTATGGGCATCCTCCCATGTCGCGTCATTGATAATCGGCCCGCCGCGGACGACCACGGTGACATGGGACCCCCCCTGGTCCTTCAGGAACCGGATCAGGTAGGAATCAAAGATGATCTCTCCACAGTTGTCGCAGAAGAAGACCACCCGGTCGGAAAGGGCCAGTATCTCATCCGTATCGTCAATGGTCAGACCCTGTTCAAATTCATTTCTGAAATGCAGAGCAAGGTTGTCGGTCACCGTGTGTTCCCGGGACCCGTAGTCAAGGGTATTTCCGATGATCGCGGCGAGGCAGAGGTCGCGAAACCCCCCCATATCGCCGGTGATCAGGTGTTCACAGGCGTTGCGCGCATCTGCATTGTCTTTTGCTTTCAATGCGTGATACGGATCAACAGACCCTGCCTCCTCATACGCAAGCCGGTGAATCCTGCTTGATATCTGAGGGGCCGCCCGGTCCTCTCTACACAGTTCGGTGAGAAGATTCCGGCATTTTTCGGTGATTTCCGCGGTTTTTTCGGGATCTCTGCAGACGAGATCACATTCATATGCGATGCGGGAAAGCAGGCATTCAAAACAAGACTCAGTAATCTTCATAAAAACGTTCCAAAAATAAAATGGGGGCCACTGCGATTCGAACGCAGGTCAGAAGACCCCCCAGTCTCCTAGGATGGTCCAGGCTACCCTATGGCCCCGCTCTATAGAGTCTGTTCGCATTCTTTATCTAACTTCCTTTTTGAAAATCAGAATTTAATATCTTTAAATTCCTTGACGTTCTTTGTCAGCTCCTCAATCTCATTTGAGGTCAGGTTTACTTTTCCATTAAGGCTGTTCATCTCTTTCAACAGCTGATTGATACGGGTGTGCATCAGTTTTACGACAAAAAGAAGAAAAACGATCACGACACCGAATAAGATCAGCATCATCTTCTGCGCTTGTAACTATCATTTTTTCCCTCGGAATATGGAACGTGCCAGTCGGTCAATGAAACTCTCCCGTGATGCTTCAACTTCGGAAGTGTCAGCATAGGTGGTCCCGGCAAGGTTTGCTGCAATTCTCCGGTATGCCTTTGCCGCATCGGAATTCGGATATTTTACCACGATGGGTGTTTTATATGCCGACGCCCTGCGAATATTCGGATCCTCGGGTATGATCCCGATGACCTTCACCCCCCCAACACCTCTTCCATTTTTTGTTTTGATACTTCGGTGTTTTCCATCGTGGCACGGGTGAGTATTGCCCCCCCTTTACACTTCCCCCCCCACCAGTTCGGTCAGTATCTTCGTCTTCAGTGCATCCACCATAGACGACAATTCAGGATTCACCACCAGAATCACTTCGTCTGCAATGGCGAGCGGAATAACCCCCCCGTCCCGACTGATGCCTGCGGGTGCATCGATAACAAGAAATTCACATTTCCCTATCAGTTCACGCATCACATCCCGCAGTTTGTCGGGATCAGCGTTCTGAAATCCTTTTAGGGATATACCGCTCGGAACGACCTTGACACCAAATGCCCCCCCTTCATAGACCGCTTCAGACACCTTTGCATTGCCTGCAAGCACTTCGTGAAGGGTGATCGGGACATCTTCCAGCCCCCCCATGACAATACCAAGGTTTGCCATCCCCATGTCGGCATCCATCACATACGTCTCTTTCCCTAGTTCTGCAAGGCATGTGCTAAGGTTAGCCGACGTCGTGGTCTTACCTGTTCCCCCCCCTTTCCTGACGCAATCGTGTAAACTTTAACCATGAATACCTCCCAAATTCGTGGATTGTACGCAGTAAATTAGTGATTTTGTATTACTTAATAGGTATGGATTATTGCAGATCAAAATAAGAGAGGGGGGGAGCTGCCACAGTATTTAGGATTTCCCAAATTATTATATATTGTTTTGGTGATGTCAAAACAATCTTTAAATACTTATAGCCAATGGGAGAGGATTGACCTTCCATCCCGTATCATCATGTCCGCCCGCTCTTTGGTGACCTGCTGAGAAGTTCTGAATATCAAAAGAATCTCTTCACCCCCCCGGTAACTGAGGGGGGGGTGATATGCGTATCTCCAATCTCGGTCATGCCATTTTCCTGGTAGCGTGCGGTAAGATTCGCCGCTTCCCGTTCACTGTCTGCATGGGATGAAGCGATGGAAAACCCGTCCACTGATGCCAGCGTTGCTGAATCAAGATGATACTTAAGCGTATAGCGTTTCATGCTTTCCCCCCCGATGTCAGAGATACCCTCGGTGAGATTGATATCGCGAATGATGGCATTTTTGGGTTCCGCAATCTTCGGTTCCGGCTTTGGCTCTTCCCGGCGTTCGTCTTTTTGTGCGGTCTTTGTTTGTGCGGGTTTTTCTTCCGGAATGTTCGGTTTGTTTCCCTCTGCCATCTGATGTTGAAGATCAAACACCTTGTAGGTCAGAATAATCAGTGCAATAAACAGGATGACAATTACGACACCCAGAATTATTAGATAACTCTCTTCAATCATGTATCTCCCCCCCGTTCCGTTTTTTTTCAGATTTTGTGTCCACAATCAGGTAATCGAGATCCAGTTCTTTGATCACATCTTTGAAATTGTCCCGTATCCGGGATTCCATCAGTCCCATATCCATATGTTCAAGGGTGTCGACCTCCTGCGCAAATTCATCCGGTTCCTCTCCCCCCCCATCATCCGGAATCCCCCCCATGCCAGCCCCCCCGGACCGTTCAATGATATCCGCCAGGTCAGGTGTTCATACGAAGGGATCTCTTCCGGGGGCGGCGGTGCTGCCGAGATCCCCCCCGACATTCTCCTCTCCGGGCTCTTCGATGATCGAGCGTTTCTCTTCAATAATTTCCTTTGAGATTGCGGTGATCGATACTCCGGTGCCTTTGATCCAGTTATTAGCCCAGTAGCCTTCATTGAATTCCAGTGCAAGATCCATCTGCTGATGGGACAGGTCATAGAGTTCGGCCGTCACCCTCTTTTCCAGTTCCTGCTGGATGTCCCCCCCGACAGCCTCTTCTCCGTACTTGGGAGGATAGTCAATCATAATGCACATGCCCTTGCGGTAGATCGTAGACACTTTCCGCATACCGATATCAATGACCATGTATCCGGTGAAGTTCTTCTCTTCAGCAGAACGGATCACATCCAGAAGCGGAACGGACTTTTGAATGGCGACGAACTTACCCCGGGGGGGGCAGTTGGAAATTACTCTTCGGTTTGATGATTTTGGGATTTACCGCAGGTCGGAATTCAAAAAACGTGTTGACATCCGTTGCGGAGTCCGGCCCGATTGTTTCACTGGAGAGTTGCTGCCTCTTGACTTCCGCCATGATTTTAGATTTGGATAGTGCCTCTTTCTCCTCCCTTTTTACAGGCGGAGGGGTTTTTTTGGGAAAGACCACGGTGCAATCCGCATTAAATTCGATGCTCAGTCCGACCTGGGTCTCGGTAAATACATACAGTTCTGCATAAACATCGGATGAGTCCAGTTCAATCCGTTTAAACGCTTCAAATCCACAGAATTGTCCTGCTTTTGCCAGTATACACCTGCCGTCCCTGAATACGGCGGATGCGGTGCCTGAGTTGAGATATATATTGCAATGCCCGGTAAATTTTTGTTCAGAAATTTCTTTGAACAGAACAGATGGCTGAATAGCTTTCTTAACGGAATGCAGCGTCCCCCGAGCAATTGCATACTATTTAAAAATTAAAATCCTGATGTAATAAACCTGTTGTCCGTCCCTCTTTTTTTGGATCGGCATCGGTGCCGGCATAACGGACGATGCCAATCCACGTCACCACGGCCGAATATTAAATAGATATATGTGATATGGAATCCAATCTGAATTTATCCGTTCCATTTACCCGGAGACATTGGCGTGAGTAATATATCTTTAGTTAAGAAACAGATTGCAGCACATCTGGATGAATGCATGGCCCTTGATGGCGTTTCAGGATGTGCAGTCGTTTCACGTACCGGTGCTCTCATGGAAAAAAGAATCGAGAACTGTCTTTCAGCCCCCTCTTTTGCAGCCATGAGTGCGACGGTGATCGGCTCTGCCGAGGCAGCGGCAAGTATGCTGCATTTTTCCCGTCCGGCGTCTGTTTTTGTCGAAGGGGGGGACGACGGGGGGGGATTATCGTCCTGAGTGCCGGAAAGGATAATCTAATAACGGTAATTATTAATAAATCAGCTGATATACAATCACTGAAAAGGGAACTGGCAGTTATTGCGAATAATATTGGGGGGGAGGAATAAATATGTATACAATTCTAATCGTTGATGACAGCCCGATGATCGTTGATGTGTTTGTTGCGATGCTTGAGCGGGGGGGTATCGTCCTATTGCAGCATACAGTGGGAATGAATGTCTGGAAGTCTTAGAGGATGTCAAACCGGATCTGATTCTTCTGGATATTATGATGGAGCCGATGGACGGCTGGGAGACCCTTGAGAATATCAAGATGAATGCATCGACGGCCAATGTCCCGGTGATGATGCTTACAGCCAAACAGCTGACACCTGACGAAGCACAGGAATACGGCGCATATATTGAAGATTATATCATGAAGCCGACCACCCACCGTCAGCTCTATGATGCCATCGAATATGTCCTAAAACGTCAGGAAAAAATCAATAAGGATATTGAAGAGGCAAGGGGCAAAGGCACCGATGCACAGATCATTGAAGAGTATGAACGGCTGAGCAAGAGTGCGGACGTCTCCCGCCGTCTTCTGAAGATTCTGGAGTCCACCTACAATATCAATGACTCCAACGTGAAGGTCGGGGAAAATATTCAGCAGGCAATCGAGAGCATGGGATGAGTATCAAGTTCCAGGAAGAACGTCTGGAACAGATCTCAAAAGAGTATCTCCATCTGAAAAACTAACCCGGACATCCTATTTTTCATCCTTTCCCATGTAGACGATGGCAATCGTAAGGATCAGTACCGCGATGATTGCGAGGACAACCTCTCCGAGCAGAAGCGCGGTCAGCGGTTCCGTATCAAAGAAGAGCAGCCGTCTGACCATGGCGGTGATGCCCGCAATCAGGATGGGACGAATCTGTATGGTATGGGTACGCAGATAGCCGGTCACCGTCTCCAGAATCTCAATGATGATGATGGTCAGCAGCACTGCGTGCAGGGCGTCCATCATACCTGCCTCCTTTGACCCGGCCAGCATCACCCCCGAATCCGGTAACCGCATCGAGAAGTGACAGCGCGGCGAGGATGAGCAGGATGACGGCGATGAACACATAGATCAGGTATGTCCCGGAACCCAGAATATCGACAATTTTTCCTTCAATTCGATCAGATTCTCCTTTCATCCCGTGAATTCCTCCGAATTATGATGCATTTTGAAGATTTTCGGTATCATCCTATTTATACTCACGGGGGGGTGCAGACATGCGCGGGATTTGTCCCCCCCCGGAAGGGAATGATCCGATTTCGTATTTAAAAAGCAGATAGTTTTATATATATATGCGTCCCACTTAGTATACTGATTCGATCAGTAACTCGGGCCCATAGCTCAGCCAGGAAGAGCGCCTGGCTTTTAACCAGGTGGTCGGGGGGGGTTCAAATCCCTCTGGGCCCGTCGCCACAAAGGCATGTGGCGCAATGTGTAATTTTTTGCGGTGATGCATCTGAAAATGAATCAGATACTGATTATTAGGGGGGCGTTAGATGGACACCAAAGACTTTCCTGTAATTGAACATGTGATGGTTCCTGAACATCACGTAATGACCCGGGAGGAAGTAGACGATCTTCTGCAGAAGTATCAGATCAACTACGACCAGTTGCCCAAAATCTATCATGATGATCCAGCTGTGAAGACGATTGGCGGAAGTGTCAATGATGTTATTCGAATTGTAAGAAACAGCCAGACGGCAGGCCGTGCGGAATCATTCCGGATGGTTGTCAAGAGGCCGAAAAAATAAAACTTATTGAGGGTGATCTCTCTGCTTGATACAAACGTATTATCTTCAGCCTATTTTTCACGAGAACACGTAGCACGTCATCAGCTGGATTCATACAACAATTTCCTGGATTTTAACCTCCAGAAAGTTGTAGATGAACAGCGGATTATTGAGACTGATATCGGCCAGCGGGGGGGTAAGGACAACGACCCCCCCGTGTGGGTTGAACTCGGAAAGATAGAAGTATTAAAACCAGTTGTCAGAGAAGCGGACGGGTCCCAGTCCGGTCTGTTTCCCTGTGAATCGCGACTGAGAAATCTGACCTATGCCGCACCAATCAAACTCGACATGGTGCTGGTTCAGGGTGAGGAACGCCAGGAGCCCGTGGTAACAACCATCGGCCAGCTTCCGGTAATGATCGGTTCGCAGAGTTGCAATCTGCATGGCATGTCCGACGAAGAACGGATCAGTTACGGTGAGGACTCTCACGACCCCCCCGGCGGATATTTCATCGTGAACGGGTCGGAACGTGTCTTAATGACACTGGAGGACCTTGCCTCCAACAAGATCATGACCGAATACACGGAGCGCTACAGCGAGAGAATCTATGTTGCAAAGGTGTTCTCCCAGTTCCGTGGATATCGTGCTCTGGTCATTGTTGAACGAAACCGGAAAAACCTGCTCGAAGTCTCCTTCCCGTCCGTTGCCGGCCACCTCAGGTATGTCGACCTGATGCGTGGGCTGGGACTGGGCAATGACCTTGACATCGTGCATGCGGTCTCCGACGATGAACAGATCCTGACCTTCATGATGCAGAACCTCGAAGAGAGCGAATGCGACGACACCGAAGAAGGGATCATGTACGTCGGCAAAAAACTCGCGCCAAACCAGACGCGGGATTATCAGCGCAAACGTGCAGAGTTTGTACTCGACAACTATCTGCTTCCCCACCTGAACTATCTGATGCCGGAAGGCCTCAAGGAAGAGGACCCCCCCGGATACCAGCAGGCAGTTGAGGGTGTCAGACTCGCAAAGGGATACTTCCTGGGACGGATGGCAGAGGCATGCTTTGACCTGGTGCTGGAAAACCGGAGAATTGATGACAAGGATCACTACTCCAACAAGCGGCTCAAGCTTGCCGGGGGGGATCTGATGGAGGATCTCTTCCGTATCTCCTTAAACCGTCTGACCCGTGATGTCAAGTATCAGCTTGAGCGTGCCAGCATGCGACACCGTGACCTCTCTATCGGCACCGCAGTCCGTGCGGATGTGCTGACCGAACGTCTGCTCCACCCGCTTGCCACCGGAAACTGGGTTGGCGGACGTACCGGTGTATCCCAACTGCTTGACAGAATCGATCACATGGCTGTCGTATCCCACCTGAGAAGGGTTATCTCTCCTCTGTCACGTTCACAGCCACATTTCGAGGCTCGTGATTTACACCCGACCCAATGGGGGCCGGATTTGTCCATCCGAGACACCGGAAGGTCCGAATTGTGGTCTGGTAAAGAACTTCGCACAGTTAGTGGAGATCTCCAAAGGAGTCCCCCCCGATGCGCAGGTGGTCAATAAAACACTCTACAACCTGGGTGTGGAAGAACTGAAACGGGAGGTATTATGAGCAAAGCTTCGAAGAAATCCCGTGTGTTTGTCGACGGTGCACTGATCGGTTTGTCTGATGCGCCCAACGAGATGGTCGCACGGGTCCGTAAGATGCGGCGACGGGGGGGCGAACTGTCACCGGAAGTAAACGTCTCGTATAAGGAATACAACCGGGACATCATCATCCATACCGACCGGGGGGGCGTGCCCGCCGACCCCTGATCGTGGTCGAGGAAGGCAAACCTCTGGTCACCGAAGAGGATGTCGAGTGGCTGAAATCCGGGGAAATTGACTTTCAGGATCTCGTCTCCCGGGGGGGAATTGTCGAATATATCGATGCTGAGGAAGAAGAAGACCTGTTCATTGCGATGAATGAGTTTGAGATCACCCCCCCTGACCACACCCATCTTGAAATCGACCCGGCACTGATCCTTGGTATCGGAGCGGCACACGTTCCGTTCCCGGAACACAATGCATCACCGCGTGTTACGATGGGTGCAGGTATGATCAAACAGGCACTCGGGTTCGGCTGTTCCAATATGAAACTCCGTCCGGATACCCGTGGCCACCTGCTCCACTACGCACAAAAACCGCTTGTGCATACCCAGACATCCGAGATCATCGGCTCTGACGACCGGCCTGCCGGTCAGAACCTCGTCGTTGCCATTCAGTCATACGAAGGGTTCAATATTGAAGATGCGCTCATCTTCAATCAGGCATCCATCGACCGTGGGGGGGTAGGACGATCCCACTTTTTCCGAACCTATGACGCGAAGAACGCCGTTACCCCCCCGGCGGACAGGTCGATAAAATTGAAGTCCCGGACGAGGAAGTGGCAGGCGCACACGGTGCGGAATACTACCAGAACCTCGACACCGACGGCATCATCAACCCCCCCGAGACGGTCGTGCATGAAAAGGACGTCCTTATTGGTAAGACATCACCGCCCCCCCGGTTCCTTGAAGAACCGTCCGGTGAACTGATCACCGTTGAGAAACGCCGTGATACCTCCGTTACCATGCGAAGCAACGAACGGGGGGGTATCGTCGATACCGTCATCCTGACCGAGGGAGAGAACAGTTCCCGTCTGGTCAAGGTACGGACACGTGACCTCAGGGTCCCGGAAGTCGGTGACAAATTCGCATCCCGTCACGGACAGAAGGGTGTTGTGGGACTGATTGTCCCCCAGGAAAACATGCCCTTTACCGAAGCGGGCATTGCACCCGACCTTGTCATCAACCGCATGCGATTCCATCGCGTATGACCATCGGACATATGCTGGAGATGCTGGGTGGAAAGGTCGGATCCCTCGAAGGCAGACGTATCAAGGCGACGGCATTCTCCGGAGAGCCGGAAGAAAGCCTGAGAAGTTCGCTTGCCAGTCTCGGATTTTCCCACAACGGCCGTGAAGTGATGCGGGACGGCATCACCGGCAGACAGTTCCACGCAGATATTTATATCGGTGTCATCTATTACCAGAAGCTCTACCACATGGTGTCTTCAAAGATGCACGCCCGGTCCCGCGGACCGGTGCAGGTTCTGACCCGTCAGCCAACCGAAGGACGTGCCCGTGAGGGAGGTCTCAGATTTGGTGAGATGGAACGTGATGTCATGATCGGACATGGCGCGGCAATGGCTTTGAAAGAGAGACTGCTTGATGAGTCTGACAAGTCGAACAGTTTGTCTGTGCCAAGTGCGGTATGATCGCCTTCCTTGACCGGAACCGGAACGTGACCCGCTGCCTTGCATGCGGAAACGAGATCGATATCTATCCGGTAGAGATGAGTTATGCATTTAAACTCCTCCTGGATGAGATGAAGAGTATGGGTATCGCACCCAGGATGCACCTGGAGGACCAGGTATAGGGGGGGGTTCTAAAATATGCCAAGTCCA
Organism: Methanogenium cariaci JCM 10550; assembly: GCF_001315945.1. Classification (GTDB taxonomy): domain Archaea; phylum Halobacteriota; class Methanomicrobia; order Methanomicrobiales; family Methanomicrobiaceae; genus Methanogenium; species Methanogenium cariaci. The sequence goes on along the minus strand of NZ_BBBG01000024.1, from coordinate 29,244 downwards.
AAACGAGTGGGAAAGATCGAATTCGGTCTTCTCTCACCAAAAGAAATCCGGAAGATGAGTGTCCGGAAGATCATCTGGGCAGACACCTATGATGATGACGGATTTCCCTATCCTCAGGGCCTGATGGATCTGCACCTCGGTGTCATTGACCCGGGGGGGTTACGCTGCAAGACCTGTGGAAACAAGGCGTCAGACTGCCCGGGACACTTTGGCCATATCGAACTGGCCAAACCCGTCACCCATGTCGGATACACCCGGCTTATTCGGAAACTGCTCCGTGTCTCCTGCCGGGAATGCAGCCGCCTGCTTTTGAGTCCGGACGAGATCTACAAGATTCTCGGCCCTGAAGAAGAGCGCAATGCGGATGTCATTACCGAAAAGGACATCAAAAAGGAACGTATCTGCCCCCCCCACTGCGGCGCCCAGCAGAACAAGGTTAACTTTGAGAAACCGACGACGTTTTCCGAAATCTGGACCGACGAAAACGGTCGCAAGGTGGATCACAAGCTGACCCCTGCCGACATCCGGGGCCGTCTTGAGAAGATACCCGATGAAGACCTGCGTCTTCTGGGAATCAACCCCCCCGATGTCGCCCGTCCGGAATGGACCCTCATCACCGTACTCCCGGTGCCTCCGGTTACGATGCGACCGTCGATTATTCTTGAGAACGGACAGCGCTCGGAAGATGACCTGACCCACAAGCTGGTCGATATCATCCGTATCAACCAGCGGTTCAAGGAGAATCAGGATGCAGGTGCACCCCCCCAGCTGATCATTGAGGATCTCTGGGAACTGTTACAGTACCACGTAACCACCTACATGGACAACGAAGTAGCCGGTTGTCCGCCTGCCCGACACCGCTCCGGCAGACCGCTCAAGACCATCTCTCAGCGTCTGAAAGGAAAGGACGGCCGTTTCCGTGGATCTCTTTCCGGTAAACGTGTGAACTTCTCCGGACGTACGGTCATTTCACCAGACCCTAACATGAGTATCGGTGAAGTGGGTATCCCGCTTGCGATTGCAAACGAGATGAGTGTCCCTATCCGGGTCACGCCGTTTAATGTCGAAGAAGTCCGGGCAATGGTGCTCAAGGGACCCAACCGGAACTCCCTGACCGAACCCTGCGGTGCGAACTATGCCATCCGGCCCGACAACCGGAGGGTCCGGTTAAACGAACTCACCTGTGAGACCGTCGCCGAACAGCTCGAACCGGGCTGGACCGTGGACCGTCAGCTGAGAAACAACGATATTGTGCTCTTCAACCGTCAGCCGTCCCTTCACCGGATGTCCATCATGGCTCACCGGATCATCCTGATGAACGGGCGCACATTCCGTCTGAACCCGGCCGTATGTCCACCATACAATGCGGATTTCGATGGTGATGAGATGAACCTGCACGTGCCGCAGACCGAAGAGGCACGGGCGGAAGCGCACATGCTCTGTTCCGTCTACAATAACATTCTCTCACCGCGTTTCGGCGGACCGATCATCGGCGGTATCCACGATCACATCTCGGGTATCTTCCTGTTGACCCATACGCTGCGGTGGTTTACCAAAGAGGAAGTCATCTCACTCATCAAGTTCAACCCGCCCGAGCACCTTCCGGAGCCCGGCAGGTCGAGAACGGAATCGAATACTGGTCGAATAAACAGGTATTCTCCCTGATTCTCGCCGACGATCTGAACCTCGTATACCGCGCCAGTTCCTGTAAGGACTGTGATGTCTGTAAGAAAGGCGACTGCGAGCAGGACTCGTATGTGCAGATCGCAAACGGACAGCTGCTCACCGGCACGATTGATAAGAAATCGATTGGTGCGTTCAAAGGAAATATCCTGCAGCGGACCATCCGGCAGCACGGGCAGAGACGTGGTGCACAGTTTATTGACGACTTCACCAAGCTCTCCATCCGTTCCATTATGTTCGACGGGTTCTCCTTCGGTATCGACGACGAAGATCTCTCAAAGATCGAGTACAAACAGATCGACGAGGGTCTGGACGAGGCCATGCTTGATGTCGAGCGCCGTATTCAGATCTATGAAGAAGGGCAGCTCGAACCGATGCCCGGTCGTACGCTCGAAGAGACGCTGGAGATGCAGATCATGCAGGTGCTCGGCAAGGCCCGAGATAAGACCGGTGAGATTGCAGGACGTCACCTGGGTCTCTCCAACAGTGCGGTGGTCATGGCGGTCAGTGGGGGGGCGCGTGGTTCCATGCTGAACCTGACCCAGATGGCCGGTTGTATCGGTCAGCAGGCAGTACGTGGTGAACGTATTACCCGTGGATACGAAGACCGGACCCTGCCTCACTTCAAACGCGGAGATCGCGGAGCACCGGCTCACGGATTTGTGCGCAACAGTTACAAGAGCGGACTGACACCGACCGAGTTCTTCTTCCACGCTATCGGTGGTCGTGAAGGTCTTGTCGATACTGCGGTTCGTACATCACAGAGTGGTTACCTGCAGCGGAGAATGATCAATGCACTTCAGGATCTGAAGGTGGCATACGATCTGACCGTCCGGACAACCGGAGGACGAATCATTCAGTTCCAGTACGGAGAAGACAGTACCGATCCGTCAAAGGCCTGTTTCGGAGATCCAGTGGATGTCCGTGGTGTGCTTGAGAACGTGTTAAAGGAGGAGGTCTGATGGACGCACATATGGTTGAGGTGATCGACGCGGCAGCGATCCCGGAAAAAACAAAGACTGACCTGAAAAAATTAATGGAAGGTCATGACATCTCCCCCCCGGAACAGTTTGAAGAGATTATGCAGCAGGTCTATGTTGAGTATCAGCAAACCCGTATCCAACCGTGTGAAGCGGTAGGCATTATATCCGCACAGTCAATCGGGGAACCGGGTACTCAGATGACCATGCGAACCTTCCACTATGCGGGTGTCGCGGAAATTAACGTAACCCTCGGTCTGCCTCGTTTAATCGAGATTATGGATGCACGAAAAAGCCCGTCCACACCGACCATGACCATCTACCTGAACGGGGAGTTCGCGAATAATCGTGACCGTGCCCGTGACGTGAGCTGGCAGATTGAGGCAACCCGCCTCAATGAGTTCGGCGATGTGTCAACGGATCTCGTGCATATGAGGGTGACCGTGAAGGTCAACCGGGAAGTCTGCGAAAAGCGTAAGGTCACCGTTGAGGAGATCATTGAACGGGCCCCCGATAAAATCCGGCAGAAACGCCATTACCGGGACTTTGAAGCAGAACCGGACGTGGATAATCATCTGCTGACCTTCTATCCAAAGGATCGCGAGAGTTACCAGAATCTCTTCCAGCTGGCAAACCATGTGCGCGATGTCATCGTTCAGGGTATCGACGACATCGAGCGCGTCGTTGTCAGGAAGGAGAGCGGAGAGTATATACTTTATACCGAAGGCTCAAATCTTAAGGATGTATTCAACGTGCACGGTGTTGACATGACCCGTACGCGGACAAATAACATTTCAGAGATATCAGAGGTTCTGGGAATCGAGGCTGGCAGAAACGCAATCATCGACGAAGCGCTGAGCACGTTACGTGAACAGGGTATCGATGTCGATGTGCGGCATATCATGCTGGTTTCAGATATGATGTGCATGGAAGGTGAAGTCAAACAGATTGGACGTCATGGTATTGCCGGTGAGAAAGAGAGTGTTCTTTCCCGTGCAGCGTTTGAAGTCACAGTCAATCACCTGCTTGATGCAGCAGTAGCAAATGAAGAGGATATCCTTCAGGGTGTCACCGAGAATGTCATCGTCGGTCAGCCAATTCAGCTGGGAACCGGAGATGTGAAATTAATTGCAAAACCATTTAATTAGGAGCAAAACTATGGACTTCGAAAGCTCATTGCGCCGCGCAATAAAGACCGGAAAGGTACTCAGCGGCCAGAAATCAACCAAAGAATGCATTGAAAACAAGACAGCCCAGATGGTTGTTGTTGCGAAGAATTGTCCGGAAGAATATGTAAAATATCTGTCCGGGGGGGTAGAGGACACCTTCGTCTACACCTATGACGGTTCAAGCGTCATGCTGGGGAAATCCTGCGGACGGCCTCACATGGTCAGCGCACTTGCGATTGTTGATGCAGGCGAATCAGACATCCTTACACTCAAGAGGGCATAATATGGGAGAAATCGTACTGAATGAACAGAGCCTTCAGCTGATGGCTGAGTTTGAACAGCTCACCGGTGCCGGCAGCAGAGACTGTATCATTGACGACAGAAACGAACGCCTGATTTTCGTCATCAACCCCGGCGAGATGGGTCGTGCAATCGGCAAACAGGGTTCCAGCATCAAGAAGGCATCCGAGGAATTAGGCAAGCGCATCGAGGTTGTCGAATACTCCGACGATGCAGAGCAGTTCCTCAAGAACTGTTTCCTTCCGGCACGCGTCACCTCCATTCTCTTTGAAGAGAATGAAGAGGAAGAAGTCGTCGCATTTATCGACGTCATTGAAGAAGACCGCGGCATTGCCATCGGCAAGGCAGGAAAGAATATCTTCAAGGCAAAGTGCCTTGCAGAACGCCAGCACGATATCGCAAATGTTCAGCTCGTCCAGGACGACGCTGAATAATTCCGTCTTTTTTACAACAATTATTATCAGCTGATACGTGTAGCTGAATGCATGCACCTCACGTCAGGCGGGATGCACCCATGATTCAGGAGATCGCATACCGGACGGTCTTCGGGCTGCCGGTGGCGGGTCTTGTCGGGCTGGTGACCCTGACCGCGTTTATCGCTACCGCAGCGATTGCTTTGGCGCACCGGAGACGGGTGCGGTGGGCGTCGTTCGCCCTTCACTACCGCTTTGCCGTCCTGTCCCTGGTGCTGGCCGCCTGTCACGCCGTTCTTGCGCTGTCGGTCTATATCGGGTTTTAGTGACCGGTTACAGCACAATCGTCGTGGTGCCCTTCCCGATATTGTGCCGGAAGAACGGTTCGTCGGAATCCGCCTGCGCCCAGATGATCGTGATCTCCTTGCCCGGTGTCAGCACGTTGTCATACACGTCCCCGGTATCCGTTTTACGGGAGAATTCCAACACCGTCCCTCCCATTCGTTCCTCTGCGCCATAGAGCAGGACGTCATCTGTCCCGCCCTGCTCAGTGTCCGGGGGATGCGGGCCGGTCGGACCGGTGGAGTACATGTCAAACAGATACGGGACATTGTCCGCGATGCCGCCCAGAACAATGTCGGCATCCTGCATGCGGTTCGTCGGGCCAAACCCGATGCCCGCCCAGCCCGGCGAGGTGGTCTCAAGACCAAAATAGACGGTATCATTGACCGATTTCCAGTGGATGACATACCGGCCGTCATTCACCGATAAGGATTTGGTATATTCATCTGCCGCGATCACGCCGTCCGGTGTCCAGACGGTCAGGCCCGATGATGTCTCTACAATCGTCTCCGGCTGTTCATCAATGCATCCGGCAATGGCGACGGCGATGAGCAATACGATACTGATCTTTCCTGCATCCATGGGCACCTGTAGGTGATAGAGAATAAAAGGGTTAGGGGGGGGTCCGGGTCTGCATCCATGTGGAAAGCAGCCCGAAACAGCCGGTCAGCATCATGTCGCCATGCGGTGCCGCCTGATACGCGTCCGGGAGAATCTCACGGCGGTTCGGGCCGGTGACGGCGACGAGGCATGAGTCGCAGGCACGGTGCACGGCAGCCCCCCCGTGACCGTGGTCGTCAAAGACCTCCTCGTTGGTCAGCGTGCCGTTCCGGAGTTTTGCGAGGTAGTCCCGGCAGCTGCCGTTATTGATCAACACCCGCGAATGGTGCTCGAACACCCCCCCGCATATTTCATCGCCTTGGATAGTGAATGCCAGCGTATGCCCGTTTCCCGCATTGACGATGGTGACACCGTGCTCCCGTGCGGCCTCGACCACCGGGTCCTGGAGGGCACCGAGTACGGCGGCGGCCCCAGTATCCATGACGAGGGCATCAGGTTCGGTCTCAAGGATGGCCTGCATCCGGGTCATGGACGGGGGGGACGGCGGGTCCTGAATCAGGGAGCTGATGTCCCAGTTTCCGTTCTCCAGCGTCTTTCGCATATGCAGGAACCGGAACTTCCGGTTGCTCATATCCGGGCTGTAGCCATGGTCCTGCACCGCAATGGCCAGATGTTTGGGATATTCGATACCAAACCGCTGACAGGTCTCCTCGAGTGCGGCCTTCATATAATCCCCGGTAGGGATGACAACCGCATCTGCCGGAGGGGTGTCGGTGATCGTAACGCCAAGCTCCTGCACGTAATCCAGATTGTCGCGGATGGACAGCGCAGCCGTTGGGGGTTGCCGAGAGGTTCAGACCTTTCGGCAGCCAGTGCTTGATCGTCTGGGTATTTTTGCCCCCCCCTCCCATCACCGGCCCTTCCAGATGGACCGGCCGTCCCTCTGCTGCGGCCTTCTCAATAGCCATTCCTACGATCACGTTGGGCGACGGCAGCACCATCTTAATGGAGTTTTCAATCGGCTGGCCGGGAGTATAGAATAAAATGTCCTGCGTCCCCCCCCTCCCTACATCAAGGAGGAGAACGGGTTCAGATGGCCCTCTCATACGTAATGGCAGTATGGGAGGGGGGGAAAATAGTTAAACCTCTACCCGCCGGTCCGCAACGGAGAGGCATGATTCCGGGTTCTTTTCCGATCGGTACTCCTTAAACTGTTTGAGAGAGACCGTGAGGTCACGGGTAAAAGCAAAGTAACCGATCTGGGTGTTCCGGCAGAGGTTCATTGCCATGTCCATGAGACCACGGGGGGGGTCGGGACGTGCCTCTCCCAGCCAGATATGGAAGATGTTGCCGCCGTCCACGATGGGGGGGAAGAAGACGTGTTCAATCTCCATCCGTTTCGTCAGCGGCACATCCGCACCCGGTGTCACATGGGTGCCGTTGGTGTAGTAGATGGGCAGATCAAACTTCTGTCCCAGTTCGGGCAGGGCGGCTTCAAGGTCGCCTTTGATCACCGTTTCTGCGGGGGCACGGAAGCGCTGATCGATCAGATCGGCAATCGCAAACCGCTGTCCGGTCGTCTCCGCAGGTGTCCGGGCCAGCGCGATGGTCATCCCGGTTCTCCGGGAGATCTCCTTTGAGTAGAGTTCCAGCTCGGTCATCGCCCGGATGGCGAAGTTGAACGCCTCGCGGCTCTCGTGCAGCTGGGTGCCGATATGGTGCTGGACCATCTCGTTGACACCGACAATGCCAATGGTGTAGACCAGCCCTTCCAGATCAACCGCCACAGGGCCCCCCGGTCTTCCATATTGGGATCATTGGGATCCTTGGGCTGCTGCATGGCAAAGGGCATCCGTCCGGTTGCCCGGATATGATTCATCCAGCGCCGTTTGATCCGGAAAATTTCGACCGAGACGTCCATCAGCTTCTTGAGTTCGGCAAAGAGCCGCTCGTCATCTCCCTCCGCCTTGTATGCCGCACGGGGGGGGCAGTTGATCGAGAGGACCTGCCACGAACCCATCGAGAAATGTTTGCCGTCGGCAAACAGCATCTTGTCATCAAACTGATCGTCCTCGTCTGCCAGAGACGAGAACTGGTAGGCACAGCACTGGTAACACGAGATGCCCTCCCCCCCGGACCCCCCCGGTATGCCGGGATCTGGTTGTCGTAATACGGTGTCCCGTACTTGGACGCGAGTTCAAAGGTCATCAGGTAGAGTTCAGTGTAGGAGGGCAGACCGGGGTTCGCCCGGTTGAACTCCTCGTCCTCGGTCAGGAAGTCCGGTTCGATACTGATCTCGGGTTTGGGGGGGAAGTTGAACGGTTTGCCCCCCCAGTAATCGCCTTCCAGCATCACTTCCATCAGGGCCTTAAAGAGCAACCGCACCTCCCGCTCGAACTCACCATACCTGCGTTCCGGCGCCTGAACACCGTTCCATACCTTGCCCTTATAGACGCAGGGCTTCTCCTTCCAGAGGGAAGCACACCCGGCGAGAGCTGCACCGACGAGAAGACGACCTGACCACCGCGGGCCACCATCATCTGCGTCATCTCGTAGACAAACATCTGCATGAGCTGCCGGATGTCCGCATACGAGAGTCCTTCAAAGTACGGCGCAAGGAAGGTCAGGAAATTGTAATACCCCCCCTGTCCCCCCCCGGCAAAGTTCGTCTGGGCGCTGCCGAGTGCCTTCACCGCGTGGAGAACAGCGACCTCTGCACGTTTGGCAGGACCGGCGACGGATGCCTTGGTTCCGCTGCCGTCCGGCATCAGACCGTAGTAAAAGAAATACCGCAGATCCCAGTCCTGGCAGAAGGGTCGCGTCCCGAAATATTCAAGATCATGGATATGGAGATCCCCCCCGGCCAGATGGTAATCGGCCAGTTCCGGGGGGGGCAGCTGAAGCAGATACTGTTCCTTGCTGATTTTATCCGCTTTCTTTTTGTGCGAGGTCTCGGCATTCTCCTGAAGGTTGGCGTTATCGTGGGACTCAAAGCCCCCCCGGCCCACATCGATGAGATGCGCATCAAAGACCGGAGTACCGACGCGGGTACACACATTCCGGTATTTGGTCAGATCCCGTTCCAGGAGAGTGATATTCAGGATTTCCCGGATCAAAGGACCGGACAGGGATTTGAGTTTGAGTTTTTTGATTCTGTTCTCGACTTCCAGTGCGATCTCACGGGCGAGTTCTTCATCTGCGCCCTCGCCTCCGTAAAATGTCTCGACCAGTTTGGTCTCGGTGAGTATCTGGGTGACGATTTTTTCCCTGTCCCATTCTAAGATATGGCCCCCCCTCGATGTTCTGACTTTGGGAAGTGTGGGTACAAAGAAGCCATCGAGAGTCTGCTGATTCTCTGCATGACGGGGGGGATTTTCGGGCATATTATTCTCCCCCCCGGAGCAAGGAATCAACGACCGCCTCACGCACCCCTTCCGCACCGAAGAGATCCTTTGATACCAAAAACGTGGTCCCGACCTGAAGGACCGGTGCTTCCCGGACAAATACGCCATTAATTCTGAGTTCCGTCAGGGCCCCCGGCGTCCATCATATTGAGAATAGTATACGGCACACCCGCCGCATTCAGGTATTCCTTTAACAGTTCACAATTCGGGCAGTTTTCAAGAGTATATACATTGATCTTAGTTGTGTCTGTCACGGATAGAAATCCCCCCCATGGATTTTGTGTACCAGTGTTGTGTCGGAACTAAAAATAATTCTTCTTTCGTACCGGAAAAATAAGGGGGCATGGGTAACCCTATGTCATAAACCGTGCAATAGATAGATATATGGTTCGGGCCTTTTTTGCTGTTGAACTCACTGACGATATCAGGAACCAGTGCGATGCCGTGCAGGATATGCTCCGGCATACTGATGCAAAACTGAACTGGGTGAATCCTGCTCTCGCGCATATTACCCTGAAGTTTCTGGGAGATATCTCTGATGACCTGCTGCACCGCGTGGAGGGAGTCATGTCAGAATTTTCATTCGACCCGGCGGAGATGACCGTGTCGGGTGTCCAGCTGCATCCGCGAAAACGTCCCCGCATTGTCTGGGCCGACGTATCCGATAACGGATGGGGGGGGAGAGACAACGGTCGCCGGGATGGACAAACTTCTTGCCCCCCCGCTGGGCATTCCCTCCGAGACACGGATATTTACCCCGCACGTCACCCTCGGGCGTATCAAACGCTACGACCCTTCCTGCGTGCCGCATTGGAGAAGGTGGCCGGGCATGCATTCGGAGAGATGCGGGTCGACACCATCACCCTGAAGAAGAGCACCCTCACCCCCGCAGCCCGGTGTATGAGGATATCATGGAGATCACGATATGAATACAAGAACGGAGACAGAGGAAGCGGTGCTGTCGTCTGTCCGTCCGCAACAAGAGGAAGTTGACGACATCTGTGCCGTGGCAGAGATGCTTTTGAAAGCGGTGAACGAGAGCGGAACGGCACAGGGCATGGTCGTCGGTTCGGTCGCCCGCAATACCTGGATCAGCGGCGACCGCGACATTGATGTCTTTATGCTCTACCCGCCTGATATGTCCCGCGAAACACTCGAAGAAGACGGCATCATTCTCGGCAGGTCGATTGCGTCCCGGTTCGGCGGCCTGTTTGTGGAAAAGTATGCGGAACACCCCCCCTACGTGAACGCCACGATATCCGGATTTGACGTGGACCTGGTGCCCTGCTATGCAGTGACCGATGCCGCACACATCCAGAGCGCGGTGGACCGGACGCCGTTTCACACCCGGTATATCCAGTCGCATATCGGCGGCCTTGAGGACGACGTGCTGTTGATGAAACGGTTCTCCAAGGCGGGCGGCGTCTACGGCTCGGACCTGATGACGGAAGGTTTTGCCGGATACCTGTGTGAACTGCTCGTGCTGAAATACGGCGGGTTCCGTCCGCTCATTCAGGCCGGTCAGTCCTGGCAGACGGGGCAGACGATTGACATCGCACACCATCAGGGAAAGCAGTTTGACGACCCGCTGGTTGTGATCGATCCGGTGGACCCGAACCGGAATGTGGCCGCATCCGTCTCAAAGGCCCAGCTGGGGGGGGAGTTCATCGAGCTCTGCCGTGGGTATTGCGCATCCCCCCCGAACCGGGACTATTTCTTTCCGCCTGCAAAGCCGGACATCACCCAGGCAGCATTTGCAGAGATCGTAACGGAGCGCGGGACCGGGATCTACAGCATCAGTTTCCCCCCCACCCCCCCGCACCAGATTCCTGATATCGTCGTGCCGCAGCTGCGGAGAACGACGGCGGGCATCGCCTCCCTCCTCGAACGAAACGGATTTGTGATCAACCGCTACGACGCGGTGATGGAAGACGAACGCTGCTACCTGCTCTTCGAGATGCTGGTCGACCGACTCCCCCCCCGCTCTACACGCATACGGGTCCGCCCGTTGATAATGGCATGAACGCGGGAAAGTTCCGGGACAAGTACCTCGACCGCGAGGTCTTTTCCGGGCCGTTCATTAACGGGGGGGACGGCAGGTATGCCGTCGAGATGCAGCGGAAATGGCTGACGGTCGCCGACCTGCTCCAATCCGACGACCTCTTCACCGCGAAGATGGGCAAGCATGTGATGAAGTCCATGAAAAAAGACCGGGAGATCAAAACCGGCACAAACTGCTGGGATGAAGCGGTCAGGGATTTCCTGGGCGCATTCTTTTGGAAAACGTCGTCTGCCGTGACCCGGAAGAGAGCATAATTTTTTTGCATCCCGTCTCCGGGACATATATATAATTATATATCTCCCTGTACAATCAGTTATCAACGCAGGCGGGAGTCTCGTTTTTTGTCAGGTGATCAGAGTATATGGAAATCCGGAAGGTACAGGTAACCGGGGGTTCGTCTTTTATTGTCTCCCTCCCCCCCAAGGAGTGGATAAAAGCTTCCGGCATTCATAAAAACGATCCGGTGGGCCTGATCATGCAGCCCGACGGCTCGCTGACGGTGACGCCGGGCATATCGAAGAAGGCCGCGGAACGAAGGAAGGTCTTTGACCTGAACCGGTTTGACCATGCGGACATCCTGTTCCGCTCGTTAATCGGTGCCTATGTGGCAGGATACAATATCATCGAGATCGTCTCGCCGGGGAGAATCCCTTCCTGGGTGCACAAAACCGTGCGGAAGTTTACGCAGCGGACGGTGGGGCAGGAGGTCTCGGACCAGACGGATAAGAAAATAGTGATCCGCGATCTCCTGAACCCCCCCGGCGAGATGCCCTTTGCCAGTACGCTCCGGCGGATGGGCGTGATCGTGGCAGGTATGCAGCGGGACGCGGTCTTTGCCCTGAAGACCCGTGACGAGGGGGCTGGCCGAGGACGTCATCCTGCGGGACCGCGACGTGAACCGTCTCTACTGGCTCGTGGCCCGCCAGTTCAATCTGCTGCTGCGCAATGTCTCCCTGTCCCGCGAGATGGGCGTGGATATCGAACTCGCCCTCATCTATCTGCAGATATCGCGGGTGATCGAACGGGTGGGCGACCATGTCGTCAAGGTCGCAGAAAGCATCCGGAGCCTGATGTACACCTCCCTGGAAAAGAGGATGATCGACCTCATCGAGATCAAGAGCCGGGAGTCGCTGGATATCTTTGAGGGCAGTCTGGAATCGTTCTTTGAAAAGGATATCGTGAAGGCCAATACCCGGATCTCCGATGTCCGCGAGTTCGTCGAGAAATGCAATGACGTCTCCGGCTGGCTGTTTGATCTGGGAGTCTCGGGTGTGGTCTCCATCGGCTACTGTGTGGAGAACTTCCGCCGGGTGGGGGGAATATGCCGGTGTGATCTCGGAGAATGCGATCAACTATCTGGTCAATGAAGAACTCTGACCCTTTTTTTGATCATCACTATATAGCACTATAGAGAGTATGCGCAATATCCGGTAGGACGGGTGCTATCTATAAATACTTTATTTGAGTCATGACTACCCATGACACGGTCAACGGACGTGACAAAAACACTGGAGAGAATTGCGGCAGACAGGGTGAAGTTTGTCCGCCTGCAGTTCTCCGACATACAGGGACTGCCGAAGAACGTGGCCATCCCGGCATGGCAGGCAGAGAAAGCGCTCACCGACGGCATCTCCTTTGACGGCTCCTCGATTGAGGGCTTTGCACGGATTGAAGAGTCCGACATGGTGCTGAAGCCGGACATCTCGACCTACGCCCTCCTGCCCTGGGGAACGGATGAATGCCCGGTGGCACGGTTCATCTGTGATGTCCACATGCCGGACGGCACACCGTTTGAAGGCGACCCCCCCCGCTACATTCTCAAGAAGGCGCTCGCCGAAGCCAAGGAGATGGGCTACACCTTCAACACCGGCCCGGAGCTGGAGTTCTTCCTCTTTAAACTCGACGAGAACGGCATGCCCACGATCGTCCCGCAGGATCAGGGCGGCTACTTTGATCTGGCGCCGACCGATCTGGCAGAGGACGTGCGTACCGAAATTGTGCTCGCATTAACCGACATGGGCTTTGAGATCGAGGCATCCCACCACGAGGTGGCGGAGAGTCAGCACGAAATCGACTTCAAGTACGGCGATGCGTTACGGACGGCCGACAACGTGATCACCTTCAAGTATGTGACCAAGTCCATCGCCCTCCAGAACGGTCTGAACGCGACCTTCATGGCCAAGCCGATCTTCGGCATCTGCGGAAGCGGCATGCACGTCAACGCCTCGCTCTCCAAAGACGGTGAGAACGCGTTTTATGACCCGGAGGCACCGCTTCAGCTCTCGGAGATCTCCCTGCACTTCATCGCCGGGGGGGTGCTGGAGCACGCAAAGAGCATCACCCGTGTCGCCAATCCGACGGTCAACTCCTACAAGCGGCTGGTGCCGGGATATGAAGCACCGGTCTACGTGAGCTGGAGTGCCCAGAACCGTACGGCCCTTGTCCGTGTTCCCTCCCCCCCGTGGCAAGAGCACCCGGATGGAACTGCGGAGCCCGGACCCGACCTGTAACCCCCCCTACCTGACCTTTGCGGCAATCCTCACCGCGGGTATGGAAGGAATCAAAAAGCAGCTCGTCCCTCCTGCAGGAGTGAACCAGAACATCTTCGAGATGTCGGCAGATGATCGCAAAAAGGCCCATATCGATACGCTTCCGGGCGACCTGATCACGGCCAACGAGCACCTTCTGGAGGATAAACTGATCTGTGATACGCTCGGGTCTCATGTCATTGACGGGCTCAACAGTATCGCACAGATGGAATGGGATTCGTTCCGGACCGAGGTACATCCCTGGGAAGTTGAACAGTATCTGACACGGTTCTGATACAAAAAGAATGGGGGGGGAGAGCTGGTTCCTCTCCCCCCCCGGCAGAATGTTCCCGCATCACGAAAGAAACAGGAGAAATTCCGAATAATGATTTCGGATTCATTCATTAAAAATGGTCTGATACATGACAATCGATAGCGGAGATACCGCTTTTATCATCATATGTACGGCAATGGTCATGCTCATGACCCCTGCCGTGGGGGGGGTTGTTCTATGGCGGCATGGTCCGGAGGAAGAATATCATCTCGATGATCGGTCTTGCCTTTGTGGCCTTTGCCGTGGTGAGTGTGCAGTGGGTGGTCGTCGGCTACAGTCTTGCCTTCGGCCCGGATATCGGCGGGTTCATCGGCAATCTGGATCACGTCATGCTCGCCGGGGGGGTCGGGCTGGGGGGGGTGAGGGCATACCGGATATGCTGTTCATGGTCTTCCAGCTCGTGTTTGCTGCGCTGGCCCTTGCGATCATCACGTCCGGGGTGGCCGAGCGGGTGAAGCTCAGTTCGTTCATCGTCTTCGGGCTGTTGTGGACGACGCTCGTCTATGACCCGCTGGCCCACTGGGCCTGGGGGGGCGGGGGGGCTGGGCCTCCCAGCTCGGTGCCCTGGATTTCGCCGGAGGCACGGTGGTGCACATCAGTTCCGGGTTCGGGGGGGCGCTGGCGCTCTGTCTGGTGCTGGGGGGGGTGCGTAAGGGTTTCGGGAAGTACGGGATGGAGCCCTATAACGTCCCGATGACCCTGCTGGGTGCGGCGCTGTTGTGGTTCGGCTGGTTCGGGTTTAACGCGGGCAGTGAACTGGCAGCAGACGGTATCGCGGCAAACGCGTTTGTGGTGACGAACACGGCGGCTGCGGCCGGTGCGCTGGCCTGGATGGTGGCCTCGTGGATACAGGGGAAGCCTGCCACACTGGGCATCGTATCGGGTGCCATCGCAGGTCTTGTGGCCATTACCCCCCCTGCGGCCGGGTTTGTTGACGTGACTGGGTCCCTTGTGATCGGTGCGCTGGCGGGACTGGTCTGTTACGCGGCGCTGTTGTGGCGGCAGAAGAAGAAGATCGACGAGTCGCTGGATGCCTGGGCCATTCACGGGGGGGTCGGCGGGGGGGTGTTCGGCGCTCTTGCGACCGGACTTCTTGCAACAGCCGCGATCGGCGGGGTGAACGGCCTCTTCTACGGCAACGCGAACCAGTTCCTGATACAGCTGCTGGACGTGGTGGTGGCGGTGGCTACGCCTTTGTGGTGACCTATATTCTCGCAAAGGTCGTTGACAAGGTCATGGGCCTGCGGGTCGATGAAAAGGAAGAGTACGTCGGGCTGGATATCTCCCAGCACGGCGAGACGGTGGAGGTATAGAGATGAAGAAGGTGGAGGCCATCGTACGGCCCGAAAAGGTGGAGGAGGTGAAGGCGGCCCTGGATGAAGGGGGGGCTTTTTTGCAATGACGGTGACCAACGTGCACGGCAGAGGTGTGCAGCGGGGCATATCCCTCCAGTTCCGGGGGGGGCGGAAGGTCAATGTCGATCTGATACCCAAGGTAAAGATTGAGATGATCGTCGAGGACGAGGATGTGGAAACGATCATCGCCATTATCAAGCGGGTGGCGGTGACGGGTGAGGCCGGGGGGGACGGCCGTATCTTTGTCATCCCGGTGGAGCAGGCAATAAAGGTCAGGGAAGAACCGGAATGATCTTTTTTCCTCCAAACCGGCACCATCCCATCATTTTTTTCAAAACATAGATAAGAACGGCTCCGCAATTATCATACCAATGATTGGTTCTCAGTTCTGCAATGCCACAGGGGGGGACGGGGGGGTGGTTTTGGAGTGACGTTTGAGCGTTCCGAGAGAAAGTCGGTTGAGATATTGCGGATTCTTTCCGAGCAGCAGGAGCCCCCCCTCGGCGCAAAGCGGCTCAGTGAGCTGATGGCGGAACGCGGGTTTTCGATGTCCGACCGGGCGGTGCAGTATTATCTGCAGTACCTGGACGAGCAGGGGTTTACCCGCAAGGTGGGGAATAAAGGCCGGGTGCTGACGGCAGAGGGGGGGTTTTCTGAGGCGGGGAATGCCCTGGTCGATGACCGCATGGGCTATGTGATATCCCGGCTGGAGCAGCTCTCGTTTAATGTGTCGTTTGACCCGAAGACGCGAACCGGGGGGGATATCGCCTACAACCTGACCTACGTCCCGTATGATGAGATTGAAGCGGTGACGCGGGCGTATGATGAGGTCATTGACCGGGGTTACAGTTTCTTTCAGGGCTATTCTGTCACCGATAACGATCCCCCCCGTCTGCCGCCGGATACGGTCGGGTTCATATCGGCGTGTTCAATCACGATGGACGGGGGGGTGCTCCAGAAGAACGGGATCGGTGTGGATATCGTCTACGGCGGGAGGTTCCGTATTGCGGGTCATCAGCCAATCTGTTTTGACGACCTGATCCGCTACCGGGGGGGCACGACGATTGATCCGCTGCAGCTGTTTATCAACGCAGGGCTGACCTCGGTCGATAGTCTGGTGCACACCGGGAGCGGGGTGGCGCTCGCGAATGTCCGGGAGGTGACGGTGCAGGCGAGGGAGAGGGTCGAGGGGGATTATTGATGATATGGCCGACTGCGGGTTTGTCCGGCCGGTCGGCATAGGGACGAGCCCGTTTAATCTCCGGACGGATCCCTACCGTCTCTCGATCGTCTTCTTCAGCGGCATGAATCTGGTCGCGAATGCGATTGAGCAGGGGTGTAATGTGACGACGGATATCGGTGCGGGGGATTATTCCGTTTTCGAAGATTGCGGATAATAGTAACTGGAGGTGAGAGGGGGGGACTGATCTTCTTTCAGTCCTCAAAACCAGCCGAGTTATCCGTCCACATCTCGCACTGAGAGATAACCGTATTCACTGCATCCTCCATACCCTCGGGCGGATATTTATGCTTCTTTAAAAGACGCTTGACGAGTCTGCGCATACCTGCCCGTGCGGTCTCCTTTTTTTGCCAGTCAATGGTTTTATTTTTCTGCAAAATTTCGGTTAACTCTTTGGTGATGGCGATGAGTTCTTCATTCTCGTAAAAGTCTGCGACGGCCTCCGGCTTTGTCAGAGCATCATAGAACGCCATCTCTTCTGTGGTAAGACCAAGTTTTTCTCCCTCATTTTGTGCCTCTGCCATCTCTTTTGCTATGCTGAGCAGTTCTTCAATGACCTGTTCGTTGGTGAGCATGCCTTTGAGGTAGTTGCTCATGGCAGCGGACAGCAGCTGTGAGAACTTCGAAGACTTCACGACATTCGTCCGGGCATAGACCACCACCTGCTCGGAGAGTAATTTTTTCAATACCTCAACGGCAAGATTTCGTTCCTTCATGCTGGCAATTTCGGTGAGGAATGCTGCATCAAACAATGAGTATTTCTCTTTGATGTCCGAGAAGAGATTTACGACTCCGTCGCTTTGGACACTCTGTTTTAAGAGTTCATTTATGCGGTCGTTGATTTCCCTGAAGGAGAGTTTGCCTTTCCCTTCGATTCTGGTCAGGAGGGTTCTGACGGCTTCAAAGTATGCTGCTTCAAACCGTTGTGTCTGGCTTACCATACTCCGGCATAACGAGAGGGCATGACGGAGCAGGAGAGATTCTTTGATGAATGCTTTTTTGATTTCGGCTTTTGTGGGATGTGATAGGAAGTTGACCCCCCCTCCGCTGATGAGTTTTGCCCGGTCGAGATCTGATCCGGTGGTGAATGCGGAGTAGTCGTATCCATAGAAGAGATCATGGCAGACTTCGAGTTTTTCCATGAACTTGGGATAGGCGGTTCTTCCGATGTCGGGGGGGTTCCCGTAATTTTTCCTGTCCCGCCCGGTATAGTCCCTCATTGCCTGACGCAGAGCACCGGCAATGCCCACGTAATCAACAATGAGGCCGCCCTGTTTGTCTTTGTAGACGCGGTTTACCCGGGCGATGGCCTGCATGAGGTTGTGACCCCCCCTCATCGGTTTGTAGACATACATGGTGGAAAGAGAGGGGACGTCAAAACCCGTGAGCCACATGTCAACGACGATGGCAATTTTCAGGGGGTCGTTGTCGTCTTTGAATTTCCCGCCCATAATTTTGTTGTGTTTTTTGTTGCCGATGACATCCCGCCATTCTTCGGGGGGGTCGTTGTTGTCCGAGGTCATGACCACGCCGATTTTGTCTTTCCACTCAGGACGGAGTTCCATAATCCGCCGATAGATTTTCATGGCAATGGATCGGGAATATGCCACGATCATGGCTTTTCCGGTGAGCTCAAACTGCCGGTATGTTTCGTAGTGGGTGATGATATCTTCACAGAGCGAGGTGATGGTTTCCGGGGGGGCTCCGAGGATGCTTTCAAGCCGCCCGAGTTCCTGTTTACTTTTTTCTACGATGTATTCTTCCGCATCTTCAGCGATTCTGCCATATTCGGTGTCGATTTTTTCGAGAACGTCTTTATTCAGGTTGAGGGCAATCACCCTGCTTTCGTAGTAGATGGGGGGGAGGGTTGCGTTGTCTTCGACCGACTGAGTCATGTCGTAGACGTCAATGTAGTTCCCGAATATTTCCCGGGTGTTTCTGTCGGCGTTTGATATGGGAGTGCCGGTGAATCCGATGTAGGTGGCATTCGGCAGGCTGTCCCGGATTTTTCGTGCGGTTCCGATGAAGATTTTGCCGGTATTGGGATTGATTTTTTCTTCAAGCCCGTACTGGCTGCGGTGTGCTTCGTCGGCTATGACAACGATGTTTCTCCGTTTGGAGAGGGCAGCATCATATTCTTCGAACTTCTGCATGGTGGTGAAGATGATGCCGTTTGCTTCCCGGTTCTGAAGGAGGTTTTTGAGGTCTGTTCTGCTTTCGGCATTAAGGGGGGGAGTCTGACGCAGGTAGTCTGCGCAGCTTGAGAACTGACCGAACAACTGGCCGTCGAGGTCGTTTCGGTCGGTGATGACAACGATTGTCGGGCTGTTTAATGTGGTCTGGAGTTGTTTTGCGTAGAAGACCATGGACAGGGATTTTCCGCTGCCCTGTGTGTGCCAGAAGACTCCTCCTTTTCCGTCGGTGGAGGTTGCTTCTTTTGTTGAGGTAAGGGCTTTTTTACGGCGAAGTACTGGTGATAGCGCCGAGGATTTTTTTATCGTTCGGGATTTCTCTGGAGTAGCAGATGAAGTGTTTGAGGATGTCGAGGAACCGGTTTTTCTCAAACATGCCTTCGAAGAGGACGTCGAATGCGGCATATTTTGTGTTTTCGTAGCTGCCGTCGGTGGATTTCCATTCCATGTACCAGTCTTCGTCTGCGGTGATGGTGCCTGCTTTTGAGGTGGCATGGTCACTCATGACGCAGAACGCGTTGTAGACAAAGAGGGAGGTGATGTCATGCATGTAGTTTCTGAGTTGCCGGTATGCTTCGGATACGTCTGTCTCTTCACGCGAAGGGGGGGATTTGAGTTCGATGACTACCAGAGGGAGTCCGTTTACGAAGATGACGATGTCAGGGCGTTTTTCCACTTCGTCAACCACCGTCCACTGGTTGATGACATGGAAGGTATTGTTGTTGACATTCTGATAATCGATGAGGGAAACAAGGGTTGAGCGCTCTTCTGTTCCATCGTAGTATTTTACGGATATGCCGTTTTGGAGGTAGTCGGTGAAGACGGAATTTTTCTGGATGAGGGTGCCGGTGCCGATGCTTTTGAGTTTGGAGACGGCTTCTTCAAGGGCAGCCTGAGGGAGCGTCGGGTTTATTGTTTCAAGGGCAGGGAGTATCTGTTCTTCATAGAGCGGGTTGTGGTAGTCCCGCCTGATATCCGGCCCGTATGCGTAGGTGTAGCCAAGATTTTTTTGGAAGAGTTCGATGATGGAGTTTTCAAAGTCGGCTTCGGTGAATGTCATGGGTGATTCTCTTTTTGGGACAGGGATGTACGGTATTTCTGCTGTGGGTGCGTGGGTTTTTCAGGATTGGTTTTCTGAATTTTTTTCTCAGCCAGTAATGGTGATATGTGGCAGGTGTATAGTGTTGAATGAGAGGATTCACTTCCAACGAGGAGGGATACTTCCCAAGGGTGAAATGAGTCGCTTCTAAGGTTACTTTTTTGATGAGTTCATCAATGCCCGGATATGCACATCGTTTTGTTTCGCTGATGATTTGTAGCGGGTCTTCTGATACATTCGGAGACAATACAGGAATTTCCATGCATTATGTTCTATTATTTTATAGAATGATTTTAATTGATATAAAAGAGGCGTGTTTGGGTGGATTATTTGGATGGAAAAAAGGGAAGCTTATGGGGGGATTTTAACGAAGCCGGTTTAACATATTCCTCAATATCTAGCTCTTCACCAAAATCGGATAGATGAAGGGCATATTCACCGGAAGAAGTAATGGTATACCTCACTGAAGTTTCAGTAGGATCATTGCGTATAACATAATTTTTCGCAATCAGTTTTCTCATAAGGGATCCGTTTAATTTTGTCAGAAGTTTGCTCTGAAGTTTTCTGAGTCTTTCAATTTTCTCTTTCGGAAAATCTTTCGTATCCATATCCCTGAAAACCGGCAATTCGTCATAATCATCTGGATATTTCTCATGAAGGAGATCACACAATTCTTTAGTTGTTGCCCATCTGTATGAAGTGAGACTTTTTGCATATAGTAGTTCTAAGATGCAGACTTCTGTTTCTGTTGGCAGTTCAAACCGATAGTTCGAGAGTTCTTCAACCCAGCTTGAATCATGCGGACATATGCAGACCCCCATGTTCTTTGAATTCTTTATCTGTTTTTGAAAATTTCTTTGAATGAACATAATATACCGATACATCATGTGCCATTCCGGCTATTGAAGCAGCAACTGAAGCAAATCGTCCTGATGATGACATATTTATGAATATGTTACTATTATTCTTTTTTTCCATAAGAATAAGTTTTGAAAATGTATTGATGAGAGGCGCAAAATTGAATGTATCTGTTGTTACTATTTTAACGTCAATATGCAGTTTTTTTAAATCGTTGACAACCATCTGAGTGTAATATTCCTGTTCTAACTGCATTGAGTCCACTTCGCTATTTGAATCAGGGGGGGAGCCTTCGTTTACTACCAGATAGACAAGGTCTGCTGTTCGATCATGAAATGGAACTACTGCACGTTCTCTTTCATGTCCAAGTGGGACAATGTGAATAGTTTTCCCCAAATCATTTTTCATAATCTCCTGTTGTTTTTCATGTTGATGAATTTTTGTTATGTATTATTATTACTATAAAATTTATTTTGCAAAAATTACTATGAGAGCAAAATATATTACAGTTCAACCCAATATCAAAATGGAAATATATATCCTGGGACAGACTCACAATCGGCAAACTTCAATCCAATATGGATAGCAATAAACAGAATTTTCCACCATGGATTTTTCCACAAAAACCTCGCGATAAAATGAGGAGGATAGGTGATACTATGTCGCAACCACGTGATACCGTAAATTATGTCCTTCGTGACGGGAACAAAATCGTCTATCAGGGAATTACGAATGACTATGACAGGCGTATTGCAGAACACAAGAAGGATGGTAAAGAATTTACCAGCACTTCCTGTTCAGTAAAACGAACACGGAATTCTGCTTTACAGCATGAAGCAAACGATCTTGAGAGATATCAGCGCAATCAGGGAAAGTTACCTAAGTACAATGATATGCTCTAAGTATTGAGGGAAGAACAAGGGATTCAACCCTGAATCCTTTTTGAAATTTCAAACAAAAAATAACGGAAAAAATATGTCGATATTTGAGAACTCAAATCAACTTAACCCATCATTTCTGACATCTGTATGGCTGTTTTTTTCACTAATTGCAGTTGGAACAGCTATGATAGGATTTGATGCAGGGGGGGGTTGGCAAATTGTCATGGATTATTTGCTTGGCAGTATTGTGATAGCCTGCTTGATAAAAATCATCTGAAAAGCATTTTGATAGCGTCATAAACAACGATGAATGGAAA
This sequence comes from Methanogenium cariaci JCM 10550, assembly GCF_001315945.1. Lineage (GTDB taxonomy): Archaea > Halobacteriota > Methanomicrobia > Methanomicrobiales > Methanomicrobiaceae > Methanogenium > Methanogenium cariaci. The sequence goes on along the minus strand of NZ_BBBG01000024.1, from coordinate 7,526 downwards.
TTACCATTCATCATTTATTGAGGCAGTTACCATATTATATAGCATTTTTAGAGGTTTTGGAAATAGGGATGTAACCTTTAGCAATTTTCAGATTTCAATCTCCCCCCACTCATCAATTTGGTCAACAATGTATCCCTTACTCCAGATATTTCAACGGATTCTTTTGTCAGGGTAGTGATTTGATTGTATAATGGTTTAACAATGGAATTATACCGCATTAAAACATCAACAGAAGGAATCAGGAAAGGAATTGTCCGGAAATTCCTCTTGCTTATTTCCTGAAAAGTACTCCCCGTTTGCCCGCCCTTCAATAATACCCATATTCTTACGCAACCATTGTAAAAGAAAGACATTGGAAATCTCTTTATCGCAAATCATAGCAATAAATCCCTGATTTATCGAAACGGGAACAGAAGATATAGCAAGATAGCCTACTGGAGCACGTGAGGATAAAAGAAGTGTCCCAGCTGGAAGATGTTTGGAACTAATGCTTTGTACTCCTTCTTCAGTGATATGACGTTCCGTGTCCAACAATATAGGTGAAATAAGAGTCGAGAGGTCTTTGGGCGTACAAAATGGATTCTCACCATTTTCCCAGAAAACGGGGGGGTTCTTTGTATCTGGAGTACTACCACCTAGAATCTGTACAACATCTCCAATCGTTCCCACTTCCCACCCCCCCTCCGGCACACTCCCCCCCATCTCAGACTCAACCATCTTCCCGCCCGCCGACTGATACGGTTTGCCATCGGCATTCGGAAACTCAAACTCCACAAACCACCGGTGGAACAATGCCCGGGCAATTTCTTCAAGCACCGTGTTCATGCGGTTGTTGCATTCAATTTTGTCGTCGAGAGAAGACAAAATTTTACCAATTTTTGCTTGTTCTTTTTTATCCTGAGGGACATAGACCTCAATATTTTTCATTGTGGCACCTGAAACTTCTTTGAAGGTTGTCCCACTCCCCATAGATACAATTTTATTTTTATAAAATATCAGAAGATAATATAGGAATAAATAATCCGTATTTTTATTTGGAACAATACTTTTGAATCCCTGATTTGTAGCAACCTCTTTTGATGAAATAGCAACATATCCAATGGGAGCACGTGAAGTGAAAAGAACAGTGTTTTTAGGGAGTAATTTTGCAGAACAACTTTTCAATCCAAGCTCTGTTATGTTTCTTTCTCCACGAGAGATGAAACGTCCACTAAAATTTGATAGGTCTTTTGGAGTGATCCATGCAACATCTCCTCCATAATATACCTCATTTTTTGTGGAAGGGGGTTGCCCCCCCACCAACCACATCTCCCAAATCGGACAGCTTTATTTGAATCCATTCTTTCATTTAACTCACCTACTCATTCTCTATTTTATATTGAGAATCTAATATCTCATTGGCTTTCAAATCATATTTTACTTCAAAAAGGTATTTTGTTTCATTAATGTCAGCAAATATTTTTACGATATAAATACCATCCTCATCAGATATACTGACATCCTGTACATTAAAATCCGTTACACTAATGTCATAGGTATTTCCGCTTGCATCAACAACTGATTCTTTAAGATAAACCTCATTTTCAAAAGCCAGACGAACCAGTTTTTCTTTGTTCAAATTGTTTTGTACTTCAAGATAATCTATTATTTTATCTTCAGAATCAAATACTTTGAATTTTTCATTAAGATCACCTGCAAATACTTCTGAAAAATCTGCGTCTTTAGAAAAGAGAATTCCAATTACATTCTTTTTGTCACAATAATGCAACATTGTTTCGATGATTAAAGCATCTTTCAATCCGGCATCAGAATATTTCTTATTTCCTTTTGTTGCTTTTGTTTCAACAAATGGTTTTTCTTTTCGAAACACTTTATCTATTAATTTTTCAACTACAGCTTTACTTTTTGGATGAGAAATTTTTCTACATTCATCTGAATTATCAACCCAGAACTTTTTTGAAATTGTTTTTATATGGTCTTCATAATTATCCAAATTATCAATTTTAAACGAGCAATTAATCTCCGCCAATTCTCCAAATACTTTATTATATGTCACTATTTGATCCTGGACGGATTGTTTTTGCACAAAATAGCCATCTCTCATATGTTGAATTATTTCTCTCCAGACAACTTCGGGAATGCATAATTGAACATCGTTTGTCAAACCATTTTTTTGAATGAAACCCAATATCTTATCATATTCACGTGGTAGCTTAAAATCGTCAAAATATAGAAGATTTTTGCCAAAACGTGTCTCTAGGATATTGGTATCAAAAAAATATTGAACTTTTTTGAAGCTTTAGCTGACATATTATACCTCAAACCTCACGTATTTCATCTTCATTTTTTCGGCTAACATGCCAATCACTCCGTCCTTCCCCGTCCGTCTCCCTCAGCACTCGGATCTCATCTGCCACGAATTTCTCCAGTTCGTCGGTCGAAGGAAGAACCACCTCATACTTTGATACAAACAGATCGTTTGCAATCCCTGCTGTCGCGTACTTTACCAACTCATCATTCTTCTCAGTACAGAGCAGAATTCCGACCGGCGGATTGTCCCCCCCTTCACACCGTTCATTTTCCTTAAACCAGTTCAGATACGTATTTAACTGGCCAACTGCCTCATGACTCATCCGCCCTGTCTTCAGCTCAACCAGTATATGGCACTTCAAAATCCGGTGATAAAATACCAGATCCACAAAATAATACTCATTTCCAATCAGAACACGTCTTTGCCGGGCCTCAAAACAAAACCCGCGTCCAAGTTCAAGTAAAAATGTTTCAAGTTTATCCAGAAGGGCTGACTCAAACACAGACTCATCCATTACTTCAGCAGGCTTCAGACCCAGAAACTCAAACACATACGGATCACGGATTGCCATCAACGGAAAGGAAATCTCTGCACCCTCATTTGCCAGACGACTCAATGCTTCCTTATCTTTTGACAGACCTGATCTCTCAAAATACATCGAAGCAACCTGCCGTTTTAACTCACGAACAGACCAGCAGCCTTTGATAGATTCAATCTCATAAAACAGGCGTTTTACCGGATTTTCTATCTCCATAATCTCAGAGAGATGGGAAAATGATAAGGACGTGATTAATTTTTCCGGTGGTGTTCTGAATGTGGGAGACAGTGTCTCCCCCCCAATTCCCCCCCATATATATTGATTTTGTCTATCATCTGTGGGTGAACAAAGTGACACATAGTGTTCACTGACTCCTTCGGGAAGAAGAGAGCCCACATCAGGATACCGATGATAAAACAGGATATACCTCGAAAGCTCCCGCCGGTCACACCTTTTCAGACCGGAACGCTTCAGCTCCTGAGAAATACTCACCAGCAATTTATCTCCGTATCCGGCACGATTGGAACCGTGCAGCTCAAACTCTGAAATATACGCACCGATGCACCAGTTCCTGAGCGTAAGACTCACATTCACTGCCTTAACCGCAGAGGAAACAAATTTCGCATCAATCTCACGAATAGACCCTACAAGAACATCGAATGAAAAATCCTGCATTATCTATACCTCAAACCCCCCCACACTCTTCAACTGCCTGCGGATCTCCGCCTCTGCCTTCTTACTCTCCACAAACAACCCGGAAAGCTCTCCCGTCAGCCGTGCCATCTTCTCCTCAAACGGCTCCCCCCCGTCATCCTCGACATCGGCCATACCCACATACCGGCCCGGCGTCAGAATGTAATCCTGCTTTGCAATCTGTGTCGTATCAACAGCCGCACAAAACCCTGCCACATCCAAAAGCGTCCCCGCCTCAAACTCAGAGACCGTCTTCCCGATTAATCCGATATCCTCATCTGTTAGCTCCCGGAGCTTCCGGGACTTCATCGACCCCATCGTCCGGGCATCAATAAACAGCGTCTTTCCCTTCTGTGTCTTGTCCTTACTGATGAACCAGAGAGAGACCGGAATCTGTGTCGTAAAAAAGAGCTGCGGAGGCATCGCAACAATACACTCTACCAAATCCGCCTCCACGATATTTTTGCGGATATCACCTTCGCCACCCGACTGCGACGAAAGAGAACCGTTCGCCAGAACCAGACCGAGCCTGCCCTTCGGTGCCAGATGGTGAATCATGTGCTGCATCCAGGCAAAGTTCGCATTCCCTGAAGCGGAATGCCAAACTTCCAGCGCACATCATCGGCGAGCTTATCCGCCCCCCAGTTTGAGAGATTGAACGGCGGATTTGCCATAATAAAATCAGCCTTCAGCGTCGGGTGCAGATCATGGTAGAACGTATCGGCACTGAACTTTCCGAGGTCAGCCTCAATACCCCCCCGGATAGCCAGATTCATCTGTGCCATCTTCCAGGTCGTCGAATTTGAATCCTGACCATAAACCGATATATTATTGATATTTCCCCCCCGGTGGTTTTCGATGAACTTCGCCGACTGAACAAACATCCCGCCACTGCCGCAGCACGGATCATACACTCTTCCCTGACATGGCTGAAGGACTTCCACAAGCGTCTTCACCACACAGGCAGGAGTGAAAAATTCACCGGCTAATTTCCCCCCCCTCCTGCTCGGCAAACTTCGCAAGGCAGTATTCATAGGTTCTCCCGAGAATATCCTTCCTGTCCCCCCCGTGATCTGCCATCATCATATTGGTAAACAGATCGACGACCTCACCGAGCCTGCGTTTATCAAGCTCGGGACGGGCAAACGTCTTTGGCAGAATATCTTTCAGACGTTTGTTCTCCTTCTCAATCGCCCGCATCGCCTCATCAATCGCCATTCCAATCTCAGGGGGGGTGTGGGCATTCTCTGCAATGACATCCCACCGGGCATCAGGCGGAACGTAAAACACCCCCTCGGCAAGATACTCATCGCGGTCTTCTTCAAATCCGGCACCTTCGTCTTTGAGAGCCGTATATTTCTGCTCAAACCTATCAGAGATGTACTTGAGAAAGATCAAACCCAGAACAACATGCTTGTATTCTGATGCGTCCATGTTGCCCCCGAAGGACACATGCCGCATTCCATATTTTCGTTTCAAATTCATTATCTGCGGAATTATTCTTTGCCATGGTGTAAATTCTCCCTGAGGGCGAAATATCAATAGTAATTCTTCATGGATGTTAGACGGGGATAAATTCATTGAAATATGCGTGAACAATTCCATCCCCCCCACTGCCCGTTTCTGCATCATCCACTGAATTATGTGAAGATGTTCCACGGATAATCAAAAAAACCTGCCTTTCCCTGATCTTCAGATTAAGAAATTTCGGTATGAGCCCTGTAGATTCCCTGTGATTACCTGCATCAGTTTATGATGAATCTGTTCTCCTCACCAGTACACGTGCCGGAAGAGAGGTATGGTATTTCATCTCTTATCCCACCCCCCCCGTTTTTGCGAAAACACGCCCCGGAACGAACCCCCCCTCCCACCCCCCCGATTATTACCCCCCCCAGGAATATACGACAGTAATGCAGTTTATTTCCGAAACAACCCACATATCACAGACCAATAAGGCCCTTATCTCAGCGAATATTTTGAGAGGATGGAATGTATATCTCCCCCCCCGGAGATCAGCTCGCTCCGGCTTTCTGTGAGGGTGCATTCATTCAAAACGAAATCCCGCCCCCCCTGGGCACAGTTAAGCGCAATATGAGCACAATAGCATCCCTAATCCACCATTCAACCCATTCCCCCCCACGTGTTATTCATCAATACCAGATATGGGCACCCCCCCTCTTCTCCTATGCACAGGAAATCATTTCCATGAACGGAATGAAGAGAAACGCCAGATCACAATAATCCGTAGCAATGGGCTTCACGAAAGAGAAGAATAGCCATGAGTTGGTGCTGAGGATATATTTTCCCGGAATATTTTCAGGAATAGAACAGCAAATGAGATGATCTAGGATAAGTTTATACACATCTATCATTTTTTAAATCAAATGAATGGGATTTATCGTAAAAAAATAGAAATTATAATATTAGAGATTATGTCAAACCAATGCAAATTACCGATAGGATTTTTTTACTATTAATTCTGTTTTGTGCGGTGTGTATCAATTGTGTGAGTGCAGAAATGGGGAATCCAAATCTGGTTGTGTATCCAAACTCCCCCCCTACCATTGAACGAGGGAGTACCGCGACATTATCTGTTTCAGTACAGGAGATATCCGGTCTGGATTATGCCTATGGAGTTGTCGTCACCCCCCCAACAATTGCATCATCGAGCAGGTGTACAATCTCACCGATAAGCAGAACAACGTCAAGGATTAGCGAATACTCTTCATCAACCTTCTATTTTACGATATCAGCACCAGCTGATGCTTTTACCGGAACTTATACCGGAAGTGTTCGGGTCAAATATTATGAAACCGGAGCGATGGGTCTGGGAAATTATGGTCCCTATTATGAATCCGGAACATTTTCAGTCTCTGTAATAAAAGGAACAGGTGATTTATCAGTAACCTCAAATCCCTCTCAGGCAACAGTATACCTTGATGGAAATCCTCGTGGAAAAACTCCTCTGAAGATTTCAGATATTAAAGAGGGCATGCATACTGTCTCAATGAAAAAATCAGGATATAAAGACTATTCTACGCGAATATCAATTGTTCCGGGTTCTCTGAAGATGTTAGATACAACTTTAGCGAAGTCCACTGCTGACATTAAAGTATCCTCAACACCCGGTCCTGCAAATGTATTTCTTGATGATACCTATAAAGGGATATCGCCAGTAACAATCACCGGAGTATCCCCCGGCAAACATAATGTGAAACTGGTGTATGAAGGGTATGATGACTATCTGAAAGAAGTTAGTGTTACCGCGGGTGATGTAATTTCAGTTGATGCCAGCCTGGTAAAATCCCTACCAATTCCCATACCAAAAATACCCGGATTAAGTAACGAGATGGTATTTGGGATAATTGGAGTGCTTTTACTCATTGGCATTGTGATTCCTGTTTCACTAAAAAGGAAACCAAATAGATCAAAATATACAGACAACTCTGTGAATTCAGCCAGAAGAGATCAAAATACGATCGATCCCGATGTTTCAGATAAGGGAGAACCCGAAGAGGAGATTGGGGGGGTATTTGAATACGAAAAGATCAAGATTCTGGCCGATATTGAAGGGCTCAAAGATACATTAGCTAAAAGTAGAAATGGAGAGGAGACCCGGAAATTACAAAAAGAGATTATGGACAAATCGATAAACTTGGCTCAGGTTAATGTCCAACTTCAGGATAAAGCAGGATTACTAGAATCTCTTGAGGCAATTAAAAGAAATTCTCCCGTTCATCTTGATGAGTTAATTCATTTCATTGTTCAAACAGAGCATATGATAGAGTATGAAATGCCAATGACCCCCCCTAAATTCAGTGAAAGCTTATCGGAATTACTGAACCAGATAATTCAAAGATAGGTTTCTCAGATAAATTCATTTTTTTGAAAATCAGGGAGATATTTTTCCAAGGTTTCAACAGGGAGAATAGGGCTGAACCAGTTGTTCTCAATATGAAGGACAATGTCCCACATCTCACCCCC
>NZ_BBBG01000023.1 GCF_001315945.1 Methanogenium cariaci JCM 10550 | reverse complement strand
ATTTTTTAGCATCTGCGGACATGAACCAGATGAATAACAATGCCATACAGGTGAATCTGGATGACGGGCTCCTGAGCGCAATACTTTCAGTTATAGATCTGAAGTATTATCTGATCGCACAGAGTTCTGTGCCGATGGAGGCACTAAATACTCTGCCGGCAACCAATTTTGCGTATGATGAAAATAGTGATCAGTATTTCCAGCTTTATGTTCCGGAGGAAAAGGAGCACCTCTGGATCGATCTCAACTGGGCGGGCAGGGATGTAGCATACAAACTGACAGTATTTTCCCCCCGGATGCAGTTATGGGACCGTTTGAGGATTCTGCTGACGGAAGGATGGATCAGCGAATATATCTGGACATCTCTGCTTCAAAGTACCTGACAGCAGGCATGTGGTATTATCAGGTTACCAACCTGAACGGTGGATATAACAATATTAATTTCACCAATTATTATTGAGTGTGTAAAGGAGGGTTGATATGAGGAAGATCGGATATATTGTGTTGGTCATTGCTGTTCTGGGTCTCTTTTCACCCGGAGTATCAGCCAATCATTATTTTGTTCACTCAGGATATGACCATCCTGCTGAAGGGTCGCCCGTATATCCCCCCCAACCGGTATCGTTCTGGGACTTACCCCCCCTCTGGATCATTATCCTACAGTTCGCCTGTCTGCCCGCAGAGATATTTGCAGTGATGAAATGGTGGGCATTCCTCGGCATCAATCGTGTCAGCGGGGGGGGCAATGTCTTTGAAAATGATACACGCCAAAAAATCTATGAGTGCATCAGGAAGAATCCCGGCATACACCTGCGTGGCATTGTAAAGGAGACGAATGTCAGCCTGGGCACCCTTCGCTATCATATCAATCAGCTGTGTAAGAACCATAACCTTGCGATACTGGAGGGGGGGAAGGGGCATACCCACTATTTCGAAAACAGCGGAACATATTCTGTGTCACAGCAGAACGTGCTTAAGCATATGAGAAATGCAACTACGCGAAATATTCTTGAAGTTCTGGCCGCAAACCCATCTGCCACCCGGAAGGATATCGCAGAATCACTTGGTATTGCCGGTTCCACCATAACATGGCATATGAAACGTCTTGAGGAGGACGGTGTGATTGCTATCCGGAATGAAGGCCGTTTTGTGCAGTATCATATCAGTGAGAGTGCAGTAGTGGCGATGGCAAAAACCCGCCACCCTACCAGCGTTTAGCGAGTAGTAAATTTATGTTATATGGTGTGCAATGGAGATCAATTCGTGATTTGCCATTAAAACATGCGATAAAATAAGTGCTGTTGCATTATGCAGTCGTATCTGTTCCGGTGCGTTTCGGAAAGATATTTTATTTGTTTCATTTTTCCTCCTATCTGATATCCATCCGCATAAACCGCACGTAAGCAAGGCCGAGGAAGAGTGCAGGGAAGGCAATCATTGCGATGATATTTTTCAGAATATCTCCGAATATGTCTGTTACCGTCACTTCAGGCCTGTTGTATCTACCGGGATAATATTTACCTAGACAAATCATTTTGTCTGACACCATCCGCAAATTCTTTGGGGGTGAGAACAGTGTGATTATATCCGATACTGACTGCCGTTTGTTTTGGTATTCATCTGATTTTCTGTTATATTCTTCCCAGATCTTGTAATCTCGTTCCTCAATTACTTTGATGCTGTTTAAATCCGAACCTAAGAGAAGTTCATCCTCCGGTTGTGCAGGCGGATCACCTATAATCTGGTTTATTATCTCTCCCTGTGCCATTCCCATGCATATAATGACGACAAAAATGATCAATGAATAGACAAGGGCAGTGCCGCTATCATTTGCTATGGTGGACATAAAAAGTGATAATGCAAAATAAGAGAGTATCATCAGGAATGTTGCACCCTCATACACAAGAATCTTTAATAGTTCATCACCTTCCGGGACAATTCCTGAGATTATGAGGATGGCAAAGGTGACAATAAACACAATGCCAATTACGATAGCAAGCGCCATAACACCGCCAATAGCTTTTCCGTTTATGACTTCGTCACGATATATTGGATTCGACAGCAACATCTTTAGAGATTTTGTCTCTTTTTCTTTTGATATCAGGTCAAATCCCATTGCAATCCCAAGAATTGCCCCCCCGAAAATGATTGTGATCAGGCTACTGAGTCCCATATAGACTGTCATTATGGAGGGTTTTTGCCATCCACACCTTACTTCTGATTCGTCCTCGTCAATGACGGACTGACGTTCATTATATTTCTGCAGGTCTTTGTTGTAATGTGCTACACCGGTGACCATTCCGAGGACTGTTATGATCAGGAATATGCCGAAAATCAGCAGAAATTTTCTGCTCCTGAAGTGATCTCTGAGTTCTTTTTGTGCGATCACCCACAGTCCGTCTGACTTCACGGTTGTTCATCCCCCCCGGTGTTGTAATATGAGAGAACGTTCTCTTTTTGTGTTGAGAGGCCGGGTGTGACGTGGTGGATATAGCAATTTCAATTTCACCAATTATTATTATTATTATTATCACCATTATTATTTATGATTGCCGTGTAAAGGATTATATAAATATTTTCAGGATAAAATCAGAGTTATCAGTGATATGTATCTGATACCATTCTGAGAGCTATCGGTTGTATATTATGATCCCGGTTCATCTCTGCTTTCGATCCGTTTTATTGCCCAATCAGCTTTTTCACCAATATCAGGATCCGCCAGATATTCTTTCAGCACTTTGAGGACTTCTTCTCCTCCAAACGTCACCAGTGCACCCACCGCTTCGACTTTAACGGTAATCTCTTTGTCATTTAAGCATCGGATGATAGGCCCTCTCGCACGCTCATCCCCGATTAGCACCAGTGCTTTTATGGCAGCAATTCTGACTTTTGTTTTATCGTCTTCCAACAGTCCGATAAGTGGAACAACGGCCCTTGTATCTTTAAGCATCCCGAGACCTGTTGCCGCCCCCTTTTCTCAGCCACTGCTCCTCACTGTCGAGGCAGTCTATCAGCGGTAGGGTTGCCCTCTTGTCACCAAGTTTCCCCAGTGATTTGGCAGCGATCCAGCTTACATCGACATATTCATCCAAAAGGGCTTTGATTAGAGGTTCTAATGCCTCTTTGGCGTGCATATTTCCTAATATTTCAGCTGCTTTCCATCTGGATGTAAGATTGTCACTTTCAAGGAATATGATGAGCTTATGTATGTTATCTTGTCTTTTTTTTCATAATCTTCTTTTGAAAGATCATCTTCTTCAGTGGCTTTAACGGGATGTTGCATCTTGGACCACAACGCCATTATGGTACATGAATATTTAAATATGATCCTAAAACGAGAGAATGATTCAGCTCGGTAAAAATCCGAACATTTTTTTAGAACTCTGTGAATCCGGCAGGGGGGGTGCAAAAAAGGAATAATTGAAAATTACTCCAGCCTGCATGCGGCAACCTCCTTTTTGAAGAGCCAGTTCCTGAAGGCGATCGGTGTTATGACCGTTGTCAGAATACTCATCACAACTATTGACGCATATATATCCTGGCCAATGAGCGAGAGGTTCAGACCAAGGAGTGCGACAATCATTGCCACCTCACCCCCCCTCGGTGACATCCCAAATCCTATTGCAAGAGAATCTCTTTTGGAATAGCCGAGCAGCCGTGCCGGAATACCACAGCCGATCACTTTCGTTCCTATCGCGATCACCGTGATTACGACGATGAACAGAAGCACCGGAACGGTCAGGGCGGTTAAATCGACAAGTACCCCCCCAGCGATACGAAGAAGACTGAAGCAAATATGATATAGAGATATTCCGCACCCTCCGCGATGTCCCGGCTGTGTATCAGATTGATGCCATTAAAGGAAACACCTGCAATGAACGCCCCCCCAATAATGGCAGAAATCCCGATAAACTCTGACATCGCCGCAAAGAGAAATGCAATCATCACTGCAAATATGAACACAAACTCGGGGGGGTAGCGTTTTGCAATCGAACTCCTGTCCATTTTGACGATCATTTTTGAAATGACAAAGAGGCCAATCAGGGCGATTAGAATCAGGAACCCAACCTGTTTTATGACGATAAAGGCAAGGCCCTCTATTGAAAAGCTACCGGATGCAACATCAGCCGTTATTGAAAGTGCAAGAAGGCTGAGGATATCATCAATAACCGCTGTACCGATTATCGCCTTTGCAAATTCGGTGTCCAGAATACACATCTCCTTTAAGACGTTGGCTGTTATTGCAATGGACGTTGCAGTAAGTGCCGTCCCGATAAAAAGAGCGCTTTCATGGCTGAACCCAAAGGCAAGAGAGGCAAAATAACCACCAATCCACGGGACAATGATCCCGATAATGCCGATAATTCCGTACTTCACATTCGTCAGATCCTCGATCTCAAACTCAAACCCAATCACAAACATGAGGATTACCGCACCGAGTCCGGCAATAGCCTGCACGAATTCGGTATAGGTAATCAGTCCGAGAACAGAAGGACCGACGATAAGGCCAAGCAAAATCTCACCCACAACTGCAGACTGGTTGATCTTTGACGCAAGAAGATATCCTGCAAGAGCAAAGAACAGCAGGAGAGTCATCTGAAGTTCCACAGGTGGTAATATCCCGGCACTCATCTCAGTTCATAGGTCAATCTGACATATCAGGTTATGGATAAAAAATCCCCCCCGGAACAGGGAATTGAAAACCGGGTCAATAAATCGGGATGAGATATAACCATACCCAAGATATGGGAAAATACTCACCAGGTTCCCATATAATCCATCAGAATATGATACTCAATATCTACAAATTACCATTTGTTTCACAATCAAATCAAAAAACTCATATATGAGAGAGTATTTAACCAATTAACAGATATAAACAATACCAAAATTTTCAAAAGATTTATCATAACGGCCACAATAATACCCATCCGGAACATGGCAGAAACTGATCTCAACACCAGTATTCACCGCGTCCTCTATGTAGATGACGAAGAAGCCCTGTTATACGTCACGCAACTCTATTTTCAACGAGAGGGGGGCTGTAGCATTGATACTGCCGGTTCTGCAGAGGAAGGCTTCAGAAAAATAGAGGCAGGCCACTACGACGCCATTATCTCTGACTTTGAAATGCCTGATATGAATGGCATTGAATTCCTTTCTGCCCTGCGTTCCACTGGGAATGACACTCCGTTCATTATTTTCACCGGAAAGGGCCGGGAAGAGGTAGTGATTGACGCATTCAATATCGGGGGGGCAGATTATTATCTCCAGAAGGGCGGCCATCCAAAAGCACAGTTTGCCAGACTGCATACTATCATCCAGGAAGCAATTGAAAACAGAAGGGCAGAATCCGAAATTCAGCGAAAAAACGCAGAGATAGAAGCGGTGAACAGGGAACTCACGAAAAAAAGTGAAGAACTTCACCGCAATCTGAATGAACTCATCGAAAGCAGAAACCAATTGCAGGAGAGTGAGCAGCGGGTACGTTCCCTTCTTGATTCCTCTCCCTCAACAACCGTCCTCCTTGACAGTAATGGCATGGTATTGGATTCAAATGAGAGTTACCCTGCCCGCTTCGGGAAAAAACGCGAAGATCTTATCGGGACATCCGTATGGAATCTCTTCCCGGCAGATATCGTAAAAAAACGAAGTCTCTGGCTTGAACAGGTATTTACTACCAAGAAGGCCTTCAAAGAAGAAGTCTCATGGGAAGGAATCTGGGATTACTCCATTGATCCGGTGTTTGATGCAGACGGCGACGTGAAGAGTGTGACTGTACATGCAACCGATATCACCCGGCGCAAACAGATGGAGGATGAAATCCGGACCAGTGAAAACCTCTACCGGACTGTGGTGGAAGACCAGACTGAATTTGTCTGCCGGTTTCTGCCGGATGGCACACACCTATTCGTAAATGATGCATACTGCCATTATTTTAGAAAAAAACGCCAGGAACTTACCAACGTAAGATTCAGACCTGACATCCCGAAAGAAGACAGTCTGCGTATAACAGAGATGCTACAGTCCCTTACCCCGGAACATCCGGTCGCGACCATCAAGCACAGATGCGTGATGCCTGATGGTGACATCCGGTGGCAGCGGTGGAGTGACCGGGCGATATTTGACGAGAAAGGCATAGTAACGGAATACCAGTCTGTAGGCAGGGATATTACCGAGATCAAACATGCAGAGGATGCCATCATAGAAGCAAACAACAAACTCACCCTCCTCCATTCCATCACCCGGCATGATATCCTCAATCAGTTGACCGCCCTTCTTATGCTGGAGGAATTCCTGAAAGAAGACATCACAGAAGGGCAACCGTCGGTCTATGTCGATGCGATAATCGATGTTACCAATAAGATTGAGGAACAGATACAGTTCACCCGTTACTATCAGGAACTGGGAGAGGTTCAGCCTGCATGGCAAAACCTCCGGAAGGTCACAGATACCGCATTTACGCAGTCACCGGCAGGGAAAATCGAGACACATACCGATGTTGCAGACACCTGTGTATATGCAGATCCTATGCTTGAGAAGGTATTCCGGAATCTCTACGACAATGTCGTCCGACATGGTAAATCAGCAACTCAGATCCTTGTATCATTCCGGAAAGAAGAGAATAACGGGATAATAACTGTCAAAGATGACGGCATTGGGGTGCCTGCAGATATGAAGGACAAGATATTTGACCGGCACGTAGGATCAAATACCGGACTGGGACTCTTCCTTGTCTCAGAGATTCTCAAAATAACCGGGATCACAATCCGGGAAACCGGGGGGGTGCCGGGCGAAGGGTGCTGTTTTGAAATATCCGTACCGGAAGGGAACTGGAGACGGGAAACCAAAACTGCTCCTGACCTGCCACACCAGCATTCCTGAACTGACCGCTCCGCTTCAGTATCTGCAAATAAAATCCTCATAATTGCGAAAAAACTGTCCGGATGCACAAATATTCCCGGAAACAAAGGGGGGGGAAATTCACGGATTCACATTTCATCACAGAGCACGGAGTAAACAAATAAATACTGTTCTGTCGATTAGACCACCCATGAGTAACATCACTGTCAGCCCGGACGACTGCACGAGATGCGGGGGGGTGTGCGTGAAGATCTGCCCGGTGTCGATCATCTCAATGAAAGAGGATAAACTGCCAAAGATTGCAAAAGACCTTGAGGACAAGTGCATCAAATGCGGACACTGCGAAAACTTTTGCCTGTTTAATGCCCTGAAAACAAATTTTGAAGGGGATTACCCGTTATCCATGAACGAACGGGCTGCTGATATCAAACCAGAACAGCTCGCAAAGTTTGTTCAGACCCGCAGGTCAATCCGCCACTACCGCAAAAAACCTCTTAACCGTAAACTTATTGAACAGATGCTGGATGTCATCCGCTACAGCCCGACCGCAGCAAACAGCCAGAAGGTGAAATGGATTGTCGTCCATGACCCGGAGAAGGTACAGGAGATAGCTGCTCTTACCGTAGACTGGATGAAGACAGAGGTGGAGAAGAGACCAAACCATCCCTATTCCCTCCAGTACAACGGTATCATCCGAAGATGGGGGGACTGGGCGAGGATGCGGTCTGTCATAACGCACCCCACCTCCTTATCGCCACAATACCGGAAGGGAGCACCTGGGCAAAGGCCGACCCCCATCATTGCACTTGCCTACTTTGAACTGGTTGCAAAGGGATATGGAATCGCGTCCTGCTGGAACGGATTTTTGAAGATCGCAATGGAGGAGTTCGCCCCCATGCGGGAAGAGATGGAAATCCCCGAAGGCTACATGCCCTCATATGCTCTCACCTTCGGATACCCGAAACAGCGGAGCACGGGGGGGGCACCCAAAAGAGATCCGCTGAGCATTAAATGGGTCTGAATATATCTTTTTCTTCACGGAATGGAGAAAAATAAACCCATTTTTAACAAATACTGATGAATTTCCACAATCAGGAGACTGTTTCGGTTATTCCTGAATGCTGCAGCCCATGGGAGAGACAGTTATCAGGATTGTCAAAGGAAATAATCCTGATAAAATAGACCATGCACACGTTTTGAAACGTCCGTTTCAGGATAATTCTTCCAAAAAAGGAAATTAGTTCCGGGATTCTTCCATTCTCCGTTCAGTCTCATCAAAGACCTTCATGACAGAATCACCGGGAGGCGGGGTCATCTTACTGACCACATAAATTGCCAGAATGGAGAAAATAAACCCGGGGGGGATGATCTCATAAATACCGAAGAGCCCCCCCACCTGTTTCCAGATCAGAACAGTCAGGCCACCGACAATAATGCCCGCGAGGGCACCCTGCCGTGTCGTTCTCTTCCAGAAGAGAGCCATCAAAAGGAGCGGGCCAAACGTTGCCCCCCCAAACCCTGCCCAGGCATAGGAGACGATGTTAAAGACAAAACTCTCCGGGTCCAGCCCGAGAAGAATCGCAAGCACCGCTACCACAAGAACGGAGATCCGACTGATCCATATCAGTTCACGGTCGCTTGCCTCCTTTTTGAAAAAGGAGGTATACAGATCCTGTGAGACAGCAGATGCACTCACCAGAAGCTGGGATGAAGCGGTACTCATGATTGCGGCGAGAATTCCGCAGAAGACAATGCCTGCAAGGAACGGGAATAATACCTCACCGGTCATCAGCATGAAAACCGTCTCTGAGTCTGCACCCACCAGAGGCTGACTCAAAAAGACCCGCCCGATAATACCGATTGCAACAGCAGCACACAGTGAGATGATAACCCACACCATTGCAACCTTTCTTGCCTCACTCACCTGTTCTGCCTTCTCGATTGCCATGAATCGCACAAGAATATGAGGCTGGCCAAAATAGCCCAGCCCCCCAGGCAAGCATCGAGACAATCGCAATGATTGTCAGGGGGGGATTTCCATCCGTATCAAGGAACGGATTAAAAAGCGCAGGATTAATATTGCTGATACCAGTCGTAACAATTTCAGGGCCGCCGAGAATCGCAAGGGCAGCCATCGGGACAATCAGCAGTGCAAAGAACATCAGAATACCCTGGATAAAATCCGTCAGGCAGACCGCCTTGAACCCACCGGTAAAAGTATATGCAACGACAATCGCAGACCCAAGGATAAGGCTGTCGTATAGTCAAGGCCAAATACCGTATTGAAGAGTTTGCCGCCTGCCACAAACTGGGCAGAGGTGTATATGAGGAAGAATATCAGGATAAAAACCGCAGATATTCCGCCGATGATGTCTGACTTATCTTCAAACCGGTTTCTGAAAAAATCCGGAAGTGTCAGCGAGTCATTTGCACACTGGGTATAAACTCTCAGGCGCTTTGCAACAAATTTCCAGTTCAGGAATGTTCCGATAATCAGTCCGAGTGCCACCCATCCGGCTGACATACCAGTCAGGTACGCAAGACCAGGCAGGCCAATTAACAGCCATCCGCTCATATCTGAGGCTTCAGCACTCAGCGCTGTGACATACCGGTTCAGACCACGGCCACCAAGAATATAATCGCTCACTGTTGTCGTCCGTTTATAATACAAAAAACCAATCGTAACCATCACGCTGAGATAGACGACAAACGCAGCGAGAATTTCAATATTATTTATTTCCATAGTACACCTCCTAAAATACGTACCTTCGATAGCTGAATCTGTAGTCCGGGAAAAGAATGAGAGACGTGAAACATTCAGCCTGTACATTTTTTTGAGTGATAATACTTAAATGATAATTTACGGCTATTGAAAATAATCCGAAAAAACAGTCAAATCAGGAAAAGTGCTGCAATTCAGTCATATGGTGCGGAAGGAAACACCGGGTTCGGACATTTCCCACGGACAGGGGATACGCATGAGTCAGGTGAAACATTAAGAACCCTCTCTCCATAGAAGAGGATGTTCGTATGTATGAACTGGTCTCCCCGGTGAAACTGCTTATTGTTCTGAAATATCTTTCCGTTCTGGTGATGGGAGCGGGTGGCATGCTGTTAGTGCCCCCCCTCGTTGTCGCCCTGTATTTTGGAGAATATACCGTTGCAGGTATCTACACGATAATCGGGTTCTCTATCATTCTTCTGGGATTTTTCTTCCACCGCCTGCTGCCGGAAGGGGAACTGGAGTGGAAAGAGGCCCTCATCATTGCAGCGGTCATCTTTCCCTTTGCAGCACTGCTGAGCGCCATTCCCTTCACCCTCTCGACAGGAATGCCGTTTCTGGATGCCTATTTCGAGGCAGTCTCCGGGGGGGTGACGACGACCGGTCTTTCTGTTGCTCCGGCAACAGTCGGCCCGGCGTTTCTCTTTGCCCGGTCATGGCTTCAGTGGGTGGGGGGGGCATCGGGATTATTATTATCATCCTCATGGTCTTCATCCCACCGGGCACGAGTGCCCACCGCCTGTATGCGATCAACAGCCCCCCCGGAACGCCCCCCCTGCGGCCAGGAGTTACGGCAACCGCAAAAGTGCTGGTGAAAATTTACTGCCTGCTGACAGCTGTCTCATTTTTCGTCCTCTTTGCAGGGGGGGCATGCCACCCTTTGATGCAGTCTGCCACGCACTCTCCGCAGTATCAACCGGCGGTTTTTCAACACAAACGGAATCTGCAGCCGGGTTTCCCGGACTCACCATCCCGTTTCTCATCACCATCAGCTGCCTGATGGGGGCCTTTAATTTCAGCCTCTATCCCCCCCGACTCATTGAGAATAAGAAAGCCCTTTTTTCAGACATTCAGTTCAGGTACTTCTTGTCTTCGCCACCATTGGTATTCTGCTGTTGTTCTTCACCCTGGCCGGAACAATGAATCCCGCTGAAGGACTTTTTGTCTCCGTCTTTCAGGCATTCTCCGCACTGAGTACTGCAGGATTTTCCACGGTTGACATAAACACTCTCCCTGACGGGTCAAAGGCAGTCCTCACCGCCCTCATGTGGGTGGGCGGATCGGTGGGGTCAACGGCAGGAGGCATTAAGATTCTCAGGCTTATTATCCTCTTAAAAGTGGTGCACCTGGTCTTCATCCGGTATTTCCTGCCCCCCCGTGAAGCACTGACACCGCTCAAACTGGGGGAAGAAGTGATTGAGACCGAGATGGTCTACAATATTCTCACCTTTGTCTTTCTTTATTCAATGGTCCTCGTGGCCTCCAGTTTTCTTTTCATGCTCTATGGTTTCGGACTTGACAATGCCCTCTTCGAGGTCTCGAGTGCCCTTGGAACGGTCGGCCTCTCCTGTGGCATCACCAGTGCCGCGATGCCAGACCTCCTGAAGGGCGTGTTAATCATCGATATGCTCCTCGGAAGAATTGAGATCGTGCCGCTCTTTATTCTGGCATTCCCGAGAACATGGGTGAAGAGGTAGGACGATGGGAATCTTCAACGGTGCATCACATTTCGGTTTGTCCCACCCCCCCGAACAGAAACCGAAGGATACCGCCCATCCCGATATGCATTCCCGCTCACCGACCACTGAACCACGGAGATGTTGCACAGCCGCCAAATCTTTTTATTGCACGATACGTCCATCAGGGAGATACTGACATATGGTGGTAACCGGTGACCCCCCCTGAGATATTCCTCGTTCTCATTGTTCTTGCAGCAACCGTCGTCCTGTTTGTCACAGACAAACTCAGAGTTGATATGATTGCCATCATTATCATGCTCACGCTCGGATGGCTGGGTCTTGTCAGCCCCCCCGCCCAGACGTTCTCCGGGTTTGCCAGCAACGCCGTCATTTCGGTGATGGCGGTGATGATCCTCGGTTACGGGGTGGATCGGACAGGTATGATGATCCAGCTTGCACGAAAGATGGTCAGGATTGCAAATGCAAATGAAAAGAAACTGGTAACCATCGTCTATTCAGTTGTCGGAATTATGTCAGGATTCATGCAGAATATCGGGTCGGCAGCACTCTTTCTCCCTGCAATCCTGCGCATTTCCAAAAAAACCAATCTCCCCCCCCGTTCCCGTCTGATAATGCCGATGGGATTCATGGCAATCCTCGGCGGGACCGTTACGATGGTAGGGTCGTCCCCCCCTCTCATTCTCCTCAACGATCTCATGCTACAGGGAGACCTTGAGCCGTTCGGCATCTTCGCTGTCACCCCCCCGATAGGCCTTGTCCTCCTTCTGACCGGAATCCTGTATTTTCTCCTGCTGGGCAGGCATATACTCCCATCCGGTGATGGAAAGGGAATCACCCCCCCCGGTGCAACAGGAGATCATCGAGACCTGGCAACTCCCGGAGAACATGCACCATTATATTGTTCCCAAAAAAGCCCCTCGTCGGCACAACCAGAGAAGATAACTCCCTCAAATCCCGCTACTCTCTGCATCTTCTGGCGGTAAAGACCGGGAGGGATATTCTCTATGCACCGTGGCGGTATACGGTCTTTGCCGAGGGGGGGCAGGTACTCTCCCTTCTCGGAACAAAGGAGGATGCAGAACAATTTGCGGCAGACTATGAACTCGTCCCTGTGGGGGGGATCCGGAGCGCCACACAGAAGAAATCGGAGAAGAGCATGCCGGATTTGCCGAAATCATCGTGCGGCCCCACTCGCCCTACACCGGAAAGACCGTCCGTGAAGTATCATTCAGAAAACAGCATGGCCTTGAGTTCATCCTCTCCCTGACAAAGGAAGGGGGGGAACACCGGCGGGACATCTCTGATATCCCCCCCATGAATCCGGGGGGGGATACGTTTGTCGTCTTCGGTCCGTGGGAAAAGATCGGCCGTATCGGACAGGGTCCGGAGTTTGTGCTGAGCACCGTCCCCCCCGAAGAGAAGGGAGTTGAACCCACCAAGGGCCCTTTTGCCCTCCTCTGTCTTACAGGCGGCATTTTCCTCACCTTCACCGGCGTCCCGATAGCGCTCGGCCTCCTTACCGGTGCTGTTGCAATGATACTCGGCAGGGTGCTGACCATCAACGAGGCATACCATGCCATTGACTGGCGGACCGTTTTTCTCCTTGCAGGACTGATCCCGTTGGGTATTGCCATGGAACAGACCGGAACAGCGGCCTTTCTTGCAGACGTCATGATGAACCTGCTTGCCATGGCGCACCCGTTCCTCATTCTCCTTGGCATTGCAACACTTGCCACCTTTTTTAGCCTCTTCATGTCAAACGTGGCTGCAACCGTCCTTCTGGTGCCCCCCCTCGTCATCATCATCGGCACCTCTACCGGTCTCGACCCCCCCGTGGGCTGGCCCTTCTTGTCGCACTCTGCGCCTCAAACTCGTTCGTCCTCCCCCCCACGCACCAGGTCAATGCATTCCTGATGACACCCGGAGGCTACCACAATGCCGATTACCTGCGGGCGGGAGGGGGGGAATGACACTCCTCTTTCTGTTCATTGCGACGGGTTTGATTTATATATCATTCGTAGTATAGGATGCAGCATTGAAATCCGGGACGGAGAGAATTATGCTGCTGAAACAATTCTTTATTGAAAAAATTGCTCACAGCTCGTATCTTATCGGGGGGGGTACCACGGCCTGTGCCATCGTTGATCCGAGCCGTGATATTGACTGCTACCTCAAGGCCGCAGAGGCGGAGGGACTAAATATCACCCATATTCTTGAGACGCATCTACATGCGGATTTTGTATCAGGCCATCTGGATCTTGCCGAACAGACAGGCGCAACCATATATGCTCCCGCCGCGGGCCACTGCAGTTTTGCGCATATGCCACTCTCCGATAATGACACCTTCCGCATCGAAGATATGGAATTTCGTGTCCTCGAAACGCCTGGGCACACACCCGACTGCCTCGTCTATGTGGTCACCGACACTTCACGGGGAGACACTCCGGTTGCGGCGTTTACCGGCGATACACTCTTTGTCGGGGATGTCGGGCGTCCCGACCTCTTTCCGGGAAAGGCACGCGAACTGGCAGGAGAGCTGTATGACAGCTTCACACAAAGGTCATGAACCTCCCTCCCGAATGCATGGTATTCCCGGCACATGGTGCGGGGGGGTCACTCTGTGGGAAGGCCATGGATGCGATGCGGTTTTCAACCATCGGGTATGAGATATCCTACAATCCGGCACTCCTGATCACGGATCGGGAGGAATTTATCCGGTCACTCACCGTTGATATGCCTCCGGCACCCGATCACTTCTCCCGGTGCAGCGATATCAACCGCAGGGGGGGGCCGGCACTTGTCAGGAGTCTTGCCCCCCCCTGCGGGCGATGAAACCAGCCGAATTTTACGAGCGGATGATGAATGCAGACACCATCGTGGTGAGCATCCGAAACTATGCCACCTTCGGAGGACAGCATATTCCCGGAAGCTATCATATTGACATGGGCGGCAATTTTTCCACCTTCGCAGGATGGGTGCTGCCACCGGACAGGGAGATCCTCCTTGTAACAGACAGCCCCGAACAGGCCCGTGAGGCGGCAGTCCAGCTTCGGCGGGTCGGCCTCGACCGGACAATCGGCTATCTCAAAGGGGGGGGCACCCACGCATGGGTGAGTGCGGGGTATACCACCGATCATATCCACCAGCTCTCCCCCCCTCGGAAGTGTATGAAAAAATTCAGGACTCCGACACGGTTCTTCTCGATGTCAGATCTTCTGACGAATACCAAGAGCGGCACATACCGGGGGGGCAGTCAACATCCTGGCCATGGATCTCAGGACACGGGCAGATGAACTTGACCCCGAACGGCCCACGATTGCGATGTGCCGGACCGGGCACCGTTCGAGCCTTGCCTGCAGTATCCTGAAACAGCAGGGTTTTTCCGATGTCTACAACGCCGCCGGTGGACTCACCGGCTATATCGCCGCAGGATTCTGTCGAAGAAAGAGTGAAGAGGAGATATAGCAAGGGGGGGGAGGATGGACTGGACACCATATATTGCAGGAGTTGGTATTGGCGTGCTCAGCTGGGTTGCATTTCTGCTCTCAAACAAACCACTTGGGTGTTCAACCGCGTACACGCGGACGAGCGGGATGATTGAACGTATCTTCAGGGGAAAAAAGACGGACGAAAAACCCTACTACCAGACATTTGCTCCTCTTGTTGACTGGGAATGGATGCTGGTCGCAGGAGTGGTTCTGGGAGCGTTTGTTGCATCGGTGATGTTGGGAGGATTCTCGTTCGAATGGGTGCCGACACTCTTCGGCGACACCTTCGGGTATGATACCGGGCTGCGACTTGCCGTCGCTCTTGTGGGCGGCATTCTCATGGGACTTGGCTCACGCTGGGCCGGGGGGGGTGCACGAGCGGCCACGGGATCAGCGGTACCTTCAGCTTGCGATATCCGGCTGGATTGCCGTTGTCGTCTTTTTTGTGTCGGGTATTGTGACAGCGTTCCTTCTCTACGGGGGGGTGCTGTGGTGAGGAGGAAATGATGTTTGAACACCTGCATGAAAACACCCGGCTCCAGCTGGTGATCGGCTTTCTCATCGGTTGCTGCTTTGGAGGTTTTCTCTACATCGGCGGGGGGGTGACCGAGTACAACGTGATCCTCGGCCAGCTTCTCTTAACAGACTTTACCGTCATCAAGGTGATGCTCACCGCAGTGGTGGTGGGGGGGATGATTGGCATCTATGCAATGAAGAGCAAAGGGATCATCGAACTGCACCCCAAACCCGGCTCGATTGGTTCCACAGTCATCGGCGGCATCATCTTCGGGATGGGATTTGCCATCCTCGGCTACTGTCCCGGCACGGTCGCAGGGGCTGTGGGGCACGGGGGGCCCTTGATGCCCTCTTCGGCGGTGTCACCGGCATCCTCATCGGTGCAGGCATCTTTGCGGCGGCCTACCCCCCCACCCTCGATGAGAAGATTCTTTCCAAAGGGGGGGTCTTTCGGTTCCTGACAATTCCCGATTACCTGAAAACAAATCCATGGTACATCATCATCCCGCTCTGCATCCTGATTGGAGCGGTAGTGACAGGGCTGGAGTATTTTGGTCTATAGAACTATTAATCCTATCCCGGACAGTGAATGGAGATTGCTCCGCCCCCAAAGACAATGCATTATTTATAACCTCCGTACCATTCTTTTGCCTATGAGTCTTCTGGCCATAGATGTATACGGCCTCTTTTTTGAGTTCCTTCATATACTCACGTTTTTCTTTGAGGTGACCGGAGCCATTATCATCATCTATGGGGGCCTCACCGCAATCGTGAAGATGCTACTCCTGGAATTCAGGAGGATCAAGATCCCCCCCTATAACCAGATCCGGATGAGTCTGACGAGCAAGATCGTCTTTGGGCTGGAGTTTCTCATTGCAGCGGATATCCTTGCCACCATCGTCGCCCCCCCGACACAGCAGGAACTGATCATGCTCGCCGTGGTCGTCGTCATCAGGACCGTTCTCGGCTACTTCCTTGAAAAGGAAGCTCTTGAATTCGAGATTACGTAATATGGCAATGTCACGGAAAATGAACGCTCAGGATATCCAAACGCAGAGACACGGGATTAACAGTGCTACAATATCAACATTCCTGAAAGGGGTTTGATCGGTGATATGACCTTGAGAAGAGTTGAAAAATAGTGCCGCTGTATATATTGGCATTCACGGGAACACATTGAACTGAAGAGGCAGTAATCATGCGAGTCATCATCGTGGGAGGAAGTGCGCTGGGTATCAATCTGGCACGGACACTTATTCGGACAGGATCTGAAGTCATTCTCATTGAACGAAATCCAAACCGGGCAAAAGAGCTTTCAGAAACCCTTGACTGTAGCGTTATAAATGCAGAAGGCACCCGACCGGATATTCTGGAAAAAGCAGAGATTGAGAAGGCCGATGCCATCGTCGCCTGCACCGGTCATGATCAGGATAATATCATCATCGGGCTGATTGCAAAGCAATTCAGTGTCCCTGAGATCATTATCACTACAGAAGACGTCCAGTTTATGACCGTTGCAAAGCGGCTTGGCTTTCACCACGTCGTCAACTCCCCCCCGCAGACAACGTCCAACAGTATCTTCCATACACTCCGGGGGGGTATCGACACCATCGAACTGTCGACCATGATGCGGGGGGGAGATGTCAGGTTCATCAGCGTCATTGCGGGAAAGAAGTTTGAGGGAACGGAACTCCCCCCCGAGATTACCCTCCCAAAATACAGTGTATTCATCGGCCTCTACAGAAACGACGATTTTCTCCTGTACACCCAAAATCCCGTAATAAAAGAGAGTGACGAAATTATGATCGCCACCCGTGTCGAATTCGTCGACAAAATATATGAGATATTCAAAGACGATGAGAAAGAGGAGATACCATAGAAGGCATGTCCGGACATATTTATCCTCTTTCAATCATTCATATCCGAAATTCCTCTCCTCTGAACCCGGAACAGACGTTGAAAAAGAACCCTGTTTCGGCAATGATGCGGACATACATCACTCTATTTTCCCTTTTAACCGGCCGAATCCCCCCCACTATCATGGACAGTGCCTGTTCCGGGGGGGAGAACGGATCAAATAATGCATGTCATGATATGTAGCACATTTTCAGGATATAACCCACAGAATGCTGCTTTTTTCCCGGAATTCACAATCGTGAACCACAAGCATTAATGTGGGAGAAACCGGTGATGGGTTGATCTTCGGGGGGGCAATCAGCCACAGGCAAAAGCGTGGTCTCAGCAAAATCTAATATTTCTATGATACTGATCTCCCGGATGAGTCTACACCCAACGAAAGACACAGCCTGTCGCCCAAACCCCCCGGAAGGTGATGAAAAGATGGTACAGAAACTCAATCAAATCCCGGCAGAACAACGCTGGGATATTGCAACCCGGTGCGCAGACATCATGCCTTTTGCCTATGACCAGGCATTCAGGAAGGTTGCGCCGGAACAGCTCAGGGAACTTGACCAGGCAGAACGTGAGATCTGGCGCGAGATGGGGGGGAGAAAACAGGGGGGGCTATCGCAAAAAATCTTGGATACTCCACCAACTCGGCATTGGAAGTTGCTGAGGCATTCAGTGAGATATCAGCGATCATGCTGGGGCCGCACCTCCGGGGCCGTGCCGTATCTGAGGGGGGGGTAATTCAGCGACGGTGATTACCGATGAATGCCCGATGCCGGCAAACGCAAAACGCTTCGGGATAGAGACAAAGCATGCATGCGAACTCTGCAATGCCTACGTTACCGCAGCAACCGAGAGTCTGAACCCCCCCAACTACCGCCTCAGATCAGACAGGCACATATGCATGGGCGACTCCTCCTGCCGGATGACCATTGAGAAAATCCAGAGATAATCTATTTTCATCAAAAGAAACCCTTTTCTTTCGTTAACAATTGTGCACGAGGATCGTTTATTTTTCTCTCTTTTCCTGTCCCGGGGGGGCGGACAATGATCATTGTCTGGTTCTGTTCCCGGCTTCACCTGCCTGAAAAGAGCTTCCCCTGCCCGTGAGTTCATGCGATCAGGATTGACTCAGGGGGGGAAGTTCCCATATCAACAAAGAGAATATCCGGGGGGGTTGATTCTCCGATATCCCTGCATAACCGGGAACATTGCACATTGATATTTTTTCTGGATATACTACGAAAAATGCCCGTTGCGTCAGGAAATGAAACTCATCATGCATATCGGGTCGGGAAAATACAGATGAAAAATATTCCTGCCAACGCTTACTGCGTGCATTCTTCATGCAGCTCAGGCTTACAGAAATCGGTTCTGACAATAACAGGGCCTTTCATGTCAACAGCATACCGATCTGGATTTTCGACAAGATCGGCTACATTGATCTTCATGTCGATCAGGTTTTCATAACTGAACAGTTCAGACATCGTGCTGTTCCCGGAGAGGAAGGATACCTGAATTCCGTTAAAACTCTTTGCGGCGTGGATGATCGGATCCATGAACTGGACTATGGTAAAAGATCGTAATAAACATATACCCCCCCTCATCTCCCGGATCCACAGGCAGCACATCGATCACGAGTCAGGAGAGAAACATGCCCGTTATCTGTGGCCCGCTCTTTAAGAGCCGGATCCGTATGATCAAATCATTCACAAGGCGAATAATCGTAAAAATGAAGGGAATAAATCCCTTATTCTGCACCTTTGATTCCCCCCCATTCGACAGGCCCGGCCGGGCACTAGTTATATATTTCACCTACCCAGTTACCCCCCCATCCTCAATGGGGGGAAACGAGACATGAAAAAAGAAGAATTCCGCGGCATTCTCTCAGGTGCCATCGCAAACGAGGTGGAATCATACACATTCTACCGGGGGGGATTGAAAGATGCACAACTGATGAGACGATGAAAAAGATATTCGGAGACCTTGCCAAAGAAGAACAGGGTCACCGGGAAACACTGGAGGATTTCCTCACGCAACCGATTAAGTCATTTCACTTTGACGAAGCACGGGACTACAAGATTTCGGAAACGCTCGACGTCCCGCAACTGACAACGGATCTGAAACCCGTTGAAGGCATCGCCCTTGCCATCAAAAAGGAAGAGGACGCACGGGATATGTACCGGGCACTCGCAGAACTGAGTACCGATACGGATCAAAAGAAGCTATTCACCAACCTTTCCAACATGGAAGCCGGCCACAAGGCACAGCTTGAGGATCTCTATACCAACATGGCATTTCCTGAAGTCTGGTAGATTTTTTTGAATGAACAGGGGGTGCGGGATTACCGTACCTCTGCTCCGGTTCAATTTGAAAAAACGGAACAACCTTTTTTGGGAAACCGATTCATGGTCATTTCAATAAATCCAAACACATAACCGGATCTTCCCGATATATCATTCAATATGGATATTCGGGCCAGTGCAGAGAAGACCTATCGGTCTATGCTGCAGATAATTCCACAAATCATCGGAATTCTGCTCCTTGTAAGCCTTCTTCTGACAGTAATCCCCCCCCGGAATGGTATGGAAAAGTATTTTGCGGCCATCCGCTCGCTGACCCGGTTGCAGGTGCGGCCCTCGGGAGTATTGCTGCCGGAAACCCGGTCACAAGCTATGTCATCGGGGGGGGAGAACTCCTGAATACCGGCATCAGCCTCACCGCGGTGACCGCATTCATCGTTGCGTGGGTCACCGTCGGCATTATTCAGCTGCCCGTGGAGATGAACATCCTCGGGAAACGGTTTGCCATTGCACGCAATCTCTGCGGGTTTATCCTTGCCATTCTTATTGCCATCCTGACGGAAGGCACCCTCTCTCTCCTTGGAGGGATACAGTGAAACAGGGAGAGGGGGGGCAGAAAAGGGAAAAGGGAACGGGAAAAAAAGAACAATTCATCATTCCCCCGTCATCTTCCTCGGGATTGTCATCGGTATCTACTGCATTGTTGCCATGATGGACACCGCCATCGCTCTCCATGCACTGGAGACCTTTGGCGGGATTCTCCGCCAGATCATCCGGTACTGGTGCTGGTCTGTGCCTGATGTTTCTCATCGATCTCTTCATCAAACCAAAAGCAATTGCAAAATACCTCGGGTCAGAATCAGGAATCTTTGGATGGATTGTCGCGATCATCGCCGGTATCATTGCAACGGGCCCTGTCTATGTCTGGTATTCAGTGCTCGCCGACTTCCGGGAAAAAGGGATGCGAACTGCCCTTGCAGGCGTGTTTCTCTATATGCGATCCGTTAAACTCCCGTTTATGCCGGTGATGATCTACTACTTCGGAGGCCTCTATACCGCAGTCCTGACCATATATCTGATTGGGTTCTCTGTCGTGGTCGGGCTGATCTGTGAAGCAGCAGACGGGAAAGAGATAATTCCCGGCCCTACAGAGAAATCATCCCGATAGACCCCCCCAGAAAAAAGCAGAAACCGCGGTTGCCGCCTGCAACGCCCCCCCATACTCTTTTTTTGGTCAAAATATGTCGGTGATGGTCACCGAGTACGGATGAACTCCCGCAGATCAGCATGCAGGAATCTCTCTGCTTCCCGCAGGTCGCCGCCTTCCAGTCTTGCAAAGAAGAATCCGAATACCGGATAGGAGGTGAAATCCACCGGCCGCATCTCCAGCGGATGGGTAAACGATGCGGCAAACCCAGCGTAATCAAACCCGGCAATTGTCTCGGGGGGCATGTCTGCGGGCGGCTTTACGATGAGAATGGCATAGACATCTCCATTGTCATCGGCGAGAAGCGTCTCCCAGTCCGGCACATGCTCTTCGAAGTATGCCCGATATACATTGATGCCATGGGCATACTCCGCGATATCAGTCGTACACCATCCGGCAAACCGCATCGGATTTACTTCAATGGGCACGACATGCCCGTCCGTATCCACACGCAGTTCAATATGCAGGGGAAAATTCCTGATGCCGGTGAGTTGCTGAATCCGGCGAAGAAGGTCCGTCACCGGTGAGAGATATTCTCTGATGATCGCTTTGGATGTCAGATAGACTTTGTCGTCCACATCCGCATCGGATGAGAACATATGGGAGAGGATATTGAGAACAACCGGTTCCCCGTCAGCCGTAAAACAGGCATCCACCGCGAGTTCGGTACCGGGAATATACTCTTCAATAATCCATGTCGCAGCGTTGTACACCTGCGGGGGGGGAAAAGCGAGGAATGTTCTTTCATATCTGATTTCAGTGACTGCAGAACCTCTTCCCATTCCGCATCCGAGGCGACCATGTGCACCCCTGCACTGAAGAAGCCGACTGCCGGTTTGATGATAAAAGGCTTCGGAATACTGCGGATATCCAGACTGTCCAGATCTTCTGCTGCCAGCTCACGGAAGAAAAAATCCGGGAATAGTGGCTGAAGCAGACGCCGGAATGCCACTTTATCCTTGAACTGTGTGATGGTTTCCGGCAGTCCGGTAGATGCCAGATGATCCGCAATCCACTGAAGCGCATGTTCAGAATTGCTGTAGAGTTTCTGTTCGGGATTGTTCTTTATCAAAGCAATACCTGCCGTATCTTCCATGAGAAGGGTACCGTCCGGAAAGCCCTGTTTCAGAGAAGTCTCATTTCTGAGCACAGGCAGACCGGCAGAGATTATGGTTTCTTTCAGGTAACGGGATACATAGGGTTCATCGAGTATGATCACAGGCGATACAGCTCCGGTAGAGCATATTCGGGTCATACCGACAAAATGGTAGCGGAGAGCACAGGGGGGGGTTTGCCTGAAAAGGCCCTTTCCGGCAGCTCACCGGGAACAAAAACCCCCTCATGTCGGGAACGAAATGAATTCCTATTTATGAGAGGAAATATCACACCTATTCTGATCAATTATCGTTTTCGTATAACAACAATCTTTGGCGGCCACCCTCTGCACAGAGACCAACGCCGGGAGATCCATACGGAGAGATACTCAGATTACTCTGACATCAAAGGAGAAGCATATGATACCGACAACCATCGACTGGAACGAATGCTGGAAAGAGCAGTGCAGAAGAATCATGAGACCAACAAGCGCAAAGACACGTCAAGCATGTGGGACGAACAGGATGCCGCCCGCAAGTTTTACCGGATGTCGTATGAAAAGAACGGGGAACGGGTCAACCTGACCCTTGCAGGACTCGCTCTGACACCCGAATCACGGGTTCTTGACGTGGGGGGGTCAGGGCCCGGTGCGATCACCATTCCCCCCCTCGCCCGCAAGGTCAGTCACGTGACCGCGGTGGAACCTTCCGAAGGGATGTTTACCGTGCTCAGGGAGAACCTGGAAGACGAGAAGATCACGAATGCAGACTGCCTACAGAAACGCTGGGAAGACGTGGATGTGGCAGCGGATCTCTCCGGACCCTACGATGTGGTCTTTGCGTCATTCTCTCTGGATGTCCCCCCCGATATGAAAGCCGCGATAACGAAGATGTGCGAGCTTCATCGCAGTATGTCTATATCTACTGGTTTGCCGGAGAGACATCATGGGAGATAATGGCAAAAGACCTCTGGCCGCGTCTCCACGGGTCAGCGTATGTAGCCTCACCCAAATCCGACATTATCTTCAATACTCTGTACCAAATGGGCATCTATCCACATGTCGAGCATTTTGTCTATGAACATATCTACCGGTTTGCAACCGAGGAAGAGGCGGTCGAATACTTCAAACCCCGCCACCTCATCACCACCGCCGAACAGGAAACAATACTCAGAGACTACATTATGCAATCCCTGGAACATGACGGTGATACGGTCACCGTGCCCGGCCATTCCCACCGCATGAAGATCTGGTGGGATGTGAACGATTTTTCTTTGGCTGAATAAGATATCTTTCCTCCAATTTTTTCCGTTCCATAGTCGGCACACCCTGCTCTTAAATCAGGAATGTATGCATCGTTCCTTGAAACCAGAAAATACCCCCCCTAGAATAAAATTTTTAAAAAAAGAAAATAAACATATTCAGCAGGTTTTCACGGAACCAAAAAAACTATTGTACACACCAGTAGGGAGGAAGGAAATGAGATGTAATTCAACCCCCCCTGATGAAGGATTTACCGGATTGGAGGCCGCAATTGTGCTTATTGCATTTGTTGTGACCGCGGCAGTATTCTCCTATGTAGTGCTGGGTGCTGGTTATTTTACCACACAGAAATCTCAGGAAGTTGTCTATACCAGTGTTGATATGGCATCATCCAGTATGCAGGTTATTGGAGACGTATATGCATGGTCTACCGATGGAGGCTCAACAGCTGATGCCATTCGTTTCACTCTTGGTCTTGCGGCCGGTGGCTCACCCGTTGATTTTAATACGGTTCAGGCAGTCTTTGCAACCAGTTCTGATATTGAAATTCTTGATCACCATGATCCTTTTGTTACCAGTGAAGGGATAAATCCTGGAGAGTGGAACATCAGTCATGGTGCTGAAACTGATGATCTGCTCCTTGAAGGAGAGGACAAATTTACCTGTGTTGCCAAACCTTCTACGGGACTGACACAAAACCAGGAGTTCAATCTTGAGATTCGTCCGTCCATAGGTGCCGCAATTGGTTTGAAAAGAACAATTCCTGCAAAGATAAACAAAGTAAATATTCTTTACTGATTTTTTTCACTGCTCCGCTATTCTGCGTTATTTCCATAGTCCGTTTCCGGCACATTATATTCAGGAAAGAATGGAAATTGCCGCACGGCATCAACCAAAAACAGAAAAATATTATTCCCGTAAAAACCGGATCACCTGTTCTGCCACCTCCGGGTTACCCGGCAGGCGGAGATGACAGTAATCCGCAGCGGCCGCATTCAGCACCGTCGGGTTTTCCGGCAGCACGGCCACATCGGCACCGGGCAGGCGGGAATCTGCGTGGGGCACAATCCCATCACCGTGGGCGGTCAGCTGCCAGCCGTCGGGGGGGGAATATGCCCACGTCTGTCCTTTGAAGAGGGGGGGAAAAAATCCGGTGTGCCGGTTACATTTCCCGCCACAATCACCCGATAGCGGATATCATTGCGCAGACCCGCATCCCGCAGTGCCTGCACGAACGGCCCGGTTGACCGGAAATCCTGAACCAGCCGGTCTGTCATGGGATCATACGTGCGTGGCACAAAGGTGCCCGTCAGCTGCCGCAGAATATCGGGTCCGTGAACGGGATCGTTGAAGAGTTCCGCCATTGATGAACCGTTATTCGGCGGGCCGATGCCAATCAGATTTCGCACCGGAATACGGCAGGAGACCCCGTCCATCACCTCCAGCATATACCGGGCCACCGCAGCACCCATGGAATGACAGACCATATCAACCGGTCCGTGATAGGCATACTCCTCCTGCATATCGTGGATATAGCCCATCAGGGCATGACCAATCTCTTCACCACCCGCATCCCGCAGTTTGCTGTGGCTAAAGTTCCAGCATACCACAGACTCCGCTTCCAGCCGTCTGACAAGAGATTTCCAGACCCCCCCGGGGTGGCTCTTCCAGCCATGTACAAGCACAACAGGACAGCACGCATGCATATGCTATATTATTGTCAGTTCTCAGACATGTGTAGATCGATCAACTACCCATGAATGAAGTCGTGAGCTTCCTGTTTGTTTGATCGTAAAAAACGAAAAGACCTAGTGGTCTTCATTATTGTTCACCGGTGAAACCTCGTCCAGTTCATAATTGCCCGGCTCGACCGTGGTATCCTTCATAATATACATTGGAATCGCAAAGACTGCAATGCCGATACAGATGATACCCACGACGATGAGTGCCAGAAGAAGGAACATGAAAAGGCCTACCGCGATGATGCCCAGATTGGCCAGTACAAACAGGATGATGGCAATGATGACACAGGCAAGGAGGATGATTCCCCCTGCCCGTCTGCCGCGACTGTTTGCGTCAGTGCTTTTCTCTGTCATAGGCATATCAGAATTTCAGCTGGAATCCCCACTGTCGCCTCCGGATGACTGGGTCGGGAGGAAAGGCTGTACGGCATCCGCCAGCTGCGGCAGGGTCATGGACTGAATTATTATTTTTCCGGGTCCGGTGAGTGTGGTCATGAAGAGACCTTCCCCCCCACCGAACATCGCCGTCTTAACGCCGCCTGCTGCCTCGATATCGTAGTTGACCGATGGTTCCCAGCCGACCACATGGGCTGTCGACACCTTGTATGTCTGGCCCGGCTTCAGGTCAATTTCCACGAGATCTCCTGCCGCATGTAAAAAGACCATACCCTCACCAGAAAGGTGCTGGAGAATTAATCCTTCACCGCCGAAGAATGTAGAACCCAGACGTTTCTGGAATGCCATCTCCCACTTCACACTCTCTTCGGCGCAGAGAAATGCATCCTTCTGTGCAATAAACTCCTTTCCGGTGATGTCAAGTGCGGCAATCTTTCCCGGACAGTTGCCGCCAAATGAGACCAGTCCCGGACCGCCTGCACTGGAGAAATGCGTCACCATAAAGGATTCGCCTGCAAGGGTGCGTTTCAGACCTTTCAGAAGCCCGCCCTGAAGTTTTGCCTCCATATTGATGTTGCCACTCATGTAGACCAGAGCACCGGCCTCAGCCCAGACCATCTCGCCCGGCTCGATTTCCATCGTGACGAACTGCAGATTATCCCCCTGTCAGATTATATTTCATAATCCACTATGTGCAAAAAATGGTAAAAAGGTTCTTATCTTGTCCCCCAAATTCAGATGATACCGGGAAAAAATGGTGCAACGGGATGGGGGGGTGGCGGGCAACAGCTCTTCCCTCATCTGTCCCCCCCGTTGGGTACCACCACGGGATGACCTGCCACCGTCTCCACATAGACCGGCAGGCCGTACACCTCTTCTATTATGTCAGGCTGGATGATATCATGGCCACCGGCCTCATAAATCGTCCCGTCTTTCAGGAGAATAAACCGGTCTGAAAACCGGATGGCAAGATTGAGGTCATGCATCGTCATGACCGCAGATACCTGGTGGCTCTTCAAGGAGCAGGAGCCGGGGGGGTTCCTGCACCAGGGCACGGGCAATACTCACCTTCTGAAGTTCTCCCCCCCCGCTCATCTCATCAATATAGCGCAGGGAAAGATCCTCAAGCTCCAGCATCCGGACTGCAGCATCAACAATCTTCAGATCGGTATCCGAAATATTCCAGCCCATATGCGGCCGACGGCCCAGAAGAATGGCATCAAAGACGGTCAGGCGTGCCTTCTCGCACTGCTGTGCCACATAGCCGATGCGGCGTGCCACCTCCATACGCGAGAGGGAGAGGATATTCTCATCGCCGACGAGAATATCCCCCCCGGTCTTCGGTGCAAGAATCGCATTAATGCACCGCAGAAGCGTGGTCTTCCCCCCCACCCCCCCGTTTGGCCCGAGAATGGAGACCACCTCTCCGGGATTAACGGCAAAGGATACATCGTGCAGCACATCTGAACTGCGGTAGGTAAACGAGACATCATTTATGTCAAGAATCACTATGAACGCCCCCTGATAATGAGATAGAGGAATATTGGAGCTCCCATAAATGCCGTGAGAATCGCAACCGGCAGGATATGGGGGGGGCGAGTATCAGGCGGGCGGCCGTGTCGGAGGCAAGAAGCAGGAGTGCGCCGCAGACACAGGTGCCAGGGATCAGGTAACGGTGATCATCGCCGATCAACCGGCGCACCATATGCGGGCAGACAAGGCCCACAAACCCGATAACACCCAGGAACGCCACAACGACGGCTGTCACAAACGAGGCGACAAGCATTCCTACAATGCGTTCGCGGTCGACGTTCACGCCAAGTCCCTTTGCCGTCTCATCGCCGGCATCAATCGCATTGTAGTCCCAGCGTTTGAGGATGAAATAGATCATCGCCAATATGACGACGACACTCATCACGATCAGTTCATTCCACCCGGCCCGGCCCACATCTCCAAACGTCCAGAAGACGACAGCAGCAAGCTGCACATCATCAGCGAAGTACTGCAGAAACATCGTCCCTGCGGTAAAGAGTGAACCGATGGCAACACCGGCAAGCACCATCACCTCCGGTGATGATGCCCGGATACGCGATATTGCGATGATGATACCGGTTGCTACCATACAGAAGAGGAAGGCAAAGAAGGTAGTGATGTACGGATTATTAATGGCAATCGCGTCGGCACCGCTGCTGCGCATCGTGCCGGTCCCGAGGATAATGACCGAGAACGCAGCACCGAATGCGGCTGCATGGGAGATACCCAGAGTAAACGGAGATCCCAGGGGGGGATTTCTCAGGACAGACTGCATACCGGCACCGGCAATCGCAAGGCCCGTTCCCGCCACGATCGCGGCAAGCGCCTGCGGCAACCGGATTTTCCAGATGATGCGATCATAGAGGGAATCACCACTCACGGGTTCCACCAGGGTTCCGGCAAAGGAAACATCCGGCAGTTCAAAAACAGAGCTAAGCAGTCCATACACCCAACCCAGGATCGTTTCCACCGCAGTACCCAGCATCCAGTAGATCCGTGCCAGAATAACCTCGACAACCGAAAGAACCGGTATCTCAACCGCACCGACCGCAATGGAGACCACAAGCAGCAGCACAAGCAACAGGATACCTGCTCCGATGACCGCCACCTTTCGCCGGGTATATCTGATATACCTTCCGGAATTTTACCGTCAGCAAAATGCATAGGAAACCCTCCTGCCGGCGGGTGAAACAGCCGGCATGAATATCATCTCTGTGCCGGTGCTAATTTCACAAAAAAAGAATGTGTGGATCATTCCAGGCTGATCCGTTCAAATACCTTATTTTCAAAGAGTCCGTCCATTTTATCGTAGACCGGTTCTCCCACGAGGAAGGTGTAAATCTCATCCGCTTTCTTTGCCGGGTCAACGTCTGAGAATGCATCGGGGTAGAGCACGGTGCCGATAAAGTAGGCATCAGCCATCACTGACCCGTGGTTTGCGGTATACCAGTTATACGGCAGCACACCATACACCTCGCCTGCCTGCACCGCAGTCATCGCGGCGTAGGACGGGTCATCTTTCAGTTCATCAACTGCCGAAGGGCTGGTCTGCAGGGTTGAAAGGTCCACAAAGATGATCTCAGGATCAAAATCAATGATCTTCTCCGGTGCAATATTGGCGTAGGCTGTCTGGGGGTCCTTCAGAGAACATACGGGCATTTACAAAGATAAATGGTGGATAGGTAGGCTGTGTTGACTGGAAACCATGCGGGCCACTGTGGGCAATGCCACCGACAAAGACTGTTTGACGATCTGCTTCTGCAACCCCCCCTGCGGTTCTCTCGTTCAGGTCTGTGGTCATAGTGTCAAAGTAGGTGATCACCGCTTCGGCACGATCGTCGTTGCCCATGACGCTACCCATCAGACGGAGCGACTGATCCATAAGTGCACGATTTTTACTCAGGTCTCCATACTGGAGGGCAACCACCGGAATGCCGGTCTTTTCCTGCAGTTCGTCAGCAACAGACGCCTCGGTGCAGTAGGTCTTGAAGATCACCTGCGGATTGCAGGCCACAACCTTCTCCGGGTCGTCGTTTCCGCGGAATTCACCGATCATCGGCAGAGAGGAGAACTGCGGGTTTGCAAGGGCATACGGCCGTGCATCAAACATGTTCTCTTTAATCTCCATATCGTCCACACCCACAGCATGGTCTTCCGCCTGCAGATATGTCAGATACCGGAGACAACCGGGGGGGCCGGAACAGACTACCCGATCGGGTGCAGCAGGAACCGTAACCGTACGGCCCATGCCGTCTGTGATGGTCATCATACTAGCGGATGAATCTCCTCCAACCGGTGCGGCTGCAGATGATGATGTGCTGGTGCATCCTGCACAGAGGGCAGCAACAAGAACAAGGCCGCACACAGCGGCTGCAAATAATCCAGAATATTTCATGTAATCACTTCACACTTTTATTAACCTATGTAGCACTAATAAAAAAGATTTGCTAATTTGATCACACCAAATTTTACCCACTTACTATTTATATGATTTATTCAGTCATAAAAAACTGAACGTATGTGCATCAACAATCACCGGCTTTCAGGTAAAATACCGGATGTTCCCCACAAGAAGAGCCAAACAGTTCGGGGGGGACACGCAATGACATCACCTAAAGGAGATGCATCCCTATGATGCAGGGATAACCTATTATCTTCCCGGCATACTCCCATGCAGAGAAATAAGCGGGAGCCAAAATACCAACCAGAATATAAATAATTATAAATAGCATCGCGTAAGGAAACTCTCTCGTGAATCATCATGGTGGCACTTGACGTCGGCATGCCGGCACCCGGATTCTGTCTTCCGGACAAAGACAATACGGAGATCTGCCTGAATACGTTTTCCGGGAGATGGCTTGTGGTCTATTTTTATCCGAAGGACAATACTCCCGGATGCACGACCGAGGCAAAAAGTTTTAACGAGGAACTGGAGGCATTTTCCCATCTGAACGCGGAGATCATCGGAATCAGCGCAGACTCCTGTCAGAGCCATGCAAAGTTCGCCGGCACCCATGGTCTGAAGATTATCCTCCTCTCGGATGAATCACATACAGTCATTGAAAAATACGAGGCATGGCAACCAAAAAAGATCCTCGGGCGTGAACTACTGGGTATTGTACGGACCACCTACCTCATCGGCCCGGATGGTCACATCCGCGAGGTCTGGTCGCCGGTCAAGGTGACCGGGCATGTGGAGATCGTGAAAAAACGCCTTGAAGAACTCCAGGCTTCATCTGAATAAGGAACGTGCCCTCTCCCCCTGCAGTCCATCACAGATATTCAGGGCATTTGCAGAATACCTCACTCCCCGGTACAGAGATGCCCCAATGAAAAGACCTTGGTGGTGCCCGACAGATTCATTATACCGGAAAACCATTCAACCCCCATGGTGACAGGATTCCGGTTCCCGAAAATAACTGCAGAGGCGCTTTCCGGGAAGAGAAAGACCCTCCCTGACGCAGCCAGCGGGGGGGCACCGGCACTCATCGTCGTGGCATTTGCCCGCGAGGCACAGGATATGATCGATTCATGGCTCATTCCTGTCAAAGAGGATTTCCAGAGTTCAGAAAGAATCGCAATCTATGAGATCCCGGTGATCAGTTCAGCCATCTGGCGGCCGATGCGAAAAATCATTGACAGTGGTATGCGTTCAGGCATTCCGGACGCTGAACATGACTATGTGATGACCATCTATGGCGGTGCATCCGAACTCACCGGACCGCTGGAGATAACCGACCCGTCATCGGCATATCTCTATCTCATCGACAGAGACGGAATCATCCGCTGGGAAGGAAAAAATTTTGCAGAGACCCAGACGCTGTACCGCCTGAAAGAGATAATACGCAAATGTCTCAGTCAGGGAAAACGCACAAAAGAAGATGCTGAAAGAAGAGAGGAACCGTCTGTTCCTCTCCCATAATGATACAACATCGTATCAATCCGGATTATCGAATTTCCCCCGGTCTGAAACAGACAGATCAGGTATTCTGTGCTTCCGTGTAGGCATCATACATGCTGTAGATCCAGACGATGAGGTACAGGGGGGGAATTGCGATAAGCGTGAACCAGAAGAATGCCAAGACACCTGCTGCAACAAAGAGCAGAATGGCCTTCAGAAACTGCCCGGTATAAAACTGTCCCAGTCCGGGAATGAAAAATGATAATATCAGCGCTAAGAGAGGCGATGCCATGTAGAGAAGTCTCTGCCAGACCTGATGAATCTGTTGATTGGGAGAGATGAGAGCATGACAAAAGGAATATATGACTTTTTTCCAACCCCCCCTCTGGGTGAAAACAGACACGGAACCAATGACCGCAGGTATTCCGGTATTCATTGCAGCAGTGCTCATCTGTGGAACCATCCTTTCCGCAGGGTGCCTTCAGACAGAAGAGTCACCGGCACCCGTCTCCGATGATACAAAAGCACATGCAGAAATGCTCAGTATACTCGGCACGCTCCAGGGTGACATCAACACCCGGCTTCTCGCGCTTGACAAAACAGCGGCAGAGACCGCAGCAGAACTATCCGAAACGGGCCTTGATGCCTCGTGTGCGTGCAATTACGTACCTTTGACAACCCTTCTCTACGCCGACCCCTCGGGCAAAACCGTGATCGCCGTTGACAGGGACGGCACCGTAGTCACAGGCCTTCCGGCAACAAAGACTGAGACCCTCATCGGAAAGAACCTGGGAAACCAGACTGTGGTTCGGCAACTCTTCACCACCCGACAGGCCCTGATGAGCGACATCATTCCACTTGAACAGGGCGGGTATGCCTCGGTCATCGAGTATCCGGTCTTTACCCTGATGACTGCATGACAGCTGGTAAGCCTGGCGTTCGCACCGGATGAGATCATCGGGGAGTATGCGGTTCTCGCTGTTGAAGGCACACCGTATACCATCATGGCAGCCCAGACGGACGGGCGCATTCTCTATGACGCAGACCCGGAAGAAATCGGCAAAGAGACCTTCAATGAATCCCTCTATGATGCATTCCCGGAAATATCCGACTTTGCACGTCATTATGCAGGTAACTGGTCGGGGTATAACACCTATGCATTCTATGACACCGGCTTTGACAGAGTCGTGCAGAAAGAGGCCTACTGGACAACCATCGGGATACATGCCACCGAGTGGCGGCTGATCATCATCCGGGAAATGGAAGATACGGCCTGACGGAAAAATACCCCTAAAAAATATTCCATCTTTTTTTCGCTGAGTGAATGCATCTGCCCCCCCGCACCATTGATAAAACAAAAAACCCATAAGACATGTATGAAAGAAGGACAGACCAGTACACTACACAGAGGTTCAAAGGAATCTGCTGTGCAGGGGGGGTCCATCGGAATCATTCTGATGGTTGCCCTTGCAGCAGTGGCAGCATTCATCGTCGGCACCGTCTGGTTTGGGATATCCGATTCGCTTCTTTTAGAACCTGCACTCTTTTCAGGAACAATGGCAGCATACAGCATCGGCGGCAATGATTCTGCACAAGATATTGCCATCTTCTTCAGAGAAGGCGACACCCTATCTTTCCAGGGCACACAACAGGGCATGCCCGCATCCATCATCCTGACCCGGCCGGACGGCAATACCGCGGAGATACGGTATGGTAACGGAACAGAAGAGTTCAGACCGGGAGATACGCTCTATATCTCCAGACAATCCCGGCAGAACGCCACATATCTTCTGACGAAGGAACAGCCATCCACGGATGTAGCCCTTGAAAATGGCACATGGAAGCTGACCATGATAGATGCCGCCCTGAAGGTTCCCCTCATATCTGCCACCATTGAAGTCACCGGGGGGGAGCCCGGAGAGGATGAACCCGTCCCTCAGATAAACGGATTTAGTGTCGAGAGCTGGGTTCGGTGGAATAAAAACCCGACACCGGCATCAAATAATGAAAATTGGGCCACCATTGTTGTGAAAGGCGATACCAACGATAATCGCCAATACCACCTTGAGCACGATATAGACAACTCAAGATTTGAGTTTGTCGCAGCAACCAACGCAACAGGCGATAAAGTGGTCTTTTCATCCACCCAGCCACAGAAAGATGTCTGGTACCACGTCGTCGGTATCTATGACCAGACAGATGGCACCCTCGCAATTTATGTCAATGGAAATCGGGAAGCATCCATCAATATAGGTACCGGCGGTCTTCGTCCTTCAACAGGCCCCCCCTACCAGGTCGGGGCCCGGATGGGATCTCATTTTATTCCACTACCCATGTCCGCAAGTTTGACGGCACCATCTCAGGACTGAATACATACGGCAGGAGACTGACAGACAATGAAATTTCAGCCCATGCAGCAGCGGGACATCCCTGAAAAAGAGATA
The DNA here is from genome assembly GCF_001315945.1 of Methanogenium cariaci JCM 10550. GTDB lineage: Archaea > Halobacteriota > Methanomicrobia > Methanomicrobiales > Methanomicrobiaceae > Methanogenium > Methanogenium cariaci. The sequence goes on along the minus strand of NZ_BBBG01000023.1, from coordinate 12,192 downwards.
CAGATAAGAAAGCAGAAGAACCAGTGAGAGGGATGGACACACAGATTGGGATCATCGGGACGGGGGGAGCATGGGATGCATGCTCATCCGGTCATTTATCCGGGGTGGGGGGGCGGCAGTCCCGCACCACATCTCCGCCTCAAACCGGACACCAGAGGCACGAGACGCAATCGCCAGGGAAACCGGGATAGGAATTGCAGACACCAACCGCACACTTGCGAGGGATGCGGACATCATCATTCTCTGTGTCAGGCAGCCGGACGTGGTGCCGGTCATGGAGGAGATCAAAGACCTTTTGACAGACGACAAACTGCTCATATCGATTGCATCGGATGTCGCCCTGAGCGAACTCGAAGCCCTGACACCGGCACGGGTGGTGCGGGTGATACCCTCGGTCACCTCGGAACACCTGAAGGGAGTGTCACTCATGGTCTTTTCCGGGCGCACCACCCCGGCCGACCGGGAACTGGCCCTGTCCCTCTTCGGGGCTATCGCCACCCCCCCGGTCGTCATCGCAGAACAGAATATCGAAGCCTACACCACCCTCACCAGCTGTGCCCCCCCGGCATTCTTTGCAGCGATGGTGCACGAATTTGCCCAATCTGCAACACGGATGACCGGGATTCCTGCAGCAGAGGCAGAACGGCTTGCCTGCGAGACGTTCATCGGAACAGCCGCCCTGCTGGAGACGCCCGGAACCACCTCTCCGGATATCATCCGTCGCGTGGCCACCCCCCCCGGAGGGATCACCGAAGAAGGGGGGGTGAATGTGCTGGCCCATGACTTCCCTGCGGTCTGCGATGAAATATTCAGGGCAACCGCAAGAAAACATGCACAGTTCCGTGACTAGTCTTTCAGAGAATAATGCAACATACGTTTGGGCCTGCAAAGCAATACTCCATGAACACCAAAAACGACCACCCAACAGCTATGACCGAAAAAGATAATTTCAGCGACAGAGACCCTGCCGATACCCGCACCCCCCCATATACTGCGATCATCATCGGAGGCGGCCCTGCCGGTCTCTTCTGTGCCTGCCGTGCTGCAGGAAAAGACCGGCGTATCCTTGTGCTTGAGAAGATGCCCTCCTGCGGGAGAAAACTCTGCATCACCGGAGCGGGCAGATGCAATCTCACCCATACCGGCACAATGGCTGATTTTGTGTCCCATTATGGGGGGGATGGCGGAAAATTTCTCCGGCCTGCTTTGATGAACTTTAAAAACACCGACCTGCTGGCATTCTTCCGGGAACGCGGCATCCCCTTTACCGCCGATGAAAACGGCAAATACTTCCCCCAAAGACGGCACGGCAAAGGATGTCCTCTCCGTCTTATGGCAGAGTGCATGCGTGCAGGGATTGAAATTCGATGCGGGGGGGAGTCCGTCCAGACAATCAAGCCTACAAACGATCTCTTCACGGTCAGTAGCGAAGATGCCACCTATACCGCAGAGCAGGTCGTGCTTGCAACCGGCGGAGCCTCCTACCCTGCGACCGGGTCCACCGGCGACGGATACACGCTTGCAGACCGACTGGGACTGCCCGTCACCGAGACCGGACCGGCACTCGCGGCCGTCCTCATCAGGGACTATCCCTTCCGCGACTTAACCGGCATATCATTTGACGACGTCCCGCTCTCCCTCTACCGGGATAGCAAAAAGACCCGGCAGGTAACAGGAGACATCATCCTCACCGTAAACGGTATATCCGGCCCCCCCGGTGCCCTGCACATCTCCCGGTATGTACGGCCCGGTGACAGCCTGCACGTCGGATTTGTGACCGGCACAAACGAGGAGAGTGCCCGAAAAGATCTGGCTGCCGTCATCGCAGGCGGAAAAAACCGACAGGTGAAGACCGTGCTCGCGGAGACCGGGATCCCAATCCGGTTTCTCATCCGCCTGCTCGAACTCTCCGGCATCCCGCGTGATGCCACCTGCGCCCATCTCACCAAAACCGACCGAAACACCCTCATCCGGTATCTGACCGACTTCCCGTTCACGGTGAAAGGCACCGAAGGCTATGCAACAGCGATGGCGACACGGGGCGGGGTGGCACGGGATGCCATACGTCAGAAGACCATGGAAGCAAAAGAAGTGCCCGGCCTCTTTTGCATCGGAGAGGTTCTGGACATCGACGGGGGGGACACCGGCGGCTACAACCTGCAGGCGGCCTTTTCAACCGCCGCACTCGCCGCAAAGGCCATGGTATCGGGGGGGAAAACCAACAAAAAGAAGTAACACCAGGCAGACCTGCCGCCCTTTAGATTCCCCGAAAAATTACCGGGGGGGAATGATCCCTGCCTATTCCTCTTCATCCAAAATACCGGCAGCCGACCACCGGCCCGATGCACGCCGGTAGACAAGGGCCCCCCCCTCCGCCGGGCAGACCTCAACGCACCGGCCGCACATATAACATTCCGACTTCCGGTCACCCACCTTTGCCTCATTCGTGGGACAGACCCGTTCGCAGCACCCGCATTCAATGCATGCGGGAGTCCGGCGGAACTTGAAGGCACTCACCGCCGCGGTGAGGGAGAGCAGCAGCCCGTAGGGGGGGCAGATGAACCGACAGAACGGTCGGTAGACCACCATTGAGAGCAGCAGCACTCCAAGAAAGACATAAAAGAGAACGGATGTCACATCAAGCGAGAAGAACTCCTGCAGGCCGAAATAATCGATAATGCCGACAGACCATCCGAACGCTGCGGCAAGGACGATGACAAAGACCGCCGCCCGGATGCCACGGGTGATCCCTTTCCAGTTCTGCCCGAATTTCGGCAGGGGCACAAGGGAGGCAAGTTCCTGAACGGCACCCGCCGGGCAGATATGACCGCAGAATATTCGCCCGAAGACGAGAGAAAGGAAAAGCATCAGAAGCAGTCCTGCCGCCGCCACCTGCAGGGAGACGCCCAGTGACGCAACATCACGGAGAATCAGCTGCTGGAAGTTGTGCGGTGCAACCGGTGCGAAGATCAGAAATCCAAAGCCTGTCGAGATGAATAAGAATAGAAACGCCTTTTTGCGATTTATTTTCCCCCCCGTATACCAGAGTATCGCAAGTGCGAATACCGCCACAATGGCATACAAAAATCCTACCGTCCGGGGGATCAGGTTCGCTCCTCCGGCACCGCTACCTCCGCCTGTTCCGCTCATATATCTGTCTCCCTTTCGCACCATCATGCGATAACAACCGATATCCGCCACAGGGGAAATACTTTTACCCGGAGTTTCCCGTCATGAGACCCCCCCGGTAGGGTCTTCTCCGCATTCCCATGAAACCTTTATCATTGTTCAGAGGGAGGATAGAGACAGCCATGCAGGCAGACACCGAGAACGGGAATATCCGAAAACCACCCGCAGAAACCACCCGGTCAGCGGCAGATTCGATATCTCCACCCGCCCGCCTCGCAGCCTCAATAGAGGTGGGGGGGCTCATCGTCACCGAGCACCACTTCACCGCGGGTGCGGTACTGGAGGCAATCAAAAACGTCTTTCTCCGCCTCGACACGATCCTTGCCGACACCCCCTCATTCCTACCGGTTCTTCCTTCCCCCCCACCAGGCGGGACCGGAACACATCATCCTTGAAGCCCTGCTTGCAGACCGTGTCTGGGAAGCAGCGCACCCCCGGAGATTGTCCTCATCCACTGTGGAGAAAATGAACCGGATGATAACCTCTGCCCGTTTGAAGGGAATATAGACCATGGAATCAAAACCATCCATGAAGAGGATGCAACCCCCGGTTACAACCCGGTCCACGATGCGATCATCGACTGCTGCACCCTTGCCCTGCTCGTCGGGGGGGAGTGGGAACGGTGCTGCCCTCTACGGACCGGGGGGGAGTGTCTTCGATCTTGCACGGAATCACGGACGAACGATCATCGCCGTCAACCCAACGAACGGCAGCCAGTATGAACGGTCCCACGACGACATGATCTTCGATTCCTATGCACAGCTCAACCAGTATAATACGGAAGAGGTGAACCTCACCAGGTATACCGCCACGTACCGGCGCTACACCACCTCACTCCGTGAGGAGGCAAAGAAGGCAACGCTGAACGACGATATTCTGGAACCGATATACGGATCGTTGCTCCCCCCCTACTTTACCCGGACCCGCCTTCTGGCAAAGAAGTACCAACGCCTGCACGCAATGACCGGCATATGTGTCTCCCTCCTTGCCGCCCTCGCCGTTGCCACCATCACCTTTCAGACGCTGTTTCTCCCGGAGATGGCCTGGCTGGTATGGGTGGAGGTGTTTGAAATTTCCCTGATCATTTTCCTCATGTATGCATCACGCCACGGGGGGGATTTCCACCGCAGGTGGATTGATTATAACTTCCTCGCCGAACGCCTGCGTGCGGCATTCTTTCTCTGCATCATCTGTATCCAGTGCGAAAAACCGGATACCCCCCCTCATATGAGCATGGCCCACCGCCCCCCCAACGACTGGATCGTGATGGCGTTTGAAGAGATCATTGCCTCCCGACCCATCTATTGCTGCCGTCTGGACATACCCTACGTACCCATCAAGAAGTTCTTCCGGTCTGCATGGATCACAAACCGCCTCTCGTTTTATGAACAGGCGGGGGGGAAATCCGCACGGCGTGCATACACCATGCTGACCTATGCCGGTGTAACGATTTTTTCCGTCACCCTCATCCTCGCGGTTTTTCACGCAACCGGTATCGGTCACTGGGAGACCGAATACCCGTTCCGTGTTCCGATGCTGATGGCCTTTTTCACCATCACGCTCCCTGCCGTAGGTTCGGCCATTGCCGCACTCCGTCTCCAGCGGGAATACCAGCGCAATGCCGAACGGTATGCACACACGGTCCGCCATATCACCGCCATCAGAAACCAGATTCAGCATGCAAAGAACATGGAATTCCTCTGCGAATTTCTGGAAGAGATGAATGAGGTCACTCTCCGGGAACAGCAGGACTGGCGTATCATCTTCCGTTTCCGGCAGGTGGAGGCAGTGTAGAATTACGGTCTGCAACACAGAGTGGAAAACGTCAAAAGGAAAGGCTGGTGACTGTCTCACCAGATCGTTCCAGTTCTTTTGAAACTGTTGGCTGGACAGACATTATATTGAATACCTTTTCTTTGCTTTTCTCAACCGGAAAAGAATATACCAGAGTGCAATTGCCAGAATAAGGAGCAGTTCACCTATGATTAACATCAGAGGATCATGAATCGTACTGGTATCCTGAACGGTATAGCCGCATACATATGAGTGAATAAAAAACAAACCGGCAGTAAGTGTAAAAATTGATGTGCCGAGCAACAATACTATTCTGTATCCTTTTTCCGGATGGAGAATGCGTTGTGCTTTTGAGGTAAGAGAATAGGTACGCCATTTTCTGCTACCATCCATTTTTATAAGCCCACAATCCATTAAAATGCCAAGATGCTGGTGGACAGTAGACCTGGCAAGATCGAGTTCTCCGGCAAGGTCATTTATACTATTCCCTGACCGGTCATCAAGTGCTTTTAATATGGCTATCCGAACATCTGAGGATAAAGCAGTGATGTCTTCCCGGTTGAGTGCAATATCATTCATATCTGAATTATCTCCGAGAGACCCCCCAGGGATATAATAGTATAATATTTTCCGAACAAAGAGTTTTGTGGATTGCATCTTCATTACAATCCCCCATAAATCGGCGGTTCACAGATTGGAGTAAAAATATGGGAATATTACCTCAGGAATTCATAGTGAACTCCCTCCGGGCTAAAGACCAGGGGGGGGTTTTACGCTTTACTAATAAATCCTAGAATAAAATGGTGTGGCAATATCTCAAAAATAGTTGGATGTGGTTGTTTTTTTCACCTTCCACGAATTGTTGGTGCCGATCCCAGTTCCGGTGCATCCTTTCCTTTTAGTATAAATTTTACATCTCCTGATGGCGGCCTTCCATGATTGGAATAATAAGTGCATGAAGTGCTGTTTTTCCCGGTGAAAGTATATGGGGCACGCATTTTGATCGTAAGACGACGAATTTCTTCCTTTTCGGGTTTTAAAAGTTCAGTCACAATCCGTACTTCATCTGATTTTCCGGCTGAAATATTGTCTATACGCACCTCTTTTGTGATGAAAGACACGGTATCCCTCTCTGGATAACCGGTGGTTTCATTCAGGTTTTCTGTCCATGATGTCATATTGAGGATAGCACTCTCACAATCTTTCCCTGCAGTATTCCAGACAATAAAATCAATGCTGAGATTATTACCCTCAACTGTTATATCGGGTGTATACCACATATCTTCCGGGTGTGACATATTGGGGGGGCTGTAGCGGTCTCCGATATTTATTGCCCGGTTCCATTTGTCCTCATCCCGGATATGCCAGCTTCCTCCCTTATCTTCATCATAAATTATGACCGGAAATTTATAATCCGGGTTTCCATAATCCAGACTAAAAGGCATTATCCACCGGATAATTTTGAGAGGTTCCTGCACATGGTTTGATTTTAGATTAAATTCACTGACTATGAAATAATTTGCGGAAATAATGAGAATTATGGTAGCAATAAGGGCTACCCAGATCCAGACCTTTGAACGCATTGTACCATCCTGTGATATACAGTCATTTAGAGGTATGGGCTGGTCATCAGCGCCTCTCCTGTCAATGCATCAATTACTACCAGACCACCCTGAAGGACATAATCCTTAGGCTTACCTTTCATGGTAATTACCCATGTCAGAGACTGAAGGCCGGGTTTTGTATATTCTATGGTTAATTCGGCTGTTTTTTCAGTAACCTCTATGCCAGGAAATTGTTTTTCCGCAATTTTTAAGGCATCTTCCTCTGAGAGCTCAGGTTCAAGTACGCAATTAATCTCTCGCTGAATTCCAATATATGACACTATCCAGCCGGATACAGGATGAATATTTACAACAACGGTATTTGGTGTCAGAACCCCCCCTTCAATATTTTCTCTCCAGATAAATGAATTCTCACTGCCTGCATCACCATGATTTCTTAAATCGGATTTTATAAGCTGCATATTCATGTCAGCAAAGCCGGAGTATTTCTCTTCTGCGTACTCCCTTGCAACCATTTCTACCCCCCCGGCAGAATCAGGCCGAATTTCACCAGATGATTTCCGGGCATCATTAAAAGATGCACGCTCAACCACGCCCGTGTACATATTGACATATACCTGACCATTGCCTGTGCTGAATGTATAATAATCACCTATATTCAGGCATTTGGTATTCTGATACTGTATATTGGCTGATGGATCATTAACAAATTCCTGTACTTTTTCTTTTGCAATGTCCACCCCGATTGGAGCTGTGGCTATAACTGCATACACCGCTGAAATAGTAACAAATATACCCATAATTGCGATAATAAATTCTTTTTTCATTCTCAAATCACCTCTCAATAGACTCCATAACGTGCAGGAGTAAGGTAACTATTGTAACTGCCTGAGATTTCATAGGTATCAACCCATGGTAGCCGGTAGGCCATTGCCAAAAGCAGTCATCTTTTGCATTTCTCGTAGCATCTGAAACGGTCTCACCATTCCGGACACGATCCCAGAAACCTTCGGACCAGCATTTCCCGTTTTCACCTTCTATCACCGTATGATTACCCTGAAGCAATATTCTATTCAGAAGATGAACCGATAAACCCTACGCGGTCGTTCGGAAAAAACCGAACGAATCTTAAATAATTCCATTTACATGCATGGTTGGAAAGGTATGAAAATCTCCAGCACTCCAGCACCAATATAGGAGATAACGCTTCATGAAACCTGACTTTCAGATTATATAAACTCTGCAATGAAAAGTGGGCAAAGGTAATGCTCAGCAATTCAAACCCAAGGAACAATGAACCGTATGACGACTTCTCTGACGGTCTCTGCAGGAATTTCAATATCGAAAGAATCGCTGCAAGACAATCCATAAAACCCATAAATTCAAACGGGGAGTCATTGTAAACGTTCACCGAAAATGGATTCAGTGTGAACATAAGGACATTTCTGCCCGAGCAGAAACTATCATCTGCCGTACATGATACGGGAAATTTGCCGGAAAAAATCCGAAAGAATCACCTGCAATAGACAAAACCGGAATTTTTCCTTCGGTCAAATCAGGATCTGCCTGATCCGCAGTCCGGATTTTCCAGACTAAAAAAATATTTAGTATCTTCTTTTCCGGGAATTTTCATTCTTTGGACAGTCATAGCCGAGAGCTTTCCCGTTGACAAGTTTTGTGCCGCCGATGGATTTGCCTACCATTCCTTCAACGACCTGCTTTGCCTTCTCCTGGGGGGGACTTCCAGCAGGGAGTAGGTGTCAAAGATGCTGATGGCGCCGATCTCCTTGCCGGTAATGCCTGTCTCTCCGGTGATGGCTCCGACAATATCCTTTGGCCGGATACGGTCTTCCCTGCCCAGATTCATGCAGAGCTGAACAATGCCCGAGTGACCGAAACTATCCGCCTGAATGGAAGAGTTGTCATCCGAATCATTGCCGGTATCCAGTTTCATCTTCAGCAGTGCTGCAGCGATATCAAGAGAGGTGTAGCCGTCAACCATGACCTGCTCGACGATCTCGACATACTTGTCGTTCTCACTGTCATCCGCGGTCTCCTTGATCTTCTCTATCAGATTGCGCATGCGGGTACGTTCAACGTCACGGGCAGTGGGCAGGGGGGGAATCGCGGTGATCTTGATATGTGCATACTTCTGGATGCTCCGGAGTTTGTAGATCTCCTTGGGTCCGACAAAGGTGATGGAACGTCCCTGACGTCCTGCACGTGCCGTCCGTCCGATACGGTGGACATAATATTCCACATCCTGCGGGACATCGAAGTTGATGACAAGGTCCACATCATCCACATCAATTCCCCGTGCGGCAACATCGGTTGCGATAAGCACATCAATTGCACCCTTGCGGAACTTTGCCATCACGCGGTCACGCTGTGACTGTTTCATGTCACCGTGAAGTGCCTCTGAGAAGTAGCCGCGTGTCTGCAGCTGGGTCGTCAGTTCATCTACCGCACGCTTGGTGTTGCAGAAGACCAGGCAAGTTCGGGATCGTACATCTCAAGGATACGGCAGAGCACCTCGTTCTTCTCACGGTTGCGCACCTCAAGGTAGAGCTGCTCAATCTGCGGAACGGTCAGTTCACGGTGCTGCACACGCACGAACTCCGGTTTATTCTGGAACCGGCGTGAGATCTCCTTGATCGGGGGGGCGGGAATCGTTGCAGAGAAGAGCACGGTCTGCCGGTCCTTGGGAGTGTCGGCAATGATCTTCTCAATATCCTCGCGGAATCCCATATCGAGCATCTGGTCAGCCTCATCGAGGACGACCATCTTTACATCTTTCAGGGAGAGGGTCCCACGGTCGAGATGGTCCAGCACACGTCCGGGAGTACCGACCACAATCTGCACACCCACTCTCAGCGCACGGAACTGGCGCTCGATGGGCTGGCCACCATAGACAGGGAGAACGTGCAGCTTTTTCATGTATTTTGAAAGCCGGTTGAACTCTTCAGCCGTCTGGATGGCAAGTTCACGGGTCGGTGAGAGCACGATTACCTGGGTCTTTGTGGAGGTCAGGTCAACAGTATGCAGTGCCGGAATACCGAATGCTGCGGTCTTGCCGGTACCGGTCTGTGCCTGTCCGGTCACATCCTTTCCTTCAAGTATGGGGGGGATTGCCTGCGCCTGTATAGGCGTGGGCTCTTCGAATCCCATATCTTCTATTGCTTTGATTATTTCCGGTGATATGGGAAATGTCGAGAATCGAAAAAAGTTTTCCATTCTATAATAATGCGCGCTTATACCACATTATATATCGCATTGCGGAGCTGTCGGAACCACTCCCAATCGCCCGTGAGAAATCAGCAGCAGCAACCTCCCGGATTAAACCAGAATTATTGCCGGAAATGCGCAGATAAACCAGAATACTTAATGGATCACGTGGAGAAGTGTATGATAATTCATGCAGCAGACCGATGAGAGAGGTTCGTCGCATACCGGGATAAACAGCTGAGAAAAACCGTCCCTGTCAAAATAATCCCTCTGCAAACCCTTCTCCGGGACAGGACCTCGGACCATGCGGTCCGACAGCACCGGAAAAATACCATGATACCGAATTTCAACAGGATGTTTCAGACCGTCTACGAGAATTATCCATCCACCTCTATTGCCATAACCTGGTATCTCGTGACCATTATATGTGGTCTCCACCGGATGAATACCACACATCTCCCACCGAAAAAATCTGTCAAAAAATAATACCGATTTTTGAACCGGACGACGATTCTGATATTGTTGTTCAGGCCCTGACTGCCGGGACGAGTGAGTGCTCCATACCTCCGGAGATCAGAAAAATCAGCAGCACATTTATCATTTAAATATAATGACGGGGGGGGAGTAAGGGTATCCATTCACCGAATGGAAGGGGGGGGAAAGAGATGAAAGTACCAGACACACCGGAAAATATGGAGATCTGCAAACAATTCTGCGGGCCCTGTCAGACATTCCGGGAGAACAAACTGATGGATGTAGAACCACATGCACTCTTCTGTGCACGCGGTCCGACAAAAAAGGCAGACTGTGTAAGCAAGGGTTGTAACTGCCCGGAATGTGAAATTTCAAAGAAGTATGGTCTTACCGGCGGATGGTTCTGCCTGCATCCACCAAAAGAAGAGTAAATCCTGAGTATAGCACACCAGACGGATGTTATACATCAGAGAAACGAAGGTATGCAGCCTAAGGGGGAAATGACATACCATGAAAGAAGACATTTGGTATACCGCCCTGCGCAACAGGATGGTTGACGGACAGATTGCGGCCCGGGGCATTTCAGACCCTGCGGTTCTTGATGCCATGCGCCGTCTGCCCCCCCGCCACCTTTTTGTCCCGGAAAACCTGCGGGACAGTGCCTATGATGACTGCCCGCTGCCAATCGGCTACGGGGGGGCAACCATTTCACAGCCCTATATCGTGGGGGGGTTGATGACGGCCCTGATTGAACCAAAACCCGGAGACCGGGTTCTCGAAGTCGGGACAGGATCAGGATATCAGGCAGCAATCCTCGCTCTGATCGGATGCAGGGTCACCACCGTAGAACGCATTCCCGAACTTGCCGACCTCGCACAAGAGAACCTGAAACAGGCAGATGTGGAAGACATCACCGTCATCACCAAAAACGGCACGGCACTGCCAAAGAGTGAAGGGCCGTTTGACGGGATCATCACCACCGCCGCAGCACCGGATGTCCCAACATCACTGACGGCCCTTCTGGCTGACGACGGCAGGATGGTACTCCCGGTCGGAGACAGGGATCTGCAGGTACTGACCTGTATCCACAAAACGGGAGATAAACTGACAGTCTCCCATCATGGTGCAGTCCGGTTTGTCCCCCTCATCGGTGCAGAGGGATGGACACAGATATAATCTTTGCAAAGAACTTTAGTCTGAGAACCTCAGGAGAAATGGCCGGTCAGATCGTTTCCATTTTCTTCCGCGCAAGGGAGCCAAGAGAGCCGAATTACCACGTGCAGCCCTATAACATGGAATTGATGGCCCTGGAAAAGAGGAACAGACACAAACCGGATGAACCCCGGGGGGGAGAGCAGGAGCCCGTCCGTTACAAACCAACCCGCCGGATACTAAGACACATGGTCACCAATCACGGAATAAAAGGCAAAAATTACGAATATTATTCGCCCCCATCATCATGGATGACCTTTTTATCCGAAGAGGGCACATATATATAAAAGGAGTGAGTATTCTGGCAAACCAAAACAGGAAAAAAAATACACAGGCCGCACCACCTGCAATCGTACGGGTGAAACTGCCCAATAAAAGGAACGGAGAGATGTTTGCAGAAGCAGATCTCATGCTCGGTGCAAACCATATCAGGGTACGCTGTTTCGATGGAGTGACCCGTACTGGGCGCATTAAGGGAAAGATCAAAAAGCGGGTATGGATTCGCGAAGGAGACGTGTTAATCGTAGTACCGTGGTCATTCCAGGATGAAAAATGCGATATCATATACCGTTACACCCGGCCACAGCGTGAGTGGTTGCAGCGCAATAAATATCTCTGAAAATACTCGTTCAGGGATAATCTCCCTGAATTCCAACCCCATATTTTTTTCGACAACACGTATTCCATTCACCCGCAGCAGGAGCGAACGCAGTAAAACAGGAACCTCTTTTAA
>NZ_BBBG01000022.1 GCF_001315945.1 Methanogenium cariaci JCM 10550 | reverse complement strand
TGATGAACCGTTTTTTGCCGCAAGAATAAATTCTGTCGCTTCCTCTCCCACCTTTTCAAGGGCCTTGTCCATTCCCTTTCGGTGAGTCAGAATGGAAACAACGTACGATCCTTCCGGGCGCTCTTCCATCCTCTGATTAATCGTATCCCACACTTCAGCAATTACACTGGCATCCATACTATTTTCCTTCCGCTATAATATCTGCAACCTCAGCATTATACATACGACGGCACAGCAGACGCACTTTTTCCGCATTACAACCGCCCCCTGCCTATTGCAATACCGAGGTCGCCCTTCTTTTTAATCACGATCCGGGTTTTTTCGGTATCCGGATCATCCTCTGTCTTCAACACATCAATTGGTCGGAGAATATTTTGGACAAATTCATCAAAAGATCCACCTCCTCAACCATCTCAATACGCTTTCCGAGAACTCTCTGCATCCGGCGAATATTATCCCCATTTTTACCAATTGCAAGACCCATATCACCTTTTTTTACCACATAGATGATCCGTTCAAATCCATCATCTACAATACAGTCAATTGCAATAGATTTAGTAAGAATACGGAGTTCTTCAATATATCTGCGCTCTTTAAAGCCTATGATATTATGCATCAATCAGTCGCTTTACTATTTTTACTATGATACCATATAACCCCCCCTTGTCCTACCTGAAATTATGAAATTCGGGTTGGAATTCACAGAAAGGTTATTATCCCGTTTAAAATCAGTAATTCTATGTACGGGAGATATGAAGTTCCCTTTGAATACTCAGATGAGACTATCAAACTCTCTATAACAGAGGACGGGGGACTTTTTCCGCTATACCCGGCAAATGACAGGAGAAGAGGCAGTACAGAAAACACTCCTGACAACTGCCAGTGCCGTTGTTGCTGTCAATCCCATTGAACCGGTAAATCTTCCAAAAAAGGTCACCCATTACCTGGAAATTGAATTTACTCCTGTTCTCATAGAACCTGAGGGAATTAAGATCATATATCTGTTGTTTCCAATCGAAATCGGTGTCATCGTCTTTGGCAATAAAAAAATGGAAGCAGTAGATATATTCTCATTCTGTCCCCCCCAGAAATACTCACTCTACGGACCATCCGGAGGAGGGGTGATCACCAAATATTATGCAACTGACATCTACTCAGCCCCCCCCGGAATCCAATCGTTACTGCACCGGCGTGCTCCGCCTGGAAATCCAGAATAAAACATTGGAATGGGCAAATATCAGCAGGACCGTCCTTGACGGATATAATATGAGAATCTATTTCGGCCCATATGTATCCATGCTCGCACGCATGAAAATACTCACACCAACCACTGCTGAAACTGAGTTTACCCGCAACCCGGCCGCATCAGATTTCCAGAAGGCGATAGAAATCTACCATACCCTTAATATCCCCCCCTCAATAAGCCGCACATTTCTCATGGAATGGGGGTACTGACCCATGAGTGACATCATTAACACCACCCTCATATTTGAATCATCCATATTCGCAGCCCCCGTCTATGATATAACCACCGTAGGCGACATCCTCTGGTTCTTCATTATCCTTGTTCTTGCAATCATCATCGCCAAAATCGTCTCTCTCAACCTCAGCCGGTTTCTTAAAGACCGTGTCCGGAAAAATGACCTGAACCTCATCACCAAGGCTGCATACTGGCTGATATTTTCCATCGGATTTTTAACAGCCCTTCCAAACCTTCAGGTAGACCTCTCCGGCATCCTTGTTGCAGGAGGGGGGGTTGTCGGTATCATCATCGGATTTGCAGCACAGAGTGTCGTCGCAAATCTGATCTCAGGCATCTTCCTCATCTTCGAACAGCCGCTTAAAATAGGGGGGGAAAATGTGCTCATCGAAGATACCCATATCATCGTTGAGGATATCCGGATATTTCCACCATTGGAAAAACCTTTGAAGGCATCTATGTCAGAATACCCAATGAGAAGATATTCACCACCACGATCACTAATTACGTGGCAAATACCGCCCGCCGATTTGAATACTCGGTAGAAATCCGCTACGAGGACGATGCAGCCCGTGCGATAGAGATCATCAAAGCACTCATTGAAGAGGAACCATTCTGCCTGAAGAACCCGGGCCCCCCTCCATATATGTGGACGAACTGGCAGCAGACGGGGTCATTATCAAGACACGCATGTGGGCGCCTTCAGAGGTATGGTGGGATGTCAGAACAACCATGCTCTGGAAAATTAAGTATGCACTTGAAGAGGATGGAATGGAGATCCCATTCCCCCCCAGCGCACCATCTGGGTCAACCCGGGAGAAGAAGACAACACACCATCCGAACCAACCCCCCCTGAAAGAGACAATGCTTTCAAAAACCGCCTACAGGCGTGCAAACCATCCCCCCCGCCCGTTTTCGAAAAAACCGTTCCCGAAAAAAAACGTCAGGACTATATGATCTCCTATAATGGACCGGACGAATCCGGAAAAGAATGAAAACTGAATGATATATTCATCAATTCAGTTTCGGACAGATAATATCCAACACACCGTTTTTTACGCCAAATTTGCTTTCTTCCGGATTAATCGGAACAGAAAGGGACACATCAAAGTTTCGGCCATCTATGATCACCCGTACTTCCTGATCCCGAAATTCCACACCGGGTGCAGAGGATTCTTCGCCGGATAACTCCAGAGTGATGTAAAAAATCCGGAATCTTCAACGAGGTCATAATCCAGGTCATCCTCGAAATCGTCCATATGGAAGATGTGCCCATCATCACCGGAACCCGATATGATCGTACAGCCGATAAACCGGGGGGGAGGTTCATCTCCGGGCAGGTTGCGGATCATCTCTTCCATTGCTTTTGCAAGATTTCTAAAGACGTCGTCGTTTGGTTCATTTGCCATTTATTTCACGCACCGAATATTTTTGTCCATGACGCGTTACAATCCCCCCCTTCCCCCCCTCAAGCCATGCAAGTGCACTCTCAATCCGGAGAACCGGGATATCTGTTATCCTGTGAATTTCAGGAACAGACAGATCACTGTTACATAGTGCGGTTATAAGATTGATTTCTGTTTCCCCAGCTAATATTTCTTTGCTCGTAGACACAAGATCATCCATAGCTGCATCAAGGTCACTCTCCAGATATTCCAGTGTCTCAATGTGCCGGTTGTGGGCACCCAGAAGAGAACGAAGATTCACTACCGATTGCAGAAACAGGTCATGAGATGAGGAGATCTGCTGTTGCACCATGCCCGTTGGTTCTGCCATTGTTATCTCAATTTTGATGTCACGGACAAGGCAGTAATATTTCCGCCTCCGCGTATCTGTGCGTGAAGAAAGAAACTCTGCGCGCTCCATGTACTGGAGATGATCAACCACTGCCTTAGGGTTTAGGGCCAGTCGCTCCGCTATCTCAGTCACATAACATGGTTTTTCCCGAAGAAGCACAATGATACGCCGTCTGTTGCGGTTTCCAAGAATATCGAGAAGACCAGAATCCCCATCATCACCGATCATATTTACCAAAAATAAATGAAATGGATACAATTAAATTTTGTTTAGTCCATCACGCGGTAGTTGGGTGCCTCATCGGTAATGAGGATATTATGCGGATGACTTTCGGCATATCCAGCTGACGTAATCTGAACAAACCGTCCGTTCTTCTTAAGATCCATAATGGTCTTTGAACCGGTATATCCCATTGCAGATTTCAGGCCGCCTGTGAGCTGATAGAGTATATCAGAGACATTGCCCACATAGGGGGGGTCGCCCCTTCCACGCCCTCAGGAACAAATTTATTCTTACCGATATCCTTCTTCTGGAAGTAACGGTCACTTGACTGTCCGCCGCTCATCACTCCAAGGGAACCCATACCACGGTACTGTTTGTAGCGCCGCCCTTTCATTGCAATAAGGCGACCGGGGCCTCATCCGTTCCTGCGAGAAGACTTCCCACCATTACAGAATCTGCACCTGCAGCAATTGCCTTTGCAATGTCACCACTGTAGCGGATACCACCGTCTGCAATGACAGGTACGTCATACTCCTGCATCACCTCTGCAACATTTGCAATAGCAGTTATCTGGGGGGGCACCCCCGACACCTGCGACCACACGAGTCGTACAGATGGATCCCGGGCCGATTCCAACCTTCACTGCATCAACATCTGCACCCAATTCCTTTGCAGCCTCTTTGGTTGCAAGATTCCCTGCGATGACATCTGCAGAGACACTCTCCACAATATCACGGACAGCCGATACGACATTCATATTATGAGCATGTGCACAGTCAACGGCAAGGGCATCGGCACCGGCCTCGGCAAGCATGACCGCACGTTCAAAATCAAACGGTCCTACTGCTGCAGCAACACGGAGATTGCCATCCTGGTCACGCAGGGCATTCGGATTCTGGTGGCGTTCCAGAAGATCCTGCATGGTGATGATGCCCATAAGAGTGTCGTCTGCATTCGTGACCGGCAGACGCTCCACCTTATTGGTATACATCTTCTCAAGGGCCTCCTCCAGACCAATACCATCTACTGCGGTGATGGGTTCATGGGTCATGACATTGCGGATATTCTCATCACCACGCTTGCCGACGATCCCGCGCAGATCCCTGCGGCTGACAATGCCGATGATCACATTGTCGTCCATCACCGGCACGCCACCAATGTCATGGTAGCGCATCATCTGATCCACCTCACTGACCGTGGAGTCAGACTGAACGGTGAGAACATCACGCTCAATGATATCTTCTGCCTGCTTTACCAGTCGGATCTCTTCGACTTCACGCTCTGCACTCATATTGCGGTGAATGATACCGACACTACCTCCCGGGCAAGTGCAATCGCCATCCGTGATTCAGTGACCGTATCCATCGCTGCCGAGATGATGGGGGGGCTATTGAGTGCAATGTTCCGGGTCAGCCGTGAACGAGTATCCGCTTCCGAGGGTTCCACATGCGACTCAGCAGGAACCAACAGAACGTCATCAAAGGTCAGGGCCAGGGGGGGAATATTCATTTTTTCGGCATACATGGGGGGGATCACTTCAAAAGAGACATGGCCTTTTCAACAAGTTCTTCCCGGATAACACTGCTGCGATCCCCCCCACCGCAGACCATGCCACGGACACCAATAATCTCAGGATTAATACACCGCAGGGGGGGTTCAAGATCCTCAAACTTCAGGGAACCTGCAAGAGCGGTCTTCTGCTTCAGGCTGCGGTTCAGATCCGTAAATTCTCCGAGAACGGATTCGTCCATGAAATCAAAGAGGCTCTTACCGTCCTTAATACCTGTGTCGATCATGGCAACATCTGCACCATTCTCTGTCACAAGGGGCGCCATCTCCAGCGGAGAAATCGTACCCATCCGTTCATAATCCGCATACGCAGCAATAACAACAGTCTTTTCCGGATACTGCCAGTGCACTGCCTTTGCAACAGCCTCAATCAGTTCTGCGGCACGATCCGCGCCATCAAATTTCAGACCGACCTTGACATAATCCGCACCGGCGGACGCTGCACCGTACGCAGCCTGTGAGGCCCCCCCGCCCGGAAGAAAAGCATAATCCCCCCCGATTGCAGCACTGACAGGTTTGTCTGACAGCTCTTTTATTGCATGAATCACCCATGGAAAATTGGCACCGAGTGAACCTTCCGACGGTTTCTTCACATCGATGATATCAGCAGCGAGGGCACTGCGTGCCTCCTCAACACTGCTGGGGCTGACTAATAGTTCCATACTTATTTTTGGATTCTCCTCATAATAGTGATTACGTATGATCATATACGGACAGACATATTTATGCCCTGTTTTCCCCCCCAGTTTTTTTCCGAAAGGGGGGGGATGGGGGCACGCGGGCTGCAATGCTATATCATAAAGTGCAGAATACCGGCAGGAAGGATACACCATGCTGATTACAATCGAGGGAATAGACGGAACCGGCAAATCAACACTGGTCAGAAATCTCTCTGAAATGTTAAACGATATGGATCCGGTCATCACCCGTGAGCCGGGATCCACATGGATCGGCGAACAGGTCAGAAGAGGCATCGCAGAAGAGATTGATCCTATTGCAGAAGCACTGCTCTTCACGGCCGACCATGCCGCACATATTCGTGACGTTATTCGTCCGGCACTTTCTGCAGAAAAAGTGGTCATATCTGATCGCTACAGCGATTCACGCTATGCATACCAGTCTGTCACACTGGATACAATCCTGCCGGATGCACTGGGCTGGCTGGAAGCAGCCCACCGCGGGTGGACTATTGTCCCTGATCGCACCTACCTTCTGACCATACCCGTAGATGAGGCAATGGCACGACTCTCTGACGACCGTGATAACACCGAACACTTTGAAAAAGCAGACATCCTCTCCCGTGTCCAGAAGAACTATCTGATGCTTGCAGAACGTGACCCGGAACGATTTGTCATTGTCGACGCGATGCTTGAAAAAGAAAAAATAGGAAAATTTGTTGCTGATAGTATCAGGCAGTTCGTGAAACGGTGACAATGACCCCCCCGTCATTCAGGGTCAGCACATCCACCTCTTCTCCTGCAACACGGAACGAATACACCGGTTCATAGGCATTCTCCGGGACTGCCACCTCTTCTCCGTCAACCGTCACACTGGACACACCGCAACAGAGATCCTCTTCAGAGAGCGCCCCGCACCGCATCCATAAACCCGCGGGCTTTGTTTCTCAGTGCAGGTCCGATTACTCCCATTGTAAATTTCACGTCGGAGACCACACGCTCAAGCTGCGGTTTTTCTGTGGTCCAGGTCACTGCGGCATTCAGGCACGGGAGGCATCACCGGCATCATCAATCTCCTGATCTGCGTAGACGAAGACCGAGCCAAGGGGGAGCGTTGAGTGCTATTTTATTATCATGCTTGAACCTGCGCACCTCAGACACCACTTCAGCAAGCAGGGCACCGTTACGGTCTGCATACGCATCGGCAAACGAGAGGTCGGGCCATCCTGCGGCATGCACACTTCCGGCACCCAGATACGAATAACACTCCTCTGAGAAGAACGGCGTAATCGGTGCAAACATCCTACAGATGGTGGCAAGTGCAGTCCTCAGGGTATAGAGGGCACTGTCACGTGCAGACCCTTCATCTTCATAGAGTCTGCCTTTCACCAGTTCAATATAATTGTCCGCAAAGACATCACGGGAAAACTCGCGGATGGCACGGATGGCACGGTCAAACTGATAGGCCTCCATTGCCTCAGTCACCTCTGCAACAGTTGCAGAAAGACGGCACATCAGCCAGCGATCGGTCAGAACCGTCACCGAATCTGCAGTAAGAGAACCTGCATCTCCTGCCTGCATCAACACAAAGCGTGCGATATTCCAGAGTTTGGTCTGGAACCTGGACCCGGCCACCACATCATTCCAGGTAAAGACAATATCCGATCCCGTTGCCGCACCGATGGCACTCCACTGGCGGAATGCATCTGCCCCCCCGTAATCCTTGAGAATATCCTCCGGGGGGGAATGATATTGTTACGGCTCTTGCTCATCTTAAAGCCGTCTTCGCCGAGCACCATCCGTTCACCAGAATCTCCTCCCAGGGTTTGGATCCGGTCAGGGCAAGGGACCGCAGAATGGTATAGAATGCCCACGTCCGGATGATGTCATGGCCCTGCGGGCGAATCTGTGCGGGGGGGAAGCGCTCCGGAATATCTCCACCATCCCAGCCAGTTACATTTAAGACAGAGATAGAGGAATCCATCCAGGTATCGAGTACATCTGTTTCTCCGGTAAACGATGTCCCACCACAGACCGGGCAGGGATGCTTCGGTGACTCTGCGGTCGGATCAATCGGCAGGTCTGCCTCGTCCGGGAGAATCTTCTCGCCACAGCCATCACAGAACCACACCGGAATCGGGGGGGTGGCAAAGACACGCTGGCGCGATATGCACCAGTCCCATTCCATCTGTGATGCCCAGTTTTCCAGACGGGAATACATGTGATCCGGCGTCCACATGATATCCTTTGCTGCTTTGATGATGCCTTCGTTATGAATCTTCACAAACCACTGGCGCTCACTGAGAATCTCTATCGGGGGGGTCTTGCAGCGCCAGCAGGTACCAACACGCTGATCCAGTTTTTCCTGCCGGTTAAGAATACCCTGTTCCTTCATATCAGCAAGGATTCTCTCACGGCACTCCTTTGAGGTCAGACCATCATAGGGGGGGCTGCAATGGCGGTCATCTTTCCAGAGGAGTCGATTGCCTTTCTCAGGTCAAGATTATGCTGTTTCCACCAGTAGACATCCTGCTTGTCACCGAACGTACAGATCATCACCGCACCACTGCCAAACTCCGGATCCACTGCCTCATCGGTTATCACCGGCACATTGTGGCCAAAGAGCGGCACCGTCAGGGTCTTCCCCTTTGTTTCTGTATACCGTTCGTCATCCGGGTGAACAGCAACGGCCACGCAGGCAGCAAGAAGTTCGGGACGGGAGGTGGCAATCTCAACACCATCGAACTCAAAAAAGTTCAGGAGCGTGGTACGGTCCTCATAGGCCACTTCTGCAAATGCAATCGCAGTTTCACAGCGGGTACAGAAATTGACGGGGGGGTGCTCACTCTGGTATATGTCGCCTGCCTTAAGCATCCGGAGAAATGAGATCTGTGTCTTCCGGTAGTATTCCGGCATCATGGTGATGTATTCATTGCTCCAGTCAGTTGAGAACCCGCACCGCCGCATCGTCGCGCGCATCTTCTCAATATTCTGAATCGTTAAATCACGCACATCTGCCGGAACTCATCACGGGATACATCATTTTTGGTGATGCCGTGGATCTCTTCCACCTTTACTTCGGTGGGAAGACCATGACAGTCCCACCCCCCCTGGGGGAACATAACGTTGAACCCGCGCATCCGCTTATACCGTGCGATAAAATCGATATAACACCAGTTAAACCCGTTTCCAATATGGAAGTTGCCTGTCGGATAGGGGGAGGCGTGTCGATAATAAACTGTGGTTTTGTTGAGACAGGATCAAAATAATTGTCCTCATCCTTCCATTCCTGCAGCCAGTGCTCTTCCACAGAATTGGGATCATACGTCTTCGGTATTTCCGTTGATGGAGACATTTTGAGAATATTGGTTGTTTTTTCTCTTAATAGTAATCGCACATATGGCATGCAGAGAGTATCTTCCTGTATTGTCCTGTCCAAAAATGCCGGGTATTTTCAGGAAATCAGAATGCTTCAGGCATAAACCCATAAACCATGAACCACAAATATAAATGCAATGGAATGGGAGACAGGGATGTGGGCAGCATCAGCCCTCGCGCTGATATGCATCATCATTGCTCCGCATATATCTCCCCCCCCTGGCTCCTCTCGCTTTTTGTTGTGCTCATCTGTGCACTGCTCTTTCTCATTAAAAAATCCCGTTATACCTCTCTGTCCATCGCAACGATAGCGGCACTCTACGGCCTTGAACTCATACCGCTGGTGGTGTTTACCACCACATTTGCCATTGTTATCATGGGTGAGGCCGCCTACCGTATCGCAGGAAGAGGTACAAAAGGATACATCCCGTTTACTGTCGTCGCCTTTATCAGTGCATCCCTAGTGATGATGTATTCCGGATACACGGTGCCTTTTGTGGCGGTCACCGGGGTAATCGTCGCCCTGATGCTCCATTCTATTCTGCGCGACCGGCAGGACAGTATCTTTATTGAGACGCTGGGTGTTGCGATGACGATGCTCCTCTTCTACGACATTGACTATCATGTCGAGACAACCATCCTCATCACTGCCGTAATCATCGGATTCGGGTTTGCATTCTCCTCTTACAAACTGAAGGCAGCGGATCTTTCCGGTCTCTTTTCCGGAGCACTGATGGGCATACTTCTCATCGTCTTCACCGATGTGCGCTGGTTTTTGATCATGCTCGCCTTCTTCATTCTCGGTGCAGGTACCACAAAATACCGGTTTGAAAAGAAGACAGAACTGGGTGTGGCAGAGTCCCACGGAGGGGGGGTGCGTGGATACTTCAATGTCTTCGCAAACGGTCTGGTCTCACTCTGCGGTGCCATTCTCTACGGAGTTACCGGCAATCCCCCCCTGTTTATCGCACTATTTCTGGGAAGCGTCGCCTGTGCCACATCAGATACCCTCGCAAGTGAAGTTGGCGTTGTGGGAAAGACGCCCCCCCGCCTCATCACCACGTTCAGAGAGGTGCCACGGGGGAACCAACGGCGGTGTTACCATGGTAGGAGAACTCGCAGCCATTGTGGGAGCCGTCATCATCGCCGTGTTCGCATATGGGCTGAACGTTGCAGACCCGGCACTTGTCGCGGTCACCATACTTGCCGGATTCTTCGGCACAAACATTGACAGTCTCATCGGTGCACTATACGAAAATAAACACCTCATCGGGAACGCCGGGACAAATTTCCTCGCCACTCTGCTCTCGGGTATCTTTGCGATGGCAGTGTATTATCTACTCATCTCTTTTTGACAATCAAAACGGAACAGTCACCTGATACAGCCGGTTTCCTCTTTCTCCGGTGTACCGACGTGGAAAAATAATCATCTGAATCTCGTGGGGGGGGTTGCCCCCCCATACCCGTTTTGGTCACTCTGACCCCCCCCTCTGGCCCGCTGGGAACGCAAATTAGGGGATAAAATGGCCATATTTTTTGTATCCATCTCCTGCTAGCAAAATACGACGATTTTGTCAGTTATTTGCTAAAATGAGGATAAATTGCAGACTACCAAGGGGTTGCCATTGACGGATCTTTTGAAAGGATGTATGGGTTATCTCTGGTTGAGATCGACCCGCTCCGGGCTTCTGTGTGGACGCCGACTTCTGGGCAGACATCCCCCCCCGGATATGCCAGATGAGCAACATCTGGCCCTAAATTACAGGAATACGACCGCACATCCGGTATAAAAAAGGGAATCAGGAATATTTGTACCAGCGTCCCTTCTCATCATAGACTCCCTCTTCCTTTTTTGCTTCCTCCGTCTGATCAGAGACCGCCGCCACATGCCGCCGGTAAAAGGCCGCTTTGAAAGGCAGAAGAATGGCAGTAAAAATACCTGTCACCACTGCATACAGAACAATGATAAGGGACGTCCCTTCCTCTCCAATGAGAGCCTGCTGTTCTTCCACAGTCATATTCAGAAGGGTATTTACATCCAGAGACGGGTCAAAGACCATGGAACCTGCAAGGAAAACAGAACCAATGAAGCACCGGCTATAAACAGCACCACCAGAAGGATACAACAGGCACAATAAAAAGCCATGACCTCAAAGGGGGGGCGGGAGCGGACAAATACCACGCTCCGCATCAGTGATGCAAAGACCTTCTTTTCTTCCAGAACTGCGGCAGTGTCAAAGAAGAAAAAGAAGAACAATAACGGGATGAAAACCCAGAATACCCCCCCCGCAACCATCAGGACATCATCCTGGCCCCCCCCACCAATTGCTCCAAGGATAACGGTGAGAATCAGTGCTGCAATGGCACCAAAGAATGTCACAAATGCTCCCGGCAAGAGGACCGCAAAATACCGGGAAAGACCCCCCCCGCACAAAAAGCGGTGAGCGACCGGTCATCCCTGCGTATCATTTCATAGGATGCCCCCCCGATAAAGAACGGAAAGGCAATGACGCCAAAGAAGCCGATGGACTCTCCATAGAAATCAAGACCATTGAACATACAGTATTCAACAGCTGAAACAATACATCCGGCCCAAATCCCTGAGAGCAAAATCAGGGGGGGATATCGTAGGATATAACTGAATGTTTCCCTGAGTGAGTTCAGTACCATGGTGTCTCAGCGGTTCCTTGGCATGGCTACAATCTCACGAACCTGCAGATCAAAGAACCGGGCCGTATTTGCGGGGGGGAGCACTACACAGACCGTATCAGCACCCTGTGCCGTACCACCCACTGCAATCACTTCTTCACCTACAGGGACTTTACCCTGGTCTGCAGCGATGAGCGTGCATTCCACAGCCACCTTCAGTCCTATTGCAATCGTCCGACGGAGGGTCTCAGCCACTGCATCTGTTCGTGATCCACCACCGATTTTCGGGTTGGCCGACAGTGCGCGTTCAAGGCCTGACAGGACATGCGTCCCCCCCATGATGATGTCTGCACCCTGTTCGTTGAAATATGGCAGGGATGCCTCGTCAAATTCCCACACGCCCGGTTCCCGGAACCCGACCAGATGGGTCACCACAACGAGATGAATCCCCGTGCCTTTCATTGCCTCACCAAATATCTTCGCCGTTTCCCCCGGTGGTGCTTGCGACAACAATCGTAGATATTCCAAGATCCTGTGCACGCTTCACTGCAATCTTTGCAGCGTCGTGTGAATTTTCTTTTCCCGGCCGGTCAAAGTAAAATACCGATTTTTCTGAAAAACTCATGATAACGTTTTTTGCATCTGATCATTTATACTCTGGTGCGCTAATCAGATACCATGTACGAAGGCACGACAAATGCCGGAGATATGAATCCATTTTGAAGAACAGAGGAGAACAATAATGCTAACAATTGCTATTGCAGGAAAACCAAACTGTGGAAAATCAACTTTTTTTACCGCATCTACACTCGCACCTGTCGAGATTGCAAATTATCCGTTTACGACGATTGACGCAAACACAGGCGTTGCCTATCTGCGTATCCCATGCGCGTGCCAGGAATTGGGCATACAGTGTGGCCACTGCACAAACGGTGTCCGGTTCATTCCGGTTGGAATGATTGATGTTGCAGGACTAGTGCCGGATGCGCACGAGGGAAAGGGACTGGGAAACCAGTTTCTGGATCACCTGAAGGACGCGGACGCCATCATTCACATCATTGACGGCAGCGGCGGAACAGACAGTGAAGGAAACCCTGTTGATGCAGGTTCTCACGACCCGCACGAGGATATCGGATTCATTGAATACGAGATGTCGATGTGGGTTTACGGAATTCTCGAAAAGAACTGGGCAAAGTTACAGCGTTCAACCCAGCAGCGGAACTTTGACATCCTTGAAGCCGTAGCTGAAGCACTGGCAGGCCTCAAAATATCCTATGAAAACATCCGCGATGCTGAACGCAATGCAGAGATCGATCTGAAAACCTGCAGCACCGAGGATCTGATCAAATTCTGTTCCATCCTCGTTCCCCTGAGCAAACCGATGGTAGTCGTTGCAAACAAGGCAGATCTTACATCAGAAGAGATGCGCAGCCAGTTGAAGGATACCGGCGTCTCATTTGCGTCTGCAGCAAGTGAACTGGCACTGCGGAAGGCAGCAGAAGGGAAATTCATCACATATCTGCCAGGGGATCCCATCTTTGAAATCCCACCTGAGTCAAACCTCAATGATGCCCAGAAGAAAGGCTGATGGCAATTCAGAATGTGATGGACGTACTCGGTGGAACAGGTGTTCAGCAGGCAATCAATGGATCCGTCTTTGATCTCCTGGATATGATCGTTGTCTACCCGGTAGAGGATGAGAACAAATACTGTGACGGGAAAGGCAGAGTACTACCGGATGCATTCCTCATGAAGCACGGATCAACACCCAAGGACCTTGCATACCAGGTACACTCCGATATCGGGGGGGACAAATTCCTGTATGCGGTTGACGCGAAGACAAAGATGAGAATCAAAGAAACCCACGAACTGCAGACCGGGGACGTCATCAAGATCGTCTCAACCAAATAGAAATATTCCATTTTTTCACAACAGATATAAACCATCAGCGAACAGATCCTGTTTACTATGGGCGGAGAGATCTATCAGGCTCAGGTGATCAGGAACTTCTTCGAGACTGTCACCGGTCCTGACCGGAACATGACACGGATATTCATGTGTGTTGTCAGTACGGCAAAACTCCGAATGGAACCGCCTGAGAGGATTGCATTCCTTGTGGACCAGATAAAAAAGTCCAAGCAGAAACGCGAACTCTCCATTGATATCATCGATTACATGTGCGAGGCAGCAATCGACATCGACATCACATCCGTGATGACCGCGTTCGGGGTGCAGGAAGTGGCCGGGCTTGCAGATGATATAGGCGACATCAGTTTTGGCACCCTCTGACACAGAACAGTCCTAAATTGTAATATTTTTCCATTTTCCTGACCGAAACATCAGATAGAGTGCAACGGTCTGAACAAGAATACCTGTTGCCATTGCATACCACACTCCCACAATGCCTGTTCCGGTAAGGTCAGGCAAAATAAGCGCAAGCGGCACCTGGACCAGAACATAGGAGAGGAGCGTTGCATACATCGGTTTTTTCGTATCTCCTGCACCGTTCAGGGCAAACGAGAGGACAATCGCAACAGCAATCAGCACATAAAACGGTGACACGATATAAAAATACGAGACCGCATATGCATCCGAGAGGCCGCTCGGGTCAAAGAATTCAGTGAGGCCTGCACCAAATGTCAGGAACAAAACCGTAATCACTGCCATAAAACTGCCGTATAATGTCAGCGCCTTCCATACCGACTCTTCTGACCGGTCCGGGTGTCCCGCACCAAGATTCTGACCGACCATCACCGCCGCTGCGGTTGCGATGCCAAATCCCGGCATCAGGGCAAGCATCTCTATCCGGCTGACAATACCAAAGGCGGAGAGGGCAAGGGTGCCGTATGACGCGATTATGATGTACATGACGAGATACGCCACACTCCGCACGCCGGACTGCACCATATTCGGGACGGCCACCCGCAGGATTCGGCGCATCAGGCAGATATCAGGCTCTGCCTGCCGGGTAAACTCCATCTGTGCATTCAGGCGGTACAACAGCACGACTCCGATGCCAAGTCCCACAGCCCGGGTGATGACTGTTGCCATCGCGGCACCCGAAACCCCCCCCATCGCCGGTACCACTCCGATACCAAATATGAGAACCGGATCGAGGATGATGTTGAGCAGATTGATGACCAGAATAATGAGAAGCGGTGTTTTCGTATCACCAATACTCTGGAAGAAGGTTGAGACGATCCAGAATTCAACGAGCGTCACAATCCCCCAGAGAGAGTACCTGAGATATGCGGCACCCTCAATTATCACCTCCTCCGGCGCCCCGAAGATCTCCAGCAGATCTGCTGCAAAGAGCACTCCCACAACAGAGATTGCTGCTGAGAGGATGAGTCCAAGGATTAACGCCTGAATCAGCACCCGACCAGCATACGGATAATTCCCTTCTCCATAATAGCGAGAGACAAACGCAGTCGTCCCCCCCCGGCAAGCCCGATGATAAGGGTCATCAGAACAAAAATAACGGAGATGGAAAGACCCACACCACCAATTGCCGCCGGACTGATCCGTCCAACAAAAAAGAGGTCGGCAACCTCCACCAGGGCCTGAAGGATATTGCCGGCAACGAGAGGTGCTGCTATGGTGAGAAGAGAACGGGTAATCGGGCCGTTCGTCAGATCAACGGATTTCATCTCCCTGCCACCGGTTGGGTCATGCCTCCGGAATGATCCGGACAGTCAGGAAAAATCAGGTATCTTGATAAGGGAGATATGGACACCCTCACCCGCCAGATGGTCAAGGTTCAGCCTGAGGTGTTCTGCCTGCTCAGGGACCGATGCACGGATCTCATCGATGCTGTCCTGAATATCGTTGATCTGTGCTGCATTGGCAGGGATTTTCTCTGTCAACAGATGTATTTTTTCTTCCTGTTCTGCTTTTTTTCCGACAAACAAGAGACTGTTCAGCTCATCCGCCACCCGGACACTCTCTGCATTCAGTTCCTCCGTCCGTGCAATGGCATCGGTCAGAGGAACAATAAAGGCATCCTGTTCAGAAAAGAGGGCCATTTCATCCTTGTTTTTTATAAGAGTATCATTCTCACGACACATCCGGGCAAGCCGCGGGAAGAGGGTGGGATAGACCGCAAGTCCCCCCCGGGTTCGTTCAACAGAAGAAGAGGATTCAAGTCCGCTTCGGACTGCCTTTAACAGTTCAATCGTCTCGGTGTCCCCCCCTGACTGTTCACAGATATGGACTGCCTTTCTGAAGACATTTGCAGAACGGGAGAGTATCTGTTTATAGTCAGCATCTGCCTCATGGAATTTTCCCTCATAGACTGCCTGACGTGCCATGAGTGTATCATATTCCGCCGCTTCCGGCCCTTCCAGATATACCCGGAGATCATGTTTCAGGGCAGAAAGCTCTGCGGGCATGGTGTCGTTTTTTTCCGCCAGATGAGCGGCCTGAAGCTGGATCTCAACAAGCTGATTTTTCTTTGCGAGGAGAAGGGCATGCGTCTCGGTCGCCTCATCAACACCCCCCCAACTGTTCCCGTAATTTTGCAAGAACACCAGACATGGTGTTGATTTCACGTCCAATAACATCG
The DNA here is from genome assembly GCF_001315945.1 of Methanogenium cariaci JCM 10550. Taxonomy (GTDB): domain Archaea; phylum Halobacteriota; class Methanomicrobia; order Methanomicrobiales; family Methanomicrobiaceae; genus Methanogenium; species Methanogenium cariaci. The sequence goes on along the minus strand of NZ_BBBG01000022.1, from coordinate 29,727 downwards.
GTCTGGATTCGTATCTCCTTCATCTGTCCGGGGAACACATTTGCGATATAGCGACCCGGCCCGCGGGTATTCTTTGCAATCTGTGAGATGAGTTCGACACAGTCATCGTAATATTCCCCGGGCACTTCTGAGACAGAAAGAGCGAGTGTCTTCTCCATCGCTGCCGCATACCGGGGGGGCACACCCTGTTCAACAACACGGAGCAGTTTGGGATGGAGAACAACGTTCTCATCGGGTTTTGCACCCTTCAGCGCATCAACCGTCTCCTGCAACTCCCGAAGTGCGGCACAGACACGGGGGGGCGTGATTCCCGGACTGCGCGGTCTGCCTCTTCATGTATGGCACATTCTTTTTCCGATATCCATACGGGGGGGATATCCGGAAATGCGAGTTCAGTCTCGTCCGGTTCTGCGCTACGCCCTAATAATTTATCAAGAAAACCCATCTTTATCTCCTCCAATATTCATTCCATTTCTTTCTTCTCACATCACACATTCGTGCAGTATCAGTCACTCCCCGACACATCATGCAGACGCCTGACACCGTCTATTTCATCAATGACATCAGCCACCACGGACGGAACAAGGGACCGCCAGTCTTCCCCTGCAAGCATACGCCTGCGAATCTCTGTTCCACTGTAATTATCCCGTTTATACATCTCCGGGGGGGAGATGACCTCAGTACCTGCTTCACAAAAGAGGCGGACAACCAATGGATTTGAAGAATATACTTCATTAAAGGGAGGAGATATCGACCGTGCATGGGAGACCCATAGTGCATTTCGCTGAATATCCTCTATCGGGATGACATAAAACGGCAGAGAGACAGACTCCTCCATCGCATGGGTGACCATCAGCACCCGTTCGCCCGCAGTAAACGGGTTCTCCGGAGAATGACTCAACTGGGCACTCCCGATACCGATCACAATTTCATCCACCTCTTCAGCGATGTGATTTATGACAGACTCGTGACCATAATGGTAGGGCTGAAAGCGGCCGATATAAAATCCCCCTAATCTTCTCCATCATGCGCCCCCCGTGCGATCAATGCGGCAAATGCGCCCGCGGTAAACCCGGCGTCAATATTGACGACCGCAATCACCGAACACGATTGCAACATACTGGCAAGTGCGGCTTCTCCCTGCCCCCCCATATATCCGTAGCCGGTGGATACTGGTACCCCCCCTACCACCGGACGACTGACAAGTCCGGCAACCACAGCAGGCAGCGTCCCTTCCCTACCAGCGGCAACAACATACACATCAGCGCCCTGCACCTGCCTGAGTGCGGGAAAGAGACGGTGTATACCTGCAGCACCGACATCATATGCCGTTGTAACCCGGCAGCCCATCTCTTCTGCAATAATTCGGGCTTCCTCTGCCACCCGGATATCTGACGTCCCTGCAGTGAGAATACCGACGGTGCCCCCGTGTAGGGATGGGGGGGGAGACGGGACGCCACCAGCGTATGGGAGACAGGATGATATTCGCAGGAAAAATCTTCATCTGCTGCAACCCTTGCAATCTCATCACCGACATCCTCCGGTACTCGTGTTGCAATACATTTCCCGGTCCTCCTGACCAGGGTAAGAATAATCTCTATCAGGTGGTCGCGGTTTTTTCCTTCCCCCTAGCACTACCTCAGGTATTCCGCACCGCACCGTGCGACCGGTGTCAATACGTGCAATATCTCCAAGCTCTTCGATCTGAAGACCCTGGATCTCCTCTTCGGCATCACGAAGAGAAAGATCTCCGGATTTATAGGCGTTCAGTACATCCCTGAGTGTCAGATGGGGGGGATTCATGGCTGATAATTATCATATTGGTATACGTGAAATAACTACGTATTGCATGGCATCAACATACCTTCTCTATGTAACCATCTTCGGAGTCATCGGAGTGGCATTCCTCTGGCTGCGTGATGCACGAATTTTTTACCGGACCGGTGACCAGACATACCGAAAGGCTGCGTATATGGGGGGGGTACTCTTCACCGCATTTGCATCGATGGGGGGGATCTATTTCGCATACCAGCAGGCCGAATTCCTTGGATTAGGCATCGTCCTCATCGCATTATACCTGCAGGGGGGGAGAGTGGAGCGAACGAAACTCTTTGGTTCTGGTGCCACCGCAACAGACCGGTTACTGGGAACAGTGCCGATACAGATATCCGGGGGGGCAAAAATCCCCCCCAAAAAAGGAGAGAAATAGATATATGATACAGCGACCGCGAGGTACACGGGACTTTCTTCCCGATGAGATGGAATTCCGCAGGAATACTGAGAAAAAGATGCGCGAGGCAGCACGGCGGTGGGGGGGATACCGTGAAGTCTGCACACCCACGTTCGAGACACAGGAGCTCTATACCATCCGTTCGGGGGGGAAGGCATCATCCATGAGATGTACACCTTTGAAGACAAGGGCGGACGGGCACTCGCACTGCGTCCCGAAGGCACCGCAGCAGTCCTGCGGATGTATGTGAACGAAGCAAAAATGCTTGCAAAACCCCCCCTTCGCTGGTGCTACCTCTCGGACTGTTACCGGTATGAACGCCCCCAGAAAGGCAGGTACCGTCAGTTCTGGCAGTTTGGTGCAGAACTCATCGGTGCCGACACACCGGAAGGGGGGGATGCCGAAGCAATTCTCCTCGCAGATGACATTCTGCGTGCAGCAGGCGTCACCTATGACCTCCATGTCGGTCATCTCTCCCCGATGCGGGCCATCCTCCGTGATTTACCCGAAGACCGGAAGAGGACGATCATGGCCCTCCTGGATAAGAAAAACATCGAAGGTCTGGAGGAGACCCTTGATTCATGGCATCTGGAAGACCTTGAATCCTCGTTGAAAGGACTGCTTGAGGCTGACACGACAGACGAGGTGTTTGCCATTACCGGCCCCATCCCTGAACAGGAACGCATTGAGTCAGTGGTTAATGTCCTGGAAAACGAAGGCACCGTGTTCCGCCAGAACTATGGCATCGTCCGCGGACTAGATTACTACACTGGCATGGTCTTTGAAGGGTTTGCAGACAACCTCGGGGCGGAAAACCAGATCATCGGCGGCGGGGGGCCTACCGCCTCGCTCATCTCTTCGGCGGCGATGATGTCGGATCCTGTGGATTCGGCATCGGGTTTGACCGGGTGATGGTCTCACTTGGTGAGGTGCCCACCCCCCCTGAGGACACCGTCATCGCCGTGCTCTATACCAAAGAGGCACGGGAATATGCGTTCTCCATCTCACGGCAGTTCCGGGATGCCGGGTTCCGGACAGAGATTAACCTGCTGGATCGTGGCATCGGTGCACAGATGAAACATGCGGCAAAGAAGGCGCATTATGCCGTTCTCGCCGGTGAACGGGAGATGGCAGGGGGCACAGTAACACTCAGAAACCTGACGACAGGAAACCAGAACGAGTGCGGTGTTGCGGAGGCAATACGCGGGGTGAGCCAGGAGTGGCAATAGCCGAGAAGCTGGCATCACAGCAGAAGAGTATCAGTGTTGCAGAATTCTTTGAAAAAAACAAGCACCTCTTAGGATTTGATTCACCAACCGCGGCATCATCACCACCATCAAAGAGGCGGTGGATAACTCCCTGGATGCCTGTGAAGAGGCGGAAGTACTTCCTGACATCTGGGTATCCATCACAAAACTCACCAAAGAGACCATCCGGATAGCAGTCGAGGATAACGGCCCGGGCATTATCCCGGACAATGTCCCCCCCTATGTATTCGGAAAACTCCTGTATGGATCCCGGTTTCATCAGATCCGCCAGAGCAGAGGCCAGCAGGGTATCGGGATATCCGCAGCGGTTCTCTTCGCTCAGCTGACAACCGGCGTCCCTGCACGCGTCATTTCACGCACCGGTGCAGACAAACCGGCCTACCTGTTTGACCTGATGATCCGGACAGAAAAAAATGAACCGGAAATCATCAGAAAAGAGGAATATGACTGGGACCGGACACACGGCACCAGAATCGAGCTGGAATTTACCGGCTCACTTGCTGCCAAACGCCGACTCACTGATTACCTGAAGTATACAGCGGTGGTCAACCCGCATGCCCGGATTCAGGCCGATATCGATGGGGGGGAACGATATTCTTTTGAACGGGTCAGTGACGAGATCATCGTTTCGCCACAGGCGATTGCCCCCGCACCCCCCACGGGATTGAATTTGGCACCCTGAAACGGATGGCCGCCACCTCGACCGACAATCTGCATGACTTCCTTGTGAACGGGTTCTCACGCGTGGGCCAGAAGAGTGCAGAGCAGATGCAGAAGCTCGCAGGCATCAAGGGCACACGAAAGGCAAAAGGCCTCTCATCAGAACACCTCAAGGCACTGCTTGTGGCCATGCAGGAAGTGGATGTACCCCCCCCGCCCCCCTGCCTCCCTCTGCCTCTCTCCGATAGGCGAGGAGATGATCGTGCAGGGACTGGAAAAGGAGTTTGAACTGGACTTTGTAAAGGCACGAACCCGAAAGTCACAGGTATTCTCCGGCCACCCGTTCATTGTCGAGGCAGCCATTGGCTATGGAGGGAAACTGGATCAGGAAGGACAGGCACAACTCCTGAGGTTTGCGAACCGGGTGCCGCTGCTCTATCAGCAGGGCGCCTGTGCAATCACAACCGCAGTCACGGGAATAAACTGGCGATCATATAATCTCTCCCAGCAGTCCCTTCCGCTTGGTCCCGTGCTCCTTCTCGTTCATGTAGCCTCGACAAATGTGCCCTTTACATCTGAATCAAAGGATGCAATCGCGGCCATCCCTGAGATGGAAAAAGAGATCACCCTCGCCCTTCAGGATCTGGGCCGCGAACTGAAGGCATTTATCAACAAACGGGACCGCAACAAACTCGCGGAAGACCGTGCACGTGCGGTCTGCTCCATCATCCCGGATATTGCAGAGAAGGTCGCAGAAATTGTTGAACTCCCTCCCCCCGACATCTCACCGATTGAAGGTCAGATCATGCGCCGGGTGGTGGCAAAGAAAAAGACGGAAGACGGGATGGTCGGGATCTCTGTGGTAAACTACACCCGAAAACCGATTGAGGTGATGGTTTACAGTCTCTCTGAAGACAATCCGGAAGAGGCCGTGCCGAAACCGGATTTCATCGATACCATCGGTTGCGAGTTCAATGCCGTATGGCGGACTGCAATTGAACCGGAGTCCGCATGGAAGGCACGTATCCTGGAAAGGGCAGAGGTTCAATAGATATCCGCGGTGTAGATGAGAAGATGAAAGTAGTGGTGGATCTCGATGGCGAATACTGAAAAGGACAGAATAACACAGGAACGGTTGGTATCAATCGCTGCAGACTGGTACGGCCAGATGGCAGATGGCCGGGTTCCCACAATCACGCTACCTACACGGACGAAGGCAAACATCGAATACGATCCAAAGACCGAGGTCTGGAAATACGGAAGCAAAGGAACAACACGGACAGCAAATTCCGCAAAGAGCGCACAGCATATCCTGAAGATGGCATATGTCGTCGGATTTTTAAAGCAGCAGCTCATTGAGTCCCGCTCATCGACCCTTAGGGAGATGTATTACATCTCAGAAGGTTGGAAACGGGCAAAGTTCGCGGCACAGGATGAGAGCAATATGCTGGTGGAGGATCTGGAGATTGTCACCAGTCTCTCCCGGGAGGCATTCCACTTGCGCCCGGAAGAGGATGGTGCGTCCATCTACGGCCCACTGCGCCTCAGGGAACAGACCAAGCGGGGGGGAAACCGTGACATCCACTGTCAGGAGGATGTGGGGGGGGAAGCAGGGTATCCCATCCCTTCAAACGTGGAAAATATCAAGTTTCTCGATCATGACGCCTCCTTTGTGATCGCAATGGAGACTGGTGGTATGTATGCCCGGTTAATGGAGAACGGATTTGATGAAAAGCATAACGCCATCCTTCTCCACCTCAAGGGTCAACCGGCACGCTCCACCCGGCGCATGCTCAAACGAATGAACAATGAACTGGGTATCCCGGTTGTGATCTTTACGGATGGTGACCCCCCCTGGTCATACCGCATCTTTGCAAGCATCGCCTATGGCTCCATCAAGGCAGCCCACATGTCAGACCTGCTTGCCACACCCGGGGGGGCCCGGTTCGTCGGTGTGCAGCCGAGTGACATCAGTGACTATAACCTGCCATCAGATCATCTCACCGAGGGGGATACCGCCGCCCTGAAAGCCATTCTCACCGATCCCCCCCGGTTTGACACCGAATACTGGAGAACACAGATCCAGCTTCAGCTTGAGATCGGTCTGAAATCAGAACAACAGGCCTTTGCAAGCAGGGGGGGACTGGACTTCGTCACCAAGGAGTATCTCCCGACCCGTCTGAGTGAGATGGGAATACTCTAAGACGCTCCTTTTTTTGAACCGTCATAGAATGCCGGGCGGCAGCAGGGCAATCCCCCCCCTTCCGTTATTCTTTGTACGCTTGTATCTCTGGAGATGGTGTTGCGACCTGATTTGCACTGCATCTTTCGCATCCCCCCCCGGCCGGAATACGTCATTGGACGCCGCATCGTTGAATACGTGGACATCTTTGCAACGGCAGCCGGAACACAGAACCACACCGGAGAGCAGTGGCCGCCGGGCCACCGGGTGTTACCAGGAATCTATGCAAAGTACCTATACTCTCTGTACGCCTCTCTTCTCTCTTTTCACCTCTGTAAAAATAAGGAGTATCCAGCCTGTCGTTTATCATTGCAATTTTTCCCGTTTTTTGCAGCAAAGATGGTGAAAAATCGCAACTGGCACCGATAGCGGAGACTTCCCCTGCTGAATACTGTCCGGTGAAATGTGCCCTCTCTTCACCACAAAAATCAATGACAGTATTCTTATGACACACGGGACTGAAAGGGGGATGAAAATACATGTTATTTCCCTTCAATCTCACGGATTGCATCAATTGTTTCCTGCAGAAGTTTCTCTTTCCCTTCAATCCGTGCCACATCACGGATTGCCTCAAGAGTGTGTACACTATCTTCCAGAAAACTCAGAATATCAGTGGGGGGGTAAATCTCCACACCATAATCATCCACCAGAATTTCACTGATCTGCCGGTGGTCAAGTCCAAGGCGACGGAGTTCAAGAATTTTCAGGGCAAACTTTCTCTCCGGGCATCCGCACTGGGGCGACTCTTTGCATTTGCATTCAAGAAAATCCTTGTAAAATTGAATGATTTGTGACCGCATGGTGCGGTCAAGGGAATCATAATCCAGAGACGAGACCAGAATATCCATGAATGCCCCCCCGTTAAAGGCAAAATCAGGTACACGATACCCTGCTATCCTCTGGAGTTTTTTTGCATATCTGAATCTGGCCTTTGCGGCGATCAAATTCCTTCTCCAAACTGCTCATCAAAGTTTTTGAGGGTCTTGAGTCCATTCCCGATATCATCCACCTCAATCAGCCAATCATCAAAGAGTGTCGGATCATCCATCTCGCCGCGGAGATATTTTCCACAGCACGAACTCCCCCCCTGGATGACAAGAGCACAAACCGTTGCAGCAGTTTTAAGGGCTTCTTCTGCCTGGTCATCACCAAGAGTTCTGCCGTATTTTATGAGATCTTTTACCTCACCGGTGGCAGTGCCGTCAATAACTGCCTTGCACCCGGCAAAGAGTACTAAAAAGCGCATCTGGACACCAGAGACGATATCTGCGATGTCACTTTCGGGCAGAGGTCCCATGACAATCTCCTCGACTTCCTCAATCTTCTTTCTGGCTGCCTCGCCACTATAATTACCAAGAAGGAAGAGTTTGATGATCTTCAGGACAGATACGTTGATATCTTCGGTAAAATTATTGAGTGACTGCAGTCCTTCCGGCATCTCCTCAGAATCCTCGTCATACTCAAAACTCATCTCCTCAAGCGTCTTAATCCAGTTATCCCACCGTTCCTGTGTATAAAAATAATACAGGACTGACTGTGGTTCCACTTTCTCCTTCTTTTTCGCCATAGTTACTACTCAATTGTATATCTGCGTTATTAGTGTTTTCGCGTTGTCTTTTTTTCAGCCCTTACAGGAGGGTAACAATCTACTTTGCCCGTTGGTGCCAACATATCTCCGGTTATTGCCGGCCCGCGGACAGCCGGAAGAGATGAGAAGAATGGAAGAATATATGGAAACAACCGAAGCGGTGATGATACGATATGGTGAGCTTTTTTTGAAGAGCGAATCTGTCATGAAATACTATATCAATATCCTGACAAATAACCTGGCTGCCGCTGTTAAAGCAGAAGGGCTGGAATGTTCAATTAAACAGTTCAGAGAGAGAATCATCATCACCGGAGATGAGCCGGAGAGGATTGCACAGGCTGCGTCACGGGTATTCGGCATTGTCGGAGTCAGCAAGTGCATCATGACACCGCCGGACCGGGATATCATCGAAGAGACAGCGGCTCGACTTGCAGCAGAAAAACTTGCTCCCGGCATGTCATTTGCAGTTCGTGCAAAACGGTCCGGTATGAAAGGATTTACCAGCCGGGAACTGGGTGCCTCAACGGGCGCACGCATCATCGACCGCTGTCCCGGCATCCACGTTGACCTGACCGCACCAGACTATGAGGTATTTGCGGAGGCACGGGTATTCGGGGGAATCGTCTATGACACTCAGATAACGGGGCCGGGAGGTCTTCCTCTCGGCACGCAGGGCAAGTTCCTTTCCCTCCTCTCTGCAGGAATTGACTCTCCGGTTGCTACATGGATGATGATGCGCCGCGGATGTGTCCCGGTATTTCTCCACTGTGACGGCGGGAGGCATGCTGGTGCAGATGTCCGCAGCACGGTAGATAAGAATCTGGCCACCATCTCTGCCTGGTGCCCGGGAAAAACAATCCAGATGACGGTCATTCCCCTTGAACCATTCTACGATGCACTTCTTGCCGCAGGAATTCTCCGGACCCGCTGTATCCTCTGTAAACGGTTCATGCTGCGTGTGGCCTCAGCATTTGCCCGGCAGGAAAATATGGTTGCCATCGTAATGGGCGACAACATCGGCCAGGTGGCAACACAGACCCTCGCAAACCTCGGAGTGGTACAGGAAGTGATCACTCAGGAAATACCTATCCTCCGTCCGCTGCTGACCTATGACAAAGAAGAGATCATTCTCCGGGCACGAATGATTGGAACCTTCCGTGACAATGCCGGAGACCTCGGGTGCACCATCGTCCCAAAGCACCCCCTCTATTGCGGCAGATCCCGAAGTGATACGCGCCGATGAAGCACAGATTGCACTCGATGAGATCTTAAAAGATGCCTTGGCGCATGCTACCATTGTCGAGGCACGGAACGGGAAAATCATTGGCGGCCCGTTTCCATAACATCACCCACTGAAATGCAGACCCCTGGTATAACACATTTCTGAAAGGAAAAATCCGATCCCTTTCATTGTTACCTGCCCACCCGTAAGGGGGGGGACAAGTCACCCTTTTTTATTCCCTGTGATAAGGCAGGCATAAGAAAATAGCTGATTTCTCAGAGGAGGGATACTCCCAAAAAGGATTATCAAACCACTGAAGATTACAAGACCGTAAGCCCGTTTTCCCGGGCAATGTCCTGAAATACCTGGCAGAGATGCGCAATCTGTGCATCAGTCAGCCCATAGGTATTATATTTCCATACACGGGTGGAACCGGGGATAACGCCGATGACTCCCTTCTTTTTAAGCGCCTGTGACAGGAAGTAACCTCTCTTTTTATGGGTTGTAGCCACCGTGTCAAAGGAATCCACCGTATTGATTCTCGTAAGTGTATGCTCACGCGGCATGTCACTCTCTATCCGGCTGCCTCGATGGCACTGAGTGCGTCCACGACCTTGTTGCTGTTTTCTACTTCACGGTCCCAGTGAAGCACCCGCTCTTTTACGGCAGGGAATGATGCCATGAGGCCGACGACAGTCACCCCCCCCATCAGTGTGCATCCCATCATCTCCACTTCCTTGATACCGAAGGTGCGGCCGGTGATATCTCCTTTGGCCTGCGTCGTCCGGAAGACGATGTCGGCATACTCATCTGTTGTTGCAACAAGCCCCCCCGAGGGGGCTGGGGCGGCCATGCTCTTATGTCCGGAACCAATGACAAAGTCCACGCCCAGTGCCTTACCGTCCACCGGCATGATTCCAACACTGTATGCACCGTTTAACAGCACTGGGATGTCATACTGGTGAGCCACCTTTGCAATCTCTGCAATCTCATGGATATTCCCATACTGGTAATCCACATGTTCCACAAAGAGAATGGACGGTGTCCTCCCGGTCTCACGGGTGATATCTTCAATCCGTGCCGCAGCGTTATCGGCGGTGATATGATGGTGTTCATCCATCGGGATCTCGTGAATGTCAGCACCGGACTGTTCCAGGGAGACAAATTCCGTGTAATGGGAAAGGGCTGTCAAAAGGACAGGATCTCCCTTCTCAACCATTGAACTTGCCACTGCCTGAAACCCGCGCCGGGCACCGGGAACCAGCCGGACCGCATCCATGTTCAGCCACTCCGCGCAGTCACGATGAAAATCTGCAATCGGGGGTTTATTGATATAATCCAGACGGAATGGTTTCCGACAGTTATCACATACCGAATATCCGTCAGAATAGGCAAGTGCCGCCTTCTGGGCATCAACGGTCAGACGACCGCCCGCCTGTATGGGATCGATATTAATGTAGAGCTCTTCTGCATCACGGGTATCAATATCAGCGGTACATTTCATCAGCTCAGTTCCTCCTCAAGAATGGTCACCTGTTTTTTCAATTTTTCCATTGCCTTTCCCGCACGAACCTTCTGCTCATCATCGAGTTCGTGGACAGGTGCTGTCTCCCGCAGAATAAACCGAATATCTGTGAGAAGATACAGCGCCTGAAACAGAGCGTCTACTGCACGTCTTGACATCTGCTAACCTGCCTATTCCTCTTTTTTTAATGCATAATAAACCAGACACAAAAAACAAACCCATCTCCCGCTACTGACTGCACGGAAATGATGTTCGCCTGAGATGAATGCATACCCTTAAGAAATATTTACCGATAACTATCCCGACAGGAGAAATATATCGATGCGCACGGTTCAGATCCCTTCAATGCTCAAAGATCTCGTATCTTCAGCGATCCTCTCAGCTGACGGCATCACCTTTACCCGTCTTGATGCCTGCCCATACTGCGGCGGACCGGTAAAGGGGGCATGACATGCGCCGCAAACGGTTTGCCACTCTCAGAAACAAAAAAGGGAAACATACGGTCCATGTATTTGTGAAGAGATATCACTGTGAACAATGCGGAAGACTTTGTTATGCAGAGTCGCCGTTTTATCCGGATACCCGATTGGGGATGCCCATTGTCGACCTCTGCAACGCCCTGATTGAAAAGCACCCCCCCTATCATCATGCCGCCCGGATTCTTGCAGCTCTTGAGATCGTAGTCGACAGAGGGACACTCAGAAACTACGCACAACGCTCATTCCCCCCCCTGCCCGATGTGATTGATATGTATGGGGGGGTGCCGATTCCCATTTCCATCCTCAATATGAATGAACTGTCATTCAGAGGGGGGGATGAGAGCGGTCCCATCCCAGGGGGGGCAGAACTCTTCGGCGCCAGAGGTCTCCCACCCGCAGCACGGGCATTTCTTTATTCGATGCGGGGGGGCACGGCAAACGGAATCAGCGGAATAAATAGGAGAAAGAAGAAGAACGGGAACCCTGCCAGATAGCACACCAGGGTCACCACAAGAGATCCTGCAAGCAGAAGGAGACTCAGAGTTCCGCGTTTCGTTTCGCCACCTCACGAACCGCAAACGCGGGGGGGAACGCATCTGTCATGGTCCCATATATGTCTGAGAGGTCTCTGCCGCCAAATGTCTGTGCAAGAAGGGCTGACCCGATTCCCGCGCAGATCAGATTTGGCATTGTTTCACTGCCCGAGGCCCTCCGAATCTCCTCTTCAATGACGGACCGCTGCTCATCCCAGAATGCAGCAGCCACTGCACGCGCATTCTCTTCTCCAATTTCGGAAAGATCAGAACAGACCATCCGTGCCAGCCGCTGCAGGGATTCGCTGATCATGACGCCTGCGTTATCCGGTGTGGGCACGGCGTATTCCACCTTCCCAATATGTCCCATCACAAGATGGACGTCAGCACTGATGGCAAAGAGTTCGTTTGCAACCAGCGTTCGTGTAGCACCGCAGTCCAGGGAGACTTCCCGGATCAGCGAGGCGACGGGAGCACGCAGAAGGCCGGTGTAAACCAGCATGCCCCGCTGGAGTCTGTCAAGGTCACGCAGTGAGAGCAGCCGGTCAAACGAAGAGAGCGGAATGATGTCCGTGGTGGTACTTCCCATGTCTACAAAGACCGATTCCGGAAATTTCGTGCGCAGGTAATCCGCTGAGGCCAGCCAGTTGGCTGCCGCAAGACTCATGCAGGGTTCGGCATGAAATGCCCCGTCCGTCCCGTAAAACCAGGCATCCGAAATGACCGACCGGACCGCATGAACGATAAAGGCAATGCCTTCTTCCTTGGAGGAGAATCCATCTGCGAGCTCTCCGCTCATCACCACCGCAGCCTTTCGTCCGGCATATGGTTTCAGATATGTTGCAATGGGCGATTCCTTCCAGAGAGGGCAGTAATGGATGATGACATCATCCCCATCCACAATCTTCAGGTTTGCACCACCGACGTCAATGCCTATCATAGCACTGTCACCGTCCCGTCCTTATCGTACCTCGCCCGTCCCCTGAGATGGACGGATTCGGGCACATCCCCCCCTTTCGATGCAGCAACCAGAACCTCAGCAATCTCCTCTTCTATCACCGCAGTAATACCGGTCAGACTGGAGGTGGGTCGCGGGTTGACATCCACGACATAGACGTCATCGCCGACAATCACATCAATCCCTGCATACCCCCCCTGACAGCCAAGGACGGTGGCCGCTTTGATGGCAGTTGCGACAATCTCATCTACGGGGGGGATGATCTACGCCAATTTCACCACCCCCCCCAAACGCCACCAGACCATCATCAAAACGAATGAACTGGCGATTCAGGGAAAGCACCAGGGGGCGGACGCCCGCTGTAGTATGAACAGGCATTTCCTACATACCGGCCGATGACAAGGCTTACACTCATATGCTCGCCTTCGATGAACTCCTGCCCAAACTCACCGGATCCGGGGGGGTCTTCATCGGCAATACGCATATTCAGAGCACCTGCTCCCTGTTTTTCCTTTATCACACGGACACCTTCAGAGACCTCCTTCGGCACAGCGATGCCCTGTGCGGCAAGAATTGCTCCTGCATGCGGTTTTTTTGAACAGAGAGCACAATTGAGACTTCCGCACCCGATATTATGACAGTTGTCTTCAAGAATCTTTGAATATTTTCCGAGCAGATGATCCGGTGCAATAACGAGCCCCCCCACATCGGCGAGAGGCGAGAGGCGCCTGAGTTCTGCTTCAAAATCCCCCCCGGACTCCGGGGGGAAATCACGTCATATCCTGACCGGAGGAAACTCTCTTTTAAGACAGAGAGCATTGCATTGCCTTCCGGTGCCAGTGCAGGATTGTGGAATACCGTATATTCTGCGAGAAGTGCCAGCATTGCATACTATATGCACCTTCGGAAATTATGAGAGTGCCGATCGAACTTTATTTGTAGCCACAAAACCTCATTTTCATCCAGACAAATGAGACCAAAAATACTCCTCACAAACGATGATGGCGTCACGTCAGAAGGGCTGTGGGCAGCCTACGAGGCACTCACCCTTTTGCGGATGTGACCGTTGTCGCCCCCCTCAACACAACAGAGTGCAGTGGGACGTTCCATATCAATATTTGAACCTATCAGGGTCACAAAAATTCCCATGCACAACACCGAGGCCTACTCCGTCGGCGGGAAACCAACAGATTCTGTGATCATTGGCATATACTCACTGAACCTGAAACCTGACCTTGTGGTAAGCGGTGTCAATATCGGAGAGAACCTCTCCTATGAATCCATCATGACATCAGGGACCGTCGGGGGGGCTGCACTGGAGGCATCCAACCAGGGAGTGCCGTCCATTGCCTTCTCACTTGAAGTGGAGGATCAGGGCAAGAAATTTGACGACCCGCGGTATTCTGAACAGAATTGCCGCGGCAAAAACGGTAATCACAGATATCTGCAAGCGGTTGTTAGAAGACGGATTCCCCTTGGGCACCGATGTTGTCAACGTCAATATCCCGGCAGAAGTCACCGGCGGCTATGAAGTCACTCATCTTGCAGAGAAACTTTTCCTCACGGGTGTGGAAGAACGCATCGACCCGGGCGACCATATTACTGGATCAACGGACCCATATGTTCGGATGCGGAGGAAGGCACTGATGTCCACGCTGTCCATGAAGGACGCATTTCAATCACCCCCATCACCCTGGACTGCACTGCATATTCCGGAAAAACCGGTCTCGAAAAACTGTTTTATGATGAATTGTCCTGAGATACCTCAGGTTCATTCTCATCTGTTTCACCGGCATCCGGAAAGAGAATGCCCGACCACACCAGCCAGCCTGCCACAACGAGCACAGGGACACCCACTGGTATGGCAAACCCTCCGCTTGATGAAAACGATGGCCCGTACTGGGCGATAAGAGCAACGAGATAGAGAATACCTGAACCCATGATACAGATGCCACCCCTGCGGAAAGAGGAGAAGTTGAGTATCCGGGACGGGAGGGCAACAGAGACAAGTCCTGAAATTCCGGACACAAGTCCTGCGGTCCAGAAGATAGGCATCAGGCACTTCTGCCGGTGATCGTACCTTCCAGCACATACTGGAGGTCACGAAAATGGTGATCACATTTGCACCCATATAGGTATCCTGATAGCGGAAGAGCGGAAACTGCACCCCGGCACCCAGCGTCGAGCCAATGACATAGACTGAGACAGGTACACAGAAGATTAGACAGGCAAGACCCGCAAGGATCCACCCGCGCATTTCAGGTGCTTCAGGACTCATGCAGCCGCCTATTTTTCCCCCCGCCAAGGTGGATCAGGGCCTCTGTCATCATACCCCGGGTTTTTTCATACGTTTCCCGCTGCAGCACCCTCAATTGCTGGCGCATATGCCACAAGATTCATCTGCCCGAGAGCACGAGCCGCTGATCCACGCACAAACTCATTCTCATCGTTGAGAAGAGAAGCCACCGCATCGGCAGCTCCTGTACATGACGAGAGACCCAACCCTTTTGCCGCCATGTATCTCACATGATCCCTGCCGTCCTGCAGGGCAGTAACCAGCAGGCACATGCCACATCGCCACCGATGATACCAAGGGCTTCTGCAGCACGATACCGGACCGTCCAATCCTCATCGTTAAGCAACAGTGCAAGAGAAGGGACGGCAGCACTGCCGATGCAGCAGAAGAGTTCCATCCCCCCGGTTTCGGATGCGTTTATCGGGTGAATGCAGAAGAGCACACATCTCAGGAAGCACAACTTCGGCAGAAAACTCCTTCAGAGAGGATTCAGCCGTCCGCCTGAGTATATCAGATTCGGATAACAGATCTGCGATGAGATCTCCAACGGGCATTTCCGGCATCATATTCAGATAAGTTTTGAACGATTACAGGCAAAAAACCTCGGATCCCATACGCAAAAACATCATCACTATATATTTATTTCCCCAATAGTACTCTGAATCATCTCAGAGAATATATACCGGAATGGTGCAGATGAAACAACAGAACGTAAAACAGATCATCCTGATCGTTGGCGTGATTGCAGTCCTTGTTTTTTTCGGGCTTGCATACGAAGGAAAAGCCGGGATTGCACTCTTTAACAATACATCCCAGACTCAGGAATCATCCGAAGCAGGCGAACCAATTACCTACCTCATCTCTAACCTGACCCGACCGGCAGAAGTCGAGATAACAGAAGAAGATATCAGGCGTATACCGAAAGTGGAGGGGGGGTAGTGCAGTCCAGCGGTACAGGGGGGGATTCCTCAGAATATGAAGAGACCGTCCTTAATGCATTCCTTCGGGCAGCAGACCGGTTTTCCGGTGCGGGAACGGGAATGGAAACCTATAAGATCGAGACTTTTGATCTGCTTACCGATCCTGACTTTGCCAATCCGGCATTTCTTGGCCGGGATAAAGGAGTGAAGGTATCAATCGTCTACAACAGTTCACCCAGTGTTCTGGAAGATACAAACTGGGCTCACCTGAGTGATGCCTCCACCATTGCCTATGAAATGTATGACAGCACAGCAGGGTCGGATACCGGATATGTAACCGTATCCTATATGTTTGCAGATAAAAAATCCCCCCGGTTTCAGACCTCCCTCACTGCTGAGGAGGCAAAAAGATTCAACGGCGACTGGACAGAAGACAACTATCTTCCGCTGCCTGCATGGTCTGCAGTGACCATCGATTCATCCGCAAACATTGTGCCGTATGAAAATATTGACACCATTGTCCCGGCAGTCCAGGGAATTGACAGCATCTCCTCAGATGCCATATCATCAGGGAGTGTGACTGATGAATATGACCTCTACATATCCAAAGACAATCTAGAGGGTCTTCTTGGCAGATACAGCACTGAGATGCAGGACCACATCCAGAAAATTTCCGGCTATTCTACCGATTCGGATTTTACGGGCATGGCAGATGCCTCAGAACAGATGATGATCCAGGCAGCAGAGATCGAAGATGAGATCACGCATCTCCCGATTGCACCACAGTATGCTGATGTGGCAGACAATTTTCTGGAGGGCGTGAGAAATTACCAGTATGCGGGTTCCTATTTCTGGTATGGGGCAACATTTACTGAGATCGATCCAATTAAAACGGGTAATACCTATGTCCAGAAGGGTTTTTCGAACAATAACAATGCACTCGAAGCGCTGGATATGCAGACCATTGAAACAGCAGTATTTGAACTGCCCAATGGCAAACTCTTCCCTGATGCGATCTATATGTATGAAAACCATGTCTATCCGGACAGCAAGAAGAAAAACGATATCTCAGTTAAATTTAGTTCACTGAGCTATTCAAGAATGTATACCCTGAAACAGGATGACAAAAATGAGAAGAATGTCGCAGGATATGGATACAAGTATGTCTTCCCGGTCATAGAAATCCATCATCTTGGATTCCGTGGAGGCGGGTCATCCCGTGACATGATCATAACCACCCCCCCTGACCAGAAGGATTTCACCATCATCTACAACGGAGAGGAATACAAAAGCATCACCCCCCCTCCCCCCCCTACGTCGGTCGAAAACTGGATCCGACAACCTATATTGAACCAGCCGGATATCCCTATTATAAGGTAAAGCTGGACCGAAAAGGAACATTTGAAGGGGTGCTTGTCTTCCAGGTACCAGATGACTTTGATCCCGCAAAGGCATACATGAAACTCGACCTTAGCAATGGGGAAACAGTCTGGCACATGGTACCACGCTAACCTCCATTTTTAGTGATTTTATTTTGAATGTATAATCTGTGGCCCTGAGAGAATAATCGCCTCTGTATTTTTGTTTAATTGAAAAAAACGTGAAATTTAAATCCATCGTTAATGATCTATTCAGGATCTTAGACTATCGTTAATTTAAGAAGAGTATATAGAAATTTCCCAAAAATAGCGTAAATTACTTATTTTACAATGAAATGGACCTCCGATCATCCATCGGAAGGACTTTTAGTGATTAATCACACCACTTAGTTATTGCTGTTAAATCAGTGACGAGAAGTCCTTAATTCTTCTCTGCGAAGGGTCGATACATGATAGAAATCAAGGTTGACGAGGATGCCTGCGTTGGGTGTGGCCTTTGCGTCAAGGACTGCCCAATGGAAGTACTTCAGTTACAAAATGGTGTTAGTTACCCGGCCCATCCGGAAAACTGCATGGGATGCCTGTCGTGCCATGAAATTTGCCCGGCTCAGGCTCTTGAGCACAAAGGTGCTGTGCCGTCCAGAAGAATGTACATCAGCATGAAAGTTTGCAACATGCTTCGAAAGGTGATCTAAGAATGCCTGCAAGTTACATTGATGAAGCAAAAAAGCAGTTCAAAACAGATCTTGTCTTTAAAGCAGAAGATGTGCCCCCCCTGAGATGTGACCCTCCTGCTGCAGAGTTAGAGGTCACCCTGCACGGTCTCATGCAGATGAATGGCTATATCATAAAATCCCTGGAAGAGATCGCAGGGAGGGGGGCAAATGCTGTTACATACCGTGCGGGAAAAAAATTCGGACACGAAGTTGCGAAGTATTTCGAAAAAAAGGATGACGTGGAAGACGCACTCCGTGAACTCTCATACATTCTGCATGGACAATACTCCTTTGAACCATGGAAACCCGGAGACAGGGACAACTACATTGTAGAGGATGAAAGCGGGACATTCATCTATCTGGTCTTTCATGACTGCATTGTCCGCCAGACACTGAGAAGAATCGGGGAAGAGCAGGGGGGCCCTTTCTGCCAGACGCTGTGTGGATATGTGGTGGGTGCTGTTGAAGAGATCACCGGAAAACGAGGCAAACTGGAAATCATTCACACCGGACCAAATGCCTGCCTCAAAAAACTGATCCTGAAATAATGGAGATAACCGATGAAGATTGCAATAGAAGAACTGGCCGGATGCTCTGGCTGTACCATTGCTGTCCTTGACCTCCATGAAGCAATTCTGGATCTGGTTGAAGCGGCAGACATTGTATATTCCCCCCCGGTAATAATGGATGTAAAGGAACCCCCTGAAGACATTGACATTGCCTTTGTCACAGGAGCAGTGCGAAACGAAGAGAATCAGGAGCGTCTGAAAAAGATACGAAAAAATTCCCGGGTTCTTGTAGCGCTTGGTACCTGTGCATGCTATGGAGGGATATCGGGACTTTCCATGATCAGCAGCAGAGAAGAACTTTTTAAAACCGTGTATACTGCTGTTGATACCGTCAAAGAGGATGGCGCCATTCCTCATGATGTGCCGGGATTTCTGTACCGGGTTTTTGCCGTTGGAGATATGGTAAAAATCGATTATTATATTCCGGGCTGTCCCCCCCCAAGGAGGCACGGTTAAAAGAAATTCTCCTTCCGCTGATTAAGGGAGATAAAATTAATCTCTCCAGAAAATCCGTCTGCTCAGAATGTGACCGCAAAATGGGGGGGGAAGTAAAAGACTGGTCACTGAAACGTCGTCATGTAGGAATCCCGGACCGGGAGACATGCCTGCTGGGTCAGGGGTATCTCTGTCTCGGGCCGGTAACCTTCTGCGGATGTAATGCATCATGTCCTAAAAATAATGTGGCCTGCCACGGTTGCAATGGACCATCTCTCGATATTCTCAGAGAACCATGCAGGGATATATATAATCTGATGGTCCGGAGAATTGCTGATCTGACAGACATCTCTGAAAAGGAGATTAAAAAGGAACTCTACGATGTTGGACATACCATGTATGCCTTTACCATGGGAAGCGAGGTAATGGAGGATAAAGAGATATCAAAAATCCGTGAAGTCATATCCCAAGAGGGGGGGAACCGATGACACGGATTAACATCAGTCCGGTCACTCGTATTGAAGGCCATGCAGAAGTGCGCATTGAAGTCGATAGCACCGGAGGGGGGGTTGAAAGTGCACATTTCAATGTTGTTGAACTGAGGGGGGGATTTGAAAAGTTCATGATCGGTGCAGCAGTTGAAGAGGCTCCGCGAATTACCCCCACGGATATGCGGAATCTGTCCGACCTCTCACCACATCGCGTCAGCAATGGCATGTGATCAGATATTTGGTGCTCAAATCCCCAATACCGCAAAAAATCTTCGTGAACTGCTGATGCATGGACAGTATGTGCACTCGCATTCCCTGCACTTTTTTATGCTGGCAGCCCCGGACTTTCTCATTGGTCATGATGTGCCACCCGAAGAGAGAAACATCCTTAGCCTCGTAAAAAAAGAACCGGAAATCGCAAAAAATGCAATAAAAGTCCGGAAATTTGGTCAGCGGCTCACCGAGGCCATTGGGGGGGGAAACCGATTCATCCATCATCTGCCGTTCCGGGCGGGATGTCACACTCGATTACGGAAAGCCAGAGAACCGAGCTGCTTGAGATGGCAGAAGACGCTGCTCAATAGCTAAAGAATGCTGGAGTCTTGCACGCGACATTCTGGACAAAACGGATCTCTCTTTCGGAACGGTGGATTCGGCATTCATGGGTGCTACGGAAAATGGCCGGTATTCGGTCTGCGGCGGCACAACAAAAGTCATTGACACCGATGGCTCCCCCCCGATTACATCGTTCTCCGGGCAGGAGTATGTAAACAGGATCGAAGAATACTCAGAAGACTGGTCATATCTCAAATTCTCCCGTCTGAAGGATGGACGGTTTTATCGGGTTGGCCCTCTGGCACGTCTGAATATTGTTGATTCAATGGGTACACCCGCTGCAGATGCGG
Source organism: Methanogenium cariaci JCM 10550 (assembly GCF_001315945.1). Taxonomy (GTDB): domain Archaea; phylum Halobacteriota; class Methanomicrobia; order Methanomicrobiales; family Methanomicrobiaceae; genus Methanogenium; species Methanogenium cariaci. Next base: position 9,311 of record NZ_BBBG01000022.1, on the reverse strand, counting down.
CTCTCGAGGAGTATAGAAAGAAATTCGGGAGGCATGTACAGACGACTCTTGCATATAATCAAGCACGGTATATCGAATTCCTCGCATCCTGTGAACGTGCTGTCGAAATTCTCAGCAACCCATCGATTACCTCAACAGATGTCCGGACACCGGTGGATTGTGTGATCAATAACCGGGGGGGAGTTGGCATCATTGAGGCCCCCGCGTGGCACGCTCATTCATGATTACACCGTGAATGATGAGGGATTCATTGAAAAATGTAATCTGATCGTTGCAACCTGCCAGAATAACTGGGCAATGGATAAAGGTGTAGAAAATGTTGCACGAAAAGTAATTTCTAACGGGAAAATTTCAGAAAGCGGTAAAAATCAAATTGAGATGGTAATCCGTGCCTATGATCCCTGTATATCATGTGCAACCCATGCAATCGGCAAAATGCCGGTCAAATTTACCATCGTGCCAAAAGAAAGACGATTAATTCAAAAAATGAGACGGACAGAATCAGGTGTAAAAGATGCTTAAATCAATATTGACAGAGTTTCTCAGACTGGATGGGATTACCGCGTCGGTGGTTGTCGGAAGGGATGGATTTGTGATAGAGAGCGCAGAAAAAGGTGAGATTGACACTGAGGCACTCGGCGCAATGGCTTCGACCGGAATGGGTACTTCTGAAGCAATGGGTGCGGAACTTGGTAAGGGGGGGGAAATGATCCAGATGCTTGTGGAGTGCGAAAACGGACCAATTCTCCTTTCGCCACTCTCTGAGGATGAACTCATTGCAATTGTCGCGGAAAAAGATGTAAATATTGGAAGAATTCGGTATGAACTAAAGAAAAACCGTGAAAGAATAATTGCTGCACTGTGATACTAATGCTTCCGGAAGGCAGACAGGTTGCAAATCTGAAAGGTCCCTTTAAAGAACTGATTGAATTCACCGGACAAATAATCGCCGGGGGGGTATCAGCAAGGGGGGGACCGAATGGAGAGGGATATCTTCTCATAGAGAATGGAATTCCTGCAATTGCCCAATACAATGAAAATGGAACGGAGCTGAAAGGAAATGATGCAATAATTTTCTTTAGAGAACAGCCGTTTTTAGAATATACGGTCACCTCCTATAATGAATCTGAACTGAGAAAGGTGATTACCTATTCAATCCGGAATAACTGGCTTGTCGATCATAAGTCGCTTCCAACTGAAGATGAGACAACACTTTCCAACGAAGAGAAACTTGACAGGATTCTTCGGCAGCCCGGAGTGATTGCCGTTTCGTCATTTTTTGAAGGATTTCCCATTAATTCGCGGGGGGGAGATGGTGACTTTGAGCATGCTGCAGCCATCGCTGAAGATCTTCTCCGTGCAGGTGCAAAAATATCAGATGATCTTGGAATTGGCATCCTTGAGCAGATAATTCTTGAAACACCACAGGGTAAATGCATACTTGCACCGTTTGAGGACCTCTATCTGGTTGTACTGACCTCAACGGACGCAAATCTTGGCATGATCCGCCTTGCGATAAAAGGAGTGCAAAAGCTGTGATATAACCATGGTATGGGGGAATGGTGAGAGAAGATGAATATTGAAAACGACATTAGAAATGTGGTCGAACATGCTCAGTATGCTGGTGAGTATGAATCTGAAGACCTTATAAACAAAATGAAAGCATCCGGCCGATCCGGACTTGCAATATCTATTGGGGGAAAAGATCAGTGTTTATTAATTTTTGTCGATGGAACCGTTGAAGGTGCTGCCCTTATGGGAAATGAGGGAAACGTCTATGGCGACAAAGCAATTTATCTCTACGATAACAATTTAAAATTTAAGATATATCTGACGGAGAAATTGATCACAGAATCGGTGGCTGCAGGGTGCAGGATATACGACAAAGGACATCTACAAAGCAGCCACCTGGAAACAATTCCTGAGATTGGAGATCATAAAAAAGGGAGGGGGGGTTAATCAGACTCCATATCATCTCAGGACGTGATCCGCTTGCCGGGGGGGCAAGAGTCTCCATGAGAAAAGGCAGGCAACTCCTTCTGAGCGAAGTCACCGGACCAGATGGGATTGTGGCATTTAAACTGGTCAATGGTATCTATGACTGTATCATCGTGGACAGATCGGGGACTGTCCACAAATACAGAATTGAGTTTAATGATGAACTGATTGATACCGTAATCGAGATTTGAGGATTAAAAAATGAAAGAGATGAAATCATTTTTGGGGGATTGCGTCGTGGAAATAAGAAAAAAGAAACCAGTGATGCTGTTTCTCCAGAAGAAAAAACAGAACAGAGTATTCCTGCAGAAAATGAAAAAATCCTGATAGTGGATGACGAAACGGATATTTCAGAAACAGAACATATCTCCGATAAACCGGATGAAATCAGTGTCTCGGATTATACCCGGCCAAATGAAACTCTTGGAGATCTGCTGACTGATGTCCGGAAAATGGATAAAATAACTGAGATTAAGGATGAAAATTCAACACCCGTAATATCACAAGCAGGTAATCCAGTATCCGGTAGCACTGAACCAGAAGGAATGAAACCTACTCTCAGAGACATCATTGCAGGGATTCAGACCAATAAATCAGAACAAGAACCTGCCAAAGATGACCGGAAACCGGAAAATGAGGATGTGTTTACCGGTTCTGCACCAGAAATAATGATGGGGAACATATCCAAAAGCGCAGAAGACGAAGTTCCGGAAGCCGGTGCGAAAGAGCATGATGAAATAACCTTTGATCAGGATACGGACAGAATTATCCCTGAGATTACGGATAAAAACGAAATACCAGAATTTAGCAGAGATAATATCGAACTGAGTGTTACGGTAGATAATGATACCAGATCAGAATCTGCGTCCCATCCGAATTCACCCATCCAGTCACCACAGCATGAATCACCGGAAGAGCATACAGATGAAAAACCTGAGGTCACCGCAGAGACAAAAAATAATCATCTTGGTTCACTGATTGCTGACATCCAGCAGAACACCAATTATTCAGCAGAAAAGGGACCGGATAGTGAAGCTGAAAAGAGAATTGATGGAATTATCAGTGAATTACTGAATAATAAAGAGGATATACCGGAAACGGATTATTTTAGTGAAGAATCCGATGAGTTCCCGTCTGGAGAACTCAGTTCAATCATTCAGGAGATACAGAATTCAGAAGCGACGGCAAACAAGATACCCTCAAAACTGAAACCAGATGATCTTATTAACGAACTGGTGCAGGTATACGATGAAGCTGAACTTGTTTCCGGAACAAATCAGCCACAAAACACAACAACGAAAATTACCCGAATAATTGAAGATCTTTCAAGTGAAGGAAATAAAAATATCCGCAAAGAGCCAGTCGAAATCAAACCTGAAAACGCATACTCCCATTCTGAACCAATAGCTAAGAAAAAATTACGGAAAGATGGAATAATTAGTGCAGAAGAAGCAACAAACATTTCAGATCTGATTCTGTCAGGTGGTGCTGAACTGGACCTTGAGGAGTTCCACATCTCGGACGGTGCACACAAATTTGAGATGAGTAACAGAAAAGAAATCTTCGCTGCACTGGATGGAATTGTTGAGGGCGATCTGGAAAGACTGGATCTTTCAAAGCTAAAACCAGCTGAATTTGTTCCTGAAGACACAAGTCTGGAAGAAAAAACGAAAAAATTTGGCCAGGGTCTGTTTGGCAAAATTCGGGGGGGCAAGGTTGTGGAATATGACCCTGCAATTCATGGCTCCCTTGTTAATCTCTCGCATGATAGTAGTGAAGGAATTGAAGAAATCGAATTATATCCGGTAAATGAACCATATGCCTACATCAGAATCATCTTTGACCACAACAGTCATGAGTACCTCTACACCGTAATTGAACCTGAACTCTCTGATGGAGAAAAAGTACTGTTACAGGAACTGACACAGCGGTTGTTTGAAACACTTGACATCAACACTAAGGACCTCACAAAAGAACGGGCATATTCTACCCTGACAGAGGCAGTTGACAATATTGTCTTTGATTACGGTATAAAACTGGATCCGGTATCACGGGAAAAGATCCTCTATCATATTCATAAGAATTTCATTGGAGACGGGCGGATTGACGCCATCATGCATGATAAATATATTGAGGATATTTCCTGTGACGGTATCAATGCTCCACTATTTGTATTCCATTCTAATTATGAATCTATCCAGACGAACCTCACGTACACACGTTCTGATGATCTGGACTCATTTGTAACCAAACTTGCCCAGCGTGCAGGGAAATATATCTCAATATCAGAACCGATGCTTGATGCAACAATGGCAGACGGGTCACGTATTCAGATGACCCTTGGTCATGAGGTGACCGCCCATGGTTCTACCTTCACCATCCGAAAATTCAAGGATGAACCATTACTCCAACAGATCTCATCGAGTGGGGGACATATTCTCCTCTCTCCATTGCATTCCTGTGGCTCGCGGTAGAAAATGGAAAATCCTGTATATTTGCAGGAGGAACCGCTTCAGGAAAGACAACGTCTCTGAATGCAATATCACTGTTTATTCCACCTATTGCAAAGATTGTCACGCTTGAAGATACCCGTGAACTGAAACTTCCGCACAAGAACTGGATCCCTTCCATTACCCGGGAATCGTTTGACAGCGGCGGGAAAGGATCTATTGACATGTACGAACTGCTGCGTGCAGCACTCCGTCAGCGTCCCGAATATATCCTCGTAGGTGAGGTACGTGGTAAAGAGGCACAGACCCTCTTCCAGGCCATGAGCACGGGTCACGTAACCTATGCAACAACACACGCAGATTCTGTTGCCAGTGTTGTTCACCGGTTTGAAAACCCGCCAATGAATGTGCCCCGTAATATGCTGAGCGCCCTTGATCTGGTCAGCGTGCAGGTGCAGGCGCGGTTTGGAGGACAGAGAATTCGACGAAATAAAACCCTCATCGAAATACTCGACATTGATCCCCGGACAAATGAACTGATCACCAATGAAGTCTTCAAATGGAATGCAGCAACAGATGATATCCGGTTCTCCGGTAAATCCTACATTCTTGAAGATATTATGGAAGGAAAAGGCTGGAGTGATGCCCGTATGCGGGAAGAACTCAAAAGACGCCAGGAAATTCTTGAATGGATGCGGTTAAAAAAGATCCGTCACTTCCAGGAAGTCGGGAAAGTGTTGCTCTCCTATTACCGTGACCCGGAGACCGTAATGGAACTTGTCAGGAGTGATCTCTATGAATAGTTATCAGAGGCTCTGTTTCAATCTTCTTGGAGAACGTATGAAAGCAAAAAGAGACGACTATCTCTTTCTGCGCAATGAGATGATGCGCGCACGAATGACCGTGCCGTTTGAAGCATATCTCTCAACGGCCTACATTACATCTGTCCTTGTCGGACTGGTCTTCGGAGCCCTGATAGGCTTTATTACATACGTGTTCAATCTGCCGGATCTTATCGTCTATTACGGAAGTCTGCCGGATTTCATCATTGCTCTGAATCCGTTTAAAGCACTAATCGGTGGATTAATCGTAATGGTTATCAGCCTGATTGTATTCGGAGGAATTACCTATGCAGTATTTCTCATATATCCGGGAATTATGGCTGGAGAAAGAAAAAGGAATATTGATGCAACGCTACCGTATGCAATTAATTATATCACCGCTATGTCGACAGCAGGCATCACACCGGCAGAAGTATTCCGGTTGCTTGGACAGAGCAAGATATACGGGGGGGAAAGTGCCGTTGAAGCGCGATATATTGCACGGGAAATTGATATTTTTGGAAAAGACCTGCTTGATGCCCTGAGAATCGCCGGTCAGTACACCCCAAGCGGCAGAATGCGTGAGTTCCTCCAGGGTGCGTCTGCAAGTATTTCAGCGGGAAGTAACCTGACGGAATATTTCCGCACCAAGTCAGAACAATATACCCGGGAAAACCGCATGGAACAGAAAACATTCCTGGAAACACTGGGATTGATCTCAGAATCGTATGTGACAGCACTTGTCGCAGGCACCCTTTTTCTGATCATTCTCCAGTCCATCATGTCGACAATCAGCGGCGAAACAGACCCCCCCTTGTTCCTGTATGCAGTGATTTATGCTGTCATCCCACTGGGCAGTGTGATGTTTGTGATTCTCATAAGTTCAATGACCCCCCCGGAGGTGTAGAATGAAACTATTTGATAAGAAAAAACCAGCAAATACCCCCCCAGACAATGCACCACCGGAAATCCAAAAAGATGAAGAAATACTTGCACGGGTGGAAGAGCGGCACAGTTCAGACGAGGGATTTGGAAAATTCATGCGTCACCCAGTTCAGATGCTCACGGAAAAACCGGAAAATATTCTGATTCTCACCATTCCCGTTGCAATTATTGTCTTTGTTATCGGACTGGTACTCCAGGTGAGTAAATACGGAGTCGTTCTCGCACTGACGACAACAGGCATTGACGATTATTTCCTTCTTGCAGTGCTGGTTGCAGCAGTTCCCCCTTGCACTTCTGGATCTGAAACACTCAATGAGAGTGAGAAATCTCAATATATCACTGCCAAACTTCTTCCGGGACGTTGCAGGAATGAATGAAAGCGGGATGACACTGCCAAACGCGATTCACGTTGTTGCAGATGGTGAATATGGTTCCCTGACACCGTATATCAAAAAACTTGATGCAGAGATGTCATGGAATGTTCCGTTTGTCGATGCAATATACCAGTTTGGAGAGCGGATAGGCACATCACTTGCACAGAGGAGTGTTGATCTTATTGCAAAAGCAAGTCGTGCCGGTGGTGATGTGAGTGAAGTTCTGCGTGCTGCCGCAAATGACAGCTTCGAATTTGTCAATCTCGAAACAGAACGACGCAATAATATGCTTATTTATGTCATTATCGTGCTCGTTTCCTACCTAGTCTTCCTCTTTGTGATTGCAGTGATGACAGGGACATTTCTGGAAACAATGGCACAGGCTGGCGAGGCTGTGGCAGAGTCAGGAAGTGGCGGATCAGCATTCGGGGCAACCATTGACATGGAATTTTATCGGCGGCTGTTCCTCCATGCGTCAGTAATTCAGGGATTCTTTTCGGGTCTTGTCGCAGGACAGATGGGTGAAGGACGTGCGGTTGCAGGACTCAAGTACTCGGTCGTCATGGTCGTCATCGGATGGGTTGCATTCAGACTGTTTATCTGAAAAATACCCTACTATTTTAAAAAAAGATTAACTGATATTATCGAGCTTATATCCTTTATCAAGAAGGAGTTTCTTCACCCGTTCACGATGATTTCCCTGAAGCTCAATTGAATTACCTTTCACTGTACCGCCGCAGGCAAGTTTCCCTTTGAGGTACTTCTGCAGTTCATCCAGGTCAATGTCATAGGGATCAAGACCATCAACCACGGTGACCTCTTTGCCGTACCGGCGTCGGTTTATCTTAACACTTATCTGCTGCTGTTCTTTCGCTACTTCTTCGCAGATACAGAGTTCTTTGGGCAGTCCGCACTTTGGACATATACCTCCAGTCATTACCATGTACCTTCATGCTTTGTTTATATATTTGTTGGCATGATTCACTGAATATCCGTTCATTAATGTATTAGGGAATCAGAACATGTAAATCAGATTTTGAGCGATAAAACAAAAAAATTTAACCCACAAAAACGGAATGGTGTACCATACATGTCCCTGATGATTCTTGGAACCGCATCCCACGTAGGGAAAAGTATCACGGTAACGGCAATATGCCGGATTCTCACCAATTATGGTTACCGGGTTGCCCCCCCATTCAAATCCCAGAATATGAGTCTGAACTCATATGTAACCCCCCCATCCGGCGATGAGATCGGTATCGCTCAGGCAGTGCAGGCATTTGCGTCACGCGCCATACCCTCTGCGGAGATGAACCCCCCCATATTGCTGAAACCAAAAGGAGATGGTGAATCACAGATTGTACTTCTGGGAAAACCATTTCGTGATGTCAGGACAGGAGAATACTATACCGAAACCGATTTTTTCCTGAACACTGCACTTCAGGCATTCTGGAACCTACAGGACACATATGAAATGATGGTGATTGAAGGTGCGGGCGGTGCTGCTGAATGCAACCTGTATGACCACGATATTGCAAACATCCTCCTCGCACAAAAACTCGGTCTTCCCATTATTCTCGTTGCGGATATTGAACGGGGGGGGAGTTTTTGCGCAGGTGCTGGGGGGGACGCTGATGCTTCTGCCGGATGATGTCCGCCAGCAGGTAAAAGGGATTGTCATCAACAAATTCTGTGGAGATTACCAGCTTTTTGAAGACGGAAAAAATTTCTGGAAGAGAAATCCGGCATTCCCGTTCTGGGAGTGATCCCCCCCTATTTTGACATTCCTCTCCCCCCCAGTGAGGATTCTCTCTCAATAAAAGATAAAAAGACAAACAAAACGGGCATCAGAATTGCAATAATACATCTGCCACAGATATCAAATTTCACCGATTTTGAACTGCTGGAACAGCAGGCGTCTGTTGAATATGTGCAGCCCGGGGGGGCAACGCTCTCATCCTTTGACTGTATCATCATTCCCGGCACAAAAAACACGATTACCGACCTGCAGTATCTGTATGATTCAGGATTCGCATACCAAATTCATGCTGCGCATACTGCAGGCATCCCCGTCATTGGTATCTGCGGCGGATACCAGATGCTGGGAAAAACAATCACCGATTCGGGTCAAGAATCTGCTGAAGGGACATACCAAGGCCTTGGACTGCTTGATATCACAACAACATTCTTAGAATATACCAAAACAACTGTTCAGGTTACCCGGACACCTCTGAACCATCCCCCCCCGATTCTCCAGAGAATGGAACAGGTCAGCGGGTATGAAATACACGCAGGAGAGACCTCAGTCGGACACTCGAAAAGAGCGTTTGAGGACGAGGGAGCAGTCTCTGATGACGGGCAGGTCTTTGGGACATACATGCACGGACTCTTCCTGAACAGAACCGCAGTAGATGCACTCCTGTCCTGTCTTTCGGATAAAAAAGGCACGGCATACACTCCCGCTGAATCAACCAATCCCATATATGATGACACCGCGTATGATACCGTAGCCCGTAGTTTTGAACGGTCACTGGATGTGCAGACACTTCTTGCCATTGCAAAAGAGGGTCGGCCGGATACCAAAAGCAGACCATCAGCTGATGACGGAGAAAATGCTTGAAAAACCCTCGCCGTGCATAGCATTGCAACATACCGCAGTCACTTTGCTGAGATCGACATCAGCTGTCGTACGTGAGGCGAGGCAGAACGCTCTCGCAGGGGGG
>NZ_BBBG01000021.1 GCF_001315945.1 Methanogenium cariaci JCM 10550 | reverse complement strand
CCAGGCGGCGGCGGACGATGTCGGCATCGGCGGTGGTGGCGTCGCTCCGGGAGAGGCGCTGTTTGACGCGGTTGGCCCGGCGGGAGAGCAGGGCGGGGGGGTTCACTTCGTTCAGGGTGACGTAGACACCGTGGACATCGGTGAAGCGGTTCATCGCCGCCGCCCGCTCTGCCATCTGATCAAAGTCGTTGAAGTAGCCGCTGTGCACGCCACCGTCGCCGAGGGCCCGGAGTTCGACGACGTCCCCGTCAAAAAAGAGGAGGGAGAGGGCATTGCGGATGGCGGTTTTTCTTTCGCCGACCGCAGCGGATACGGGTTCAGCCGCGAACGGTTCACTGGCGGTTCCGGACAGAGCGATGGTGGTACATGGTCTCCTGATGGGGCTGCCGTTTTTTGTTCCGGGTTCTGTTCCGGGTTCGGATTCTGTTTCGGTTTTTGTTTTTTCGATTTCGTTCATGGGATTCTTCTCCTGTGCAGAAACACAGAGTGTCCACTATCGATGTGGGGATAGCAGCGGGGCATACAGAAGAAGTCTGTGATGATATCACACGCATACACACACTTCTGCCAGTCGGTTGCCCGGTGGCGACTGACGTATGAAACTATTACTTAAGGTAATATTAATCTGTCCTATCAATGGATGGTTTTTGGAAAAAATCGTGGTGGGAGAGACATGCTCTGAAGAGTGCTGGTATCGGTATAAAAGAGGAGGAGGCGCCGCGAGTTAAAAACAAAATTCAGGGGGGGGAGGCCCGAATCTCTGCCCCCCCGTGGTTCCGGGCCTGAGTGAGGAGAACCGACCCTCCGGTCTCTGCCATCACCTGTTCTGCAGCTCTGAGAGAGTCCTGCATACCGGTGTCGCCGATGGCATAGACGGTCGGGCCAAAAGAGCTCAGCCCGACTCCTGCGGCATCGGTGGTCATGAGCGTGGCGATGAGGTCGTGGATGAGAGGGGACTGCAGGCGGTGTTCGACCTTTTTGAGACCGAAGCCCTGAATGGTGTTCACTGCCGTCCCGAAGAGGTCAAGGTCTTTTTCGATAATTCCGGGGAGCATCTGCATCAGAATGGTGTGACAGATTGCCTGCACATCGCCAACGGGCACCGGGCAATACTGCCGGAAGATGTCAACTTCGGCCTCCCCGTTTGCACCTTCAGGAATGGCCGGGGGGGTCGCGAGAAGAATCTGCCAGTCCTCGGGGGGGAACGGGTGCCGGAAGAGGACCGGTGCGGGTTTCACCCCGTCTGATGCGGAAGACGGTCTGAAGTCAGACTTCTCCTGACGGGCCAAAACGGTGTCCGCCATCAAGAATAAAGCCGCCGGACTCAAAGGCCGCAGTCCCGATACCTGATGTTCCCCCCTCTCCCGGCAATCGCCGCGATCTCTCTGACGGGGGGGAGGGGGGGACGGTAGAGTTCGCAGACGGCACGGGCGGTGGCAAGGCTGATCTGGGTGCCGCTCCCGAGGCCGATGTGTCCGGGATACGTGCGGTGCAGTGTGATTTCGGCACCAGCCTGCACTCCCAGTGCGGCGAGGGTATTTTCCACGGTCTTTTTTATACGGTCCGTGTTTTCGCTGTCGCCTCTGACCCGTATTTCATCGCTTCGTTTCGCCTCGAGGACGACGGCCGGGTCTTCGAGCGAGAGGCCGATGCCGCCATCGACTCTCCCGGAGCTCCCGTTCATGTCGATGAGGCCCATGTGAATCCGTGCCGGTGCCTCCACAATCACCCTGGCCTCTTCGGTGAAGTTGGAGTACGGGAAGGTCTCTCTGATGCTGATCAGGGGTTCTTTGCCGGTGATGATACGGTAGCGGCGGGAGAGCAGAGGCTCATGGCGAAAGACCCCGAGGATATCGCTGATGCCGGTGCCGGCCCGGCACACCTTCACGTCGTCAAGTTCACGCCGGGCCTCGATCTGGTGCATCCGCATTATTCGCCCGATAGGGATGTCGGCTTGCATCAGGTCGTCTTTGAAGGAAGGTTCAAGACGGGAGAGAGGGGGGGTATCTGATGTGGCATAGAGGAGAACCCTTCCGTCTGCACCCTCGTTTAACGTAACAATGCGATGGTTGACCGGCTCTCCCGCAGGTATCCCGAGGGACATTGCCGCGTGGCTGTCGGCGGGCACGACCTCCTGGGAGAGGGTATGCACCGTCACCTCGCAGTCCAGGGCATTTTCCAGAAGGGTGGTCACCGAACCATCGGTGCCGAGGAGGATCTTATGCATCGGCGAAAGCGTGCCGACTTCTGTTTCCAGCTTCCGGAGTTTATCAGCGATATTGAATGATTTCATAGGTCTTCAGGGTAAGAGCTTCAGGAGGTGTTCTGTCTTCAGACAGTTAATGGTATGGCCAATCGGGAATCAGATATCCGGTAAGGTTTCCGGCATTATGCTTTGAACCGTCCCGGCTGTCGTTTCCGCACGTTTCCATTCATTTTTTAATGGGAACGCTCACGTATTACCTACCGCAAAAGGGTGATAAAATGGACAAAAATGTATACCTCTATGTATGCCCGAATCTTGCTGACTGTGAGGCAGCTCTGGCGATAGCGATGATATCAGATCTCAATACCGACATCCCCCCCAAAAAAAGAAGTTACCATATCATCACCTTCGGGCTTACCAAAGAGCCGGTCACAACTACCGGGGGCATTACCATTCTTCCGGATGCTGATGTTGATTCTGTCAAACTCAGCGATGCGGCGATGGTCATTCTTCCCGGTTCATCGCAATACGAACACGATGATCCCACGCGGCTGGTCCCGCTCATCCGGGACTGCATCCACCATACTATTCCGGTGGCAGCAATATGCGGTGCCACGCTCTTTCTTGCCAACCACGGGTTTCTCGATACGGTGCGGCACACGAGCTGCGGCGCGGGGGGGTGGCTGAAACAGCGTGCCCCGGATTATCACGCGAGCACCGGTATGTGCCTGCGCCGAGTGTATGTGACGGGGGGGCATCATCACGGCAAACCCGCTGGGTTTTGTCGATTTTGCCTACCATATCATACAGACGCTGGAGGTGTTCCCGCCGGAGTTTCTGGAGATCTGGTATGCGGCGGTGAAAAACGAGTATCTGGATGCGGATCAGTTTTAGAGGGGGGGAGAGGTTGGTCCGAGAGGGATGAGGCGGGATTCTACATCGGTTGAAGGGCAGTAGATAACGTGAGGGACGGCCATCCCTCTTATGCTCCATGACAAAGCTGAACACGTCTTCGGTGTGCTGTCTGCTTGTCTCTTTTCCCCCCCGTTGCAACCAAATCACGTGCTAATCACGTGCTAATTATCCTTAAACCGACATTCTGCCGGAAAAAACGCATCCACACAGACGGCCGGAGCGGGGGGGCGATCACCTTCAGAGACACCCCATACATCCTCTCAGAATTGTTTCGAATGGCGACCCCCCCGTATTAGTCCGGAATTCACCGTTTGTTCGGGGAATAACCGGCAGAGTGTCCGGATATTTCCGGCATAGGAGAGGGGGGGTCATAAATGAGGCAAAAATACGTTCATTTCACGCCCCGATTCACTAAAGAGAGGAATGGTATGACCTTGCAATGGGGGGGATTATTCTTGTAATGCCACGGTTATCCTTGCAATGGAGATCATGTGAACTCCGCCCATTCCTGCGCCTGCCCTGGGCAAAGGCACGAGTGTTCGTTTGGAACCGGTTCGGGTCGGGCAGACGGATGGGCCCGGCAGAAAAACTGAGGGATGGATGTTCCATAAAATTAAATAATTTTAATGAAGATTACCTAATCAGGGGAACCAGTATGGGTGTCAAAAGCTTCAGCATAACAGATAGTGTCTATGAGAAATACTCCGCAGAATGCAAACGTCTTGGTCTTAATATGAGCAAACAGATTGAGAATTTCATGAAGTTCCAGCTCGAAGAAGAATTTGCCGTGAGAGAGGAGTATATTGAAAAGCTGGCAAAAATCCGAAAAGAACGGTTCACACCGGTGGCGGATTTCGAGAAACACTTTAAAGAAAGTGTTTGAGATTATTCCGGGAGGGGGTTGTGTGTATCGTCTGTATATTTCTGAAACACTTGAGGCAAAACTCAGTAAACTCAGGAAGACGGATAAGAATACCTTCACCATCATTTCAAAGAAAGTGCACGAGATTCAGATCAATCCTTACCACTTCAAGCCGCTCCGCCATGATTTGAAGGGAATGCGGAGAGTTCACATAAACAAATCATTCGTTCTGATCTACGAAATCATAGAATCCGAGAAGGCCGTCCGGCTCCTGGATTTCAGTCATCACGATACTGTTTACCGGTAGAGTTTATAACTCATTTTCATTCCGTCATCCGTTTGACAGCATGGTAATCCAGATGAAAAAGATAAGCGATTGGTATTAACTCAGGGCATTCTCCGGGTGAAAAAGAGAGGGAGTTTTTGCAGCCCCGCTGCAATACGCGTTGTGCAAAACCGGATGGGAATCGAAAGACTGGATCCTTTCAGAACCTCTATCGACCATCCCTGCACGCTACGAAGCATTCAGAAATAAATCGAATTTCCGAAGATAGCAAATCCGCCGTCTGCCGTCTGAATGATTGATGTAACGTATCGATCATTCCCGATATTAAACGATTGATCCCATGTGACCTCGCCGTCATTGTCAAGCCTGACGACCTGGAGGGGGGGAGTGCCGCGATGGCCGGACTCATGCAGTTGGTTATATTTTGGGTTAGAATACCCGGCATATGCATATCCGCCGTCTTCAGTCGCGACGATGAACGGGGAGGCCTGCACGGGCCTTTCCGCGATCAGTTCGCCTTTTGCAGAGAGGGAGACTTCGGTTGTCTCTGTTACAAAACTATATTCCGGGCCTCTGGTAATAACTTGTTCGGTAGCATAGATGATGTCATATGTGCCTGCGGGGGAGAGACGGACGGTATAGAGACGGGTAAGGAATTCGCTCGGAAACGTCCTGTTCCATACGCGGTCTCCTTCGGCATCAAGCATGGTGACCCACGCACCTTCACTGCAGGTTCCTCCGGTGACAAAGCCTCCCGTGGGTGCTGCGATTATCGTTCTGGCGTTCTTGTCCGGAGCAAATGCGGTCTCCCAGAGGATCATTCCATTCTCGTCAAGTCTGACGGAATGATTGCCCCCCCACTACCGCATATCCGCCGTCCGGTGCCCTGACCAGCACCAACCGCTCCCCCCCCGTTCGCTTTCGTCACCGATTGATGTGTTCCAGAGGGCGTTTCCCCCCCTACATCCATCCGTGTTAAAACTCCCGAATGTCCGGCGACGACATAACCGCCACCCGGAGCCTCGACAAGTGATTCACCCCCCCATTCCTGATTTGTATCAGTGGTGATATCTGATACAGCGTCACCCCCCCTGCATCAAAGGTAAAAATGCGGGGGATTAAACCCTCTGTGCCTGCGACTGCGTAGCCACCATCACGCGTCTGGATAATCGCTGCACCGGTTATTTTTGGGTCGCCATCAATGATCGTGGTCCACTGCCTGTTCCCGTCTGCATCGACTTTGAGGATCCAGAAGCCAGCGGTTATATCTCTTTTGCCGTACTGTCCGTTATTGACACATCCGGCGGTGAATAGTATGGTTAGTATGAAAAGAACGATGATGATCACGGTGGCCGTATTCCGTATTCTTTGGTGATCCTGGTTCAGCATACTCTAAATTTTTGTTCTTTTGGTATAGATTAGTACGTTCGCCGAATATTCAGTGATCTGATGAACAATAAGGGATGAAAGGGATATTTTTCGCCGGGCTGCCGGGAGACAAAACCCATACATCTTCTCAGAATTTTTACGAATGACGACCTCGTATTAATCAATAATTCTCTGTTTTTTGGGGGGGGATATATTTCATCACAAACACAAGGGAGGTGAGACAGTCAATGGGAAAAGGTGGTGGCGGTGGTGGTGGTGATGGCCGCAGTTCAAATGATGACCGGTCAGATTCAATGAATCCAAACAACTCTGCATACGATGATGCGAGGGATAATCGTTCAGATCAACTGAACCTAACAATGAACGATTCCAGGGGGGGAAGAGGAAGATGATGAGGACTGAAGTTCTCATTCTTTTTTAAGGGGGGGAGATTCCGGGTTCAAAATTTGGATTATTTAAATAACAGCTCTGTTGAATCCTTCAAATATAACAACAGATTAAACCGCTTTCGTAAGTTTATGGAAATTTATTTTGATCTTGATCTCCCTGACCTGACACCAATTTCACTTTGATAATAAATGTAGGCAACAGGGTTTCAACAGAGCCAGATTTTCAAATCTTGTTAATCCAAATTTAATGTATATGTTTGGGGAATCCCCCCCCAACTTGAGAATGAAATAATTTTAGGCAAAATTTGTAAAATTATATGTCTTATCTGTATGTGGAATTTTTTAAAGCAGACTAACTTATTGTTGATACTGGCACATATTAATAATAGCTTTCGTTTATTCAGGATTCAAACAATATTGGAGATATAATCATGCTGTTGGACAAACTACTGGGTGAGAATCAGAATAACCACTATAAAATGCTCGTAATTATCGATAACAATAATCAATATGAGCGAATTACTTCCAGACTCGACGGCGATGGTTGGAGTTGCTATGATGTTACGAAGAATGTGATATCCTTAATAGAGGATATTCCGGAAAATAAAAGAAAAGTTCGGGTTGGTTCCAAGATCAAGACATGGTTCAGTCAGCTTCCTGACAAGGTCATTCTCTATAATACCAATATTCTCTATTCGCCTGAGTTAGGCAAACTCAATCCCATCGGGGCCTTCAAATACAGATCAAGAACAAAGGAGATCATTGTTTTTGTTGAAGGCCACATTTCCGGAGACAGAATCCAATATTCTGAATACGGACGACCTGACTTTGTTGAAATGGATGTCAGTGAACTGATTCATGCAAAACTGGAGGATATAGATGACTAAAATTTGTGACCTGGTTAATTTTGAAAAAATAAAAGACGTCATTGATATCGATGCACTGGGTGATGAAGAAAGTAAGAAAGGGCTGGTTGAAAAGTATCTTATTTCTTCAGCAATAGAGGACCATCTGGTTGATTTATGCAATGATTTTGCATCCGAAACCCATAAAGCTGCACAGATAATTGGTGGATATGGTTCAGGTAAATCACATCTTCTTGGATTAATAATCTCAATATTATCAGATACCAATCTTGTGCAATATATTCAGAATGAAAACGTCCGTAATGCATCCAAAAAAATTGGCCGTGATTTCATCGTTGTTCACTGGGAACTTCAGCCAAATGATGTTGAACTTTCTGAATATTTTTATGACGCAATCGAACAGCAACTATCAGAAAATTATGGAATTGAGTACCGGTTCAAAATTGATGGTGTTGTTGACCATAAAAAGAACATTCTTGATTTACTGTATGAAATCAAGAAAAGTCAGCCTACACGTGGATTGGTAGTTGTTGTAGATGAAATCTCTGATTTCCTGAAACAAAAGACCAAAGAGAAAATTACCCGGGATATTCAGTTTCTCCGTGTCCTTGGACAGGCAGCTCAGGAATGTGATTTTACCTTCATCGGTGCGATGCAGGAGCATATTTTCACCAATCCCAAATACGTAGATGAGGCAGAGAGTTTTGGAAGGGTTTCAGAACGGTTCCAGATAATTACGATAAAACGTGAAGACATAAAGAGGGTTATTGCCAAAAGGGTTGTTGGCAAAAGTCCAGAGCAGAGACTGGAGCTTGAAAGCCTCTTCTCTGAGTATGAGAAGTATTATCCCACAATCAGAAATAATCTGGACGATTATATCAACCTCTACCCTGTTCATCCATATGTAATCCAGATATTTTCGGAACTTCCCTATTTTGAGAAACGTGGAGCCATCCAGTTCACCATGCAGGAAGTTGAATCGATTCTGGGAGAAGATTTCCCTTCCCTTATCACCTATGACCGAATCTTCGATGAGATTAATTCAAAACATACGGTGAAACATCTGGATAGTGTATCACCGGTTGTAGATGCGGTCCAGACGCTTGATAGTAAAATTGATCTGCTGGATGCCCGACACCAGAATACAGCAAGAAAACTGGTAAAAGCGCTTGCAATTTTGAAATTGTACGGAAAGAGTACAAATAATGGTGCAACCGTTCAGGAACTTTCAAACACGCTTCTGCTCCTTCCACAAAATCAAATCATGGAGGCGACCGACGAGGTTGAACTGGTATTGACCAATCTCCGGAAGGTCACGGATGGGCAGTTTATCAGCAGAAGTAAGGATGGGTATTATTTCCTGGATCTGGAATCAAAAGTTGATTATGAACAGGTCATCGAGAGAAAGACAGATAATCTGTCTGAAGATGCTCCCGATCACGAAATTCTGGAAATTGTAAAGGATCAGTTATTGCTGGAGACAAATGGGACTTCGTCTTCTTTTGCCGATACCTGCCGCTGGAATTCACGGCGTTCCTTCAGGGAGGGGGGGCAGTTCATTTATGAGAATGGGAAGGGTGATATTGTTCATAAGAGCGGTGATTATCAGATTGTGTTTGCCTCACCGTTCTGTGCCAATAAGCGGTACCGTCCCGCTCAGGACTGTGTAGTAATTGAAGGGACACTTTCAGCAGAAACACAGAAGGTGCTCAGGAGACTTGCTGCAGCACGGGCACTTATTAATGATAATTATCAGCGAAGTATCATCCAGAAATACCAGGTCAAACTCAGGAAGCAGTTTACTGAGATGCTGGTGAGTGATTATCTTCAGTTTGGGACCATTGACGATGGTTCTGGGAAAAAGAAGATCACCTCACTGATTTCACGGGAATTTTCTAATTTTGAGGAGTTATTCTCAGAGATTAAACCTGATCTGTTTGATGATTATTTTGATGAGAAATATCCGGACCATCCGCGATTTGGTCAGCAGATTACCCGTGACAATATTAAAGGTGAATTTTCGAGGATTTTCGCAAACCTTACCGTACGCAGCGGAACACAAACTGCACTTGTTTCGAATACAGCCTCACTCCTGAATGCGATGAATCTGGTCGATGAAAGAGGGAACCTTTCAACCGGGAATTCTGACGTGGCTCAATCGATCATCAAAGAGGCAAAGAATAACGCCGGGCAAAATGTTGCGGTCCAGGGATTTGTTGATACCTATGCGGAGAGTCCATATGGATTTGATCCGGTAATGACCCGCTTCGTTTTGGCAGTTCTTACCTTTAATGGTGAAATTGCCCTGAAGGCACGCGGTGGAAAGACTATAACATCATCGGATGTGGAGGGTGTATTCAAATCCGGGTTTGATGCCTTTGAAAATATTCCATACCTGACCCTTGAAAGTGAGTTTGACATTCAGCCCGTGATCAGCCTCTTTACGGTTCTTGGAATCTCAGGAGATCCTTCCCGGAAACTGCGGAGTTCTTCAAAACGCTCTGAAGCAATCCAGGCATTCAGGACGAGATATCTTGAAATTATTGATATGGTCACATCTGTGAATCGGAAAATTGAGTCACTTTCTCTGGCTCCGTGGAATCCGTTGGATGTTGAATCCCTCAGAGAGAAACATGAACTGCTGAATGAGATTCCCATTGGTATATTCGACAAAGTTCGCACACCCAATGATCTCAAGAAAATTGTCTTTGATAAAGAAAAGATTGACAAGATTGCAGATGCAGTTTCCCTCTTACACAAACTGAATGCATTCTATGAGATATATACCTCGGATATTGAACGTGAGGCTGGTTATGTCGTTGAAGTGAGAAGGATTCTTAAAGAGTATCCTGACATATTCATCGCTGACACGCTTCTGGAGGGAATTGAGGATGCATTTGCTCTGATGAAGAATCTGGACCTTGTGATTGAACCCGACGGGTACAATCAGTTGCGGGGGGGAAAACTGCAACAGATTATGCGGAAGTACCGGGCAATTTACTACCAGGCCCATGAGATGTATGTGGGCGGAAAAGTGGACTGGTCCTGCCTCTCGGATGTGTCTTCTGGCGAAACCTATCAGAAACTCAGGATGCTGAAAAGTGTTGATATTCTCAATCGTGTCCGGTTTAATAAGATTGAGGATGAACTGTCGTCGCTGAGCCGGCTTCGCTGTACGGGCCTGAATGCTGACATTCTGGAGAAAAAGGTACAGTGTCCAAACTGTTCTTTCCCGAACGGACTGAAGGTCTGGGACATTGGCACGAGAATCGGAGCGATTGAGTCAGAGGTCACATCTATTTACACCGACTGGGAGGAGACAATTCTTGCAGAGGTTGGAAATTACCGGGATAATATCCAGTTCCTCTCTCCCAAAGGACAGTCTGCGGTTAATGAACTGATACAGAACGGCAGGCTCCCGGACCAGATCACAGGGACGCTTGTTATTGCCCTGAATAATCTCTTTAAAGAGCTTGAGATGGTTGAAATAACACCGGAGCAGTTTGTTGAATCGGTGTTTGGGTCAACAACGGTGATGGACTATAGCACGTTTAAGGACCGTCTTGATGCCTGGAAGCAGGCACTGGTTGCAGGAAAGGATCTTGACAAGACCCGGATCACGCTGGCACAGCAGAGAGACGACGAAAGCTGAGATGCTTAGCTCAAATTTGCACATGAATTGGAATATCGAAAACGAGTATGGTGAGGAGTGAAAAACAATGGCAGGCTATGGTAAATATGCAGGAAAATCAGAAGACGAACGGCGCAAGATGTTTGAAGAGGAATGTGCAAAACATCCTCTTGCAGACCAGCTGGAAGAACTGAAAAAGATTGAGGGATTTCCCATCGGAAAGGACGAAGACATCATCGCCCTCTCTGACACTCCATACTACACTGCCTGCCCCCCAATCCCTATATCAATGAGTTCATCGAGGCCTTCGGGACATCCTATGATCCCGAGACCGATGACTATGAGCGGACACCGTTTGTGAGTGATGTGAGTGAGGGGGGGAAGAATGAACCGATTTATATGGCCCATTCATATCATACCAAAGTTCCATACAAGGCGATAATGCCGTTTATTGAGCATTATACTGAAGAAGGAGATATTGTTTTTGATGGGTTTTGTGGTACCGGGATGACTGGTGTTGCGGCTCAGTTTTTAAATCGTAAAGCGGTCCTATCTGACTTGTCACCAGCAGCAACATACATTGCTTTCAATTATAATATGCCTGTAAATATCCGTGAATTAGAAACAGAAGGAAAACAAATTGTTACTGAATGTGAGAGAGAATGTGGTTGGATGTATGAAACCCTTCATACAGATGGTAAAACAAAGGGAAGAATCAACTATACTGTCTGGTCTGACGTACTTATTTGTCCCTATTGCAACCAGGAACATATTTTTTGGGATGCAGCCGTTGATAAGAAAGAAGGCAAGGTAAATGATGTATATTCCTGTCCATACTGTAGTGCAAATCTTACGAAGCGTGAATGCAAGCGTTCTTTTGTAGATTTTTTAGATGCTAACATCAACCAACAAATGACACAGGCATTACAGGTGCCGGTTTTAATTAATTATCGTGTTGGAAAGAAAAAATACGAAAAGATTCCTGATGAAAATGATCTAAATTTGATAAAAAAATCGAGAAGAATGAAATACCATATCATATTCCAATAAATCGGATGCCCAATGGCGATGAATCGAGAAGAAATGATAAATATGGCATAACCCACGTTCACCACTTCTATACTAAGCGAAATTTGTGGGTACTTGCCGCCCTTAAGGATAAAATTGATAAATCAAAAATGCATGGGCAATTGGGATTAGTTTTCCAATCTGTTTGCGCAACACTTTGCACAAAACTTGCACGATATAATATGGGACACCGAGGTAATGGACCGGTTTCTGGAACACTTTATGTTGCATCATTAATCGCTGAAACAGATGTATTAAAAGTTTTTTCTGGGAAAAGTAATGATTTCCTTAGGGCATTTAAATCATTAAATGGAGGCAATTGTATCTCGTGTTCTTCTATTACAAATGTTAGGAATATTGATAATAATTCTGTTGATTATATTTTCACAGATCCTCCTTTTGGGGGGGGCAATCTAATGTATTCTGAGTTAAATTTCCTCTGGGAATCTTGGCTAAAAATTTTTACAAATACCAAACAAGAGGCAATAATAAATAAAACTCAAATTAAAGACCTCAGTGATTACAAAAAATTAATGCTTGATAGCTTTAAAGAAATGTATCGTGTATTGAAGCCAAATCGCTGGATAACTGTAGAATTTCATAACTCTAAGGCATCGGTATGGAATGCAATCCAGGATGCACTTACAAAAGCCGGTTTCATCATTGCACAGGTAACGGTTCTTGATAAAAAACAGGGCAGTTTCAAACAGGTTACATCTGCCGGTGCCGTGAAAAACGATCTCGTTATTAATGCCTACAAACCCCCCCGGCAAAAATTCGAAGATCGCTTCCTTAAGAAAGCCGGTGTCGGTCTTGAGAAAGATTTTGTTGCTGAACACCTATCTCACCTGCCCATAGAACCAAATATCGAGCGGACCGAGCAGATGCTCTTCTCAAAGATGCTTGCCCACTATATCCAAAATGGCTTTGAAATTCGTCTCAATGCGCCTCAGTTCTACAATATGCTCAAGGACCATTTCAAACTCATCGATGGGTATTGGTTCCTTGATGATGAGGTTTCTGCATATGATGAGTGGAAAAAGGAGCATGGTCTTCAGGCAATCGAAGAGATTGCAAAGGGCCAGCAGACGCTCTTTGTGAGTGATGAGAAATCAATGCTTATCTGGCTCTACAATTACCTATCTGAACCAAAATCGTATAGCGAAATCTATACGGCGTCAATGCAGGTAATTTCAACGGTGGAAGACCAGCTTCCGGAACTAAAGAATCTGCTCGAGACAAATTTCATCTCTGAAAACGGGAAATACCGCCGACCAGAGAGTGAGGATGAGCGGAGTTCTGTTGAAATTGGCCGTGAGAAAGAACTCCTGAAGGCGTTTGAACGGGTCCTTGAAGAAGCCCAGACCGGGAAAAAGAAGATCAAAGAAGTGCGTAAGGAAGCAGTTGCACTTGGGTTTACCAAGGCTTACCAGGAAAAACGGTATCAGGACATTCTGACGGTTGCAAAGCGGCTTGACAAGAAAATCCTTGAGAACAACAGTGAGATCAATGACTTTGTCGAAATTGCTGAACTGAAGGTTGGCGAAGGGATATGAGGATAAAAAATATCCATATTCACAACTTTCGTTCGGTAAAAGATACCACCTTTCATCTTGATGACTATTCTGTTCTAATTGGTGCAAATAATCAGGGAAAATCCAATATCATTCGGGCATTGAGAGTTTTTTATGAATGTGACAAATTGAAATACAGAAAACCTGACGATTTTCCAAAATTTGATACTGATGACAGAGATAGCTGGATTGAATTAGAGTTCCAATTGACAGATGACGAAAATGAGACTCTCAAGGATGAATATCACCTTCCGGATAATACCCTGAAAGTAAGAAAATATTTGCAATCATCTGCCGGATTGGTGAAAGGCAACCAAAGCAATATCTATGGATACACTCCAGAGGGAATCTCTGACACACTTTTTTACGGTGCAAAAAATATATCTCAGGCAAAATTGGGAACAGTTTTGTATATCCCGGATGTGATGACAACAGAAGAGGCGTTCAAACTAAAAGGGCCATCTCCCTTTCGGGACGTGCTCAATTTTGTTGTGGGAAAAGTTGTAAAAAAGAGTGCATCATATTCAGCATTACAAAGCTCATTTCAAAAATTTGATGACCAATTTCCACATGACAAATCTGCTGACGGCCATTCTGTAAAAGGGATTCAGGAATCATTGAATGAGAATATCCGTGAATGGGATGTGGAATTCAATCTCCATATTAATCCTATCGACACTGATGAAATAATAAAGAGTCTCGTTACGCATTCTCTCACAGACAGCGATCTTGGAAAGGATGTTGACATAAAGCATTTTGGGCAGGGCCTTCAAAGGCATCTGATTTATACGATTCTAAAAATGTCAACCGAATATGTTGACGAAGACGAGCCAAAAAAGAAGGAATTCAATCCTGATTTTACTCTCATCTTATTCGAAGAACCGGAAGCGTTCCTCCATCCCAGTCAGCAGGAGATCCTGAATAACAGTCTTCATACCTTATCAGAAATCGAAGGAAATCAAGTTCTCGCTACGACCCATTCACCCACTTTTGTGAGTAAAAATATTGAATTATTATCATCTCTGATCAGAGTTAAACGGAAAGAAGGAGGTATATCAAATATTTATCAGATATCAGATGCTGAAATGGATAAACTGGTGTTGAATAATGATGGTTTGTACAAACATTTAGAAGTCACATATAATGATCCACAAACACCTCCGGAAGATAAAACAGCATTAGGGGGGAATGCTTCATTCTGATACTGAATTAATCAGACTTCAGAAAGAATCGATTCGGTATTTATTGTGGCTTGATACCGAGAGATGTTGTTCTTTTTTTCGGACTGTGTGTTAATCTGTGAAGGGCCTACAGAAAAACGGTTTATCGATTACATGATTCGAACAGGATGGAATCAGGAATTTGGTTCAAAAAAAGTGTATGTCCTCGAAAGCGGAGGGAAATATCACATACACAAATTTATGAATCTTTTCAATTGTTTGGGGATTCGACATTCTGTGCTTTTTGACCTGGATAGCGACAAACCGCACCAGAAGTACATAAATGATTATATAAACCATACAAAAAATGAGCAGACATACAAAATTGACTCATTTAATGGAGATATTGAATCCTTTTTAGGTGTTCATAAACCCCCCCGCGGCACAAGAAATGACCTAAAACCGCTGAATCTCATGTGGCAGTATCATGATGGGCAAATTGACGAAGCAAAGATTACTCAATTGAAGAATAAAATAATTGCATTAATATAATTGAGGAGTTGGTTTTATTTTTATTGGTGATGTCGTAACCAGCACAACCTATCCGGAAAAAGGAACCGGAACTGTCATCAGCATCAACGAAGTGTTTGGTGAAACCTATGCCGATGTCTTCTTTGAGAAGTCAATGGAAAAACTCACCCTTCCTGTCTCAGATCTGATGGTCCGGGACACGCCCGATGCGGCCTTTTCTGCCGGCAGGTTTGTGTCAGCGGACCAGTTCCTCCTTCGGTTGTTACATGATCAGATTACCGCAGCATCCACACAGGGACTCATCCAGTCTGCTGCCAATTTCAAGATCATTCCACTTCCCCCCCACCAGATTCTGGCAGTAAATTTTGTCCTTGACCAGTTCAAACCGCGGGCACTCATTGCCGATGAAGTGGGTCTGGGAAAAACCATTGAAGCAGCACTGATATTTGAAGAACTAAAAGCCAGAAATATTGCTAAACGGGCACTTATTGTAGCTCCGTCCAGTCTCTGTCTGCAGTGGCAGGACGAGATGAAATCAAAGTTTGGAGAAGACTTTGCCATATATGACCGTGATACTATCAAAACGCTTCAACAATTACATGGCCAGGAAACAAACATCTGGAAACTCACGGATACCATCATCACATCAATAGACTACCTCAAACCCAGGAATATGAATGAGGAACTCGGTGAAAGAACGAATGAAAACCGTATGCGGCATAATACCAGTGTCTATGAGGCAGCAGTACATGTGGGATTTGATGTTGTCATCATCGATGAAGCTCACAAGCTAACAAAGGATGAATCCGGGAATGAAACCGCACGTTACCGGCTTGGAAAAGCATTGGCAGAAGCGACCCCCTTTATGCTCCTTCTCTCTGCAACACCGCACCAGGGTGATACAGCAAAATTCAGAAATCTTCTTACCCTGATAGATCCCTACCAGTTTTACAAGGAATGCGATATTACCCCCGGACAATGTCCGGAGTGTCACGGTCCGGAATAACAAACGGGCAGTTGTTGATTTCAAAGGAAACCGCATATTTAAACACCGTCTCACATCACTCAAAATAATTAACTGGGATGAAAAAGACGACAAAATCGAAACTGAACTGTATGAATCCATCACGGATTATGTCTCGCATTTTTACGATCTTGCGGTCAGAGAACAGAACAGAACAATGATGTTTCTCTTGTTGATCTACCAGAGGATGGCAAGCAGCAGTTCACGTTCAATATACACTGCACTTTCCAAAAGGCTCAACATTCTGGAGGATACACATACCGAATCCTGTGAAACTCTTCAAACGAATATAGAATTCATAGACGATATTGAAGAGCATAATCCCGAACATCAGCTTGCAGAATTGTCTCAGTCTGCTGTATGCAAAACTGTTTTCAGAGAGAATAGTGCCATTGAACTGGAAATCTCTATGCTCAGGAACTGTGTGTCTTTAGCGAAGAGAGCAATGACCGGCAGAAATGATGCCAAGTTCCGGAAACTGCTTGATATTCTGGATGAGTTCAAAATCCGTGAGAATGAGCCAACTCTCAAGTTCATCATCTTTACCGAATTTGTTGAAACACAGAATTATCTCAATGAAAATCTGCAGAATCTGGGATATACAACCGCTTTGATTAACGGTGGTTTGTCGCTGGAAGAGAAGACAAAAGAGAAACTGAATTTCCAGAATTCAGCACAGATTCTGATATCAACCGATGCAGGAGGAGAAGGTATCAACCTGCAGTTCTGCCGGATAATGATTAATTATGACCTTCCCTGGAATCCAATGCGGCTGGAACAGAGAATTGCAGAATTGATCGTATTGGGCAGGATCATGATGTGAAAATTGTTAATTTCCTGATTGGAGAGACTGTTGAACAACGAGTCCGGGAAGTAATTGAGACAAAACTTGAAAAAGTGAAAAGTGAATTCAACGACGGGGGGGAAGACAAGCTTGCAGACATATTAAGCACGCTAGAGGATGAATTCAGTTTTGAAAAGATTTACATTGATGCCGTACGGAAACGGAAATTTGAGGCACAGGACCTTGATGCAATAGCAGAAGAGATCTACAATCGTGCTAAAGAAATTATCGCCAGCGGTGATTTGACACTGCCATACTCAAACCTCGATGAAAGCCTGGGGATTTCTGAACATGACCTCTGTCAACAGGGACACTGGGTAAGGCGTTTGATTGAGTCTTATCTCACCATCCAGAATAAAGAACTCACCGAGTACAAAAAGAAAAACCAGGTCTACTATTTTGAGGATCCCAAATCACGAAAAAAGATTTCAAATGTTATTTTCGATCAGAATCTGTCTCTCGAAAATGAAGAGTATGAATTATTCAGTTTTGCACACCCGTATATTAAGGGAATAATTTCAGAACTCGATTCTTCTCTTGACGATTCAAAAGCCTCAAAACTTGTTATTGATGAAAGCAAATTTTCAGCCAGAAGGGCTATCTTTTCAATTATACTCTTACCATTACCAACAACCTGGATCCGGAAAAGCGGTATATTATTCCCATTTTTATGGATACTAAAGGGAAGTTCAACAGTCGCATCTCACATTATTTTTCAGATGCTTCACACATTCAGGCACATACTCTTGTAAGCAATGTAATCCCTCTGAATCTGCAGTCATTTCCTGAAGTGGTTCAAAGCAGTGCAAATCAAAATGCTGAGAGTATATTCTACGAATATAAAGTGACCCTGGAAAATAACCTCAAAAAAAGGGAAGAGAAAATGCAGCAATATTTCCTTGATAAGGAAACTTCAATTCGGAGGATTGCTGTTCCAAATATTCGTGACAGCAAGCTCAGGGAACTATCGCATGATAAATTCCGCCAAGAAAATCTCAATTTGCAGAAGAGACAGCTTGTTCCGGCGTTGCCTGTAATCAAATTGCATATGTGGAGTTTCAATAATGACAGACAAACATTGGTATAAACAGTTGCTGGAAAAACTCCGCGAAGCATATAATGATATTATCATAATTGTCGACCCTGATAATCTGGTTTCGGCTGATGACCTCAGGAATAAACTCAGTCAAACGTACGTCATCCATCACTACAAAAATGATATTGAACTCGAAAAGGCACTTTATACTTTGGATAACAAGCCTGTTCTCATAATTTTGTCTGAAAATAGGCAGTTGCAGTATCATATTGAGAGACAATCCGAACGAATAGAATGGAGTCTAACAGATGTTTTTCCGAATATTGACACGACAGTAATCAAAGAATTTCCTCTCAATTTACTGGACATAATTTATCGGGAATATACTTCTCAAACCATTCCTAAAGGTGTTTTCAATGAAGATGAAACACGGAACCTTGTTCAGGAATGGGTTGAAACCGGAACAAAAGGCATTGAGATAAATGAACTCATTGAAACCATCAGGGTTCTTCTTGCGGATGAAAATCCGAATTGGATGGAAGTAGCACAATACTGGGGGGGGAAGCTCCTGTACATTTGCGACACCAATGACATTACGATTGATGAATATTCTGAACTTGATTCTGCCATTTGTGAAAAATTTGAGACTCACATCTTATCTCATTACAAAGATCAGTTCTTTGCAACAACTCACGAAGGTCCGGTTACCATTAACAAGGTCATGGAATATATTGGCCATCAGAATGAAGAGAAGAATGCTCTTATCTGTTTTGACGGAATGGCATTCCAGGAATGGTATCTGATAAAGGAGTATCTCGTACGGCATGGAATTAACGGGTTTAGGGAACACTCTCTCTATGCACTTCTTCCAACATTGACACATACTTCACGAAGAGCACTGTATTGTGGAGAAAAGACTATTGAGAATTTAACATACGAAGACAAGGGTTTTCGTAACTATATAATCAAAAACTGGAAAAATTTCGATCCAAACGCAATACATTTCTATTATAATGCAAAGCCTGAATGGAATCCGAATTACATAAATTACGACAATATTGGAATTATCATCAATATTGTTGATGATTGTGCTCACGCTGAAAAATATGTTGGAAATTCGAAGCGATTAATGCAGAAAAAATTGTCCATTGCGATAAATGAATCCAAATTATTTGAAATTTTTCAAAATTTGTTAGACGAAGGTTATCGAATATTTGTTGGATCAGATCATGGAACGATATGGTGCAGGGGCAATGGTTCACGTGCTGAAAAATATCTGAAAGAAGATGGAGCACGTAGAGCATTGCTTTATCCCAATGAAGAACTTGCTGATGATTTTGTCTCCCATAAAATGTCCACAAATATTTGAAAAATGACATTTTCGGTTCTAGTGTAGTTGTATTTCCAAAAAAAGGGAGATGTTTGGGAAAGAAGGGGAATATGTCATCAGTCATGGTGGAATTAATATTGAAGAAGTAATTATTCCGTTTGTTGAGGTGACGAAGTGATAGGATTTGATCGACCATTGCGGCCGCATTGGATATATGAAAGTCTCCTTTTGGCAAAACCTGGACAAAAGCTATCTGAACTCACTCTTCCATTTGAAGATATTGCCTGTGAATTGACCGGGAAAGAGGGAAAACGTAAGGTTCGAACGGTATTATTCCGTTGCTTCATCAGAGATCCTAATAATCGATATTGCGTTAGGAAAAATCTTGAATTAAAAAAATTAAGTGAGAAATATGATCCTGAGTTTATGAAACCAATATACTTGATGTATCTCATCGGGAATACCGATACTCTCATCAAAATATCTCGTCACATATTCAGACTATATGACTTTGGTGATACGATTAATCAGACGCTCTTAAAGGAAAAAATGGTAGACTCGTTTGGTGAACGGGATATTGTTACACGGGCATTGCGTTCATTCGTCCAGACGCTCGAGCATTTTGGAATTGTTGAACGATCTGATAATGGAGTCCTCCTCAAACAAAAATTAACGATTAACGAGGAGCAGATGCAAATTATGTTCCAGTTATTTGCAAAAGAGATTCATCATACACCGCAGGTATCCTTGAATCATCTTCCGAAATCGATTTTTAACTATTTCCAGGGTCCTGATGTGAAAGAGGTTGCGCAAAAATATAATGGGGTTTATTGGGACTATCAACACCGGATGAGTGATGATTATCTGATGATGTTTTGATATGTATGTCATATAATATATTGTTAGATTATTTTTTATTCGGCTCTGTTGAATTCATCAGATATAACAACGAAAGCAACTGTCATTGGCACTCTAATAATTCGAACAATTCCAACAACCCAAACCTCACCCCCCCATCACCACCCCCCCACCCATGCAATCCACGGGCCGGGGTGAGCCACCCATCCCCGGAAGAAACCATCGTCCCAAAACCCACCCTCTCACCAAAACAATCCCGGAAAATTAACCCGCCGTTGACCGTATTAATACCCCATAATTAATACCCATACCGCCCCCCCCACCCCCCCCGTCAATTATTCAACACCCATCAATCATTCAACCAATCACCCCCCCATACCACTTAGTATCACAAAAACGAAAGACAAACATATGACTCCATCCGGTTTCATGAACAGAAAGCAGGAAATCCGGGACGCCTTTGTATACCTGCTCATTGTTCTTGCAACCTATTTCTCTTACCAGACCCTCATCGTCATCATGCACGAACACATCCACAGCATAACCGCATTCTTCCTTGGAAACATGGCCGATCCTCTTGCAATATACTGGGGGGGAAATCCCATCACCCTCACCGGCTGGGACGAAGGGGGGGTTGAATATTCAGCCCTCTTTGCAGCAGGAGAGGGTGTGCATGCTGCAATAATCGCGGTGATGCCGCTGATCTTCCACGCGATTGTTGTCACCGGGGGGGGATATATCTCCTGCTGTCCCGCACAATGCTGTCCAAAACTCTGCTGTCCCGCACGCTGCTTCAGAAAAAGTGGGCGTATCACCTCGTATTCTGGTTCATCGTCGTGAACCTGGCAGAACTGATTGCCTATATGCCGATACGGGCATTTTCCCTCCATGGCGACATCGGCAACATCAACCATGGCCTGGGACTCAACCCCCCCTGGATTACCCTTGTTGTGGGGGACTCCTCTTGTTTTGATCATGCTCTACTACCTGCTCCGGCACGTCCTTCCGGGAATGTATGTGATGGTTGCACGGGATTCACCCCCCCTCAAACAATACGTCGTCCTCATCACCATGGCCTTCTTCCTGTTCTTATTCACCAGTGGAATACGGATGGCACAGGCACAGGAATGTTCATGAGTCTCATCAGTTTTCTCGCATTCGCCCTGGTCATCCTGTCATGCAGGCCGGGCCTGCCATGGGTCGTTGCAGAAGAGCAGCAGTTCACGGAGAAGATAAAACAGGCAGAACAGGAGCGGAAAACAACAGAATAACAATGGATGTGCCGCTTAGACCGGAGAACATCGTATGACCAGTACCGGTCTTCCCTCATCTACCCAACGGAATAGAGAGTTCGGTTCTTTTTTGCTGCCGGAGCGGGATTTCAGCCGATGAACCCACCCGGTCAGATTTCAATCAATATCTCTCATTTTTGTGGCAGATCCTGTTTTGGGGGGTGACGATAATCAGGAACTCTCCGTCCTCAAGACGCGAATCACTTCCGGGCACGGCAAGCGTTCCGTCACGGTTCACCCTCATAAACGGTTCTGTTCCTTCAGGAGTTCCGCCCTCTTCCGGCTGTTCTCTCCTGTCGATGGCCCTGAAACGATAGCCATTGTCAAGCATGTCCAGCAGTTCATCCTCTTTTCGACCAAAAAGGCCGTAGGGAGTTTTCGTCAGAATATCAACTCTCCCTCCAAAAACCCATCTGTCCTGCAGATCCCGTTCCCTTCCGAATATGATCATCTGTTCAAATCCAAGAGAATCGGAAAATGCTTTCGCAGCCGACCCGATGCTGTCTTTATTAGAAGACGCGATCAGGAGCCACTGAATTTTCTGTTTAAACAGATGGGCATCGTCCGGAATTTCTTCATCCCCCCCAGATCAACCAAAGAACCGGTATAGGATTCAAACGGTATTTTTCCGGAGTCCGCGACACTCTGGAGTCCCTTACTGCCCGGTGCCAGCAGCATAACCGTTGCTCCTGCCGTATGCAGGGCCGATGCCAGATCAAGAGCCCAGAGTTGTTCCCCATAGATAGCAATGCCAGTGGGTTCCGGGTCTGCAATCTTCAGCACACGGGAGAGAACCGGAGTGCCCAGTCCGTAGATCACGACAGTCGCCAGTATCACAATGAAGACAACGGGAACCATCTCAGGAAAATCAACCCCCCCCACTTCGGTTAAATTCAGGGCGAACAGGGAAGCAGTAGCCGCCGCCACAATCCCCCCCCGCGGGTGCAGCGCTCCGATAAATATCCGCTGTGCATGACTATACCCCCCCAGACCACGGGTGGCCAGGAAACCCACCAGCGGTCGGACAACGAGTACATATACCCCCACCAGAGCCAGAGCGGGGGGGAGAAGATACTGGCCCATGGCAGAGAGATCAACCATGGCAGCCAGCATGATGAACAGAATACCGATGATCAGCGGTTCCAGGGTTTCCGTCAGGACGCGTATGCTGCCAAATGGTGTCAGGCGCTGGTTTGCGATGACAAACCCCATGGTTAACGCGGCAAAGAGACCCGCCTCTGAAAAGATCAGCTCTCCCACGGTGACAGCCACTATTACCAGCATCAAAGCAATGAGACTGCCCAGTCCTTTGGGTATATTGCGGGTACGATCCGAGTAGGTGTAGCACAAGGCTGCCACAATACCAATAATCACGCCCACCACCATGGTCAAAAATATATCCAGGAACGGGTCAGGATTTTCAGCAGTAATAAAACTGATCGCGGCCACCGCAAGAGCAGCGCCAATCGGGTCGATGATAATCCCTTCCCAGAGCAAAATTGTGCCTACCGGTTCCTTCGGGCGGGCAAAGCTCAGGATTGGCCCGACCACGGTGGGGCCGGATACCACCAAAAGAGCGGACAACAGAAATGCCAGCGGGAACGGGACATGAAAGAGTAACAGTGCAGCAACAGTGCCGATGGCCAGTGTCACAACCGCCCCCCCGACCGTTACCAGACGCCAGACCGAACGGCTCATACTGGGTTTCAGATTATTCAGACGAAGCTCCAGTCCGCCCTTCAACAATAAAATTCCCACACCGACGGTCACCAGGGGAAATAAGGCATCTCCAAAGATTTCCTGTGGGTCTACCAGCCCCCCCAGTACCGGGCCGACAATCATTCCGGCAGGCAAAAGCAGGAGAATCCCCGGAACTCTGAGGATCTTTGCCAGCCACTGCATCGAGATGCCAAGACCGATGATCAGGCCCAGACCGATATAAATCAATTCACTACTCATTCATTCCCTCCTGTTTCCGTTACCATGTCATCATTTTCATTTGCGGGTGGCCCGGGTATTCCCCATTCTTTTGCCTTCCGGCATCGTTTTTCAGAGGGAATTCTGTCTGAATATACTGATGCCCAATAGTTTTTTGATGTTTTCAATTTCAGCGGAAGTATATTTTCTCCGGTTTTTGATGTTTCATCTCAATCAAAAAATTCCTTCATGAGATTCATCCACCACACCAACAGAACTGCCGGAAAGCCTGACCACCGGTTTTCCTGTTACAGGCACCCCTAACACTCACGGATACAGCAGAATTCTGCCGGAAAAAAAGATAAGATCAAAAATTATCAGGCTTCTGCAACGGAAACCGTCCAGTTTCCGTCACAGATGACATTAAAGAGATAATTGTTGCTCTCGTTGATTTTCATCGTCACCACATCATCGTAGGCACCTTCGTGGAACGCCAGAGGCATCTCACGGTCGTTTTCCTGAATGTCATTTCCGGAGAAATCCATCAGGTGGACGCCGACAACGTCATTGTTTGCTGCAATGATGGAGAAGTTGTAGGTTCCCTCGTTGATCTGGAAGAAGGGTGTTGCCTTGTTGGCAGCTCCGGTGAATGTCTGGGGCACAATGCCGTTGATCTGCTGGGGGAATCCGAAATCAATGGTCCAGTTTCCGGTGGTCTCGACCTGCACGGTGGCGTCTGCATCCTCTTCAAGCATAAATGCCTGGCTCCAGTAGTATGCGCCATCCTTCATGGTCGCTTTCATCGACTCTTCAGAAACAGCTTCATTGAAAGTATTCTTCACGCTGATGTAGTCCTTCTCTGTCTCGACAGAGACAGTGCTCTCGGCAGTGGTCTCCTGTGTGAAGGTCAGAAGATTGGCACCCTTCGCAAGGGGGACGGTGATGGTGACGTTTCCGTTGCCGGTTCCGTCGAAGGTGGTTGCGGATGCTTCAATTGGCACTTCGGTCGGTGTGGCGGTCACATTGGCAGTGACTGCCGGGGGGGTCACGTTGACGGTCGGGGGGGTCGCATTCACGGGGGGGCGGAATTGTCGGTACATCCTGCGGTGATAATGCTGCCGCAAAGAAAAGAACCAGAAGGGCAACGGAAATTGCACTGATACGTTTACTCATCCGGAATTATTTGTTAACGAAGTATATTTAATTTTATTTTCGAAATGCCGGAAACGTATCGGGACGCAATCGCAATAGTCCCCGGCCGCCGCCCATCAGAGGCGGAAAGAATCCTAAAACCGGGGACAGCCGGTCACACACTCGCTGCATGGCATCGTTGCAACCCGTGCGATATACGGGGGGGCGAGGGGAGCCACACACCTGAGGAGCATCGGGCGTCCCAGCAGCCACTTTGCCAGCGGAACAACCACGGGAGGCACCCACGGCCGGATGGTCAGGCAGCGAAACGCGTCCACCCCGTCGGGCCCGAAGGCGTTTCCGGGACAGTGCTTCACGCAGAGCCCGCAGCCGGTGCAGAGCGGGGGGGGCAGGAACGACCGTTTCTTTTTCGGCATCACCATTCTGTGTTCCCGGAACCGCATGCCCGGTCACCACCCCCCCGCTGATAAAAACCCGTGGCCCGTATTGCGGGGGGGTGAGGAGCAGAGAGCTTTTGCCAATCTCCCCCAGCCCTCCGGCAGCGGCGATCTTTTTTAACCGGACGAGCCCCCGGACTCTCCCGTCGGTGATCGTTACCGGCAGATACAGAGGAACCGGCCGGGCGGGGGGGATACCTGATTCTTTCAGGAGACCGGACAGGCTGACCGCAGTTTTGTCCAGCGCCTCGGCGATCTTCAGCATCTCCCCCCCCGTTTTTTCTTTCGGCGGCATCCGGTAGACGGGAGCAGGAATCTCCCTGGCGAATATAATCACCGAGCCTGCACCGGGAAGAAATTCAGATACGTAATCCCGGTCGGGAGCGGGAATATCGGCAATACCCACCTCGGCGAAGACCTCGATTCCCTCCCGGTGGAAGAACCCATCCATGTCCGGACCATTCATCTATCCATCCCGTTTGACAGATTCAGATATAAAGGGATGGGAGACAGGAAAGGCCACCGGCAACCCTGCCGTGTGGAGAGATCACGATGGCTCACCAAGAGGCACGATAACGCATACGATCATAAAGATGGAAGAAATAGTGCCGGATAAAAAGATGTTATCCGGGAGATTCAGACATCAGCTCAGGCGAATGAATCCCAGAGGTTCATCCGGAAGGAGAGGTTCATATGCCAATTCGGCACTCTCCCCCCCAACCGGAACCATATAGACCATCCATCCGTGTATCTCTTCATTGGAAAGGAGAGTCGTTGGTTCCAGCACCGGATACCCTTCGAGCTCAAGATTTTCCTCATTATAACTGACCCCGGACACATATACCGGGAGATCAAAATACGGACTTACGGCCAGGGAATAATCATCAGTATTTTTGATACGGATATGAACCATCAGATACTCATACCCGTGAACGGGTTCTGAACTGAACAGATTACTTTCAGCATCACTTTCAGCAACAATGGTATCTGCACGGCTCCCCCTGATGACCCCCCCATCTACGGAAACCTGAGCATTTACCTGTGGATTTTGAACCGTAAGGGTTTCATCCGGTCCAAGAGTTACGACATCCATGGTATTCGCAACGGTCTCTGATGGCTGAGGATCTGATTCAGCAGGGGGGGGAACGGGAGTGGTAGCTTCCGGGGGGGGAAGATGAATCACCCGACCCCCCCACACACCCGGCAAAGAGAATACAACAGAACGCAACAAGAATAACGGAGAACTTTACCGCGGACAATGAAACAGCACCCATACTCATGACTTGGATATACTCGAAATAAACAATTTGTTTTCGTGATTTTTAAGGAACAGGAGAGCGGATAAATCCTTTCGGGAAGAATCCGGGTATTCAAAAACAGAAATTCGGGTTCATGCAGTCTTCACCGCGACAGGATATCCCCCGATGAAAACGGGAAATGAATCAACGGGAAAGCTGACTGCTCTTCCTCAATCGCCGTGTTTCCCGGATGAGTGCACGCACCGGCTTCATACACCCTTCAAAAAATGATGGGGGGGAATCCTAATTCAGGATATTTTCCGCATGTATCTTTCCGGGAACCGTTCTTACCAGACCAAATGATCCCCCGACAGACGGACGAACCTCAAGGTTGAATTGTTGGTTTGCAGGCAGTGCCGTCGTAGGCATGACACAAAGGGTAAAGGTATCATTTCCTTCAAGAACCAGATCATCTGATGGAGCACCATCAGCAATCGTCCAGTGTCCCGCCGTTGTGGTTTCACTGACTATCGGACTGCTCGGATTTAGGATTTCAACACCATTGCGGGTAGCAAACACCATCTGCACCCTGCTGAAATCCACCGGAGAACCACCGTCAGTAAGTCCGATGGTAAATCGTATGGTGTCAACCGCCGCTCCCCCCCCGTCGGTATCCAGACCGGATACCTCTCCGATTAATTTCAAACCGGATGGTTCCGCGTTGACCGGGGTGTAAACAACAGTCCTCGGGGGGGGAGTATCCGTCCTCACATATTGGTCTAAGTACCCCTCTAATTCAGATTCGGTAATCCCCTGCACATCGACAACGTCAGCACCCTCCACCCATATTCTGGCATCATATTCGGGTTCCATGAATCCAAACAAGTACTCATGCTCGACAACAGCAACACCTAAATCAGTATCTCCGACCTGTTCTGACGCTGAACCAGTTTCAATACAGCCACAGCTTGTTGAGACAATGATTCCCAAAAAAAGCAAGGACAAAACAAGCAACGATATTTTTTTACTGACCATTGAATGAGACATTCATTCCCCACCGGATATATCTTGTGAAATAAAAAAGAGACCAGGCCCTACTCTTTGCTTTGATCTTCTTCAGGCGAACCTTTTCGTTTCGTTCTATTTCGTCAGGTTGCATGGTGATGAATGCAGTGGCTTCCTTGAGCTCCGGAATAACCTTGAACTCAAGTGCGTTGACACGGCGTTTCGTACTTTCGATCTCATGTAAGAGACGTTTCATCGTCGTTTCAATCCCGACCGCCCGGACGATCCCTTCAGAAATATATATATCATTCAGAACATGATACTGATTCATGCAATCTTCACCACAACAATATATCGTTGATGAAAACGGGAACAAAATATCAGTGATTCTGCCGTTTTCCGAATATCAGCAAATGCAGGAAGATTTGCACGATCTTACGGTTATTGCAGAGAGGAAGGATGAAGATACCCTTTCCATAGCTGAGATGAAAAAGAGGCTCGGAAGAAGTGTATGACTGAATATTCAGTTGAATTCAAATCCAGTGCTGAAAAAGATTTACGCAGGATTGACACAATTCATCTCGAATCAATATTTTCCAGGATTGGAAATCTATCAGTTGATCCCATCTCCCACGAATCCAAAAAATTATCCGGCTCCGAGAATCTTTACCGAATTCGTTCCGGTGACTATCGCATTATTTATTCAGTAAACCATAACGAAAACACCGTCACGATCTATTATGTGCGTCACAGAAAAGTTGCCTACAGGAACTTCTAACGAATAATTACAAAAAAAAAAGAAAATCAGGCCTTACTCTTCGCCTTAATTTTCTTCAGGCAAACGTTTTCGTCCCGTTCCATTTCGTCAAGCCGCATTTTGATGAATGCAGAGGCTTCCTTGAGCTCCGGAATCACCGTGAACTTAGATGTGTTGACACGGCGTTTCGTGCTCTCGATTTCATTTAGGAGACGCTTCATCGTCGTCTCAATCTCAGCAGCCCGAATGATCTCAATAGACCAGTTCCTCAAAGGCATTCGCAGTCTCATCAATGACCGCGGATGTCCCGAGCACGCCATAGCCGCGCTCGGCAAGGTTCTTCCTGGACCTTGGAGGACTCAATCTCAGGGACCACAACGCCCATGATATTCTTCTGTTTTAAAGTGAGCTGGGGGGGGTTCTCACGGACAGACATTGCAACACCAAAGTTGTCATTAACTGGATTCATAAGGACACCATAAAATGGTGATTTGAAATCCTAATACAGGAGATTCACACTATTTATCCTTGAAGGAACGCTTCTTTTCAGAGCAAATGATGCCCCGGAAGACGGACGGATCTCAATATAGAACTCCTCGTTTGAAGTCAATGAATTCGATGGCTTAACAAGAATGGTAAATTTGTCTTCCCCGCCAAGGACTGCACCATTTGCGGATGCACCATCAGCAATTGCCCGGCTACAGCAACAATTATTGTGCATAAGATATATTACAAAAAAGAATGATTTCCATGAAATGGGGGGGGAAATGTGTGACTGAGAATACATCTGATTCTGAAACAAATAAAACCGGAAATATCATAGTTAACTCAATACCTGATGGAGTATCTGTTAAGCTTGACGGAAAGGATACAGGAAAAAAAACTCCTGCAACTCTTGAAAACATAACGCCGGGGGGGTTACATAAAGTAGAAGCAAATCTGCCAGATTGTCGTCAGATATCAAGAAATGTTTCTGTAAGTGCCGGCAATACTTCAACAATTTGCCTCAAAAAATATACTGAAGAAGAAGTAAATAAAATACGAAATATTGGGATATATATCGCATTGATCCCTATCATTTTGATTGCAATAATTCTCTACTTGATTTATGGATCCTTTGATGATTTGGCACAGATTATTCCATATATAGCCTGTTCGGGTGGTCTTGGAGCATGTGCGTACAGCATATTCGGATACACATACCATCTTGGGAAAGATGACTTTGACTTGAATTTCTGCTGTTGGTTTATGTTGCGTCCTATATTAGGAATAATATTTGGAATTTTTTCATTCCTTTTTGTTGCCGGCGGCCTCATGACACTTTCTGGTGTTCCTGCAAGTACAGAACTTTTCACCCCCCCACAAACAGTCATGTTTTACTGTGCACTGGCATTTCTTGCAGGTTATTCCGAGCATTCCTTTTCCGCCCAGTTAAAAGAACTTGGTGAGGCCCTATTTAAAAAAGCAGACACGAGTAAAGAAATTATAATGAAATAAAAAAAGAAAATCAGGCCTTACTCTTCGCTTGATCTTCTTCAGGCGAACGAGCTCGTCCCGTTCCATTTCGTCAAGCCGCATTTTGATGAATGCAGAGGCTTCCTTGAGTTCCGGAATAACCTTGAACTCAAGTGCGTTGACACGGCGTTTCGTGCTCTCGATTTCGTTTAAGAGCCGCTTCATCGTCGTCTCAATCTCAGCAGCCCGGATGATCTCATCGACCAGTTCCTCAAAGGCATTCGCAGTCTCATCAATGACCGCGGATGTCCCGAGCACGCCATAGCCGCGCTCGGCAAGGTTCTTTTTCACCTTGGACGCTTCGATCTCAGGGACAACAACGCCCATGATATTCTTCTGTTTTAAAGTGAGCTGGGGGGGTTTCTCACGGACAGACATTGCCGCCGCTTTTACCCCGATTGCTCCCTCAACGGTGTTGGCAAGGGCAATCATCTGCTGGGCACGCTCGTACTTCTCGCCGACTGCGTCCCGGCTTCCCTTCGCCTCTTCCAGCACCTTGAAGAACTCAAGGATCAGCCCGTCGCGCTTCATTTTAAGGATGTTGTAGCCACGCTCCGAGAGCTTGACCCTCCTCTTGAGGCCAATCAGCTCGGACCGGGTTGGTTTCACATCTTTCAGCGCCATGGGTGATTATGCCCCCCCCTGTTTGCGGTACTTCGGGTGGTATTTCTGAATCAGGTCACGGTCGATACGGACAAGCAGCTCTTCCGGCAGAGTGGACAAGAGTTCCCATCCGAGATCGAGTGAGTCCTCAATCGTCCGGTTCTCGTCATGGCCCTGGCGGACAAACTTCCCCCCCTCGAAGAGATCAGCGAACTCAAGAAGCCGCTGGTCACGATCCGAGAGTGCGTCCTTACCGACAATGGCGACAAGTCCACGGAGATCGTTTCCTTCCGCATAGCCTGCATACATCTGGTCAGAGACCTTCTTGTGATCGTCACGGGTCTTGCCCTCGCCGATACCGTTGTTCATCAGACGGGAAAGGGATGGCAGCACATTGATCGGCGGGTAGATACCCTTCCGGTGGAGATCACGGTTGACCACAATCTGGCCTTCCGTAATATATCCGGACAGATCAGGAATCGGGTGCGTGATATCGTCACCGGGCATCGTAAGGATGGACAACTGGGTCACGGATCCCTTCTCGCCCTTGATCAGACCGGCACGCTCATAGAGCGATGCAAGATCGGTGTACATGTATCCCGGATATCCACGACGTCCGGGCACTTCCTCACGGGCCGCTCCGATCTGACGGAGAGCCTCACAATAATTGGTCATATCGGTGAGGATAACCAGCACATGGTAACCCAGCTCGAATGCCAGGTACTCAGCGGTGGTCAGTGCCAGACGGGGGGGCGTGATGATACGCTCGACTGCCGGGTCATCTGCAAGGTTCAGGAACACCACAGCGTGTTCGAGAGCACCCGTGCGCTCGAAGTCAGCCATGAACTGGTTCTCTTCTTCCTTCGTGATACCCATTGCAGCGAATACCACCGCAAACTCCTCAGTGGAGCCGGGCACCCGTGCCTGACGGGCAATCTGCAGCGCAATTTCGTTGTGGGGGGGCAGACCGGATCCCGAGAAAATCGGGAGCTTCTGACCACGCACAAGCGTGTTTGTCGCGTCGATGGTGGAAATACCGGTCTGG
The DNA here is from genome assembly GCF_001315945.1 of Methanogenium cariaci JCM 10550. Lineage (GTDB taxonomy): Archaea > Halobacteriota > Methanomicrobia > Methanomicrobiales > Methanomicrobiaceae > Methanogenium > Methanogenium cariaci. The sequence continues at coordinate 18,021 of NZ_BBBG01000021.1, read as the reverse complement.
ATGAAATCCGCAGGTGACTGACGGGCGTAGGGGGGGTTAATCGCCGCTCCGCCGATGTCGAGGCGCTTCTCCGGAACAATCTCCGGGCCGCCGTCCTTGGGCTTACCTGCACCGGACAGGATACGTCCGAGCATGTCACGGCCGACAGGCATCTTGATGGTCTCGCCGGTAAAGCGGACACCAGAGTCCTTACCGATACCGGCAGTGGACTCAAAGACCTGAACAACCACGAAATCATCAGACGTATCGAGCACCTGACCACGCTTCACCGTACCATCTGACTGGACGATGTTGACAAGCTCTTCGTAGCCGACCGGCTCGGTCTTTTCTACAAAGACGAGCGGGCCTGCGATCTTGTTGATCGTGCGATATTCTTTCATTTCTGGTATGCCTCCCTGAGGGTGCCGACTTCAGCTTCCATTGCCTTGGTAATGCGGACAATCTCGCTCTTGTAGTCCTTCATGAACTTCACCTGTGGCAGATCGTTCTTCGAAACGATTGTCACGATCTTTGCCGGTGGCACGCCAATTCTCTGGGCGCCGTAAGCAAGTTCTGCGTAGACCTTGATGGACTTCATGATGTCATACTGCTTTTCCGTCGAACAGTAGGTGTCGACCGGGTCGAACGCATTCTGCTGAAGGAAAATTTCACGCAGCATACGAGCCACTTCAATGGTGATCTGCTCTTCATCAGGCAGTGCGTCGGAACCGACGAGCTGCACGATTTCCTGCAGTTCTGCTTCCTTCTGGAGGACTTCCATCGCCCAGACACGCAGACCATTCCACTCCGGTGACACATTCTCGTCATACCATGAGGACAGAGTGTCCAGGTAGAGCGAGTATGAGTTCAGCCAGTTGATTGCAGGGAAGTGACGGCGCTGGGACAGCTTTGCGTCCAGTGCCCAGAAACACTTCACGATACGAAGCGTGTTCTGTGTAACCGGTTCAGAGAAGTCACCACCGGGCGGGGGGGAAACCGCACCGATAACGGTAACCGATCCGGACTCATGGTTCAGAGTCTCGACATGACCGGCACGCTCATAGAACTCGGACAGACGGGCTGCAAGGTATGCAGGATATCCCTCTTCACCGGGCATCTCTTCAAGACGTGAAGAAATTTCACGCATTGCTTCTGCCCAGCGGGAGGTTGAATCTGCCATCAAAGAGACATCGAATCCCATATCACGGAAGTACTCTGCGATGGTGATACCGGTGTATACACTTGCTTCACGTGCGGCAACAGGCATGTTGGACGTGTTTGCAATGAGCACCGTTCTCTCCATCAGAGGCTTTCCGGACTTCGGGTCCTCAAGCTCAGGGAACTCGGTCAGAACTTCGGTCATCTCGTTACCGCGTTCACCGCAGCCGATGTAGACCACAATCTGTGCGTCAGACCACTTTGCCAGTGCCTGCTGGGTGACCGTCTTTCCGGATCCGAACGGACCGGGAATAGCGGCGGTACCGCCCTTTGCAATGGGGAAAAGACCGTCGAGGATACGCTGACCGGTGACCAGCGGAATGTCCGGATTCTGCTTTTCTGTCACCGGACGTGGAACACGTACAGGCCAGACCTGCATCATCTTAATCTCTTCACCAGTGTCGAGGGTGCAGACCACATCGTCGATGGTGAACTCACCGGACTTGATCTCGGTTACCTTACCGCCTTTCGACCGCGGGGAGACCATGATCTTGGTGAGAATGTTGGTCTCCTGTACTTCACCGATGACCATACCTGGTACCACGGTGTCGCCCTTCTTGACCGTCGGGACAAATTCCCAAAGCTTCTCATGCGAGAGACCGGGTGCGGTTACACCCCCCCGCTCAATGAAATTGCCCATCTTGTCAACAAGGACCTCCAGCGGACGCTGGATTCCATCATAGATACTGGTCAGAAGGCCCGGTCCGAGCTCAACTGCCAGAGAGAGGCCGGTGTTCGAGACAGGTTCTCCCGGTCTGATACCGGAGGTATTCTCGTAGACCTGATGATGGTTCTGTCTTCCTCAATCCTGATGACCTCACCCATAAGCTTCTCGTCTCCGACCTGCACCACATCATACATGTGTGCATTCAGACCGACTGCGGTGACAACCGGCCCGGAGATGCGCTTAAGTATTCCGTTCGAATTTTCTTTCACTTCCACAAATCAACACCCACTGCTCTCTTAATTTTATCACGCATTGATACCCCCCCGCCGACCTCTCCGCCGATTGACACGACGGTTGGCTTGACAGACTCGCCAAGCTCCGCCTGCAGCGCTCAGGAAGGCGTCCCCATATCGCTGCTGCGGATGACCAGTATCGCCACGGTCTCATCCGCCATCAGCCGGGTCACGGCATCCGTGAGTGAAGCGTCATCCTCGGCGGCCACGGTCTTTTCGACACCCGCAAGCCTGAACCCGAGAATAAAGTCACTGTTTCCGACTACTGCTATCTCCATTACCTATCACACCACCAGAAATTCGGCGATCGTCTCTCCGGGAAGTCCGGACTCCTTACCACGGGCAATCGCCCGGAGGTTTGCCACCTCGTAGCGCTTGCGCTTCAGGTAGACAAGGGTCGGACAGATAGAGAACGGATATCTCTTCGAGATACGGTCCATCTGATCGAGCATCACCCGCGTGAGAGCATTCTCCATCTCATGCAGCGGCATGCTCTTGTCAGCCGCATCCATCAGCTCCCCCCCAATGGGGGGGCCTTCCGGATACCGCTTCTTGATCCCTTCAAGAATCTCCTCCATGCTCTCTGAAGAGGCCAGACGAACCAGTTCATCAACCGATAAACTGCCGCCTTCGACCATCAGCACACGCACATCTTCCCGGACATTGCCCTTATGGAGGCGAACGACCGTCTTGATGTTCAGGAGGTCTATCTCAAGCTTCAGGTAGTCGCGGAACGGTTTCCCGCCCTTCACTCCACTTGATGTCTGCTTGAGAATATAGCGATAAAACGCCTTGAAAAGTTCATTTTCAAGATCGCCGAATGCACCCTTCTCCATTGCAGCAGGGAACTCACGCTCGAGTACCGGGTAGAGGGACCATGAAGACAGGGCCTCTACGATACGCTCGGGTGAATCCTCCGCCAGGAGACGGTCGAGAACGACACGGTCAAGGCTGCCTGCCGGGATAAGGACCTCTTTTATTTTCCCCCCCGCACGGACCCCCCCTGGGTCTTGCCGCGGAGAATGGTGAGGACATTATAGATATCCCAGTGCTGCAGGTAGCTTGCCGTGAACTTCTTGATCAGACCGGGCATGATACCGAGGACATTCTGGAACTCCTTTGCAAGGTTCCAGGAAAGAGCGACCTCAACAAGGTCAAGACCGGAGAACGATGAGGCAAGCTCATCAATCTCCGCCTTATACTCCATCTCCTCAATAGCACGGGTGATCTCGGGCAGGCTCATATTGAGCATCCGCATATATTCGTCGTGACCGATCAGCTTTGCCTTCCGGACACGCATACGGGTGCTCGAATAGATGTAGGGAGCAGGGCCAGTTGTGCTAACTGAACTCATGTATATATCCCCCCCCATACCTACCGAAACAGGATATCTGATGCATCCTTTAATCCGGACTCCCATACTTCGGAGATGAAGGTGGAGTAACTGCAGTCAAGCTGCAGCGCTCCGTCCGCACTCTCCGCGATGATACCGCCGGATATGTCTTTTGTTCCTGCCAGTGAGAACCCGGACAGGGTCTTCAGGCTCGATAGCGCGTCCTCAACCGCATGAACGTCACGTTCATTGCAGTAGAAGACTCCTTCGCCAAGCTCTTTTGCCGCGGACTTGCAGAGTTCGCGGACGGCCTTTCGGTGGAATTCCTCCGGCAGCGCCGCAATATCTGCGACGACCCGGGCGTAGACCTCATCGAGGACGTCCTTCTGGGCATTGAGCGTCTCACGCTTCACGGACAGATTGGCGGCGGCAACCTCCTGGGCCATGATATAGCCCTTCTGGCGATTAACCTCCTCTTCCACTGCCGTCTTGATCGCGATGACCTGCTCCTGTGCCTCTGCAAGGATTACGCTGACTTCCGCCTTGGCTTCGCTCTTGATCGCCTCGGACTCCCTGATGCCCTTGTCCCGGATTTCACCGACTACAGCATCCAATGCCATTCGTCAGTCCTCAGAATAAGAGCAGGAGTGCGATAACAAGACCAAAGATAACGACTGTCTCCGGAATAACCGTAAAGAGCAATGCGAGACCGAACATCTCTTTGTTCTCTGCGGTTGCACCAACTGCTGCGCCACCAATACCGAGCTGTGCGAGACCGGTACCCATACCGGCAAGGCCTACTGCGAGACCTGCACCAATTGCCTTAAATCCAACTGCCGATGCCTGTGCGACTTCAATGGTCATAGTTTCAACTGCCATATTTTAATCCTCCGTAAATTTGCGTAATTTTCCAAATGGGTTGTATTTTTTGCCTCCACCAGTGTAGAACTTGGTGAAGAATTCGACGTAGTGTAAACGAATTGAGTGTAAACCGCCGCCCATAATACCCAGTGCGGTATTGAGGACGTGGCCGATCAAAAAGATCACAATTCCGACTAAGATGATAACAATTCCGAAAATGCTCAGACTTGCGAGCTGTGGCTCAATGATCAGTTCGATTGCGATGTAGTTTGTGACCATTGCAATCGCAACGGATGACAGACCCACTGCGGCAAGACGTGTGTAGGACAGCACGTGACTGATAACGGTCGGAAGTTCCATGAGTTCAAGCACGGAATCCTGCCCGATTCCGACAACACCCACCAGAAGAAGAACAGCGCCTGCTATTCCAAATCCATTGATACCTGCAAAGACTGCAGGGTATCCGGCGAGCACCGGCATCAGCGGCATCTCGAAGAGAGACCACAGCATCAGAAGTATACCCCACATCACAAGAATCCAGCCGAGCTGGCCGAAGATAACTTTGCTCCGGTGTTTGCCCGGCTTCATCATCTTTGATGCGTTGTACATATGAAGCATTCTGCCGAGTGTGATGTGAAGAATACCGATCCAGGCGGTAAGAACGAGCATCAGCACTGCATCGGGCCCATGGCCGCTTGCATGGCTGCCGATATTCAAGTGACGATTAATTCCAATCGGGTCCCACGGAAGGGCAAACCCAAGGAACTCACTGTATATCAGACCAAAGATAATACTCGAAATACTTGCGTTTCTGAACACATCGAGAAGTTTTTGTCCTGCATCGTCCTTCAGGAATTTCCTGAGATAGTATCCGAGTGCGAGGAGAATAATACCGTATCCGACATCACCAAGGATGAAACCGAAGAATATCGGGAAGACGATAGAAACGAAAATGGTCGGATCAAATTCACCATACTGCGGACGGGAATAGATGTCCATCAGCATCTCGGTCGGCTTCGAGAAATCTGGGTTGTGGTACTCGACCGGAACAGCTTCTTCAACGGGGTCGAACTCGGCCTCGGAGATGAAGATTTTACCGTCGGTTGCCGACTGCAGATCTGACGTGAGTGCCGCTACCGTATCGGCAGGAACCCAGCCTTCTGCTACAAACGTCTCTTCTGTGGTGGCGAACCGAAGCGGTGCTTCCGCACGCTCCACTTCTGCCGTGAGAAGTTCATCGCATGCCACCAGAAACGTTGCGTTTTTCTCTTTCTGGGCAATAATTCGCCCGGAAACCGCCTCGAGGTCCCCCCTCCAGACGGGTAATCTCATGAGTATACCATACCGTCCGTTCCCCCTGCAGTGCCATCCTCGTCCGGAATCGGAACGGGCTGGAACCCTGCATCGAAGAGTTCCTTCTCGGTCTCTTCAGCGTTTTCACGGAGGACAACGGCAATCAGAAGATTGCTCTTATCAAATGCGGTGATGAACGTCTCATTCGGAACGCTGAGACTGACATGTGCAGGAACAAGCCCTGCAAAGACTGCAAAATTCTCAAATCCCTTCAGGTCGGCAAGGTTTGCCGGAAATACGGTAAAGGGTTTCAGTTCTGCAATCCGTGTCTCGTAATCACGAATGGTGCTCTCAAGCGAGATTCTCTCCTCGGAGAATGCGGCTGCTTCCTCTTCAATGGTCGACAGCTCGCGCTCGATACGCTGCCGGACCTCGGATGTCAGCACCTTCTGTTCGCCTGCATCCATGTCCTTGGAAGAGACACCATAGGTGTTCTCAATCGACCGGATACGAACGAGCTCGGATGATGATTCACTCGCTCCAGACAGAGGCATGCCAATCTTACATCCCTCCAGTCCCTGTGCATTCGATTCCACAAAATCTTCGATATGGAAGACGTTGTGGCGGTACAACTCACGTACTACGGCCTCAAGCTGGTCTTTCGACGCTGCAATAAGCAGCTTGCTCATCCTTTGCGCTTCAAACATTGAGCTTCACCTTGAAATGGTTCACGAGCTGGTCAACCGCTTCTTCAAGGTTCTTTTTCGAATCTGCCCGCACCGCTGCTGCCTGTTTTTCACCATCTGCGATGATAACAGCACTCTTTTTCACAGCCCCGGCGTGCGCGTCAGAAATCCGCTTGGCTTTGTACTCTTCAGCACCTTCAGTCTCTTTCGCAATCAGATTTTCGGCTTCCGTGCGCGCATCAGCCAACATTTTGGCTTTCTGCTCACGCGCAGCCTGAATCAAGGATCTGCTTTCTTCTTCTGTCTTTTTGATGCTTTGTAAGACCTCGGTCTTCATCCATCCCTCCTCTCACGGCAATACATTAACTCATGAAAAGGAAATGTATTAATGGTTGTTATTTTCGGCTCAGAACAGGGCCGTATGCCTCTTATCAGAGAATCAGTCGGATGGTATCTGTCTGTTTTAAAAAAGCGGGATTTTAGAAAATCTTCAGACCAATGTCCGGGACATACCGGAAGGGAGACCCGTCCCGGTCTGGTAGATTCGGGTTGGCATACCGACCCCCCACCCCCCGTCCGTCACTTCTGTTGTCTAAACGAACAGGTCAGTCATCTGCCGGGAGAGAAGAGATACTCGTCCATGGATGCAGACCCCGTCGGCAGAGGTCCCAACGGAAATACCCAAAGCGTCATCGTCTCCGGGTCAAACCCGGAGAGGGAGACAGATTCCCCCTCCGCCGCCATCTCCAGACGGGAGAGTTCCCCGGACGAACAGATCACATCCTGATCGGGGGGGTGCGTGCCCCGCACGATATCCGTCCGCGGCATGATACGGGGGGGGCGACCGAGAGCACCATCCGCAGACGCGATGTGCCCGGATGCCCTTCGGCAGCACCACCAGCGGCTGACGGTAGCTGCGCACCAGTTCACAGAGCAGCCGTGCCTGTTCGGGGTCTCCCCCCCCTCCGGTGCCGAGACGACGATCAGGTCTCCCCCCCGGTGCACCCCCCCTGAAAGACCTCGGCATCCGACGTCTCGATGGGCAGGGCGAAGGTCTCCTTTGACCGGGCGACCAGAAAAAAAGAGGTATCTCCCCCCCGGATGAGCAGGTAGCCGGAGGAGAGCGGGACCTTCATACCTCGGTCACATTCTCGGACTGACAGGACGGACAGACCGGGTGGCGGCCGACCGCCTCAAACACCGTCCCGCAGTCATTACAGCGATATTTTTTTCCTTTGAGTCCCTCGTCGAGTTCGACGTCAATGGGACCACCTGTTGAACACATCTGGTATCACCAGATGATCTTACGGCATCAGCGAATATAAGCCTGATCACCCCCCCCTTCGTTTCCCCCCGCGTTCAGGAAAGGATCATCACCGGATCGGTCTTGGAAGGGACCACCCCCCCGGCAAACCGCCAGGTGCTTCCATCCGCCAGAATTACGGAGAGCACATATTCACTTTTCACCGGGATCTCCTCTCCTGCCGGGAGAGAGACTTCGATGGTGAACCGTTCGTTGTCCTCCAGAAGCAGATCTCCCCCCCCGCAGGCACCTGGCGGATGATGCCCCCCCAGCTGCCGGCCGCAGGCGACGCCGCCACCAGCGGGTCGGCGGCGGGAATGGCAAGAATTTTGTCCGGCACCGCCACGGTCACCTGCACCGCAGAGAAATCAACCATATCACTGCCCGCCGGGATGACAAAGGTCACCCGTAAGGCACCCAGACTCTCCCCCGCGTTCCACGCCGTGAATGCTGCCCAGCGTTACGACCGTCGTCCCCCCCACCTGGCCGACCCCTTCATAAGCCACCGAACGGGTCTTCTCCGCCGAGAAATATCCCATATGCAGCAGAACCCCCCCTGCAAGCACCGATGCCGTCACAATGGCGGTAATCAGTATGATCGCCGCCTCAATTCCCATCATACCGTCTTCATCCGTCCGTGTCAGCCGTTTCATCGTCCCGCCTTTAGAATGCCAAGTTGAATATAATAAGTGAGATGACAAGCATTATCACGGTATGCTTCACTCCCGCCGGTATCGAGCCCTCGCCCATCTGACCTGCGATCAGACCGGAGAAGATGGCATTGATGATACAGGCATGAAAGAGCAGACGGGATATGATCGCGAGCGTGCCCGCCTCGGTGATCGCCAGCATCGAGGAGGGGGGGATATTCTCCATACCCCCCGCCGGCCCCCGATATCCCGCAGGGTGGAAAGGAAATTCCAGTCTAACACGATCACCACAAAGACAAAGACGGCAAAGGCGAGGTAGATGACGATGATGTAGATGATCATGTCAGCGAGACGTTCGCGTTTCAGGGTCTCGGACATCCTCGCATCGTTTGCGGAAATCGAAAGGATCTCGGCGATATCCCCGGTCATCTCACTCGCCTTGGTGATCAGCGTCACGTTCCGGGCGATGGCCGCCGTCTGCACCCGGTGTTCAAACCGGATGAGGGCATCCGTAAAGAGACCGCCCCAGTCCAGATCCCGTTTGATCCGGTGAATCTCATAGGAGATGAGGCCCAGATTGGTCTTCTCAAGGACCGCGATCGCCCGTGCCGGGGTCAGCCCGACCCGGTTGATGCCGGAGAGACGGGAAAGGAATTCCGGGATGCTCTCTTCAATACCACGAACCTTCCGTCTCCAGAGTTCAAAGAGCAGCGCATAGGGCACCAGCACGATCAGGAGGGCGATGATCAGGTGATCGTCGACCACATTCAGGTAGAGCTCAAAGTCCCGATACTGCGGCACCATCAGGTAGATGGAGGCGAGATAGCAGAGCATCAAAGGAACGCTGACATAAAACGTCCGCCTCACATCGGTCATAAACCAGGCGAAAGGGTGGCGGACGAATTCCCGGACATGCTTCCACTGGTCTTTGCGGCGGAGATGGGACAAGTGCATTTTATCGCTCTCCTGTACTACTACCCGCACATCCCGGTACTCGTGCAGCACCACCTGCCGGGTCGTCCGCCGCACATTATCGGTTTGCAGGGAGATCAGGTCCACAAAGATGATGAAGATCAGGGAACCGATGGGAATCAGCCCATAGATAATGGCACTCAGCTGGACCGTGGAGGTCTGCCCCCCCATCAGACCCAGCACCACCATGATAATGATCAAAAAGAGTGGACCTGCCACAAAGAGGGTCACATAGGACTCCGCCACCAGCTGGAGGGTGGACAGAAACTGTTTCTGCTCGAACTGGGCGTCGTCCTGATAGACCCGCACCCGCGAACCGAGGAAGTTCGCCACATTTCCCCCCGGACTCGATGATCGAGACAAAGTCCTCGAGAAAGTCCTTGAGTTTCTCGGACGGGGGGGTCGAAAGGGAGAGGTTGCGTATCGCGCTGACCACATCCATGCCGAAGTACTCGGTGTCCCGCATCACCTGCCGACACTCATAGGCCACCTCCCGTAGATGTCGGCGTTCTCAGAGAGGGATTTGAATATCGGGAGGATTTCCGCCCCCCCGGCCCCCCGGCGCATCGCATACATATAGCTGACCGCATTGTGGAGTGTCAGGTTAATCCGGACCGAGCGGTTGTTCTTCATCATCCCGGATAGCGGAGCAGCAGCTGATATATCAGAAGGGCGGCAGTGACAGAGAAGATCAGGGCAACAAGGCTGCGCTGCAGGATCTCCGGCAGAGGGGGGGGCTGACTGATCGTGACCGCAGGAATTGTGGTGCCAAAGATATTGAAGAGGCTGGTATGCATCTCGGGGGGGAAGAAGAGCATCATCGCGATCAGGTAGCCGATGATGCCGAGGACCGCCCCGAAGGAAAGGGAAATCAACACACAGTAGGTGAGATACTGCTCAATCGTCAGCCCGGCCCGTGCGGAGAAGAGGTCCAGACGCACCGCCCGGTACTTCTCCGGATGCCGCCGGATTGCCCAGTGTGCATACCAGTCTATGATCATATCATTGCCTGTTTCAGATCGTCAATCGAGGCCATCACGGAGTCCGCATCAATCCCATAGGCCATGAGAATGCGTGATACCTCAATATAGTCGATAATATTCTGGTCCTTCATCGCATTCAGCACCGCCACACGCCGGCCCACCTCACGGGTGAGGGCGTCATACGTCCAGCCCCCCCGCTGCTCCATGATGGCCGCATAGACGAGCGACCGCCCGCTGTAGCTGAACTGATCCGCCACCGGTCATAGGAAAAGACCGTGTTCACCCGGAGGTTGCCCGTGCCGGGATCAATACCCGCGATTTCCACGATCTCGGTTGACCGGCGGACCCGTTCCCGCCCGATGTAGGTGAGCGCCTGAATGCTCACGATGTCCAGCGCCTGCACCATATTCCGGGGGGGCACATTGAGCGGCTGGTTTTCCAGCCGGTGGATGGCGGAGTCCACATCATTCGCGTGCATCGTTGAGAAGGTGGTATGCCCTGTGTTCATCGCCTGGAACAGGGTCTGCGCCTCACTGCCACGCACCTCGCCCACGATGATATACTCCGGCCGCTGGCGCATCGCCGCCTTCAGCAGGTCGAACATATCAATTTTGGACGCGGAGGTATCGGTAATCGCATCGCGGGTGACCGATGCGATCCAGTTGTCGTGAAAGAGGGTTATCTCACGGGTATCCTCGATGGAGACCACCTTGGAGAGGGTGGGAAGAAAGAGAGAGACGGCATTCAGGGATGAGGTCTTCCCGGACGCGGTCCCGCCCACAAAGAGCAGATTCTTGTTATTCTCGATACCCAGCCAGAAGTAGGCGAGCGCTTCTGCCGAGAAGGTACCCCGCATTATCAGTTCAACCGGCGAGAAGGGTTCATGACGGAATTTGCGTATGGTAAACGAGGTGCCCCGCGTCGTCACCTCACTGCCATAGGTGAGCTGCAGGCGTGACCCGTCCGGCAGAGTGGCGTCGAGCACCGGGTTTGATATGGAGACGTGCTTCCCCGACCGCTGAGAGAGACGGATGGCAAGCGAGTTCAGGGATGCCTCGTCAAACCGGACATTGGTCTGCACATTCCGGTAGATACGGTGGTAGAGAAAGACCGGTACCCCCCCGATGCCGTCACAGGAAATGTCCTCCAGTTTCGCGTCCTTCATCAGCGGGTCAAGACGGGCCCAGCCGAGGAAGTTGCGGTCGATGTAGTACATGACCCGGTAATAGGACAACGGGGGGGTGAGGGTGATGCCGTAGTCGTCCAACAGACCGATGCTCTTGGAACGGAGCACCGCATCATGGTTCTGCCGCACCTCGTCATCGGTGAGAATGAGCACATCACGCAGGTCGGCGTGCAGGCGTTCGACAATTTCATACTCAAATTCACTCAGCTCGGGTTCATTGAGATGATATTCATACTGCCGGGTCACCCCCCCGTTCTCGACGATCATCACCTCGGAACAGCCGGGCACGATCCAGTAGCGCTCCACCAGAGTGTAACCTTCCGGGACCAGCGCATCCACAAGCGGCCCGTGGGTCTCGGGATCATAGGGGGGGGAGCCGTCTTCTCACCCGGTGCAGCAGACCCGCCAGAAGCCCGATCCACTTCTTTTTTTGTTTCGGGTCGGTGATCACATCAGCGGATGCTGCCGCACCCCCTGCCGTGGCGGGTCTCCCTGCTGTCTCCGGCAGGTCCCGGACATCAGGAATATCCACACTCTCCGGGGGACGGAATTCGAGGGATGCATCCGATGCCGATGTCACCGGTGTTGTCGTCCCTTCCACAGCCTCTGCCGGTATCCTGCCCTCTTCAGCCATATTATATCCTCCCTATTTCTCCGCTACAATCACGGCAAAAACCAAAACAGGTCTTCTTATCAAAACAATAGATCCCCCCCTGTGCTATAAAAATGTCCCAAAGGGAACATCACAGAACAAGATTAATGAATCTGTAAAGAAAGAAAGAGCAGTAGTATGCAGGATTCTCGAATGAAGCACATGCCAACAGAGATTCCTTCCTTCGACCCGGTCCTCAGCGGAGGAGTTCCTCTCGGGTCACTGATCCTTCTTCCCGGCGAGCCGGGCGGTGGAAATATGGAGTTTGTGTATAGCTCGGTCCTTCATCACGCCCAAAGAAAGAAAAACGGACAACAGGACAATCAGGACCGGATTCGCCACCCGGAGGAGATCGTCTACATCACCTTCACCAAACTTGCGTCTGCGATTCGCCGTGAAATTGAACTCTCCTTCCGGGCGGATGATGAGTCTTTGACGGGGGGCCGTACGCTTCATCGATCTTTCCAAGATCTACTTTGACGCCTCGGTCGTCCCAAGGGAATGGTACAGCAAGACTGATATCGTAGAGACCCTCCGGAGCAGGCACCGGGAACCGGAGAGCCTGCTCGCGGAACTCACCAATCAGCTGGGAACGATTACCGAAGGCAGTCTGATCGTCCTTGATTCCCTCACCGAAATCGCCACACAGGCGACCACCGAGAATGAATGGCACCAGTTCATCAGTTTTCTGCGGGGGCTGCAACGGGTCTCAAAGCACTGGAATACGACCTATTATCTGCTCATATCGAATTCCATCCTGGAACCACGGAGAATGGCAGAGATCAAGGACTGCTGTGACGCGGTGATCAACTTTGAATGGGAGGAGACCGGCGGCAGACGGCGGCAGCGGGTGATGTTCATCGAGAAGTTCCGCATCGTTATGCCTTCTCTTGAGGAGCATGACTTCGTAAAGTTTGCCGTCAGAATTACCGCCGACGGCGGGTTTGAAGTAAGCAATATCAGGATGGTGATATAGAACATGGAACGCATACCGTTTGGTATCAAAGGTCTGGACGAGATGTTCGGCGGAGGGCTTGTCCGCAAGAGCATCTGCTCTTTAATCGGCACATACGGCACCGGCAAGACGACCTTTGCCCTTCAGTTCATCTACGAAGGGCTGCGTCAGGGTGAGAAGGTGATATATTTCAGTCTGGAGGAGCGGGAGGACCGTATCTATGACATCATGGCTGACCGGCGGTTCAGGGTTGACAAGTACCGGGATGAATCGCTCTTTGTGATAAAACTCGATCCCACCGACTTTAATCTCTCCATCAACTCCATCAAAAAGGACTTGCCGGAGCTGATCACCACCATCGGTGCCACCCGAGTGGTCATCGACCCCCCCATATCGCTCTTTGAAGGTCTCTACGACGACCCGTCCGAGCGGCGCCGGGAGATGTTTTATTTTATCGAACTCCTCCGTGACCTGAATGCGAACTTCCTTTTGACCAGCGAGACCAGCACCACGGACTCGTACGCGAGCAAATACGGGCTGATCGAATACCTCTCGGACACTGTGGTCGTTCTCCGCTACATCCGGCCGGAGGACTTCACCGAAGTGCATATGTCCATCGAGGTGGTCAAGATGCGACGGAGCAATCACTCCCGCGAAATAAAACCCTACGAGATTCTTCAGGACCGGGTGAACGTCTACAACGAAGCGAGCGTATTCTGACACCCGTTCTCTTTTTTAAAAAATACGGGGGGGGCATGCCCCCCCTCGGTTCAGATATTATACGTTTATTCCCAGTGCATTGAGCAACAGCAGGATGACAAATCCCGGAATGCCGCCGAGTGCACAGATGAGGATGGATGCAAGGGAGACGGGGGATGTCCCCCCCCATCCCCCCCATGATATTAAAGAACTTGAAGGCCAGCAAAAGGATGATACCCACCACGGAGTTGATGATCAGTTTGCCGACATTCTTGAGGAAGTACCAGAGGGCCACTGCGATCGCAACGGCGATACCCAGTGTGAGTATGGTTTCAATCATTCCTATTTACCAATGATATGAAGGCTCTTGAACCTTACTTCGGGCAGGGTCATCCTGCCGATCTCCCGCTGTTCTTCACCGGCACCGGCGATATCCGCGAGCATCGCAAAGAGGTTGCCGGAGAGCATGCCGGAGCGGATGGGTGCGCCGTACTCGCCATCCTCCACCCAGGCGGCGTTGGAGAGTTCAACCGAAAAGTCACCGGTGATGGTATTGGCGGTATGGGCGCCAATCAGGCCATGGGCGAGCACCGCCTTCTCTTCGCGGACCGCCTCGCGGCGGGCGTCGAGTTTCAGGCAGTGCACGCCGATCACGGGAGCACCACCGGCGCCGCCGCGTACCGCACTGCCGGTTGAGGTCTCCCCGTAGCGGTATGCGGTACGCAGGTCGTAGGCAAAGGACTGCACCGTGCCTTCCCCGATGTAGTCGAGCCTGCGGGTGGCCACGCCGTCGGCGTCCCAGCGGGTTGCCTGGTGCCCACGTAGGGATCGTCGTAGACGACAAGGGAGGGATCCATGCAGGCGACACCCTTTTTGTCGGCTAAAAATGACCGCCCGGCATGGACCGTCCGGCCCGAGAGAGCGGGCAGAAGGATGCCGCCAATAAGCGATGACAGCGCCGTCGGGGGGGTGAGGACAACATCCGCGGTACAGGAGTCGATGTCCCCCGGCATCAGCAGTAGTCCGCCTGGAAAACCGCCTCTTCTGCCACCCGTTGGGTGTCGATATCCCGGAGGTGGCTGACATGGTCAAACTCATAGCCGGTCGAGGTTCCGTTAATGACCTCAAGCGAGGCGGAGGCCGACGTGCTCTCACGAGTGTAGAAGACCCCGTTTGTGTTTGCGATCAGGGAAGATCCCCTGCCAAGGGAGACACCGCCACCGGCAATATCCGCCGTGCCGCACTCTGCAGCCGTGCACAGGGAGGTGATCAGACCGGTTGCCGTTTCGGCGTCTACTGTGAGGGACGGGTCATACACGTCGATCTCACGGGAGAATTCCACCGGTTCCGGCAGACCTTCCCATGGCTGTGGGTCGGCGATACGTCCGGAGGCGAGAGCTGCCGCAAGACAGTCCTCCCAGCGGGCGGGGGTTGTTGTCATCGAGGCGCCGATACGCCCGTCGGTGATGGTGCGGATGGCCAGTGCCCAGCCGACCGCCTTCTCCGCTTCTCCCACCTGACTGCGACGCAGTTCAAGGGAGACGGAATCCGAGACCCCCCCGATATAGACCTCGGCTTCGTCTGCCTCATGTCCGGCCTTTGCAAGGATGGTCTCCACGAGATCCGTGTAGTCGGCTGCATTATGCATGGCGACCACCTACCACCGCGTTTCGTAAGAGAATATGCGGCGCCCCGTCGGTGACGGGCACACTCTGCCCGCCTTTGCCACAGTATCCCGGTGTCATCTTCCGGTCGGTTCCGCAGAGGGTGATGTTGTGCATCGTCGAGAGAATATCTCCCGACAGGGATACATCCCGCACCATGCCCTGCTGTTCGCCGTCTTCGATCAGATAGCCATATTCGGCGTTGAACTGGAAGACTCCCCCCCGGCCCGGATCCACCTGACCGCCGCGGGAACCTTTCAAAAGAATGCCGTTCTTACAGCCTTCCAGGAGTTCGTCCATCGTGGCATCCCCCCCGTTCTCAATAAAGGTGTTTGACATCCGGACGATGGGTGAAGCACCTCCCTCGGCACGGGCATGCCCGGCCTCACCGTTACCGACGGCGGCAAGGGTCTCCCGGCTGTGCAGGAAGTTTTTCAGCACGCCGTTTTGGATGATCTCGGTTCGCTTCACGGCACTGCCCTCGGCATCCACCGGCATAAACCCGAACTCCGGTAGGTGGGGGTCATCGATGACGCTCACCACGGTGTTGGCAATTTCTTTGCCGATCATATCCTTGATCACCGAGACCCCCCCTTCCTTGACAAGATCCCCCCCTCGCTGGCATGCCCGATGGCCTCATGGGCAAAGACTCCGGCAAGTTCCTGGTCAAGGATGGCATGCATCGTGCCACCCCCCCGTGCGGGTGCCGCGTCCAGGAGCAGCAGGGCACGTTCGGCTGCTTCCCGGCCTTTCTCCTCTTTGTGGCGCAGGTTCAGGCCGGTGATCGCATGTTCGCTCTCCCGTGCCTGCTGCATCTCGCCGTTTTTGCCCGCGACCGCAAGAATGGAGTAGCCCGACCGGAGCGATTCGTATTGATATTCGTTGCTGGAGGAGTCCATGAACCGCACCGTCCCCCCCTCGGACTCGATATAGCGGGCACGGGTATTGACGATACCCGAAAGGCGGGCGGCGGACTCTATCGCGGCCAGAAGTTCGGTTTTCTCTTCAAGGGATATATCACGCGGGTCCTCTTTTATGGCGGGAACCGGCAGGATGCCGGTCTTCACATCGGCGAGTTCGACCCGTTCTCCGGTGGCACGCGAGAGGGCGAGGGCATCCGCCACCGCCTGCTTAAGACCGCTCTCCCCCCCGGCATCCGAGAAGTTGTCGATCGCGACCATGCCCCCCCAGCCGGTGGCACCGAGGGCACGGACAAACGCCGTATCGCCAAACGACTGCCCGGCCGCCTCAATGGTCCCGTTTTCGATATCTATATGGGTGGATGTCCCGACCAGATGGCGGACATCGTAATATCGTGGTTCTTCTGTTGCCATGCGTTAAAACCTGCTGGAGCATGTATCTCCTGTATTTAAAAAAAGATATGGGAAACGATTCGGGAAAAAAGAGGAGTAAATTATTGTCTCCGCCGTGCCAGCAGGACAACACCCGCAAACCCGACAATGAGCAGGGAAGGAACGGCTATCGGGAACTCCGGGACTGCCGGGGTTTCGGTGGGTTCGGGTGTCTGCGTGGCAGTTGGTTCCGGTGTCGGAACCTCTGTTACCGAAATCATGGCGCTCCTCGTTGCCGAGCCGCCGCCATCATCGGTGACGGTGAGGGTTACCTGACATCTGCCGGGTGTTGTGTAGACATGACACCCGGAGACTGTCCGGTTTTGTTCATCAATGGTGCAGCCCGCATCGTCTCTGGTCAGATTTCCCCCGTCCAGTGTGGCGGTATGTGTATCCATGCCGGGATCAAAGAAGTGGCCCGTGCCTCAACGCTTGTACCGACAGATACTGTCTCTGGCACGGTAAACGAATCAATAGTGAGTGCAACATTTGCAACCGTTACGGATGCGGGTGGAACTGCTTTTATCGCCAGACTGTGCCAACAACCTGTGGAAACCTGCGTATAATTGCTCCCGGTGGGGGCGGTGCACTGTCCCTCATCATTCCATCCCCCCCATCCCACAATGCTGCCATCGTCCCGGAGCCAGATTGTGGCAACCCCCTGCGGAAACCTGGGTATAATTACTACCGGGGGAGAGCGGTGGCCCGCCCAGAATCATCAGAACCCCCCCATGCCACCATCGTGCCATCTTCACGGAGGGCCAGGCTGTGGCCACCCCCCCTGCGGAAACCTGCGTATAATTACTGCCGGGGGGGGCGGTGGCCTGCCCCCCCTTATTATTCCACCCCCCCCATCCCACAATGCTGCTGTCTTCCCGGAGGCCAGACTGTGCCAACCCCCCCTGCGGAGACCTGTGTATAATTGCTGCCGGGAGGGAACGGTGGCCACTCCAAAATCATTCCGTCCCCCATCCCACTATCGTGCCATCTTCTCGGAGGGCCAGACTGTGCCCACCTCCCTGCGGAGACCTGCGTATAATTGCTGCCGGGAGGGGGCGGTGGCCTGTCCGTAATCATTCTGTCCCCCCCATGCTACAATGGTGCCGTCATCTCGGAGGGCCAGACTGTGCAAACCCCCCCTGCAGAGACCTGGGTATAATTGCTGCCAGGGGGAGCAGTGGCCTGTCCATCATCATTGTCACCCCCCAAGCCACTATCGTGCCATCCTCCCTGAGTGCCAGGCTGTGCCAACCCCCCCCTGCGGAAACCTGGGAT
>NZ_BBBG01000020.1 GCF_001315945.1 Methanogenium cariaci JCM 10550 | reverse complement strand
CACACCCGCAACAATCCCCCCCGTCCGCTTCTCTGCCCGGCCTTTTCGGCCTGCCAGCCTTCCAGGTCACGCAGGCGGGCCTCGAAGTCTGCATCCGTCTCCTTCATCTCTTCGAGCGTCCGGCAAAGCCACCTGACATCACGGTGCGTCTCGATAATTTTCGTGTTCAGATCATCCATCATGTTCTCTTCCCTTCGTTGTATTTTTTCCCTGCACAGACTCTGGTGGCAAAGGGGGGGATAATCATTACTTATAGTAATAATTCTCTGAGTAACTGTTTCCGTCAGAAAAGGGGGGGTGAGTCAGCCCATGGCTGGCCTCCCCAATTTTCTCTCAGGTAGTCCGGGACACTCTTCATGCAGGAAACAGAAAAAATGTCCAGATTCGATTTCCGGAATTTTAACCCCCGTTGCGGCACCAGATGCCGGATGACGATCAGACAATTTTCCCGGTGCGTCCCGCTCCTTCCCCCCCCTCAAATCTATCTCATGTTTCTGTCAGCCTGCCGGATCATTTCTGCAGAATATTCCGTTGATAGGACAGATTGATATTACTCAAAGTAATAGTATAGTATGTCAGTCGAACCCCGGGAACCGGCTGGCAGGAGTGCCAAACCATGGCAGATTTTATCCAGACCACCAACACCAAAAGTGCGGTGCGGGATCTTTCCATCCCCCATCGCCGATATCACCGCCTTCGATGCCCTCGTGCAGGACATCATCGACACCAACCCCCCCTTCGGCTGTACCGCCTACACCGAGAAGGGGGGGGTAGCAATCGATCCCGTTACCCGTTCCCAGGAACGCTACGACGCAAAGATCGTCTACGAAAACCTCGAGGCCGACACGGTAGGCGACGTCTCCGTGCAGGTCGCGTCCGTCACTGCATTCGGCACCGTAGCCAGCCACGTCATGGACGACGACACGCTTGCGACCGCCATCGGCGGAACCCAGTCCCGCGACACCGGGAAGGACAGCTTCTATTGCAAGCTGAAGTGCCACGATGCGAACAGCGAAATCTACTACGTCACCCTCTCCCGTGACAGGATACGCGTCTCCTCGTATACGGACGACGCCATCTGTGCAGCGGTTGAGACCTGGGCCGACGGGAAGCCTGCGCTCGGCTGAACGATTTGGTTGACTACCAAAACAGGGGGGGCATCATCTCCACCCCCTGTTTTTGGTTCTGTTTTGGGAGATTTGGGATACCCTCAATATCTTTGGATGTTGTTTTTCATTGGCTCGTGTCCGGTCAAAAACAATGGAGAACTTGTGTAAAACTTGTATAGAACCCGCCCGTAAACCGTTACCTTTGATTACGCTTCCGGGCAAACAACCTACACTTGTGAATCATGCCGCAGATGAATACCGGGTGATCGTTACCCGGAAACCTGTTCGCAATGCCCGGATGCGGGTGATGCCCGACGGAACCGTCCGGATCACCGCACCAAAGGGGGGGTTTGACACAACAGCATTTGTTGCAGAAAAAACGGACTGGATCGCCGCCCGCCAGGCGGAAATGAACCGGATGGCCGCAGGCTGCACCACTCCGGCAGACCAGATGCTGCTCCTTGGCACCGGCTACACCGTCCGCGAGGGAGACTCCTGCCACACCGACCATCACCAGCACGTGATCATTGCCCCGAACCCTGCCGCCCTCAGGGCACATCTGACCGCAGATTTCCGAACACTCATCACCGCATCCGTCACCGCCCGTGCAGAAGAGATGGGCGTCTCTTACGGCCGCTGCAGCATCCGGATGCAAAAGACCCGCTGGGGGGGCAGCTGTTCATCTGCCGGAAACCTCAATATGAACCTCAGACTATATGCCCTGCCAATACACCTGAGGGATTACGTGGTCGTGCACGAACTTGCACACCGAAAAGAACTGAACCATTCGCCTGCATTCTGGTCCGAGGTTGCCGCATACTACCCTGCATACCGGAATGCAGAAGCAGACCTGCGCCGCTACTGGGTTGCCATTGAACGCAATCACTGGTGGAGCGCCCTACAGGAACAAAACAGAGGAGAGAGATGAGACGGCTGGTGCAATGGTGCAGCGAGATACGCAGGAATACAACCATCCGCAGTTGGCGCATATTTTATTTCGTCTTCCCGTTTGCCGTTCTGGCACTCTACCCCCCCTGCATACTCTATTTTTTCCTCCCCCCCGGAGCCATCTTCTGGACATTCCTCGCTCTGGCCCTTGCCTACTTCATCCCTCCTGCGGGAAAAGAGACCGTCATCCCCCCCTGATGGTCGTGGGCGGGATACCCTGGTGGCTTGCAGCCTTTTCCATCATGCTCTTTGATCTGATGGGGGCACTCTTCATCATCTGGAACTTCCCCCCCTGGCACTCAGGATACCGTGGTTCGGACACTGGGCAAAGCGGTTCATGACCACCGGCCGTGAGCAGTTCGACCGGCATCCTATCATCGAACACATCTCATCCGTCGGCCTCGCCTTCTTCGTGATGATCCCCTTCGAAGGTTCGGGCGGCGTGGCCGCCTCCATCATCGGGCGAATGCTGGGGGGGATGGATCACCTGAAGATCCTCATCAGTGTCGGCATCGGCTCTCTGATCTCGGCATCAGCCATCGCCCTCTCTGCCGGATTCATCATATCACTGGTGGAGTCGGGCATCATCTCCGGCATTGCCGGGGGGGCAGGGATCATCATTGTTGCGATTGTCGCGGTGTATATCTGGGCGAAACGGAGACGGAAAAACAACAAAATCGCAGCAGAAGAAAAGAATACCGAACCGTAAGAGATGAGGACAGAAATCCTCAGCAATCAGTCATATTTTCCACGGGGGGGATTTTCCCATCCGGTATACCCGCAGTAGATACAACAGTCGCCCCCCGCATTTCGGACAGAGTGTTGCCGGTTTCTTTACTTCAACAGAGCCGGTCTTGTTGCAGTACATGCAGCCTGCCCCCCCGTCACAGGCATGACAGGTCACGGTATCATATTCAGTCGTTTCAGTATGTGCATCAGCCATATATCCATCTCCTCCTCAATCCGTATTATCAGTTTCTTTCCCCCCCTCGCCGGGACAGCGGGTCTCCAGAATCCGTTTCATAATCAGACGGGAACCGGCGTATCCGGAACCCTCATAGCCATCCACCCGGACTACCTCTGCATCAATGCCCCGGTCCCGGAGGGCTGCCCGGAGTGAATCCTCGGAAAAATGCTGATTAAACCCCCCCAGCGTGATGACGGCTGGGTCAATCTCTTCGATGGGCCGGAACATATCCTCACTGTCCCCCCCAGCCGGGCATCGTCCACCACGGCAAGGGATTTGATCATGCACAGCCGCTGCTCCTCGGGCACCACCGGAGCGGTTTATGCTTCACATTCACATCACGGGCCACAATGACGTGCAGTTCGTCACCGAGCTCCCGTGATTTTTCCAGATAATAGATATGGCCGGGGTGAAGAATGTCAAACGTCCCGGTTGCAACCACCCGTCTCAATCGAACACCTCAAGTGATACCGGCGTCCCGTCGCGACGAAACGCCCGCCAGTCTGTGTCCTCATACGGCGGGCCGAAGATCAGGTGAAACCGGCCCATCCTCCCGAAGAACCGCAGGTCGGCATCAGACGGCCGGAGGACACCGTTCGGATGGGAATGGGCACTCCCCCCCGCCACATGAACATCAAGCGGCATCATCCCAAGAGAGAATCCGGCACTCTGCTCAGTGACAACGGTTCCGGGTGCCAGATCAAACTCCTCGATAATCCCGTCCGTCTCCCGCAGGACTGCCACGAATTCCTTCGGGTGCTGACTTCTCCCAACAGCCCGGAGGTATCCAGACAATCTCTTCTGATGCCGCGAATCTCCATTGCTGTCATATAGGTAGGCATAGCGCTCAAATAATGGTATCACAACGGCAGGCCATCGGCAGATATCTTGATTATGACCAGAGATAGAATGAAGAGCAGAAAGGAGATGAACAGAGGATGGTATTTAAAACACTACTCGTCGCATATGACGGTTCGGAATTCAGCCAGGAGGCACTCAGGACAGCAATCGCCAATGCACCGCTCTGGGATGCAACGCTCCATGCCATATATGTGGTGAATCCCCCCCGGTATTACGCATCCACCATCGTTGACCCGCAAATCGGTGTCGTCGAACCCCCCCGTTCAGAACACTGGATCGGGATGCTTGAGCGTGAGGCAGAGGAGATGCTTGCAGAGGCGGCAGAAATAGCCAAAGACGCAGGGGGGGTAGAGATGATTCCTCACATGGTGATCGGAGACCCGCGTGACGAGATTCTTGAAACCGCAAAAGAGATCGGTGCAGACCTCATCATCCTCGGCTCAGAGGGAAAGGGCAGAACAAAGCGGTTTCTGTTGGGCAGCGTGAGCACCTCGGTTGTCACGGAAAGCCCGATAGCGACACTCATCATCCACGCCCCCCGTAAGGAGTGAACACCGGACCGGACACTCCCCCCCGTCCGGTTCAAAACTCCGGCCGAAACAAAGCGCAAGCTCTGCCTTATAGAGCTCTTTTTCCAGATACGCCACATGGTCCATGAGAGAGACCCTGCCGTCAGAGAGAATGGCATGGAACACCCCCCCCTCCCCCCCCTTTTTTCCCGGAAGGCAGTCCCGTTGTGTTCGGCAATGATCCAGCCGTCCTCAATACCGATTCTCCGGTTGCCACCGGTGTCACATCACCGGTAAACTCCGTTTAAATTACCCGATCATGCCAAAGGCGCGTTTAAAGGTCGAAATCTAGATAAGGATAAAATTACGAGGATTAATAAGAGGAGACCGAGATGACATTCAAAACACTACTCGTCGCATACGATGGATCGGAATTTGGCCGCGAAGCACTCAGAACCGCAGTCGACAACGCACCCCTCCTGGGTGCAACGGTGCATGTCATCTATGTAGTAAAATCCCGCTCGTATACATCCGCCGCTGTTGACTCACATATCGGAGTCGTTGAACCCCGTTCAGAACAATTGCTCCAGATGTTCGAGCGTGAGGCTGAAGAGATGCTTGCCAAAGCACAAGAGATTGTCAGCGATGCCGAGGTTGAAATCGTCCCCCACACGGTCATCGGCGACCCGCGTGACGAGATTATCGAAACGGCAAAAGAGATCGGAGCGGATCTCATCATCCTGGGTTCCGCAGGGAAGGGAAGGACAAAAAGGCTCCTGCTGGGCAGTGTGAGCAACTCGGTTGTAGCAGAAAGCCCCCCCATTGCAACGCTTGTCGTTCACGCCCCTTCAGAGGAAAAATAGAACCGGGCGGGTCAGAAATCCCCGTCCTGTTCAAAACTTCGCCCGAAACGGAGCGCAAGCTCTGCTTTATAGAGCTCCTTTCCCAGATACGCCGCATGGTCCATGAGAGAGACCCTGTCATCGGAAAGAATGGCATGGAACACCTCATCCCATTTTTTTCCCCGGAAGGCAGTCCCCTGATGTTCCGCAATGATCCAGCCGTCCTCAATACCGATTCTCAGGTTGCCACGGGGGGGTCAAAGACCAGTTCTTCGGGAACGGGTAACACGTCACGGGAATGCTCACGGGGAATCGCCGGTTCATGGCGGCGGCGTTTCTCCTTGATACAGAAGAGCGAGAGTCCGAGATCCTTCGGGTAGGGCCGGTCGCCCATGAGCGCCATCATATCCGCCGCCCGCCGCATCTCCCGCACACTGCCCTGCGTCTTGTCCGAGTGTTCGCTGGTGAAGAGCACCGCGGCATGACACTCATGCGCCATCGCCGCGAGCAGGGCGTTCACTCCCACGGAGTCAGCGTCGATGAGTTCGGTGACGTTGCCCGCCCCCCCGAAAAAGAGTGGGTAGCCCACGTCCTCAAAGGAGGAGAGGGACGACACCAGACCGCTTCCTGCGGGCTGGAGCAGGGGGGGGTCTGCAATAATCCGGGAGATGCCCGCCGCCTCGGCCGCACGGATATTCTCTGCAAGGGACGCATCACCCGGCACCACCACCGCTGCCGCACCGGCAGCAGCCACCGCCGCCCCCACGAGAGGAATATTCTCCTCCTGCAGGGAGAGGATGATATCCGCCGCAGGAAGGGCCGCACGAATGAGTGCGGGATCCTGAGTATCGGCGGCAAGCGGCACCGGAAGACTCCGCAATGCGCCAAAGACTCTTTTGACATCTTCAGGGGGTGGCATCAAATCCAAAGCCGAGATCAATGATGTCGGCCCCCCCTGCCGCAAGAAACCGCTCTGCGGTGGCACGGATATCGGGCAGACGATGGGCATCCATGATCTCCGCAAGCACCTTCATCCGCGATGTCCCGCCAATGCGGCAGCCCCGGACAGAGAAGACACCGGACGCCTCTTTTTCCATCTCTTTCAGACGGTCCCGGGCCTCATCCTCGCGCATACGGGAAAGGAATTCATCGGCAGGCACGGTGCGGGAAAACTCCATCGTCAGCAGGCGCAGCATCATCCCGATGTCTGCTGCGTGCCGGGGCCCCCCCCGGTAGACGGGAATGCCGAGCGCCTCTTCTGCCGAAGCAAAGGATGCCGTGCACATCCCGGAGGTGATGACCGCATCATAGTCACCCCCCCCGCGCTATCGAAATAAGTTTCTCCGGCGTCAGGAAGGAAGCGACTTTCCCGGTAACAACGACATCGGCATCAAACCCTGCCGCCGCTCTGCGCACAACCTTCTCAGCAATCGTCCCTGTCGGAAGCACTACCCGCATACGTATCACGATTCACTTTAATTAGCCATGAATGAAAAAAGGTACTGATCTGATGCTGCAATGCGACCTGCATGTCCACACCAATTATTCCATGACGGGGGGGAGAGCAGTGTAGAGGCATGCCTGAAACGGGCGGAAGAGCGGGGGGGCCTTGATGCCATCGCCATCACCGACCATGACACCACTGACGGTGCCGTGTATGCCCTGAAATGCGATTCACCGGTGCTGGTCATTCCGGGAATCGAGATATCCACCGCTGACGGCCACCTTATAGCTCTGGGCATCACAGAGAAAATTCCTGCCGACCTCGGATTTGCCGAGAGTGTGAAACGGGCACGTGCGGCAGGGGGGGCGCTCTGCATCATCCCGCACCCCTACCACAAATGGCGTCACGGTGCCGCCCTGAAAGTGAAGAGCGCCATCGCGATGGCGGATGCGGTCGAATCGTTTAACAGCCGCTACATCACGGGTGCCGCGAACCGGAAAGCCGCCCGGAAAGCGGCACAGTCCGGGAAACCCTGTGTGGCGGGAAGTGACGCCCATAATGCACGGTATGTGGGATACGGGGGGGTGACACTCGTGGACGCACCACCCGAGATCCCGGCAATTCTTGAGGCCATCCGTGAGGGAAAGTGCAGTATCCACGGACGGATGACGCCTCTTCGCACCTATACCCGGCAGTCCATGCGGGGGGGTGCCAAGCGGAGAATTACCCGGCGGATTCATCGATGAGGCTGGCATTTCAGGTTGCCTATATCGGGACGGATTTCTACGGCTCACAGATGCAGCCCGGTCTCCGTACGGTGGAAGGAACGGTCATCGGTGCCTGCCGGGACCTCGGCCTTTTTGACGACTGGCGCAAGGCCGGGTTTGCGTTCTCCGGGAGAACCGATCGCGGTGTCCATGCACGCCGACAGATCTGTGCCTTTACCACCCCCCCCTGCCCGGAGCGTGCCATCGCACGCCTGAACCATATCCTGCCACGGGACTGCGAGTGCAGCGGATGGGCAGAGACGGACGACTCCTTTCATCCGCGATATAACGCACAGGCCCGCACCTACCGGTATTACATCTATGATGACGGGTCCACAGACCCGCACCGCATGCAGGAGGCAGCAAGCCTGCTGACGGGCACTCATAACTTCAGCCATTTCTCCCGTCTGGACGGCAAAAATCCTGAGAGAACCATTCTGTCCTCACATATTCATGCTGAAGACGGATTTTATATCTATGAGATCACGGCACCGGGATTTCTCTGGAATATGGTGCGCTGCATCGTATCGTCCATCATTGCCATGGGCAGAGATGAACTCAACGCTGATGACATGACCGCCCTGCTCAAAGCAACGCCCGGTATGCGCCACGTCACCCCCGCCCCGCCGGAAGGGCTGATTCTCTGGGATATCGACTGCGGTATCCCGTTCACCCCGCTAAAGGGTACCGGGAGCATGAGAGATGCAGCACCGGAACGTACGCGGTTCTTTGAAACAATGAAAAAAGTAAATTGGATGATGGATTAAACCGGTCGCACGGTTGCCTTGGAAGGAACAATGAGCCCGGTCATCCAGGATGACATCGGTGTTTCAGAGGTGCGGGCAGAGACCAGGAAATTCAGACGGTTCTCCACCAGACCCCCCCGATAGGTGATCGTCAGGTGGTAATCATTCTCCCGCAGGTTATCCCGTACACCTTCACCGTCATATGGGCCGGAGGGAACTCCACGGGTGTACCAATGGTGAGAATCTTACGTTCGTTTCCGATCTTCAGGGTCACTTCATTCCCTGAACCGACGGCAAGGACCGGCACATTCCCAAAGAAGACCTCAGAACTGTCCGGCAAAAGCACGTCATACGTGGCTACATACGGATATGTGTTCCCCCAGGGGGGGTTCTGGTTTCCATAGGCCGTAAAGGTAAGATACCCCCGGCCACAACCACAGCGGCGAGAACAAGCAGGACAAGCAGACCTTTAACCAGTCCAAATCCCTTGTTATGTTCCTTTTTATAAGTTTTTACCGCCTCTTCCTGGAGTTTTTGCTCATTTTTCACCCGCTCCCGCTCTTCCTCAATGATCTTCTGCCGTTCTGCCTCGGATATTCCCGTAGTATCGGGAGAAGGGGGGGCAGGGGGGGTCTCTTTCTGTGGTGCTGCCTCCTCCGGTGGTTCAACCGGCGAGGGCACATTATTCTCCTGTTCTTCAGCCATATTCTTATTTCACCCCGTTTAATCTTGTATATGAAACACCGTATTCACGGTATTTATTAATTCCTGAAATAAAACCGGATTGATGATCCTGATACCCGAATCATACGCGCCAATGGGGGGGAACTCCATTGACCGGACAACGAATCATCGCTGCCAAAGAGGGGGGGGACAACAGGCATCCGGGCCGACCCCCCCGGCCGAACCAATGAGAATGCTATTTTGTCACCGACAACTGCTCCCATGTCCGGAATCATTGCCATAACAGACAGGCTACTCCCTTCGATGTGTTTGAGACAGATACTTTTCTGAGTCCCGAATGATTTTAGGGATGCACCTGCACATTTATGTAATTTTATTATATATACTTCAGACAGTACCGGGGGGGGTCGATACCGATGGGGGGGCAATTTTCATATACGGTGATTCGCATTTTCGAAAGGGTGGGACACCTGGGGTACCGAAAAGCGTCTGCCCCCCCATTAGAATCGGTATATGAGCAGAAATTACAAAATATCTCCAAAAAAGGAAATCAGGATTCCATCAATCGGGTTCTTCTGATGCCGGATGATGCCAATGATGCGGTTCCGGAGCACACCGGGAATGGATCAATACCGGCCATCGCGGACTCTGAAGGAAACAGAGCTCAGGAATCGACTGTGTGAAACCGAACCGGGCAACGGCAACCCGGAAGAGTGAAAGAACGATATGGAATACCCGATCGGCGGAACGATTCAGGATACGCAACCATCACAGGAAGGATATGATGCCCCCCCGGGCATACAGGAGGAATGTGATTCAGGAATGAACACGATTACGGAGGAAAAACTGGACGAAGGAGATTCATTTCTGGTCCTCTCATCGGCATCCAAACTGAAAGAGAACAATATCCGCCTGGTACGGGAGGTTCAGGACCTGCACTACCAAATAATCATGATCACCTTCAATCAGCCCTCGCCGATCCTGAAACGAACCTATCTGAAAAACGACATAGACCTTGATACGATCATCTTCATTGACGCGGTCTCAAAATATGCGCTCGGCACTCTGCCCCCCCAGGACATTGACCGTGCGGTCTTCATCAATAATCCCCCCCGCAACCTCACCAACCTCAGTGTGGCAATCAGCGAGATGCTGAAAGAATTTGCAGGCACCCGAATCTGTGTGATTCTGGACAGCATCACTACGATGCTTATTTACCTGTCATCCGGAGACATATCGAAATTTACCCATTTCATGACGAGTAAACTGTCAATTCTGGGTATGTCGGGATTTTTCATTGCCGTTGAAAACGGGCTGGACCCGACACTGATGACCCATCTTTCCACTTTTACGGATGAAGTGATCGATCTCACCCCCCGGTAGTGACGACTGACGGACGGCATGCCGACCACTTTGCTGCAGGATCAAACCAATACTTCATTATTATTCATGTGAAATATTCCTACAGAGACTGGATACCATGGCCATACCTGATGAAGAGTTTTTACTCAAAACCACATCTGCGTGTGCAGGGTGCCCGTCATCCCTCATCCTGCGCTATGTGACGAAAGCTGCAGGAGCGGATACGGTGCTTGTGATCCCGGCATGCTGCACCAGCGTGATACAGGGAGTCTACCCCCCCACAACCGCAATGAATTTGCCCGTCTACAATGTCGCATTTGCTTCTGCTGCCGCTGTTGCATCAGGAATGAGTGAGGCATTCCGTGCAGAGGGACGGAAGACAAACGTGATCTGTTACGCCGGTGACGGCGGCACGATCGATATCGGCATACAGGCACTCTCCGGTGCGCTCGAACGCGGGACCGATTTCCTCTATATCTGTTATGATAACGAGGCCTACTCAAATACCGGCATGCAGCGGTCCGGAGCAACTCCGCTGGGCGCAATGACCACCACCACTCCCGGTGGCAAGAAAGATCACAAGAAAGATCTGGATGCAATCGTGGCCGCACACAACCCGGTCTACCAGGCAACCGCCTGTGCCGCCTATCCGCAGGATCTCTACAATAAGGTGGAAAAGGCACTCTCCATTCCGGGTCCGAAGTTTATGCATGTGCTCGCACCCTGTCCTCCCGGCTGGCGCTTCCCGTCGGAGAAGACCGTTGAGATGGGAAAACTTGCCGTGAAGGCAGGTCTCTGGGTGCTGTATGAACGCGAGAACGGGAAACTCACCATCACCGGTGCCTCAAAGGCGGCGATGAAGAAACGGATCCCGGTCGAGGACTATCTCTCCGTGCAGGGACGGTTCAGGAAGATCACCCCTGAGGAAACGACAGAGGTCCAGAAGACCGTTGATGACATGATTGCCCGTCTCCAGCGGGAGGTTGATGGTATATGCTGACATTCGGAACAGGCAACAAAGCGGTGGCAATGGCGGTCAGGGATGCAAAACCGGTGGTTGTTGCAGCCTACCCCATTACCCCGCAGACAGAAATTGTCGAAGAGATTGCAAACTTTGTAACGGACGGCTCACTTGCCGCACGCTACATTCCGGTTGAATCCGAACATTCATCCATGGCAGCCTGTATCGGTGCTGCTGCGACCGGCGTACGGACGTTCACCGCGACCAGTTCCCACGGACTGGTCTACATGTGCGAGATGCTGCATATGACCGCAGGTGCGAGACTCCCGATTGTCATGGCAAATGCAAACCGTGCCATCGGGCCGGGGGGGTGGAACATCGGTGCGGAGCATTCCGACTCCATATCGATGCGTGACACCGGCTGGCTGCAGGTCTATGTCTCAACCGTACAGGAAGCCTATGACGCCACGATAATGGCGTTCCGGATTGCAGAGCATACCAATGTCCTTCTTCCGGTGATGATCAACCTTGACGGGTTCCTGCTGACGCATATCACCCAGACGTTTGAGACCGTCGAACCGGGGGGGACTTCATCCCGCCGACGGCAACCCCCCCATGCCATTGATATCAATAACCCCCCCGGCGGCTACGGCACGCTGACACCCGGAGATACCCATTTCAAGTTCCGCTACGATATCGAACGCGGCATGCAGGCATCCATTCCAATCATTGAAGAGACCGAGGCTGAGTTTGCACGCCGCTTCGGGCGCGAGTACCACCTCTATGAGGAGTATCGCACGGAGGATGCAGACGTGGTCATCATCGCGATGGGCACGCTGGGCAAGGAGATGGAAGTCGCCGTTGATATTCTTCGAAACGAAGGGATTGCGGCAGGCGCGGTTCGCATGCGCTGGTTCCGCCCGTTCATTACCCCCCCTGACCTTGACGGAAAAGACGTGGTCGTCATTGACCGTGATTATTCATTCGGATATGGCGGGGTTGTTGCCCTTGAACTCCAGGCCAAATGCAACTGCAATCCGTTCAGTGTGATCGCAGGTCTGGGCGGACAGGAAGTGACCTTTGATGATATTGCAGAGTTTGTCCGGATACGAAAGCCGGGAACAGAACACTGGTTCGGGGGGGTGGATGACTGATGTTTGAAATACGCCTGCACTCACGCGGCGGACAGGGCGGAGTAACCGCAGCAAAACTGATTGCCTACGCGGCATTCCTGGACGGAAAACATGCCACCGCAACACCGCTCTACGGTGCCGAGCGCCGGGGGGGTGCGCCGGTGGTCTCGTTCATCCGCATCGATGACGAACCCATCCGCACCTATTCACAGATACGCAATCCCGACCTTGTCATCGTCCTTGATGAATCCATCATGGAACTGGTTGATGTGCTGCACGGCATCAAACCGGACGGGGAAGTGCTGATAAACAGCCAGGCAGGGACCGAGGTGGAGGGGGCACCGGACCTATCCGGTCGACCTGACCGGGATTACCCTCTCCCTTGATCTGGTGCTTGCCGGAAACCCAATTCTCAACACCCCCCCTCTTATCGGTGCCATATCGAAACTGGGCGTGATATCACGGGAGTCTGCAAAGCAGGTAATCTCGGAGACTTTCAGGGACGAACGAAATGTTGAAGCGGCACTGCGTGCCTATGAGGAGCTGAAGATATGAGTGCAAAACTGGCAATCTCCCGTCCGGGGGAAGGTGCGGCAGGAAAGACCGGTACATGGCGGACCTTCCGGCCAATCATTGATGAAGAGAAATGCAATAAATGTGGTCTCTGCCGTCTTTACTGTCCGGATGCGGCAATCAGTGTCGATCTCGAAATTGATCTGGACTACTGCAAAGGCTGCGGGATATGCGCCGAAGAGTGCCCTAAAAAGGCCCTCAAAATGATCCGGGAAGAAGACTGAAAAACTTTTAGTCCCTTTTTTTCCCTATTTTCCCGTGTTCAGGAACGAACATATTTTTATAGTGCAACACGGTATTAGCGAGTGATTACCATGATATCCCGCTCCGTAGTATTTCTCATCGGTATCGTCTGTATCATTGGATGGATGACGGGACCGGTTCTTGCAGATGACACCGCAGTGCTTCCGGGTGAACCGGATGCAACGATTCTCCCGGCACCAATACCCACCCATCTGCCGGGGGGGGAGGGAATCTCCTATTACGATGTCTATACCAATGTCGACGGGGGGGCTTCCATCTCCTTTGACAAGGAATTCCAGGGAGTGACGGCAGGAGGACTTCTGACCGTTCCGGTGCATACCACGCAACGCCGTATTCGGTGGTCTCCGCGGCAAAGACCGGGTATCATACAACACAACGGACCCTGCCGCCGGTCCCGCCGGAAGGGGAGCACACGTCCGTCTACCTGACTCTAAACCCGGTTCAGCCGGTGACCGGATCGCTCTATGTCTCCTCATCGCCATCGGGTGCGGCAGTATACGTAAACAGTGTCTACTACGGCACCACGCCGCAGACGGTCACCGGCCTTGCCCCCCCGGTAACAGTCTGGTTCAGCTGACACATACCGGGTACGAACCGTGGTCACAGACAGCAGGGGGGGTCACCGCAGGACAGACAAATACGGTCACGGCGGTGCTCGTGCAGAAACAGGAACTGGGCACCCTCTCGGTGAGTTCAAACCCCTCCGGTGCTGCCATCTATCTGGATCAGATCTATTATGGCACGACCCCGAAAACCATCGGCGGGGGGGTATCGGCGGGCCTGCATGATCTTGAACTGACGAAGGCCGGATACGAGGATTCGGTGATGCGGGTGAGAATCTATACCGACCAGGTGACAACGGTATCAAAGAGCCTGAAGAAGATCCCATCTCCTTCCACCGGCTCGATTCAGGTGACATCAAACCCTGCCTATGCATCCATCTCGGTAAACGGCATCTACCATGGGGGGGAGACCACACCCGGAACCCCTCTCGTCATCAGTGGCCTTACACCCGGAAGATATTCCGTACAGGCCACCCTGACCGGCTATAGCGACGCGGTGACATCGGCCACAGTCAATGCAGGTGCTGCCACACCAGTATCATTCTCGCTTTCACCAGTGACTCCTGACATCACCACCGCATCCCTGAAAGTGACATCCGCTCCTTCGGGGGGGCAACGGTCTATGTGGATAATATCCTGGCCGGGGTCAGCCCCCTTACCATACCCGGCATATCACCCGGTGTACATGAGGTGAAAGTGACCCTTACCGGATACCATGATCACACCGCATCGGGTGACCTCGCCGCAGGGGGGGAAACCGCCTCGCTTGACATCACTCTCGACCCTGCACCCATACCCGAACAGTCCCCCCCGGCAGGCATTTCTGCAGGCATACTCTCCCTAATCTGCTGCAGCATAGTTTTTTTCTGCAGGTCGGGAAAGAAAAAACCATAATCTTCCCAACGATTTTTCATCAGGCACCATACCGGGATGGTCAACAGATATAAATAAGGATCATGGCATTGATTTCATTGATTACGATGCCATCCTCCCGCACATACCTGTTTCTGACAATCCTGATATGTCTCTGCTGCACCGTCCCGGTAATGGGAGAAGAAGATCCGGAAGTGATATCCTACTATGACATCTATGCGGACGTGAACGGAGCCGCCGTCTTCTTTGACAATGAATACATGGGAGATATTTCTAAAGGAAAACTGACCGTGCAGGTAGTCTCTGCAAAGAGCAGGCCGTATCGCCGGGTCACAGTCCATATGGATGGCTACCGGAACGCTACAACCGCTCTCCCCCAGAACAGCCGGAGAACTGCAGCACGTCTCCCTCATTTTAACCCTGGTTCCATTAGCAGAGAATACCGGAAGTCTTCGGGTATCGTCATCCCCATCGGGAGCCGAACTCTTTGTTGACGGAGATGAACACGGTATCACCCCACAGACGATAACCGGTGTCACTCCCGGCACACACCGGATACGGCTTATCTCTCCGGGGCATGAGACATGGTCGGAAAGTGTTGTCATTTCAGCAGATGATACCTGTGAAATGGATGTCACCCTGAAGAAAGAAGGTACATTCGGATCCCTGTCGGTGGACTCAGATCCAACAGGTGCGGATGTCTA
Source organism: Methanogenium cariaci JCM 10550 (assembly GCF_001315945.1). GTDB lineage: Archaea > Halobacteriota > Methanomicrobia > Methanomicrobiales > Methanomicrobiaceae > Methanogenium > Methanogenium cariaci. The sequence goes on along the minus strand of NZ_BBBG01000020.1, from coordinate 35,040 downwards.
CCTTGACAGTCAGCACTATGGGAAAACACCGCTGACAGCAGACAACATCTCCACCGGTCCGCATACAATTGAGATAAAAAAGAACGGCTACACGGACATCATCAGACACGTCACGATAACAGAGATTAAGACGACACCGGTAACGGTGTCCCTCAAATCTGCAGGAGAACAGAATATGCCGGGTACGCTCTCCTTCAGATCATCGCCGGTAGGGGGGCGGCGGTATACATCGATTCAGTGAACCGGGGGGGTATAACGCCTGTTACCGTAACCAACCTGACCCCGGATGTACACCAGATAAAGCTGACAGATACCGGCCATCGGGACTATCTCGGGTCGGTTGTGCTCTCATCCGGAGAGACACGGACACTCGAGATAACAATGCAGCCCCTGCCTGCCTCTGAGCATTCATCCGTTTCTCTCATCCCTCTCATTTTGTCATTGATGATAGCCACGCTGTTTGTCACCGGCAGGTGCCGCAGGCAGCAAAAATAAAAGGATCAAATCTTTTTTGGCCCGTCACGCTCGGGGGGGATGTATTCCACATCAAACCGGAAGAAGTGGGTATAGTCACAGTTCTCACAGTGCGTGGAAAAGTTCCTGCACCCGATGATCAGACGGTGGGGGGGACCGTGACATGACAGTTTTTACAGGTGGCATCAGCCAGCAGATCCCAGATATCATAGCACTCAACGGGAGTGAATTCACCGGGTGCTGCCGGTTCTTCAAACCGCGGTACAAATATCCGTGTCGCACCGCAATTTGAACAGACAACCTCTGAGCGTGAGGAAGAGGCCGTGATCTCCTGATCAACCATTTTCCCACAGTTGTAGCAGGTGGTCGGGTAGCACATCCGGATGAAATCCTCTGTCATATGCGGAAATATACGGGCACGCCATAAATACCTTCCGGGTATGCCGGTAGATGAAACGGATGCAGAAATGACCGGATAACAGAGACAAAAAAAGAGAATGCAGGGAGTGATCCTGAGATCACTCCCTCTTGTTCATTACGGGTTCTCCCCCCCATGATAACGGGGGGGATGAACAGAGCATTACCGGCGGATGACCACCAGTGCTGCTACACATCCGAGGACTGCCACAATGATCCCGAAGCCGGGAGTGGTTGTGGGAACGGGTGTGTCTGTCGTGGTTGGGGGGCACCGGGGTCACCGGTGCTGTGGTCTCGGTTGGTGTTACAACCTGCGTTGGTTCGGTTGGCACCGAGGTCACAACAGGAGTCACATCAGGTCTGATGGTCTGAACCGCAGTTGGCTCCGCGGTCGGGGGGGTTGTTCCGCTGCTTAAATCACCGGAGTCACCATCGGATACCGGTAATGAAACTCTGATGTAGTCAAGCTTGATCTCTGTCATGCTGCCCGCGTCGTTGTACGCGGTCAGGCTGACGGTGTGTCCGCCGATCAGGTGGAACGTAAATTCGGGGTTTGCCTCGGTTGAGGTAAAGACGGTTCCCGAGTCCTCGAACTCCCAGAGCACGTGCGTCCAGTTGCCGGTGATTGTCTCATTGAACTGGACGGTCAGGGGGGGGAACGCCCGGAGACGGTATTTGCCGTGAAGTCAGGGATAGGCACCGGAGGCTGGGTCACATTGATTGAGACCGGGCCGAAGGTGTCGCTGCCACCGTCATTGGTGACCGTCAGGGAGGCATTCCAGACACCAACGGTGGTGTAGGTGTATACCGGGTTTGCCAGTGCTGAGGTGCCGCCGTCGCCGAAGGTCCATGCATAGGTATCAACTACACCGGTGGAGGCATCGGTGAAAGTGACTGCAAGGGGGGGTGCGTCGCCGGTTGTTACATCGGTGGTGAACCCTGCGACCGGTGATGCATTCATGACGTGGACGATACGCTGCTTGGTCTCGACATCATATCCAACGGCGTTATCGGTGACATTCAGGGAGACATCATACCAGCCAGGGGGGGTGACAAAGCTGATTGCACCAGGTGCCTGCACTGCGGAAGATCCGGCTGCGCCGAAGTCCCAGGCCCAACTGCTGAGAACCGCACTGCCGTCTGCAATGGATGCATCGGTGAAGGTGACCGTTACCGGGCTGTATCCTTCTGTAACAGCAGGCATGCCGGGCCAGGTGAAGTCAGCGGTCGGTGCATTGACAACTTCGATGTAGTCTGTCTTGGTCGTGGTGTTCGTCTTTGCCGGTACCTGGTCATCACCTACGGTAAGAGTGACCGAGTAGGTACCTGCTGCGGGGGGGTAGAGATAGGCAGGGTTCTGCACAGCGGATGTTCCGCCGTCACCAAATACCCAGTTCCATGTCGTCACGTTGAAGTCAGCAGATGTGGAAAGGTCGGTGAACTGCACGGGACCGTTCATCACGCTGACAAGGGTGGGTGTACCGCTGAAGTCTGCCACCGGGGGGGCAGGCCCTGCGACCATGATATTGGTCGGTGCGGAGGTGTTGGATGCCGGGACGATTGCGTCATCCGTCACAGTCAGAACGACATTGTAACTGCCCGAGGCCGGGTAGGTGTAGGTCGGATTCTGAAGGACTGATGTGCCCACGCCATCGCCGAAGTCCCAGGCCCAGCTGGCAATGCTTGCACCGGCAAATGCCTGTGAGGTGTCGGTGAAGGTGACGGTCAGGGGGGGTTTCTCACCGGTCGTCACATTGGCCGTGAACGATGCAGCGGGTGCAGGTCCGGTGACCGTGATATAGTTATTTTTCGTCATCGTGTCCGATCCGCCAGCGTTGGTGACCGTCAGGCTGACATTGTAGATGCCGGAAAGGGTGTACACATAGGACGGACTCTGCTCGGTTGAGGTGCCGACTCCATCTCCAAAGTCCCAGGCCCAGGCGGTGATGTTGTATCCTGTGGAATCATCATGGAATACAACAGGATTGTTTGCCTCAACAGAGAGCGGATCGGCGCTGAATAACGCCACCGGTGCGTCCTGCACAGAGACGGTCACGGTGTCCTGGAAGGAGGTTGAACCGCCGCTGTTCGTTGCCGTGAGGTTCACGGTGTAGGTGCCCGCAACTGCATAGGCGTGTACCGGGTCTGCGATGGTTGCCGTTGCACCGTCACCAAAGTCCCAGAGGTAGGTATCAACAGTACCGGTGGATGTATCGGTGAAAGTGACGGGATTACCAGCCTGCGGAGCTGCAGGGGCGAAGGTGAAGTTTGCCACCGGTGGGTCTGAGCGCACGGTGATGTAATCCGTCATTACTACAGCATCGGATCCGGCTTCATTGGTTGCCGTCAGGCTGACGTTGTAGGTGCCGGATGTAGTGTAGGTATAGACCGGGTTCTGATCGGTTGAGGTGCCGACTCCATCCCCCCCAAAGTCCCAGGCCCAGCTGTCGATGAGTCCGACAGGGTGGATGTATCGGTGAAGGTGACTGCCTCGTTCTTGTTGATTACGATTGGATCACCGGTGAAGGCTGCAACGGGTGCGGGCAGCTCATAGGTGACAGTGATGGTGTATAATTCAGGGATATAAATACTGCCGACTTTCTGGGATGGTCCGTGTGTGACTGAACCAGCCTGCATGAGATTATAACTCTCAGCCGGATTCGTGTCGTTGACCATCACAATCGTCTTTATTGTCGGAAGAAGAGCGGCGGTTGCCGGATCCCATGTAATCGTGTGGGTTGCATTACTGAAGACCTCGAGATTAAACGTTGTCGAATCGTGGGTGGCGTCAGCTTTGCATTCCGGACATCCTTAAATTTCTTAGTACTCCCGGATATGGAAAAATACCCATCAAATACATATACGGGGGGGGCGGGAGGTATGTTTTCCAGATCAAATCCGTCAACGCCATCCGTTGCTAACAAATTACACCCAAACGAAGTGTCTGCTAAAAATGCATCAGACGTAAGAGTGTAACTCCAGTTTTTTCCTCTGCTGCCACCGGCACCGCAAGGAGCGCCAGTACGACCAGAAGCATTACTAATTGTTTTCTCATTCAAAACCTCTCCACTTCACTATAAGTGAGCGTCAGCTATAAAAGATTTAGTGGTGTTATTTTAATTTAAATCTATTGTTTCTTTAAATAGCTTACCAGAAATATACCTGCCCCCCCTGCAAACAGAATCGCTGCCGAAATCGGAGACTGGGTGGGCGTGGGTGTGGTATTTGCGGGTACTGCCACCGTCATCCCCGGTTCACCGTTTCCGGTGGACACCGGAATTGCTGTGGCTGTTGCAGTCGCTGCATTGATTTTTGGTGTCTGCACCGCAGTTTTCACCGGTGTCGGGGGGGCACCGGCGTATCCCTTGGAATTTGGGTTGGTGCTGCGGTTTCCACGGTGGGCGGATGATAGGTGATACCACTTGGATTCACCGATTCACTGCCGGCTCCTGTCGCCGTGATCGTAAGATAATGGATACCGGGCTCAAGAGAGAGACTCTGCTGTGCACCCATATCCACCGCCTGTCGGGAGACGAGGTCACTGCCAACCACGCTCACCGGCGTAAGACTGAGGGATACCGGGGGGGCTTGTCCCAGGTAACCGAGGAGTTCTCATCAGACTGTACATACAGATGCCATCCTGCCTCGGGCCGGACATCGACATAGAGTTCTTTAAAAATTCCGTCGGTGACAAAATAGGCAAACTTCGTCATCCCGATTGCCGGAGGGGGGGCACCGGGTCGTCCACACCATTGTCCGCCTGTGCCGTAGTATTTGGTTCTATTCCATACTCCAGATCAAAGGTGGTCTGATCTGTTGTGACATCAATACCGGAAGTCCATGCACCAGCCGGAGCTGCTGTCGCCAGAAGCACCCCCCCGCACAGAATACCGATGATCTTATACATACGATGCATATTTTTCTCTCCTCATTACTCTTTTTTCGGTAGGGAGTAATGGTGTTTTCCCCCCCTATTTACGGTTCACGACATACGGTTCCCCCCCCAAGAGAACCATCCGGAGATGCCTTTTTGCTTTATAAATCCCTAAAAAGAGCTCTGGTCTCCATCCGGTTTTTTTGTCACCCACCGCTTAACGGTGCCAGACAAGGCTGCGGTTTATGATATCCATTCCTTTGGACACTGCCGGAGTCAACAACCAGCATGGCCGGTGCATGATGTCTTCCCGGTCTGAATAAACAAAAAACGAGACAGGCAAAAATTCCGGAACCGGAACAATAAAAAAAGATATGATTTTTTAAAGGATGGGTATTACATCATGCCGGGCGGCATTCCGCCCATGCCACCCATGCCACCCATGCCGCCCATGGCAGCCATCTCTTCAGGTGAAGGACCGGCGCCGGCACCGGAGGATGCGATGACATCGTCGATACGCAGGATCATTACAGCAGCCTCAGCTGCGGATGCAATTGCCTGAGTCTTTACCCGCATTGGCTCGATGACACCTGCGACCAGCATGTCAGTAGGCTTTGCATCAAAGACATCAAGACCTGCGGTCTTGCGGCCTGCTTCGTGCTCTGAGCGGAGCTCAACGAGCATGTCAATGGGGGGGTCAAGACCTGCATTCTCTGCGAGAGTGCGGGGGATGATCTCCAGTGCTGCTGCAAATGCTTCGATTGCAAGCTGTGCACGGCCGCCGACGGTTGCTGCGTACTCACGGAGACGCAGGGACATCTCGACTTCAGGTGCACCGCCGCCAGCGACGAACTTCTTGTCTTCCACTGCAACGGAGACCACACGGAGTGCGTCTTCGAGTGCACGGTCGAGTTCATCGACTACGTGTTCTGTGCCACCGCGGACAATGAGAGTCACTGCCTTCGGGTTGATGCACTCGGTCACAAAGATCATCTCCTCTCCGGAGACCTTCTTCTCTTCAACGCGACCTGATGCACCGAGTTCAGACTCTTCGATTGCGTCAATGGAAGAGACAACGGATGCGCCGGTTGCACGGGAGAGCTTGGTCATGTCAGATTTCTTGACACGGCGGATTGCAAGGATGCCTGCCTTTGCAAGGTAGTGCTGTGCGATGTCGTCGATACCCTTCTGGCAGACGAGGACATTTGCACCGGAGGCAATGATCTTCTCGACGATTGCCTTGATCATCTTTTCTTCTTCATCAAGGAACATCTGGAGCTGGTCAGGGCTGGTGATGGAGATCTCTGCGTCAACTTCGGTCTTCTTGTACTCGACCGGAGCGTTGAGGAGCAGGATCTTTGCGTTCTCGACAAGCTTTGGCATGCCGGGGGGGTGAACACGCTCTTTGTCAATCACAACACCCTCGATGATCTCAGAGTCATCGATAGTGCCGCCGACCTTCTTCTCAATCTTGATGAAGTCGGTGTCAACGGTGTTGTCCTCGTCAGCGACCATCGTGACAGAGCGGACGACGAGGTCACAGAGTTTTTCCTTTGCGGCTTCTGCACCCTTGCCGGTCATTGCGGTGTCGGCGATCTTTCCGAGCATCTCAACATCGTCAGCCTTCACTTCGATTGCAATGTCCTTGATCAGTTCCTGTGCCTTGTCTGCTGCGAGACGGTATCCGTGTGCAATGACGGTGGGGGGGTGGACATCCTGCTCGAGGAGATCCTCTGCCCGCTTCAGGAGTTCACCTGCAACAACAACCGCGGTTGTTGTTCCGTCGCCGACCTCATCGTCCTGGGTCTTTGCGACTTCGACCATCATCTTTGCTGCCGGGTGCTCGATGTCCATCTCTTTCAGGATGGTCACACCATCGTTCGTGATGACGACATCACCGATAGTGTCAACAAGCATTTTGTCCATGCCTTTCGGGCCGAGGGTGGTCCGAACGGCACCTGCAACGGCTTTTGCGGCTGCGATGTTAGAGCTCTGTGCATCGCGCCCGCGGGTCCTCTGGCTGCCTTCTTTCAGAATGAAAATCGGCTGGCTCCAAGATTTGCTGCCATAGTTATTACCAAATGCGATACAAAAATAGGTTTGTAGTTCTATATAAATATTGTCAATCGTCGATCAGATGGATCAGGTCTGATCCCGACTCAAGGGACGCGAATGTGGACTCTCCGATAATCAGAGCAATACCAATTCTCTTTTGTTTATTGTAACCTTTGATCACACATACCGCACGTGAATTGGTGATATTTGAGAGATTCGCGATAAGGGCTGCACGCCGCATCACTTTCTGCGCAGGACCGTAACAGGTGAGGATAGTATCGTCACCATAGAACGCGAGACCCTCGAAGGGTGCATTCCGGGTACTGAAATACTCCACCCCTATCCGGCTGAAACCGGGAGAATGTTCCTTTGAGGGTTCCTCTGTTCCGTCCTCAAACGGATTTGAGTGAGAGAAGAGATCGATAGCCTCCACCAGTGCTGCATCAAAGATCTCTTCCATACGACAGGCAATATCAAGGGTCGTGCCCATCCCGCTTTCGTACTTCGATATGGTCCGCCGTGAGACACCCCAGAGCGGAGGCAAGATCCCCCCCCAGTGACATACGTGATTCTTCCCGCAGCGTTCGAAGAAGGCCACCATTGATATTTACGTACAGGCCGCCCGGCTGTGCATAGACAAGGGGGGTACTTCTTCGACGAACAGGTCATACAGCGTCATCGCACTGGTGGAGACAATACCGTACCTCAGGTATACCGCACCCCCCCGCTCAAGCTCGGCATCCCGGGCTTTTTCACCGACAACCAGTGGTTTTCCCTTAAGGAAGTGTGCAATCGCCGCCAGTTCATGGGCGATCTCCTCACTCATGCTGTCTATGTGCACCACTGCCTTGATGACAAGAAGTTCGTCATCCCTCCGCGCAATCAGATCAAAACTTCGCGGACGCATTCCACATCGTTCGGATACGGCATATCCTGCCATAATGAGAACACTTGTGACTCTCTGGAGTAACCGTTCATATGACATCTGGCTATAAACTGTTATAGCAGCGAACTCCATATAAAGAGTGGCTTTTATGCGTATCGGCATTGATGACACTGACTCTCCGGCAGGAATGTGCACCACATATCTCGGAGCTGTGCTTATACACCGGCTCAGAGAGTCAGGAATACGGGTAACCGGGCAGCGCCTTGTCCGCCTGAATCCTAATGTAATATATAAGACACGAGGGAACGCAGCCATCTGTATTGAGGCAGAGGGAGACGCGGACGAGGCATTCCGGATTGCATCGGCATGTATTGAAGAACTGGCGGAATTTGATGAGGAAAAGACAAACCCCGGCCTGGTAGTAGCTGAAAAAAAGCTTCCGGTCTCGTTTTATCACCAGGCGGTCACCGGATTCTGCACCATTGAAGAGGCAGAAGCCGTCTGCCATGCGGCAGGGGGGGCCCGGGTCAAAAAATGGAAGAACGGGAGGGGGGGCATCATCGGGGGGGCAACTGCGGGTATTGCAGCAGAACAGGCCGATATGACCTGGGAACTCCTGGCATACCGCGATCATACCGACAAAGGGGGGGAGCGAACCGTCGAGACAGAAAGTCTCTTTCGCGCAGAAGAGAAGACCTTCCCCCCCATACCTGGGACACCGTGGACACAGAAAACAACTGCATCGTCTGTTTTCCCCCCCATACCCCCCCCGATCCGGTCATCTTCGGCATTCGCGGAGAATCCCCGGAATGGGTGACGAAAGCTCGCGGATACGTGCGCTCCCAGAAACCGGTCATGGAGGTTATCTATCATACCAACCAGGGGACGGACGCCCACCTGCTGGAGGGAACCATCGCATCGATTGTCGATGGATGCTCATACCGCCTCACCGGAGTTGTTGCAGATACCCCCCCCGTGACCGGACGCGGGGGGGACATGTCTCGTTTCTCCTCAGCGATACCTCAGGAGAGGTACGGTGTATGGCATACGAACCGACCAAAGGATTCCGTGACATCATCCGCGGCCTTGCACCGGGTGATGAAATATTCATCTGCGGCAGTTACAAAAACGAGAGCATCAATCTGGAAAAGATCCGGATCATCTCCTGCCCGGAGATTGTCCGGCAGCGCCCGCCCCTCTGCCCCTCCTGCGGCAAGAGAATGAAGAGTGACGGTGTCGATAAAGGATGGAAATGCCGCCGGTGTAAAACACGGGCAGAGGAACCGGAGACAGTCCATGAATCCCGGACGGTATCGCCCGGCTGGTATGAAGTCCCGCCGTCTGCACGCCGCCACCTGGCAAAGCCTCTCTGCCGGGGGGGCATACCCCCTGCATAATTCTCTGCCGGTTTTTCCGGCTCGAACAAAAAAATAATTTTTAGAGAGCGTAGGCGGAGATGCCCAGCTCTTCAAGTTTTTCCGGCGTAGGTACACCGTCTTCATCCCAGCCGCGTTCTTCATAATAGACCGGCATCATCTCACCGAGATGGCTCACCGTGCCTTGGAAGGTCCTGCGGGGGGGATGGGATCGTTCAGCAACCGTGGCGGGAGGGTGTCGTCAGCCTTGGTGTAGCCTGCCTTCATGATGAAGAGGCGTTCGAGGTTATAGATCCGCTCACCAATCTTCATGACATCATCTGCGGTATAGGTGACACCGGTTGCTGCCGTGAGTTCAGCTGCAATATCGTCACCGCCAATCGCAAACGAGGTGAAAAGACAGGTACCCGAGGCAGAGAGTGCCGCCGTTAAGTCCTGGAATATCTTGAGAATATTGGGTTTCCCCCCCTCAACAGTGGCCGGGTCCATCTTTATCGGAAGACCAAGCACCTCCGGAGAAATGGTATATCCCCCCCTGACATGGCAGCCGCCACGGTTCGAGGTGGCATACTCAAGACCGATGCCCTGTATGGCACGCGGGTCGTAGGCAGGCATCTCCTGTTTCTTCACGGTCATTGAGAGTTCCGGGTGACCATAGGAATCTGCCAGCCGGTATGATCCTTCGGCAAGGGCATCCCCGAACCCGGTCCGGTATGCTGTCGCCTCGACCATCTCGACCATGGCATCCGCGTTTCCGAACCGCAGGTCAGTGCCCGTCGTTGCACGGTCGATGATTCCCTTCTCGGTGAGTTCCATTGCACAGGCGATGGTGCTGCCCATGGTAATGGTGTCAAGCCCCAGATCATTGCAGAGGAAATTTGCCTTCAGCACGGCATTGACATCAGTCACCCCACAGTCGGAGCCAAAGGCCCATGTGGTCTCATACTCGGGTCCCTCACCGGAAGATGCGAATTTTCCGTGGGCCTGTTCTACCCGTCCACAGCCAATCACACAGCCGGAACAGCCCTTGGCACTGGCGAGGTTCTCCTTTGCCTGGGTTTCACCACTGATCATCTCTGCTTCCGGATCGTATGCCTCCTGCCAGTTGCGGGTGGGAAGTCCCCCTACTTCATTGATGATATTGACGAGCACATTTGTTCCGAATGCCGGAAGACCGGCTGAGGTAACCGGGTTATCCGTAATTTTCTTTCGTCCGTCCTGAACGGATTTGATAAATCCAGCATGATCTGCTACCTTTACGCCGCCGGTACCCCCCCGGACTACAAATCCCTTGAGATTCTTTGAGCCCATCACCGCACCGATACCAGTCCGCCCGGCGGCACGGTGCTTATCATTGATTATGGCCGCAAACAGGACAAGGTTCTCTCCTGCAGGGCCGATACAGCTGACCTTTGCATCAGGGTCGGTCTCTGCGAGCAGAATATCAGTCGTGTCAGGGACATTTTTGCCCCCCCAGAGGTGTGCGGCATCCCGGATCTCGACACTGCCATTGTAGGCATAGACATAGACCGGTTTTTCTGCCTTTCCTTCGAATATGACCATGTCATATCCGGCATACTTGACCTCCGGGCCAAAGTATCCGCCTGAGTTGGATGCGGCAAGGGTATTGTTCAGTGGCCCCTTCGCGATGATGTCATGACGTCCTGTGGAGACACCCATTGTGCCGGTCAGAGGTCCTGTCGCATAAATGAGCTTGTTTTCCGGTCCCAGTGCATCGATTGTCGGGTCTACTTCATCCACAAAGTACTTGCTTCCGAGACCGCGGCTTCCGATATACTGTTCTGCATCATCTGTTCTCAGAGGTTCTTTCTGTACTGTGCCTTCCGTCAGGTTGATACGGAGCACAGTGCCTGTCCAGCCATACATTATATCTTCGCCTCCCCCCCTATTGCTCCGGCAATTTTTGCTGCAAAGTCATACTTTTTCCTAATCGCTGCTGCATCTGCAGGCACATATTCAATGGCATGTGTCGGGCAATATTTCGCACATTCAGGATCCCCCCCGCCACAGAGATCACACTTCATCGGTGTCTTTGTGACCGCATTGTAGGCGATATTACCAAACGGGCAGGCCATCTCACACATCCTGCATCCGATACATTTCTCGCTGTTGATATTGACGATTCCACTCTCCGTATCCTTTACCAGTGCACTGGTCCTGCATGCGGCGACACAGGCAGCGCTGTCGCACTGGAAACAGGTCATCGGGATGGTGACTCCCATCTCAAACCTGTATACGGATATTCTTGATTTTGAAGGTCTGAACTCCCCTTCATGGGCCAGGGAACAGGCCAGTTCGCACGTTCCGCAGCTGATGCACTTCTCAGGGGTGATCATCAGCAGTTTACTGGTATTTTCCATTGGGTTTCAACTCCTGTAACGGATTCTGTTATCAGATCATTACAATCCTCAAATTACCTGACAACGTAATTAAAGTATTCATGAATGAAATCAAAAAACGGCCGAAATTCACCCGAAATCAATAATAGGATGGGAAATGATCAATAAACATTTTTTTACCCACAGGTATTGTTAAGCAAAAATATTGGTGGATGGGGGGGTACGTTTTTCCCCTTCTCACACAGGCTTTATACGACCCGCCTCATCCCGTTTCCGGCACCTTGGGCAGAGGTCGGGAACTCCTGCCCCCCCACAGGTATCCGCCTTCTCCAGCTGTTCTTCGGTCGCAAAGTATTCACCACAGTCCGGACACCGGACAAGCCTGAATTCCCGTCCCCAGATCTCACAGATATTCCCCCTCCTCGCGGACCTTAATCGCACCCGTCGGGCAGACCTCTGCACAGGAGGCACAGCCAAGACAGCCCACCGGAGGTTCATTAAACGGTGGCACAATGATTCGGTCCCATCCACGCCCGGCAAAACCGAGGCAGTTGTTCCCGAGTGCCTCACAGGCACGGACACACCGGCCGCACCGGATACAGAGATCGTCATGTTCTGCAACAAAACGTTCATCCAGCGGTTCAATGTTATACTCACGAGCAAGGCTCTGCAGTACTTCTGCCTGCGGACACCGGTTCAGGTGAAGACGAATGACCGACCGGCGGGCATCCATCACCCGTTCGGTATCGGTGAATATCTCCATCGGCCCACGGACAGGATACATGCAGCTACAGCCAGTTTCCGCTTCCCCCGTTCTTCTACCTCCACCTGACAGAGACGACAGTTGCCATCCGGAGGGAGGGCTTCATGATGGCAGAGGGTAGGAATCTCAATCCCCCAGTTCTTTTGCTGCTGCAAGGATCTTTGTGCCTTTCTCCACGGTCACCTTCTTCCCGTCAATGGTTACGTCAATCATCTCAGTCATCGGCCTTCCTCCGCTCAATCAGGATGGCATTAAATCTGCAGGCATCCACACAGGATCCACAGGTGATACAGGCTCCCTGATCCACAATGTGCACCTGCTTCTTTTCACCGGTTATGGCATCTACCGGACAGACCCGTGCACACATACCACATCCGGTGCATGTCTCCGGGTCAACTGCGACGACATAGAGGTCTGAACAGACTCCTGCCCGGCAGAACCCCCCCTCTTTCTCGTGTTCCTCATACTCCTCCATGAAGAACTCCATCGTCGAGAGCACCGGATTCGCTGCAGTCTGACCCAGACCACAGAGAGCAGTGTCGCGTACAGATTCTGCGATCTCTTTCAGAAGAGCCACGTCCCCCCCGGGTTTGGCCGTTCCCGATGTCAGGCCGTGGAGAAGCACCTGCATGGCACGCAGACCTTCCCGGCAGGGAGTACATTTGCCACAACACTCTCCCACAAGGAAATCGATGAAGTAACTGGCTACATTGACCATGCAGGTGTGGTCATCCATGACGATCAGGCCACCCGACCCCCCCATCATGGCCCCCCCTGCCTCTTTCAGATGGTCAAAGTCAACCAGAGTGTCCAGTTTGGACTCCGGCAGACACCCCCCCCGGACGGACCGCCGGACTGCACTGCCTTGAATGCACGGTTGTTCATCACCCCCCCACCACCGATGTCAAAAATGATGCGGCGCAGGGGGGGTGTTCCCAGCGGCACTTCAACAAGACCGCTGTTTTTTACCTTGCCTACAAGCGAGAAGACCTTGGTCCCGCTGTTATTCTCAATCCCGATTCCCGCATACCATGCGGCACCGTTGAGGATAATCGTGGGAATATCGGACCATGTCTCCACATTATTGAGCACGGCAGGGGGGGCATCCCAGAGCCCTTTTTCTGTGGAACGGATGTATTTCACCCGTGGCACACCCGGCATACCTTCAATGGATGCCATCAGGGCGGTTGATTCACCGCATACGAAGGCTCCGCCTCCACGGGTGATCTCAATATCGAAATCAAACCCGCTGCGAGAATATCGGTACCCAGCAGGCCAAGCGCTGTGCCTCAGCAATTGCCCGCCTGAGATTTGAGACCGCAAGAGGATACTCTTCGCGGACATAGATGTGGCCACTCCCGGATCCGACAGCCCGGGCACCAATGATCATTCCTTCAATAACGCTGTGCGGATCACCTTCCATGAGACTCCGGTTCATGAAGGCACCGGGGGTCTCCCTCATCCCCCCCGTTTGCGACGACATATTTTTGTTCGGACTCCACAATCCGGGCAGACTCCCATTTTATGCCTACGGGGAATCCACCGCCGCCGCGTCCCCCCCGCAGGCCCGATGCAATGACCTCGTCCACGATCTCTTTGGGCTTCATGGAGAGTGCTTTCACAAGACCTGCGTAGCCACCCTCACGGATGTAGTCATTGATATCCGTCGGATCGATATGCCCGGTTCTCTGGAGGACGATTCTCTGCTGGTGAGCATAGAAGGGGATTTCCTCTTCGCTTCTGCACCGTGTTTTTGTGGCTGCATCACGATAGAGCAGACGCTGCACAGCTTCCCCCCCTCTCACAATGGTCTTCTCAAAGATCTCCGGGACATCATCCGGCTTGACATGCTGATAGAAAATATTCGCCGGGTCTATCTGCACAATCGGACCGTTTTCACAAAAGCCATGACATCCGGTGGTATCAGCGGCAAAATCCACATTTATTGTCATGCCATGGTGCTCTGCTTCCGCAACAAATGCATCATAAACCGCCTGGCTTCCGCTCGCAAGGCAACCGGTTCCTGCACAGACACGGATACGTATGGGAGCACCCCGCCTCTTGGGGGGGGAGAGAATTACGATATTCTTCAAGGGCTTTCGGACTATTCAGTTTCATCTTCAAGGACCTCCTGTATGATGCCCGGCACATCTTTTACCCTGACCTTCCCAAAGACGCGATCGTTTATGGTCACCACGGGTGCAAGTGCACAGGCACCCAGACAGTTTACTGTCTGCAGGGTGAACAGACCATCTTCAGTGGTTTCTCCGTTGCTGATCCCCCCCAGTTCCTTCTCAAATGCCTTCAGTATCTCAGGCGACCCCCCCCGGATGTGACATGCCGTACCGTCACACATTTTTATTACGTTCTTTCCGAGAGGAACAAGGCTGAGTGCCTTGTAGAACGTGGCGACACTGTAAACCCGGCTTTCAGGCACATCCAGGTACGCGGCAACTGCTCGCATCACATCCACAGAGATATAATGCTCCTTCTCCTGAATATCCTGCAGAATTGCAAGCAGATAGCGAGACTCTGCGGGATAGGAGGTTATTATTGATTCAGTAAGAGATTCCGTATTTCATCACCTCATACACTCACTCTGTTGCATGATGGCTCCTCATTAATCCTCGCTTCATGTCACGCATTATTGAAATCCACCGTATTACATACAATTTTTCAAAGACCATTGCCTCACCCACACACCTTCGGTTGCGTATCAGGGGGGGACTCGATGATCAGGACAACATATAATACTTTACCTGACATCTATGGGCTCAGCCATTGTGGCGGTGATGGGAATGGACCGAACAAAAATGATTCAATGGGGAGTGATAATTGCGGCAGCATGTGCGATGTGCGCAGCCGGATGTACAGACTATGCGGATACGGGAGAAGTAACGGATGGGGTGCCCTTCCCCCCCGGATACTCGAATATGACTATAGAGGAAGCGTCAACCTTTGTGCTGAAGGCATCCACCCTGGTGGTTGACGTCTCGCCCGTATGGGCACAGGGCATATACCCGGTGCGGTGAACATGCCGCTGGCAACTCTGGAAGAGGAACTCACCTATCTTGGCAGGGACAGGGAATATCTCATATATTGTCACAGTGACACGGCGAGCATACAGGTACGGAAACCTTTGTTGCAAACGGTTTCTCACCGGTATACCGGCTGGAGGGAAACTTCGCGGGATGGACGGATGCCGGCAACCCGGTTGAGATGCGGGGGTACAGGAATGTGACCGCAGAGCAGGCAAAAAATGCGATTGATGCCACCGGGTCGCGGATCGTGATCGTTGATGTCTCTTCCGCATATCTCGAAGGCCACATTGCAGGTGCGGTGAATAAGCCGCTTGCAACCCTGGAAACAGAGCTGAAGACCATGGATAAATCCCGTCCGTATCTCATCTACTGCCACACGGACGCTGCAAGTATATCCGGTGCTCAGGCATTCGTGGATGCAGGGTTCAACCCGGTACACCGCCTCGAAGGGAATTATGCTGCATGGA
Organism: Methanogenium cariaci JCM 10550; assembly: GCF_001315945.1. Taxonomy (GTDB): domain Archaea; phylum Halobacteriota; class Methanomicrobia; order Methanomicrobiales; family Methanomicrobiaceae; genus Methanogenium; species Methanogenium cariaci. The sequence continues at coordinate 19,327 of NZ_BBBG01000020.1, read as the reverse complement.
CTGATGCCGGATACCCGGTGGCTGTCGGGAAAGAGATCTAGCCGGAGATAGGCGAGATTTCTGTACCGGGTGAAGATAAACCGGAAATAACCCTCAATTTTTTCCGCCATCCGTTCGTTTTAATGTAGTATCCAACCAACATTGACTCTGATTATATGGACGGTGAAAAGGGGGAAGGCTGCCTGCACCAGCCCGGTCATACAGGCACGGGTCAAAGCAGGCATGACGGTGGCTGACTGGTGGAAGAACTGGGAAAGGCCGGAGCGTACAATGGCGGATATCTTGCGCGGGCGACAGATATCTGCACCGAGATGTTCACCGACGTGGATACGACGCGTTTTCTGGGTCTTGCAGGAGCAATGGTTCCCGGCGGAATGGGAGGAATTGTGGAAGACCTCATTCGGGACGGCTATGTCGATGTGCTGGTCTCAACCGGAGCCAACATGACCCATGACACCATCGAGGCCATTGGATGCCACCACTATCACGGCACCGAGATCTGTGATGATGATGAACTCTATGAAGAAGAGATAAACCGGATTTATGACATCTTCCTGCCATCGGACGCATTCATATCATTTGAGGAGTTCATGCAGGAGACGCTCGGAGAACTGACCGACGGAACCACCCTCTCAATATCCGGTCTTATGCGCCACATCGGAGAGCACCTTGACACCGGTATTCTTGCAGCAGCAGCAGAAGCAGACATTCCGGTATACTGCCCCGCCATCCAGGACTCAATGATCGGTCTGCAGTACTGGCTCTTTAACCAGATGCACAAAGTGACAATCGATGCATTCGGCGATATGAGCCAACTGATGGACACCTGTTTCACGGCGAAAAAGGCAGGCGCATTTCTTATCGGCGGCGGTGTGCCGAAGAACTATATCTTCCAGAGTATGCTCATGACCCCCCCAAAGGGCTTTGATTACGCTGTCCAGCTCACCGGTGACCGCCCTGACCTTGGCGGGCTCTCCGGGGCAACGCTGGATGAGGCAAAGTCATGGGGGGGCAAGGTGACAGGGGAAGCACACGCCCAGACGGTCTATGGGGACGCGACGATCAACCTGCCGTTGATCATCGCCGCCGTGCGGGAGAGAATCGAACATGCCTGACCTGATTCTCGCTCTGGATGTCCTCAGCCGTGAGGAGGCACTCAGTGTGGCAGAGGCCGCCGCCCCCCCCATCTGGACGCCATCAAGATCGGCTACCCGCTGGTGCTTGCAGCAGGGCTTGATATTGCAGGCCCCCCTGAGCGAATTCGGCATCCCCCTCATTGCCGACTTCAAGGTGGCCGACATTCCAAACACCAACCGGCTCATTGCAGAGCAGGTCTTTGCAGCCGGGTGCTCTGGAATCATCTGTCAGGGATTCTGCGGGAGCGACTCTGTCGCCGCCTGTGTGGAGGCCGCCGATGACGCAGGTGGCGAATGTTATGTCGTCACCGAGATGAGCCATCCCGGTGCTCTTGAATTTTTAAGCGGGAAGAATGCCGAACTTCTGGCACAGCTGGCCGTCGATGCCGGTGCTCATGGCATCATTGCACCTGCCACCCGCCCTGAACGCGTGCAGGCCCTGCGCACGATCATCGGAGATAAAAAGATTTTATCTCCGGGTGTCGGCGCACAGGGCGGCGACCCGGCAGTCATCGCCCCCCCGCTGATTGACGGCATGATCGTGGGGGGGAGAGCCATCTATACCGCAGAGGACCCGGCAGAGGCAGCACGTGCCTATGCCGCGTTCCGCCGATGATGAGTGACCGATTCTGATGCAGGCCCCCCCGTGGCCCGCAGGTGATGAACCCTATGAGTCACCTGAGGCACATTCATTTTTATACCACTTTTCTCTCCCACCGTCCCGTATCCCGGAAGAATTAAATGGACAATATTCTGCCTTCATTGCGTATCGTGGCACAAACAGGAAAATGACGCAGAAATGCCGGGAAAAGAACGCATAGCCATATCGCCACACAAATCAGAGATTTCCCGGATGGTTACATCAATCATTTTATCTGTCCGGTCGCTGAGAATATTTCCATGAACTGGACACCAGAACAACTCAGCCTGAAAAAAAATACCCCCCCACTCTTGAAGATATTCCAGTTGAAGAGCGCAGGTACAAATGCCACACCTGCCACCACGTTGTCGATGAGAATCCCTGCCCCCCCTGCTGCGGCGAGACAGAACTTGAAATCATGTGCCCGCTTGACCACTGCCACTGCAGTCACAATATCACGGAAACGATTGAATACTGTCCCCCCCTCTGCGGCAAACCCATCTGCCCGGAATGCGGCAGTCATGATGTATCCCAGGTCTCGCGTGTGACCGGCTACCTTGCAGATGTGTCCGGATGGAACCAGGGCAAACAGCAGGAACTCAAAGACCGCTCCCGCTACACCGTTGCCTGATAGTTCCGACACATATCTTTTTTCAATTCGTAGTGCTTTTCATATCAGATACAACATATACTCAGGTATGCGGTATTTTCTCAGGGACCAGGCACTATTTATCCGCGGTGCATTCACTGCAATCACGCCGGGCACGCGGGACACTGCCAAAGATAGCAGCATCACCCGGATATCGACAATCATCGCCACCCATCTGCCCCAAACCAATACACCGGAGGATACATACTTTGTTATTGGAAATCTCCTCAGGAAACATGGATATGCTCCTGACGCAGTCAGTCTGCCATCCTCCATTCCCATAGATCGACTCCGTATCTTTGCATTCGACGGCATCATGGTATTTATTCTCGCAGGACTGGCTGAACCAGGAGGACGCCCCCCCGACCCGGTTACCATCATGGTCTGTTGCCGGGAACCCCCCCTCCCCCCGAATCAGATCTCAGGGCACTTCTGGGGGGGACCACTGAAGAGGCAATACACCGGGCATTCATCTCAGGCGGTTACCCTGCCCCCCCGAACCTGGAACAAATTTGGTTCTCATCTGTTGCGAAGAAACGGAAGAATCACCCGATGTTCATGAACGTCTGACACGGGCACAGGCACTGGTGTCTGAGACAATCGCGTATGGCCTCCCCCGAGACATGGACTGCCACTGAAACACCATTCCACAGGAAACCAGCATTCTATATTCACAGTTCTATCGGTGGTGATCGCTGGTCACAATGGAATCCTGACGGATGCCCCCCCTATTACCCCCCCTGCCATCCGTCCTGCGAAGGCCAGCGCTGTGATTTCTGCTACTGTCCTCTCTACCCCCCCTGCGGCGAAGAATCACTGGGAAAATGGTTGGAACGGGAAAACGGCGGAAATATATGGTCCTGTGAAGACTGCACACTTGTGCATGAACCGGCTGTTGCAGACTACCTGACCCTCCATCCGGAAGCGTCAGTCGAAGAACTGATCGATATACGCAAAAAGGGAAAAAATCAGGAATAATATTCCTTATTCTTTCATTCCCAGAGCTTCAAGCAGCTCGTCCAGGGGGGGATCCCATGACCGAGTGCTGCCTGTCTCAGAGTCTCCCCGTTTGCAAGAGCACAGCCGATACATCCCATACCAAATCTGAAAAGGACATCCACTGCTTCCGGCTTCTCTTTTAATATGTCTGCTATAGTGCTATCTGCGGTAACAACCATAGCCTGTTTGTTTGACATTCAGAGTATTTATTGATATATCTCAGCCCCCCCTGTCATCACCATTACTTTCGCTCTGCATGGGCAGGTATTAATGACCTGTCACCGATACCGGATACCAAACCAATCAGGTATTATGTATCGCATGATGAACACTAGATAATCAGAAAAAACCACGGAGATGGATAATGGATAAGATTACCGAAACAGCAGAAAGAATCTCCAGAACAATTGAAGAACGGGGGGGAGGAACGCGGGATACGGAAAAGATTGAGGCAAAACTTCGTCTCCTCATCAATGAATTTTTCCTCACGGCAGAGGATGCCGAACGTCAGGTGATAAATGAGGTGATGCGCGAACAGCAGATCCCCGTGCAGCGTGACGCAGAAGATAAAAAGCAGATCACAGAGCTTCAGGCAAATGACTGGGCCACCATTGAAGGAAAAGTGGTCATGATTGCCGCCGGGGGGGGAAACCCTGCAATCGCGCAGCGGGGGGGAATCATTGCAGATGAAACCGGTGCAGTGGAATTTGTCATCTGGGATAAAGCGCAGCTCACGCCTCTCGAAGAGAATGCATGGTACAGGATTGAATCCTGTGTTGCGGATGAATACAGGGAAAAACTCAACATCAAACTGCACTCCGGCACAACGGTTGTCCCGGTTCCGGGGGGGATGAGCAGGATTGTCAGCCAGGACTGGCACCAGATTGCAGAAAAAATGGCAGGGACATCCAAAGATACACCCGAACTGAAAACCATCGCATCACTGAAACCCGATGAATGGGCGACCATTGAAGGAAAGGTGACAAAGGTGTCAGAGGGAGGGAGTCCCGCAATCGCACAGCGGGGATCATTGCAGATGCAACGGATGCCATCGAATTTGTCATCTGGAGTAAAGCAGAGCTTTCCCCCCCTCTCGAAGAAGGAAACTGGTACCGAATAGAGTCTGCGGTTGCGGACATATATCAGGAAAAACTAAATCTGAAATTCCATTCGGGTACGAAAATAACTCCAATATCTGATACCGGAAAAGCAGTTTCACCAGCCGGAGACGAGATGGCCACGACACTGAAAACCGTTTCAGGCAATCCGGATGAAGTCAGCGAGATTGCATCCGCAAAGCCGGATGACTGGGTGACGGTAGAAGGAAAAATCGTCGCCCTCCAACCCTCACCCAGCCCTGCAATTGCACAGAAAGGCATCATTGCAGACGGAAGCGGTGCAATGGAATTTGTTATCTGGGAAAAATCAGGGGGGGCGGAACCACTTGAAGAGCACAAATGGTACCGGATTGAAAAAGCGACCATAGATGAATTCCGTGGTGCACCAAACATGAAAATTCACTCCGGCACGGTGATTTCCTCCATTACTGAAGACCGCTCATTAATGCCGGTTATCATCCCTATTGCAGACCTCGCCCCCCCGGGTGTTGCCTGTGTCCGGGTGAAGATGCTTGACAACTGGGAAGTGCGTTCTGATCGGATGTTCCAGACCGGCCTTGTCGGTGACGAAACCGGCCGGATGAAATTTGTCATCTGGAAGAACCGTGACGGGAATGCAGATGAGACCGCACTGAAAGAAGATAAGGTCTATAGCATCTATTATGCAGGTGTTGATGAGTACAACGAACGATATTCCCTCAATCTCTCCGGGGCGACAATCTTTGAGGAGGAAGGGGGCGGATATTGAAATCGGAAGTGACGCACGCAATGAAACCATCACAGGTGCAATTGTCCAGATGAGCGCAGGATCCGGTCTCATAAAACGCTGCAGAGTTGCGGGATGCAATCGGGCCCTTTCGCGTCAGAACTTCTGTCCGGTGCATGAAATGCAGCAGGAATTTCGGTACGATCTCAGGATTACCGGTGTCGTCGATGATGGCATCACGGCAAAGAATGTCATCATACAGCGGGAGGCTGTCGAGAAAGCAACCGGCCTTACCCTTGAAAAGGCAATTGAAATTGCAGAGATCTCCCCCCCGCTCGGGCCGGATGATGTCTTCATGCAATTCCATGAACGTCTGATGGGAAGATACATCTCCTGCACGGGGCCGGATATTGACGGCACCATCCTTGTCAGCGATGCTGACTCGCTGAACCTTATTACCTATGACCAGGGAGAACATGCGATGCTGATAAACCGGGCCGAAGGCCCAAAAGGAGGTGATCTCTCATGAGCACACCAAAAGAGAGCCAGCGCCGTTACCTGCGTGAACCCGCCCGGAGAGCATTCGCAGCAGAAGTGAGGGAAGTCCGTCTCACCTTCAAAGACGGGGGGGAAGATGAGAAGAGCCCGGTGTATGTCATGCTCCCCCCCAGCGGAATACGCTGTAACCGCCTCTTCTTCTGTGGTCAGGTGACACGAAAGGAACTGAAAGGAGAGGACAATACCTTTTATTCTGTGCGGGTGCAGGATCCGACCGGGATATTCTTTGTCAGTGCCGGTATATACCAGCCGGAGGCAAAACAGCAGATCTCGAGGATTGAGGAGAGTGCATGGGTAGCAGTCGTTGGAAAAGCACAGGTACGCAACACCCCCCCGATGGCGCAACCTTCGTATCAATCCGGGCAGAATCTGTCGCTGAGATTGATGAGGACACCTACCGGAAATGGGTGGACGAAACAGCGGGCCAGACGCTTGATCGCGCTGATGCCTTCGACCAGACGGAAGACAGCAAAAAGGCACACGAATTTTATGCAAACGACCCGGAAACCTACCGCCAGATGGCACTCCATGCACTCCAGCGGATAACATTCTAATACCTTTTTTTCCGCCCGTACAACATACGAAACAATAGACGAAAGAAACGGGCACCGAAAAGCAATATTTGTGTGGACCCGGATTACATCGCGCAGGGATCCAGGGTATTTTTTTAAAATATTCCTATTCATTTCCCCCCCGGTGAAACGGGTCCCTTCCATTCCCCCCCTTTCAGTTCGGGATAATCACGAAGAATTTTGCTCACGGTGCTCCGGGAAATGTTGAAGATACGGCACACTTCCCCAATGGTCTTTCCTGACCGCCGTGCCGCAAGAAGATCAGAGATCCCCTTTTCATCCAGGGCCTTTGGACGACCCCGCCTACGGCTGGAGACCGTATTACTTTTTTTTCCTGGTATTCCCTTTGAATGTCGGGCTAAAAACTGATCCAGATAACGGGAAAAGGCAATGACCGCTTCCCGCCGTTCATCGGAGTCATACCCACCGGAAATAAAATCCCCCCTTGCCCAGTAGGGGGGGAGATACCCGTTTTTCAGGATCATAGAAAGGTCACTGATGAATGCATCAGGCATTTTTAATGTGACATCCATATCATGGAATATAATATTGGAAATCCCTTTTTCTTCACAATAATCCAGCAGTTCCATAAATATCAACCGATTTGAGACCGGAATAGCAGGAGACTGATGATCATGAAAAACCCGGTAGATATCAAACCGGTATTTACAGAAATGTTCAATATCTCCCTTTTGTTTCTCAAAATCAGCGGATTTGCGACTGTTAAGATATACCACCGACGGTTGTTTCATTGCATCACATCAAAGACCGGATATGACATATTTTTCGACAACACCATATATTAATTTTTTTGCATTTAATTGACATTATTTTCCTACAATGATGCGCCCGCACCACCGCCGGATAGGTTTGCTGTATTTTCCCGTAAATGAACCAACGCACGACGTTACAACCACCATTGCAGCGACAATCGGGACAACAGCAGGAGATCCATATAGCAGTGCCAGAAGAATTGAGAATTCCCCACGGGACGCAGTATCCGTCCAGATATCGACGCCGGAGAGCACTCTGCCATGAATGGCCTTACCTATGACCAGAGCCGAGACGAGTTTGGTAATAATGGCAAGGACGATCACCGACGCAAGTATGAGAAGAGGGGGGGCAGACCGGAAAAACTGACTGATATTCCGAAAAATACAAAGAATACGACCAGAAACACCTCCCGGAACGGGCGGGCAACCACTTCGGCACGATCCGCTGCTGCAAGAGATACTGCTGAACCAAGAATGATGACAAACAGGCTGTCAGGAACGCCGGTTACTTCTGAAACCGCGACTGCCATGACAACAGCCAGAAATACCGCAAGTATTGGGAGTTCATCTTCCCGTGCAAAGAACTGTTTGAGCTGTCCCTGGAATTTCCACACACAGGCAAAGGCCGCTATCGCCACAAAAAGGATCATTCCAATGATACGGAATGGTGAGACCTCCTGTGCCGTAAACAGGATCAGCAGTGCCACAAGCATAATATCCTCAAAGACCATCAGCCAGATCACCGTATCAGATTCACGAAATCCAAGTTTTCGGTTGTCAATCAGTGATGAGAGTGCGATAGCTGAACTTGAAATATAAAATGCTCCGGCGATCACCAGGGCATCATACAGGGGCAATCCGATAATGAATGCCACCGCAAATCCGGCGGTGAAGTTGACGCAGAGATCAATGATTCCTGCAATGAGAAACGAGCCACGCCGTTTTGCCACTTCACCCGGATGGAGATGAAGACCCATCGTAAAGAGGAGAAACAGCAGGCCCATATGGGCAATCCATTCGGAGACATCGGATGTCTCGACAATGCCAAGGCCCGCAGTCCCCAAAAGCAGGCCGGTGATGATATAGAACGGAATAGGCGGAATAGCATACCGCCGGCAGATGAGTGCCACTCCCACGCATGCTGCCAACGCGATGGCGATTCCTTCCATTTACTCCATAAACTCCTGTTCAAATGTCTTGATCTGATCGGATTCACCAATGACAACCACGGCATCACCCGTTACAAACCGAAAATCAGGGCGTGGATTAACGGTATTTTTACCCCCCCACGGGAAACCGCAAGAACAGTTACTCCGGTACGGGATCGGATATCGAGATCGGTGATCGATTTCCCGGAGAGTTGTTCATGGATGATATAGGTGTGCACCACAATCCTGAGGTCTGCAAGAGCAGAGAATGCAATCTCCACCCCCCCTTCCTCTTCTGCCTCCATAATGGCTCCGGTGAGCACATTCCCCAGCCTTCGTGTCTCCATCGGATTCAGGTCTGCTGCATAACAGTCCGGACATTGTGACGGCTGGGTGTACAACTGGACTCTGCCATTTGGCATAAAGATGACAGAGATGAGATCTCCGCTCTCGGTCTCCAGTTCATATTTCGTCCCGATGCCGGGAAGCACCTGGTGAAAGAACCCCATACCTCAGAATATGGGACGAGAGCATTAATGTATACCGGTAAAGAAGTATTCAATGAAAGAAGCCGGGCCATTTCGTGCAGAGTGCACCGGAGGAAACAATCAATGAAACCACCAGCCGGAAAAAGACTGAAGACAGCAGATATCGCAGAGATGACAGGCATCCCGGAAGAAGGCATACGTGATATTGCCCGACGCCACCCGAACCGGATCCCTTCAAAGAAGATGGGCCGGATCCCTGTCTACGACGAAAAGGCGGCAGGCATATTTTCTGCAATCGCAGAAGAAGAAAGCGGAGAAGAACGGCCTCCTTCCCCCGGGTACTAAAAAGAATACGAGCCCGGCAGTGAAGGAGACGGGGGGGAAGGCTGGTGCGTCATCCCGCCTCAGCAGCATCTCAAACACACGCGAAGAGAAAGAGAAGACAGTGAGGGCCGCAACCGGGGGGGAGACCGGTTCCGGAGGGCGTGTGCCGACTCAGCTCATCAATACCGTAGCAATGCAGGGTCAGCAGTTCTCCCGGTTTGCAGACAGGATCACTACACTGGAAGATACAGTGGTTGCTGATAGGGAATCATGCAAAGAACGAATTGAACTGTTGGAACGTCAGGTCGCTGCACTTCAGGAACAGATGGAAGCGGTGGACTCCTGGATAGAGCATGTTGACCGCAGGCTGGATGCAGGAGATGCACGAACAACAGAACTTGCCAGAGAGACTCACACCTGGACAGAATATGTCCGGCATGAACTTGCATATCTCAGACTGTCCTGGTGGCAACGAAGACAGCAAAAATAATTCTTTTTTCTGAAATACGTCCGTATCCGACTCAGTAAATGTTACCTTTACATTGCCGGTGATACTGATCACTCTGGCTAAAAAATAAAAAAAAGATTATCTCTTCTTCATTGCCGCATATCCGGCAACACCGAAGACTGCACAGATGAGGGCAAGGGTGGTAAAGATACTGCCTGATGCAGGAGTCTCTTTTGCATCTGTGGGATTTTCTGTTGTGGCTGTGGGTGCAGGAGTTTCCACAACGATCTCTTTTGCACCGAGTGCAAAGAGAGCATAGCCATCATAGAGCGCGGATGATTCTGCTGTGAATGCGTTATCATCTGCGGTTGTCGGCAGAATGGTTGCCGTGCCGTCAGTCCGGTACCCGGCAATGACAACATTGTCCGCACCGCCGCTGCTCTCTACCCAGAGCAGGTGCGGTCAGGGTAACGGTTGCACTGCTGGCGGATACATCGGAGACGGTGAGCGGCATGATGAATGCCACATCACCGGCGATCTTTTCGCCAGAGAGTGCCGCCTGCTTCAGTCCGTCTTCAACCGTTGCCGGGACAGTGCCGGTAAGGGAGACGGCGAGATCAGATGCAGACGCAGGAATTCCCGGGAAGTCAATCGTGACTGCACCCTGCACGTCACCAATGCCACCGAGAGTGGCGGTTACGGGGCTTCCTTTATAAAAGACACGGGTGACTTCAGCAGTGACAAGGTTTCCGTCCTCAGTGACACCGGCAGTCTGTATATGCAGATTGCCACCGTGCATGCGGACCTGAATCTCGGTTCCGGTGACGACAATCGTTGCGTCATCGGCCTCTGCCACACGACGGTCAATTGTAACACTCTTGGTTCCGTCAGCGTCGGTGAAGATCACCGCAGAGGAGACAATGATGTTTGTGTTGGGTTGGACCGGATCTATGACAGCAGGGGTCGGAGTCGCTGACGGTTTCCAGTCAGGAGCGTCGTTGTCACCGTCAACAGGTGCTGACGAGGAGACTGCTGCCATACCGAAGAGAGAAAGTCCGTTGGGCGAGAAGGCCTCAAAGATCATCAGGCCCTCTGCATCATAGCCAACGAAGGTGGTCTCAAGCATCTCAGTGACGCCTTCCTCACCGTGGCGGATGATCTGAATTGCATCCATACCACCATGTGCAGAAACCATGCCGGGGGGGTTACTGCCATCCGGATGGTTGCATTGCTGATGTCCTCACCGTTTGCGATGCCGGATTTCTGGATATTAAGTGTGTAGGCCACATCCCGAACCCCCCCGACACCCTCTCCTGCTGCAGCAAGCTGGAAGTAGGAAAGCATCTCGGAGGAAGGGGCCTTTGTAATCATTGATTCAATTGTTGCATTTTCTCCCGGCATACCGGTCATATTGACCATAAATCCTGCAGTGACATTCCCAACGTCAGGAACCTGTCCTCTGACAGGGTCACCGGTCGCAATGACACCGGTAACACTACCGGTTGCCGCGGTTGCATTCTCTGTTACACCACTTGTTTTAATGAGCATGCTCCCCCAGCCATTTCCGGCAGGGAAGATGGCGATGTTTGATCCGTCCACATCTACATTGCCGCCGGTAAGGTTGACACAGATTATATCTCCGTCAGCCTTCACACAGGCGGGAACACCATCACATTTCTCTTCACCTACCGGCAGACTGCCGATGGGGAAGGTCAGGTCAAGTGCGACAGTCTGTGCACCCGTGAATACCGGGTGCTGGACTGCCTCAACACCGTTCACGATGAAGGTGATTGGTTCGCCACAGAGAGACCAAGTACCATTGATGACAAAGGGTGCATCAGCAGTTGCATACACATTGGTAGCGGCTGTCACACCCTCGCCCACAGCAACATCACCGATGAATGCCTGGACCGGGACGCCTGCCGCGATGTCTCCCCCCCACTCAGCGGTGACTGCGCCGGAATACTGATCTGGTGGAAGGACAAGGATGACCTTTACCACGTTCTTCACAGCTTTCACACCATCATAATGGGTAGAGACATTCGGACCAACCAGGCACAGTGGCCAGCCGGTTCCATCCTCTGGCCGCATCAGCTGGCCGTTGAGGGTGTTTGCAATGATGTAGTTGTTGTTTCTGATCGTGTTACGGCTGTCAATCACCGTCTCAAAGCCGTCTTCAGCGATGATATGGATATCATAGCCGATTTCGGCGAGCGTCTGGTTGTAGGATTTACCACGTGGGGGGGTTGGCATCGTCCACAAATCCGCAGATCAGCCAGAGTGGCATACCTGCCATTCATTACCGGACGTGTCCGTGTAGATGGCCTTGTGGTTGCCGGACATGGTACATCCCATCGCACCCTCGAAGAATCCTTTCGAGATTTCTGCAGGGATAGCACCGAGCGTGGTCAGATTCCAGGTCGGATCTGCATAGGTCGTGAGTTCAATCCGTGTCAGCATCTTGGCAGAAAGACCCGCACAGGATGGAAGACCGGAGTTGTAGTGCCAGTACTGGAACGGAATACCTTCAAACATATCCTTCTGGCCGAAGATGTGATCATCGGTTGCAAAGAACAAGCGGAATCCATCACCATAATCGGGCATCGGACCGCTTCGCCCTGAGTACCATGCAAGGACCGGTTCTCCAATGCAGTCAGCGGGTTCGTAGATGACATCATACGAGAGTTTGCTCGTCCAGCCATCTGTTGCAATAAATTTGATCTCTGTTCCGGGGGTCCATTCCACCTGCGAGGTCACAGAGTTCACGGATGGAGGTGCCCTTTATCGCTTCGGAAATCTTGAATCCACCGGGATAGGTTTCTGCCATATCCCACGGGTCATTCGGCGGGAAACAGAGACCTTCAAACTTATATTCGGTTTCACCATCGCCATAGACAGGCAGATTATCTGCCATCCAGTCCCAGGTAAATGTCACATTGGAGATTTCAGTGACACCGTCATTGGCGTACTTCACGATGGTCAGTGGCAGTGAGCCTTCCGGTTTACAGAAGTCGGTCAGTTCAATCTTCACGAGGTTGCCGACACCGTAACTTGCCTCCGGCAGGGCAGGCCCGACCAGACGCAGCGGGAAACTCTCGTTAAGAGGAGTTCCATTCAGGGTGTTTGCGACAATGAGGCCATTGTTGCGGGCAACGAGCGCGCTCGGAAGACTCTTGGAATAGCCGTCTTCTGCGGTGACGATCACCGTGTAGCCGGCAAGTGCAACGGCATCGTTGAAGCCGTCAGCGCCATGCGGCATGCGGTCATCGACCATCCGGCGAGGACCCAGAGCGGAATACCACTCCACAGTTCACCGGTCTCTTCATTTTTCCAGGTCTGCTGGTGGTGGCATTCAAGTGCATATTCAAAGAATTCCTCGGTAATGACACTGGTGATAACTCCCTTTGTCAGGAGGTTGTAGGAACCCTCGGCAGGTTCGGACGGAATCAGTTCAACCAGATCAATGGTGGTGATATTTCCAATCGCTGATCCGGTGAATTTCCCTTCGGTTTCATCCCAGACTGCCGATCCTACCAGCCGCAGGGGGGGATAGGGTGCCTCGTCACCTTCGCGGGAGAGGGGGGGTTCTCCGTTGCAGATACTTGCGATGATGTAGTCATCCGAGCGTGCCATGTCCGCACTGGCAACGTCACAGGAGAATTCGTCACCGGCGATGATACGGACGGTGTATCCGTTTGTTGCCGCAGCGTCATCGAAGGTCCAGTGGGGGGGCTTTGACTCATAGTTGTCAGAGACTGAGGCCATGACCCAGAGTGGGACACCTTCCCAGACATCACCGTTTCCGTCTGTCCAGGTGACGTTGTGCATGCAGAAGTCATTGAACTCTGCTTCTGTTACCTTATCGGAGATCAGGCCGTTGACGGCAAGTTCCCAGCCTGCGGAAGGTTCAGGGACACCGATAAGTTCGATAGTGGCAATGTTGCCAACAAGTTTGCCTGCAGAGACCTCGGAACCGGACATCCGGAGTGGCCAGCAGGTTTATCCTCATCACCAATAGTCGCGGGGATTTCAGCGCCGTTGAGGGTATTTGCCGCGAAGATATTCGCATTATCTGCAATGTCAGCGGATTCAAAGTTAATGGAATAGCCGTCTCCAGAGGTTACTTCAACAGAGTATCCCTCTGCTGCAAGAGCACGGTTGAAGGCGCCAGCACCATGGGTGTTGTCGTCATCGACGAGTCCCACAAGGAAGTAGAGGGGCATGCCGGCCCATGTGCCATCCGCATCCGTATAAGAGGCAGCGTGGCCACAGCCGACGCCTGACTCAAAGTATGCCTTGTCGACAGTGAACACACGGTTCCCATTCTTTACCGTAATTTCCCAGTCTTCACCAGGGGCAGGGCCAGTGCCGGTCTCCACCGTAATGGTGAGAATAGCAACCGCATTGTCGGTCGTCTGGTCGTCCTTGGGGGGGCCGAAGTAATACGTGATCACATCGCCATCGGAAAGGCCGTCAAAGTTCGAGATGCCGGTTTCCTCTGAGAAGTAGTTCTGATAGACACCGTTCACCTGATAGTTCCAGCCAACTCCGTCAGTCTTGCTAAAGTTGTACCAGGTATCATCTGCGAGGAGATTATTCAGAAGAGCTGTGTTTTTATCATCCTTCCAACCGGCGACATAGGTGAATCCACCGTCTGTTGCAGCGGCTTCAAGCGCACCGTGGGGGGGCGTCTGCCAGTCAATATCGTAGACATCCCCATTGGAATCCGTCCACGAGAAGGTTTCGTCAGAAAGGCTCACACTGCCGTCATATACTGTCGTGACAGCACTGCCAAAGGCGACGTCAATCGTGATGATGGCAACCGCATTGTCGGTTGTCTGGTCGTCCTTTGGCCCAAAGTAATACGTGATCACATCGCCATCGGAAAGGCCGTCGAAGTTCGAGATGCCGGTTTCGGTTGAGAAGTAGTTCTGATAGACACCGTTCACCTGATAGTTCCAGCCGACACCATCGGTCTTGCTGAAGTTGTACCAGGTATCGTCTGCGAAGAGATTATTCAGCAGAGCCGTGTTTTTATCATCCTTCCACCCGGCGACATAGGTGAATCCACCGTCTGTTGCAGCGGCTTCAAGCGCACCGTGCGGAGTCTGCCAGTCGATATCGTAGACATCCCCATTGGAATCCGTCCACGAGAAGGTCTCGTCAGAAATGGTGACACCGCCATCGTAAACGGTGACAGGTGCCACAGGTACCGGTTCATCCGTGAGGATCTCAATCTGGCTGATGATCTGCACACCCAGACCTGTTGTTGCAGGATATACACCAGAGAAATAATGCCAGTAATCTTCCGGCATTGTCTCATGCATATCCCACGTACCATAGACATGTTTTCCCTCCGGATTGGTGGAGGTGTCAGCAAAGAAAACATTGCGCATACCATCTTCATATGAACCATCATTCACCGAGTAACCGTTTATCTCCCAGGTTAGCACAATCGGGCCCTGGCGTGCAGGAGGAGAATAAACATTCTCATACGGGAAACGCTTATTGAATCCATCGGAAGCACGGAGTAAAATTTCATCTCCGGTCTCGGCACCGCCAACAAGGTTACAGAGGTCTTTAATGTCAGTACCCCCCCTGACCGCACCCATATCCTTGCCTTCCCAGTTGACTGTCTCTGTTTCGTCCCAGAGAGGATTGGGTTCAAAAGATGGGCCTGTGCGTAGTAGTGCGTTGTTCCGTCTCCCATCACGGGGGGGAGATTCTCTTCCATCCATGTGGCACTGACAGTCCTCTCATCGAGGACTGTTGTGCCGTCGTCTGCAATCTTTTGCACTGTCACTTCTGTTGTGGAAGCAGCACATGCCGGAACAGCACATACCACTGCCACCAGCAGCAGGGCAAAAAGAGGGGGGCAGATCCCTTTTGTTAATCATATCAACTAAACTCATATTTACCATTACTCCTGAAATATACCACTTTTATCAGGTGCAATAGTCTCGGCACCATTCGAATAAATAGATTTTCAAAACGCAATGGATTAACAAAACTACATTAACTAATTCCCGTTCAGGATTTTTTCCAACAAATCCGTTTTACGTATACACCGTTCCTGCAGGACAGGGGAAGCCATAGCAACTCCGGTGATCACCGGGTTTGAATGCCACCGATTTGCACGGTTTCAAAAATCCCTACCAAAACATATCGATGGAAGATTTCCGGTTGGCCCACACGACCCGGACGGTAGAACATCAGATCCAAGGGAGAGTGACACAGTGTGAGGAGCGGTCCCGGATGAGTAGGAAGGAATGTTCCTAGTGACATACAGATATATTTTTTCCTATTTTCAGAATAAATGTCTTAAAATAACTGATTAGAAATTTATAGAAACATAGCGCACGTTATTACTACATGAAGAACTCTGAAATCCTGATGAACCCGAACAGTCTTGTCCGGTTCCTCAAGAAATCTCCATCTGAATTTACCAAAGAAGATATCATTCATTTTTGTGAAGAAAATGAAATCGAGATGATCAACCTCCGCTACGTTGCAGAGGACGGCAAATTAAAGACACTGAACTTTATTATCTCCTCAAAAGATCACCTGAATACCATTCTCGCAGATGGCGAACGGGTAGACGGCAGCAATATGTTCTCCTTTATTGATGCAGGAAGCAGCGACCTGTATGTAATCCCCCCCCGCTACCGCACCGCGTTTGTGAACCCCTTTGTTGAGACCCCGACCCTTGAAATTCTCTGCTCCTTCTATGACAACGAGGGCAAACCCCCCCTGGAGAGTGCACCCGGATATGTCCTCAGCAAGGCAGATGAGGAGTTCACCCGGCAGACCGGTGCGACCTTCAAGACCTTGGGAGAACTCGAATACTACGTGATCAGTCAGAAAGAAGATCTCTACCCCCCCGGTCTTGACCAGAGGGGCTACCACGCTTCAGAACCGTTCGCAAAGTTTGAGGATCTGCGGGTTGAGGCAATGAGACTGATCGCCCAGGCAGGCGGAAAAATAAAATACGCTCATTCAGAAGTCGGCTGCTTCACCAACGGCGACAAGTACTACGAGCAGCATGAGATTGAGTTCCTCCCCACACCGGTCGAGGAAGCCGCAGAACAGCTGATCATCGCCAAGTGGATCGTACGGATGCTCGGATTCCGGTATGGTGTCGACATCAGCTTTGCACCGAAGATCACCGTCGGCAAGGCAGGAAGTGGTCTGCACTTCCACATGCTCGCGGAAAAGGACGGCAAAAACCTGATGGTTGAAAATGGCGTCCTCTCCCCCCCGATGGCACGCAAGATGATCGCAGGTATCCTTGATGCCGGCGATGCAGTCACTGCGTTCGGGAACAGTATTCCTACCTCATACCTCCGCCTCGTACCCCCCCACCAGGAAGCACCGACCAATATCTGCTGGGGCGACCGGAACCGCTCTGTCGTCGTCCGTGTGCCACTCGGCTGGATTGGCGACCAGAACATGACCCGTGACGCAAACCCTGACGATGGCAGCGTTGATGAAGTGAGACCTTCAAAGCAGACATTCGAATACCGCGTTGCCGATGGTTCCGCAGACATCTACCTGACGGTTGCCAGTCTGATTGTGTCAGCCCTCCACGGAATTAACATGCCCAATGCGCTTGAGTCCGCAGAGTCACTGTATGTTGACGCCAGCATCTTCAAGCCCGAGAATAAAGAAAAACTGGATCAGCTCAGACAGCTGCCTGCCTCATGCTGGGAATCTGCTGAAGTGCTTGCCCAGAAGCGTGCGATCTTTGAGGAGAACGAGATCTTCCCCGCAGGTATGATCGACAGCAGGATTGCAACGCTGAAGGCATTCGATGATAAAGGAATGAGCGAAAAACTCTACGGCAAGAACGACGAGATCGGTGAACTTGTAGAGTCCTACATTCACGTTGCGTAATACGAAAATACCTTCACCCTTTTTTTGAACCCACATGGAATTCCACAAAATTCATATCGGGGACAAACCAGGTCAATCCCAAAATCATACGCCAATCCCCCCCGCACCATTATGGTAATGATCGTAAAATCCCTTTTCCTGCACGGTGCACGTTCTCTGAAAAAAGGGGGGGAATGTGTGTTGCCTACTCCTCTTCTTCGACATCAATGGTGAAGTGGAATCCTGAAAACGCCCCGATATCCACTGTCGCCTCATCCGAGACAATCGCAGGACTCTGCCGAACCAGCCGGAATACAACGGCACCCTCAGGGAAGGCGGGGGGGTTCATTCTGACATCGACATCCTTCTGGATCACAAGACGGGTCGGGTCGAGGTTATTCGCGTAGTAGGTCTTGAAGGCCTCTCGATCCCCCCCCTCCGGGATGTCCACCCAGTCGGCGATCTCTGCGACCGTCGTGTCACAGGGAACCCAGCCGTAGCCTTCGATATAATACTCCGCCCAGAAATGCGTCCCCGGTGTCTCCGCAAGGATCATCTGGTAACCGCCCGGCGCCCGTGCGGGAATGCCAAGTGACCGGCAGAGCGCCGAAAAGAACATGCTCTGCGTTCCGCAGTCGCCGTGGCCGGTCGCGAGCATGTAGGACGACTCTGCAACCTTCGGTTCGATGGTGTCAAGTGATGCGTGCGGGGGGGCAAAACTGTAGGGTAGGTGTTGATGATGTAACGGTAGATGAGCTGTGCCTGGAGGTACGGGTTCGTCTCGTCGCCGACGATTGTCGCAGCGAGTTCACGGCACTCGTCTGTGACCTTGATGTTCCGGGACGAGGAGGTGTAGAGGAGATACTCCGGGTCTGTCGTGTCATATGCCCTGACCTTCACGGGGGGGTCGACCGTAAAGCGCTGCTCGTACGACGTAAAGGCGATATCAGCGTCATGAGGAGGTCGCCATCGATTGCCTCCGCCGGGATTTCGTAATAGACATATGCAATTCGCCCCTCGGTCACCGGCCCGGTGACGATATATTCCTTATACGAAAGGTTCGTGACCACAACGTCCCGCTGTGATTCGGTCTCCAGCGGAAGGGGATACCAGATGGCAAGCGTCCCCGTTTCCGGCAGGACGGACTCAGGCACCTCCAGCTTTTCGGTGCCGGTGTAGCGGATGGGGGGGTCGATGTACGGGAGGACGCCACCGTCACCGGCGGGGGGGATGCCCCCTCCGGGATCGCGTAGCGTGAGATATACCCGAAGTCCAGCATTGTTGCTGTTATCGGCCTGAGGTAGGCGACGTTTGCATAGAGGAAATTGGCAGCAACATCCCCGAAGTAGAGAACCTCCCCCCCGTCCGATTCGATCGTCTGGGCACGCCCGTCCAGCCATGCGTTCATGTCGGTCTCCGTGAGGTTGGGGACTGCGGCCTGCATCGCTGCCCCGGCGGCCGTCCGGTTGTGCGGGTACTCTATGATCGCCCGCGTTGCACGGAACATACCGTTTCGTGCGAGGAGGGCATTTGTGTCATCGCCCGAATTTGTGTAGAATTTATATGCCTCCTCATAAAGGGATGATGCTGTCCGGTAGTTGCTGTTTCCCATCGCCATCTCAGCCTGGGACAAGAGGTCGTCTGCCTCAGAAGTCGGTGTGGGGGGGTTGGTCTCCGCCTTCTCAATGGATGCCTCCTCCATGCACCCGGCACCCGCGATGACAAGCAGCATGACACAGACAACAGCGGGAACCAGTTGGGGGGGAATATCCAGGTTCATGATCGATACATTATATTCTCTGATTAATAGCACTTCGGTGTGAAATTATCATTTTTCATTCGGTTTCAAAAATGATTCAAATATGAGTGATTACAACCCTTTCGACCGTTGCAACC
>NZ_BBBG01000019.1 GCF_001315945.1 Methanogenium cariaci JCM 10550 | reverse complement strand
GGTGCCGGTCACCTGATGCAGGCATGAATCGCTGAATTTGCGGATGAACGAGGAAAACCGGTTCTGCACATCAGCCCCTCCGGAAAGACCCACCCGCACTCTGCCTCTCCTGCAGGAATGGCCCAGCCAAAAAAATCCGGTGAGGCATCGGGATAAATATGAACAAATTCAGCAGCCATTTCATACGGAACATCTGCCTGAACCCCCGGAGTAAAACTGAAGAGGCGGTTTCATCCCGCGAATCGCCCTGACAGGACTGCGTGGTCCGTCTGCAGCGATGAGCAAACGAAACGCAAATTCCCGGTGACCATCGACGCCTTTCGTATACAGCACATGGTCCCGTATATCGTATGCATACGTCTTGAGCATGAGATCCGCACCGGCCGAGACCGCATGCTCTGCCATCTCCCGGTCAAGGGCCCCCCGGTCCACAACAACGGCTTTGGTTTCACCTGCGTCAAAATGCAGTTCACACCCCTGAGATGAGTGAAGGGCAGCACCCCCTCACCTTCTGTATCACCGAATCCTCTGACACACCACACGTGGAAAAGGCATTCGTACTCAAAAGACCCGCACACTGGACCGGATATCCAATGGATGCATGCTCTTCCACCATCAGTGTTTGGAGTCCCAAAGCAGCACAGTATCGTGCCGCCGCAGACCCGGCAGGCCCTGCACCGACAACAATCACATCATACATTACCAATCAATAGGCATGAATCAGGGATAAGATATCGGAAAAACTTCAGGCCCAATACTCTGCCGAGTGAAGAAGTATATACTTACCAGAGATGATTATTACAGTATCGATGAAAGATGAAGCCGATTTTAAGTGGAAACAGTGCCTGATTATCCGCAGTGATGTAAAAATGACCTGTGGCAAAAAATGCGCACAACTCGCTCATGCTGCTGTTGGTGCGTATGAAAAAACCGATCGAATCACCCGAAAGAAGTGGTTTAACGAGGGCATGAAGAAAGTGACACTTAAGGTTCCTTCTCTCCGTGAGATGTATGAAATAAAGACCAATGCAGAAATGGCGGGCATTGCCACGTCGCTTATCACGGATGCGGGCCGGACGGAAATTGAACCCGGCACCATCACTGCACTTGGACTGGGCCCGGCACCCTCTGAAGACCTGGACAAAATTACCGGAGACCTGCAGCTCTTATGAAACAATCACCATATCCTGTGGAACAGTTGCTGGGCATGCAGTATTATGTCTGCGACACTGAAGGAGTTCAGGGCCTGTTACGTCAGGACGCAGAAGATTTCATGGTGCATGAGATCAGCAACGAGGTAAAAACATCCGAAGAACCATCAGACAAGTATCTCATATGCAGACTGGAGAAGAAAAACTGGGAACTCCAGCGTGCAGTAAAAGAGATTGCAAAGATACTCGGTGTCAGCCACCGCCGGATTTCATGGGCAGGGACAAAAGACAAACATGCCATCACCACCCAGCTGATATCCCTGTATGACATCTCTGAAACAGCGGTGCAGAATATCCGGCTGAAAGATATTACCCTGACCCCCCCGGTCGGCAGGTCCGGTCAGCAGTTATCACTCGGAGATTTACAGGGCAATCGTTTTGAGATTACCATACGTGCATGCACTCCTGATAACCTGGAAGAGAGAGTGGCACAGATCAATACCTGTGTCGGGACAGGAGTCCCGAATTATTTCGGGATTCAGCGGTTTGGCGTACAGCGACCGGTCACGCATCTGGTAGGCAAACAGATCCTGCTGGAGGACTATAAAGAAGCGGTCAGAACCTATGTGGGATTCCCGTCAGAGGGAGAACCGGAAAGCAATGCAGCAGCACGAAGAGCATACCTCTCGGACAACGATCCCAAAGCAGCACTCGAAACACTGCCGGTCCAGATGAGATATGAACGCGCCATTCTTCACCATCTGGCAGAAAGGCCGGATGATTATGAAGGCGCCCTCAAAAGTGTTCCGCCAAAACTTCTCTCAATGTTTGTTTCAGCGTATCAGTCATGGCTCTTTAACATGGGCCTTTCCCACAGGATACAGGAAGGATACGCACTCTCGAAACCCGCACCGGGGGGGGACCGGGTCATATTTCAGACCGGAAAAACCGACATTGTGGGAGATAAAAACGCAGGTCAGGCAGAGGTCCTCATTAAACGGGGGGGACGTGCCCATATCTGCCTGGAGATGCCGGGGGAAAAGACTGTTCCCACCCACAGCACATCGGAACAACTGATCACTTCCCTGATGGAAGCAGACGGCATATCCTATGCATCATTCAGGAAAGCGGGCGAGATGACCGGCATGTCATTCAAGGGTGCCGTGCGCAGGATTAGTCTGAGCACCAGTGTGGAATCGGAGGTCTGTGACGACACGGTGCGCCTCTCATTCTCACTGGGGGGGCCGGGCCAGTATGCAACCACCATATGCCGGGAATATATGAAAGCGGATCCCACGCGAATGATCTAGAGATCATCAGGGATACGCAGATACCGCATTTATTGCGTCGAAGAGATTCCCCCCCATCTCATCGACCAATCCGATGCTCTTTGCATAATCGCCACGAATGGGGCGTGCATCCTCGATTATCGACCGATTTACCCCGCGCTGAACCATCACATCATTGATAAACAGATCAGAACTCTGGTTCACCAGCTCCTGAAGATACTCCCGTTCATCATCGGTGAGTCCCCGGTAAGGAGACGTAATATCTTTTTTATCTCCGGATTTGACAATATCGACAGATACGCCTTCATCTTCAAGCGATTTACTGTAATCAAATATTGTCCATATCGTACCAATGCTGCCCGTCATGGTATCCGGATTGGCATAGATGACATCAGCGTGAGAACTGATGTGGTAACCGGCGGATGTTGCGATATCCCCCCCATGGAAACCACGACCGGTTTGCGTTGTTTTGCATATTCGATATCGCGGATGATTTCCTGCGCTGCCGCAGGGGATCCCCCCCCGGACTGTTTACCCTGAGAACAATGCCTCAACAAGCGGATCATCTGCTGCGGTACGTAATTCACGGCCGATATATTCACTTCCCGCAAACCCGTTTCCGTTCACATTCCCCCCCGAAACAATCGTGCCTTCCACCCGTATCACCGAGACACTAAATTCTTCAGAAACGGCCCATAGTGCAGCGATCACAATCGCTGCAAGAAAAAGCGCGGTGATTCCTCCCAGAAAAAAATATTTAATCCAGCCGCGTCGCATTCGTTTTCGGTTTATTCTGTCTACCTCATCTGTTAGCCAACCCATAGGATGTTCACTCACTGATAGAGAATATCATACTCTGTTATCAGGTTCTTTCCACACATATAATGATTTTTCAGGCTCAGGTGAAACATCTCTTCCACCGAACGGATATGCATCCCCCCCCGACAAGAGACGGGGGGGTGTCAGCACCTCCGACAATAAAGGGCAGATGTATCAGACGCAGTTCATCCACCAGACGATTTTTTAACATATAATAATTCAGCGTCGGGCCCCCTTCAACCATCAGCGATCGGATCTGATATTTATCATAGAGAAGGGACATCAGCAGAGGGAAATCGATCTCTGTTTTCCCGGCCACCAGAACATCGACTCCTTTCTTCAGAAGCGCTGCCACCCGTTCCTGAGGGGGGGCCTCTTCCGATACCGCAACGACCGTCTGAGCATCAGGCCCGAGTACATTTGAATCAAGGGGGGGATGTCAGCCCCCCCCTGTTGGGAATGACACGGATTGGACTACTCCCTTCAACATGCCTGACCGTGAGCATAGAATTATCAATTCGGATGGTATTTGACCCCCCCACCATAATTGCATCATATTCGGCCCGCGTCTTATGGAGCAGGACCTCCGTTTCAGGTCCATAAACTGCATCAGAATCTTGCTTGACGCACCTTTCCAGAGTGTGAGTTTGCCATCGACAGTCATCTCTGACATAATAAGAACATGTGGTCGGTTTATTCGATTTTCCATAGAGAACCCCCCCGGTTGATCTATTCTTAATCGGTATGTGCTATTAATGTAGTTATACGATAGGTATGCCGATAAGAGAACGATTAAATCTGTGCATCCCCTGAAATAGCGGGTATTAACAAAGAATTATACCCTTAATCTTCCCATCTGTGTATACGATAATGAATATTACAGCGTTTAGACCCCGTGCAATAAAAATCCTGAATCCTCTTGCACATGCATGTGCAAAGACAGGTATCACCCCCAATCAGCTGACATTGCTTGCCATACTATCGGGTATTGCATGTGCTGTCCTGTATGCAAACAGCATGTTTGTGGCGGGGAGCGTTATGCTCTTTGTCTCAGGCATTCTTGATCTTATTGATGGAGGGGGGGTAGCACGAATTAATAATAAATCCAGTGATTTCGGAGCCGTTTTTGACTGGATTGCCGACAAATATATCGATACACTTGCATTGCTGGGAATCGGAATGTCCGGTATTGCCATCATCTCTCAGTTCATCGCTGTTGATGCCTTCTCCGCACACACACTGGATTTTACGATCATCGCAATCGCCATCATCGGTTCTTTCATGAACACGTTTATCAAACCGGTTGTCTACGCCGAAATCGGATATGATAACAGGGAGAATGGAAAAATCGCAGACCCCCTGGAAGGTATTGGTTTTTTTGGCCGTCCGGAGACCCTGATCATTCTGATCATCGGGGGGGTATCAGCGGATATATATGGATTTCAGCAATTATTGTCGCTCTCTGCACAAATCTCTCAGCAATTCAGCGGATCATATACCTTTACCGAACCATCCCCTGATTTCTTTGACAAATAAATCCACAATTCCTGCCATCACTTTTCCCAGCAGGGGGGGATTGATCCAATAGAGCATATACGCAATGGCAATAAACGCGAAGAGCGCTCCGATTTCTGCAATAAAATTGTGTGCCCAGAAGAAACTTTCATAGCCGATCTGTCCGTTTGAAGCGATTTCCGGAAAATACGGGAACCACTGGTTACCATATGCGGTGAGAATAAAGGTATTTCTCAGGATATTTAACACAAATATCACCGGCACAATAACAAAGAAAGAGACGATTTTTTGTTTCACCGAAGACGGTATGGCCCAGGCAACACCCAGCATAATTGCCATACCCTGAATACCGGTACATGCGAGAATAATTTCAACACGGTAGAGATTTATCCTGAACATATTCCATTCAACGAGTTCATACGGAACACCGATTCCCGTAAACACCCATGCAAGCAGGTCAACATTGACCGCAATAAGCCAGTCTGCCAGGAGAGGAACCAGCATAAAAGGAGCAAATATGACATATGCAATGCCTGCCATCCGACTGATGATGATACTGTATTCATTCTCTTCAAGCAGTTTTGGTATAATGATTATCAGAAACGGTATGCCAAGGAATGCTGCAACCGGGTACATAAAATTATTTGCAATAATATAGTCTGGAAATTTTGCAAAAAGGATACCAACAACACTTATCCAGCCAGCAATTGCAAAATATTTTCTGAAACTCGTCGGAAAGAGAAACAGAAAGAATGCAATAAAGGATATGAGAACAAAAATCTCCTGCATTACAGTTAATTATGGCATATAGCTTCAAATAATTTTCACAATATGAAAGGCACAGAAAGGCACATATTCCATATATTAATCTGACTGTACAACAAATAATTAGTCGATGAAATTCTGTCCTAATTGTAAATCATTCATGATCTCTTCTGAAGGCGTTTTCCGGTGCAGAAAATGCGGTTATACAGAAGAACCAAAAGAAGACACCGCAGAAAATATGATGATACGCAGTAAACGGGTGGAAAAAGAGATTGTCATCGTTGATGAAGCGGATGATATGATCGTTCTCCCGACCATCGCTGTAAAATGTCCGGAATGTGGCCATGGCACTGCAGAATGGTGGCTTCGTCAGCTCCGGTCTGCTGATGAATCAGAGACCCGGTTCTTCCGCTGTGTTAAGTGCAAATACACCTGGCGCGAATACGACTAAAATAGTTAAAAATATATTTTTTACAGCAGACCAGGTGCTGAGACCCTGAACTGCTGCCAGAGTACCCTTCCGATAACCCTGAAGGTAAAGTCAAGCTCCTCGAAACTCGGAATAGAATGCTCACGCAGAATCTTTCTGCCGCGATCCATTGACCCTCCACCCAGAAGAGAGGATACAATACGCTTATTAGTATTGCCGGACAGTTTCAATATCTGATTGGCAAGCTGTTCGGATGAGAGAATGTTGTTGGGGGGGAACCCTACGATAAAGCACATGTCCCAGAGATCATCATGTTTGGCAAGAATCTCAAATGTCTGTTCAAACCGGCGTTCGGATGCGTCACCCAGCAGATCAACCGGATTGCCTTTATTCCAGAACTCAGGCAGGAATTCATTCAGTTCATCAACAACGTCTGCCGGCAGGTCTACCAGATCAATACCATACCGTTCCGCATAATCAGACGAAAGCACCGCGAATCCACCGGCGTTCGTCACGACAACGGCGCGTGAACCCAATGGATATCTCTTGGGGGGGTGCGAGAGCATCTCGGCTGCAAGGAACGCGCCTGTCAGGGTGTGGACGGCAAGAACTCCGGACCGCCGGAACGCTTCCATATATACGTCATACGAACCGGAGAGAGAACCGGTATGTGAGGCTGCCGCCTTTGAACCACGGTCAGAAGAACCGGATTTGATGGCAATAATCGGTTTCGTCTTTGAAACCTCGCTTGCAACCTTCATGAAGGCATCACCGTCACTGATCTCCTCGATGTACATGATGATTGCCTTGGTATTCGGGTCACGCTCAACCCAGCGCATATAATCAAAGAAGTTCAGATCGGACTGATTCCCTACCGAGACCACCGCAGAAAAACCGATGTCTTCCGCAAGACTCCAGTCAACGACGGTATTTACGATTGCACCACTCTGCGAGAGGAACGCAATATTACCCGGCCGGGGGGACTGATGAACATATGTCGTATCAAGACCGCGGGGGAGGAACAATAAGCCCCCCCAAACAGTTTGGCCCGACAATGCGCGTGCCATACTTGTTCGCAATCGCAACAATCCGTTCTTCAAGGGCCTTGCCATCTTCACCCATCTCCTTGAATCCTGCAGTGATAACAACAGCAACATTGACTCCTTTTTCACCGCACTCTTCTACGACCTGGGGGACATACATTGCAGGGACGGTAATAACGGCCATATCAACCGGTGACGGAATATCTTTTATCGTCTGATACGCCTTCAGGCCCTGAATGGTATCACGCTTATTATTTACCGGATACAGCTGACCGGGGAAATGAAGGAGGTTGTGCATTACCGCATATCCCATCTTTGTGGGGGGGTCATCGGATGCGCCGATTATTGCCACGGACCGGGGGGGATTGAAGTATTCAAGGGGGGGACATCAGGACGTTCTTCCTTTTTCTGCACACCATTGATGTCTCTCAGGATAATGCGTGAATCGACCGCACAAGCACCGGATTCGTAGAGGCGTAATGGATTGATATCAAATTCCTTTACCTGTTTGTTCTCCTCAAAGAATTTGCAGACATTCAGAATCGCCTGCACCAGAGTTTCTTCGTCTTTGGGTTTTGAACCGCGATAGCCTGAGATCAGAGGATAACTTCGAATCTCTTTGACCATCTCCCGTACATCCTCCTCCGTTGCCGGAAGAATTCTCAGGGTCACATCCTTCATCAGTTCGACAAGCGTGCCACCAATCCCGAAGGTAATCACCTTACCGAACGTAGGATCGGTTTTTCCACCAATAATCAGCTCAAGACCGGGTTTTGCCTGTTCTTCGATGATTACCCCCCCTTCGATTTTTGCCTTAGGGTTATATTCCTTGACACTTGTCACAATCCGGTTAAATGCAGCCTGAGCGCCTTCTTTTGTCCCGATACTGGTGACAACTCCTCGAATCACTCTTATGAATGATCTGGGGGGGAGAAACGATTTTCATCACAACAGGAAATCCAATACTTTCTGCAACATCCCCTGCTTCTTCCGCAGTGGTTACAATCTTAAACGCAGGCACAGGGACTCCATACTTACCCAGTATTTCATACCCTTCTGCTTCACTTAACATCCATTCCTTCATCGATTTCATCCTCACTTATCAGAATAAAACACTGAATTACGGGGAACCGCTTCAACAAATGACGAAAACTGCTTCGTCACAGTTATGTCATTTTGTTTGATCGGCTTATACATATATGTTTGTAATAGTTAATCATGTTAAATCCCCCCCGGACCCTACGCAAAACAAAATGATTTTATCCATTGGAACAAATTAAGTAGTATTCCCGAGAGATGACAAATCATGACAAATGCTGAGGATCCTCCAGAATCCACCCAAAAAGTCTACAATCCGGCCCCCCCGGAATACCGGAATGACGCAAGAATTAAAGACTACGCCCTCTCATATGCAAACTTTGAGAAAGATCCGGATGATTTCTGGAGGCGCGTTGCTTCAGATCTGCTCTGGTTCAGACCATGGGATAAGATTAAGGAATGGGAATATCCCCATGCAAAGTGGTTCGTAAATGCAAAATGCAACATCACCTACAACTGTCTGGAACGTCATCTGAAGAACAACCGGCGAAATAAAGTAGCCCTGTTCTGGCGTGGAGAAGACGGAACTGAGAAGATATACACCTATGACCGGCTCTACAAAGCGGTCATGCAGTTTGCAAATGCATTAAAAAATCTGGGTGTCGGGAAGGGCGATGTCGTATGTATTTACATGCCAACCGTCCCGGAACAGGTAATAGCAATGCTTGCCTGTGCACGTATCGGCGCGGTACACACCGTTGTATTTGCCGGATATGGGGGGGCAGCAGCACTGAACCAGCGGATTGTCGGTTCAGCAGCAAAAATTGTGATTACCGCAGATGCCTCAATGCGCAGGGGGGGAAAAAGCATTCCGCTGAAGCCGATTGTCGAAGAGGCTCTCATTCATGCACCCAGTGTCGAACGGGTGGTTGTCCTCCGCCTTCAGGACCCCCCCCACCTGTCTTCTGGATAATTTTGAGGTTGACTTCTACGAGATCATGAAAAAGGCAGCAAAGAGCTGCCCCCCCGAAGAGATGGACGCGGAAGATACCCTCTTCATCCTCTACACATCGGGTACCACCGGTGCCCCGAAAGGTATTGTTCACACCTGTGGAGGGTATATGGTGGGTGCCTATTACACCACCAAATATGTCCTTAATGTCAGGGACAATGACGTATACTGGTGCACCGCAGACCCCGGATGGATCACCGGACACACCTACGCCGTATACGGCCCCCTGCTTCTGGGTTCAACCATATTCATGACCGAACATACTCCCGACTACCCTGATGTCGGAATCTGGTGGCACCTGATTGAAACATATGGCATTAATATTCTCTATACCGCACCGACTGCCATTCGCATGTTTATGCGATATGGTGCGGAATGGCCGGACAAATATGATCTCAGTTCCCTGCGCATACTTGCATCAGTCGGAGAACCACTCAATCCAGAAGCGTTTGAGTGGTTCTATAATGTAATAGGCAAACAGAGATGCCCGATAATTGATACCTGGTGGCAGACAGAGACCGGAAGCCACATGGTAACCACTCTTGTCGGAGAAAAGATGAAACCCGGATATGCAGGAAAACCGATTCCGGGAA
Organism: Methanogenium cariaci JCM 10550; assembly: GCF_001315945.1. GTDB lineage: Archaea > Halobacteriota > Methanomicrobia > Methanomicrobiales > Methanomicrobiaceae > Methanogenium > Methanogenium cariaci. Next base: position 42,127 of record NZ_BBBG01000019.1, on the reverse strand, counting down.
TTATGGCGGATGTGCTGGATAAGGATGGAAAACCCGTCGCCCCCCCAACCAGGCAGGATACCTTGCAATCACCGCCCCCCCGTGGCCATCAATGATGCGCCATATCCATAACGATGAAGAGCGCTATCTGACCTACTGGAATGCAGGCAAACGTCCCTATTACAGCACAAACGACCTTGCAATAAAAGATGAGGACGGGTATATCATGATGCTGGGACGGTCAGATGATCTGATCATTGTAAGTGGGCACAATATCGGAACCGCTGAAGTCGAGAGTGCGCTTATTTCCCACCATGCAGTTGCCGAAGCAGCAGCCATCGGAAAACCTGACCCGGTGAAAGGAAACCTATTGAAGGTATTTGTAATACTCATTGAAGGAACAACCGTCACCAAAAAGCTCATTCATGATCTCAAGTATCATGTCAGGCAGACACTGGGCCCGATTGCCGTACCCTCTGAGATCGAATTTGTTGACTCATTACCAAAGACCAGAAGCGGAAAAATTATGCGTCGGGTCCTGAAAGCACAGGAGATGGGGATTGATCCCGGTGATATCTCAACACTGGACGAGTAAACAGGCAACCATATATATACTTTATAAATCCTTTAATATCATACATGAAGGGCAATCCTGAGGACTCTCTGAAAATTGAGACGAAACGCAATCCAGAGGACTCTCTGAAAATTGAAAATATCGTTGCTTCTGCAAAGATCGCAGAATCTCTTGATCTTCAGGTGGTTTCATCTCAGATTAAAGATGCTGAATACAATAAAAAACGATTTCCCGGAGTAGTTCTCCGTATGCAGGACCCAAAGATCGCAGCACTGGTATTTGGTTCCGGCAAAGTCGTGCTTACGGGAGCAAAGAGTGTTGACAGTCTTTCCCGTGGTCTGGAAATTCTGGGAGGTCGCCTAAGGGACCTGAACATAGAGATCGCTGAAAAACTTGAATATAAAATCCAGAATATTGTTACATCAGCGGATCTGGGAACACCAATCAATCTGAATAAAATTGCCGTCGGATTTAATCTTGACCGGATTGAATACGAGCCGGAACAGTTCCCAGGACTTGTCTACCGGCTTGAAGACCCCAAAGTTGTTGTCCTGCTCTTTGGATCCGGCAAACTGATCATCACTGGCGGAAAACAGCCGGAAGATGCGAAAAGGGCCGTTAATAAAATATTATCAGACCTTTCAAATCTGGGTCTGGTTTAAACCTGAAGATTTTATTTTTTAAGTTATTTAATTCACGAATCGAGTCGAATTACACATACAACAATGTATTTATAGTATTTTGAATAATCATAGTAGTATTCTGGGAGACAAATATGAGAATGGAAAAAGTAATGGTCTTCACCGAAGAAGACGAGGAATTTTCAGATCTTCTAACTGAAATTGGGTTAAAAAGAAATGTTGCAAAGGTGCTCATTTATCTTGCAATGACCGAAGAGGCGACCTCACGAGAGATTGAACGGAGTAGTGACCTTCGCCAGCCGGAAGTTAGTATTGCCATGCGCACTCTCAAAGAGAATGAATGGATTGAAAGCCGGGAATCAAAAGCGGAAAGTAAAGGCAGACCAGTGAAAATATACCGCCTGTCAAAATCAATCAATGAAATAATGGATATCATTGAGAAAAATAAGCGTGAAGAAGTTGAAAATCAACTGAAACTGATTCAGAAGATTAGAATTCATCTTCAGAATCAGCAGAACGTTTCAAATTAACATTACTTCAGCTGATTCTCTGTTTCCAATAACTATTTTTGTTTTTTCGGTAAATTCTGCGAATATACCACAGCTCAGAACACCCGGAATATTATTGATGGAAATCTCAAGGGCTAACGGGTCGGTAATCGTTGAAAACGTGCAGTCAATGATCCAGTTTCCATTGTCGGTAATGACAGGGCCATCCTTTTTCACTCCCTCACGCACCTGGGGGAAGACCACCCATTTCACACAGCCTTTTTGCTGCAAGTGAGGCAGCAGATGGTATAACTTCCACCGGTACGGGTGCTGATAAACAGGCGGTCTTCTTACCTGCATCCGCAACAACAACGAAAATACGCGATGCAGAAGCAACACAGCGTTCCTGCGTCTGTGCAGCACCTCTCCCTTTTATCAGACGGCCTTTGGGATCAACCTGATCTGTTCCATCAATGGCAATATCCAGTTCGGTGTAATCATGCAGGGTAGCAAGAGGAATCCCATATTCACGTGCCCGGCACTCTGCCTGATACGACGTCGGAACACCCACCATCTTCATACCATTCCGAATCTTTTCAGCCAGCCTCTCCATTGCATAGAACACCGTTGACCCGGTTCCCAGTCCGACAACCATACCGTCTTCAACCAGTTCTGCAGCAAAATATCCGGCATTTCTCTTTGCAATAGTCTGTTCAGATTCCGTAACCGATTGAGAAGTCATGTACATTTATTGCACCCCCCCCAACAGGTAAATGCTTAACACAGCTCCTCACCATCCGGAGAGAAAAATACGGATTTACTTTTGCCATTATAAGCAGCACTGCGCATTTACGAAAGAATCATTTACCCGGAAAACAGCTGAACGCCAGTCCAAACAGCAACCAGACAGAATATAAGGTAACACCTATAATCTCCGGCATCATTACAGAATTATTTGTTATTTTCATGCCTGACAATAGAAGGGGGGGAAGACACAGATGCTTGGACCTGATGCGTATGCAACACTGGCAATACTGGCCGTCCTATTCATCCTCCTCATAATATCCCGATTACCGGTATGGGTTATCTTTGTCGGAGCACTGACATGTGCCATGACATTCGGACTCGCGTCGCCCGACGCGCTGCTGAAAGGCTTTTCAAACCCCCCCGGTGTACTCTCAGTAGCGGTGCTTTTTATGGTCGCCTATGGCATGTATTCCACCGGGGGGGCCATCATTATCATCGTGGATACATTACTGGGATTTCCCCACACCATCAATCAGGCATTTACCCGAATCCTTTTTCCCATCGCCGGAGGGAGTGCATTTCTTAATAACACACCCCCCCTCATCGCCATGATGATACCGGTCATCCGGGATATCACACGCAATCTGGGACTTCCGGCATCGAGATTTTATATTCCCTTAAGTTTCGCTTCCATTCTGGGAGGGGGGGCCACCACATTAATAGGCACATCAACAAACCTCATCATTGCCGGACTTGTCACCGATTATCTTGCTCCGGGCACGTCCGGCGGCCCCGCACTTCAGGAAATCGGCATGTTCACCCCCACCCCGGTAGGACTACCGGTTGCTCTGATTGGAATCGTATTCATCATCCTGACAGCCCCCCTATCTCCTCCCGGAAAAAACAGAACAGACCAATGCAAAAACCACTCCCGGCAGACTCTATGAGGCAAAATTCATTGTCGGGAAATCCGAGGGAATTGATGGGAAGACCCTGGAAGAAGTCGGATTTTCCCGGCCGGTCGGTTTTGAAATCAAAACCATTGAGCGCCCACAAACAGGCCGTCTCGAAATCACACCCGAACTGCAGTTGCAGGAAGGAGACATCATCACCTTCTGGACGGACAGCGATACACTCCCTCACCTCTGGTCAAAGATCGGTCTGAGAACCGCAAATGAAACCTTTGAACTCAGTAGCGACCGTCACCTGCATCACCTGGTCGAAGTCGTCATCTCACCAAAAAATCCTGCAGCAGGCAAGACCATATCCCAGATTCATACCGATAAATCATCCTCCTTCGGAGGAAATCTGGTCGCCCTCTCCCGAGGCGGCAAACCGGTTATTTCTGAGAATAAACAGACCTTCATCCTCCAGGGAGACAATGCCATCCTTGAAGTACAGGATGAGTTTTTTCTACGAAAACCGGAATGAAGAACGGTTCAAACTGATACGAAGACTAAAGGGATATCACATAAAACGAACTGACCGTGCCGCCGAAGCAACAATAATTACTGCCTGTATGATCACAACCGTTGCACTCCAATGGCTACCTCTGCTCAATGCTGCATTGCTGGCAGTATTTGCCATGCTCCTGACCGGGTGCATGAGCATCGGCCAAGCCACAAAAAGCATCGATCTTCAGACAATCGTTATCCTTGCATGTGCAATCGGCCTTGAATCCGCATTAACAGAGACGGGCCTTTCATGGGCTATTGCAGATATTATCCAATCGGCAAGTGGTACTGACCCGTATCTGGCACTGGCAGCGATTTTTATCGGAGCAGTTATCATGACAAATGTCATCACAAATCCGGCAGCAGCTGCATTCATGTTCCCCCCCATTGCCTTCAATCTTGCAGTAGATCTCGGAGTCAGTTTCATGCCGTTTGTTATTGTGCTGATGCTCGGATGTTCCTATGCATTCATCAACCCCCCCGCCGGATATCAGACAAACATGATGGTATATGAACCCGGAGGATACACGACCAGGGATTATATCAGAACGGGACTGCCGCTCACGATAATCGTGGGCATCACAACCCTGCTTTTGACTCCCATATTTTTTCCTTTTTAACGCATGGGTAAATAAACACCGGACATGCGGTTTGTTCACTCCTGCAGGCTGCGGCCTACGATTCTCGTTCCTTTGGGCAAATCCTCGTTAAGTAACGTATAAATTACCTCCCCCCCATACGGGCCACGCCCGGAAAATCGGTGTCCAAACAGAAGCCCGGAGGGGGGGCCAACCTCAACCCGAGACGACCCATACATCCTCTCAAAATACCTGCCAACAGCAACCGCCCAGTAATCTGCAATAAACCATCATTTTTGTAAATAAAAGGGATTACAGTCGCCATTTTCCGGCAGGAAAAAGAGCAAAAAATACGTCCATATTACTCTCCGATTCCCCCGAACAGAGGTTCGCAGAGGGTGAAAAAATGGTTGAAAAAAACGGAGGAGACAGGCCCTCTGTTTTCATCATTCTTTGTTTTCGATAAGGATTATTCCAGCATTACCGATCCGGCAATCCTGAGTTTTCCGCCATCCAGATAATGGATAACCGCTTTTTCTCCGGGGGGGAGATAGGCAATTTCCTTGTCCAGTTCAATCACAACAGAGCATGTATGCCAGTCAGCATCATTTTCAACCGCAATAATCTTCCCGTTCACAAACTGCGTCCACAAACCGATATGTACAACAAGACCCTCGCGCAGCGGCTCAGGCCAGAAGCGTACGACCTTTGCCGTACCCCTGACTTCTGCTGTCACCCGTATGGATGAGTCCGTCGTCAGTACATACCCCCCCGTTCAAGGCTCTCAGCAGGCATATTTTTCAACGCCAGTCCCACCCGGTCCGTCTGGTATGCTTCCTTGGCATCCTCATCATGTTTCTGAATCGAACGAATCTGGCATATCATCTCTCCCGGCAGCACCGTGACCGTATCATGCTGATGAATGGTTCCTTTTTCAACACTTCCCAGCACAACTGTACCGATTCCTTTCACATTAAAGGCATGATCGATCATCACAAACCCGGTCTCCGGCGTAGGCACAGGATAGGTAATATCTGCGGCCATGGAAAGGAACCGTTCACGCAGCACAATGGGGGGGTCATCTTCCACAAACTCATAGCCCTCAAGAACCGTGCCACGGATCAGGGGGGGCGCAATCTGTGATTTATCGAGGTAATTTTGCAGCACAATCATCCCGGACTCAATGCCCATGACATCCAGCATAATAACCATTTCACCCAACGCAGGGGTAATTGAATCTATCACCAGCAATGCAGAATCCGACATCGCCACCGCGTAATACAGGGGGGGTGCCAGCCGGTCAGGATATCGCGTCGGTTCGATGATCGTTACCGTGTCTTCCCCCCCTTTTTTCAGATTAATAAATGTAATATCAGATTCTGTGCCTGATTTACCGATATTTTTTGCATACCCGTGGGGGTCCGAGTACAACGATATTTAGATTCGGCATGTTGCTAAAAATATGGGAATTTAAGGGAGATGAGTCTTTGGATGAAAGAAAAGATTATTTGTGGGCAAAATACGCTGAAACCTCGGTTTCAGACGCACGGTCAATCCGTGCAAACCCTACCCGCTCAAACTGAACAACCACATCCGTTTCCGTGCGGACATCTGGTTCGCAGACCCCCCCCTCGATGATACCCCCCCTGGGCGTATGAAGCATACATCCAACTGCCATATCCTCGGGAAGCCACTGAACGATCTGTGCATGTTCTGCCCGTGCTTCATCCAGAGAGTCCCCGGAATATTCCAGAGAATACCCACCATCAGTCTTCTGTACCCGCACATTGAAGAGATCCTTGAGCCGGAGCATCCGGCCATCCTCAAGTTCATCGCGCGGCAGATAAATATCACCGGTAAACGTCAATGAACGGGTTCCCTTCGTTTCATCGTTGGGATTTTTCAACGGGTGTGCCGTATGTTCAGAGACATCGGGGGGGATATGACACAATACCGGGTCAGGAACAAAGAAATACCGGTTTGCAATCGGGTCCACAATCGCTTTGTTTGCTGCGTAGAGATTTTCCCATGAGAAATTGATATCCGTCTGACCGATTCCAATATCCACCATCGCATTTCTGAGCGCTTCCGGTGAAAAACCTCTCCGTGCGATTGCCTTCAGCGTGCCCAGATGAATATCGTCCCAGCCTGAATACTCCCCCCCTGAGGCAATACCTGCCTTCATTGCTGACGTCGAAAGGACGATATCTCCGATTGACATCCGCCCATAATGGAAATAGGTTGGCTGTTCCCAACCAAAATAATCATAAATGTACTTCTGTCTCCGGGTATTTGCGATATGATCCTTCCCCCCCCGGATTACATGGGTCATACCCAGCAGATGATCGTCCACTGCAACCGAGAAATTCATCAGAGGGAAGACCCGTGCATCACACCGGGGGGGATGGGAGGTGTTCTCCACAATCCTGAAGATGGAAAAATCACGCATCGCAGGATCAGGATGACAAATATCGGTCTTTACCCGGACCGTGATCTGCCCTTCATGATAGACCCCCCCTGCCAGCATGTCCTTCCAGAGAGAGAGATTATCTTCAATGCTCCGCCCTCTGCATGGACATTCTGTTTTGTTATTTTTCAGATCCCGGAATATTTCCGAGTCACAGGTGCAGAGATACGCACCGCCCATTGCAATCAGCTGTTCACAGTGGGCATAATAAATATCCATCCGGTCACTCTGGTAGACGATGTCGCTTACCTGAATGCCAAGCCAGTCCACATCGGACAGCAGCATCTGATAATTTTCTTCCGTGATCCGTTTTGGATCAGTATCTTCAATCCGGATAATATATTTCCCGCCATACTTCCGGATATAATAATCATTCAGGTATGCTGCACGGGAATGACCAAGATGAAGGGGGGGCCCGGAAGGATTCGGGGGGGCAAAGCGCATAACAACACCTTCTTCCCCCCCGACATTCTCCAGCGCACGAAGCCCGATCTCTCTCTTCTTTTTCTCTTTTTTTCCAGCAATTCCGGAGCAAGCAACTCAAGACGGGCCCTGCGTTCATCCGGGGTCATCTCTTCGATTTCAACCAGGATATCACCCAGAAGTGCCGAATACTCCCGTGCATGAGGCCGAAATTCAGGATGTTTTCCCATCAGTGCGCCCAGAACCGCACCAGCCTTCGGAACACTGTTGTGCATTACCGCATTCTGGAGTGCATATTTATAGAGAAAATCTCTGGAATCTCCATCCATTGTCTAAAAGCCCCTGGAAACGAAATAATCCGTTATCTGAAGAAGACCATCCTTTTCATCGCAGTCAGGGAAGATCGCGAGCATCTTTTTCGCCCGGAGAACCCGCTCAAGAGCAACATTTCTGACATCAGCAATGACACCCGCCTCTTCCAGAAGATGGATTGCTTCATCAATTTCTGCATCGCTCAGAGTGGGTTTCCGATACTTTGTCAGGTCAATTCCCCGTTCTCTTGCAAGAATTGCCACAAGTGTCTGTTTCCCTTCACGAAGATCTGATGCACGGTCCTTACCGCTGGTTGCCGCATCTGCCATAAGGTCGATCAGATCATCCTGAATCTGAAATGCAATACCACTGTTCAGTCCCCATTCATAGAGTGAATTGACCTGCTGAACACTGCCCCCCCTGCAAGGGTGGCGCCAATGGCTGCGGCAGCAGCATACAGTATCCCGGTTTTTTGGAGACCATCTCGAGATATTCCATTTCATCAACATCATCTCTGTTTTCGAAATGAATATCCATATGCTGTCCATCACAGAGGTCCGCACATGCCTTCGCAAGGGCATTCACCGACCGCACCTTTGCAATATCGGGTGCAATTGCAGCACAGATCAACTCAAAGGCGTGTGCATAAAGCACATCACCCGCAAGAATTGCCGTTGGTTCGTTCCATTTCATATGCACGGTAGGAACACCGCGACGAACCGCATCCCCATCCATGATATCATCATGAACAAGCGTGAAGGTATGAGTCACTTCAAGTGCCAGTGCAGCAGGTAGAATGTCCTGTGACCGCCCATTTTCTACAAGGTCTGCAGCAAGCATTACCACCGCGGGCCTCAGACGTTTTCCTCCGGCAAGAAGGAGATGGGCACTTGCCTTGTTCAGTTCTCCCGGCAATGCGCCGAATTCACGGTCAAGAACAATATCGATTTGTTCAGCAGCATCTTCCAGATATGCACCAAGATCCATTCATTTTCACCTAATTTATCAGTAGTCTCTGCCCGTTTCTCAGAATATGGGCATCATTGTTCAGAGTATACCCACAGCTTTCTGCCAGTTTCAGGTATCCTCCGGTCATATCAATATCGCCGTGAGCCGGGATAACATGCTGGGGGATTGAACAGATGCAGTACTTCATAATGTTCTTCACGGTATGCATGCCCGCTCACATGAAGATCGGTGAAAATGCGTGCACCCTTCATACGGAGAAGCACTTCCTGTGTATGGCGCTGTCCGTAATTCATTGGATTCGGAATAACTTTTGCACTATAAAGAATTTTATCCCCCCCTTTTTCAATCTTGAAAGGTGTCTGTCCTGACGCCAGACGGGTAAGAATGGCACCGGGTTCACCCTGACTGCCGGTGACGATCGGGACATATTTGTCTCTCCCTTCCTTCATAATGGTACGGAACATCTTGTCAACCGTGCGGCGGTTACCCCCCCGCATTGTCATACCACGTGGAAATCCGACCAGTTTCATCTGTTCTGCAGTTGATGAATATCGTTCCATTGAACGACCAAGAAGCACCGGTTTGCGCCCAATTTCATGGGCACATTCTGCAATCATTTTTACCCGTGCAATATTTGAGGCGAAGGTACCCACAAACATTGCGGATTTTTCATCCTCATAACAGGTCATTACATCCCTGACAAGACGCTGGGCAATGCGTTCGCTGGGACAGCGTCCGGGCATGTTGACATTCACACTCTCGGTGATTAAAGCGAGCACACCCTCTTTTCCCACTTCACGCATGCGTGCAATGTTGGGGGGGGTCTCCAAGCACTGGCGTTCGATCCAGTTTGAAATCAAGCGCATATACAATAGCACCACGGGGGGGCGTGTGCAGGACAGCCATTGCGGCGTCAATGATTGAATGCTGTACGATGATAAATTCAAGGGAGAGGTGCTGGGATATTTCATACCGGTATTTTTTCCCTGCTGGAAGTTCAAACACCGGATTATTGACAACAAATCGCTTTTCCCCTTCAATTTGCTGACGGATAAGAGCCGCAGTATAGGGCGTGGCAATAATTGGTGCATCATACCGGTGTGCGAGTTTCGGTATTGCACCGATATGATCCAGGTGACCATGCGTACAGACAATCGCCTTCACGGTACCTTCCACCGTATTCATTATGGTATCGTCCGGGATTGCCTTCATCTCAATGAGATCAAGGGAATGCAGATTTTCAACTTCCGCATCCTCGTGAATCATGATCTGATCGAGACGGAGACCCATGTCAAAAATGACAATCTCCTTGCCGCATCGCACGGCGGTCATATTTCTGCCGACTTCATTATATCCGCCGACAGCAATTACTTCAACTTTCATAGTTTATTTTCCTCATATTGTAACATTTCACCCGTTATTCCGGTGATATATTTTCGTATGTTCCTTAATTCAGAGGGATTTCGGGATCCTGTCAGATAACACGACATCCGAATCTCGGTCTGGATCTGATGGATTTTATCACAAAGACTCTGGTATCCGTCCATGGCCGGTGGCAGAAGGGCAAGCGCCATCCCTCCCAGACCTGCCCCGAGTGCCATTGCTTTTGCGATGTCGGTACCCGAATTCAGCCCGCCTGTCGCAATGACTGGACCGCCTGCGAGGGTTGCTTCAGCCACACTGACTGCCGTTGGTATACCCCCCCAGTCTGCAAAATGCAGACCCAGCGCCTGCTGCAGGGGATTTTTTGCACGGAACTGTTCCACCGCCGCCCAGGAAGTACCTCCCAGACCGCCTACATCAACCGCTGACGCACCTGCAGCAAACAGCTGCCGCGCGCATTCCCGCGATATACCACAACCGGTCTCTTTTACAATGACCGGGTATCGGCATGACGAACATAATTCCTGCAGAGCGTCCAGACAACCCGCGGCATCATGATCACCCTCGGGCTGTATCGCCTCCTGAAGGGGGTTCAGATGTATACACAGTGCCTGGGCGTCAATCATTTCAACCGCTTTATCCGCCCATTCGATGCCCTTATCTCTCAGCTGGATAATGCCCAGATTTCCACAGAGAAACGCATGGGGGGGAGCATGTTCACGCACAACAGTAAAGCTGTCTTCCATCTCGGGATTTTCAAGGGCTGCACGCTGTGAGCCAACACCCATGGCGAGACCAAACTCCTCTGCTGCCATTGCAAGGGTGGCGTTAACATCCCTCGTATCAGGATGCCCCCCCCGGTCATTGCAGCAATAAAAATTGGTGCCTTCAGCGGGCGATCCAAAAATTGTACACCAAGCGTTATGGCATCCATATTACACTCAGGAAGTGCATTATGAACGAGACGGACATCATCAAATCCGGTCCTCCCGGCGACAATATTTTCATTGCAGCAGATATCCAGATGCTCCTTTTTCCGAGAGGAGGTAATCATCCTGTTTTTTATGGTAATACCCCCCTTGGGGGGGTTTAAGAGAATATTTACATCAGCAAATATTCATATCACTGCAGGTTCCTTCCTTTGCAGCGGAAATATTCATGTATCTATACCCGGTTTCCGGTAACCATGGTTCCACCATGTTCGCGCCCGTCAAGGAAATCCCCCCCGAGTCTGGACAGATGAAATATCGTAGAGTCGGTCCCTTCATCTGAAAGTCTCAGAAGCTCCGTCAGTTTTCCGATCATACCTCCGGTCACATCTGTGTTGTCCGACTCACCAATTTCAATATCAGCCACCGTGTCACGGTTAATCAGGGGGGGAACGACATCCCCGTCTCTGAGCACACCGGCTACATCAGTGGCGAGTCCAATGCGGTCAACATGTATCCTTGCCGGAATTGCACTGACCAGTTGATCGCCTGAAACAATGCAGGCACCCCCCCGTACACTGTCCATTACCACATCTCCGTGGAGAACAGGTACAATTCCCTGGTGTACCAACATCTCAACAGGCTGATGACTGAAGGATTCCAAACGTCCGTTTTTCGCAGTACATGCATCAAGCGGGTGGATGCCTACTGCTTCCACACCGTTGGCACGAAGCGCGTTTACCACCGCAGTGTTCAGCTTTAAAACTGCCCTGTGCGTGATAAATATACCTGATTTATTATTAGAGTCTAACCCCATATCAAGGTGATGGCGTTTCGCTTCAGGGTGACCGCATGAACCGGCCCCATGAACAATAATAAACTGTATCTCCGAGTGGCTGGAAATCACCCCGGAAATCCGTTCAAGAGTTTCGGTATTAACCGTGCAGTCACCGCTTTTATCGGTAATTACACTACCGCCGAGTTTTATCAGTACGGTTTCTTTCATCTTCCTTCTCCTTGCGTGCGCCTTCATTATCGATCGTAGTAATAATTGCCCTGCCGTCACATCCTTCGATTGCACCGGCTATTTTGGATTTAGATCGTTTGGGACAGAGAGCAACTATCGAGCCTCCGCCACCTGCACCGGTAATCTTTGCACCATATGCCCCCCCTGCTGCACGCGCCGCCGTCACCAGTCGTGTCAGTGCAGGATGCCCCCCCACACCCAGTGCTTCCAGAAGCTCATGATTGATATCCATGTACCTCCCCCCCAGAGCCCGCTGGTCCTGAAAGACATGCAGGGATCGCATCGTTACCGCCTCAATCGCATCAAGTATCGGATTCACAATATCCGGATCGGTTGCACGGAATTTGCCCACCTGCTCCACCATCCGGGCTGTCGAATGGGAGACCATGGTATTCCCAATAACCAGATGAAAATCTTCAGGCGGAAGTCTCCGTTTAATATCCCCCCCCTGAATCAGAAGGACACCCCCAAAGGTAGAGACGTAGGTATCAGTCGCACTCGCACGCCCTTTCTGCACACTCTTTTCAACCGAATGTGCCATCGTTGCGATCTCAGGTCTTCCGTAGCCCAGATCAAATTCATCGTTTATTGCCGAAAGGGTTGCAACAGTGACTGCCGCAGACGATCCCAGACCGGAAGAACTGGGAAGCTGGGAATGAATATACACACTCCCGTTGACTCCCATTAATTCAAAACATTTCTCGAGATATGGTGATTTCACCCGTGGAGGGTGCCGTGTTTTTCGAACGGTTACATATACCCGCGGTTTAATTGCCATTGCAATACCCGGCTTGCCATATACAACCGCGTGTTCACCAAATAAAAAGACCTTGCCAGGTGCGCTCCATACTGCCAAAATTATACCGCCGCTATTGATGCGTATCCAACAACCTGCTCCATATCGCCGGTTGTGTCACCGCTTGTCATATATTGTATTAATTTACCGTTCGTTGCCCCCCCATGTGACGGGCCAGAGTTGCCATTACGGAAATAGGCCCATATCCACATGCACTAACATTATATTCCCTCAGTCTCTGATAAAAAGATCTGATGTCAAGGTCATAAAGTCCCTCAATGGCATAGGCATCATTCTTTATTGCAACGTCTGCAGGCACATAATGAGAGAAGTCACTGGACGCAACAACCCGTACATCGTCTGCAGAAATATCTGCAGAATTCAGAATTGTTTCTGCAAGCGATAGTGTGTGCGCATAGTCCTGGGAACCATCAGCACCGGAACAACCCGTGCATTCGGGAAACGAAATTTTATAAATGGCATCTGAAGTTCCAGAGAGTTCTCCTCCACTTCAATTGCCTGGTCAGACACAGGAATTCCCAGAGAACGGGCAAGTACCCGATTACAGGCAACCGTTCCAAGCGGGGGGGTGCCCCCAGTCAAGTTCTGAGGTATAGGGTCCGATACCCCCCCGGTGACTTGGCGCGATTACCAGAAATGTACCCGAAAAATTTTGGTCAATACACGCATATGATGCAGCCATCACCTGACCGGAGTGCGCATATCCCGCATGAGGAACAACGATACCAAAACAATCAGGCAAACCTGTAGTATTGTTAAAAAAAGACGTTAATAAAGAAGAAAGGACGGTCGGGTCACCCGGATACCATATCCCCCCCGCAAGCGTGGGTTTTCTGACACCCATTTGACATCTCCTCCTTCCCCCCCTTTTGCTTCATACCTTAATTAAAGGTCTGTCTCAAAGTCTTCCTGAGTAAGGGATGTTGCAATACCCCGTGCCTTCAGGACTTCTCTTGTTAAGAGGAAATATACCATCGAAAGTGCCTTGCGACCTTTGTTGTTGGTAGGAATGACAAGGTCAATGTATTTTGTCATATTGTTGGTATCACAGAGTGCGACAACCGGAATACCGTTCTCAACACCCTCTTTAATTGCCTGAGCGTCACCAATCGGATCGGTTACGACGACAACATTGGGTTCGATATAATTCGGCATGTTCTGGTTCGTCAGCATTCCCGGAATAAATCTGCCAACCTTATAGGTTCCGCCAATAGCTGTTGCAAATTTCCTGGCCGGATACTGCCCATACTGACGGGAGGTAACGACAAGCACCTTTGGTGCATCGTACTTTGCGATGAATTCAGCGGCAGTCTTGATTCTGCTATCGGTTTCCTGGATGTCAAGAATGTACAAACCATCTCCGCGTACGCGGTAGATGAATCTTTTCATGTCCTTGCTCTTCTGCTGCGTTCCGATGTGTACTCCTGCAGCAAGATACTCCTCCACAGGGACGAGTGATTCTGTTAATTCTATTTCAATATCATCTGTATTCATTGGATCATCTCTTCAATTCTCACGAGTTCGTTGAGTTTTGCGATGCGTTCTCCGCCAACAACACCTGTCTTCAGATAGATACACTCAAAGGCAGTTGCAAGATGGGCAATGGTATTGTCGGTCGTCTCTCCCGATCGGTGGCTCATCACTGTCTCCATACCACATGAATGTGCCATACGTATGGCTTCAAATGTGTCGGAAAGGGTGCCAATCTGATTAGGTTTAATTAAGACACAGTTCGTGGACCTAGCCTCAATACCGGTCTCAATGCGCTCAACATTCGTGACGTAGAGGTCATCTCCGCAGATCAGGCAGCCATCACCCACTTGATCTGTTAATGCGGAGAATCCTTCAAAATCCTCCTCTACAATAGGATCTTCAACATACGCAAGTTCGTAGCGGTCAACCAGATCAGCCATATAGGCCACCTGGTCTTCTGTGCTGCGTTCTGCGTCACTATACCTGTACACTCCGTCTTTCCAGAGTTCACTGGCGGCAACATCAATACCCATCCTGATCTCGATCATCAGATCGTCAGAAATGGTATTGATGGCCTCCTGCACCAGATCAAAGGCTTCGATATCGGTAATCTTAGGCGCCCATGCACCCTCATCACCCTTTCCGCATCCGTTACCATCGGATACTAACAGCTCTTTGATCTTTTTGTGCACCGCTGCATTGGCAAAAATTGCTTCATCTGCATCCAGTGCACCGGTTGGCACAACAAGGAACTCCTGAATATCGGTTGCATGTGCTGCATGAGCGCCCCCCCTCCGATAACATTACCTAAGGGGAACGGAGTCTGTGCGGCAAATGCTCCTCCCAGATACCGGAACAACGGCAGGGAAAGGGAAGAAGCAGCGGCTTTTGCATTCGCAAGAGACAATGCAACGGCAACATTCGCACCTATAACCGAAAAGTCAGGAGTCCCGTCAATTTCATGAAGGAGATAGTCAAATCCGACCTGATCACTGGATTCAAATCCAGACAATGCAGGGATAACCGTCTGTCGCGCTCCATCAATTGCCTCACGCACAGGTAGCACTTTTGCCTCATACATCCCGGTGCTTGCACCAGATGGTGCCGCTGCCCTGCCAAATCCATTCTCGGTATAAATATCCGCTTCAACAGTAGGGTTTCCCCCCCTGCTGTCAAGAATCGTCCGGAGATGTATTTCGGTAATCTGTGCCATAATTTTCACTGCGCCCGTTTAACGGTAATGGGTATTTTCTGTTGTCTGAATTCTTCCGTTGCAATTTCAAGCGGGTCAATTGAATCGGTCTCTATCAAAAGAGGAGCGCCCATTGAAATCTGCAATGAACGTGCACCAACAATTCGGGCTTTCTCGTAACGGGTAAATGATTCCACGTTTTCGGATTTCATGTAAGTCTCCTGAAAAATTTAATCAAAAATGGGGGTCGCTGAGATTCGAACTCAGGTTACAGCATCCCGAACGCCATAGGATTCCAGGCTACCCCCCCACGACCCCCCCGCATATTCAGATCATCCCTCATTGATACGGATTGAGATCATCAATAATCTCTTTGTGCGCCAGAATCATGCGCCTACAACAGTAGCGTGAAAGTCCGAGATCGTCGAGGATCTCTTTAGGATCCTCGCCTGCACTCAGTCGCTGCCGGTAATCTTCCCAGGCAGTCGAAATGACTTTCCCACATGTAAAACATCGGATAGGTATCATGCAAACGATCTCTATATCTATTGTTATTATCTAACGATAAGACTTTTGGAACTTCGCACGTGCACCACGGCCATGCGGCTTCTTTGCTTCTTTCTGACGTGAGTCATTTACCAGAAGAGTACGATCATAGACAAGGTAGATATCCTTAATCTTTGGATCATTACTCCACTTTACAATGCCCCCCCGTGCCAGTGCTGTCCGTACCGCTTCAGCCTGCCCCATGATTCCGCCGCCATTGACATCAATAGATACATCAACATCACCAAGAGCATCCGGAACCAGAAGGAGTGGCTCAGAGATCTTCATTCTGAGCATCTCAGTGCCGTATATCTCAAGGGGTACAGAATTGATGCGTACACGTCCCTTACCTTCACGAAGGGTGGCACGCGCAATTGCAGTCTTCCGCTTTCCGCTTGTATTAATTACTTTCGTCATCTGATATCACCGCTCAGAACTTTGCTCCAAGTATTGTACTGATTTCACCCAGAGTTACAAATTTCGGGGGGGTTGAAAGTCCGTCGATATGTGCCATATCAAGCACTTCAAACTCTGCTCCTTCGAACTCATCAGGAATACCTACGTGCACAATTACCCGGCGAAGTGCCTCTGCACCACGCTTGCGCTTGTAGGGGGGGACCATCCCGCGTATCGTACGCTTAAGAATATGATCAGGACGTCGTGGATAGAATGGACCTCCCTCACGGGAACCAATCTTTCTTTTGTGATCATAATCAGCTAATACCCGAGCCTTTCCTCCGGAAACGACACACTGCTCTGCATTTACAATGGCAATTTCCTCTCCCTCGAGAGATCGTTTTGCAACAATACTGGCAAGCCGTCCCAGGCGAAGTCTGTTGCATCAATAATTGTAACCATGCACCTCACCTCAGAATCCGTACCTTTTTGCCTTCAGGATTCTGCTGGACAAGTTCTTCAATTGTCATACATACTCCGTCTGCACCGGTAATTTTTTCTTCTGCTGCTCCGCTGAATCGTATTGCAGCAACAGATACCTTCTGGTCCAACACACCGCTTCCGAGAACCTTTCCAGGAACCAGTACGATGTCGCCATCCTGCGCGTATCTATTGATTTTGCTGATATTGACTTCAGCGTAATTATTGCTGGGTGATTCCAGCCTGTTTGCGATCTCGCGCCAGACATTTGCGCCATTTGCCCGAGACATCTCTTTAAGATCAGATATGAGGGCAGAATAACGCGGATTTGTCTTCGTCGTTGTTTTAGTCATTTACATTCCCTCCGGATATATCGCATAGAACATCCACCAGGTCGTCTGATTTTGTCTGAATATCTTTTGCAGCACGTTCAAGAATCTGGCGAACCGGAATCGAACCATCACTCTCTACAACAAAGATGAACGTATCATCCTCTGTCTGAACAGAGATCGCGGGACTGTCCCAGGTATCAGCATTTGCAATACAGATTCTTTCACACAGCTTACAAAGTGTGCAGTCCTCAATTTTTCCTTCAACGACTGCGGCACTGTTTCCCTTTATTTCAAGCACATTACGTGGACATTCATCCACACACATGCCACAACCATCACACTTGCTGTCAAACACAATCCGCGGATATGATTTATATCCACAGGCAAGCGTAGGTTGCCATTTTGCATGATCGTCGCCCCGTCCAAGAACCGCACGAGCTTCAAGAACAATCTTCTGGTCTTTTTCAAGTTTTACCAGAGGAACGTTCTCATCAACTGGCACAGCCCGAGGATCCTGGGGGGGAATCAGATCACGGGAGTATACAACCTTCGGCCCTTCTACACTCAGTGTATAAACAGACGTGCATGCTGAACACCCCCCCTCACCATTACAGGAGCAATCCTTGGTGAATACATATTCATCAAGATCTGTCCTGAGGGGGGAATAAGCCCCCCCAGACGGTGAGCAAGCATCTCATCAAAGAGTGCGCTGTTATTATCGTATATATGCACATCTTCAATGGCAAGTGTTGGGACTTCCCCAATCATTGTCCTTCGGTATGAATTTACAAAGGCAGAGGAGAAGCCCGTAATGATAAAACGGGCGACATCATCATCAAACCTGCTGAATGAAAGCTGCATTTATCAGACTCTCCTGCCCCCCCTTCTTCCACCTTTTGCACGAATGCTGTCATGTGGCACAGGGGTGACATCCTCAATACGTCCGATACGCATACCTGCACGTGCAAGTGCGCGTATTGCTGCCTGAGCTCCGGGCCCTGGACTGCGCTGCTTACCGCGACCAGGTGCACGAACCTTGACATGAAGACCGACGATGCCCTTCTCCCTTGCCTGCTGTGCAACATTCGTTGCCATCTGCATTGCAGCATAGGGTGAACTTTCATTCCGTGCCTGCTTTACAACCATCCCGCCGCTTGACTTTGTCACCGTCTCTGCTCCGGAGAGATCGGTAACGGTGATAACCGTATTGTTAAATGAGGCGTAGATATGTGCAATACCCCCCCATTTCTCATCAGGTGCTGCCATTATTGTCGTCCTCCTTTGAGAATACGTTCGCGCTCAGGATGTACATCATTCGTCAGTGGGGGGGAAGGTCCGTAGTATGAAATACCGCCATCTTCACTGCGTTTAATGTGATAGCTGGGAATAGTGACCTTTCTTCCACCAACAGCAATGTGCCATGGGTGATGAACTGGCGCGCCTGCTTGGGTGACCGTGCAAGACCCTGTCGGTAGACCATCGTCTGAAGACGACGTTCAAGAGGATTCTCAGTTTTCATTGCAAGAACATCACTGATGCCTGCATTCTCACCAAGTAATCCAAACCGATAAAGATGGCCAAGAAGCTCTTCTTCCTTTCTTGCAATCAGCACTTCATTCGTTGATGAAGATTTCAATGCAAGAAGTTCACGTGCAGCACGTCGATAGTTTCTGAGGATACTGCGCGTCTTCCAGAGTTCTCGCTTGTTCCGGAGACCATATTCGATAACCAGCCGGTTCTCATCTTCAATACGGGTCTTTTCAAAACGCCGTTTTGGAGTTTCATATGTTTTGTGGTTCTTTCCTGGATAACCCATATCAGAAACCTCAGACCTTCTTCCTTCTCACACCAACGGTGGTGCCCGTACGACCTGTCGATTTTGTACGCTGTCCACGCACTTTCTGGCCGGTTTCATGACGAATGCCCCGGTAACTGCGAATTTTACGCATCCGGTTGACATCATCCTCTATTGCCATTCTCAAGTCCTGACCGAGAAGCTGTTTTGCCTCTCCGGTGTAGACATCTTTCTGCCTGTTAAGCATCCAGGTTGGCACATGATCCTTGTAACTGGTTACAACCGCACGAATGCGATCCACTGGCTCTTCATCAAGAAGTCCCAGTGTTGCCCGCGGGTCAACATCTGCAAGTTTTGAAATTACAGATGATGTATGCATACCAATACCGGCAAGTCCGGTCAATGCAATCTGCACCGCTTTAGTACCGTCAAGGTCAGTGTTCTCAATCCTGACGAAGTAGTTGATCTCTTGCTCTTCCATTCAGTCAGCCTCACACATTGAGTTATACTCTTTAAAGCGTTGAGGGAGGGATTTGAACCCCCCCGAGTCCCAAGGGACACGGGGGGGTTAGCAACCCCCCCGCGCCATGCCTGGCTTGGCTACCTCAACAGAGATATAATCTCGCATCAATTACGACACTCGCAACACGAAAAATCGTTGTTGCTCCATGAATGTTACCTTACTGTATGGGAGAAGAATAGTATTAATAGTTGCGGTATGAATTCCGCCCGGACGGCGCCATCCGTTCCGGATTCATGGCTTTCAACCCGGAAACCACAAGGGGGGGCAGCGCAATTGTCGCATCACAGAATACCTGAACATGGGTGGAGTCCACCGATTCCTTTCCCCAGCTGACCGCCTCTTCAAAGGTACATCCGGAAAGACCTCCCCCCCAGTGAGGTGCATCAGTGGTATACTGAATGGCGTAGGCATGACCTCCCAGGTCGTTATCATGAATGGATGCAATGACCTGCGTCTGTTGAATGAAATTCTTCGGCACCCCCGCCGCCGACATAAATAACACCAGTCTTCGGAGAATGTTCTACCATCCGGGTAATTTCGTCTGCATCCCCCAGTTGATCAATATTAATTTCAGCACCATTCCTTCGGGCCATCAAAAGAGCAATGCCAATCGATGAATCGGACAGTGCAGGAATAAAAACAGACACCCCCCCTGCATCCGCACATGCAGATACGAGAGATCTTCCGGAAGACCATTTCTCCTGCAGATGTCTGGTTAGTTTCTCTATGAAGTCACGGGATGAACCGGAATATGGCGATATTGAATGGGCATACTCTGCAATTAACCGATCAACATCCCTGAATTCACCCTCATACGCAAACACATCATAAATCCGATCAATCCCTTTATCGAATAGCTCTGCATCATCCACATGGTGATGCCCACGATAATGATGTACACCCTGATGCTCACAAATGTCGTGAAAAATATTCGCACCTGTTGATACGATTACATCCACATACCTGCGTTCAACGAGTTCAGACAGACACGCCTGCATGCCCGCGGGAATCATTGCACCGGAAAGCCCCCCCAAAAATATTGTGCAGTCCGGATCTTCGATCATATTTTTCCAGACATGCATAGATTCTCCCAGTTTTCTCCCCCCCTGGAATCCACTATTTCCCATATTTGACAGAAGTCGGTCAATTTCACGCACAGGCTGTACAGGAGTGATCGGTTTCATAATACTAAGAATGAATGGTAATGAGAAAATATAAGATCATGCCATTCAAAAAAGGGAGTGAATATTATAATGCAATAAGCATTGAATCCTTAGAGATAATTCCCGAGAGTTTCCCGTCTTTTGTGACAGGAACTGAGCTGATTCCTTTCTTGGTAATCAGTTCGACAAACTCAGAGACCGGCAGACTGTCTTCGAGTGAGAGGCAGGTGCAGTCATAATATCCCTGACAAAGAGATTCTTAATCTGGTTGTCCTGATGTTTGCCGTCGACACGTCTCCGGAAATCACGCATTGCACGTGCGACATCAGTCTCCGTAACGATACCGAAAATGCTGCCATTATCCGTAACGACAAATTTCGTCACCCCCCCCTCATCGAGCATGCGCCTGCGCAGGTGAATAACCCTCTCATCCGGACCGATTACCGATGCTTTCTGAACCAGATTCTCCGTAGTGGCATCCGGCACCATCACTTTCAGAAGATCCGTTGCATCAACCTTCCCGACGAGTTTATGCTCACTATCGAGCACAACCACTAATTTATATTCCTGGAGAAGCGGAACCAGTATATCCACATCTTCATCCGCATAGACAGAGGTAAAATGTTCATCCGTTTTGTTTGATACATGAATCTGCGTGGGGGGGCCAGCGTGGACGTCTTCTTGCTGCCGAGAGTTTCCGCGATAGCTGCCCGGGATATTGTTCCGATCACCGAACCGTTATTGGTAACGATCAGGGGGTCCAGGCCATCTGCAAGCATTTTATCCAGCGCTTCCGTAATCAGAGCAGATTTCGCAATGGTAATCGACTTGGACATTACATCTTTGACAAATATTTCCTGACTCATTTCGCCACTTCCTAAATATATATTCTATTCAGAATCCTGTTTTATCATACAGGATCAAAGGCTCATTTTCACTGACCTGTTCATCAGGCATCCCCCCTTGTTCCACAGAGGAAGAATGCCGGAGAGCACCCATGCAACAAGGTGCTCTATGATATCAATCCAGATGTACTTTCCGGATGTGACACCATTCTACAATTCATTCTGAAGAGCACATACGAGATCATACTCGGTAATGATACCCACCAGATGGGAATCTTCAATCACCGGCAGGGCACCGACACCTTTTGAGAGCATAAATCGTGCCGCATCGCCGACATTAACGGTTGGATTCGTCGTCAGAAGATCACCGTTCATCAGAGAGCGTACCGAAATCCCGAGTACGTCTTCCGTTGAGCCGGTCGTCATCTTCTCAAAGATCGTGCCATCCCCCCCGACATATTTCATAATATCCATTGCGGTTACGATACCGAAGAGCACATCATTGCTGACAACCGGTAACCGTCTGAAATGCCGCCGCGTCATCTCCCGGCCGGCACCCTGAATGGTTTCATCCGGCGTGATGACATGCGGCGATACGGTCATCACATCTTCAACGAGACTGTTACTTTTAAACGAGGTAAGCACCTGCAGTACATCACGCTCAGTGATGATTCCCTGAAGCAGACCATCTCCATCAACGATAGGAAGACCGCCGGTTCTGGTCAATACAATCCTGTCAACAACATCCGGAAGTTCATCGTTGGGATGAACCATATCAAGTGTTGTTGACATTATTTCCTTTACCGGTTCATTGATCGCAGAGAGAACCTGTCCCCCCCGGTGTTTCACCTTGACAAGATTATATTTCGATCCGCCGCCCATGAGATCAACCACATCACCTGCGGTAACAAGACCCCCCCGCAGCATTCCGGTACCCGGGTCGGTAACCGGTAACCTGCGGAATCCTTTTGCGCACATGGCCTCAACAGCCGGATAATCTGCATCGTCTGGGGAACAGAGTAGACATCACTGGTCCCGATAGCCAGAATCTCAGACGGGTGTCCGGGTTTGTTGGTTGAAAACTCTACCGAGCGCCCATTCATTTTTCCTGGATTTGTTCTCATTTCATCAGCTGGTTTTGTATTATTCAGATTTCTGCGCATGTACCACTCCCGGTAATTCCAAAGCATTGAGAATATCCTGACGGGATACGATGCCAACAATTTGCCCATCCTGTTCAATAACCGGAAGACGGCTGACATCGTGCTGTATCATTGCCTGTGCCGCATCCCCCCCTATCGCATCATCCCCCCCGAAGGTAATAATGGCAGGGGGGGTAACCATGACATACTCAACCGGTGTATTGTGCTTTGCTTCAATTGAGCGGCGTATATGCCGTGGATAAGCAGGTCCTTTCTGGAGATCATGCCCAGAATGCGACAGTCCTCATCTTCAACAGGGAGGGCATCGAAACCGCTCTCGGTGATTGTTGAATAGACCGCATGCAGCGGGTCATCCGGATGGCATGTCACCACCGGAAGGGCCATGTATTCACTCACCAGTCCTTTTGGATGCTGGCGCGACATGATAATCGGGAGGAGAGCAGAAAGCGTCACCCCCCGTCCGATCAGTTCTCCGGAATAAGAACAGACCGCTACACTGTCAGTCTGTGCATTCCAGATCCGGGCGAGGGCTTCCTCGATTGAATCATCGGAATGCACAACGGGAGCATCATGAAGAAATGCCCGTATCTCCAGATTTGATTTTGTGTCATTTACCAGGATCACATCTGACAGGTCAACGTACCCGGCCAGACTTCCATCCCGGTTTCTGACAAAGATCTCTCTGAACGAATCCTCGCGAAGATGTTTTCTCGCCTTTGTGACCAGATCATCCGGATACAATACCGGAATTTCCCGCATCAGGTTGGATACCTCCATCATAACGGTTCGTCCTCTCCATGACACGCGGGGGGGCACAGCATGTTTCCGTCAACACTCACCAGGTTATCCGACATGCAGCCACATTCGTCACAGATTCCATCGACAATTTCATCGAGACGGTTTATTTCGATGAGATTGGACATGATACCATTCATCTCATTGGATACCGCCAGAATGTCACGTACCGTAACCACGCCGACAACCCGTGAATTCTCAACGACAGGAATTCGCCGGACTTTATTCTTCATCATTATGTTGGCAGCATCCTCGATGGTTTTATCAAGGCCCACTGTAATCAGCGGTGTGCTCATCACTTCATGCACAAATACGTCACCTGGCACTCTGTTTTTCGCAACAACCTTGCAATTGATATCCAGTTCCGTAACAATTCCGACAGGGACGTTTTTTTCAGCACAATACAACTGCCGACTTCATCACGACACATCTTCTCAGCGGCATGTGCAACCGTTGATCCCGAGTCTATTGTTGTGGGACGAAACCGGATCACTTCTTTCAGAAGGATACGCGTTTCAAACCGTATTTGGTTCATCCTGTTATCACTCACTCAGATCACCGTCTTTCTGCATCAAAAAATAAGGCAGATATGATATACTGGGCTATTATGCCGTGTTCGTATAAAAGAATACTGAACATACACATATTAACCTGAATAATTTCTTTTGATCTCCCATGTGCAAGAATAAAGGTATATTATGAGGGAAACAGATATCAGAATACAAGGATTCTGCTTTCAGGAGGGACGAATGAATATTTTTATACGGACGAAAAAAAGACTTTCAAGATTTTTAAATGCATTTTTTAAGAAGCGTCAGTCACGGATAGGCATATACGGGCCGCCAAACGCCGGAAAAACTACACTTTCAAACCGGATCGTACGGGACTGGACGGGGGATGCACTGGTCCGGTCAGTGAAATTCCTCACGAAACCAGACGTGCACGGCGTAAAGAGGGCATCACCATCTCAAACCAGAATGGAAACAAGGTAACCATCGACATTGTGGACACTCCGGGTGTGACGACAAAAATCGATTATCAGGAATTCATTGAATATGGAATGGAGAAGGATGATGCAGTCAAACGTGCCCGTGAAGCAACAGAGGGGGTTGCTGAAGCAATGCACTGGCTTCGTGAGGACATTGACGGCGTCATCTATATGCTTGACTCAACACTGGACCCGTTTACCCAGGTAAATATCATGCTGGTTGGGATCATTGAAAGCAGAGATTTACCGGTAATCATTGTCGCAAATAAAATCGATCTGCCTGATGCATCAGCGTCTGCAATCCGGAAGGCATTTCCCCAGCACCCTGTGATCCCGGTATCGGGTCTTGAAGGAAACAACATGGAAGAGCTCTATGAAAAGATGCTTGAACACTTCGGGTGATGCCAGATGATACAGGGAGTTCAGATAGACCTGATTTCTGCAGACAGGCTTGACAAGATGACAACAATGGAGAAGATTCGTCTGATTCTTGATGATGTCATGGAAGGGAACATCGTCGTTCTGGAAAAAGGGCTTACCCCGGATGAACAGAGCAGACTGATAGAAGTCACCATGCGTGAAATTACTCCGGACGGGTTTTCAGGAATAGAGATGGAAACATATGCTCCGAAGGACACCGGTTCTTCAGGAGGACTGTTCGGAAAACTTCTGGGGGGGAAGAAGGGTTCCGTAACACGTATGACGGTAATCGGTCCGGCCAACCAGATGAAAACAATAAAGAAGGACAAAGACCTCATAAGCGCTTGGGTTTCATCAAGGTGAGTATGATGGCACATAAGTGCACACAATGTGAAGGGAATTTCAGGACGGATCTAATGTTATCCTCAAGGGATGCCCAAGCTGTGGCGGAAAAAAATTTCTCTACATCCAGCCACAGGATATGCACAAGGATGTACTTGAGGAAAAGAGCATAAAACAGATTGCAGAAGAGACGAAAGAACAGTTTCTGGAGGTAAAGGATGACAGGAAGAGACCGGAGACTGCCCATACCCCCCCAACGTG
Source organism: Methanogenium cariaci JCM 10550 (assembly GCF_001315945.1). Lineage (GTDB taxonomy): Archaea > Halobacteriota > Methanomicrobia > Methanomicrobiales > Methanomicrobiaceae > Methanogenium > Methanogenium cariaci. The sequence continues at coordinate 16,625 of NZ_BBBG01000019.1, read as the reverse complement.
TGGAGATGTATGACAGAATTGAAAGTATCACGGTCATCAACCCCCCCGGTTCCTATGAACTCAATCTGGAAAAATTAGCTGAAAGTGATGAACTGGTTATCAGAATGGGTGACGATGACCGGTATCTGGTTGATATTCATTCAATGAGCAATCAGTCAAAGTCCCGGAAAAAATTGGGTAAAAAACGATAAATTATTGATTCTTCCTTTTTTAGGTATTTGGGGGGGGATACCTATCAGAATAACCATACGGGTACTGGTTGTCTGGTTGAAGAATATTCTGAATTCAGCGTGTCTCTGCATTTCATATAAATGAACGATTTTATATCCGGACTTTAGCACACGCACATCATATCACGAAAAATACGGAGTGAAAACAGGGATTTTTATTCCCCCCCTTTATTTCCGGACAATAAATTCCCCCCCACATCTTCTACCATCAGAACGGGTAATCAGCAGGATCGCTGATATACTCATCCATATTTTTAAAGGTTACCTCAGTGCCGCCACTTGTGACAAAGAAGCCATCCTTGGCAATGACCACTCCTTCAAAAGATGCCCCACTAAATACAACCTTTCCATTCGGAGCGAATAATACACCGGTAACACCACTGCCACCAAGACCCGTCAGGGTAATGTCCCCATCTTCTGCTACTATGATCACATTTTCAGCAGGAGGCAGCCAGCTACTGGAGACATAGTTGTCAGCAAATATTTTCATATCGTCTGCAAGAGCGCCACCGGACACATACCCTCTGGAGGAATACCATGCATCACCTTTTACCGGTGGCATACCATAATCAGGAATAACAAAACCGGGCACGGCAGCTACTTTATTACACCGATTCAGAATCTTATTTTTCATAGATTCCGGATGCACGAAATTACCTGTGTAATAGATTCTGGCGTGAGTAAGGTCAGGAGTCCAGTCAAGTTCCAGATCCCCGTTTACATACACATCTCCATGGATTACCGGGTCTTTCAGGAAACAATCCCCATTTACATAAACGTCACCATAAACAGCCCTTTGGCCATTTCTTAGGGTTAAGTCACCGTTTACATATATCGAACCGGGGGGGGAGATTTCAGATCCCAGTCCTGCACTGCCCCCCATTCAGATCAATGAAACCATCCACATAAATATTTGACACAGCAAGGGAGGTGCCGCCATTGAGATCATTCGTATTCAGTGCATCACCAGTGATATGGATGGTCGCACCAGGACCGGATACCCTGTTTCCGGAAAATTCCAGCTTATCTCCGTATACAAAGACATTCTCATTGACAATATATCCGGCAAACGGATTATCGGTTACTTCAATATAATCCGTCCGTTCATACGTATCCAGCCCGACTGCATTTGAAACGGTCAGGCTGACAGAGTATGTACCGGGCGATTCATAGCGATGGAGGGGGGGATGTGCTTCTGTGGATGTGGTTCCATCACCAAACGTCCACAGATAGGTAAACGGTGCAGACCCGGACACTGACGACGTGAACTGCACGTCCAGCGGTGCATCGCCGGTAACCGGATCCGCGCTGAAGGAAACCTCCGGCACCCCCCCTCCTGAAGGTGGGGGGGCGCATGCGTCTGCAAGAGACGAGACCTGATCAGGTGTCAGGGCAGTACCATACAAAATCAGTTCATCCATCATTCCCTTGTAGTAAAAGTCTGCAGGCCAGTGGACTCCGGTGACAATCTGTCTGCCAATACTGACCGGTTCATTATTTTCCTGAAGCGGAGTTCGGTCTACGGAAAACGTACTCTCCGGGTTTCCATTGATGTATACCCTACCCTCTTCCCCCCCATCAACAACGACTGCCAGGTGGAACCACTCATCATAGGAGACGGGCAGGCCATTGGCTTCTGAAAGAAACGCCTCTGTTGAAGCACTGTCGCCATCCCCCCCGTTTGCCTCAAACCAAAGTCTGTCACTGTTGACTGAAGGAAGATCTCATAGTTATTGAGATGCGGACCTTTCCAATTTTGATACTTATCGTAGCCCTTCCCAATTATCTGCGTATTATAGGGGGGGTAGAGCTGATTCGGGTAATTTATCGGAACTTCCGGCCTGAACCACCCGGCAAAGGTGAACGTATCACTGAAACCGAGCGTATCATCATCCGGGACACTGACCCAAGTAGAGCTGCCATCGAAATACAGCCCGGTGCCGCACGCACCCGCCCGCCGATCTGCAGAGCCACCCGCAATTGTCCCATCATTGTCATTCCCTGATGAATCAATGGCAGTATTGCCAGATGCTTCATCAAACCGCCACCAGGCGACCGGAAGCGGCAGGCCGGTAACAGTGATGTATTCTTCTTTTACTTCTGTTGCAGAAGTCACGGAATCTGTTACCGTAAGCGAGACATTATACCGTCCGGGAGTGGTATACGAATGCTCCGGATGCTGGAGAGGGGGGGACGTTTCACCGTCACCGAAGTCCCATGCCCATGATGTGATATTTCCTAAAGAAAGATCGGTGAACTGTACGGTCAGGGGGGGCCAAACCCGCTCCGGGGGGGTGCTGCGCTGAAATCTGCAGCCAGACCTCCCGGCACATAACAGAATGACTCCACCACCTGACGCGGAATCGTTGCAGACTCCCATTCCAGATGAAGAACTGCTTTGCCCTCATTTTCCGTCATTTTGATGCGAATCGGGTGTTTTCCTTTGGAAAGCGAAAGCGAAGCACTCTTGGTTTTGGGTGAATGGTACCCATTACCCCCCCAGTTATCAATCACCACCGGATCCGTATCTGCGACATTATCTATCCAGAGAACCGACCCGTCATCAGACCGCAGATAAAAGGTGTATGTTTCATTCTTGGGAACAATGAGATACCCTTCGTACACAACACTGAACTTATTGGTCTTTCCCAGCGTTGCTACCGGCCAGTCTGCTTCATCTGATTCCTCCCCCCCACTGGCATCGTCAGCAAACCAGATCCTCGGATCAATCCGGTTCACTGAATTCCCAGGGAACGGAACCGAATACACACGATTATGCCCATTATAATAGGTGCCATAGAGGCCCGGCAGACAGACTTCGGTCACATTGATATATTCATACTTCTCCTCTGTCTGTGAAAGAATACCATCCGATGCCTGCAGAGTAACGGTATAGGAACCACCGGAAAGATAGGTATGGACCGGATTCTGTTCGGTGGAGGTGTTATTGTCACCAAAATCCCAGAGCCAGGATACCGGAGTGCCTGTCGTCAGATCGGTAAAACTGACCATGAGGGGTGCGGTTCCGGAGAGGGGTGTTGCCGTGAAATTAACCACAAACCCTTCGGAAACCTGAATGTAACCGGACTTAATCAGAGTGCCCGGACCATCCGGATTATGTGCGGTCAGCTGGACGGTGTAGACTCCGGGTGCGGTATAGGTGTGAACAGGGTTTTGCTGTGATGAACTCCCCCCCCGTCTCCAAAATTCCACTGCCAGGCATTAGGCTCATTCGATGAAAGATCCATGAACCGGACCGATAACGGAGAGAAACCACTGGTCACATTTGCGGAAAATGCCACTTTGGGTGTCAGACTGGTTGGCGGAATCACCGTCACACTTGTCCCGACATCCCAGAGGAGCATTCCATCCCCTTCAGGACTATAATATATAATTTCCACATCATCCGGCGCATCACTCCCTGCAAGATCAAGGGAAAGTGAATCACCAGACCCCCATTTGTCCCAGTCAGAAGTACCCGTAACAGCGGTGAAATCCCCCCGTCCGGTCTATCCCGTCAACAAGAATCCGTGTCTCATTCCTCTCCAGCGTATCCCCGGAACGAAGATGGAGCACATACTGATCATCCTCTACGATGACATCGGCCTCGATAACAACTGCAGGCACAATAAACTCAGACGGCGCGGAGAGCAGCATCACCAGAATGATACCAAATGCAGCGACAAACACACCTATCAAAATAATCGAACCGATCATCTCGGAGGAGGCATCATCATTTTTTTCAGCAGACAAATGGGACGGTTCTTCCTGTGAGATACTGGCATTATAGTATTTCATCATCTCACCGTTATTCTGTGATATCTGCTTTTGCAAGAATTACCGAATTCGGTTCAATATTCCAGTCCCGTACATTGATGACAAACATACCCGAATCCGTCGGTCGGACATTGTTCAGGGTTATCGCAGTCGTGCTTCCACGGGGATCAAGTGTACCATTAATGTACAGCTCATATGTCGGATCAAGTTCAAATGCAAGAGTCGACTCCAGATCTTCATATTCCGGAATCCATGCACTCTCAATATCAACCACGTCGTACGGGGGCAGAGGACGGGTGATTGCCACATTTTCAATCCAGACGTTGACGTTTTCAAATCTCAGCGAAAAAAAGGTATTACCCACTCCCGTGATACTAATACGGCTCCTTACCGGCCAATCATTTGTACGGATTACAATTTTATCTTCGGTGTTGAAGTTTCGGACACCGGTTTCATGAGCAATGTTCATCGTTGAATTCGAAGAGGCAACCGTGAAATTGAAATATCTTCCTCCCACGATATCTTCCCAGTTAAACGATGAAACAGCGACGACAATCTCTGAATCTGCAAGAACTGATGCAGCAACAATCCCCCCCGCATCTTCCGGAGTTGTGCTGCCTGGCCCCCACCCCCCGGAGAGAGTGTCGGCAACGGCGCAGAAGCTACATCAGCAAGGTCTGTACTCGTGCCGGTAATATCAACGAATGTCGGCCGAAGAAGAATACCCTTTTCCTCACGGTGGGCAATCAGGACGTTTTCATCCAGTGGGGGGGTTATCGGTCCTGTAGCAGTATACTGAATCGTTTCGCCAACAGACCAGGGCCAGTTTCCGCCATCAATAAAACTCAGTTCAGTTGCAGCAACAGCATTTCCGCCCACATATATGCGGAACTCATCCTCAGCCAGAGAATCTCCGCCATTATGCTGAAACAGGATTGTTGAGCCATTATTCGATAACAGAATATCCACAGCAGGTAGTTCCTCGGCTACCGGCTGGGAAAAGAAAAATACCCCGATCAAACTCACCCCCTACGACCACCAGCCCGATAAGGAGGACAACTCCAATTGTTTCAGAGACCCCCCCTTCCTCATGTATTGCATTCTGGATACTGCCACTCATCGTTCTGTCACTCCCCCTCATTCAATACCTGTTGCAACCGTCTGGAGAGTCGCAGTGTAATTTGCACGGATGACATCAGCATATACCCCAATAGTCGGCTCACCGGTTATCTCCAAAGAAACGCCTGCATCATTATTTGTCAGGGTATACCAGAGAGCGGGAATACCATATCGGGCAAGTGAATCACGGAAGAGCCCTACCCACATCGACCGCGTATGCGGATCATCGGAACCAATGGTAATGGTGAGATTTGATATCTGCTCATAATGCGGAGACTCTGAAATTCCATTGCTATTCAGGTTTGTGTCTATCCGCACCGGCCCCCCCGTACCGCTGATCAGCTGTTCGCCATTTAACCGGATTATCGTAAAATCAACCTTTGCGGTATATCCTGAACCGGTCCCGTATCGGGCAATCGTAAGCGGCGGCATCACCCGGACAGTTGAACCGGTGTCCTGTTCAAGAAAGACCCCCCTCCCAGCTGATAATAGTAGTTCTGGTCTATCCAGTAGTTGTTATCAGACTGGAATTCAAGCGAACCAGTCTCATAGTCTGCAAGAGTCACCACCCCCCCACCGGGATTTGAACCGGCAGTGACCGTAACGGTCTCATTCCGCTGGTTTATCCCGACAGAACCTCCGGAAGAGAGCGGCGTCAGGAGCACCAGATCACCACTCCCCCCCCTGACTGTAGCCCCCCCGCCGGTACCCAGATCAAGCGTTGTACTAAGAGTCGTTCCTTTCCGTGAATTCACCCAGAGTGAATCCTGAGATATTTTATACGCCGCAAATGTGTCTTTGATATCATTCATATGGCTGATTTCAACATCCCTTCCCTGAACAGGGACGGTATACGTCTGATACATCACCAGAAATACCACCAGAAGTCCTATCAGAAGAATAAATCCAATCACTTCTGAAAGTCCTTCATCATTTTGAAATATCTTCATATGACTAATAGGTGAATTTTACCCGCATGATCATAAATAACTGTTCGTAACAATGAACACGAAGTATCGGAAAATACCTATATATTGTTAATCTTGAAGGGCCAAATACTAGGCAATGCAGCAACAGGAAGGAGAAACCCAGGAACGTATCCACTGGGCAGATGTCTGTGCAGCACAGGTTGATCAGGATAAATCACACTATATTGCCACCGGGATCACTCCATCCGGACCGATCCATATCGGCAATATGCGTGAGGTTTTGACTGGGGATCTCGTGCACAAAGCAATGGTTGAACGAGGACTTTCATCAGAACAGGTTTACATCGCTGATGATTTTGATCCATTACGCAAAGTATATCCATTTCTCCCGGATTCATATGCAAAATATATTGGAATGCCCCCCCTTTGCGATATTCCCTGTCCCTGCGGAAAGCATGCAAACTATGCGGAACATTTTCTTGAGCCTTTCCTTCAGGCCCTGGATGAGATGGATGTCCACCCAACCGTCCTGCGCTCAAGTGAACTCTACCGGTCGGGCAGATATGCAGATGAAATAGCAACCGTGCTCAACCGTTCAGATGACATCAAAGAGATTCTGGAACGGGTCTCACGAAGAACTCTTCCGGATTCATGGGTACCCTATTACCCGATATGCAGCAAATGTGGCACGATTGCAAATGCGGAAATACTCTCCCACGACCCGGAGACGACGTCCGTTACCTACCGGTGTCCCTGCGGACACGAAGGCGTTTCGGATTATTCAAAAGGGGGGGAAGGAAAACTGGTCTGGCGTGTTGACTGGCCGATGCGGTGGCATAACCTTGGCGTTACGGTTGAACCATTTGGAAAAGACCACGCCGCAGCAGGCGGTTCATTTGACACCGGAAAAGAGATTGTGGATAAAATATTTGGTGGAGTGGCACCGTTCCCGGTCAAATATGAGTGGATCAGTCTGAAAGGAAAGGGAGCGATGGCATCATCAACGGGTGTTGCCATATCCATTAATGAGATGCTGTCCATTGTTCCACCTGACGTTCTCCGGTATATGATTGTCCGGGCACGGCCTGAGCGGGCAATTAATTTTGATCCGGGGATGGGACTGCTTACCCTTATCGATGAATATGCACGCCTTGCAGAAAGCCACGACAGCCGTGAATATGAACTCTCTGCGATATCCTCAGTTGCAACCGATATCCCCCCCTTCCGCCACATGGTAACGGTTGTCCAGATTGCACAGGACAAGGACACAATTTTCGATATCCTTGCCCGGAGTGGATATGACGTAGAGAACAAAGAGGCCGTGCTTGCGCGTGCCGAACGTGCACGCATATGGATTGAAAAGTACGCACCCGAGATGGTGAAATTCACGGTCCAGACCGACCTGCCATCTGAGGTATTTGCATTCACCGAAGATGACCGCTACGGACTCGGGCTTCTTCTTTCAGAGTATATTGCAATGGATGAATGGAAGGCTGAGACCATTCACAATGCGTATATACTGTGGGAGAGAAGACCGGAATGAGTCCAAAGAGAATTTTCACTCTCCTCTACCTTGCAATTCTCGGAAAAGAACGCGGTCCCCCCCGACTGGGATGGTTCCTTGAAGCCCTTGGAGAGGAATTTGTCACCCAGAGAATAACTGATGCGGTGAATGCCGGTGCTTAGTACAGCCTGCAGACTCTGCCAAGAAGGCGCAAAGATGGTTTTGTTTGTTACCGGAAGGTGCAACAGAACCTGCTGGTACTGCCCCATTTCGTCAGAGAAAAAAGGGAAAGATACCTCATATGCAAATGACCGGATCATCCTCTCTGACGATGACATACTGGAGGAGGCCCGTTCAATGGGTGCTCTGGGTGCCGGGATAACCGGGGGGGGAACCCCCTCCTTGTCCCGGAACGGGTAAACCATTACTGCAGTCTCCTGAAGAATGAGTATGGGGGGGATGCATTCAATATTCACCTGTATACCGGCATTGCCCCGAATGAAGATGTGCTGCGCCTTCTCAAAGGCTGCGTGGACGAAATACGGTTTCACCCCCCGGAAGAGATATGGGAGCATTTTTCGGAATCAGCATTTCCGGAATCGATTCGCATGGCAAAGAGTCTCGGATTCGAGGTAACCATCGAAGTGCCGTCATTACCGGGACTGCATTATCTCATCCCCCCCGTAGTTGACTCTGTTGACTGGTTCAATATTAATGAACTGGAGTGGAGTGAAACAAACGCAGAAGCAATGAGAGGGAAGGATCTCTCGCTTGAAGACTGCTACCATAACGCAGTCGAAGGCGCGGAGGTATGGGCAGCAGATATCCTTAAAAATCCCAAGGTCCATTGGTGTTCATCCAGTTTCAAGGACTCAGTACAGCTAAGAAACCGGCTGATTCGCACTGCAGAGATTACTGCACGGGAATTTGAAGAAGTGACGGATGACGGCACCCTGGTGTACGGCGTCTGGGAATATTCCGGACAGCCCCATGATATCGAAGATGGCATGTGGGAAGAGAGTGACGGAAATATTGAGACTGCCTGGTGGATTCTTGCAGAAAACCCGGAAAAATATCCCGGAAAAAAATATATCATTGAACGGTATCCCAGTAATGGTATACTTGTGGAGGTCATCCCCCCCTTTGAAACCCAGAGAATTTCTCAATCAGTGCTATGAACGACATTTGATGAAGAGTATCACCCATGTTCCCGACCATATTGCAATCATTCAGGACGGAAACAGGCGATACGCGCAAATTCAGGGAAAAAATACCTCATATGGTCACAAAAAAGGTGCACAGACATCCGAAGATCTGCTTGAATGGGCGCAGGAGATTGGTGTCCGGAATGTGTCATTATATTCATTTTCCACGGAAAATTTTAACCGGTCGGATGAAGAACTGAAAGAATTATTCTCCCTTTTCATTGAGAAATTCAGGGCAGTAAAAACCGACCCGCGCATTCACTCAAATGAGATCCACCTGCAGGTGGTGGGAGACCGCAGTCTGATTCCTGAAGATCTTCTCTCAACCATTGTTGAAGCAGAAGAGGCAACGAAGAATTATACAAGATTTCACCTGAATATTGCTCTGGCATATGGGGGCAGAAACGAAATCGTTCGTGCATCACGGGAAATTCTCAACGATATCAAAACGAATAAAATTACGATCGATATGATTACCAAGGATCTCTTTGACAAAAAGATTCGGGGAGACCTGCACCTGCCTCCGGTTGATCTGATCATCCGTACCGGAAACGAGAAGAGAACATCCAATTTTCTCCCGTGGTTCGCAAACGGGTATGGATCAGCGGTCTACTTCTGTGCCCCGTACTGGCCTCTCTTCAGAAAGATAGACCTTTTAAGAGGGATTCGCGTGTATGACGAACGGGTGAAGGGCGGCTATTTCCCGAAACGTCTTTTGCGCAACTGATAGTCCCTGAGTGCCCGGAAAAAATCTATTTTTCTGAATGTCTGCCAGTTTACGTCGGTAAAAAAGAGTTCAGAGTAGACGGACTGCCAGATCATAAAATCAATCAGATTGTTATCCCCCGGTTTTAATCACAAAATCCGGTTCATATTGGAATGTCAGATGGGATTCAAGCATTTTTCCGTCGACATCATCCGGTGCAATCCCTTTTTCTGCGATTTCCCGGACAGAACGAACAATCTCTTCCCTGCCGCTCATACCCACTGCAATAATAATATCAGGAATTTGGGGGGGTCCGTCATGAAGGAGTGATTTTCCTCCGGGTGAATAGAGAGTGACACGGACGGGGGGGGCCGAAGAAACCCCTGAGTTCAGTAATTTCTGATATCAGGGAATCCGGGAGATCGGTATCGATATGGAAGATGAGGGATTTTAACCCGCATTCTCTGCTCCAGTTAATGACCTGAATAATTTTTTGCGGTGCACGTTGCACTTCATCTTCTGAGAGCATAATACAGATATGTCCCGGAATATCCAGACACCCCCCCGGATCAGAAATTTCTCATAGATATAGCGAATCATAACACACCGGTATTTTTGATTATATTGAAATGCCATTCGTCCGGATAAAAGTGCAACAGAACAATTTTTTCTCCTGTGACCCCCCCATTCACCAGTAATCTGTATACCATCTCTCTATTATGGTTAATAACATCATTCAATTCACTCAAATATCGCCATAATTCCACACAGCTGATAATGGATATTGTGACCCGATCAGTTGCACAAATCTTTACCAGAACATCACCATTATACAAACAGAGCCGCCCATAGTAATAGACAGGTGATTTTAATATGCTCTCATTCGTTGGACTTGGTCTGTATGACGGGGGGGAAGATATCTCTCTAAAAGGTCTTAGAAAAATCCGGGAAGCGGACCATATATTTCTGGAAGGCTACACATCCCGCCTGATGGGTATCAAAATATGCGAGATGGAAGACCAGTACGGAAAAACCGTGACGGTTCTGGGGCGCGAAGATGTTGAACAACATCCCGATACCGTTCTTGAGTACGCCAAAGAAGGACCGGTGGTGTTTCTTACCGGAGGGGGGGATCCGATGGTATCAACCACGCACGCAGACCTTCGTATACGGGCAGCCGAACGGGGGGGAATAAAAACAGAGATCATTCATTGTTCCTCAATTATCAGTGCCGTCTGCGGTCTTTCGGGGGGGCTACAGAATTATCGGTTTGGAAAATCATGTTCGGTTCCGTTTCCTGCAAAAAACTGGTTCCCCCCTTGCACCGTTTGAAACGATATCGGCAAACCTTGGATTAAACCTTCACACCCTTGTCTATCTGGATATCCAGTCAGAAAGATATATGTCCGTTTCCGAGGCAGTCAATCTGATATCTGAAATGGCGGAGAAGAAGAATGAACCAATGCCCAAACTCTTTATTGGCATTGCCCGTGCCGGCAGTGAGAATCCGACGGTTATTGCCGGTGATGCAGAAACCCTTGTCAATGCAGATTTTGGCCCGCCTCTCCATGTGCTCATCGTCCCTGCCAAACTTCACCCCCCCATCGAGGAGGATTATATCCGAACGTTTGCAGGCTACCATGATTGAAGAATATGGCAATACCTTTTTTCAAAGGGCAGGAAGTGCTGAAATTGCTGTTCCAAAGAATACCTGGCTTGTCAGGGCGGCAACAGATATTATCGAGATGTCACAGGCATATGCCTCGGACGGATTTGTTTTTCTGAAAACAACGATGAAGTAAACGCTCTTGCATCGTTTGCCTATGGAAGCGGATGGCTGGATGCCGGTATAAAAGCAGGTCTTTTAGCCAGTCATTCAATGGGCATACTCCCTTCAGGCTGCGCACCGGATATTCCGGAAAACCTCTCTGAACATCTTGAGGAGAAGACATTCAGATACGAGAGGATGCTCTGTAGTGCATTACCATCAGTCTGCATCAATTCTGAACCCGGACTCCCTCTTTATCCGGCAGGAGAAGAACTCTTCCAGATTGCACGGTTACATTATACAGAAGGCACACATGAGATAGAACAGGGCAATCTTGCAGACGGGCTGGCCCTTCTCAGTTATGCATATGGCTGGATTGATGCAGGTGTACGCACCGGCATCCTGAAGGTGATACAAAATCCGGAATTATTCACGATTTAAAGTAAAAAGGGTTTATAGTTTGCCAGAAAAACGTAGATAACTCGTCGATTCTGCAGAAATGGAGATTATATATTCATGGAAAGTTCGCAATGGAAATGGTTGGCCCTCTCTGTTGGTTTCAGCACAATCGTACTCATTGGTGTGCTTTGGTTCACTATTGATGATGAGACTCTCACCTATCTGAAGGACGTCGACTACACATTATTACTATTTGCATTGATTCTCCACATTGTTGCACTGATGGCATGGGGTATGAGACTGAAGATGATGTCGCAGTCTCTGGGGTATCATGTGCCCTTTCTCCATGCACTGAACGCAGTCTTTGCAAATCTTCTGGTTGCTGCCATCACTCCTTCTCAGGCGGGCGGAGAACCGGTCAGAATTCACGAACTCTATCGGGCGGATGTACCGATAGGTGATGCGACTGCCGTTGTGATAATGGAGCGGGTGATTGACGGGATTGTATTGGGAATAATCGGGATATTCGCATTTTTCCTGCTCGTATTCCAGGTCGCAACACTGGAGGTAAATCTGACGACACCGCTGCTTGTCATATGGGTCATGCTCATTTTCTTCATGGTTCTCTTTGTGTATTCCATCCGCCACCCCGAGTTTCTGAAAAGGATTCTGTATAAAATATCCGGATGGCTCACAAAGCGCTGGAAATCGGATAAAGTGGATAACCTGATGCAGTCCATTGACTCTGAAGTGGATAACTTCAACAGCGCACTCGCAAAATTTGTCAGCAAAGCAAAAGCAGGACTGGTATGGGGGGGATTTGTGCTTACCACCATTTACTGGACATTTGAGTTTTTGATTGCATCAATCCTTCTGATGGCCATCGGATCAAAACCATTTTTCATCGAATCGTTTATCGTACAGCTGATTATTGCGATTCTTATGATGATCCCTCTTACTCCGGGGAGTTCGGGAGTGGCAGAAATCTCAGCCACATCTCTCTACGGACTGTTTGTGCCGTCATCGATTGTAGGGGGTGTTTGTTCTTCTCTGGCGGCTTATCCTGTATTATTTCAACGTATTTGTCGGAGTACTTGCAAGCGTTCTCATTGTCAGAAGAGAGATGATACTGCGGCAGCTGAAACGGCTGAAACGCAATCAGAACTGAGACGGATAATTCCACAAAAATACCTAATCCGTCACATTTTTTCCATTCACGACAGTCAGTTCCGGAAGGGGGGGCATGCACGATGAATTCGATGATCAATTGTGTTCATTTAATAGATGATACGGATGTTTGAAGCCGTAGAGATCTGAATTATACTTTGCAAGATAAATGATCGGTTCGAAGAGCCTGCGCTCCTTCATATAACAGTGACAGAACAGATGGTTCATCTCTTTTTGAGCATTTGCAGCGAAGTATGGTTCCCGAGCGCTCTCGCAACTCAGTACAGCATACTACGTGAACGGGCTTAACTTCCGGGTTCGGTATGGGTCCGGGTGTTGCCCCGCTGCTATGGCCGCAAATACACAGGACAAAACAATTTGCCCTGCGTTGAAATCCCTTACAGGAATTTCTAAAGCCAAGGTCCAGATTTGAACTGGAGTATAGCTGCTCTGCAGGCAGCCGCGTGGCCACTCTGCCACCTTGGCATTGGTGTTGCCTAATAAGATTGTCACTACTAGGATAAAAACATTGTTTATTGCAATGGATATCACAGAGATATCATACCAATTTCCCATTATTTTCATTATAATACATCAAATAAACGCAAAATCAAAAAATTCCCTCCTCCCATTATCCTGGGTAAATCAGGCAACTGTCAAATTGACCTATTTTTTATTTTGAATAAAACATCTGGCCCTGACTTTTTCCATCCTAACCCTATGGATTCCCAAAAGACACCGTACGAAATACTCTGTGCATAATGATTCAGCAGATCAGATACTCATTTTTTTCAGAATTTTTATTCTGGGGGAAGTGTTACATGCGCAGCAGAAGATCCATTCCGGGCGATGCAATACAACGGTGCATATTTGCCATAGTGCGTAAGAACATACCGGAGAGAACGTACAGAAATCGTAAATTGGTCACCATTGTTTAGCTCAATATTTACTGCTCTACCGGATGACGATGTACACACCATCCCTGCCGTACCACACAAATGAGCTCCGGCACTACTTCGTATTGGTTCAATCCGTCCGGAACGGATACCGGCCATAGCCAGATATAATTCCGGCAGCCGGACACCAAATCTGGTACCATGAATGATTACCTCAACAATACTGTTTTCCTCTCCTTTACAATCACGGATCACCCTGCGCCCCGCCTGTACATATCCTGCTTTTTTTAGCATGATTCTCCCCAGAAACCACCTGTTGATAATGGTACATAATACCTGCCCATGCGGACCGTGAAAGTAAAATCTTGGCTCTGCAGAAATGCTGAGATACGTAATGGGAAACCTCCGCCAAATGTATATCTGAAACGTGACTCCCCCTCCCCCCTGGTATTTGTCATCCTTTGACCACCCTTTTTGATTACCTGTGTTGATGAATCGGGAGGTGAAATGGACGTATTTTTTGATCGGTTTTTTCTGCTGGAAAATACCATTATTTTACCGTTTATTTGCAAAAAAATCGATTGATTACAGACTATTAAGCGGGTGCTATTGACGGATATTTTAAGAGGATGTATCGGATGTCCTGACGGAGAACCACCCCCCCTCCGGGCTTCTGTGTGGACGCACCATACCCGGACAAATGTCGCTTTAATTCGAGATTAAATGAGTATTTGGCCACAGATGCAGGGAAACCATCCAAAACGACGCGAACCGTGCACCGCAGTTGCAGAAGAAAACAGTATATCCAACGCAGATTTATTTTGAAAAACACCGTTTATTCACGGGAACATCCTCTCCTAAAAATTCGAGCTCCATGTAAAAAAGAGGAAATAAAATCTGCTAAAAGCAGTCGTCAACAATCAGCTCAGGCCATTCTAGCCGATAAATTTTCTAATAGCAGCTGCACGAAGAATATTTGCCCGGAGATCTTCAGAATTACCTTTATCCAGCAGAGAGATTATTTCATTGCTGATCTCCCTATGCTCTTCATCAATTTCAAAATCCACCAGGTTATGGACTCTCGCAGTAATGCCTTCAGGCAGATACCGGGAATCAGGATTGAGATACCGGAGAGCGTCTTTGAGATCGGCATCAAAATTTACATAGATGTCCCTGACAAAATCAATATCATCATCACTGAGTGTGCCAATTCCAAGTATTTCAGGCGGTATCCCAATGGAATAGAGTGTGGAAGTAAAGGTAATTGCCCGGGGGGGAAGGTGGATGCCATCATTGTTCCGCGAATACCCAAACAGCCCGACATGCAGTTTTCTTTTTCTCCGGGCAGGAACGGATACAGACACCCGGTTGATGATATCAGATAAATTGGCAATCTCTCTTTTAAATTCCTGGGTGCATTTTTGTATTATTTGTATGCTCCGTTTTTCGTCAATGTCATGAGGTACCTCTACATTCCGCTCTTCCAGTTTGGCAACAGCAGATTTTACTTCATCCGGAGAATAATCATATTTAAATGCCGACTGGATGGTGAACGTATGTACACTTGGATACTCTGCAATCGTTCTCTCTACCGTATCCGGTCTGAGATTTCCCCGGAAAGGAGCGGAACCAACACCAATAATGGGGAATATGGGCACACCTGTTTCAACGGAGAGTTCATGCAACTGCTTAAGGGCAATCTTGTTGAGAAGTATGGCTCCGATTAAACCATAGTTCATTGCAGGGTCAGAACGTGCAAGAAATACCCTTTGATATGCCAAATCTTTGTCCTGAAGATAACGCCCGACAATCTTCTTAACATTTAGCAGACTCTCCATATCCTCGAAAAGGGGAATGACATTTATTCGATCGGGTTTGAAATCACCAATCCACTGGGCAATTGTCAGGTTTCTTCCACCAAGGCGTTTATACTGTTGCCCTACGACAAAATCACGATAATACTGATAGATGTTATCAATAGATGCAAAAGAAGAAGTCATGGGCAGAATAACTTCGAATATCGGTGGGTTATCGTTCCCATAGAACAAATGTGCCACATCAAAAGAGCGCGGTATGCTTTCAAGGGATTCAAGCAAAATTTTTGCTTCAGCTTTTTCAACTTCAGGATTGGGAACACGCAAGGTCAAAAATAGATCTTTGCCCAGTTGTTTCTCTGAAAAATAGGTGCCGTACTTTGAAAGCAGTTTTTTAACAACAAAATTGTCAACCTCCTTTCCTTCACAATCCCACATCTGCTCTCTGCACCCAAGATGGGAATAGATATAATAGGCTTCCTGTACTTCATCCTCCCCCCCTCCGAGTTGGGAATTTGCTGCAAAAAAAGGCAGATGAACATTATCAGGATGCTGCGTACTCATGCATTTTGGTATATCCGGTATTTCCGTCATGTATTTACTCCGGGAAAGAATCCCCCCCATGTCAACTCATTATTTTTTCTGGGTTGACATACATATTTCATATGATACTCTACCTGATAAAATACTCTCTTTAAAAAAGCTGCACATACAAATGCAAGATAAATCAACAACAGCCAGAGTATGCGAAAGTGATATTATCAGACAAAGAACGAGCGCTTTCATTCATCCGCATACCCGTTCCCAATGGAATTGACTTCTTTCCAAAACACCTGCAGCGAATGAATACAATCACTCACGTTCTTTTGTATCGTATATACAGAACAGAATGGTTTTTCATTGCAGGCAAAGTATCACAGACAAGAGCTCTCGCTCGTTGGTATAACAGTTACAGAACAGATTTCGTCTCATTTCAGAGCATTTGCAGCGAAGTATGGTTTCCGAGCGCTCTCGCAACTCAGTACAGCATACTACGTGAACGGGCTTAACTTCCGGGTTCGGTATGGGTCCGGGTGTTGCCCCGCTGCTATGGCCGCAAATACATGAAGCT
>NZ_BBBG01000018.1 GCF_001315945.1 Methanogenium cariaci JCM 10550 | reverse complement strand
CCCCAAGCCACTATCGTGCCATCCTCTGAGTGCCAGGCTGTGCCAACCCCCTGCGGAAACCTGGGTATAATTGCTGCCAGGGGGGAGGCGGTGGCCCGTCCATCATCATTGTCACCCCCCCAAGCCACCACCTCTCCTGCAACTGCCGCAACCGGCACAATAAGCAGCAGAATCATCACTACCAGACCTGCCCATAATGTTATACCGGTTTTTTGAAAACCCGTTGGTTTTTTCTTCATTACATCACCCCCCAATGGCATCATCCAATGGATATGCAGTACGAACACATATCGTAAGATAACGATATGCCGGGCCAATACGCCGGGCATTGGACCACGGTGCGGAATGAACACCCAATACGGAAATTTCTGATAAAACGATCAAAATACCCGGATGAAATCGCATAACCGCATGAAACAGGAACGAATTACCGATAAATATCTGCACGAACGTTTTGAAAGAATAATTGCGGTTTTTTTGGTTCAGATCACAGGTATCAGGATCATGATCAGTTCAGGTATTTTGGACACGGGAGAGATCCCCACAGGGCCGGGACATGCAACCGCAGGTATCATTGAAGCAGGGAATACCCCAGAACAAAAAAAGGGAAAAATATCCGGGAAGGAGACGATCAAAAAAGATTACCCGCAGTGATTACGCACTGGCAGGTTTGGGACCGGGCACTTCTGTGAAGGCCTTTGCCCGACGGGATGACATCTCTTTTATCTTTGTCATGAAGTCTTCCTTGCGCTCGAATACGAGGGCGTTTTCGAGGACTTCCTCAATGGTCGTGACCGGGATGATCTCAACCATCTTCGCATACCGCTCTTCAATGACCACGTCTGCAAGGTTTGACTGCGGGATGATGATCTTCTTGATACCGGCCTTGGCAGCGGCCTCAATCTTGTAGGTCACCCCCCCGCCGATGGGCAGCACCTGACCACGGACCGAGAGCGACCCGGTCATCGCGACGTCCTGGCGGACCGGAATGTTTTCGATGGCGCTGATAATGCCGGTGGCCACGGTCACCGAGGCGGAGTCACCCTCCACCCCCCCACTGTAGGTGCCGAGAAACTGGACGTGCACATCCATGTTCCGGATATCCTTGCCGGTGAAATTCTTGATGATCGCACTGACGTTCTTGATGGACTCCTGGGCGATCTCCTTGAGAAGACCGGTGGCGATCACCTGGCCGGTGGCACCCTGCGTCGGGGGGGTCACTTCAGCCACGATCGGGAGCACCGACCCGGAGTCACTGCCCATCACCGCAAGACCGTTCACCCGGCCCACAAGTCCGCCCTCGACCACCGTGAGGTCATACTCCAGGGACCGGCGGATGTACTCATCTGATATCTGGTCTTCAATGGACTTGGCCATACTCTTTGCATCCAGTACATGCTTCGCGGTGGCAACCTCGGCTCCTTCCTGCCGGGCCAGATCGCCTGCCACACGGATGAGACCGCCCATGTCACGCAGCTTGAGGGTGAGGTGGCCTTTCCGGTTGGACCGGCGGCGTGCCTCAAGTAGCAGCTCGTCAATCGCCGCATGGTCGAAGTGCGGGATCTTGCCGTCGTTTTTGACTTCCTGGGCGATGAACCGGATGAACTTGTCGCGGTTCTCCGGTGTGTCAGGCATCGTCTCCTGCATATAGACCTCATACCCGTAGCCGCGGATACGGGACCGGAGCGCAGGATGCATCCCCTGCACCCCGTCCAGGTTACCGGCTGCAACCATCACAAACCGGCAGGGAACGGCTTCCGTCCGGACCATGGCACCACTGGAGCGTTCACTCTGGCCGGTGATGGGGAACTCCCCCCCTTCCTGCAGGGCGGTTAAGAGACTCTGCTGGGAGTGGGGGGGAGTGAGCGTGTTTATTTCATCGATGAAGAGCACACCCTTGTGCGCCTTATGGATGGCACCGGCCTCGACACGGTCGTGGGCCGGAGTCTCCAGTCCGCCGGACTGGAACGGATCGTGGCGGACGTCACCCAGGAGGGCACCGGCATGGGAGCCGGTGCCGTCGATGAAGGGTGCGTTGGAGTCAGGCTTGGTGGAGACGAGGAGCTTGGGCACCATCGCCTCTTCCTTGGGACGGGAATACTGCATCGCCATGAAGATGAAGGCCGCTGCAATGATACCGAACAGGAGCTGCCCGGAGATCAGGGCGTAGCCCATGATACCGAAGATCAAAAGCAGAATCAGTGTGCTTCTCGTCTTGGTGCGTTTCATCGCCTCCTGCTTATGGGCGCCCACGATTTCCTTGCCTCTGCCGGACGGAACCGTCCGGACCACGGGCTCATTCGGGTCCTCCCCGTTCGGATAGATGAGGATGTCCTGCATCTCCTCCTTCGGGAGCAGTTCTGCCATCGCCTTTGCGAGCATCGATTTGCCGGTACCCGGCGTGCCTATCATCAAAACATGGCGGCGCTGGATGGCTGCCTTGCGCATCACTTCGACCGCGTGTTCCTGACCGATCACCTGATCGATCAGGCTTTCCGGTACAGGAATCTCACCGGAATGCGCCACCTCACTGGGCGAAACCGGAGCCACTTCAGGAGCAGCAGGGACGTCTGTCCCTGCGCTGTCCGTTTCTTCTGCCCCCCCGATATCGGCACCTCCTGGGTTCCTGGTGTGGCGGCCGGAACCGAATCCGGTGCAATGCCGGAGTCATCTGGAATTTTATCTTTTGAATGAGTCATATCGTTATCAGGCCCTCACCATGTGACCGGTAGTGCTTTAATAATCTATTCTGATACTTTAAGTACTTTCTAATACGGGTAATCCAGATGAAGGTAGTATGTACAGAAAAATCCCAGATTCTGGCTCAAAGGTTGCAAAAGCACTTGATTTGCCACTTGTTTATTCACAGTTTAAAGCATTTCCGGACGGAGAATTATATCTGAAAACAGGCGTTCTGGACAACGAAACGCTGTTGGTATCAAGCACCGTTGACAACCAGTCTCTGGTTCAGCTGTTGCTGATGATCGATGCTTGTGAAGGAAGCGAGATCACCCTCGTTCTGCCGTATATGGGATATGCCCGACAGGACAAGCGGTTCAATGACGGGGGGGAACCGTTGAGTGCCCGTGCCATTGCCCGGGCACTCTCCACAGGAGTCTCACGAATCATCACGGTAAACATCCACGAGGACTCGGTGCTCTCCCACTTCCGTGCACCGGCAGAAGATATCACGCTCGCACCGGAGATGGCACGATGGATTGCCAGCCTCGGATGCGACGAACCCCCTCATCTTGCACCGGACAAGGGGGGGCGGCTGCATTCGCCGCAAAGATTGCCGAATACGGCGGATGGGAGACCGACCACCTCTCCAAGACCCGTCTCTCAGGTGAAGAGGTCAGAATAGCACCGACCTCAGTGGACGCCCGCGGGCGTGACATCGTCATCACCGACGACATCATATCCACCGGCGGAACCCTCGCCACCGCGGCGGGGGATGCTCAAAGACGGCGGTGCCCGGTCGGTACATGCCGCCTGCGTGCACGGGGTCTTTGCCTCCGGCGGGTTCGCCCGCCTCGCCGCAGCGGGTCTGGCATCGGTTGCGTCCTCGGACACCATCGAATCGGCGGCATCCGCCTACTCCGCAGCAGGGATGATCGCTGCAGCCGTGAAAAAATAATGGACGAAGAAGAAAAGAAACGGGTGGTGCTTGATGCATCCGTCTTTTTTACCCGTTTCCCGGTAACCGGCGAGTGCTACACCACCCCGGATGTTGTAAACGAAGTAAAGACCGAGGCGGCCCGGATGCGTCTTGCCCTGCTTGAAGAGCAGGGTCTACGCGTCCATGCCCCCCCCGGCCCTGTGGCATGGGCAAAGGTCACGGCTGCGCCCGGAAAAGCGGCGATCTGACCGTGCTCTCGGAGACCGACACCGGCATCCTCGCTCTCGCAGTGGAACTGAACGCAGCGGTGATGACCGACGACTTTGCGGTGCAGAACACGGCACAGCGTCTGGAGATACCGGTGATCCCCATCCTGCAGCGGCGGGCGAAAAAACGGACATGGAAATACCGCTGCACGGGATGCGGGCGGTTCTGGTCGGCCCCCGGCGAGTGTCAGATCTGCGGCGCAGAGATTCTCCGGGCGAAGTCCGGAAAAAAGTATTAGCCTCTTCTCACCGAATAGGTAATCACGATGTCTTCTCTTGATGAACTTATAGGAAAGGCAAAACTGCTGCATGCCGAGGGCCACAGTCCCAGCCAGATCGCGGATGAACTCTCTTTGTCCATGGAGACCGTGACCTGGCTTCTCACCCAGCAGAAGGACACCGAGGCGCCGAAGGACATCCATATCAACTGGACCATCGTCGGCGGAAACGCGGATATGCTGCGCGACGCGGCCCTGCTCCTCCTCAAACGCTACTACTACGGCGAGGCGGAGGCACGGGACTGCACCCCTACCGATATCCCGGCACCGGAACTGGTCGTGGGAGTCGCCCACTCGGGGGGGATTCCCCTCGCGACGATCATCGCAGCGGAGGAGGGGGGGGCACAGTTCACCATGTACCACCCGAAGAAACATGCGCAGGGAGAAAACCCGATCGGGTCCATCTCCGGCAACTTCGCACAGGTGCAGGGCAGACACTGTCTCATCATCGACGACGTGATCACCTCCGGCAACACGATGAACGATATCATCAGCCACCTCAGAAACCATGGTGCGGTGCCGGAAGCGGTCTGTGTCCTCTTCAATAAGAAGAATATCAAAGAGATCGATGGTGTCCCGATCTTCAGCCTGTTCCAGGTATCACGTATCGACTAAACCCAAAGACCGGAGCAGGTGGATTCCCTGACAACCACCCCCCCTATTTTATCGGATAATCTGCTCATCTCCGGGTATACAGAGAATACAGAACTGACATACGCCGCACGCGGCCGTGCATGCCAATACGTTACAAAACCGGCAACGGATAATCCCGCCGGGCAATACGGGATACATGCACCTTCCCATCTCCCACCTTTCTCACCGGGGCGTTTCCCGGCCACCGGCCCGCGAGTGTCCCGCCGGATCGCCGGATGATCTCTGCGGCGTACAATTTTCCGGCAAGAAACCGGTCCGTCTCATTGTTGATCAGAGCATGCCGGCATTTCTGTGATTCTCTGTAATAGGCAAAGGCACGGTGGAGCTGATTGTTCAGGTAGAGATCCGGCAGGTTCTCCATCGCATCCCCCCCAATAGTCAGATTACGGCAGACCGGACAGTCACAGAAAGAAGAGAGCCGATGACTGTCCCCCCCGTAGGACACCTCCAGATCGCCAAAGGTAGGGGTGCTGTAATCAGTGGGTGCAAAATAGCGCATTTGTTTCAGACATTCCGTCTTCTCCTGCCCTTCCATCCGGGAGAAGAGGTACGTGAAATACTCCCGGACCGGATCTCCCTGAGTGATGGTACTGACGGTATCCACCCCCCCGAACCAGTTGATGAGCATCCCCCCCAGCGTTCCCTGATTATCCACCTCACGATACCGGAGGGGGGGAGCGGAAAAGGCATGCACCCAGACATCCTGCGGCTTCAGGAGTTTTCGGACCTGGTAGAGCAGCGGTTTATTAAACCGACGGCAGTCAATACCCACCCCCCCGCCCAGCTGCGGCAGATACCGGTTCAGCATCGTAAGATCTGCTGCGGAATGGGCAATACCCATCAGGGATGTGTCACACCGGAAATCGTGCTGCCATTCCAGGGCATACCGCACCATCCGTTCGTATGCCTGCACACTGCAGAACCCGTGCGGAATCTCAATCACATCCGCACCTGCCTGGTACTGAAGACAAAGCAGCCGGATAAGCGACTCTTTATCCAGCCCCCCCATCACATCCGAGAAAAAGTTGAAATGGATCATTTTGGCAGATGACCGCACCCGGCTCATCCGTTCCCGCACCTCCCGCTCCAGCAGTTCCCTTTCTTCCGGGTGCAGACGGATACGCTCAATATCCGGATGACGGATCCAGATATCATATTCACAGACACCGGAGCGGCAGTATGCCGAACCACCCGGAATGTCCCGCATCGCCTGCCAGATGTCATCTGACGGAACGTATAAAGGGGGGGTCGAAATCCGCTCTCTCCCGATATCGAGCACGCCGTGCCGCCCATTCGTGTCATCAACCTTAACAACAAACGAAGCCATCAACTAACTGTCCGTATATAGACATATAAATGTGTCAGTAATAATTGCTATACATATGTCACAAATAAATAGAATCTGATTGATGCTCGACCCCCCCGATATGCGAGACCTCCAGAGAGGCAAACACAACAGATATATAGAATCACAAATCCAACTTTATGACACATTAAGGAGTATCTGCATTATGTTAGCGGGACAACCAGTAGTTATATTACGGGACAATGTTGAGCGCATTGGCGGCAACGAAGCCCAGAAATCCAATATTATGGCGGCCAAAGCAATCGCCGAAGCCGTGCGCACCACCCTCGGCCCACGGGGAATGGACAAGATGATGGTCTCCCAGTCAGGCGGAGACGTCGTTATCACCAACGACGGTGCCACCATCCTTCACGAGATGGCAGTTGAACACCCGGCAGCAAAACTCGTCATCGAGGTGGCCGAGACACAGGACAATGAAGTCGGCGACGGCACCACCACCGCAACCATCTTCATCGGTGGTCTGATGGAACAGGCAGAGGCCCTCCTCAACCGGAAGGTCCACCCGACGATCATCGCAAACGGATACCGTCTCGGTATGCAGAAGGCGCTGGAGATCATCGATGCACAGGTCATCAAAACCGACGGTAAGGACCGCGAGATGCTCATCAAGGTCGCTGGCACCGCCGTCACCGGAAAGTCCATCGAGGATGTCAAAGAGACAATCACCGGCATTGTTGTCGATGCGGTGCTGGCCGTCGCCCAGGAAAACGAAGACGGCACCTACCGGGTTGACGAGGACGACGTCCAGATCAAGACCATGGTCGGCGACAGCATGGAAGACGCAGAACTGCTCAGGGGATTCCTCCTTGACAAGACCCGTGTCCAGCACTCCATGCCAAAACGGCTCGAAGGCGCAAAGATCGCCATGCTCTCCCAGCCACTTGAGGTAACAAAGACCCAGGTGAAGTCCAAGATTAAGATCACCTCTGCAGAGCAGATGGAAGCCTTCAGCGAACAGGAGAACGAGACCCTCCGCAGTATTGCGGCAGCGGTCGTTGCTTCCGGTGCAAACACCCTCTTCTGCGGAAAGGGCATCTCAGACGCAGTCCAGTTCTACCTCGCAAAGGAGAACGTCATCGCCATTCAGGACGTCCCGGATTCCGACATGAAGAAACTCGCCCGTGCGGTCGGTGCCACCATCGTCAACAAGCCTGAAGAACTGACCGAAGATATGCTCGGTGAAGCAGGCCTCATCGAAGAGATGAAGGACATCACCATCACCCGGATCACCGAGTGCAAGAACCCGCAGACCGTGAGCATCCTCTTAAAAGGCACCTCACAGGTCTTCGTCGACGAACTCGAACGCGGTGTCTACGATGCAGTTCGTGTTGTCATGGACGCAATGGAAGACGGAGAATTCCTTGTCGGCGGCGCTGCCATTGACACCGAACTGATGATGAAGATCGCTGAATTTGCCGCCACCCAGGAAGCAGAACCCAGCTCGCAATCGAGGCATTCGCCCGGATGTTTGAGATCATTCCGGCCACCCTCGCAGAGAACTCCGGCTTTGACCAGATCGACAAGATCGTCGCCCTCAAGACCGCACACGCAAAAGGTGAGAACCACACCGGTCTGGACGTCTTCAGCGGAGAGATCGTGGACATGTATGCAGAAGGGGGGGTCATCGAGCCCGCCCGTGTCAAGCGCCAGGCCATTATGTCAGCGACCGAGACCGCTGCACTCATCATCCGTGTCGACGACATGATGATCTCCAAGAACGCATCCCAGATGGGTATGTGAAAATCAATACACCCTTTTTTCCCATCCACACCGCTGAAAACGCTCTTTTTCCATTTGCCACGACAAACAACCATTATATATTTGCCGCGCACCTGATTACAGAATTACTTCCCATAAAAGAGCATCCGCCCTCTTCTTTCCGCCATAGGAGGGGGGGTTTTATGCTGCCAGACATAAGACATTGAAATGGCATAAACTGGATTCTGGCGGATAATTGTCCGGTTTAGCAGAATGACAATGATAAATAATGATTAATTCTCAACCTTTCACACAGAGGTGTATAGCATGGAGCTCTTGGTATTCCTGATTCTTTTCCCTGCACTGGCGGCATTACTGTTCTGTATTCTACCGAACGGCCGCCTCAGAGATACAGTTGTGGCATTGGTGTCGGCGATCATCATCGCTGCTACCCTGTATCTGTTTGTACTGTTTGCGGGGGGGCCGGGACGGTGTATTTTGATATCGAATCCAGCATGATCTCCCAGATCATGACCGGACTTGAAGTCATTATATCCGCCGGCCTTCTCTATCTCGCCGCGAAATACCGGCAATATATTATTGCCGGACTGGTTGTGGTTCAGCTGGGTGTGGTACTCTACGCTGAGTCACTCATTCACGAAACCGCGGCACTGAACAACCTCTTCATTGACCCGTTCTCCATCATCATGGCGATGATCATCGGTATCATCGGCAGTCTGATCTGTATCTATTCGGTCGGCTACATGCGTGACTATCACGCCCATCATGATGACATGCCTGACAAACGGCGCTGGTTCTTTGCGCTGCTCTTTGTCTTCCTTGCGGCAATGTATGGGGGGGTAGTATTCTCCAATAATCTCTTCTGGCTCTTCTTCTTCTGGGAAGTAACCACACTCTGTTCCTTCCTGCTGATCGGATACAGCTGGGATGAACAGGCACGGAAGAATGCGTTCTGGGCCCTCACCCTCAATCTTCTGGGTGGTCTCGGATTTGCGTTCACATTTGCCTGGATCGGAATTACCAACCCGTCAGGGGGCCTCGTCATGATGGATACCCTGATTGCGGCAGGACCTGCTGTTGCCATGATACCCGCAGCCTCATCGGGTTTGCCGGTCTGACCAAGGCGGCACAGATGCCCTTCTCCTCATGGCTGGTCGGTGCGATGGTCGCACCCACCCCCCCGGTATCGGCACTTCTGCACTCCAGTACGATGGTAAAGGCAGGCGTCTATGTCATCGTCCGGTTTGCTCCCATCTATAATGTGAGCATGGTCGGCTACCTGATCTCCCTTGTCGGTGGCGTGACCTTCCTCCTTGCATCCGGGATTGCGATATCCCAGTCCAACGCCAAGAAGGTCCTTGCCTATTCAACGATTGCAAACCTTGGCCTCGTCGTCGCCTGTGCTGGAATCGGTACCTATGCGGCAATCTGGGCAGCCATACTGCTGATCGTATTCCATGCCATCGCCAAGTCCCTCCTCTTCCTCTCCGTGGGAACGGTCGAACACAAGATCGGCAGCAGGGACATTGAGGACATGACTGGCCTGTTAGGTCGTCTGCCAACAGTCGCGGTGATGATGATCATCGGCATCGCCGGTATGTTCCTTGCCCCCCCCTTCGGGATGCTTATCTCGAAGTGGGCGGCCCTGGTTGCATTCCTGGAGGCCCCGTATGGTTTCATCCTTGTCCTCCTCTTAGCATTCGGCAGTGCTGTGACCGTATTCTTCTGGACAAAATGGCTGGGCAAACTGATAGAGGTCGCATGGAAACCCGAACCCCCCCTGGAAGTAAAGATATCCAACCATGAATACACGGCCCTCGTGCCCCCCCTCACGGTGCTGATGGTCGCGGTCTGTATCGGGTTCCCTCTGCTCTCCTCATATCTGGTGGTGCCCTACGTCTTCGGCATCTACGGCATGGCCGCCACCCTCGGCCAGGCCAACATGATCATCATGGTGATGATGGTCTTCATGGTGCTCGTCATGCCACTCTCCCTCCTGCACTTCAGGAAAGACCGCAAGATTCTGCCGCATTACGTGGGTGGACGGCCGTCCACCCCCCCGACATGCATTTCAAAGGCAGCATCGGTGTGCAGCGCCCGGTGGCACTCGGCAACTACTATCTCGCGGACTACTTCGGTGAACAGCGCCTCTCGCACATAGGCAATGGGGGGGTGTGCATCGCGTTCATTGCCCTGATGTTGGTTGGAATCCTGATGGGGGGGTGATCGCATGATTACTGAAATCATCTTTGCTGTTGGATTCATCATCCTCGCACCCTTCATCGGTGCACTCATCGGCGGTATCGACCGGAAGGTCACCGCCCGGATGCAGGGACGCGTCGGCCCGCCGGTGCTCCAGCCGCTCTATGATATCTTCAAACTCTTTGAAAAAGAGAAGGCAGTCGTCAGAAACGAGGTGAACTTCTACATCTTCTCGTACCTGATATTTGTCGTTTTCACCGGAGCACTCTTCTTCTCCGGCAGTGACATCCTGCTCGTCATCTTTGCACTGACGCTCGCCCATGCCTTCCTGATTCTGGGAGCATATGCGGCAGTCTCGCCCTACAGCCATATCGGGGGGGCGGAACGGGAACTGCTGCAATTGATGGCAGTCGAACCGATGCTCATTCTGACAGCCGCCGGGTTCTATATGGCCACCGGGTCCTTTTCCGTGAAAGACATCGCCTTCTGGCCCGAGCCCATCTTCATGACCATCCCGCTCCTCTTTGTGGGTATCGTCTATGTGCTCACCATCAAGCTGCGCAAATCACCCTTTGACCTTGCAACCAGTCACCACGCCCACCAGGAACTGGTGAAGGGACTGACGACAGAATTTGCCGGTCCCACACTGGGTATGGTCGAGATTGCACATCTCTACGAGACCGTATTCTTCCTTGGCCTCGTCTGGCTCTTCTTTGCCTCGATGCCATGGCTCGGTCTTCTTGTTGTCATCGTCTCTATTTCCTTGAGATACTCGTAGACAATACGACGACCCGTGTACGCTGGCAGGTCATGCTCAGGAGTGCATGGCTCGTGGCACTCGTTGCCGGTGTGATTAACCTGGGGGGGGTTCTTGCCCTGCTTTAGGGAGGTGAGTGAAAACTATGTCATATATTACAAAATCTCCATGGATTATCCATTACGACGGATCCAGCTGCAATGGCTGCGATATCGAAGTGCTGGCCTGCCTCACGCCGCTCTATGATCTGGAGCGGTTCGGGATTGTCAATACCGGCAACCCGAAACACGCCGATGTATTCATCATCACGGGCGGCATCAATGAACTAAACCGGCCCATTGTAAAGAACACCTATGAACAGATGCCTGACCCAAAAGTCGTGGTCGCTGTGGGCATCTGCGCCACGTCCGGCGGAGTATTCCGGGACTGTTACAACATCCTGGGCGGGGTTGACAAAGTCATCCCGGTCGATGTCTATGTGCCGGATGCTCGGCCCGACCCGAGTCCATCATTGACGGCGTCGTCCAGGCCCTGGGTATTCTCGAAGAGAAACGGGCAAAGATGGCAGAGAAAGGGGGGGGAAATAATCAATGATTGAACAGAAACACACCATTATTGAAATTCCGGTCAGCGATCTCCTCAAAAAAACAGAGGAGTATCACACGAAGGGACACCGGCTGGTGCAGATCGGCTGTACAAATCTCGGCGACCGGTATGAAGTGAACTATACCTTCACCAAGTCGTGGGACTTCGAGAGCCTCCGTCTCACGGTCAACGACGGTGATGTGATCCCGAGCATCTCCGGCACCTACTGGGGGGGAGCATTCATCTATGAAAACGAGATCCATGATCTCTTCGGCCTCTCCGTAACCGACATCAACGTCGACTTCCAGGGACATCTCTTCGAGACGAAGATCCCGGCGCCGTTCAAGAACCCGCCCAAAGTCACCAAAGTCCCGAAAGGAGGCGATGCATAATGGGCAACCGAATCGTTGTGCCATTCGGGCCCCCCCAGCACCCGGTGCTGCCCGAGCCCATTCATCTGGATCTGGTGCTGGAAGACGAGCGGGTGGTGGAAGCAGTCCCTACAATAGGATATGTCCACCGCGGTCTCGAAAAACTCGTTGAGAAACGGGATTTCCAGGATTATGTATTCATCGCAGAACGTATCTGTGGAATCTGCTCGTTTACCCACTCGGTGACCTACTGCAATGCGATTGAACATATCATGGGCATTGAGGTTCCCCCGCGGGCCCAGTTCATCCGGACCATCTGGATGGAATACTCAAGGATGCACTCTCATCTGCTCTGGCTCGGTCTTGCGGCTGATGCGATGGGATTCGAGAACCTCTTCATGAACGCCTGGCGCCTGAGAGAGGAGATCCTCGATGACATGGAGGCAACCACCGGCGGCCGGGTCATCCAGGGCTCGTGCAAGGTCGGCGGTATCCGCCGTGACATCGGAGACGAGAAACTCGGCGAGATGGTGGACCACCTGAAGAAGATCCGGCCGCTCCTTGAAGAGTCGAACCGCATCTTCACCCATGACCAGACGGTCCGTCACCGGATGCGGGGGGGTCTTGGCACCCTCACGAAAGAAGAAGCATGGGATCTCGGTGCGGTCGGCCCGACGGCCCGTGGCAGCGGCTGCGACATGGATGTCCGGTCCAGCGGCTACTCGGCATACGGGGGAACTCGGGTTCAAACCGGTCACCCTCCCCCCCACGGGGGACTGTCTGGATCGCTGCCTCGTCCGCTCGGAAGAGGTGCTCGCAGCAGTCGACCTCGTCGAACGTGCGGTGGCAAAGATGCCCGACGGCCCTGTCGAAGAAAAGGTGAAGGGCAATCCGGATGGCGAGTACTTTGCCTTCTCCGAACAGCCCCCCCGTGGCGAGTGCATGCACTACATAAAGGCCAACGGCAAGAAGAACATCGTCCGCCACCGGTGCGGACACCGACCCTGACAAACATCCCGCCGCTGGTGAAGATGCTTGCAGGCATTGACCTTGCGGACGTGCCGGTCGTGGTGTTGACCATTGACCCGTGTATCGGGTGTGCGGAGAGGTGAGTGAGATATGCCATTATTTACCATGGTGAAGCGGGCGCTTGCGAATGTGACGGGGAAACCCGCCACCCTGATGTACCCGGCCACGCCTGCCAAACGGTATGAAGGAACCCGCGGGCATGTGGTCATCGCAATCGAGGACTGTATCTACTGCGGCAACTGCCAGCGGCACTGCGTGTCACAGGCGATAACCGTCGACCGTGCGGCCCGGACCTGGGAGATTGACCGTCTCCGCTGTATCATCTGCGGACGCTGTGCCGAGGTCTGCCCGAAGGACTGTATCTTTGTGGAACCGGATTATCATCCATCGACCACCGGCCCTGCGGTGGAATTCGTGCAGGGGCCCCCCCCTGCACCACCCAAAGAAGAGAAGAAACCAAAGGCCGAGGAGTAATCCCCCCCGGTTCATTTGAATATTTTTTGTTCGTTGTTTATTTGTTGTTGATCCGTGCGGGTATCTACCCACGTGATGCGGTCTCTTCTATCGTCACATCCTCTTCACATACCACTGCGTCCTCAGGGATAGACCGGTCTCCCACAAAAATGAGCACAGTGTCCGGGATCAGACCGCAGCGCAGAATGAGATCCGCATAGGTATCTCCCTCTGCATAGTCGATCTCTGTTGTGGTCTGGGAACGGGAAAAACGGAATCTGACAACGGGCATACCCATTATCTGGGAGCGCCGGATGAAAAAAGGGATGGAAAATGGACTCTGCCCCCCCTCAGAAGGGGGGGAGAGTGACATATTCCATCTGTTCGATTTTTGTCGTTACCACCGGGTTCTTTCCTTCGGTGACAAGATCCGCGTATCCCACCGGGCCCGCTTCCAGAATAATGGTCACGGTTTCCGTCCGGGTAGTGTCGGGTGCGATGGTGCCGAACTCCACGCTCTCGTGAGCCATCCGTGACATCTGGCTGGCATCAGGGGGGGTCTGTAGGGTGATACCGGCGATCACATCCTTTGCCGATGCAGTTCCCGTGTTTGTAACCGTGACGGTCACGGTATACGTGATCGTCTCAGAGGTGGCATCCGTGTCGGTGATGGTGATGTTGGTCGCTTCCACAATCATCTCCGGCTGTGCATCGGTGCATCCTGCGGCGAGGAGGACACAGGCGAGGCAGGAAAAGAGACCGATCAAGCGTAGGTATGAAGAAATGGGAGTCTGTTTCATAATCTAATTCTTTAATCACGCGGGATAATAACACCCATGATTATTACACCGTAATTTCGGCCGATACAGGCATTTATCACTCCGGCAGGCAAAAATAACAGATGATGACAGTAACACTTCCGCCGTTTGAAGAGGTGGCCCTATTCCACGGTCATGTCTGTCCCGGCCTTGCGTTCGGCTACCGGGCGTCCGAGTATGCAAAAGAGTGCCTGAACACCGGCCGATCAGCAGACGAAGAGATGGTCGCGATCGTGGAGAACGACGCCTGCATGATCGACGCCATCCAGTACATCACCGGGTGCACGATGGGCAAGGGGAACCTGATCTTCCGTGACCACGGCAAACCGGTCTACACCTTCATACTCCGGAACAAAGAAAAGGCAGTACGCATTGCCCAGAAACCATCCTTCAGCCAGGAGAACGTTTTCCCGGAGACCGAAGAGATCCACGCACGGATGGCCGCGGGCACCGCCACGGATGCCGACCGGGCAAGGATGCAGGAGATCCGCTCTGCAATGATTGAGAAGATCCTCAGTGCCCCTCTGGATGAAATATACGAATGCAAAGAAGTCACACCAGAACTGCCGGAACGGGCCCGCATCTTCCAATCCGTTCCCTGTGCAGTCTGCGGCGAACCGGTATCGGAGCAGCGGGCCAGAGTGCAGGACGGGAAGGTCGTCTGCATCCCGTGTTTTAACGAATACACCCGCGCTGGTAACAACCGTTCCCCCCCTGTTTTTTCCGCTATACTCCTCCTGATGTACCCCCCCTGACAACAGGCCAGCGAAAGAGTGCCATCCGGGAGTGGAGAATTGCCGGATTTCTCCCGGATTTCAACAGATACCGTTCAAAAATGCATAAACCATCACATTAAAGGTAGTTTCCGGTGACATCTCCCTATTCTTTATCAGGTGAAAAAATGGTATCCCTCCCGTTTAGTAAATCAGCGATTCTCCTCATTACCGCCCTCATCATCGTGCAGGGGGGGCAGCGGCACTCACCATCGAACAGGCACCCCTCAATCCGGCATTTGTGGCATACACAGAAGGCATGGATGCCGGTGTCACCGACCAAATATCTTCCGAAAGTTACGCATACGCGGAACTGACGGAGGAGACGGACGCTCCCTATGCAACCGGTCTGCTCCCGTCGCCGGCACTCGCATTCTGGCCGGACGGGTACACAGCGGAAGCAGTAACCAACGGATCGGCACTGCCCGCCCGCTTTGACCTGCGTGACGAGGGCAGGGCCACCCCGGCCCGTGATCAGGGAAAAGCCGGCAGCTGCTGGGCATTTGCCACCTATGGCTCCCTTGAGTCGACATATCTCACGGATTCCGGGGATGCGATGAACTTCTCCGAGAACAATATGAAGAACCTTTGTTCGGACGAATACCCGAACGGGTTTGACCGAACACCCTACGACGGAGGATTCGCCTTCATGTCCAATGCCTACCTCGTCCGGGGGAGCGGCCCGGTGATGGAGGCCGATGATCCATATGCCCTCCCTTACCCGTCCAACATTTCCCCCCCACCAATCTTGCACCAGTCCTTGACGTGCGTGAGGTCACCCTCCTCCCCCCCCGGACAGGCCCACTCGACAATGATCTCTATAAAGAGACTCTCATGGATGAAGGTGCCATTTGGGTTTCATTCATTGTAAACTGGTCATGTTTTGCAGACAATTACTCCACCTACTACTGGCCGGGTGATGAGTATGAATCCAACAGCGGGCATGCCGTCACTCTCGTCGGGTGGGACGATGATTTCCCGGCGGATGCCTTTGCAGTCACTCCACCGGGTGACGGTGCCTTCATCCTGAAGAACAGTTGGGGCACCGATGCCGGAGAGGACGGATTCTTCTATATCTCCTATTATGATCCCATAGTCGGTCGTTTGGCGCATGCCGATGATGAACCCTATGACTATACCTACTACAACACCCCCCCGGAGCACTCTACACCGGGGGGGTGCCGGCGGTGGAAGAGAAACAGATCTACCAGCATGACCCACTAGGATGGACCACAAGCATCGGCACGGGTCTCAATACCCTCATGATGGGACTGAATGTCTTCACCGCCGACCAGTATGAAGAGGTCACCGACGTGAGTTTCTATACCCGCGAACCGGGAACCCAGTATGTGGCGGCCGTCTTTACCGGCAGTGCTCCTCCGGCGGACGATGACATGCCAGTTGCCTGGATATCCGGCACCACTGCCCTCCCGGGGTATCACACCGTCACCCTCCCGGATACCGTCCCCCCCCTCACTCCCGGAGAGGAATTCTCAGTTCTCCTTATGGTGATCTCACCGAATGATACCTACCCGCTTGTGGTGGAGATGCCAATTGACGGATACTCATCCGGCGCCACCGCAGAGGCAGGCGAGAGTTACGTGAGTATTGACTTGGTAAACTGGGGGGGAGATCTGACTGATATCCACGGCTTCGAGGACACCAATGTCTGTATCAAGCGCACACCCGCCCTCTCACCGTCGTGCCATGGGATTACCCGACCATTATGGAGGCGGTGAACGCCTCGGCAGCGGGTGACACCATCATTGTGGAGAGCGGCACATACCTGGAGAAACTGACAATCGATAAACCGCTCACTCTTCTCGGTATGGGGGGGACGCCTGTGGTCACCGCCACCGAAAATGAAATCGCAGTTCTGGTTCAGGCAGACAACATCACCCTTGCCGGATTCTCTTTTGAGGGAGGGCCAGGGGGGGCCATTTTCGGCGTCAGTATTCAGGGAAATGACACCTCCCTCTATGATCTGGATATCAGCGGATACCTGTGCGGCCTCCTGATCAACCCTGCAGAGCGGCTCTCCATGAGCACCACCGCACTGCATGACAATTACATCAACAGTTACTGGCCGGACATCAGCCAGAACCCCAAAAACAGCATTGATGAGACCGTCACCATGGACGCCGGCCGCTCATATACCGGGAAGGGGGGGTGTCCGGCGAGACGATTGACGCCTCCTCAGATGCAGGAACCGTCATCTGCGTGAACTGTACGGATATGACCATCCGGACATCGAAACAGAGAACACCGGAGAGGGTATCTCCCTGTATTTCTGCCGGGACATCACGGTGGAGAATGTCACCATAAACACGGCCATGGAGGGCGTAATAATCAAATCCTCAGCAAATATTACCGTCAGGGACTCTGTCTTCGGCCCGGATATCTTGTATGGCATCTCTGCACAAGAAATCTCCGGACTGCAGATCGAGGGCAATGAAATGGTCTGCATGGATTATGGTGTGGGAGCACTGGTCTATGTCACAGACAACGCCACCATCACAGACAATACCATTACAGGTGGCCTGGGGAGTGTTGGAATCTGGGCACATGAATCCTCGGACTCCGTTATATCCCGAAATACCATAACGGAGGGCACGGAATACGGCATTGACATCACAAACGGAGATCATCTGAAAGTGGACGGAAACTTGATACACACCATGGACACCGGGATTGAGGCCGGAGGGGTGCAGACCATCACCATCTCCGACAATACCCTGCAGTGCTATGATACCGGGAACGGTCTGGTCATTGATGCAAAAGGGGGGGCGGAGATCACTGGCAACACCGCGGAGAACTGCTCGGTGCAGACCCTGCTGACACTGACAGATTCCGTGGTGCGGGACAACCACTTCTCCGGTGTCGCGTATCCGGTCATCCTTGTTCCGAATGCTCAGGAAGACGTCTTTGTCTACCGCAATGACTTTGTGCTGACAGAAGGGCATGCGGGAACGGACGCTGCCATCCTGCACACCACAACAGCGGACGAACAGAGTCAGAGAGATCTGGACTGGAGAGAGGCTTCTGAACAGATCCGGATGCCGGATGGAATTATGACCAACTGGTCGGTTAACGAGGCATACGGGGGGGTCATACCTGCAGTCTCAATTACCCGCACTGCAGAGGAAGAGATTGTGATGCGCAGTCCGGTCTGGCACTCCCCCCCGACAGAGGTAACCTACTGGTACTACGAGCAGGTATTCACCCGGCCGATGGGCAACTACTGGAGTACGTATAACGGCACCGACACCACCCATGACGGCATCGGCGAGACGGCGTTTGTCATCCGGGAAAAAGATTTGGACACTTCACCGCTGATCATGGCATCCGGACGGTATACGGACCACAGCATGCTGCCCGCAACAGATGAGGATCCGTCGGCAATTATTGCGGATGCAGGTCACCTGAACGCCGGTGACTCTGCGACACTCCACTTCACCGGCTCTGCGGTGCAGACCGTCACGGTCACCCCAAAAGAAGAGAGCGGACGAATTCTTCTCAGCCTCGAACAGGCAGGCACCGGCCCGGACGGGCTGGAAGGGCCGGTTTACCAATACCTCTCTGCACAGCTCAACGGCATGACAGATGAAAACGTCAAAGAGGCAAAATTCTCCTTCCGGGTCGCCACGACATGGCTGAACACAGAGAAGCTGCTTCCAGCGGATATGGTCCTCTGGCGGTTCCACGATAATGCATGGCAGGAGCTGCCCACCTCAGTTCTCCGGGAAGAGAACGGATGGATATACTACGAGGCCACCACACCGGGTTTCTCCTCGTTTGCCATCGCCGCCGGTGACAAACAACAGGAGGAAGTCCCCCCCACCGATGTCGTTGTGCCGGAAGGGGGGGGAACGGATACCAGTGACGTTGCTGTCACCGCGGAACCGGTGAATGAGACGACGCCGGAACCGCCAGTTACGGTCACCATTCCCGGAGAGGAAGGCACGGGAACGCCGACCGGCACCACCCCGCAACAGAGTCCGCTTGGACTCATCCCGCTCATCGGCGGAGCAGCAGGTGCCATGATCCTCTTCCGGAAACGTTACTAAAACAAGGGAATGAATCAGGGAGAAACCGGCCCCCCCCATCCAATTCTCCTTTTATTATCTCCCGGTCTCTTTTTCAGCACCGTCTTTCATGGAAATTAAGCAATTTCAGACCTGTGCTCCATCAGAATACAGGACACAGGTACATTCCAGCACTTTAATCCCTGATTCTGGAGACAAGTTCACCATACATTTTAAGGTGACGACATGCCCCCCACATCGTTAAAACATTCAGCAATTCTCCTCATAACAGCCCTCATCCTTGTGCAGGGGGGGCAGCAGCGCTTACAATCGAACAGGCACCGCTCAATCCAGAATTTGTCGCATACATGGAAGGGCTGGACACAGATAACACCGACCAGTATTCCATCGAATGTTATGGTGATTTCTTCCCGGCAACAGGCACTGATACAATGCCGTATGCAACCGGAGATATCCCCGCACCAATTGTCATGGTCTGGCCGGACACGGATACGAAAGATATTTTTCGAGCGACAGGGGGGGTGGCCGAAGAGGCATACCCTCCCCCCCACTTTGATCTCCGCGATGACAACAGGGTCACTCCGGTTCGTGACCAGGGGAAATGCGGCAGTTGCTGGGCATTTGCCGCATACGGCTCGCTCGAATCAACATATCTCACCGATACCGGAACCGCAGAAGACTTCTCTGAAAACAATATGAAGAATCTCTTATCAAACCTCTACCCGGACGGATATGACAGGGATCCCTGCGATGGAGGAAACGCCATTAAGTCTACAGCCTACCTCACCCGTGGCAGCGGCCCAATACGGGAGGCAGATGACTCATATATCCTTCCAATACCCTCCAACGTCTCCCCCCCCACTGATCTCCACCGGTGCTTGACACCCACGAAGTGACCTTTTTGCCGACCCGGACAGACCCTCTCGACAACGATCATTTAAAACAGACTCTCATGGAAGAGGGTGCTCCGGGTTCGTTTCCTGGTGAACTATTCCTGTTTTTCTTACAAAGGAATCACATATTATCATCCGGATGAAGGATATCCCCCCCCAGAGGTGGCCACGCTGTCACGCTCGTCGGATGGAATGATACCTTCCCGAAAGAGGAGTTCCGTGTAACACCCCCCCAGGTGACGGGGCCTTTATTCTGAAAAACAGCTGGGGCACCGATTTCGGGGAGGACGGATATTTCTACATCTCCTACTATGACCGCTCATTAGACACAGGCGAACCGGTAGTATTCACCGGCGTTCCCGCTGATGAAGAGAGACAAATATATCAGTACGACCCTCTCGGAGTGACCACACAAATAGGAACCGGAACGGACACAACCTACTGTGCGGCCAATGTATTCACCGCTGGCAATTATGAAGCACTCACTGATGTGAGTTTCTACACCATTGAACCGGATACGGACTACACGGTTGCCATCTTTACCAACTTCACCACCCCGCCGGGCGATGCCGCACCGGTCGTATGGACATCCGGCACCAGTGCACTCCCCGGCTACCACACCATCTCCCTCCCGGAGACAGTCACTCTTATGCCCGGAGAGGTATTTTCTGTTGTCCTGGAGATCACCTCCCGACCAGTGTTTACCCACTTGCAGTAGAGTTGCCGATTCCCGGACACTCATCCAAAGCCACCGCCGGGCCGGGCGAAAGTTATGTGAGTGACGATGGCGACACGTGGGAAGACCTGACCCTCTCCCGCCCGAATACCAATGTCTGCATCAAGGCGTTCACGCATCCCCCCCTCACCGTCGTGCCACGAGATTACCCGACCATTCTGGACGCAGTGAACACCGCAACATCCGGTGACATCATCATTGTTGAAGCAGGCACCTACCACGAAGAACTGGTGCTGAATAAATCTCTCACCCTCTTTGGTGTGGGTATGCCGGTTATCGCCACCCCCCGGAAGATGGAATTGGTGTTGAAATTGAGGCAGACAACTGCACAATCTCCGGGTTCTCCTTTGAGGGAACAAAGGGGGGGGAAAACCTTGCCGTGGGTATCTCAGGAGATGACTGCACGTTGTTTAACACTGAAATCACCGGCTGCAAATTCGGCCTTTATATCAGGGATGTGCAGGGTCTCTCCTTATCCACAATCGCAATGCACGACAATACCTACAATCTCATTTACTGGGACTACTGCGAAAACCCCGGCAACACCATTGACGAGACGGTCACCGTGAACGGCCGGCCGGTCATCTACCGGAAAAGTGTATCAGGGGGGGAGACCATCGATGCCACTTCAAACGCAGGAGCCATCATCTGTGTGAATTCTACCGACATCACTATCCGTGACACCACAACAGAGGCCATGGGAGATGGAATTACCCTCCTCTTCTGCCGGGACGTGTGCGTGGAGAATGTAACCGCGGACAAGATATTTAGCGACAGCGTGTGGGCTTCTTCCTCGGAGAATATCTCCGTGCATGACTCTTCGTTTGGTCCGGACATATATCATGGTATTTTTGCGGAAGGAACCAACGGACTGCAGGCAGCCGGAAACAATTTTGCATACCGGTACGGTGGTGCAGGGGTGTCCCTCATAAGAGTGAATGACACCCTCATAACAAACAACACCATGAGCGGCGATGAAGACTGTATGGGAGTGATGGGAAATGAGACCTCCGGGTTAATTGTGGCCGGAAATACGATAGAAGGCGGCACGGGCTACGGCATCGACATCATAAATGCAGACATGATCACCGTATCCGACAACACGATGGATGTCACAAAATATGGAATCCAAATTCAAAACGGGGAGATGATCACCGTTTCCGGCAATACTGTCCAATGCAATGACATAGGGGGGGTTGGCATGCTGATGTTCATGGCAGATGGAGCAGACATTGTCGGCAATACCATGGAGAACTGCTCAATGCAGGCAGGGATGATTCTGAACAATTCCGTGGTGAGGGACAACCACTTTTCCGGTGCCGCGTATCCGCTTGTTCTCGCCCGGGATGTAGAGGAAGATGTCTATGTATACCGCAATGATTTTGTGCTGACAGAAGGGCATGCGGGATTGGACGCCGCTGTCCTGCACACCACAGCAAACGAAGCGTGGCTGGATAACACGGAGTGGGGGGGAGAGGCAGTGGTGCAGGTCGGAATACCAAACCGTGCGGATACAGGAGACAGGCATGCTGACATGGCATTTGCCTCTCTGACAGCAGACAGTTCCGCCCGGATGGACGGGGGGGAAATGATTTTTATGTACAGCCCGGTGTGGCACTCCCCGACCGAGGAGACCTACTGGTATTACGGGCGGGCATTTACCCAAACGATGGGCAACTACTGGAGCACCTACAACGGCACCGATACCACCCATGACGCATCGGGGGGGAGACGCCATTCACAATTTCCGGAGAACAGACGGATATCCACCCGTTAGTGAACCCTGTTGTCCGCTACTTCAACGAAAACCCGCTGCCCCCACGGAGATGAGGATGCATCCGCCGACATGGCAGCAACACCCGCCCTGAGCGCCGGAGAGTCTGCAACACTCCGCTTCACCGGCTCAGCCGTGCAGACCGTTACAATCGCTGCGAAAGAAGGGAGTGGACGTATACTCCTTACCGTGGACGATGCAGGCACTGGCCCGGACGGGCTGAAAGGACCGGTCTACCAGTATCTCTCCGCACAGCTCAGCGGCATGACGGACGATGAAATCAGTGGAGCGGAATTCTCCTTCCGGGTGCCCGCTGCATGGCTGAAGGCCGAAGGGATTCTTCCGGCAGACATGGCTCTCTGGCGTTTCCATGACGATGCATGGCAGGAGCTTCCCACATCGGTTATCCGGGAAGAAGACGGATGGGTATACTTTGAGGCCACCACACCGGGCTTCTCCTCCTTTGCCATCGCCGCCGGTGACAAACAGGAAGTGACAGGCACCACCGATGTTGTCGTGCCGGGGGGGGATGCCGGAACAGATACCGTTGACGTTGCGGTCACGACGGAACCGGTGAATGAAACCACATCCGAACCGCAGGTGACCGTCGCCATTCCCGGAGAGGAAGGCACGGGAACACCGACCGGCACCACCCCCCCACAGCAGAGCCCGCTTGGTTCATCACTGTCATAGGTGGGGCAGCGGGTGCGGCCCTGCTCTTTAGGAAACGCTACGAAAACAAGTGAGTGAGTCCGTGAGAAACCGGTCACAACCGGTTCTCTTTTTTATAATCTCGATCTTCTTTCAAAATTTTTCAGGAACGCAGAGTCCGTTGCATGCTCGCAGATCTCAAGGACACAGGTACATTCCAGCACTTTAATGTCTGATTCTGGCGACAGATTCATCATACATTAAAAGGTGACGTCATGGTACCCATATCGTTAAAACATTTAGCAATTCTGCTCATTACTGCCCTCGTACTCATACAGGGGGCAGCGGCACTCACTATCGAACAGGCACCCCCCCTCAATCCGGCATTTGTTGCATACACAGACAGGTTGGACACGGCTGACAGTGACCGGTATTCCATCGACTGCTACGGCTGCGGCGACTCCTGCACGGCGACAGGCACAGACCCTTCTTTGACTGGACTTATCCCGGCCCCCCCTGCAATCGTGGTCTGGCCGGACGGATATACAGCAGATACCGTCACATATGCAGAAGCACTCCCCCGCCCGGTATGATCTCCGTGACTATGACAGAGTCACCCCCGGTCCGTGACCAGGGCCGGTGCGGCAGCTGCTGGGCATTTGCAACATATGGCTCGCTTGAGTCAACGTATCTCACCGACTCAGGAGAAGCAGAGGACTTCTCTGAGAACAACATGAACAATCTCTGTTCAAACCTCTCCCCCCAGGGATTTGATTATGCACCTGCAACGGAGGAAACTTCTTCATGTCGTCTGCCTATCTCGCCCGTGGTAGCGGGCCGGTGCAGGAAGCAGATGATCCCTACCTCACCCCGATACCATCCAACACCTCACCCACCGATCTCTCCCCCCCGGTGCTGGATGTCCGTGACATCACCTTCCTTCCGCCACGGAACGGTCCTCTTGACAACAGCCGGTTTCAGCAGAAGCTTATGGATGAGGGTGCCATCGGGGGGGTTGCATTCCTGATAAACGATTCCTGTTTTGCAGACAACGACACCACCTACTACTGGCCGGGTGAGCAGTATGCCATTGACGGCGGGCACGCTGTTGCGCTTGTCGGGTGGGACGATACCTTCCCAAAAGAGAACTTTGCCGTTGAGGCACCGGGTGACGGCGCATTTATTCTCAAAAACAGCTGGGGAACCTGGCAGGGGTCTGACGGATACCTCTACATCTCCTATTATGATCCCCCCCGGCTGGGACATTTCTGGGACGATGAACAGGCATATTATGATGGCGAAAACGGGGATTCCGCTCCCGGAGTGCTCTTCACCGGAGTTCCCACCGACGTAGACAACCGGATCTACCAGTATGACCCCCCCCTCGGCTGGACCGCCAGTATCGGCACCGGCACGGACACCACCTTCTATGGAGCCAACGTCTTTTCCGCAGAGCGCTACGAAGAGCTCACCAACGTGAGCTTCTATACCCGCGAGCCGGGGGGTTGACTACACTATTGCGATCTTCACCGACTTCATCACTCCACCGGGCGACGAAGCACCAGTCGCATGGGCGTCCGGCACTGCTGAACTCCCCCCCGGCTACCACACCATCTCCCTGCCGGATGCAGTCTCTCTTTTTCCCGGCGAGGACTTCTCGGTGGTGCTGAAAGTCTCCTCCCCCCCGACCGATACCCACCCGCTGGTCGTGGAACAACCAATTGAGGATTACTCGTCCAACGCCACCGCAAAAGCGGGCGAAAGTTTCGTAAGTGAAGACGGAGACACCTGGGAAGATCTGACCCTCTCCTCTCCCAATACCAATGTCTGCATCAAGGCGCACACCAGCCCCCCCCTGACCATGGTTCCACGGGACTATCCGACCATTCAGGACGCAGTGAATGCCTCGCGTCCGGTGACACAATCATTGTTGAAGCAGGCACCTACCCCCCCGAAGAGCTGACTCTGGAACAGCCAGTCACCCTCTTCGGTTTGGGGAAACCGGTTGTTGCCACTCCCGCAGGTGGCATCGGTGTGGAGTGTGAGGCAGACAATATCACCATCGTCGGGTTCTCCTTCGACGGAAACGGTGCCGCACTCGGCGGCATCGGCATCCTGGGCAATGACGCCACCCTGTATGATATCGAGATCAGCGGCTACGAACACGGCCTGTATATCGGTTTCATAGACAGAATCTCTCTTTCCACCACCGCATTGCACGACAACAGAAACAATCTTGAGTATGCAGACTTTCAGAAGGACACCGGCAATACCATTGATGAGACGGTCACCGTGAACGGCCGACCGGTTGTCTACCGGGAGGGCGTTTCAGGAGAGATCATTGATGCCACGTCAGACGCGGGTGCCGTCATCTGTGTGAACTGTACGGACATGATCATCCGTGACATTGCCCCCGGAGCCATCGAAGACGGAATATTCCTGTTCTCATGCCGGGATGTGATAATGGGGGGGAATGTCACCGCAAACGAGGTATCCCACGGAGTGCTGGCATATGAATCGGCGAATATCATTGTGCAGGATTCCTCGTTTGGCCCGGATGTGGATTCCGGTCTGAGATTGTACCAGATATCCGGTGCTCTGGTGGAAGGCAATGAGATTGTCTGCCACGATGGGAGAGCAGGGATCGAATTCATGTATGCAGAGGACACCACGATAGCAAATAACACCATCACCGGGGGGGAACGATCGCGGTGAGGGGGGGGAGTCTCCTCGTCAACACCACCATAACGGGCAATACCATCGATGATGCCTGGATGGGCATTGGCTCCATAATGGGAGAGGATCTGGCAGTGACCGGCAACGCAGTGAATTGTTCCATTGCCGGGATCTATACCGACAATATGGGGAACATTCTGGTCTCTGACAATATCATCCGGTGCAACGATACGGGCATCGGCATTGTGATCTGGGCTGACGGAGCGGATATCAACTCCAATATCGCCGAAAACTGCTCAGCACAGGCATTGATGAAACTGAACGACTCTGTGGTGTACGGGAACTCTTTCTCCGGGGCGGTGTATCCATCCATTGAAGGAAGGGACGAAGGAGGAGATGTCTTCGTATACCGCAATGACTTTGTTTTGACCGACGGCATCCTGTTTGGGAGCATCCTCAGTACCTCCGCTGCGGCAGAGGACATGCCGGAAGCGGCGGATATCGCAGCAGACGTCTTTGACCGCTGCCTCAGCATAGACGACACCCTGTTGGACTATCCCAGTCCAACCGGGGAATTCAGAGGCATGAGCCTGAAGGCCGATACAAGCGTTGAGGAGATGCAGACGGGTGAGACAAATGTCACCTGGCACTCCCCGACAGAGGTAACCTACTGGTATTACGGGCGGGCATTCACCCAGACGATGGGCAACTACTGGAGCACCTACACCGGCACCGATACCGACCATGACGCATCGGGAACACACCCTTCATGATTTGGGACAATGAGACCGATATCTGCCCGTTAGTGAACCCCGTTGCCCGCTACTTCAACGAAAACCCGCTGCCCGCAACAGATGAGGACGCGTCCGCCGACATGGCAGCAACACCTGCCCTGAGCGCCGGGGGGGATACGGCAACACTCCGCTTCACCGGTTCTGCGGTGCAGACGGTCAGTATCACTACGAAAGAAGGGACCGGGAGAATTCTTCTCACCGTGGACGACGCAGGCACCGGCCCGGACGGGCTGGAAGGGCCAGTCTACCAATATCTTACGGCAGAACTCAGGGGGGGCATGACCGATGATGAAGTCAGCGGGGCCGCTTTCTCCTTCCGGGTCTCTGCGGCATGGCTGAACGCAGAAAAACTGCTTCCAACGGACATGGCCCTCTGGCGTTTCCACGATAATAGATGGCAGGAACTCCCCCCCACCTCTCTTCTCCGGGAAGAGAACGGATGGGTATACTATGAGGCCACCACACCGGGATTTTCCTCGTTTGCGATCGCCGCCGGTGACGGACAGCAGGTGGCAGTCCCCCCCACCGGTGGCGTTGTGCCAGAAGGTGGAACAGATACGGTTGACGTTGCCGTCACCGCGGAACCGGTGAATGAGACCGTGACAGAACCGCAGGTGACCGTCGCCATACCCGGAGAGGAAGGCACAGGAACGCCGACAGCTACCATACCGCAACAGAGCCCGCTTGGGTTTATCCCGCTCATCGGCGGGGCAGCGGGTGCCATGCTCCTCTTCCGGAAACAGGAATAACGAGTGAATGAATAGTTGAGAAACCGGTCCCCATCCGGTTCTCCTTTTATTATCCCCCAGTCTCTTTTTTAACACCATCTTTCATGGAAATTAAGCAATTGCAGACCTGTGTTCCTGCAATATATGGAAAACAGGCACATTCCAGCACTTTAATGCCGGATTCTGGCGACAGATTCATTATACATTAAAAGGTGACGCCATGACACCCATATCGTTAAAACATTCAGCAATTCTCCTCATAACAGCCCTCATCCTTGTGCAGGGGGGGCAGCAGCACTCACAATCGAACAGGCACCCCTCAATCCGGAATTTGTCGCATACATGGAAGGGCTGGACGCAGATAACATCGACCAGCATTCCA
This sequence comes from Methanogenium cariaci JCM 10550, assembly GCF_001315945.1. Lineage (GTDB taxonomy): Archaea > Halobacteriota > Methanomicrobia > Methanomicrobiales > Methanomicrobiaceae > Methanogenium > Methanogenium cariaci. The sequence continues at coordinate 24,233 of NZ_BBBG01000018.1, read as the reverse complement.
TCGAATGTTATGGTGATTCCTGTCCCGCCACAGGCACCGATACAATGCCTTATGCAACCGGAGATATCCCGGCACCGATTGTCATGGTCTGGCCGGACACAGATACTATAGATGTTTATCGTGCAACAGAGGCAGGCGGAGAGGTGTTCCCCCCACCCGGTTTGACCTCCGTGATGAGGGCCGGGTCACCCCCCCGGTTCGTGACCAGGGTGGTGCGGGAGCTGCTGGGCATTTGCCACAATCGGCTCACTTGAGTCAACATATCTCACCGATACCGGAACGGCAGAAAACTTCTCTGAAAACAATATGAAGAATCTCTGTTCAAACCTCTACCCGGACGGCTTTGATTATGGTCCCTGCGATGGAGGGAACGCCCAGATGTCTGCAGCCTACCTCACCCGTGGCAACGGCCCGGTGCAGGAGACAGACGACCCCTATCTTCTCCCGATGCCATCCACCATCTCATCCATCAATCTCACTCCGGTTCTGGATGTCGATGAAATAACGTTTCTGCCGCCGCGGACAGGCCCGCTCGACAACAGCCTGTATAAGCAGACACTCATGGATGAAGGTGCCATTCAGATTTGGTTCCAGATAAACATCTCATGTTTTACAGATAACGACACCACCTATTACCTGCCGGATGGGGGGACTATCCCATTGCGTGTAACCATATCGTCACACTCGTCGGATGGGACGATGCCTTCCCTAAAGAGGATTTTGCCGTCACGCCACCGGGTGACGGGGGGGCCTTCATTCTCAAAAACAGTTGGGGGGGCACCGGTTTAGGGGATGACGGATACTTCTATATCTCCTATTATGATGTGTCACTGGACTATGCTGTGCTCTTCACCGGTGTTCCCGCTGATGAAGAGAAACGGATTTATCAGTACGACCCCCTCGGAGCGACCATGGAAATCGGCACCGGAACGGACACCACCGCCTATGCGGCCAATGTCTTCACGGCAGACAACTACGAAGAACTCACCGACGTGAGTTTCTACACCCCCCCGGAACCGGGGGGGACAGACTACACGGTTGCCATCTTTGCCAACTTTACCACCCCGCCGGGAGATGCCGCACCGGTGGCATGGGCATCCGGCACCAGTGCACTCCCCGGCTACCACACCATCTCCCTCCCGAAGACGGTGCCCCTAGTGCCAGGCGAGGAGTTCTCAGTCGTCATGAAAGTCACCACCCCCCCCACCTTTAACTATCCGATTACCATAGAAACACCCATCGATGGATATTCGTCCAAAGCCACCGCAGGTCTAGGCGAAAGTTATGTGAGTGAAGATGGGGAAACCTGGGTCGATCTGACCACTATATACCCGGATACCAATGCCTGCATCAAGCGTTCACGCATCCCCCCCTCACTGTCGTGCCACGTGATTATACGACCATTCAGGAGGCAGTGGACGCCGCAGTGTCTGGTGACACCATCGTTGTGGAAGCGGGCACCTACCCGGAGAAACTCACGCTCAACAAACCAATAACCCTGCTGGGCGTGGGAACACCTGTTGTCACCACATCGGAACATGGAATCGGAGCGGAAATATATGCAGATAGCGTCACCGTTGCCGGATTCTCCTTCGAGGGAAGTGAGGGAGCATTCGGGGGGGCATCGGCATTCGGGGGGGAATGACTGCACCTGTATGACATCGGCATCAGCGGATACAAAGACGGCCTCCACATCGGAAATGTCGGGGGGGGCCTCTCTCTTTCCACCATTGCACTGCACGACAATACAAACAACCTCGAGTTCACAGAACTCACAGATGAACCAGGGAACTCCATTGACGAGACCGTCACCGTGAACGGCCGGCCGGTTATATATCGGGAAGGAGTGTCATGCGAAATAATTGATGAATCTTCAGATGCAGGGGGGGCTGTTATCTGCGTGAACTGTACAGACATCACCATCCGTGACACCACAACAAAGGCCATCGAAGATGGCATTGCTCTGCACTACTGCGATGGCGTCACTGTTGAAAATGTCACCACGGACATGGCAACCAGCGGATTGTTGGTATATGACTCGGATAATGTCTCGGTGCGGGGGGGCTCTACGTTTGGCCCGAACCTGCGGAATGGCATAAAAACAGAGGAAATTTCCGGATTCCTGGTAGAAGAAAACGAGATTTCCTGCCAGGAGAGAGGTTCCGGGATACGCCTCGCAACGGCAGAGGATATCACTATCACGAACAACACCATATCCGGTGGAAGAAATAGTGTTGGTGTGATTGGCATGCTGGTAATAAACAGCCGGGTAACCGGCAATACCATCACCGATGGCACGGATATTGGCATAGGCATTGGATATGGAGATGAACTGGTTGTATCCGGAAACACGGCGGAATCCCCGGTATGCGGAATATATGTCAATTCTGTGTGGAACACTCTCGTTTCCGGCAATACCATCCGGTGCAATGATACGGGCTACGGCATGGTGATCAGTGGAGATGGTCTGGAAGTTACCGGCAATATCGCTGAAAACTGTTCAATACAGGCCACAATGGAACTGAACGATTCCGTTGTAAGCAAAAATTCCTTCTCAGGAGCAGAATACCCTGCCATTGTCGTATGGCCGGAAGGAGGGGATGTGTTTGTGTACCGCAATGACTTCGTGCTGACAGACACAGAACCCACTCCTGGTATCTCCAGTGCATCTGCCACCGGGACAGCAGTCATGCCAACGAAGACAATGGATTTAGCAGATATTATCCGTAGCACCGGTCTCCCGGATGACGAAATTTCACTGCGGGAACTCTCTATGGAGGCTGTTGCCTGTGGCATGACAGACACAGCCGCCACAGCATTACCGCCGGAGGCGGAAATGAAGAGTGCTGCCTGGCACTCCCCCGGCAGAGGAGACCTACTGGTATTACGGACGAGCATTCACCCAAACGATGGGCAACTACTGGAGCACCTACACCGGCACCGACACCACCCATGACGCATCGGGAACACACCCTTCATGATTCGGGACAATGAGACCGATATCTGTCCATTAATGAACCCCGTTGCCCGCTACTTCAACGAAAACCCGCTGCCCGCAACAGATGAGGACGCGTCCGCCGATATGGCAACAACACCTGCCTGAGTGCCGGAGATACGGCAACACTCCGCTTCACCGGCTCTGCGGTGCAGACGGTCACCGTTACCACCACAGAAGATACCGGACGAATACTCCTTACCGTGGACGATGCGGGCGCGGCCCGGACGGGCTGGAAGGGCCGGTCTACCAGTACCTCTCCGCACAGCTCAGCGGCATGACGGATGATGAAGTCAAAGAGGCCACATTCTCCTTCCGGGTCTCTGCGGCATGGTTGAACGCAGAAAAGCTGCTTCCCGCGGATATCGCCCTCTGGCGTTTCCATGACAATGAATGGCACGAGCTTCCCACCTCCCTTCTCCGGGAAGAGAACGGATGGGCATACTATGAGGCCACCACACCAGGCTTTTCCTCGTTTGCGATCGCCGCCAGTGACGGACAGAAGGTGACCGTCACCACCGATGCTGCCGTGCCGGGTGGAGAAACCAAAACAGATACTGCGAATATTTCCGTCACCGGGCCATCCGGGAATGAAACTGCATCCGAACCGCAGGTGACCGTCGCCGTCCCAGAGGAAGGCACGGGAACGCCGACCGGCACCACCCCCCCACAGGAGAGTCCACTTGGTCTTTTCGCCATCATTGGCGGGGGGGCAGCAGGTGCGGCCCTTCTCTCCCGGAAACGGTAAAAAATAAAACGGGCGGATGGATTGTCGGGAGACCGGTCACATCCGGTTCTCGTTTTCTTTTTCAGTTGTATTCTCTCCAATTCTCTTTTGATAACGGACAATGCCGGTTCAGGGTGTTGGTTCATGACAACGACCTCAATAGGGATATCTGTCCGTCTCTGTTTTTTCAAGATCGGGGGGGGAGATGATGTGCCGGATATCAATGCCCGGCAAATCGTTATTTTACCAAATGTGGGGGGGTTACCCTGTTGCCATTGGACAATATACATGGAGACGGTGCGATGAAAAAAACAGGAACGTTTCAGAGAACGGCCATCGGATTACTGGCCGCCTTGCTGCTGATCAGTCTTCTGTGTGCGATGCCGGTCGCAGCAGAGGCAGGAGAAATACTGATCTGGGGGGGGATGACAGGTATGCCCGTTTCAATGATACCCCTACAGGAAATGAATTTATTCAGGTTGACGCAGGCTTGGATTACAGCCTGGCACTCACAGAAGACGGCAGCATTTTCGAATGGGGAATGTGTGCCGGCGAGTGCAATGACACACCCACAGGAAACGGGTTTACCCAGATCGCAGCGGGGTGGTCACACAACCTGGCACTGACAGAAAACGGTTCTATTGTCGCGTGGGGGGGATGGGATCGCTATGGAGCGTGTAGCGATACACCCACAGGAAACGAATTTATCCAGGCCTCAGCGGGATATGCCCACAACCTGGCGCTGACGGAAGATGGCATGATTGTCGCATGGGGGGGATGGGATCGCGATGGACAGTGCAGCGATACACCCACAGGAAACGGGTTTACCCAGGTCTCAGCAGGATATGCCCACAGCCTGGCGCTGACGGAAGATGGCACCATTGTTGCATGGGGGGGAGGTGACTTGGGAGAGACAGTGCACCGGGGGGGCGCCCACAGGAAACGGGTTTACCCAAATCTCAGCAGGAGAGTTCCACAGTCTGGCACTCACGGAAGACGGCACCATTGTTGCATGGGGGGGAGCAGACGGGTTCTGTGATGCACCCACCGGAAACGGATTCATACAGATTTCAGCAGGAGAGTTCAACAGCCTGGCACTCACAAAAGACGGCACCATTGTCGCATGGGGGGGAGATGATCATTTTAGCCAGTGTAGCGGTGCACCCACCGGAGACGGATTTATACAGGCAAACCCGGGTAATTTTCACAGTCTGGCAATTAAAGTCACAAAACCACCGGCAGTCCCTGAATTCCCGTCACTCAGTGTATCTCTTTTGCTGGTTGCTGGTGTTGTGGGCTCTCTCCTGCTAGGGCGACAGATACACTAATTCCACACCCTTTTCTCCTCTGCCGAACATGTCACCAGTCACGCAGATCGTAAACGAAAGGACACCAATCAAAATTCCTGAAAAAACTGCAATTTTCGCCTGAATATCGTAATATCAGAGACTGTCCGGGCACTTCACAAATTATGCAGCATGATAAAATTCGTCCCCGCATCCTTCCGGAATTTCATAATCGTTTCACATTATCACGCAGAATATGCCGTCAAATCTGATTTTGCTACAGGCGCCATGCATATCGTTATGAACCATGAAAGAGGGCTACCCCCCCTCATCCATTGGAAAACTTTGATGGAGGTGAAAAAGGATGGAAAAAGAAGCAATGATATTTTGGAGAACATTCACAGGATTCGCGGCTTTGACTCTTCTGATGAGTCTTCTGGGTGTGACACCAGTTGCGGCAGAAGGAGGAGAGATTGTGGCATGGGGGGGAGACGACTGGGGCGGTCAGTGTAGCGAAGTCCCTTCAGGAAATAATTTCATAATGGTTGATGCAGGAGGGGGGGGCATGGGTTGGCGCTCACGTCAGATGGAACAATTGTGCATGGGGGGGATCAGACTATTACTACAAGTGCAGCGATGCACCAACAGGTAACGGATTTAAACAAGTAGCTGCGGGATCAGAATACAGCTTGGCACTGACATCTGATGGAACAGTTGTGGCATGGGGGCGGGATGATCATGGCCAGTGTAGTGACGCACCAACAGATAACGGGTTTAAACAGATAGCCGCGGGAGGATGTCATAGCCTCTCTCTTTCGTCAAACGGGTCGATTTTTGCATGGGGATGGGATCGCGATGGACAGTGTAGCGATACACCCACAGGAAACATATTTAGACAGGTTGACACAGAAGGATGCCACAACCTAGCACTCACCTCGGACGGATCGATTGTTGCATGGGGGGGAAGGAATAACTATGGTCAGTGTAGTGACACACCAATAGGTAATGGGTTTAAACAAATAGCAGCAGGAGGATATCATAGTCTAGCCCTTACTTCTGATGGGTCAATTGTGGCATGGGGGGGGCGAGATGACTATGACCAGTGTAGTGACGCACCAACAGGTAACGGATTTAAACAGGTGACTGCAGGCGAATTTCATAGCTTGGCATTGACTTCAGAAGGAAAAATTGTGGCATGGGGGCGAGATGACTATGACCAGTGCAGCAAGGCATACCCTGGAAAAGGATATAATCAGGTTTCTGGAGGATTTTTCTATAGCTTGGCAATTATCGGCGATGAATCACCGGCAGTCCCTGAATTCCCGACATCATCAGTATCCCTCGTGTTGATTGTTGGTCTTGCCGGAGTCGTGCTGCTGGCACGGCGGAGAGAATAATTTCAATAATTCCCCCCCTAATTTTTAGCTCGATCTCCTCCGGATATTCAGTGACCCCCCCCACTACCGACTCACTTCCCTTTCCGGTAGCGGCCGGACAGCCATCGATGGGGGGGTTTTCGATAGAGATGGGGAATCACCCCTCCATTCGCCGAACGGACATCGGCGAGGGTGTAGAAGGCATGGGGGGGATTATGCCGATGGACCATCCCGATCACTGCTTCGAGGTCTTTGCGCTCGATCACCAAAAAGATCAACCTCACCGGGCCATGCTTTCCGACCGCATCCACAACGGTCACGCCGAAATTGTTGGATTTCAGTGAAGCGATCAGATCTTCCGGATTGTGATGGGTGATGATACGGACCAGCATCAGCCAATAGCCATCCGTCCCTCCACGATGATCCCGACATAACTGCCAACGGCAAATCCGGCCGCATAGGCAACGTAATTGACGATGCTCCCGAGATTCTGAAATATCTGGCTGATCGCAACAAGCCAGATGAGTATCTCGACAAAGCCAACAAGGGGGGGAGCGAGCAGTCTCAGCCCCCCCGTGAGACAAAGATAATCCTGAGCGTCCCGAAGGTGACATCGGCGACGCGGGCAGTGAAGATGAGAAGCGGGAGAACCACCAGGGAGAAGAACTGGGGGTCCTGGACAAATGAGAGGTCCATTCTCATATCCTCCGGTCAAACAGGGATAAAGTCGACAAAATCCTTCAGCTGTTCCACGACATGGCTCGTCACCATCTCGCCATTCCACCGGCAGTGATCAAACTCAATGCATCTGCTGACCACGACCGACGGGGGGGTGACAAAACTCCTTGGCATGATTCTTTCTCTCCCGGCCCCCCTGCCCGGACGAAGGGGGGGTGTCCCTATTGTTTATATGTCTGTTGCCCGGTGGAGAATCAGCCGCTGCATATATCCCCCCTCCATGCAAAAGCCACCGGGACCGACGGGTCGATAGAAACAGGATTCGGTATTAAAAAGAGATCTGCACCGGAGACTATCGATCCCGTGCAAAGCACAGCGTTCCTTCTTCAATTCCCTCACCATCGCCGGACGTTTCAATGCGAAACCGTGGTGGGAAGTAGGTATTCAAATAGTATCACACGGAACATCCACGTCCAGAATACCTTTCCATCATCAGAACAGATACCATATCTCCCTGCACTGCCGATCGTAAACACGATTTTCCACGGGATAGTGGTGCAGCATCATTCTTCCAGCTTCTTCGCCCGGTCCACCAAAATTTGTGTCTCCTTTACCGGAATACCGGTCTTTTCGGTCAGCCCATCAGGAGCATATCCCAACAACTGCCCCCCCACCGTCACGACCCCCCCTGCATCCACCAGTCTTTTTCTTGTTCTGGCATTGACCCCCCCTTTTATCAGGGTCACCGGACAGAGCTTCACGTCGGCCACCATTGACGCGATATTCTCGTCTTTCGGGTTGTCCCAGCCGATGTGTTTGATATCCCAGCATGCGGCATACCGCTTGGCGTGGGCGGAGAGTTTGGTGTTGCAGACGATCATCGCCTTATCGATGGTGAAATGGTTTTTTCCCGCCTGGTAGCCTTCCTGAACATCCTCGACAATAGCCCGTGCGATACGTCCCTCGTCAAGACCGGTCATGCGGTGATGATTGTGGTGGTGCTTTACCTCAACAAAATAGGTAACTCCACCTTTGCGGGCGATCGCATCCACCTCATGCTCACCACACCGGCCCTTCAGTATTCTCCCCCCCTCTTCAACCGCGTAGCCGGAGCCTTTCAACAGTGCCTGAACATAGAGTTCAAAGTCAGGTTTCGGACCGAGCAGACCGATGGCCCTCCGTACATTTGTCCGGCCTTCGACCGAGGGCTGGTATTTGCGTGCAGAGGTATGGATGATACGCAGAATGTCCCGGGTCCGGATGCCATCATACAGGCGACGTTCCACATCTGCGGCGACCTCTACGACATAATCATCCGGAACCCCCCCATAGTTGCGGGCGGTACGCATCACCCGGTATCGGTCATAGGGCTGGCGGGTCCCGTCTGCTTGATCACATGTTTCATCTCTTTCGTAACTCCCGTGGGTGACAGCCCGGCAGAGAAAGAACTGTCATTCCGACCACCTTATGCTAAGACTCTTGTGTGTGCCGCAGATATATGATAGTTATACCAGCCGGGGCCATGATTGCCGGTCTTTCCGTGTCGTATGGGCAGATCCTTGCAGCATCTTTATCTCCGCACCGCTTCGCTACTATTATACCCCCCCCGGAGGGGGGGCAACTATTGTCCGCACATTTTTCATGCCGAGATAGTCTAGCCCGGAAAGGCGGGGGCCTCGAAAGCCTCTGGTGTTCGCACCCCCCCGGGAGTTCAAATCTCCCTCTCGGCGTATTTTACCAAACAAGAGAGCGACAGGCATTTTTTACCGGCGGGTTCTCCACCCCCCCGGTGGTCAGACCCGCATCTGGATGTCGCGTTCAGGAACGCGGATTCCGGAGAAGGAACCGGGCGGGGGATATGAATAGGTGGAGAAAAAAGAGACCGATTCTGAGGGAAATACCCTGACCCCCCCCGGCAGTGCACAGCACCGGAAATCTTCTATCCCTGCCGGGCACATCCAATCGATGCCGGATACCGGAAAAACAGATATATCAGGTGCCCGATATCGGTACCTCCCATCTCTTTCTCCCTGCATACGCTACAGCGGATCGTTCCGTGAGCAAAATCCAGTATCACAATTATTTAATAAGGTGTGATTTTATGTGACAAACCATAACATATTTATGCATAAATGTATTAGTGAAGAGTGCCGGAAACGCACTGGTATCCACCCATGGGGGGGTGTCCTGGTGTGCCGGGTGTTTTGCCCATGACTGCACGAACCCGATTCCCGGCCTTGTTGTGGGCCCGTCACACAAAAAAAGAGGCAAACGAAAATGCAGAGAATGGTTGAACTTGAAGGCAGGGACATTGTTCTGGATACGGAGAACGACACCGGAGTATTCCTTGCCCCCCCGCGACCGGTCTCGGAGGATGACCGCCGGTACGGGCGTGGCAGGGATCTCTTCATAAAAAATCGTGAAGAAAGACCGGACATCTACTACCTGTACCGGTGGACGGAAATTCCAGGTGAAGAAGAGAAGATCACCATTGTAACCAGGAATATCGCCGAGCGGTTCCTTGAAGAACATGGTCTGATTCTTGCCAACTATCCGGAAGAGAGGGCAGGCAACAGACTAAGCAACTACGGCTACGGGCTTCTGGAGGAATTCTAAATCTGACCGGGCCCCCGGAGTGAAGGGAACTGTATGCCGCAGGAAGGAATGTCAATGAGCAGGAAACCCATAGGCCCGGTCAGCCAGACGGACGGGCCCCCCCTTCCTGCTGTTGGGGGGGGAGCACACATGAACACTTCCTTTCCCATTACCAGACCCAATCCGTTTCCCCCCGTCCACATGCAACGATCAGCTGACCTGAAAGACAGGTATATTTCATCAGAACATAGGGGGGGGACACCGTTGGGAAAAGATGATTCCATCGGGATACCTCCTGTGATAGAGAGACTATTTTTCCCATTTTCCCATTTCACCCGGTAAATATCTGGCATTTCCATGGTCACCAGAACGGAACAAAACCCCAATCAGGTCGTTCAGGCAATGGGGGGGTGCCGGGAGACAGGGACATCATACCTGATCCATCGCGATAAAGACAGACTTCACTACCTGTTCTCCTCTTTGCCCTCTGGTATGGTACTCATATCAGTCCACACCGGAGGAGAGCAGTCCGGCATCATCCGGTTCTGAAACCCAATGCAGGCCTTTTGAAAAGACAAAGACAAAAAAAGGGAATTATTGTTCGGAAAACGCCTGAATCCGGTCACCGACATTCTGTTCGAGGTTCCGGTAGAAGAGGCCATAGTCATAGCGGTGATACACACCCTCAGGCTGATTGCCGAAATCAAGGTCAACGTCCTCCGGGAGTTTTGTTATGAGGGCACCTGTTGCAAGATCAATCTGTGCGTCACAGTATTCGGGTTCTTCACGCAGGAACTCGCCGGTATGGTCATTGTAAAAGACTGAACCGAGATTTTCTGATTTCGGAGCATAGGTGTCGTCCGTCTTCCAGTTCAGCGGGTTGATACAGTGGGCAACCGGGAACAGCATGCGGCTCTCAACAGACGGGTCAGCCTGGGTGTTGTAGGTAATAATAACCCCCCCTACATCATCCGCACCTTCTGCTATTTTGAGTCCGGATGCTTCGAGGTCGGCATCGGTGATGGTGTATCCAATCAGATACGCGGCAACCATACGGTTGCGGAGGTCTTCGTCATCGCCGAAGCGGTTCTTTATGAGCTCGATTAATGCCATCGTTCCCTGGCTATGACCGGCAAGAATGAACGGACGGCCTTCATTGAGATTGTCAATGTAGTATTCAAAGGCATCTGCCACATCAACAGCACCCTGTTTGAATTCCGGTGAATCCGTTGCCATCTCATACCCCCCCGACAGGTCGGCCCCCCCGGAAGACATCTGCCGATAGTGGGGGAGCGAAGATGTTGGCATGCGATGCAAACACACTTGCCTGTGACAAGAAGGCGCCCTCCGCGAGTGCCCGTTCTTCCGGATTCGTGACATCCATGAGACCGGTCACATTGTTGCTGACGGTCGGGTAGACATAGAATACATCCACCGGTTTGTCAACGGACGCAGGGACTGCCAGTTGAAGGGATCTTCATAGTTCAGTTTCTGGAGGGGTTCAAAAACGGCGGGTTCCTTGGCACCGTCGTCCGGTGCGGGGGGGAAGTATCCTCCTTTACACAGCCGCATGCAAGAATTACACAGATTCCCACAAGAGCGGTGAACCAGATCAAAGAGTGTGACTTATTTATCATTGTAGCGTCTCCACGGGGGATTATCTTAGAATATCTATCTCCGGGAAGGAAAAACAGTTTTGATTTAAAAAATGGATTATTGTTTGGAAAACGCCTGAATCCGGTCACCGACATTCTGTTCGAGGTTCCGGTACCAGAATGCATAATCGTAGCGGTGATAAACACCTTCTGAATATGGCCCGATGTCGAGCTCCTCACCCTCGGGTATGGTCGTGGTGAGAGCACCGGTTGTCAGGTTTATTTGTGCGTCACAGTAGTTGTCCACTTCACGCAGGAGTTCTCCTGTCGAATCATTGTAAATCCGTGCACCGAGATTCTCGGATTTCGGAGCGTAGGTATCATTCGTCTTCCAGTTTAGGGGGGGATTGATGCAGTGTGCACCCTCCATGAGCATCGGCCCACCGACGGACGTTGGCGACTGGGTGTTGTAGGTGACCACAACGCCGGTGTCATCCGCACGTTCTGCTGCGGTCAGATTTGCTGCTGCAAGATCCGCATCCGTTACGGTGTAGCCGATCAGATACGCGGCAACCATACGGTTGCGGAGCGATTCGTCATCGCCGAAGCGGTTCTTGATGAGCTCGATTAATGCCATCGTTCCCTGGCTGTGACCGGCGATAATGAATGGACGACCTTCGTTGAGATTGTCAATGTAATACTCAAAGGCTTTTTCCACATCAGCGGCGCCTGTTTGAATTCCGGCGTATCGGTTGCAAGTCCGCCTGCGGACATATCCACATTTGTTGACATCTGGCGGTAGTACGGAGCAAACACATTGGCGTTCGATTCATACACCGTGGCCTGTGCCTGGTAGATGCCGTCTGCCAGTGCCCGTTCTTCTGCGCTGGTGATATCCATCTGACCGGTTGCATTGCTGCTGACGGTCGGGTAGACATAGAATACATCCACCGTTTTTTCAACGGACGGCAGGGAAAGCCAGTAGTATGTCTCGTTGTAATCCGGGATCTGTGCAGGCTCGGAAACACCGGGTTCCACCGCACCGTTGTCTGGTGTGGCAGGGGGGGCATCCTCGTTTACACAACCGCAGGCGAGAATAACACAAATTCCTACCAGTGCGGCAAGAGAGATCAAAGAAGGGGGGGATTTTTTTATCATTGTAACATCTCCACAAGTGATTTATCAAAATATATACGGCACAGCTATATTCAATTTACATTTTGAGATTTGTATTAAAAAAATCCGGGAAACGATGGATCTGTCGAAACGCAAACAGATATTCTGGAATATCTGGACAATTTCGAAATATTAACACCGGATTTTCCATTCTCAAACACAGGAATGTACGTAAATACCTCCAGATACCTGAAGTCACAGGTGGCACAACGAATGCGGCGAGTGCAGACGGTTGAACAATCAGTGAATACCTTCAGAAAAAGAAAAGGAAATTTAGGAAATGATGCATTCAACAGAATTCCCGGTTAATTTTGTTTCCCGGACAGATGCAAAACCGAATCTGCAAGTCCGGTAATTTCCGCCGGGACAGGCTCCGGGATATTGCCGGAAAGCCCTGCATAAATGATCTCCGGGCTATGATTAATTTCGCAAATAATTCTGGAGGGATCACCAATATTTCCCCGGATCTCCTCTGAATAGGTATCATCCCACTTATTAAGGATATAATATACGGGAACACCGGAATTTTCAGACATCACAAACACCCTCTCCGCAAGACGTACCGACTCAAAAGAGGGATCAATAACCATAAGGACAAGATCCGCCTCTGCATCAATTCCCCGGCCGAAATGCTCAATACCGGCTTCGGTATCAACAATTACGACATCATCGCCAAACGTCCTGATTCCGGCAAGGAACTCCCGTGCAAGCATCCCCATGGGACAGGCACAGCCCTCCCCCCCCGCCTCATGAATCTTCCCGATTGATACCAGCCGGATACCATTCTTTTCAGAATAATAGCCTTCAGGGAGACTGTTTATATCAATGCCCCCCCCATCCAAAAGTTTCGCTGAAGCATAATCCGGTGCCGCTTTCATAATTTTTTCCGTTGCGGCCGCCTCCCGCCAAGATATTCCATCAGATCAGGAGGGGGAAACAACACCCAGAAGGGAGTTCAGACCGGTATTGGATTCATCAGTATCCACTACCAGCACATTTTTGCCCATATTTGAAAACTCATGGGCAAGCATGGCGGAAATCGAGCTCTTGCCACTTCCGCCTTTCCCACAGATTACCACTTTCATTGTATCATCCGTTACATTGCATTTTTTTATCGTCGGTTCCGGATCTAAGATCAGATCAATTTGCGCATGTCGGGCATTCCTCAACACACCAGTCCATCCATTGGGTACTTCGAAGCTCTATTGCCGTCGCCTCATCAACACCGTAGACATTTTCGTAAAAGTCCAAAAGCCATCTCTCAAGTTCAATATCCTCAAATAACTCTGGATAAGAAGCCTTTGCAATCACCATGACATCAATTGGATATTCAAGCCTTTTTGCACAGTTGCAGGGTGTCCATGGGAGTGCAGATACCCGCCGGTTTTTCACCGCTGAGAGTTCCTCCAGATTCTGATAATACGGAGCAGAATAGAGTTCTTCGGGCGGGTGGTATCCTGAGGCGGTGCACAGGACGATAACATCAGGGTCACGGGCCAGGATCTGCTCTTCCGAGACGGTTTTGAAGTATCCGGGCTCATCGAATGCATTTTTGGCATGGCAGATATCGGTGATGAAATAGGACTCAATAGTGTCAAGCCCAAATACCTGTCCACATCCTCCGGCTTTTCTCGCCCTCGGAGAGAGACCGAATACCAACACTTCCGGTTTGTCATTATCCGGGACATTCTTTGTCCTCTCGGAGACGATATTCACCTGTTCTTCAAGATAATCCGCCAGTCTTTCCGCCTTTGCCTGATCATTAAAGACATCACCAATAATTCGTATCTCATTGGACATTTTGGAGAGGTCCGGCTCTTTGTAACAATTTGGCCCATACACAACCACAAGCGGAATTCCAAGGGATTCGATTGTGTCGATGGATTTCTGAACAGACTCATCATCGATATTACGCACCGAACATGAACCAACTCTCATAATGACGACATCAGGATCGAGTGCCGAAAGCGCCTCAAAGTTAACTGCCGTCTTTGACTCGCTGATCCGGGGAAGATCCATAATCCAGCGGTTCAGATAGGTCACAGGATTCATCCCGTCAGTATATTCGTAGGACTCTCCACTGATAGTAGGATAGGTGTAGTTGAAATTCCTCTGAATACAGGATGAACCAACCCCCCCGATAATTTTATCTTCAACACCAAGGACGGTCATCACTCCCTCAACCATCCCGTCCGAAATAGTGACAACCTTCTCAATATCTGCCGGGATTTGAACTTCAACACCCCCCCTCGAATCGATAACGGTCCGGTAACCACCTGCGGGGGGGAATCCCCGGAAACATCTGTGGACTGAGCCGTACAGCCGCAGAATGTGACAAGGGCGACACCAACAATGAAAAGGGAAATAATCACTTTATTATTCATTTCAAACCCCCCCGTCGGATGGGGAGACCTTCCAGCTGAAGTGTACATGATTCACTGCCCCTCCAATTTCAATACCATCCCAATCAGCCGTTTTCTGTCTTAACAGATAATTTCTCAGAGTATCCTGTTTCTCTTCAGAATCGGCACAATACTGACTTTTAAGATCATGTACTGCCGAATCGATGGTATCGTATTTCCGGGAGTGATTTATCACATACGATTGCACATCAGGATAAATGCCCATTGAATAGAGAACATTATAGAGAACGTCCGCCTTTGGATCACAACAATAGGATTTTTCATGGAGAAGAGGCCACAGATCATTCATTGCCCTTTCCCAGCCGGTAACACCTGCAAACCAGAATATATGACACGAATCCGAGGATGCCTGGCACATAGACTCTATCGCAGAGTGAATATCCGGCAGGCAAAGGGAATAACAGGCAGTTACGACATCATATTTTCTGCCCAGATCCTCTTTAACATCAACATCCTCCCATCTTTTCTGCAGGATGTCAATATTTGATACCTCGTTTTTCCGGGCATATTCTTCCATTACTTCCAGCATGCCTGCCGAAGGTTCAACGGCAGTTACATGCCCTGCAACTCCGGCAAGAGGGACAGCGAGAGTCCCGGGGGGGCCCGAACCGATATCCAGAACCGATGATGCAGGAGTTACCTGAAGTTTTTCGATGACGTTCCGGATTCTTTCAGGGTTTTCTTCAGAACACTTCAGAAAGGATTTTGCGTTCTCCTTCTGAGTCCATTCGGAAACCCAGTCACGGTTAAATCTGCAAGCCAAATTCTTGTTATATTCATCACGCCAGACCTGATTCCAGTCAATACTTTTAACCATTCAATCAAACTCCATTTTTGTTGGATTTACCGGGAAATTGCAGATGCAAAGACAGCCGCTGCTACTGCTATAACAGCACGCACTGCAACTGAGATAATAATTT
This sequence comes from Methanogenium cariaci JCM 10550, assembly GCF_001315945.1. Classification (GTDB taxonomy): domain Archaea; phylum Halobacteriota; class Methanomicrobia; order Methanomicrobiales; family Methanomicrobiaceae; genus Methanogenium; species Methanogenium cariaci. Next base: position 8,462 of record NZ_BBBG01000018.1, on the reverse strand, counting down.
ATTCCATTCATTTTCATAATCGGATTCTCCCCCGGTAGTTACTCGTCAGCACACCAGTCCATCCACTGTGCCGACCTGAGTGCTTTTGCAGTGACCTCATCCACTCCATAGACATCCATATAAAAGGAGAGCAGCCACTCACCCTGATCAATATCTGAAAATCGTTCCGGATATGCCGCATTTGCAATAACCATCAGTTCGATGGGATATTCCAGACGCCTTACACAGTTGCAGGGCATAAACGGGAGGGATGCCACCCGGTTGTTTTCTACAGCCGATAACAAATGAAGATTCTGGTAATTTGTGGAATGATACAGCTCATCCGCCGGGTGGTGGCCACACCATGTGCTCAGCACAACAACATCAGGATCCAGTGCCAGCACCTGTTCGGTACTTAACATCTGATAGGAGCCGATATCGGAGCGGTAAGCATTCTTCGCATTCACGATCCCTTCAACCATATATGACTCTGTTGTCCCCAGTCCATAGCTAACACCTGGCCCGTTTGTCGGGTATCCATACTGTGCGTTGTATGAAGAAAGACCAAACATCAGCACTTTGGATTTCTCTTCTTCCGGAATATTCCCGGTTCGTTCTTTGATCATCTCCAGCCGGGACTCCAGGCAACCGGCGATCCGTTCAGCCTCTTCCTCCTTCCCAAAGACCTCACCGATAATGTTGATCTCATCGGAAATAATTTTCAGATTCGGGCGATCATAGCAGTTCGGGCTATGGAGGACGACAAGCGGAATCCCAAGTGATTCAAGCGTCCGGATGGTTTTCTCGATCTTATCACTGTCTGTTGTCGGCACGGTACAGCATCCCGGACGCATAATTACCACATCCGGTTCAAGCGAGCAGAGAGTCTCATAGTTCATTGCCATATTGTGGTTCATAACCTGGGGGGGGAGGTCATTCAGATGGGGGGGCATGAGAACTCCCTCCACATGTTTCCCTCCCGTTCCATTGACTATCCCGTCAGTCGTCGAGTAGGAATAGGTCCAGTTCCCTTTCCCCCCCGGAATACAGGACGAGCCGTGAGCGACAATCTTATCACCAACACCAAGTGCGAACATCGTCCCCCCCTCAATGAGGCCATCTGACACGGAAACAACGCGCTCAATATTCTCAGGTACCTGCACTTCTACTCCGCGTGAATCGGTCACCGTCCGAAAGCCGGTCCCGGCAGTCTTTGGGTCCGGTGTAACCCCGGATGCATCTCCGGCGGTGCATCCCGCGAAGAATACCGATACAACTGCCAGTAAGAGAACAATAACCAGCCATTTGCAGTTGCCATTCACCCGCATCCGTTCACCTTCCGCCAAGGCTTAATCCCCGTGGTCATTTCAGAGGTAAGACGGTCCCGACCATCCTCCCGGCATTTTCCGTCAATACTTTTAACCATTCAATCAAACTCCGTTACCTTCAGCATTCAGAATCCACAGCGATTTTATGAACCCCCCCGATGCAGTTTTTGACATCTCCCCCCCGGACAGATTCAGGGTCATAATCGACAGAGGAATTGTCATTTTTCATAATACACCTCGGCATAACCATCTGAACTCCGTCCATTGAGCGAACGGAACATGAATCGCTGTATATCTCGGAGAGTATTTTTTCAGAGATTACTTCCGATGGAGGGCCGCTGGCGACAATGCCTTCTGTCCCTACAACAACTACCCGGTCACAGAACCAGGCGACATGATTCGGATCATGGTGCATGCGATTATTGTCTTCCCGTCTGCCGAGATCTCACGCATAATCTTCCAGATTTTCATCTGGTTCTGAAAATCAAGAGCACTTGTTGGTTCGTCAAGGAAAAGGACAGGGGTGTCCTGGGCAAGCGCCCGTGCCATCAGCACCATCTGCCGCTGACCGCCCGATAACTGATTATACGGCCGGTCAGAGAGATCAGATATTCCGAGTGTCTCAATGGCATCAAGTGCGATCTCTTTGTCACGTTTTTTTACGCCGAAAAATCCTCCGAGGTGCGGGGTTCTCCCCCCCATAAGGACCACCTCCCGTACAAGATAGGGAAAAGGCGGTTTGTGGTCCTGCGGGACATAGGAAACAATCTTTGCAAGCTCTTCGATCTTTTTGCCGGACATGAGCTCACCATTCATAGATATTGTCCCCCCCCTTTGGTTTTGAGAAATCCAAGACAGCACTTAAAGAGTGTGGTCTTTCCGGTTCCGTTCGGCCCGAAAAGGCCGCACAATTCACCTTTATCCACATGAAATGATATTCCGGACAGAACCGGAACATGACCATATGAGAAATGGAGATCATTTACCTCGATCATAAAATCACCCGAATATTACTCCGCCTTTGTTTCTGAGCAGGTAGCAGAGGTAGGGGGGCTCCGATGATGGAAACCAGAATCCCTACCGGAATTTCCGAACTGGTAAGCGTCCTTGCAAGGGTGTCGCAGACAATGAGGTAAAAGCCGCCCATCATAAGAGAGGCCGGAATTACAAACCGGTTGTCCGGGCCAAATATCATTCGTGAAGCATGGGGCATCATGAGGCCCACCCATGCAATGATGCCAACAATTGAGACGGAAATCGCTGTAACGGCGGTGGCAAGAACAATAACAATAAACTTATATTTTTCCGGATTTACTCCGAGGGTTCTCGCCTCTTCGTCACCCATCGAAAGAATGTTGAGCTTCCAGCTGAGAGCCCACAATACAATGAAACAGAAGAACACAACAGGACCCAAAAGAAATACATCATCCCAGGTCACGTAATAAAATCCTCCCATCAGCCAGAAGACGATCTCCCGTAACGCCGTATCGTCCGCCATGTATTTCAGCAAAGAAACCAGTGCGGCAAATATGGATCCGATGATCACGCCGGCAAGGATGAGCGTGACAATCGGAGTCTCGCCCCCCTGACACGGGCAAGAAAGTATGCCATTGCAACAGCCATCGAGCCAAATGCAAATGCGGACAACTGAATGGAAAAAAAGATGGCGGGAAATACGATACCAAGAGCGGCACCGAAGGCGGCTCCCGATGAAACTCCAAGGATATATGGCTCTACGAGAGGGTTTCTGAACACTCCCTGGAATACTGCACCGGCTATCGCAAGGGCACCGCCCACCAATACATCCAGAAGTATTCTTGGCACCCTGAGATTCCATACAACCGTGTTATGAAGTTTCGGAAGTTCTGTGATGTCACCTAAGGTAAGATGGGTGAATATTGTTTTATAAACATCGAATATCGTAATGTCGTAGGCACCCATAACCACGGCAACCGCGGCCGTGGCGAAGAGGAGGATAAAAAGGATACCAAGAATAACAATTTTTCTCCCTTCATCAAAGCCATCACTACTGTCATGGCCTATGTCTGAAAGCAATTCATTAGATCCGGCAATTTCAGTCATCTCTGATTTTTCCCCCCGGTATTCAGGCATGGTCATAAATGCATATGTATGAACGAATATATAATTGGTGTTACTTGATATTAATTAAAAACAAAACAGTATCTAGATTAGAGGATGAATTCTCTTTTTTGTGCGAATCGCGATTCAGTCCCGGATGCATCCGCTATAGGCAAGAAATGATGGGCAAACGTGGAGAGAGACTGGGAGCGATGTGCCCGTCCACTCCGGTTTTGTCAGCCACGTCTCCCCCCTGACCTCATCTTTTTGACTGCCGGTATTGGCGAATCGGGGGGGCGGAACGACCGTATTTTTTGCCCCCCCGTTTTTCTGGAGGAAAATTAGGCTTTTACGCGGATTATTTGTTAAAATATCCCATCATTATAGAGTATTAAGGGGGGGGTATTATTGACGGATATTTTGAGAGGACGTATGGGATGTCTCAACGGAGAACCGGCCACTCCGGGCCGCTGTGGGGATGTATTTTTTGGGACAGAAATGCCCATTATAGGAAATTAGACCAATATTTGCCCGGAGATTCAGAAATATTGGTCAAAATAGCGAGGATCATACACCACAGCGGCAGGTATGGGCAAACAGCATATCCGGTGTCCAGTTACCGGGAATAGTAACCCGGATTCTTTAAGAGGATGGGGAAACTACATGAGACTATTTTTCTCATGGTTTCAGGATATGTTTTTACAGGATTGATGTATCACTTATCGGACATGAACTGAGAGACTCCGGTCTGTTTTTGGTCAAAAATAGATCAGGGGGGGATTCTGCAGGATTGATCTTCCGGTTGCTATTTTTTCAGGAGATTTCTACAGAACCGAATTTAACATTAATCGGCGAGTTCTTTTAGTGTCTCTATGATTGAGTATTTTTCATCCAAATACTCTCTCCACCTTCCCCCCCACACAATATAAAACAAGGAAAACCTGAAAATAATCACAATAAATATTTCCGCGGGTATGCTGATATTCAAATTGTGAAGACTTGCCTGAATCTTATTCTCATAATTCTGATAATTGCGAATATATCCGTTTGTGGCTGCATGACAGAAAATATCAGTGAATATTCATCAGATTCAGCAAGTATTTTGAATTTAGACGAAATTAGTAAAAAAGTGGGATACAACGATTTAAACTCAGTAATCCCCCCCGAGATAACTGATACAGTTTCAAATATAACAACAGAGACTGCAAAAATAAGTGTTGATTTATTTTTAGATTTCGCAGAAATGAATCCTCCAAAAATCAATAAAACCCATATCATTATCGCTGATACTATTGCAGAGAGAGTATGTGAGATTGGAGAAATTGATGAGTCATTTTTTACAGATTATGATTATTTTGCAGAGAGAGCACGCAAATTTGACCACATAATCAAAGCAGTAAATGAAAACTTCAACACAAAATATCCACGTTTAGAAGTAACACCGGAAATTCACAACCAATTACAAATCTACAGAAAAACATCATCATTTGTACCCGTCATTGACTCCTATAACCAGCTACATATTGCATCACAAAAATTGCACAGTGAAGTAAATGATGATTACTACGATTTCTACAAAAATCTATTCATATTCGGAGCGGATGTCGCATTTACAAAGGAAAATATGGCGTATAAAGTAGCATATAGAGTCACAGGCATTCTTGCAATAAAGACCGGTCTGAGTCACTGCACAAAAGTAATCGGATATCAGGGATATGGCCTGGTACTGCATTCAATTCACTGGAAAATTCGAGCAGAATGTAATGAAACCATAGAAGACTTGTTTTCCTTACTCAGAGAAGAAGAAATTATTAAGAATACAATTGGAATTTGAACTCCACTTTTAAAAACACAATGAACCTTCATCCCGATCATTATCCTCATTCAAAAATAACCGATATATCCACCCCCCCCTCAAAAAACCATAAATACCATCCAACACATCTTTCCCCCCCCATACCAAGAGGAACCAACCATGCTCTACCGCACCATACCAAAAACGGGGGGACAAACTCTCCATACTCGGCTTCGGCTGCATGCGCCTCCCGGAAACCGACGGACATATCGACAAGGAGCGGGCCACACAACAGATCAGATATGCAATCGACCACGGCGTGAACTACATCGACACGGCCTGGAGCTATCACATGGGGGGGGAGAGCGAACCATTCCTCGGCCGGGCGCTTGCCGACGGATACCGGGAGAAGGTGCGGCTGGCGACCAAAATGCCCTCATGGCTGGTGACGACACGGGCGGACATGGACAGGTTTCTCGATGCACAACTTGAAAAATTACAGACCGACCATATCGACTACTACCTCATCCACGTGCTTGACTCAACAGCAAAACTCGCCCGCCTCGAAGCATGCGGCATGACTGCATTCCTGAACGAGGCAAAAAAATCAGGGAAAATAGTCAACACCGGATTCTCCTTCCACGGCCCGGCAGAGGATTTCGCCCCCCCGATCGTGGACGCTACCCGTGGGAGTTCTGCCAGATACAGTACAATATTCTCGACGAACAGAACCAGGCAGGCACAAAAGGCTCAAATACGCAGCCGAAAAAGGTCTCGGGGTCATCATCATGGAACCACTCCGGGGAGGCAACCTGACCGACCCGGTGCCACCCGCAGTCGGGGACATCTGGGACCGATCACCCGTTCAGCGCACGCCTGCGGAATGGGGACTCCGCTGGATCTGGAACCACCCCCCCGAGGTGACCGTTGTCCTTTCCGGCATGAACAAAGAGGAACATATCAAAGAAAATATCCGGACGGCACATGAAGCCTACCCCCCCGATTCCCTCTCGGACGCCGAACGTGGGGTCATCGAAGAGGTGACCAAAACCTACCGGGAACTGATGAAGGTCAGCTGTACCGGCTGCCAGTACTGCATGCCCTGCCCGGTGGGTGTGGATATCCCCCCCTCTGCTTTGAACTCTACAACAACAAGTACATGTTCAGGAACCCGGATGCCGAGATGTTCTATGCCGTACGCCTCTCCGGCGTGCTGACAAACAGCCCGGAACATTTCGCCTCCCAGTGTGTGCAGTGTATGGAATGTCTGGAGAAATGCCCCCCCCAGCACATCGATATCCCGAACCTTCTGGAGATCATTGTCAAAGAAATGGAAGGAGAAGGATTTAAAGAAAGAATAAAAGCGGCACGGGATATGTTTGCAGACTAATCCGCCCCCAAAACTCTTTGAATATCGGAAAAAATCGTATACCATATCATTGGATCACACATTTGGTTTTTACAAACAATCAGTCCGTCCAATTAATCATCGGAGTCCTATTCCCTAATTTTTTGGACCGATTCTGTTGATTTTTATCAATTCTATGCTAGGCGCTTATGCCCAGCATACCGTTATTTTACATACCGTGCCGTTACTCTGCGTGCATGTTGTATCGTTACTGCATGTAGTAAAGCATTACATCTATGGGGGCAGGGTGTATAAATTGAAAAAATCGACATATGATCAGAGGTACGCAGTATTATTACTGGCGGGTTTAATGCTGATATCTCTTCTTTTTGTAATGCCGGTCTCGGCAATCGGGAAAGTAGCGGCCTGGGGGGGGAATAATGAATATGGACAGTGCAGCGAGGCACCTGCCGGAGACGAATTTGAACAGGTCGCCACAGGATATTACCACAGTCTGGCACTCACCACAGACGGCACCATTGTCGCATGGGGGGGCCGGGACGATTTTGAACAGTGCAGCGGAGCACCCGCAGGAAATGGATTTACCCAGGTAGCAGCAGGGCTTCATCACAGCTTGGCGCTCAGAGAAGACGGCTCCATTGTCGCATGGGGGGGATCGGATACGTATGGTCAGTGCAGCGGGCACCCACAGGAAACGGATTTACCCAGGTGGCAGCGGGGGGGAGCATCCACAGTCTGGCACTCACCGAAGACGGCACCATTGCCGCATGGGGAAATGACTGGCTTGGCCAGTGCGGCGAAGCACCCACGGAAAACGGATTTACCCAGGTGGCGGCGGGATTAATTCACAACCTGGCACTCACCACAGACGGCACCATTGTCGCATGGGGATGTGATATTTTTGGCGACTGCAACGATGCACCTGAAGGAACCGGATTTACTCAGATAGCAGCGGGAGGCACCCACAGTCTGGCACTCACCGAGAACCGGTCTGTTGCGGCATGGGGGGGAAATAACTGGTTTGGCCAGTGCAACAACGAACCCACCGGAGGCAATTTTAAACAGGTGGACGCCGGATTTGTTCACAGTCTGGCACTCACATCCGACGGCACCATTGTCGCATGGGGATCGGATTATTTTGGCCAGTGCAGCAGTGCACCTGCAGGAACCGGATTTTCCCAGGTAGCAGCGGGCCTGAATCACAACCTGGAGCTCATATGCACGATGTTTCCGCCGTATGCCTCCATTACCGCCAAATCATCCTGTGATGAAGGATCAGAAATCTGTTTTGATGCATCTGATTCCCTGAACACATGCGATGAAACCCGATACCGATGGAAATTTGGCGACGGAGACTTTGGGTCCGGTGCGACGGCTGAGCACATGTATACAGAAAACGGGGGGGTATATGTGGTCACCCTCACGGTAACAAACCCCTATGGCCTGGCGGACTCTGAAACCGCATCAGTGATCGTTTCAAATGTTGCACCCGCAATCGATTCTCTTTCCCTGCCGGATTCAGCATCCACCTGCACACCGGTTGAGGCATGGGCTCACTTCTCTGATCCCGGCCGGATATACATGAGGCCTCATTTAACTGGGGTGATCCGGTAGGGGACGATACGGTCTGCATCATTGATGAACAAAACAGGACGATCTCCGGATCTCATGCCTATACAACACAAGGGGGAATACAAGGTAACACTCACCCTGACCGATGATGATGGTGGATCGGTAGCGGAAAGTAGCACGATTCGTGTAGCACGGGTCAGAACATTATCGGAAACATCTGAAGACATGGTAAGCAATACCGATGAACCGCCCGTAACACAGACACCCACACCGACCGCTACCCAGACTCCAGAACCAACAGCAACACAGACACCCACACCAACCGCTACCCAGACTCCAG
>NZ_BBBG01000017.1 GCF_001315945.1 Methanogenium cariaci JCM 10550 | reverse complement strand
AAAGAGGGGGGGAAAGTGGAAAGATCGCCCTGCTGTCCAATAGTGATACGCGACGAGATCAAAGGAGAAATATGGGAGCCTGAGAGGATCACAACAGAAAGACTCTGCGGTGACGGATTATTCTGCACCGGTCCCGTCCGCACCGGTGATGCCATGTTCGGTGCAGAATGTTTTGATCATGCCCGTAAACAGATCGCCATAGGAATTCCATTTTGCGACACCGACCCCCCCTTTAATATTCAGGAATTCATCCTCTGTCCGGGGGGGTAATAGGCCGCCATCTCAATCAGCGTCGGGTCGGTGAAGATCATATATTTCGGAAGGCCCGCACGCCGTGCAATATCATCTCTCTGCACACGAAGCAGGGAAAATAGCGACTGGTTATACCGGACAGCAGAGAGGTCCCGGCCATCTTTGCGAGGGGGGGATTTCCCGGTCTTCTTTGGTTTGCTGAGAAATATCGGGACGGCCTTTTGCCCGTTCAGGTACGTCCGCCCTTCTTTCGAGAGGGAAAGAACCGGATATCTCCCGTCAGAACGGGAAAGGTAGCCCTGAAATACGAGTTCATCGATCCACTGTTTAACCTGGTTTTCCGGTATATCAACAATCGTTCCAAACGATTTCAGTCTGCGAGGGTTCAGGGAATCCATCTCTTTGGCCGTGGATCCGGAGAGGATCTGAGCAATCTTTCCCCCCCGTCCGAAGTGACCGTTCAGTTCACTGACACAGGCCATGACCTTTTGTGCATATGCTCCCGCATCAATTCTCGGATTTTCCTTGCGGCAGTTGTCGCACATTTCACAGTTCTCCTGTTCATACTCCTCGCCAAAGTAGGACAGAATGGCGTGCCTTCTGCATACCGGGGGGGACTCACAAAACCGTGTCAGTGCAAAGAGTTTGTTCTTCTGCACCTCCTTGTAATCCTCGTCGGCATCATCCTTATCGATGATCCAGAGCTGTTTTGCGATATCTCCGCGATTAAAAAAGAGAATGCATTCACTCGGCAGACCATCCCTCCCCCGCACGTCCCGTCTCCTGATAGTAGGATTCAATGTCCTTGGGCAGTTCGTAATGGAGAACAAACCGGATGTCGGGTTTATCGATACCCATGCCGAAGGCAACCGTCGCACAGATGATGGGGGTCTTATCGTGGACAAACGATTCCTGGGTTTTTTCCGGACAGCATTCGTCAGTCCTGCATGATACGGGAGAGCGGCAAACCCGTTTTCCTGCAGATACTGAGAGAGTTCCTCGGTCGTCTTCCGGGAAAAGCAGTAGATGATCCCCCCCGATTCATTTCGATGACGGTTCAGAAATGCTATGACCTCCCCCCCTTTCGGGTTGTCGGATTCACGGATTTCATAGGAGAGGTTTGTCCGGTTAAATGAACCGACGAGCACTTTCGGGTCGTTCAGATTCAGTTGCCGTATGATATCCTCTTTGACCTCACGGGTGGCGGTGGCGGTCACGGCGATGATAGGAACCTCCGGCCAGATCTCTTTTATTACCGTGAGCTTCCGGTATTCTGGGCGGAAATCATGGCCCCACCGGGAGATGCAGTGGGCTTCATCAATGGCAACGAGGGAGAGGGGGGGGAGCACTTTGAGAAGACGGATAAAATTCTCGCTGACAAACCGTTCGGGAGAGACATACAGCAGGTTTATTTTGCCTTCCCGGAGGGATTTTTCCGTTGCCCTCTTTTCAGCAGGTGATGATTCGCTGTTGATGGTCGCGGCACGGATACCCTTCTGGCAGAGATCATCACCTGATCCTTCATCAAAGAGATGAGGGGGGGAGACCACAATACCCAGTTTCTTCTCGTGAACCGGGAGGATCTGATAGCACAGAGACTTGCCCCCCCCACCGGTCGCTTTCAGGAGGAGGACATCCCGTTCCAGACAGATCTCCGATATCGCCTCAATCTGCTGAGGAAGAAACGAGGAGTATCCCCCCCAGTAATCTCTGAGGGTATCGTAGAGTCCCATTAACTGAGTATTATTCCATTTTCAACAATAACGTATCGGATTTGATTGGGAAGAACAAAAGGAGGGATATGAAAACCGGGGGGGAGATGCCCGATTCCCGTTTTCAAACGTGCATCATCAAAACCAAATCAGTCACGAATAACCCCCCCTTTTGACAACAAAATGAAGGGTAGTATATATACTTTTGACAAATTTTTGACAAATAAATAATTTTCCGCAATACCTTTTTCTTCCGCAAATGAAAAGACATCCTCTGGGGAACAATTTCTATGTCAATTGGATTTGTCGGTAAAGTAAAAGGATTCATTCTCGATCCCACACAGACCCTGATTGCACATAAGGATGAGAGATTAGGAGATGCATTACGCTACTCTGCCATTCTTCTGACCATCTTTCTGGCCATCTACGGGGGGGCACTGAACGGAGTTATACCCGGGCTAGAAACTGGTGTATACATCGCTTTCCTCTCCGCCGGACTTGACCCCCCCTTTGGAGCGGACAGTCTGGCCTCGTTAGGCATATTTAGGGTGATCATTGCATCCATCATATCTATCATATCCACCATCATCTATGGTGTCGCCATACTCTTTATCGCAGGTATCATCTTCCACATCTTCGTCTATATTGCAGGCGGAAGAAAGAATTTCAGCACCACCATACGGGCTGTCATCTACGCTGCCACGCCAAGCCTGCTTTTTTTATGGATTCCCCCCCTCATCGGTCTCATTGCAATTCCCTGGTCACTGGCACTGGTAATTCTTGCAATCCGGGAACTGCATGAGATATCCACCTCCCGGGCAGTTATCGCAACCATCTTACCGATTATCCTCATCTTTATCCTTACTGCACTCTCATTGGCAGCATTCATTTTTTCAGACCCGACTATCACACCGTATTAGAACGGATGTCAGGAAGCAGGCAGAACGAATCAGGTCTACTCGTTTTTTACATCCCACATCGATTCTGACATTCTTTTCACACAAAACCCAAAACTGAATAAATCGCCCGGTCAGTGAATACATAAGACACTGGTTCTAGTGGAAGGGAAGGGCGATGGCTCATTTAAAATTTGTCAGTGCAGAACACCCGGACGAGATCCCTGCATTCCTGAAGAGACATACAGATGGTATGCCCTTGAGAAACTTCCGGAGGAGAAAAGACAAGAAGCAATGGGGGGGTGGTGAATACCTTTATCGTTCGCAAACCAAAACAGACCATCAGGTGAACAATTTCCATGTCAACCGGATTTGTCGATAACGTAAAAGGATTCCTTCTCGATCCCATACAGACCCTGATTGCACACAAAGACGAGAGCCTCGGGGACGCATTGTGGTATTTTGTCATTCTTCTGGCCATCTACGGGGGGGCACTGAACGGGATCATTTTCGGGCTTGGCATCGGTATATCAGGAACCCTAGCTGCCCTCTCCGCCGGACTTGGCCCCCTCGGAGCGGGTGGCCTGGCCGCGTTAGGGGGGGTAGCCGGGATTATCGTTGCATCCATCATATTATTCATCATCTTCGGCGTCATCGGACTCTTCATCGGAGGTATCATTCTCCATATCTTCGTCTATATCGCAGGCGGAAGAAAGGATGTCAGCACTACCTGCGGGCCATCATCTATTCATATACACCTAAAATGCTTTTTGGATGGGTGCCCCTCATCGGTTTCTTTGCAGATCTCTGGACAATTGGCCTGGCGATTCTTGCGATACGGGAACTGCATGAGATATCCACTGCACGGGCAGTCATCGCGGTCATTTTACCGATTATCCTCATGATCATTCTTGCTGCAATGGTAATAGCAGCATTCATTTTTTCAGACCCGACCATCACACCGTATTAGAACGGTATCGGGGGGGACGGGGGGGCAGAAAGAATCCGGTCAACCCATTTTTTAATTCCAGATCTATTCAGACATTCTTTTCATACGAAACCCGAAACTGAAAAAATTGCCGGGGGGGCGAGGAATGCATAAGACATGGGTTCTGGTGAGAGAGAAGGGCGATGGCTCTTTTAAAAGTTGTCCGTGCAGACCACCCGGACGAGGTATTTGCATCCCTCAAAGACCATGCAGATCGAATGCCACGGACTGCATTCCACTATGCCCTTGAGAAGCTGCCGGAGGAGCAGAGGCAGGAAGCAAAGGTATGGCGAATACCTTTATCCCCCCCACAAACCAGAACATATCAGCAGGTAAAAAATCCCATGTCAACCGAATTCATCGATAACGTAAAAGGATTCCTTCTCAATCCCATAGAGACGCTGATTGCACACAAAGATGAGAGCCTCGGAGACGCATTGCGCTATTTCGCCATCATAATGAGTATCTGCGGTGCATTTTACGGGATTATGATCGGACTTAATTTTGCCGTAACAGAAACCCTGACAGGTCTCCCTGCCAGTCTGGCTGCATTCGGTGCCATTGGGGGGGTGGTTCTTGTGGCTATTGTAGCAACGATCATCTTTGGCATCATCACCCTCTTCATCACCGGCATCATTCTCCACATCTTCGTCTATATCGCAGGCGGAAGAAAGGATGTCAGCACCACACTGCGGACCGTCATCTACGCTGCCACCCCCAGCCTGCTCTTCGGCTGGATTCCCCTCATTGGCATCCTCGCAAATTTCTGGTCACTGGCACTGGAGATTTTTGCCATCCGGGAACTGCATGAGATATCCACTGCACGGGCAGTCATCGCGGTCATTTTGCCATTCATCCTCATGATCATTCTTGTTGCATTATCATTGTCAGCATTCCTGTTTTCAACCTCAACCTCAACCTCACACCGTATTAGAACGGTATTGGGGGGGGCAGAGCAGGAAGAATCCTCTCAACCCTTTTTTATCCCGGATCTATTCTGACATTCTTTTCCCACAAAGCCTGAGACAGGAAAAATCACCCGTGCAGCGAGCAGGTAAGACACCGGGTTGATGGCTGAGAATGGCGATAACCGGCTTTTAAAAATCGTCAATTCAGATCGGATGCCGGGGGGGTTCCATTCCGGTATATCCCCTGAGAAACTGCCGAAGGATAGGAAACGGAAAACGACAGTATGGTGAATATCTTTATCCCCCCCCAAAACGAAAACGCATCAACAGGTGAAACATTACCATGTCAACCGGATTCATCGATAAACTGAAAGGATTCCTCCTCGATCCGACACAGACGCTGATCGCACACAAAGACGAGAGCCTCGGAGACGCATTGCAGTATTTCATCACATTCCTGGTGATCTACGGGGTTCTGACCGGGATAATGCTCGGACTGTTTATGGGCATGGCCGGGGGAATGGCCGGGGCCGAAGCCGGGCTGGGGGGCCCTCGGCGTGAGTGGGATTGCCGCATTGGGTATGGCCGGGATGGTCGTTGCGTCCATCCTGTTCATCATCATCTTCGGCATCATCGGACTCTTCATCGCGGGCGTCCTTCTCCACATCTTCGTCTATATCGCAGGCGGGAGGAAGGGACTCACCACCACCATACGGGCCTTCATCTATTCCCTCACTCCGAACCTGCTCTTCGGCTGGATTCCCGTCATCGGTCTTCTCGCAGTTCTGGACCCTTGCCCTGGAGATTCTTGCCATAAAAGAACTGCATGAGATATCCACCACACGGGCCTTCATCGCAGTCTTTTTACCGGCAATCATCCTGGCGATTATTGCCTTCTTCATCCTTGCAGCGCTCACCACTGCCACCGCGATCACCGGGTCGTATTAAATAAATCCGGGATGAGGTGAAAAACCCGACCCATCCAGCCTTTTTTGCTCAATATTTGCAGTCCGGCACTCCCCCCCGGTCTCAGGCAACTGCACGAGGGGTATGCCCCCCCTGCCGGGGAGAGATACCTACCACCTGTCTGAAACAGAGGGTGAACCCCGCAGATAATGAACGATCATTCATTATTTCCTTTTCAACAACCAATGGATATGCAGGACGTGCAGATGCCAAGAGTGATACCCGCATATAAAGAAGAAGTTCGCCGAAAGATTCTCCGGGCCGCCTGTGACGAGGCAAAGGAGAAGGGATACCACGCTCTCAGGATGGAGGATATCGCCGCCCGTCTGGGCATATCAAAGGGGGGGACAATATACCTCTACTTTACCAACAAGCAGGAACTCTCCCGCGAAGTGCTGGAGTGCATCATCCAACAGTTCTGTGCAGCCATCGTCCGGACACCGGATGAAGACCTCCGCACCTCCGTCAGCACAATTTACGAAAAGACCGTGCACCCCGCATATCGGGAAAAGTAGGGGGGGTAATGTTTGACTTCTTCCCGCTTGCCGCCCGCGACCCGGAAATCGGGGCCATCGTGACCACCATACGCAGAGAGGTGGGCAGTGCCATCGTATCATTCATTCGCGACCAGCAGAAACGGGGAGCCATTGACCCGACACTGGATCCGGCCCGCTCCGCCCTGATGGTTCAGGCAGTCTCCCTGGGGGTGCAGAGACTTGCCGCAGCGGGCATTGAAGAACCGGAGATCCACAGGATCTGGGAGGAGTCCGTCTTTCGCATCCTCGGCATCAGCGATGCAAAAACGGATGCTCCGTTCATTTCACCGCCGTCGCTTGAAAAAAGAGTAGTAGAGGGTGCCGTCAGGCTCCTCCGTCCGCCGGAGTGCGGCAATCCCCGCACCCCAGCGGGCCGGGTCGGATATGCCTGCCCGGAACGCCGCCTCCCGTGAGGCCTCCACCATCGCAATGAATATTTTTTCGGTAAACTCCTCCACCAGCTCCGGGTGGCCGCGTCCACGTATACGGGTGCGGGTGTCACAGTGACTTCGACAAACCCGGCAGCCGTGAGCAGGGGGGGTAAAGCCGCCGTCCAATAGTTCCGTCACCGCCGCTTCGGTGCTGGAGCTCAATCAGGCAGTCCACCACATGCCGGGCCGCGGGACTTTCGGGATGGAAGATCACAGAGCCGTGGTCGCCTTCGATGACCGTAACCGACCCGCCCGGCCGGAGGGCACGATAGAGGTTGTTGAGTGCGGCCTCCGGTTCCGGGATATGCTCCAGCACAAAACAGACAAAGATATGGTCCGCACTCTCCGGCGGCAGGTCCGTTGTTGCAAGGTTGGCGTGACGGAAGGTGACATTGGTATACCCGCAGGCCTTCACCCGCTCCTCGGCCTGCGCCAGATAGGTCTCTGAGATGTCCACCGAGAGGATATCCGCCCCCCCGGAAACCTGCGGGCAAGGATCACCGTCTGGGCACCGACCCCCCCACATCCGGCCTCCAGTATCCGGGTGCCTGCTGGGAAATCCTCATCCGCATGGAGTATCTCTTCGAGTGCCTCAGATTGTTTCACGAGCCGTTCAGAGTCATCTTTCCCATATCCATGAACATACTGTTGTTTTGTCATACCGGTGCTCCCCCCTGATACTCCTATTCCCGCCCCCCCATCGTTTCAATCTTCCCCCCCCGAACACCGGTTGGGATAATATCTATTTATCATCACAGGGTGATAGACGGCCTGCCACTCTGGGGGGGGTGGAGCATATGGATAAGGACAGGATATCATATCATGAATCAGTCCGGCAGATGTACAAACACCTGCAGGAAGACGGGATGAGCAATGTATGGGATCGTTATGAAGCACAGGGTTCGGAAACCCTGACACCCGGTGCGCCTTCTGCACCGCGGGGGCACGCTGCGATCTCTGTTCAAACGGACCCTGCCGGGCGGATGCAGAAACAGACAAGCGGGGGGGGTCTGCGGCATCGGTGCCGATGCGATGGCGATGCGCATGATGCTTTTGCGCAATGTTCTGGGGGGGACGACCACCTATCATTACCACGCCGATAAAACAGTGAAAACGCTCCGGGAGACAGCAGAAGGAAAGACCTCGTTTACGATTACATCTCCGGAAAAACTCCGGAACTTTGCCGGTCGCCTCGGGCTGTCACCGGACGGCACCGAGGAAGAGGTGGCACTCAGAATCTGCGACATGGTGGAGACGGACTTTTCCCGCCCGGTCACGGAACCCAGTGAAATCGTCCGCCATCTGGCACCGGCAGAGCGGCAGGAGACCTGGGCGAGGCTCGGCATCCTTCCGGGAGGTATCCACCCGGAGATCATGAACGCCACTGGCTCATGTCTCACGAATGTGGACAGTTCGTATGTGAGCCTCGCCCTCAAGGCGATGCGGCTCTCTGTGGCGATGGCATACCAGAGCCAGATCGTCTGCGAATACCTGCAGGATGTGCTCTTCGGGATCCCCGAACCCCACACGGTGAAGGTCGACCTCGGGGGGGTGCTCGACCCGGATTACGTGAACATTCTCCCGAACGGGCATGAGCCCTTCCTCGGCTTTGCCCTCATCGAGGCGGCACGCAACCCGGCGTGGCAGAAGAAGGCACAGACAGCAGGGGGGGCAAAGGGCATCCGCATCATCGCGAATATCGAGACCGGACAGGAGATGGTCCAGCGCTGGGAGACGGATGATGTCTTCTGGGGGGGCTATACCGGCAACTGGATCATGCAGGAGGCGATCCTTGCAACGGGAACAATTGATGTCTTTGTCGCAGACATGAACTGCTCCCTGCCTCTCGATCCTCTCTACTCCGAAAAATACCGCTTCCGCCTGCTTCCGGTCTCGGATCTGGTGGCCTTTGAAGGGGGGGTTGACGACCGCCTGAACTACGTGCCCGCACAGGCACACGAACAGGCGGAGAAGATTCTGGCCATGGGGATTGAGAACTACCCCGTCCGGCGGCGGGAAGTGATCCCGGTGACGGGCCTTCCCAGCCGGGACGCGGTGGTCGGATTCTCACCGGAGAGTATCACCGCAGCCCTCGGGGGGGCACGCTTGACCCGCTCCTTGATCTCATCAAGGACGGCACCATCCGGGGGGGTATCGTGGGCCTGGTGTCCTGCACCACCCTGCGAGACACCGGACAGGATGTGCACTCGGTCACAGTCGCAGAAGAACTCATCAAGCGGAACCTGCTCGTCCTCTCGATGGGCTGTGGCAATGCCGCGATGCAGGTCGCGGGACTCTGTTCACCGGAGGCGGCGGCAAAGGCAGGTGACGGACTCCGGGCGGTGTGCGAGTCGCTCTCCATCCCGCCGGTCCTCTCATACGGGACCTGCACCGACACCGGTAGATGTGCGGATCTGGTCGCGGCCGTCTCTGCAGCCCTCGGCGGGGTGCCGGTGCCCGACCTGCCCGTCGCCGTTGCGGCACCGGAGTACATGGAACAGAAGGCCACCATCGATGCCATCTTTGCACTGGCATTCGGCCTGTACACCTACGTCAACCCGATTCCCACGGTCACCGGCGGCCCGAACCTCGTGAAACTGCTGACGGAAGACCTGAAGGGGGGGTGACGGGAGGCCTGCTCAGTGTCGAGCCGGATGCAGCGAAGGCAGCAGACGGGATTCTCGCACACATTGAGGAGAACCGGACAAAACTGGGGGGGATATGAGACACACAAATCTCTCTCAATAACTCAATCTATCTCTCTTTTTCCAGGTCAGGTGACAGAAGCATTATGCCTCCTGCCCCCCGCCAGACAGGAACCGATGGAGATCATGGTCATCGGCACCGAATCCCTCGGCGTGAGGGGGGGCCTTTCCTGCATGGTTACCGTCGGCAGCAGACAGGGGGGGTTGATGAGTATCGGGATATGACGCATAAAATGAAGATTTACGCAATTAAATGATAAAATAAAGATAATAGATCCATGTCCCAAATTTAACATTCAAAATGTGGACACATAAAGAAAACACCATAATAGTCTAATGACATTCAACTATTATCATGAATGATAGGCCCTATTATTCTGTCAGATCAGGGAGGAATAATGGTAAACTGGATCTGACACTTGAGGAATTAAAGGATATGTTTTTTGCAACATATCAAGACTTTGAGCGTAAATACTATTTTCAGGAAGCATTTGGCTATGAATGCGTAGATGCAGGATTTGTCCCGGGGATTGCTGGGAATAATGTATCCGCCTATTTTTTTAGGAAATTAAGAAAAAGAAATATCTGGCCAATTAGAGATAATATCGATAACTATTCAGAAGAAGATCTTTTCGATCTGATTGAAATTCTATATGACTTAATTTCATTTCCAGATCCAGAGAAGGGATATTATCACGAGTGGAATGATTGTGGATGGCACTATCAGACTTTTATCAAAGAAAAAGGACAGAATGAATACAAAACAGAAATTAATTCTGTCATTGCCAATTACGAAAATGGGTACGAATTGTCCAGTGAAGGAGAAATCTTAGAAATCATAGAAACCGGATTTGAAGAACTCTTTGAAACGGAAACTCTGGTATTTGATCCAGAAAATATTGATGGACGCATCAGAATTGCAATACATAAATTCCGGAAATATCAATCAACAGAGCAGGATAAAAAAGAAGCTGTAAGAGAACTTGCCGATGTTCTTGAATACCTGAAGAGGGGGGGATTTGATATGAGATTGCTTTCTAAAGATGAAAATGATTTATTCAATATCGCCAATAATTATGCAATTCGTCATCATACCCCTAACCAAAAAAACGGATATGACAAACCAATTTGGCTCAAATGGATATTTTATGCATATTTAGCGTCTATCAATTTGTTAATTGAATTAGAACACAAAAAAAGGGAAAGTGCAGATAGTAATTGAAACAGAATAACCACCATATATTAAATCTGTTTCAAATTCAACGAGATAATTATAAGAATTTAGGACTCTTGAAATTCTGGAAATACATTAAAAATGAATGAATCCGAATTAACTATTTTGAGTCTGCATCCGCATAAACATAATTCCCGTCACCATTATCTGCAAACCCCCCCTGTTTTTTCCAGAAATTTCGTGCAGTTGGCCGCACCCGGTCTGCGGTAATGTCTGAATAAACTTCTTTTAGCTTTTCAACCACAAAACTTCCGTAACCTGCCCCCCTGAAACTCAGGAAATATATTTATTGAGTATATGGTGATGCTGTCCCCGTCAATCAGGCACCGTGCCTTTCCAACCCTGTTGTTCTGAAAAGAGATGTTTACCCAGTCATACTCTGAACGCTGATTCTGACGTGAAACAAACTCTATGCATATATTATCTAAGATAATATCCCCCCCTCTACCCAAAACCGATAATGGCCCTGATTATATCCGAAATAATAATCCGTCGGGCGTTATCTTCAATTGTCCTGATATGTCCCATGTTATCTGCCACCATGTTCTGGACATTTATCCATACTATTAAAAAAACACATCGCATAAATGCCAGTAAATATAACATATTCCATACACTGGATAGAAAGCATTAATTATAAATTTTTAACATTCCGGGTGAAATATGGATGAAATCACACATAATCAGAAATATTGAAGAATCAAAGGGCGAGCATGACAGTCTCATTCTGAACATTGACCTGCTGCCAATGACGAGACCACAGATCTCCGGGAGCGGGCCCTTCTCCGGGAGTTCGACGGCCACACGGGGGGGGAGACGAAACGGCTGAAGGTCTTCCGGATTGAGGCGATCCGGGCCGGGTTTAAGAAGGCGTGGCAGGAGAAGGATTATCGGATTATTATTGCTGTGGCAAAAAGGATCCCGCCGAAGGTGCTGGAGGAAGACCCGAAACTGTTGATGTGCTATGATCAGGCTGTTACACGGGTGGGGGGGGAGTGAAATCCCCCAAGCGATTCAAATGATTATATTGAATAAATGATTAAAGATCTTCAAGAATGTGATCAATTGACCGAACAGGAAATTGAACCTCCGGAAGGCAACATCGCCGTGACAAATGTGGCCGAATATCTTGATGCCATTAAAGACCTGACAATATCTGAATATGGAAAATTTGCGTTCAGAGGACAAGGTGACGTTTCACATCCAATTCGTTCGACAGCTGCAAGGAGACTTGGCTTTACTCAATCGCAAAGTGACAGTTTTAAGAAATTTATTGATTACAACTGTGATTTGATTTCCAATGCAAAACTTAAGGGTTATGATAAGAAAGGAAACATAACTCTGGAAGAACTTGAACTTATGGCAGAACTCCAACATCATGGTGCTGCAACTGCATTAATCGATTTCACGTATTCTTCTTTGGTTGCGCTATATTTTGCATCTGTAAACGATCCAGGTAAAGACGGAGTCGTATACGTCATTAATACTCATGATTTTGACAAATTCCAAAAAATTGATAGTGATAATTCAGGATGGAAATTTGAGAAATATCTGGAAGAAAAGAAGGATCATCTCTGGGTATGGGAACCTTCTGATTTGAATAACCGAATACCAAAACAGCATTCGCTATTCATTTTTGGAGAACCTGATATTAACAACAAATCGATAAAAAGTGTTAGAATTAATGCAGATTATAAATCCCAAATATTATTCGAATTGCAGGATTTTCATGATATCGGTGGTCTAACTCTCTTTAATGACATGGTGGGATTTGCATCAGAAAATTGCTGTGAAAAACCATACTATTCCAAAGAATATCTGAAACACATGAATAAAGCAAAATCAATGTGGGTCATTGGTGATTGCGACAAAGGTGATATACTTGAACACGTTGAGGAAGCCTTGAAAATAAACCCCCCCATTTCCTACGAGGCCCTCATATTTTGTGCCAATATTAAACATCAATTAAAAGATTACCTCGGTGTAATTGAGATCTGTAATCGGATTCTTGATAATAATTCAGATAATGCAATAGCTCTTTTTTTACGTGCGAATTCATATTATGAAATGGGCCAATTAGAATGTGCAAAAAGGGATATAAGACGTTCATTTGAAATAAGACAGGATAACCCACACGCTGCGCTGCTGTTCTTGAAATTGAATTAAGATTGATTTCTTCCATATTTCCAAACACTAAATATCAGAATATTTTGTCGTTTTCGCCTTTACAAATGAAGAACACTTGATCATTCGCCCTGCAACTCACCACACTTCAGGAGAGTGAGTTTTCCACCACCCTCGCCCGTCTGAAAAAAGACATATATGCATGCACCCATCAGATGAATACATCATATAATTCAGGGGGGATAACCGCAAAATCCCTGCACCGGCATCACCCGACCTACCACTTCCTTTTTAACCTCATACCGTGCCATGCCCTGATGCACATCTTCCTGCAGGATGTGGATGATGCGGATGAAACCGGAGATGTTTACAATGTTACAACCACTTTGCATAAAAAAACAGCAAATATTGCAAAGACAAACAACGGGCAGAATTCCCATTCTCATGTAAAAGAGAGTACTATAGGAGATAGAAGTACAGAGAGTACAGGCACTTTGCGTACTTTACATGAGTAACAGAGCAATCCGTATGTGGTAGCAGGTAACTGTGGGTGTGTATATGATCCGGGCAACATTGCAAAGACTCTCGAAAAAATAGTAAATCTGGCCCTAATTTGCACTTAGGCCCCATATGGGCACTATAACTGTTTGCAAACAGGATTGCAAAGCCCTGCAAACCTTGTAAGAGTCCAACAAACAAAGGGAACAGGGGGGGCCACCCGTCACCCACCTGTATCTTTCAGGGAGGAAAACAGGAACTGAGATCCTTTCCTGATATCGGGAACTGCCGGTTCAGCAGCGAACCGTCGCCAAAACAAGAACCTCCACATCCGGGATGTATTACAGATCCGGTTGTCCCATGTATTGACCGATACCTTTGAGGGTTCTGGTGCACACACCCTTAAAAATTTTGGTTGAACCCACATCCGGATCCCTCTGGGGGGAGATAATGATTATAACCATAATGATTATAACTATAATCATTATGGTTTTCTATGGCAGGGAAAGGGAACTTCAACTCCTGCAGAAGTTATATGGTAAACTCCCCCCCGGCATGGTTGTTATCAACGGAAGAAGGCGGGTTGGCAAGACTTCACTCATCAGAGAATTTATCAAAGATAAAAATCGCTTTATTTTTTTGTTGACAACAATAAAACGATTGATATCCTTATTCAGGATTTTTATTATCAAATCACTGATACCCTCAGTCTTCCTGCCTACGTCAAAATTACCACACCGGAGGATCTGCTTGACTTTCTGTTTACCTGTCGTGAGGATCTTGTTGTTGTATTTGATGAATTCCAGAGATTTTATGACATATATCCCGCGTTTATTACGCAATTACAGAACAAATGGGATATGAGGGGAGACTTCTCCCGGCTGTTTATTATCGCCTCGGGATCGTCGGTGGGATGATGAATAAAATATTCCTTGAGGGTGGTGCACCACTCTTTAAACGAGCTGATACCATTCTGACCCTGAAGCCATTTTCACCGGACGAAATCTGGAATTACCTTGATAGTATTGGTGTAAGGGACAGGGAAGAGAAGCTGAAACTGTACCTTCTCTTTGGCGGGATGATCTATTATTACCGGCTTGCTGAAAAATTTGGATGCAATAGTTTTGATTCAGCCCTGAAAAATCTTGTTTTTGATGAATTCGGGCCCCCCTGAAAGATGAAGTAAAGGATGTACTTGTTGAGGAATTCGGCCGCCTCCACCCAACATATTACGAGATAATATCTGCACTTGCACGGGGGCAGGTCTACACAGAAAGAGATCGCAGACATGACCCATATTGCACCGGGATCTCTTACGGCATATCTCAACAATCTTATTCACCTCCTGGGAATTGTTGAGTACCGGATTCCTGCAACTGAGAAACCAGGACATTCCAAGAAAGGCAGATATGTGCTGAAAGACAATTTTTTCGGATTTTATGCATATTTCATCTATCCGAATATGAGCAGTTTCATAAGCGGCAAGGATACCAGCACCATTGAAAATCTCGTCCATAAAGAGTGGCAGTCCTATTCCGGCCATGTATTTGAAGATCTTGCCAGAAGTCTGCTTTTCGACCGCAGGTATTGGGAATATGAGATGACCGGAGGGTGGTGGAACAGACGCGGAGATGAAATTGATTTTATCGCCCTCGGCACATCAAAAGTCCCGGTTGCAATTGAAGTTAAAAGCAGGACTATGACAGCAGAGGATGCTCTTTTGGTTCTGAAGAAGCTTGAGAATAAGCTCAGCCTTATTCCGGGATTTTTTGATACTGCCTGTTTTGAAAAGAAAGTGTTTGATTCAGGAATTGACAGTTGTGGGGACAATAAACCCAAAATTTCCGGTGAAGAGAAAAACCGCAATATGATTACCGGAATTGTGGCTAAGGGTATGAATGACGCTGACCGGGCAGTTCTTGAGGATAAAGGGCACGTTTTTTATGATATTTTTGATTTGATCGAAGACAGTAAAATTATTGAGCTGTGAATGCCGGGATTTCACCCAAAAATAAAAAGATTATTACCCTGCAGCTACCGGAGAACTCAGACACCATATCCAGTGCCCGTCACAACGGGCAGAATCTTCATCACGCCCGCATCACATCCGCCCCGTCGATCGGGACGGACGGATTAATAACCACAATCTCCGGCGGTGTGCCGAACCGGAGATCCTGCTCGATCATGCTCGATGACCCGATGCCACGGGTGATGAAAGCAGGAGTCTCGCCCTGATTACAGAACCCCTGAATATCAACAATTCCCAGATCCTTAATCACTTCCAGACCCGGTGCGCTGAACTGTCCGCCGTGCAGATGACCCGAGAGAATCAAGTCCGCGTCCCAGTCCGCCCGGGCACCCGGTTCGTGAATCATATAGATGGTGAAGGCATCCGTCTCCGGGACTTCCGGGGGGGGATCCGCCCGGCCCGCCCATGCATCATCCACCCCGACAAGCATGAGCTCTGTCCCGTCAAGGTTCAGCAGTTCATACTCATTCTGCATCACCCGGACACCGGCGCCTTCAAGGGCCGCGGCAACATCTGCCCCGTATGCGAGATCAATCAGCGGGTCATCCTGCAGCATCGAGACATCATACCCATCTACTGAAAGATCAGCCTCCTGCATCGCCAGCATCTTTGCAGGCCCGTTCAGCCGTGGACGCCCGCCTTATAATCATGATTGCCGAGGACGGCATAGACCGGCGCATCAATCTCTGCCCAGACGTTCTGGTAACTGAGATCATCCTCGTCACTGGTCACAAAATCCCCCCCGATAAGGACCACCGAGGCATTGAGGGCATTGATCTCCTCCGCCACCGAACTCATAAACGCCAGATTCCCGCTCTTCAGGTGCGGGTCTGCGATAAAGACGATATCATTGGGTGCCCCCTCCATCTCAATGACGGTAATCTCGGCCGACTGGCTTCATAAACCATATACCCCCCCCATTCCCGTAAGGAGGACAAGACCAAACACCGTAGCGTAGATATGCGGTGTATATGTTTTGAGCCTGTCTTTCATGAAATCCATACATATTTATGGGAGCAGAATATAAAGCATTCGGTTTCGTACTCAAACATTGGTCCACCAACCATTATCAGGAACAGCATACTAATACCTGAATAATGAAGTGCCAGGTGTGTGGCAGTTCCTGCCTCAAAAAAGCAGCAGAAATTACCCGACAGCGTGAAGAACGCTTTTCTCCCTGTCCTTCATGCAGGTCCACCGTCCTTAATAAACAGTCACCCCCCCCGTCATACCGCAGCAGAGCGCCATGTTCCGCATGCGAAAAACGGCCACTTGACGAGGTGGTGGCGGACTGCTGGACCATCATGGCAGAGGAAGGAGACCTTGCCCCCCCACCGCCCCCCCCGTCATGGCCGCAGGTATCCCCCCCTCATCCATCCGGGGGGGGTGGCACTCACCGCACCGCCCCATCACGGTGAGGCATCCCTGGTATTTCTCTCCCGCCCGGTTACCCAAAATGCGGCAGACCGCATCGTAGCGAATGTCCCCGAGGTCAAAGGGGGGGTCGTGCACGACACCGGAAAGGTGCCCGGCATCGCTGAAACAGATCCTGAGCCGGAATACCACGTCAACACCCTGCTTGCCGGGTGCGACGTCAGGGCCAATATATTCGAGACCGAAGAGGCGCCGGTCACCGTCTTCATGCAGCAGTCCTGTGCCCACATCGAGTATCCCCGCGGGTTTGACCCGAAGCTCGTCGCCACCGCCACCGAAGTGATACAACATGAACCCTCCGTCTTCGTCGATGCCGCCTGCGGCGTGGGGGGGACGCTCGGCATCGTCGCAGCCCAGTATGACATCCCCCCCCGGGTCATCATGAACGATGCCTGGGGATATGCGGCATACTGGACGGCCGTCAACCTGAACATCAATCGCGACACCCTGGGTCTGGAGGGTGTGGAGATGCATATTGCCTACGCAGAGGTGCAGGAGTCACCTGTCCGGAAAGAACCCCGGAAGGTGGCCGATGCCTTCGGGGGGGATGGAAAACACTACGAGGTCTGGTGGGGGGGAGACCTGCACCAGCTCGCAGATGTGCTTCCAAAAAGCGTGGATCTCACGGTAATTGACCTCTTTGGCAAGGAAGACCGGGCTTTGATGGCAGATACCCTGCACCGGTGGAAGAGAGAAACAGGCGGCGAGGTTTTTATTCCATAAGGACAACATGATATGGGGACTAGCCCGGGTGGTTAGGCGTCACCTGTTGCCCGAAACCGCCGATACGCGGGGGGGGTGATAGTCCGGAGACGGCTTTGGCGATCTGTCTGAAGCTACCATTTCCTGACTGCGAAGCCTTGTCCCATGAGGTCAATGGCGGGGGGGATTTGGATATTCCGTAGGGAATATCCTACCCCTTGTCGCGGAGACCGGCCCAGGCCCGGAAGGGAGCAGGCTTACCGTGAACATTCGGCGCCCATGGGGGGGTGCGGGGGGGTGGAGGATGGAGTGGCAGAATACGGCAGACACGTATTGTCTACCCCGGATATGTCCCTTTTCTGGTGTTTTTAATGGGTAAAGTCACAATCATCGGAGCGACCGGCAATGTCGGCCGATACACTGCACTTGCAGTTTCATATATCCCGTATGTCAGCGAACTGCTGCTGTTCGGGCGGCCGGGCCGGGAAGAAGTGTTGCACGGGCTCGCCTATGATCTCCATGACTCGTTTGCCGCACGCGGCAACCAGGCGGACGTGAAATTTTCCTGCATCCCAAAGGATCTTGAGGGGGGGTCTGATATCGTCATCGTGACATCCGGTGTTCCGCGAAAGGAAGGTCAGGACAGAATTGACCTTGCCCACGAGAATGCACGGATGATATCCGAAGTCGCCGCCATGGTCGGGTGGTACGCACCCAACGCAATTTTATTCATCGTCTCCAACCCGGTCGACGTGATGACCGCGGTGGCCCTGAAATACTCGGGAATGAAACCAAACAAGGTCATCGGCCTCGGCACCCATCTGGACTCGATGCGCCTGAAATGGAATCTTGCCAAATACTTCGATGTGCATGTCAGCGAAGTCCATACTCGTATCATCGGCGAGCATGGTGAGTCCATGGTCCCGTTATGGTCGGCGACCACCGTCGGAGGGATCTCCATCCGGAACCTCCCCGAGTTTGAAGACTTCCCGAAAGACAAGATCATGTACAATGTCATGAACGCCGGGTCGGCCATCATCAGCCGCATCGGTGCGACCGTCTACGGGCCGGGTGACGCAATAGCAACCATTGTGCGCACCATTCTCGGTAATGAAAAACGGATACTCACCGTCTCCGCCTTCATCAGCAGCGAGATCCACAACATCGGTGATGTCTGCATCGGCATCCCCCCCGCCCGGCTGGATAAAAATGGTGCCACACCCCTTGCCATTACCATCAGTGAAACCGAAGTGGAGGGGGGGTTCCGGGAATCGGTGGAGAAGGTCCGGAGTGTCACCCAGGAAGTCATTGAACAGCTGGATGAGAGCTGCCACGGACGTTAAGTTATACCCATACCCTTTTTTCTGTAAGAACCCTGCTTTCCATTTCTGATGCAGGCTGATTTCCACGATCAGAGTACACCGCATGCCCTTTTTTATCCGGGTATTCCCCGGTAACGATGACGCATAATGGCAGATCGCACAGATCCGGATTTTAGATCCAAAATGAGTTAATTATCATAAATTGGATATTTGATCGATATCATTGGACACATATGTCCAACAATCTGCACACAAATGGATAAACATAATATCCGGGGCAGAGGAAATCTACATATGAACTCTGAGAGGATCGAGGAGATCACCGTCCTGTCCGGAAAGAACCGGGCAGGGGGGGAACCGGAAAACTTTGATGAAATCATCATCCGTCCCGGTGACACACTATCCATCGTCGGCCCGACCGGTTCGGGCAAGAGTGCGTTCATAACGGACATTGAAATATTTGCCCGGAATGACACCGCGACGGGTAGGACCATACTGGTAAATGGTGCCCATCCCCCCCCGGAGGACTACATACGCGACCCTGCAAAAAACCGGTGGCACTGATTACTCAGAATACCAAATGCCTTGCAGACCTGAAGGTGTCTGAATTCCTGGCAATGCACATCCGATCCCGTGGGATTGTCAAGCCCGGACTCATCGAAACGACCATCGACCTCGCAAACGAGTTCACCGGCGAGAAGATCCACCCCCCCGACAGAAAGATGACCGCACTCTCCGGGGGGGACAGACCCGTTCGCTCATGGTCGCGGATGCAATCACCATCAGCGATACCCCGTTAATCCTGCTGGACGAGGTGGAAAATGCAGGAATTTTCAAAGACCGGGTGATTGAAACCCTCAAAGAATACAATAAAGCGCTTATTTTTGTCACCCATGATCCCATGGTATCCCTGATGTCCGACCGGAGGATTGTCATGAAAAACGGCGGGGTCAGTGACGTGCTTGAACCGAACGGAAGGGAAGAGGAAGCGCTGCTCAGGGTCATCGAACTGGACCGGGCCCTGTGCCGGATGCGGGAACAGATTCGTGCAGGAGAGATGATCTGCAGTCAGGGATCCCCATGAAACTGCTCGTCATTGCAGGACCGCCGTCCTGCGGGAAGACCGCAGTGGTAAAGCAGATCATCAAAAATATCGGCACACTCTGGCAGATCGCCTACCTGAAGATTGATGTCACCCGGGCGTTTGAGGATGAGGAGCTGAGACAGGAGTTTGGCATCCCGACAAAAAAGTATACTCAGGTGATCTCTGCCCGGATCATGCAAGCGTCATGGTGATGAAGGATGCCATCGAATGGGCCGAAGAAGAACAGGCCGACATCCTGATCGTCGAGAGTGCCGGACTCTGTCTCCGGTGTTCTCCCTACACCACCCAGTCGCTGGGCATAGTCGTGACCAGTGCGGTGAACGGCATCAACACGCCCCCCCTGAAGATGGCGCCGATGATCGCCCTTGCCGACATGGCCGTCGTGACCCGCATCGACCTCGTATCACAGGCGGAAAAAGAGGTCTTCCGTGAGCGGATCAAGGAGGTGAACGCGGATATCGACATCATCGAGACTAATGCCGTGCAGGGGACCGGTATGCGCTACCTGCTCCGTGCGATTGACGAGTGCCCCGACATACACGACCCGGATACGATCACGCTCAGGGGTGCCCCCCGCCCCTTGGCGTCTGCACGATCTGCATCGGCAAGACCGAGATCGGGTGGCAGAACCATTTCGGGGGGGTGATCCGAAAACTGGACGGGGGGGCGGATTACCTCTATCGGGGGGACTAACAATATGAGCTGGACACCTCCGGGGAAAGACTGCGGGGGCATGTGGGGCGGCGTCATGCGCAGCGTTTCTTGAACAGATAAAAAAAGGCACAAAATCCCATGGGGGGGACTGCCCGTTCTACCAGCGTGTGCTCCCGGACTGCGTCATGCCTCCGAGGCGGTCTACTCCGGTTTCGACATTCACAAAGAGCCGTATGATTTCATCCTTGAACCCCCCCTGCCGGGCGAGATCTCCGCACGCAAGATCATCCACCCGTTCCGGCCGGACCTCGTTGAGAAATGGGATATCAGAGCGGGGGGGACATCGTGGTTGGCAGACCGATGGGTGCGGGCTGCCCGGTCCAGCATGTGCTCAGAGTGATCGACGCATCCCCCCCCGTCAGCGGGGTCATCACCACTCATGTGGTCGGCCCGCAGTTCTCGCGTGGACAGGCATACAAAGATATCGAAGCCTACCACATAACCGGGTTTGAAGGTATGGCAAGGACGGTAAACCATGCACCGGTCTTCGGCAAAAGACAGAAGTTTTTGCCGGGGGGGTTCTGTATGATGTATCTCGGACATACGGGAGTCGTCAATATGATTTTGAACAAGTCATCCGGGACACAGATCAGGGTGGAGGACATACGCCTTTGACATCCATTGCAGAACGTCCGGAAGACCAAAAGCAGGAACGGGGGGGTCAGCGCCCCGCCAGCGCTGCAACAAAAGATACCGAACGTAAATTCTCACTGGTGATGAATATGACCGAAAAATATGTGCTCAGATGCCCGAACTGCGGGACCATTATCCCCCCCGACCACTATACCAATGTCTGCCCAAAGGGCTGCACCGGCCTGATCAGGCTGAATACCGGAAAAAATGCTTGACATTCGAACCCCCCTGCCGGGAATATTCCGGTTCTCCGACTGGCTGCCGGTGGAAGGATACCTGCCCTCCGATGCGGGCCCGGTCACCTACCAGAGCGAAGCACTGGCACGGGAACTGGGGGGGCTCTCACATCTTTTTATCGGTTTTTCCGGCTACTGGCCGGAACGAGGTGCACAGACTGATTCCTGCTCGTTCAAGGAACTGGAGGCACTCCCGACCACCGTCCGGATGAAAGAGAAAGGCAACGGCATTCTTCAGATATCATCAGCCGGAAACACCGGCAGGGCGTTTTGTCAGGTATCAGCGATCACTGGTGCCCCCCCGGTGGTCGTGGTCGTGCCGGAATCTGCGGTGGACCGGCTCTGGACAACCACACCCACCGAAAACGTCTGTCTGATCACCGTGGACGGAGACTATACCGATTCAATCGCATTCGGAAACGCGGTCTGTGGCATACCCGGCATCGTCGCGGAGGGCGGTGCACGGAATGTCGCCCGCAGGGACGGCATGGGAACGGTGATGCTGGACGGCACGGTTACGGCAGGAGAACTGCCGGATCATTATTTCCAGGCGGTGGGCAGCGGGACCGGAGGCATTGCGGCATGGGAGGCGGCGATGCGGTTGAAGGGCGACGGACGGTTCGGGACAAACCTGCCACGCCTGCACCTTGCACAGAACGAACCCTTTGTGCCGATGACCCACGCCTGGCAAAACAACAGACGTGAGATCATTCCGGAAACGGATATGCCGGATGCCCGTCATGCTGTCAGTCAGGTCTATGCCGATGTGCTGACCAACCGGGAACCTCCCTACGCCGTCAGAGGAGGTGTCTACGACGCACTCATCGCAACGAACGGCACGATGGACGCTATCACCAACACCGAAGCAACGGAGGCGGAAAAGCGATTTGTCGACGCAGAGGAGATAGACCTTGACCCGGCGGCATCGGTATGTGTGGCATCGCTCATCAAAGCGGTGGAGACGGGTGCGGTCGGAAGGGATGACTCCATCCTGCTCAACATCACCGGCGGCGGATACCGACGCGTGGCAGAGGATAAAACCCGGTTCCCGGTGGAACCCCCCCTGTTCGGGGGGGTGAAGAAAGGTGCCACGGTTGATGCAGTCAGACGCGATATCGAAGGCTGGGTGAAGAGCTATGCCTGAAGAGCGGGTGCGTACGATCCTCTCGGAAGAGGGTATCGACTTGACGGTCATTCTCCCGTGTGACAGAACAAAGGAACTCTGTTCCCTTCTGGAGACGTATTCGCAGACGATCACCGTCATGCGGGAGGAGGACGCGGTCGGTCTGTGTGCGGGCCTCTGTCTCGCCGGAAAAAAACCGGTGGTGCATATTCAGAGCTCGGGTCTGGGAAACATGTTCAACGCAATGATGTCCCTGACCGTGCTCTACCACCTGCCGCTCCCCCCCATCCTTGCAAGCTGGAGAGGGGTCTACGAGGAAAAGATCCCGGCACAGGTGCCGTTCAACATACACATTCCCGGTCTGCTCGATGTGCTGGGCATTCCCTACACCATCATATCCGACATCTCTGAACTGGAACAGATCCGGGATGTTATCAGGGATGCGTATATCCATTCACGCCCGCATGTGGCGTTAATCATCCCGAAAGTCTGGGAGTGCAGCCGCTGCTCGGTGAAAGGAACCATATTCCCCCCCGCCCGGCAGCGGGACGTGGCACTCAGTTACACCCGCAGACTCCCGGAACCGGTGATGAAACGGGCAGACGCGATCAAAGCCGTTGCAGAGGTGCTGGATGATGAACTGATCGTCTCAAACATCGGTGTGCCGGGAAAGGAGCTCTACGCCGCATCCGACCGGGACGAGAATTTCTACATGCTCGGAAGCTATACGCAGGCATCCCCCCCCATCGGATTTGGCATCAGCCAGGGAACCGAACGCGATGTCGTTGTGCTTGACGGCGACGGGAGCCTGCTGGGAACCGCGATTCTGCCGGTAATCGCCGCAGAAAAACCCCCCCAAAACCTGACCATCATCTGCCTTGACAACGGGGGGGCGTTCGGGAGCACCGGCAACCAGATGACGCATGCCTGGAGCGGCGTTGACATGGAGTTGTATGCACGCGCAGCAGGCATCACCCACACCTGCAAGGTGCACACCGCAGACGAACTGAAATGTGCATGGCAAAACAGGAAAACAGGCCCGTGCTTTATTCATGTCCTCCTAAAACCGGGAAATTCGGACGCAAAGAATATCCCGCTCTCACCGATTGAGATCAAAGAGCGCTTTGTGGGCTCATTCGATCGGGTCTGAGCGCATCACCGGGAGCAGAAATTCAAGCAGAATCCCCCCCGGAAACCCATTTTTAATACTGATGAGAGATACCTCCCGGAAAATAAGCAAAGAAGAGTCTCTGCCCTCTGATGCACCGGGATTGCTGTGCACTTCTGTCAGGCACATCACCATATATAGTGATTGGATAACGTGGGCACATGTGCAAGACGGTGTTCACCTGCTGAAGACGGGACGCCATCGATTTTGCATGTAAAATGAGGTAGGTTATGAAAATAAAAAAACTCTGCATAGTGTTGCTGGCTGCCGCACTCTGTTTGGTAGCACCAGCCATTGCTATGTCGTCACCCACGGTAGAATGGGACATGCTTCCCACCGATATGATCGTTTGGATCGACGAGATATATTCGCCGGGAGGAATGGGCACGTACTTTGACGTATCTGTCTTTGAAAATACAAATGGGGGGGCAGATTCCTCTTCTGCTCGTGAAAAACACGGGGGGGCCGACTATCCCGGCTGGTGCGTCGATACCGGGAGCAGTTCAATCAGGGGGGGTACTGCGTATATGGCCTGTCTTTCTTCAACCCTTGGGAAAGGTGATGACTGGAACAGGATCAACTGGATCCTGAACAACAAGGGAAGTGCCACCTATGTTGAAATCGAGGTCGCAGTCCTGAAGATACTGGGCCAGGGGGGGAAACCTGCACTGTTTACCACC
Organism: Methanogenium cariaci JCM 10550; assembly: GCF_001315945.1. GTDB lineage: Archaea > Halobacteriota > Methanomicrobia > Methanomicrobiales > Methanomicrobiaceae > Methanogenium > Methanogenium cariaci. The sequence goes on along the minus strand of NZ_BBBG01000017.1, from coordinate 28,137 downwards.
GCCGATTGGAATAACCTTGTTTCCCAGGGATTAATCGCTGCTGCAGACCCTGCGTATTCGCCGGGACCAGGTGATATCGGCGCAGTCCTGATTGAACCTGTCGGTTGGCAGGACAGAAGATTATCATCGAGGTTCCGATACCCCGGGACCCACCCGTTCCGGAATTCCCCACACTGATGGTTCCGGTCTTCCTTGTCGGTAGTCTGCTGGTTGCAGCCGGTGTTCTGAAGAAGGAGTGAGACCGCTCCCATTTCATTTATTTTCCAATGGGGGGAATTCACGGTATTTTCTGATTGTGTTTCGTGTTGAAGGGGTCTGCGATATTTCATACGCTGACAGGAAAGAATAACCCCCCCGTTGTATCCTCCGCCGATGGAATGCAGGGATTATGCCGTCCATTCGGATTCTCAGTGCATCATTTTCATCATGACACCCACGTGTTTCAGCTTGTACGTCAACAAGTCCATCAGTTCCTCAAGATCCCTGCATGCCCCCGATCTCTCCTGCATTCACCACCAGATTCATGGACGAACCCGATTTCTTAAATACAGCCGGAAGAGGGACGCCAACAGCGGGATATTTTTTTGCCATCTCGTCCCGGTGCAGGAATTCAACCCTGAAGTCAAGCTCTTTCAAAAAGGTATTCCATTCCTTCTTCATCCCCGTGCTCCCATAGGTCAGTGCACACAAGGGACAGTCATACGTAGACGGTGAAACAGCCTTATGGACATAATCCTTTAATTCACTGAAGACACCGCTGTCCGCATTGTAAACAAATACCAGAATATCTTTTTCATGCCCGGTTTCTTCCATACCATAAAATCTCATAAAAAGCATATAAACTGATCCTGAAAAACGACCCCGAGGACATATGCCAGACAGCCTGCCAGCATCGCCGGGCGGGCATAGGTGATCCATCTCCCGGCATTATCTGGACCGGCATTTTTTGAGAGGGAGAAAATCATTACGGCAAAGGTTGCAACCGGAATGATGATCAGAAATAGAAAGATATAATTTCGGTATAATCCTGCATCAATGTCCCAAAAGAATGGCAACGGATCAAGAATAATGATGCAGCCGAAGATTGCCGAGGTAATGAGTGCACAACATTTTTCTGATGTGATAACCGGGAGGGTGTTAACGTGTGACAGAACATCCTCTTCCCTATCCCTGATATCACACAGTATCTCAATACCAAATCCAGCAAGAAAACTGAGTACGACAAAATAGAATAAAATCGGCGGCACATCCCCCCCGAATGTATCAGGGCACCATATAGCAACGGAAAGGTAAATCCAAAGCCGACGATGATGTCCTTGAGAAGAGGCACCCTCTTCAGCAGGGAATTATACAAAAGAAACAGCAGACTGCATGCAAGGGCAAACAAAAATGCCGGTGCCCCCCCGAAATACAGAGATAGCAACAGACCGGTTGTAATGGATGAAACGGCAGTTATTTTCAGAATTTTTGCATCCGTGGGTAAGTGGCGTTCTTCTTCCTGCATGCAACCAGCACGATCATCTGACGAATTTCCCAGATATATGCCGTAGATGATGAGAAACAGGGACAAAAACATCAGCAGGTAACGTCCGATATCTGAAAAGAGATCTCCATAAAAAATTCCCACAATGAATATGAGGTGGACAGGAGAACCGAGTCCGGCACTCGTGCAATCAAAATATGTGCATAAACAGATGTTTCTCCCATAATGATACCGGTATGAATCGGGTATGGACGGAGTATACACATTAATCTTACGAAGAACACAGGCAGAAAGCCCACAACTAAAATGATGGGGGGGAGGGTAGCAGTGTGCAGATGTTTCAAAAGATCGGTACGATCACGACGATCATCCGGGACTAATTCTCTGATAATAAGATCCGAAACTGGCCCGTTAACGAGGCAAAGATAAAATTATTGGCGAATAGTTATCGTTTTAGAAGCATAACAGAGGGCGATGGATGATGTGGGTGAATATAGTTCACTGAAAATTGAAAATATTGTTGCTTCCGGAAGTGTTGCAGAAGCTATTGATATTGAATATCTTTCAGGCGTACTGGATGGCTGTGATTTAAATAAAGCAAAATTTCCGGGTGCCATTTATCATATGAAAAACCCTGATATTGCACTCCTGCTGTTCTCATCAGGGAAAATCGTCATGACGGGAATATCAGACAATGAAGAATTTCAGGAAGGCCTTGCTACCATTGTCCGTCAGCTAAACGAGCTGGGTATAAAGACGATTGAATCCCCCTGATGTGGTTATTTCAAATATGGTCTGTTCCTATGATAGTGGAAATTTTATTAACCTCAATAAAGTGGTTATCACGTTAAGTCATGAGAGTGTTGAATATGAACCCGAACAGTTTCCGGGTCTGGTCTACCGGATGTATGATCCAAAAGTCGTGGCGTTGCTCTTTTCATCCGGGAAATTAATTCTCACGGGGGCAAAGAATCTGGATGACGTGAAACTCTCCATTGATTATCTGAAAAATAAATTAAAACAAATACAATAACCTGTTTTTTCAATGGTGATGGTGTCAGGGCAAGAGTGACGAGAACCCTTGCAGGAGCTGGTTTTCATGATCAGAGGAGAAAAATGTTCCTTTCACCCTGCTGACCACCACCTGTTTTTCTGTGTCTGGAAAACCTCCATATATCACCGTACCGACCGGCCCCTGATCACGCGGCGGGGGGGTTCATCCATGGATTCGCCGGGAAGGAGGGCGTACTTCGCGTTCAGTCTCCCCCCCAGTACCTGAAGGGAGTAGTAGCGGAAGAACGTGACGAAGGGCACCTGGATCAGCAGGGCTACCGGGATGATGATCGCAAGGAAGAGGATGAGCAGGAGGAGGAGCGTGACATTCATCACCTTGAAGACCGTCGCGAGCACGACCCCGATGATCACGAAGGGTATGGCGATGACGAGGAGGGCGAGCAGGAGGGCGAGCAGGAGGAGGATGGCTGCAGCAATCCCAAGCACAATTTTCGCGACACGTAGACGAGCGCCTGCTTCCACTCGGGTGCGAGGATGGCAATGACCTGCCGCCACGCCGCGATCACGCCGCAGTCATCCCGGATCATAACGGGGACAACGAAGTCGGTAGTGAAGAGCGCAATGAGCGCCAGCGGGATGATAAGCAGCAGTATCAGGAGGACGAACGTCAGCACGCTGCCGATAGCCATTGCATTACCGGGCGATGTCCCGCCCATCACCGGCAGGAAGAAGATGAGAGCCAGGACGGCGATGATGAGGAGGAAGATCAGGGTGATACTGATATTGAAGAGCAGCAGGCGAACACCCTTACCGCTGCGTTCTTTAAATGTCCGGGTAAGCAGTATCCGGCCACTGCTGAGGCAGTCAACAAAGACGAACTGGAGGACAGATCCAATGAACATCCATATGAGCGCCAGCAGCAGGACCACACCAGCGATGAACAGGATGAGACCGAGACCGTCCATCCCAAGGTCGGAGAGACTGCCCGGAGGGAGGTCAGCATCGGAGAAGTCACCATAGGAGCCGCTGGGGGGGAGGTTGAACCCTCCCCCCCGCCGATGAAGAGAGCGATGAGGGCAATACGGAGCCAGACACCCCCCCACTGAAACGGCCAGAGGAGTTTTTTGGTTCGGTCGATCACACCGGAGATCTCGCTGACCGCATAGTAATCATCCAACATGTACATAGGATGCGACAGCTTCCGGGATAACCCTTTTCCGGGGGGGTAACAAAAGAGAAATCCGCACTCCGGAAATGATGGCCCGCAGTGCTGGCGACTCCCTTCCTCGCCATTTCCTCAATGGGATACTGTGGATAATTGGAGAGTGTCGGAGTCAACAATCATGTCGCTGACGGACAGAAAGACCGTTGCTGTTCTCACCATCAGAAACGCCCAGCATACAAATATCCCTTATCTTCATCATTCCGATATGTTCACGGACAGCTCATGAAACTCCCAGGAAACTGCACAATAAGTGCCCGGTCATGATCATCGACTTACCTAAAACATGTAGACGATTGTATCAGAAAAATTAATGGTCGCTTTTTATAATAGTAACATCATGAGTGTTCCAGTCCGCCCCCCTCTCGATCCCGCGTCCCTGCTCTCACACTCCTGACAATCGCACTCGTTGCCGTGGTGTGCGGGGGGGCTGGCGTATCAGCCGAAGGAGCCTCATCAACTCCCATCTCACCGGATGCCGACTGCTCCGCCAACATTCTGCCGGTCAGATTCATTCCCAATGCCGGACAGTTTGAGCAACCGGTCGCCTTCGCGGTGCTTCGTGGACGCACCACGCTCACTTTTATACCGGACTCACTGGTGGTGCTCACGGATGCCGGGGGGAAAAAAACGCCGGGAATGCTGTGATCGTGCAGACATGGGAGGGGGGGGCAGATCCCCCACCCGGTGATTGAGGGAATTGGCCCGCAGGAGAATTCGGCCAGCTTCTTTTCCGGGTCTGACCCCCTCCTGCTGGTACACGAACCTCACCACATATACCGGCATTGTCTATCACAACCTGTATCCCGGTATTGACTGCATCTACCGGGATACAGACGGCCACATGAAGCGGGAATTTGTCGTGGCCCCCGGTGCCAACCCTTCAGCAATCGGAATTCACTATGAAGGAGCGACAGGAATTTCTGTCGATACAGACGGGACACTCATCATTACGACACCCACCGGTATCCAGACGAATCCGCACCGGTCGGCTTCCAGATGATTGACGAAAGAGAGGTGACGGTGCCTGTCTGCTACCGACTTTGGGACGGCAATGACGTCGGGTTTGTAGTCGGCCGCTATGACCCGACCGTCCCGCTCACAATCGACCCCCAGCTTCTCTACTCCACCTACCTTGGCGGGCTGGACAATGAAGACGGGAACCGTATTACCCTCGACCCGGCCGGCAACATCTATGTCACCGGCACCACCAGTTCGCCGGACTTCCCCGTTACACCGGACGCAGAGTCTCCGGATTACTCAGAGAGCGCTACCGGTTCATCACAGATGTTTGTGACAAAACTCGATGCCACCACACACCAAATCGTCTATTCAACGTATCTGGGTGGGGGGGTGCCGGGGGGGGTACAATCCATGCATCGCGGTGGACAGCAGGGGGGGCAGCGCATTTCTCACTGGCAAGACCAGTTCCGCGGATTTTCCGACCACAGACGGAGCCTACGCAAAAACAGGCAGCGGGGGGGATCAGGATCTCTTTGTCACCAGAATCGATCCGTCAGGCTCCTCGCTTCTGTATTCAACCGTAATCGGTGGGTCAATCGGTGATGGGGGGTGCTGCCATCGCGGTAGACGAACAAGGAAATGCCTCTGTGCAGGCACGACGTATTCACCGGACTTTCCCACAACAACGGGTGCATACCAGCAGAACCCGCAGGGGGGGTCGGGTGATGCGTTCGTTTTGAAACTACACCCGAAAGGAACTGACCTGATCTATGCCACCCGTCTCGGCGGGACAGGACACGATGAAGCGACCGGTATTATCCTCGAACCGGACGGTGCCGTCATCGTCACCGGAACCACGGGTTCACATGACTTCCCGGCAACGGTTGGCAGCTGCTGCCCGCACACCGGAGGGGGAACGGATGTGTTCGCGGCAAAAATAAGCCCGTCCGGATCAGATCTCCTCTTCGCAACGTATATCGGCGGCTCCGGTGACGACGAGGCAACGGGATGCGCCCGGTGTCCCGACGGCAGCATTGCAATCGCCGGGAACACCCGTTCATCTGATTTCCCGGCAACTGACGCTGCCTTTCAGCAGACGAACAACGGCACCACCAATGGATTTGTCACACACCTGAACGCCACCGGAACAGGGATTGTGGCGGCAACGCTCCTGGGCGGAACGGGATCGGACGGGATCAGAGGCATCGCCGTTGATGCGGACGGGGGGGACTGCTACGTGACCGGGGGGGTCACCGGTTCACCGGACTTCCCGACCACCGACGGCGCCTATCAGCAGACATTCATGAAGGATTCAAGTGCGTTCGTGGCACGTCTGAACGCCCCCCCTGACAACACTTTCCTACGCAACATTCCTGGGAGAGGAGAGCTATTCAACGGGAACTGACATCGCTGCCGCCGGAAACAACACCATATGGATGACCGGAAAGACGATGGATGCCACCTTCCCGACCACACCAGATGCACAGTTCAGAAATAAACAGGGCAATTCAGATGCATTCGTGCTCCGGATGCTCTGTGAAAATCTTGCGGATGCCGGATTTACCGCGAGACTGGTGAATGATACTCCTCCTGCCACGGTCATCTTCAACGCCACACCCACCACACCCGGCACATCATGGCGCTGGGATTTCGGTGACGGCATGAATGCAACCGGACAGCACACCACCCATACGTTTACACATACGGGGGGGACTTATCCCGTCATGGTGTTCGCAGAGACACGGGCCGGGGGGGTAACACAGGGCATCAAAACACTGGAGATCGGGCTGACCGGCAACCAGTCGCAATCCGTTTCCCTGCGTGAACTGCCCCTTCCTACACCCGAATCAACGCTCTCCGTCATCTCCGGCGAACCCATTGAAATAACCGGGACAGCACAGCAGTCCGGTTCATCCGTGGTCAAAATATGGCTGTTCGGGCCGGATACTGCGACCGTTACCGAACAGCAACTACCTTTCGACCGCTCCTACAACTACCTCACCCCCCCCGGGGGAGACGCGTCGATTCAGCGATGCCACGTACGTGATTGTGGTGCAGGAGCCGGGACCGGATGGCCGGTTCGGCGTCACGTATAATGCGACCACCGATGAAGTCGCCTCTTTCTACCGCAATACCAGACTCTTCCAGCTCACCGCGGCCCGGTCGATGGAAATAAACAACTCCGCCGGCACCCTCATACAGGCAATCACCGATCCAATATCCCGTGACCGCTGCACCATCTATCATATCATCGCGGCACCGCCCCAAATTGAGATTGACCCCATAGGAACAGCACGGAAAAATACCCTCCGGATCTCAGGCACCACCAACCTTCCGAAGGGGGGGAGCGTCTCGGCGTACACGTCATGACCACCATAACGCATCCCACGCCGAAAAACTATGACTGGTCGCACGAGAGGGCGGATATGAACACCACCGTCACATGGATTAACGCCACCACACGGGGGGGATTTTCCTGCATGGTCAATGCATCTTTGCTCAGGCCGGGCGAGTACCGCCTCGAGGTCTTCCCCCCTCAGTGAACGCTACGATGTCGAGACCACGCAGATATTCGACCTCCTGCCGGAGCCTTCACCCACCCTCCTGCCCAAAAACCCCCCCATCGACTGGGAAGCACTCCACCTGCCCCCCCGCTTACCGTGAACCAATCGATGAAACCGGTGCTGCTCACGCACGAAATCATGCTGGTAGCGGCAGACGAACAGACGAAAGACTACGAGATCCCCCCCTACGGGTCAGTCATGCTCTTTTCGGTGGATGGGATCGTCCGGGTCTTTGATGAAGAGGGCACGCAGACTGCCGCGTTCTATGATTCCAATGCACTCCGCATCACCCAGGTGCCAAACGGCGCCATGGTGAGTACTGAGGAATATGTGACGACCATCACTCGGGGGGGGAACACCAATTCTCACCAGAATTCATGAGGCGGACAGCCGCTGATCGCACCCAATACTGATCGACAGACATGGACCGTGTTGTTGCGACACCCTACACAAAATCCCGGATCTATTTTTATCTCTTCCATTCCTATCAGGGTCATCGGCCGGAACATAACCGGTATCGTTCACAATGGTGATCGGTGCCTTCTGCCGGAAGAAAGAAAAGAGGAGATGGGACATTGGATTTGAGAATACAAAAGACATATGAGGCCCTTTTCGATCCTGAAAAGATTCGGAAAGTCTTCCGGGAGCCCCTCCCGGCAGGGCCGGATGCAGACGGCGAAACAGCAGTAAGCCATATGGCAAAAGCACTGAAACATACCTTGTCGGATATCGAATCGGGAACCGGACAGCCAAAGCTCAGGACCATCGACACCAGCCTTCCCTACGGGACAGAGAAGAGGCATCCGGGCCATCGGAGAAGGTGAGATACCTCGCTGACGCGTTTGACGAAATTGCCGTAACACACCCGCCTGAGGTAATACCATGACCGATAAAACATACCGGCAGGCAACCCTCTGCGTCCATGCAGGTGCAACACCCGACCCGGTGACCCGGGCACGAACGGTTCCCATCTACCAGACCGCGGCATATGTCTTCAAAGACTCCAGACAGGCAAAGAATCTCTTTGCGCTCAAAGAGACCGGGAACATATACACCCGGCTGAACAACCCGACAACAGCGGTTTTCGAGGAGAGAGTGGCGGCAATTGAAGGAGGAGTCGGATCGCTTGCAACGGCATCAGGGATGGCTGCCATATCAACGGCCATACTCTCGTTCACCGCTCTTGGCGATGAGATCCTCTCAGGAGACAAACTCTACGGGGGGGAACGCATGAACTCTTCAGCCAGACCTTCCCGAAACTCGGGAGAACGGTCTCGTTTGCCGATGCAAACGACCCATCTGCATTTGAAAACAAGATAACCGAAAAGACCCGTGGCATCTTTGTCGAGTCCATCGGAAACCCCGGGCTGGACATCCCGGACTTTGATAGACTCTCCCAAATCGCCCACGAAAACCGGATACCCTTCATCGTCGACAACACCGTGGGTGTCGGCCTGACCCGGCCGATTGACTTCGGTGCCGACATCGTCGTCCACTCCGCAACGAAGTATATCGGCGGCCACGGCAATTCAATGGGGGGGGTGTAATCACGGACGCCGGAACATTCGACTGGGATTCCGGTACATTCCCTGAGATCACCGAACCGGACGAGAGCTACGGCGGGATATGCTATCCCAAACAGTTCGGGAATGCGGCATTCATCGTAAAGGCGAGGGCGCAGTTCATGCGAGATATGGGGCCGTGCATATCGCCGTTCAATTCATTCATGCTCCTGACCGGGCTTGAAACCCTGCCGCTTAGAATCAGAAAGCACTCTGAAAACGCCCAAATTGTTGCAGAATTCCTGACGGATCACCCCAAAATTGAATGGGTTTCGTATCCCGGTCTTTCATCCCATCCATCGCATGACCGGGCGAAACGATATCTCACCGGAGGGTTCGGCCGATTGTCGGGGGGGTGGGCATGAAAGGCGGGATGAAACCTGCCTCCCGGCTGACCGAGGAGGTGAAGCTCTTTTCCCATCTGGCAAACATCGGGGGGGACACCAGAAGCCTGATCGTGCACCCGGCATCGACAACCCATGCACAGCTCCCGGAAACAGAGAGAGAAGCTGCGGGAGTCCGGGACAACTTCGTGCGACTCGCCATCGGCATCGAAGACCCTGACGATCTGATTGAAGATCTCAGTGAAGCGCTGAAGAGAATCTGAAGATGAAAAATAGGAAAGGGACGGTCAGGGCAATTCAGGAGGGGGGGACATTCTCATACGCCGAAGACTTTGTTACCGAAAGCGGCAGGGTGCTGCCGGGCATTGATATTGCCTACGAAATATACGGCCGGATGAACGCCGACAAGAGCAACGCAATACTCATATGCCATCCCCCCCTGACCGCAGACGCCCATGCGGCCGGATGGCATGAGGGGGGACCGGAAACCGGGCTGGTGGGATATTGCAATCGGGCCGGGGGAAAGCGTTTGACACGGACCAGTTCTGTGTCATCTCCTCAAACGTGCTGGGGGGGGATGCAGTGGTTCGACAGGCCCTGCATCGATACACCCGACAACGGGCAGACCGTGGGCAACAGACTTTCCCATCGTGACGATCGGGGGGGACATGGTCAGGGCACAGAAGCTGCTCATTGATGATCTCGGCATAACCCGCCTCTTTGCCGTTGCCGGAGGTTCGATGGGCGGGATGCAGGTCTTACAGTGGGCGGTCTCATACCCGGAGATGGTCAGAAGGGTGGTCGCAATTGCAACGACCGCGTCCTCAGGCCCGCAACAGATTGCCTTCAACGCGATCGGCAGAAGGGCGGTTACCGATGATCCCGAGTGGAAAGACGGCCATTACTACGGGGTTGCCTTCCCGAAAAAGGGCCTCTCGCTTGCACGGATGATCGGCCATACCACATACCTGAGTTCTGAATCGATGTATGAAAAGTTCGGGAGGGATACCCTGCTTGCACAGAAAGACGAACCCGATCTGTCCCCCCCGGACTTTCAGGTGGAAAGCTATCTCGATTATCAGGGCGGTTCGTTTACCGGGAGATTTGATGCAAACGCATACCTCTACATCACAAAGGCCGTGGATCTCTTCGACCTCTCCACAAACAACACGCTCTCAGAGGGGGCTCTCACCGGTCAGGGCGAAATGTCTGGTCATATCAATCACGTCCGACTGGCTTTACCCGCCGTCTGAATCAAAGGAGATTGTATCAGCACTGCTCGAAAACGGAGTAGAAGCGGAGTATGCAGAAATCAGATCCCATTACGGCCATGACGCCTTTCTGATTGAAGGTGGCCAGTTGAACTACATCATCGGCCGGTTCCTCTCCCGGATCTGCTCGAAGGATGTGATGTATACTCCGGTCGTCACCATCGAAAAAAACGCAACGATTGAAGCGGCATCGGCAGTACTCATCAGAAGAGGGATCAATCACCTGCCGGTAACGGATGCATCGGGGAGACTTTCAGGGATTGTCACATCATGGGACATTGCAAAGGCCGTTGCCTGCCGCCTTGAGAGGCTTGAGGAGATCATTACAACGGATGTGGTCTGCACGGCGCCGGAAGAGTCGATAGAGCAGGCAACGGAGAAGATGACGAAAAACTCCATATCGGCACTCCCGGTGGTGGACGCGGACAACAGTTCTTGGGATCATCACCAGCGAAGGGCTGAGCAGACTGTTGGGGGGGAGATATTAGCGTTTTCGTTTACGCAGACAGGCATGAGTGGGAATAGGATACCGGTAACCCATCTACCGTAAAGAGAGATCGTTACCCTCTTTCGAAGTGTTCACCTCCCCCCCCGGCCCTCCGCCATACTGAAAGAAAGATGCCGGATGACAGGAGGGCGCCCGGCGCTGCAAAGCCGGGCGTCTCCTGAGAGGGAGGCGGCGAGCCCCCCCGGGTATGTATGTGAAGAGCCGGATATCTCCCCCCCCTCTTCCCAGACAATGTAATCTCCGGATATGGCAGGACGGCCCTGGCTGTGGTAGCGGGACGGATATACGAGCATCTCCTTTTCCCCGGTGAGGTTGAAGAGGTGGAGGTCATTATCCGGGATATCGCTGCCCCCCGGAAGGCAGCATCGCTCCACACCACCCGGTCACCAGAAAGAGCAGCCCCCCCATCTTCCATGAAGTGCCGCCGGAGACCACCCGATCTGTCCCACTGGTGAGATTCGAGAGACGCAGTTCACCGGATGTAGTGTCAGTCCAGAGAACCTGATCCCGGAAGATATCAGATACGGTTTGATCACCGGTATCCGTTGTGAACACAGTCTCCTCACCGGTTGAGATGGTATAGATATAGATATCGGCATTTCCGTTGCGCATATCCGTCCAGACAATCCGATCACCCAGATGCGGGGGGGGCCCGCTGGTCATGCGGTGCTGTGCAGACTACAGTTTCCTCCCCGGTGGGGGGGATATGATAGAGATAGATGTCCCTGCTGCTATAGCCTTCCTTCTCCCGGGAATCCTGCCAAACCACATAATCACCGGATATCTGCGGGTTTTCCGGTCTGGCAGCTTCGGATGATATGTTCCGGAGTTCTTTGGTGGAAATTGTATAGAGATACACGGCCTGCACATCCCGCGGCGAACCGGCACTGCGTTTGTCTGTCCAGACGATGTAGTCCCCCCCTGAGATCTGCGGGCCCTCTCGCCGGTCTGTGATATATACCGGGATTTCGGTCTGCTCTCCGGTTGTGATGGTATAGACCACGATTAGAGGATTCTCTTCACTGACATGATTCCAGACGATGGTGTTTCCGTCGATTGCCGGGTTTTCCTGGGCATCAAGATCATCGGTGAGGGTGAGAATCGTGCCCGGTGCCGCATCAAAGGATGATAGTCCGGCACCGGTTGCCGCAGTCATGCAGGCAAAGGGAATCAGGATCAGAAGGGTAAGCCACTTCAGGGTTCCTACAGGTAGCCCATATACCACGCTGCCGTTCATTCTGTGTCAGTTATCATTTTTTAGACCAAAAAGATATGGGATAATAAAATTCATCGGTGGGGTTGCTCACCCCCCCACCCATTCCTCCTGACGGTTCAGAATCCGGAGATGGGCATATGCAGATCCTTTCCGGGTGGGGGTAAAATTCACGGCATATTCTCCAAAGGTCGGATGGATTACCGAAATGTTTTTGATCATTTTACTCCCGACACCAACACAAATATGGCATTCTTCAGGAGGATGTTTCCCACCCTCCGGCTGAAGGAGCAGAACGACATACCCTTCCTTTCCCTCGCCGGAAATATAGGTATCGTAGGAATCGACATACCGTGTAATTCTCACCCTTCTGTTGTATTCTGCCAAACCACCGGTATGCCATTCAGATATTAAGGATTCAGGACGGGATTCCATCTCACCTCCGGGATAACTGCTGTATTTTTCTGTAACCACCCACTCCTGAGGGATGGAAAACTCCACGCCCCCCCGAAGTCTTTTGGAGATATCCAAATGCGGGCGGTGATGATCACCTGACGGGTTACGTCACTCATCCCTGCAAACATCGCCCCCCCCTGTACCAGTGATCCGGATGTATTGTCATGGAGGTCGAAATGCGTGATATCGACCATCTTTTCTTCGGTATCTATATCCGGGAATAACTGATGAAAAGGGATGAACCTTAAGAGTGACAGAAGGAGCAGTGCGCCGATGAGCAGAAGGGTATAATAGGTGTATTTCTCCATTTCTATCACATAATTCAGGGCCGGTTCCCATTTTGCATCATTCCTGTTGCATCAGGACAATTCCGGTGCTCCCGTCAGTCCAACTCCGGGAGGAGGAGCAAACGTACACCCATGATTCAGAACTTTCAGGAATCTGCCTGAAATAAAAAACACCCCCCCCACCTCAATTAAGTGTATCGCCGACCTGCAACATCCCTGTTGCCGGTCTCAATACGGACTCCTGTCGGGTGCACTGTTTACCATCTCCTCACCGCACACGCCGCGATCACCAGCCCGCCGATGAGGATTCCAATTCCAAAGCCGGGTGTCTTCACCCCCTCACTGTCAGTAGTGTTTTCGGGACTGGCTGCCGGGGGGGTTGTGGGAAGTGATTCCGGTGCATCCGGGCCGGGCCGCATCGGCGGGGGGGCCAGGGGGGGCTGACTGCACCCATGCATAATAATGCACGGTACCCCCCTGCCGGAGGGATGTGCTGAATACTCACGGTATGACTTGTCCACCCGTCCGGTTCAACAACCCGGTACTCGGTGAAGGCAGGTTCGCTCAGATTCACCTCAACCTGAGTGTCCCGTCTGCAATCTCACCCATATACGTCCGGTCAAAGTAGACGGAGGACCCTTCTCTGCTTTTGCTTTCATGCACCACATACCATCCCAAGTCACCACCGTCCCATTCGGGTTCAGGTTGTTCTGTCTGCACGTACCAGGGATGGAGATCAATTGTTTCTCCCGGTGCGGGAACCGAATTGATATAGCCGGTGAAGGTCGCATGCCCCTCTTTTGTGATGGAATACCTGCGGTATGGCAGTGCTGTCAGGTTCACCGGGACAACGAGTTCACTATCACTGATAGTGCCTTTATACTCGTCATCAAAATAGACTTCTGCACTGTCATACGTATACCAGTGGACGATGTAGTATCCTGGTTCAGTCCCTGTCTGGCAGTTCGCACCAACGAGAGGAAGACCACTCAGAAGTACGAAAAGAACAAGACAAACGGCATATCTCTTCATGGAATTGTTCATAACAACTGTCTACGCCCCCCCGTGTTCAGACAGAATATTATTCCAACGTTCTGTTTTTTCCCGGACGTCAGAGATGAAATCTGATTGCCGCACCGATAAGGATAACGGTGAAAAAAAGATCCCATCCGGGATGCATGGTCGGTGAGCCAGCCGACTGTCCATAACGAGATGGATGACCTTTACTCTGTGGTTTCAGGCTGATCCGGGAAAAACCGTATATAGCACCAATGCAGTATGCTCTGCCAGACCAGAGGAGATGATAAAGATGGGTATGCTTTCACCCTTGCTTGCCGTACGGGACATGAAGAACACGATTGCATTCTACACCACCATGCTCGGATTTGAGACGGAAATGGTATTTCCCAACGCCGAAAATCCTGAGTATGCCGACCTGTCAAAGGACGGCATGGTGTTGATGGTGATACCGGCGAAGGATCACGGTACCGACACGGAGGAACCGTTCGGCATTGGCGTAACGCTGTATCTGAACATTGACGGAGATATCAATGACTACTACCGGGAACTAAAGCAGAACAATGTCCGTTTCACACAGGATATCAAAGACGAATCCTATGGTGTCAGGAATTTTACCGTTGAAGACCCGGATGGATACCGGCTTGCATTCACCGAGGTCACCTCCCGACAATGCCTGAGCTGCGGCATGCCAATACACAGACCCGATGAGTGGGGGCGGCGGGAATCCGGCGAACCCCCCCTATTGTGTGCGCTGCACCGAAACAGACGGCAGCCTGAAGAGCTTTGATGACGTGCGTGAGAACATGGCCGCATTTCTGATGCAGATACAGGATCTGAGCCGGGATATGGCAGAGGAAAAGGCAGATACCTATCTTTCCGGGATGCCGGCATGGGTGGAGTAGACTGCGGGATGACGGGTACGATTTGATAAATGATCGTTGAGGAGAGAACCGCCCGTTGCTGCGGGCCACGGTTCTTGTTACGTTGGGAACCAAAAATCCTCATCGGGTTAAACAATGCTTAAATAACCTCCAAAATGACCAAACCTCCAAAAAACCGCACCCACACAGAAGCCCTGAGTGGCCCTTTCTCAGTTGAGACAACCCATACGTCCTCTCCAAAATTACAATCAATCGCGACCCCCCCTTATTAATCTGCAATCAACCGATATTTCAGCAAATAAAATGCATTACAGGCGTATTTTTCAGCAATAAATATGAGCAAAAAATACGTCCGATTTACCCTCAGATTCATTAAAACATGAGGTCAAAGAGGGTCAAAAAAGGGAAAAAAGGGGGACTCAGTGCAGTCCCCCCGTTTCCGGTATTGATCCGACCAGTTTGCATTTCAACACACGCAGTCTTTCGCTTCGCAGCAATTCTCCAGGGTCGTTAATTCAAATGGTTTTTTCTTATGAGGGGGGGTCCGAAATCAAACGTATCAGCACTTGAGATATATTTTGAGCACAAAAAGCACATTTTCATCTCTGTTACATTCATCAACTGCGGTGGTCATTTTAGAATCTGAATTATTTGCTGCATATGATGTGCTGATTATTGCGGATTTTGTTCTTTTAATGGGGATTCCGGAATCCGTGATCCTGTTGAATTCTTCGGATATATTTTCTCTTGATATATATGTCGCCAATATAATGTCTCCGTCAATCGCTTTTTCGGGTTCAACAATTGTGTATAACCAGGGTAAAGCCGGGTTTCCGATCTCCACGAGGCTGTCATTCTGTAAATCAGCTTTGTATCCTTCAAAGTGGTCTTTATCTGATTTGAGATAGGAGTTTACATAAACTGGTTCGTCTCTTATCTTCCAGGGACTGTTTTCCCCCCAAAATATTTCTCAGCGGTGGCATTTATGACCGAATCTGACGTATTGCCATCAAATATGATCTCAGGAACCCACAGCATTTTATCAAGCATTTCAGTCTTTTCTTCTGTCAGGGAATTTAATTCACTTACATTTACGGTTTGATTATCTGACGGAAATTTTTCAGTATCCTGATTATTGTTTTCAACACATCCGGGAATAACTCCGGATAAAAAAATAAAAATAAGGACTAAAAATATGAGTTTTTTCTTCATTTATCTCACCGATTGATGCGTATGTTAATTCAAATATGGATATTGTTGCTTGTTAATTAACCAATATATACTTTCGATATTTATAGAACCCGTGCAACATTTTTTCTGTGTGCTACGTGCATGACTCTTGACTTCATGTAATTAATATCTTATGAGCCAATCGTTTACCCGTCATACAACGGATGGGAATCAAAACAATCCGGCCCACCCACGTTCCAGACATCCGAACCCGTGGGGGGGAAAAATACTCAACAACTCGTTTGATCCACTACAGACGCCAACGTACCAAACAGGCACACCGGCCCAATGATAAAAATTGATAAGAACAGATATTCTGTTCTCAGGTCAGGGTAACAGAGATAATCTCTGCAGACTCAACACCCTCAAGGCCACGAAGGGTTTCCTCGGCCTCTTCGGTGCTCCCTTCAGCGTCCGGGACAACGATTGCAGCTTTCAGGCTGGAGAGGCCAAAGCCAATAGGCTCGACAACCAGATCCTGTGTTCCGGGAAGCTTTTCCTTGATTAACGCCTGCAGTGCCACGAGGTCGACGTCGGGTGACGCGGGCATAATCTTGATGATGACTGCTACGTCTCCCATATTTCAGGGCCCCCCCATGAATCCGCATTTCTTGCATTCGTATGGAATACTCTGGTGCCGGCAGTCATGGCACCGGTATATGGTTTCCCCCCCACACTTGGGGGGGCAGGGGGGGAACTTTGTCCAGCCCTCTGATGCGAGCGGGACATTACAGGAAGTACACTTCTCTATTGCCATAGTTAACTCATTAATTCGGCATCAAAACTATTAAAGATGTGGATAAGAATAGGTGCCGGGGGGGGCCTGCCGCCCTCAAGGAAGCTGCGGATGCGATCCGGCTTGCGGCCGTTCACGATGGCCCACCGGACACCGGATGCACGGGCAAAGGACAAAAATATCGGGTCCACCACATCGGTCCCCCCCATTGTTGACACCTCCATTTCCCCCCCGGAAACTGATTCGCACAGTACTCCCTCACAGCAGATTCCATCCACTGACTTCAAAAGCAGAAGCGGGGGGGCATCCCGTGCCGTTGCCACCCATGCGGCAATGGTGTCAGAGGTCACATCCCAGGAATGCGGCAGCGGGTCTGCCTGTCGCATCACCCGGTAGGGCAACAGCACCGAGACACCCACTACCGGATCATGCAACCCTTCCACCGGCGTTGCCCCGGCAGCCACCCAGAGCCAGGCCATCTCTTCCATTGCACAGATGGCCATCCAGTGCGCCGGAGTGTCTTCAGCACCACTGTCCCTGACCGCATCGGCAAAGCGGCCGCCGCCCGGCACGACCAGCAGGTCCCGGCCGGATGCTACAAGAAGTGCACATAGTGCCGGAATCTCTGTTGTCAGGCTGCCGCCCGCTTTAACGACCAGAAGGTCTTCGCTTTTTTCTGCTGCCATATCCATCGGTATATCTCATACATCATCACCATTCCGGGACATAAGCCGTTCGCCAAAAGACCGGAACGGATATGATCCGCAAAGAGTATCTCTCCCCCCCCTGCGCATCTCTCAGATATGCGCACGCTCTCTGTTGCACTCATGCTCTGCCTCCTCTGCTGCGGCACGGTGACCGCGGCATTCACCATCACCGAGGTCTGCCCGGATACCTGGTACAAGGGAGAGGCCGACGAATACCTCGTCATCACCGGCACGGGCCGTCTCACCGGTGTCTCGATATCAGACGGGGGGGGGCAGTGCCCGGTTTCCGGACGGCGACCGGGCCACCGGGAGAACGGTCATAGCCCAGCGGGCAAAAGCCTATCGCACGGTGCACGGCAACTACCCGGACTATGAATGGTATGACTCCACACCCGATGTGCCGGACATGATCCGCACCGGCACGCTGAAACTGGCAAACAAAGGCGACGAAGTCATTCTCCGGGAGGACGGGCAGGAGACCAGTTGCATCACCTGGCCAAAGGATGTCGTCTGCCGCGAGGGCAGGTACATTTCTATGAAGACGAGGTCTGGGACCCCCCCCGCCCCCCCTGATGATCGGCCAGTCCCGGTTTTCCCCCCCATCTCCTTCAGTGGCGTCTCCGGGACGGCATTCACGGCACCGGATGCATCACAGGAGATGATCCGGAAGGCCATCAACCTTGCAGACACAGAACTGCTCATCAACGTCTATGAGTTCGCCGATCCGACCATCGCCATGGACGTTGCCGCCGCACGGAACAACGGCACCAGTATCACCATCCTCCTTGAGGGCGGGCCGGTCGGCGGCATCAGCACCGAGGAGGAGGGCGTGGTCGCATACCTCCGCGACAACGGTGCCGCAGTATACACGATGGAGACAACAGACAATGCCCATGCCCGCTACCGCTATGACCACGCCAAGTATATCATTGCCGACCGCAAGGTCGTGCTGGTAACATCGGAAAACTTCAAAGAGAGCGGATTTCCGGAGAAAGGCAAAGCAGGAAACCGGGGGGGGTGGGGGGCGTACTTATCACCGACCCGCGGGTGGCAGACTACTTTGCAGACGTCTTTGAGACCGACATGGCCGGGGGTGATATCATACCGTTTCCCGGCACCGGCGACCTGCCGGAAAAGACAACCGGAGACTCATACAAACCGACATTCGGCACCCGTTCCTTTGACAATGCCCGCGTGACTCCGGTCCTTGCTCCGGACACCGCATCTCTCATACCGGCACTCATCGAAACGGCGGAGCGTTCGGTCGACATACAGCAGGCATATATCAGCAACTGGACAAAGGGCGCTCCCAATCCCTACCTTGAAGCAACAATGGACGCCGCCCGGAGGGGGGGAGTTTCCGTGCGAATCATTCTCGACAGCTACTGGTTCAATACGGAAGGAAAGAACGACAACGATGAGATGATCGCACACATCAACGCCGTTGCCGCAGCAGAGAACCTGCCCATGGAGGCACGCCTTGCCCGCATCGGTTCCGGATACCCGGACAAGGTACACAACAAGGGCGTCATCGTGGACGGTGACATGGTGCTCATATCATCGGTGAACTGGAACGAGAACTCCCCCCCCTCCTTTAACCGTGAGGCAGGGGGGGTCATCGTCGAAAGTCCGGAGGCAGGTGCCTACTTCAGTGCAGTATTTTCAAAAGACTGGGAGGACGCCCGACCGCTACGGGATGACATGACAGCAGAAACGGATGACACCTCTCTCCGGCAGGCGATTGCAGCGGGGGGGGTCGTCCTGCTCCTCATCATCGGCTACGGTATCCGGCGCCGCCTGCGATAAACACGAATATTAACATCAGGGCAGAACAGAAGAGATACTATGAACCCCCCCCACCGTGAAGACGCCGTCACCGGTGCAGACCTCGTGATTGGTGTCATCGCCGTCATCGGTATTGTGATCCTGATCCATTTCCTGCTTGGATCACCCCTGACCACGGACCACGATAAGGGCATCATCCCGAAGTTCGTTGAGGCATCCGCCGATGCACTCATCACTGACGGGGGGGATGTCTACGGGTTTGCCGACAATGGCGGACCATATGAGGGCGTCACCGTGGCCGAAGGCCCCCCCACCCATCCGGATATGATGGGTGCAGTCTCGCTCTCCCTGCGTCTGATGGGAGGCGAGATGGGAGGGGGGGTTGACATGGAGACCGCAGATGTCAGGATATCCGCACCAGAGCACGTCGAGGCACTCCGCTACTCCGGCAACATGCCGCTGGAGCGCCCGAACTGGACGGTGGCATCCCGGAGCCATGTCAATCCGGGAGAACAGGCGGACAACGACCTCATCATCGAGCCCGGTGAAATATTCACCATTCTCCTCTATCCTGCAGAAGGTCTGTCCCCGGAGACGGTCTTCTCCATTGAGATTCAGACCGGGAAGGGGGGGATGCCCTTCATCATCACCCGGAGAGTGCCCGGAGCATCAGAACCGTGATGGACTTAAACGCTCTCTGATTTCCATTTTTTTCTGCAACCGGATCCACAAAATCACTACCGGTCTGACTCACAGAGATACTGGTGACGAGAAACGATCAACGCGTAAAAAAGAGATGAGGATCAGGATTGAATATTTGTTACAGAATACGGTCGGGGGGGCCAGGTATCATACCCAGCTGCCATCGACTGAAGAACAAACGCTGCAAACTCCTCCGCCTCTTTCGGGTGGGTGGCTGTCGTCGGCACGGTGATGCCATACACGATGGGCCGCCCGGTCCGTTCACTGCCGATTGAACTGAACCGCTGGTAGCAGAGGCTCACGTTGATGTCGTCGTAGAGGTCCGCATATGCCGGTGAACTAAGATCGATTTCCGGCGGCAGGGAAAGGGCATGCAGCCTGTGCTCCTCTGCCACACTCCGGTATTCAAAGGCATAATCGATGCCGCCTGCCTCCAGAAGGGAGAGCAGATGCACACTGCCGTCCCGGATGACAAGCCCTGGCCCGGACGTCTTCATCATCTCCGGGAGGATGACCTCAGCTGCGCTGCCGTTGCGCACCACTACCGGTTCCTGCGCAAGATTGCGGGTAACAATCGTGTCAAAGAGTCCCTCGGTGCCATAGTGATTCTCCGCGAGAAGCAGCACCATCAGACCGCGGTAACCCGCTGCGTCGAGCATCGGGTTTGATATGCCCGTCCGGACATCCGGGCGGCAAAGAATTTCCATCCAATTCTCTTCAGTGATCTCATCGTTGTAGCGGCTCAGGTTGGTGTAGGTAATGACCATCTCATTGCGGGCCAGAGGCGTGTACGACACCGCATAGGTTTCGTTCCCGTCCTCACGGGGGGGGATGTACATCATGTCGGGAATCAGCGACTCGTCTGCGACAATGACCACGTCAAAGTCCCGATGCAGGTCAGTCACCTGCCGGATACACTGGATACTGCCGTGCCCCCCCTCGCTCCGGATATCAATATCCGGGTGCAGGGCTTCGTACTCGGCCTCCATCGTCTCCATCGGGCCCAAGAGACTGCCCGCTGGAACCACATTGACGACCGTCTTCTCCGTTGCGTCACTGCACCCCGCCACAATGGACATGACCAGCAGAGAACAACAGATGAGCAAAAAAAGAAGGGGGGGAGATGTCCGGGAACTACTTGATTTCAATGGTATCCACCCATTTCACCCAGGAACTGCCTTCGGTGATCACGTCAGGCGTATCGGTTGCGATCACCATGCGGTAGGGGGGGCCGCCATCATTGTAGGTCAGGGGGGGCAGACCATCCTGCTCGTACATGATGATCACAGTCAGGGGGGGCGGTGCCGAAATTTCTTTGAGGCCGTCATCGAGGGTGATGAACCCCCCACCCTGCACCTGTTCATAGTCAAAGACCCAGAGGTAGCCGTCCGGCGCCGAGATCCAGGTCAGGTTCTCCG
The DNA here is from genome assembly GCF_001315945.1 of Methanogenium cariaci JCM 10550. Classification (GTDB taxonomy): domain Archaea; phylum Halobacteriota; class Methanomicrobia; order Methanomicrobiales; family Methanomicrobiaceae; genus Methanogenium; species Methanogenium cariaci. The sequence goes on along the minus strand of NZ_BBBG01000017.1, from coordinate 6,771 downwards.
GCCCGAAGTCCCCCCTCCAAGAGCGATGAGGTCGGTGAGGCGCACACCCTTCACCTCATAGGGGGCCGTATTTGATTCCCACGGTGGAGACACCATACCCGTACCCTTCAAAGGCGGGCATCGCCGTGATCGCGTCCCAGTCCAAAACCATCTCGGAATCCCCCCCGTTTATGATCGTAATATTCCCCCCCGGCAGGGGGGGTTCCGGAACGGCCACGGTCGTCTCAGCCGTCCCCCCCGTGCAGCCGCATACGCAGGCGGCGGCCAGAAGGCAGAGACCAAGCACCAAAATCAGCTGCTTCATCATAACCTCCGGCGCAGCGGCACCAGGGCAAGGGCAAATCCTGCAGCGATGAGCGCCAGCGGAGCGGGTGTAGGTGTGGTGTCCGGCATTGCAGCGCCGGTTTCTCCGGCTTCAGCCTGCAGGGACTTGACCGGTGCGGAGGTTTCCCCGGTAAACCCGCCTTCATAGATACGTATTTCATCCACATGCTTCACGGTGTAGCCGTTGTTCGATGGCATCAGATCAAAGAAGTGCTGCACCGATCCAGGCATTGTCTCATGCATATCCCAGTTTCCATAGATATGCTTCCCCCCCTCTGCATTGGTGGAGGTGTCTGCAAAGAAGATGAGGCGCATGCCGCTGTAGTAGTCCTCCGGCGGATACCCGACACCGGCCCGTTCTCCGGAGACAGCGTCTTCACCATTGTACCAGGTAACGACCATCGGTCTGACGGGGGGGTCGGGGGGGTACAGACGTTTTCATACGGGAACTCCACATGGTAGCCATCTCCGGCCTTCACCATGATCTCATCCCCCCCGGTGCAGCACCGCCGACCAGCTCGCAGAGGTCGGCGATATCGGTGCCCATCACTGCCCCATGGTCCTTGAAGTTTGTCGTCTCATTGCGGTCCCAGGCCACCTCCTTATCGTCGGAGAAGACCGGACCCTGGTGGTAGTAATGGGTGACGCCATCGCCCTGCACCGGCAGGTTCGCCTGCATCCAGAGATAGTCCACCGTCTTCTCGGCAATGACGTCACCGGTATCTGCCGCAATCTTGGTCACGGTGATGTTTGTCGTCGGTCCCGCGGCAGCCCCCCCTGCACAGAGGAGAAGTGCTGCCACAATCACTGCCACGGTGAGGCGGCAGAGAATCTTTGGCCCGGAAGGGCCGTTCTGTTTTGCATACATGGGAATCATACTCGTGTTCATGTTTTTTATCCCGGTCAATCTGTTTTAAACCGGAATTCATACGTCACCACGGTGTCCGGGAGGACGGTGGCTTCGCGGATCAGGGTCTCATCCTCTGATGAGAGACCGATTGCATAGGTGCCTATCGGAAGGCCGGAGATCGTCGCGGGGGGGGTCACCAGACCGGTGTAGCGATCATAGAGGTAGATTTTTGCACCCGCGGGCTCTGATGTCACGCATATCTCGCCGTTTGAATACGACGAGAGGGTAAACCCTGCCTCCGCATCGGGAGTGCCGGGAGATCATTCACGGATACCACCCGTGCCATCGGCTGATAACCCGGCAGGGAACAGGCGACCCGGTGGTGACCGGTGGAGAGTCCGGAGATTTCAGACGGCGTGATCTCTCCTGTTCTTCTGCCGTCGATAAAGATCTCCGCACCTGCCGGGTCGGATGTGACCACAACAGTGCAGGGCCCGGACGCGGCCGGGACAAGGGAGAGCGTCCCGGCATCACGCTGGTAGTTCAGGGGGGATACGTCTGATATCCGGCATCCGAAGTGACGGCAACGAATGAATCGGCATCCATGATCGTCACCTCTGCAGGTGTTGTCTGCTCCGGGAGTTTTCCGTTCACGGTAAACATTACCGGTTCATCCGTGCCGCTCGTTACCTGTATGGTCGCCTCGGGGAGACTGCCTGATAAGTCAAAGAAGATAGAACCAAGGGCCCCCCCGGATAGACCCAGGCCGTATCAGATCGTGAGTCATCGGTAAGTACAGATGAGACACCGATGCGATGGTTGCCCTCCTTGAGCCCGGCGAATAGGGCGGGGGTCTTTTGCCCGGTCGATTTGCCGTCCAGACTGATCCACGCTCCTGACGGCACAGACTCCACCAGTATCCCCCCCCGGTCATCACCGGCGAGCTGCTCTCCTCTGCAGGTGTTGCCGTCATCTCCGGGGCCGGGGTGTCGGGGAGGGGTGTTGCATCCGGCAGACTGCCTGCCACTGGGAAGGAGGTGCCATTCCCGGGTGCGGACATTTCCGATGCAGATGAAGAGAAGAGGGCAGCAAAGAACCGGGATATGCCTGCGAAGATGCCGCCATCGGCATCGGCATCAGCGTCACCGGGCGCATCTGCTGCATCCGGAACAGCACCGGACGGTGCTGCCACGGTCGCAACCGCTACTCTCACCACACATCCGGGAGAAGCGCCCGCTGCGGTGACGGTGTATACACCATCACCCAGCGGCAGGGGGGGCAGTGTCATGCACAACAGGCCCGGCACAGGAAGAGAGACCTCTGCTGTCAGCGGCATCCCGTTCACCGAGATCGCCGGGGCATCTGTCTTCTCTTCCCCCCCTCCGCTACAGATCAGCGTGAGTGTCCGGGTGCCGTTTACCGGCAGAGTATCTGCAGGAATAGTAAGAAAATCTCCTTCTGCCGGGACACATCCCTCATACACCGCATACGAGAACTCTTCCGGGCCAGGGCGGGCAGAAAGGGATACTGCTGCACAGAGAGAAAAAACCGCATCCGTTCCTCCTGCACCACTGACCGAGATTGCCCGTGATACGGACGGGAAGAGAGCACAGGTCTGGTCAACGGTACCCGCAGGGCCGGGGGGGGCATTGGCAAGGTGCCGGGGAATCAGGCCCGTTCCCCCCCCGGCCGACAGGGCGGGTTGTGGTTCTGCAGGAAGACCTGAGGTGGTGTTATAACCATGGGAAAAGAGCAGATATGACGTGATCTCCTTTCCGTCTGCATCAGGCAGGTCTACCCGGGCCACACCCCCCCTTTGGCAATAAATCCGGGATATCCCAGTGCCGCTGTCACCATCAGGGAACCGGGAAGGAGACCATGGGGCCGCAGAGAGCACAGGGATATCATCCTCACTGCAGAGGGGGGGCACAAGAACCCCCCATTCCGCACGGTTTTCACCCTCTTTCGTGATGTGTACCGGAATTTCAAGTGGCACATAGCCTTCCATGGTGAGCGTCAGGGTATGGTTTCCGGTGATGAGTGTCAGGGGGGGTTCGGCACCCGCTGCGGTCCCGCTGTCTACTCCGTCCACGGCAACAGCAGCACCCGCGGGATGAGATATGACTGTGCAGGAGGAGAGGATGGGGGTCAGGGAAAAGGAGACCGTGGCATTGGATCCATCTTCCACACTGGCCCATTCTTCGGCTGGGATCTTGTATCCCTCACGCTGCACCGTGACACCGCAATACCCCTCCGGTATATCCGGAATGGAGACATTGGTCACAAACTCAGTCAGGGCACCGTCAATCACTACCGCAGCATCCGTTGGAACAGAGTGCACGGTCAGGGTCCCGGTGGCAGGTGTCCATATATCCGCTCCGTCGTCACTCCCGCCGGACGGGATCACCGGGGGGGGTTGTCCGCCGCCTGATTCATAGATCTCGATGCGGGAAACCGACTGTACGGAAAGCCCGGTGGTGGTGGGCAGGTTCGGCTGGAAGAAGTGCCAGTATTCCTCAGGAAGTGCGGACTGCATATCACTGTTGCCGAAGATATGCTCGCCCCCCCACGGGTTCACCGAGGTATCGGCAAAGAAAATGAGCCGCATCCCATCATAGTATCCGGCACCCGCCTTCTGCCCGTCCCGTTCCCAGGTAAGTACCATCGGGCCTGCCGGGAGGGCGGGGTATAGACATTCGCATAGGGAAACGACTTCCGGAACCCATCACCGGAGCGGATGAGAATCACATCTCCCCCCCGGTGGGCACCGCCTACCTGGTCACAGAGGTCAACCACATTCGTGCCCCCCCGGAGAGCACCCATGTCCTTATTTGGATAACAGTTGATGTCCTCATCCGGGTTCCAGGGATCCTCGGATTCATCAAAGACCGGGCCCTGCAGATAATAATGAGTTGTACCATCTCCCATTACCGGGAGATTCTTTTCCATCCACGCAATGGTGAACGACTCTTCACATGCCGGTTCACTACTCCCGGGGGCATAGCGTGCCACAGTGACAATCTCTGTTGTGGCCATAACGGGGGGGAGGATGACAAGCCCGATAAGAAAAATACACAGTAAACTAAAACGGCAGATACGGGAAACCACAAAAACACCTGATTTGGAGAAATCTGTATCCGGGGGGGTTTAAAAGAATTGTGAATTGTTACTCCAAAATCAATCAAATTTAATTAATCAACCTGATAAACATATCCTCTCACCATGTGTTTACCGCCATATTTACAAGAGCAGAAGGCAACATTCAGATAGTATGCTCCATCCGCAGGAACGGACCGCCCTCCTCCTCATCGCAGGAATTCTCATACTGCTTGCGGGGGGGATCTCATTTCTAATTGAATCCACAGGAAAGGAACCGTTTGCAACACCCTTCTCGGATACCCTGAAGGACGGCCACCTTGCCGTGCTCACCGGCACCGTAACTGCCGCGGCCAATACCCGGACGGGCGGCCACCTCATCCTCACCGTAAACAATACCTCCGTCTTTGTGCCGGACGGTGCCCTGGCTGACCCGGAAACTGTTGTAGGAGAGACGGTCAGTGTGACCGGCACCGTTCAGACATACCAAGAAAAAAAGAGATAGTCGTTGAATGTCCAAAAGACATTACCATCCAACCGCAATAAATCCGGCACGTGTTACCGGAATATGTTTGCGTCATTTTGTTCTTTAATCGAGAGACGATCAAATGGCATCCCTTTTTTCGTCTTTGCTTCCGGATTCTGGTTCCGTTCAACAGGGGGGGCAGACCGTTTCTCTGGTTGAACGGAACTGCCAGACCCCTCATCAACACGGGCCTTTGTATCGTTGGGCCGCTTTCCCTCGACACCAAGACCCTCATCAAGATCAGATTTTATAAAGCGTTCCCGTGCCATACGGAAAACGTCGACCCGTAAGTTATTAATGTTACTACCTTTGGCACAGGGTCATATGGTGAATACGCACGGGATCGGAAAGAAACCCGCAAAAATATAAAATGGTAAAAAAAGATGCTCTCTTTTTCAGGGACCAAGCACGGGTTCCAGTGCCCATATCGGGATATCCGGGCCGATACCAAGGGCCCAGGTGATGATGGTAAACATCATCACGGTCAGGATACCGATACCGATGAAGTTGAGCACCCATCCGGAACGCATCATATCCTGCATGGTGATGTAGCCGGAACCGTAGGCCACCGCATTCGGTGGGGGGGTCGCCACCGGCAGCATAAATGCCATCGAAGCGGCAAAAGTTGCGGTAAGCATCAGTATCCACGGATGAATACCCATCGAAAGGGAGGTCACCGCCATGATGGGAATCATCACCGATGCCATCGCGGTATTAGACGTCACCTCGGTCAAAAAGGAGACGATGATTGCCACCGCAACCACTGCCACTACAATCGGGAGACCATGGAATATCGTGAAGGTGTTGATGATTTCCTGTGCAAGGCCCGATGCGATGAACGCCTTTGAGAGAGCAATACCTCCGCCGAAGAGGATGAGAATTCCCCAGGGGGGGATCTTCTTTGCCCACTCCCAGTTCATCGTATAGACGCCCTCTTTCCGGTCAACCGGCAGCAGGAAGAGCAAAAGAGCCCCCCCTGCGATTGCAATGGTGGAATCATGCACCACGGCATATACGTATTGATACCGGGGGGGATGATGAGTCCACCAATGTCCTTCTCAGAACGCATAATCCAGGCAACCGCGGTCAGTACAAAGACCATCAGGGTCCAGCGTTCCCCCTTGCTCATCGGACCCAGCTCTGATATCCGCTGCTGGATGATATTATGCCCGTGGGAGATCTTCTTCGGCATATGCCGATAGGCCCGTAGGTAAGCCACAGCCAGGCAATCGGAAGGAAGACGATGGCGAGCGGCAGCCCGAACTTCATCCAGGTAAAGAAATCTATTGTTGGAGCAGTCGGGAATATTGTCTCCATCTGTGCGAGGAATATGCCGTTTGGCGGCGTGCCGATGATTGTCGCAAGTCCGCCGATACTGGTGCATAGGCGATGGAGATGACAATACATTCTGCAAAGTCACGTTGTGATTTGTCCATCTCTGCCAGTTTCAGGTCATTTCTCGGCAGGATCGTGGCGATGATGGCGATGGCAATGGGGACCATCATCATCGCGGTCGCCGTATTGGATATCCACATCGAAAGAAATGCGGTTGCGACCATAAACCCGAAGATCAGCATGCGTGAATTTGAACCCGCCTTGTTAAGAATCGCAAGGGCAATCCGTTCATGCAGACCCCAGCGCTGCATGGACATCGCAATGATGAATCCCCCCCCATGAAAAGGAAGATGACCTTGTCAGCATATGGGGCCGTCGCCTCAGTGGCAGTCAGCACACCCAGGGTGGGAAATAACACGATGGGCAGCAGAGCAGTCGCCTGAATAGGGATTGCTTCGGTGATCCACCAGATCACCATAAGCATAGTAGACGCGGCGGTCGCCTGCACCGGGAAAAAGGCGGGGGGGTCCATGGGCCAGAGAAGGATAATAAAGAATACCAGAACCCCGACGATTTTTCCGATTGTCTTCTTCATACCTGAGATTGTTCGTTCGTATGATATAATTACATATCTTTTTTT
>NZ_BBBG01000016.1 GCF_001315945.1 Methanogenium cariaci JCM 10550 | reverse complement strand
CCCCCCCCAACCCCCCCCGCAAAAAATTCCCCCCCCTGCCCCCCCCACCGGAAGGATGCACCCCCCCGTCAGAGGTGGATATAATACGCATCCAATACCAGATCTCAAACAGGGAACCAATCCCGGAGAGAGAACATGATACCGAAAAAAATACCGATACTCTTCGTCGTGGCAGTCCTGTTTTTGTCTGGCGTATCCGGGCCGGTCTCTGGATACACCATGAGCGAGAGCACATATCAACTGGTTTCAGACTGCTACACCGATGTCATCGCAGGTTACGGGAACGTGCCGATCTACGGCCGGGACGGAACCGTCATCTCCACCGGCGTCATCGCAGACATTCCCGATGAAAAGGGGATGTGGGACTGGCGCTACGAGACCAAACAGATCGTAAACGATACCCGGTCCGACATGAAGGCGTATTACTTTCCCCCCCAAGGCCCAATCATTCTCTATGGATCAGATCTCCTGGGAACCATCTGCGTCGCATCTGGAAAGAGGCAGATACCGTCAAAAAAACCCGGGATGACATCTATGCCATCATTGACGCAGAAGCCAAAAACAGAGGTATTGAAAACATCCCCGTCATCTTCATGGCAACATCCATACCTGACTGCCGACCGCTCCCCCCCTGGACTGATCCCAACGAGACACCGGTAATACGACCGCTGCATGAGATCGCGAATGGATATCCGGATGTGACGGCACCGGCAAAAAACCAACAGGTATACGGAATGGACCCGACCGCAAAGCGACCCCCCCTCTCAGGCATCACCCACGCCTCCGTCTCCTCCCTCATCGAATTCGTTTCAACGGAGTACGGGTATTAGCCCGACTTGAAAAAAAGAGAACCGATGACAGATGAAATTGGGGGAAAAAGCCCCCCCATCACTCTTATCTCGTTTTTTGCCGGATAAGTGCCGCTGCTCCAAGCCCCCCCATGAGTATACCTGCATACCCGACCGGTGTGGTGGTTTCTTCCGGCATCGGCGTTGGTTCTTCAGTGGTAGAGACAGATCCCGAATCACCTGGTGTAAGGGGGGGCTGTCAGGTGTCGTCTGTTCTCCGGCAACCGGCGTGTCACCAGACACACCGCCAAGAGCAATCCACCCAATGCCCGGACAGGTTGCCCCGCAATGACTATCCGGCGTCATCGCCGGTTATTTCAGCGGAATACTCCGTCCATTCCCCCCCTGCGGTTGCATTATACCACCACAATGATGGAATGGCATTTCGTTCGGTAAGCCAGTCTTTCGGGATGCTGAACGTGTAGGTGATCTCAGCAATGTCAGAGGCATCTGCTTTGTAGAGGTGCACGAGATCATACTGGTAAATCGGTGCATCGGGAGGTAAAATGCCATTTTCAGGACCGGATTTCTTTTCGATGGTGATCATCAGATCCGATATATCTGCCGCAGGGAGAATCATGGCTTTTGTCACTGCGGTGTTTTTAAATGTCATTGAGGTCCGGTCACCTGCTTTCAGATGAGATACTGAACCAATACCGGTATGGGAAGCACTCCCTGATCCTGGCGAGGGAATCGGGGGGCAAGACCGTTATCACCTCTGATGTTTCGTTATAATACCCATTTGCTGATACGTTCAGAGTAAGAGTGTAGTCACCAACCTCCGGTAGGTAATCATTCGGTTGATTTCATCCGGGCTGGTCGCATTAATCCATGTGCCGTTGCCAAACGAGAAGTTCCACGTGGTTGGCTGTCCTGATGAATACACTTCCATTCTGACATCCAGCGGGGCTATTCCTGTTTGAGGTGACAGCGAGATGTTCGGTTCCGGCATTGATACGGCAATTCCCTGTGACGTCTCGTTATAATACCCGTTCGCAGATACGTTCAGAGTGAGGGTATAGTCGCCTGCCTGTTGGTAGGTAACCGTTCTGTTCAGATCATCTGAACGGGTTGTGTTAATCCACCTGCCATCACCAAGAGAGAGATTCCATGCACTGGGTTGCCCGGATGCTACTGCTTCTATCCTGACATCCAGTGGTGCGGATCCGTGATCAGGTGAAACAGAGAGGGCAGGCTCTGGCATTAGAACCATTATTTCCTGGGATGTCTCGTTATAATACCCGTTCGCAGATACGTTCAAAGTGAGGGTATAATCCCCCGCCTGTTGGTAGGTAACCGTTCTGTTCAGATCATTCGAACGGGTCGCATTAATCCACCTGCCATCACCCAGAGAGAGATTCCATGCAGTGGGTTGCCCGGATGCTGCTGCTTCTATCCTGACATCCAGTGGAGCGAGCCCACAAACAGGTGAAACGGAGAGGCCAGGTTCAGGCATTGAGACGGTTATTGCCTGTGACGTTTCGTTCGAGCAACCGTTCGCAGATACGTTCAGAGTGAGGATATAGTCGCCTGCCTGCGGGTAGGTAACCGTTCTGTTCAGATCATCAGAACGGGTTGCGTTAATCCACCTGCCATCACCAAGAGAAAGATTCCATGCGGTGGGCTGCCCTCCGGATGAAAATGCCTGAATGATGACATCCAGTGGTGCGGATCCGTGATCAGGTGAAACAGAGAGGGCAGGTTCAGGCATTAAGACCGTTATTGCCTGTGACGTTTCGTTCGAGCAACCGTTCGCAGATACGTTCAGAGTGAGGGTATAGTACCCCGCCTGCGGATAGGTAACCGTTCTGTTCAGATCATCCGAACGGGTTGCGTTAATCCACCTGCCATCACCAAGAGAGAGATTCCACACGATGGGCTGCCCTCCGTGTGAAGATGCCTGAATGATGACATCCAGTGGAGCGGATCCACGAACAGGTGAAACGGAGAGAGCAGGTTCAGGCATCGAGACCATTATTTCCTGTGACGTTTCGTTTGAATAGCCGCTGGCTGATACGTTCAGGGTGAGGGTATACTCACCGGCCTGCGGGTAGGTAACCGTTCTGTTCAGATCATCTGAATGGGTTGCGTTAATCCAGTTCCCGTCCCCCCCAGAGATAGGTTCCATGCAGTGGGTTGCCCGGATGCTGCTGCCTCTATCCTGACATCCAGTGGAGCGAGCCCACAAACAGGTGAAACGGAGAGAACCGGTTCAGGCATCGAGACCATTACTGCCTGGGATGTCTCGTTATAATACCCGTTCGCAGATACATTCAGAGTGAGGGTATAGTTGCCTGCCTGTTGGTAGGTAACCGTTCTGTTCAGATCATCCGAACGGGTTTCATTAATCCACCTGCCATCACCAAGAGAGAGATTCCATGCAGTGGGTTGCCCGGATGCTGCTGCTTCTATCCTGACATCCAGTGGAGCAGATCCGTGATCCGGGGGGGAAACAGAGAGGCCAGGTTCAGGCATTGAGACTGTTATCGCCTGTGACGTTTCGTTCGAGCAACCGTTCGCAGATACATTCAGAGTGAGGATATAGTCGCCCGCCTGCGGGTAGGTAACCATTCTGTTCAGATCATCAGAACGGGTTGCGTTAATCCACCTGCCATCCCCCCCAGAGAGAGATTCCATGCGGTGGGTTGTCCTCCATTTGAAGATGCCTGAATGATGACATCCAGTGGTGCGGATCCATGATCAGGTGAAATAGAGAGGCCAGGTTCAGGCATTGAGACCGTTATTGCCTGTGACGTTTCGTTCGAACACCCGTTCGCAGATACATTCAGAGTGAGGTATAGTCGCCCGCCTGCGGGTAGGTAACCGTTCTGTTCAGATCATCCGAACGGGTTGCGTTAATCCAGTTCCCGTCCCCCAGAGATAGGTTCCATGCAGTGGGTTGCCCGGATGCTGCTGCTTCTATCCTGACATCCAGTGGAGCGAGCCCACAAACAGGTGAAACAGAGAGGCCAGGTTCCGGCATTGAGACGGTTATTGCCTGTGACGTTTCGTTCGAGCAACCGTTCGCAGATACGTTCAGGATGAGCGTATACTCACCGGCCTGCGGGTAGGAAATGGTGCTATTAATTCCGTTTGAACTGGTCGCATTGATCCATCTGCCATCTCCCAGAGACAGGTTCCATGCGGTTGGTTCGTCCCTGCATGAGACATTCAGCGCTACGGACAGAGGTGCCTCTCCTGCATCCGGAGAGAGTGCCAGCACTGGTTCTGGCATTAAGACCGTTATGTTCCGGGATGTCTCGTTTGAGAATCCGGTTATCGTGTTGGTGGCATTCAGCACAACCGAATAAATTCCGACCTGGCTGAAGGTGTGTGTGGTATTCCGGGAGGTGGCTTTACCATCATAGAATGTCCAGTTCCAGGTGTCTGCTTCAATATTTCCTGTTGCACTGCCGTTGAAGACAACCCGTAATGGCGTGAGACCCTGTCCGGGACTGGCAGAGATGACGGGAATAATCTGCGCCTCTTCAAGTGTAAGAGCAAGGGCTCGTTTCTCTCCTGCACTGACGCTCACCCCCCCGGTGGTATTGACAAGATTATCCTTCTTTGCCAGAATTGTGTGTGTTCCTGTCGGAAGATAGAGCGCGGCCGGTGCATCTGTGGTGCGGTTGATATCCCTTTTATCCACAAAGAGGATTGCTCCGGCAGGATCTGTTTCAATGGTCAGTGTCCCGCGGGAACGGTTATACACCAGGGGAAGTTCGTCGGTGCCGACGACGGGAGGGGGGGTGGCGCTTAAACTCATTTCAGTAAACGTGATATTTTCATCACAGATGCCATCGAAATTGGCATCCCTGGCAGTCTCTGAAAAGCCGGTGCCTGCCGGACTGGCCCAGACATTTCCCCCCCACAGTAGGGCCCGCCGGCAATGTTGTCTTTCAGAAGCAGGGTCTGGTTAAAGACCGCATCCCAGACATATGATGATCTGGTATATGCATCGAAATTCTTCTCATTGCTGAAGAGATTGTTTCTGAGCGTCAGTCTGCTGTCATATGCATATACCCCGCCGCCGTAATCGGCTGTGTTGTCGTGTATGGTGGTGTCCCCCCCGATGGTCAGTGTGCCATCAGAGACAGAGACCCCCCCCGCCGCCGTAATCAGCTGTGTTGTCGTGTATGGTGGTGTTTCCAATGGCCAGCAGACCACCAGAGACAGAGACCCCCCCACCGCCATTACTCAGGGCTGTGTTGTTGGATATGGCGGTCTTTTCAATGGTTGATGTGGCAGAATTGGCATAGACCCCCCCGCCGCCAGTCGTGGCTGTGTTGTTGTATATGGTAGCATCCCTGATGGTGAGCGGGGCAGAACTTGCATAGACACCGCCACCACTACCTTGGCCTGTGTTGTGGTGCATGGTGACGTTTTCAATGGTAAGGGTGGCAGATCTTGCATCGACCCCCCCACCACCGTAATTGGCTGTGTTGTCGCGTATGATGGTGTCTCTGATGGCAAGAGTACTGTCCTGAAAAACATACACCCCCCCGCCACCACGGGAACTGGCTGTGTTATTACTCAGAGTGGTGTTTCCGATGGTGAGCCTCGCATTATTGCCATAGACTCCGGCGCCAAACTCACTGGCTGTGTTGTTGTGTATGTTGGTGTTTTCGATGGTTGCCGTGGCATCCTGGACATAGACCCCCCCTCCGCCGTAATTGGCTGTGTTATTGTTTACAATGGCGTTTTCAATGGTAAGGGTGGCAGATTCTGCACAGACCCCCCCACCGCCATAGTCAGTGGCGGTGTTGTTGTGTATGGCGGTGTCTCTGATGGTGAGAGCGCCGCCCTCAGAAACATACACCCCCCCACCACCACGGAGACTGGCGGTGTTGTTATCTATGATGCTGTCTTCAATGGTCAGCGTGGCATCTCTGACATAGACCCCCCCGCCGCCCCCCCGGTTAGGGGAATGATGGTTATTTGAGATGTCCAGGCCACGTAAGGTGACATTATCGACTGTCTGTATGGTTAGTGTTGACGTTCCATCTGTTTTAGCGGTAATCAGCGGACGAACCGGAGATCCTTCCCATTGTTCTATAATAACATTTGAATTTCTTATGGTGATGTCGTCCTCATAGGTGTGGCCCTCAGCACCCCCCCAGACGCGGATAGTATCGCCATCGCCGATTAAGTGAATCTCAGAGATCTCGCTATAGTTCCCGCCCCCCCCAATAGGGGGGGAGACACTCCAGAGTGCCGGATGGGTAATGGAGCTATCAGCGTCTATCCCTACGGTAGTAAAACAGGGCTGTGCTGTGGAAAGAATACCCGAATTATTTTCCATCGCGGGTAGTGTGCTGTCTGGTTCCGCAATAACGGATACCACTGGGTCATCTTCTGTCGGCTGTGGCGAATTATTTTCCGCCGGTGTCGCATTCACTTCCGGAAGTGCAGACCCGGATACACATAACCCAAAAAGGAGGATGGCTACTATAATTATTATTTTTACTTTCAAAATATTCACCCGCATCTGTCCCCCCCGGGAAACGCTCATCGCTTGGTTCAGAGAGCATGTAAAATATTTTCCGGGAGGATCCTGATTTGATATCAGTGTTCACGTTGTGCAATAAATATACAGTGATTTATCTGATAACGACAATATTTGCTGTTTCCGGATCGAGTTGCGAGTAATATTCGATAAAAAATGCAAAGACATGCCTGAAAGGTATTATTTTTCCAAGGTACGGGTGAAGTATCGGCAATAATCTGCCCATCAGAAAAACAGGAGATCCCCGCCTACAACAACACCAGATACGCGACCAGCATAGCAGGAACGCAAACAACAGAATCGCCACCCCCCCAAGAGGAGCGATAAAGGTGAGCATCGCATTCACGGTACTCGCGAGCTGTGATATACGGTTCGACCCGAAGACCGTCACCCCCTCCACCCAGCCGGTGCCTCCGGCCGCCTCTGCCGGGGGGGCAAGGTCTGCTATCGCCGCCCGCACCGTGTCTTCGACATAGGGAAGAAACTCCTCGGCCGTGACGCGGTAGCCCACCGGGTTCCGGCCGGAGAGCGTATTCACCACATGCGAATCGGTGGTCATCACCTCACACTCATCGACCATAGTCAGCAGATGCGCCCGCAGCACCTCGCGGACCCGTGCTCCACATTATTGCCGTCGAAGATCACGTAGGCCGTCAGCTGATCCTCCACACGGACCACGAGCGCCATAATCCCCCCCAAATCGCCAAAACCCTCCTCGCGGGAGAACGGCACCGCCCGGTGGGCCGAACCCGCTTCAAAGACCGAGACCGGTGCTGCGGCACGCCCGACGGACGCTGCCTGCGCTGCCTGCCAGTATTCATAGGCCGTCAGCGACCCGGACACGACCGGTTCGGTGATATCGACCATGCAGTTATGGGCATCCACAAACGCCACATGCGCATACTGCCCCTGACACTCCGCCATCACCGCAAGCCCTATCGCATACTCCAGATCCTCGGTCATCTCCGGCGAACGGGTCGCGACCAGAAGCAGGGTGTCGCCAAAGCCCTGTGCACAGACATCCACCGTCCCGCAGGTATATCGGTGCGACGCCGTCGCCTGGGAAAAGAAGACCGCATCCCGCCGGGACGCCCGCACCGCATCGGCCATCAGGGTCACCTCGCTCTCGGAGACCAGGTTGAAGTCATGCGTCGCACAGCCGTGGGCGACAAACGAGTCCGGGCCCAGCATATCGTGCAGAAGCTTGGGCAGATTCGCCCCCCGCCGATCTCCCCCCCATCGGGCCGGGGGTGCAGGTTCGGCACGGTAAACGTGATGTCACCCCGCCCTGCACGGGAAAAGAACAGGGACGCCTGCTGGACGTAGACGTCCTCGCCTATCTCCATAAAGAACTCGTCCAGCGCCTTGTCGCCGTCGGTATTGTGGGCGATGAACGCGTTGATAAAGTGCAGCGCACTGATGCGGAAATTCTTTTTCAGGGGCCGTTCCACCAGCCAAAGAAAGAGCAGCACCCCCCCGCAGCCAAAGAGCAGATGCAGCGCGAGCACGAAATACAGGAAGTCCATGCCGAAATAGTAGGACCCCCCCGTAACCGCTGCGGCGATACTCTGCAGGGCCGCCGCAGGCACCATCCGCTTCATCCGGTAATCGGCGATACCGGCGAGCACGATCAGCCGGACCGCGAAGACCACGCCCAGCGCCACCGCAAAGAGTACGGCATAGAAATTCGGGTAGGGCAGAAACGTTAAGAGAAGACTCACGATCACCTGAAAGACCATGCAGGCCATCGCCAAAAGGGCCGAACGGTTCCACGTGATCTTGCCGCCAAAAACCTCAACCAGAGGTTTTGTCACAACAAACGCGAAGAGTGCGGGTATCACATATCCCAGAAACCCGAATACCAGCAGGTAATTACGTCCGCCGATAAACCCGGCCCCCGTCGATGACAATCCCCCAGAAGAACGACAATTGCCACCGAACGCGGCCACGCGGGCGCTGCAAAAATGTAGCGGGAAAGATCTTCCAGTGCATTATTTCCGCCTTTATCGGTCAGATTCATCGCCCCCGGAACATATCTAACAAGATTTGATCAACGTCTATATATGGAATCGGATTCAGGGTGCAGGCAGGGACGAGAGTTCCCCCCCGAAATGCGTCCGGTAGCGTGCGGCCATCCGTTCCCAGTCGGGCAGATTGGTCTGGCAGCCCGCCTTCTCCACCACAAACGAAGCCGCGGTGGTGCCGATCTCAACCGCCGTCACCGGGTCGTAGCCCCCCCGCTTTTCCGCCGTTAAAAACCCGGCACGGAAGGCATCCCCCCCCGCACCCGTCGGGTCGGCGAGTGTCACCGGCACCGCCGGTACCTGCACCTCTTCGCCGTCCTGGTAGAGCAGACTGCCGTCGCCCGACATCGTGATGATGACACGCGGCACCATCGCGATCAGGGCCTCCCGTGAGAACCCGCCAATCGCACAGATACCCTCGGCCTCGTGACGGTTCACAAAGAGCAGGTCCGTTCGCTTGAGGATCTGCGCAATCTGGTCGCGGGAGAACCGCACCAGGTCCTGACCCGGATCAAACGAGACCCCAGGACGCCTTCTCCGCCACACGCACACAGAAATTCGGTTCGCTCGGTGCGAGATGCACGCGGTCCAGCACCGGTGCCTCGGCATCGTTGAGCGCCTCGGAGGCCCCCCCCACTCAAAGTAGGTGACCTGATCGTCCGTCCCGTCATTAAAGAGGTAACAGGTCGAAGAATGCATCTCCGGTTTTACAATAAATCGTCGTAACACACCGAGTTTGGTCAGCCAGTGATCATACTCGCTCCCGGCAAAATCGCCCCCGACCGCCGTCACCAATTCGGCCTCACCGCCCAGAACGGCAATGCCTGCGGCAATATTTGCCGCACCGCCGCCGTAGAAGATCTGATGTGCGGTAATAAACGTAGAATGGTTCTTTGCAATCAGTTCGGGAACCGTAAAAAGATGATCCGTGGTGGTGTGACCCACTACCGAGATCATGCGATCAGTTCGACCTCAAGGACCTTCAGCGGAATGTCACGCAGTGACGCTCCGACAACGGACTTTGCGATGCGTTCCGCATGGGCTTCCGACTCTGCTTGAAGACCTTCATCTCAAGGGTAAGTCCCACCAGGGCGATGTTTGCCACGATCAGGGCATTGTTCAGTTCTTCTTCACAGAAGGGACAGATGGCCTGCCCGATCTCAATCTCAACGAACTTGGCCCGGGGGGGTTCAGTCGTTTTCCAGCCTCGGATATGGCAATGCCGATGGCATCGTCAAGGGTATCCACATCGCGGACAACCCATCCGGACTCCAGTGTTACGCGGTAGTCAGTCATTTTCTTTATCGCCTCTTACCAGATATTTTCGTGCACATGTTCCCCGATGGGCATCCGGCCTGCGTAGGACGGGGGGGCAGATGACCCCTGCCTGCGGCAAGCAGCACCAGCGGACGGATATGTTCCGGCAGCCCCCCCAGGGTTTCGCGGATACCTTCCTCATCAAAGGCACCGGTCCAGCAGGTGTGCAGACCCGCTGCGTGCGCTCCGAGCATCATATAGGTCGCCGCAATCGTTGCGTCCTGCACCGCATAGAGAATGCCCCCCGCTCGCCGTACTGGGACATCGAACGCACGTAGTTTGCACAGACCACAAACACACAGGGTGCCTGAAGCAGGTGCTGCTGCTGATACGCCGCGTCAAAAAGACCCTCTTTGACACTCTCGTCGGTGACAATAATCACATCCCACGACTCGCGGTTGCCCGCCGAGGGCGCCCGCTCTGCCGGGAGGATGACGGAGGCAATCTCTTCTGACGTCAGTTCGTCGTCGGAATACTCACGGACCGATGAACGGGTCCGTAAAAATCCTAAAAATTCAGAGGAATCCATGTTCGGAAAGGAACCCCCAGGCTTCCTGTGCGGGTGTCGTGGTAAAACTGACGGCATCGCCCAGCTTCTGACCTGCCCCCCCGGCGAAATCGTCCGCCTCAATGCGGGAGATGGCCTCGCTCACGCAGTCTGCCGCCTTCTGGAAATTCATGTTCTTCGTCATATTGAACCCGAGCAACAGATTCGACCGGAAGAGTTCCAGAAAGTTTGTCGTCACGCGTTTTGCAGCGGCCTTCTCTGCACCCTTGTAATCATATAATGTCGCAACAATCTGTGAGGCGGCAATCAATTCAGACTTTGACCGCTCGGAAAACTGATACGCTGCAACTGCTTCTTTTGCATTCATCACAAAACCTACCGATAATCTCATATAAAAACGGGAGGGGTGAGACAACTCACCCCCCCGCTATCAATATTATCTATTTGGACCCTTTGATGGAGGCGGGGGAACGGCGGATTCTCCTGCGGAACCGGGGATCGTTCTCCGGTCCTCTGCCGCGACCACGAGCTCCACGGCCACCGCGTCCACCGCGACCGCCCTTGCGGCCGTCATCCTGCGATGCCTTCAGGGCCTTCTTGAGCTGGTTTCCGGTCTTAAACCGCTGGTTTGGACCGGGTTTCTTATAGTTTGTCTCCTTTGCCGGGACAAGTCTGACCTGACCCGTTACGCTTTTGATCTGCGTCCATGTTGTGGTACCAGTTTTTCCCATAGAACAACTCCTTACTAATTAACACAGGGAAACGGATAAATGTAACCGAGAGGGGGGGAGCAGTCCCCCCCTCAGACAATCCTTCCCACTTCTTCTTTCAGCAGTTCGGATATGACCTTTCCGTCCGCCCGTCCCCGCAGTTCCTTCATTACGACACCCATCAGGGGGGGCCGACCGCACGCATGCCCTGTTCGCGGACAAACGCCTCACGTTCGGTAATCGCGGCGCAGATGACGGCCCGCACCTCTTCCCGGCTGATGGACGGAGCAACTGCACTGATCGCCGTATCGATATCCTGCCCCCTTCGCGAGGGCGCGGATCACCGGTGGGATGGCCTCCTTTGCGACCGCACCCGTTTCCACCCGGACGAGCAGATCCACGAGTGCCGCTCCCGGCACGGCGGCAACGTCGGCACCGTCACGGGAGAGTTCCTTGAGCGTGCCCAGCAGGGTGTGCGCCGCAAGACTGGCCTTCACACCCTGACCGACCGCCGCATCAAAGAGGCGGCACTGTCGGGAGTAGACCATCTGGTGGGCAAGGGACGCGTCCAGCCCGGTCTCCCGCACATACCGCTCGGCCTTGTCGGTGAGCAGTTCCGGCAGAACGAGGCCGTCATAGTAGGCATCCGTCACCGGCACCGGCAGGACATCGGTCTCCGGATACATCCGGGCCGCACCGGGCAGGGGGGGACGCATATACGCCGAGCTGCCCTCTTCGAGCATCTTGCGGGTCTCCTCGGGCACGCCGTCCATGGCCATCTGTGCACGCCTGCGGACCTGTGCAATCGCACAGACAACCTTCTTTTTGGCATCCGCAACGAGCACCACACAGTCATCCGTGCCAGCACCCACGGCCTGTTTCAGGGAGCAACCTCCGCCTCGGTGACCCCCCCGTAGGCGGGCAGTTCGTCGGTGTGGAAGAGCCCGCCCACGCCGCATTTCTTGGCGTAGTCGGACATCTCGCTGCCGAGACGCCTGCCGGGCTGAATCTCACAGCCGACCAGACCGTTAAATCCGCGAAGACAGACCGCGTGAATCGTCTTGGCCCGCTTCAGGATTGAGGAACCGGTCTCTTTAAAGAGGGCAGTCACATCGTGGGTATCCTCGTCCACCGAGGCATTCCTTGAGAGAAGTTCGTCCTTAATGGCAAGGAGATTCACCTGCCGCTGCACCTCGCGCCGGACCACTTCATCAATGAGCCGGAGTTCCTGCACGCCCTTGATTTCGACACGGGCACCCTCGGCAATAGAGACATTGACATCCTGCCGGATGGTGCCGATACCGCGTTTCACCTGCATCGTCGAACGCAGGAGCATCCCGATGTAGGAGCTACGGCCTTCACGGCTTCCGGCGTGTGCATGTCCGGTGCCGTGGTGATCTCGGCCAGGGGAATACCCAGACGGTCGAGGGAGAAGAGCTGGTCCTCGATACGCTGGGCGGCCTCTTCTTCGAGACAGATGGACTCAATCCGCTCTCCCGTGGGCAGGGAGCCGTTGAGCGCCACCAGACCGGTGCGCTGGAACCCGCTCGTATTGGAGCCGTCGATGACCAGTTTGCGCATCACATGCACCTGTTCGACCGGCGTCATGCCCATCATCTTTGCGATGGTCAGTGAGAGCGCCAGCGCCTCGGGGTTGAGGGGTGCCGGGGGCTCTTCGTCATTTTCCACGAGACAGGTGGTGTCATACGCATAGTAGGTGAACGGGCGCATGACCATCATCTCCTCGCGGGCCGCCCGGTCAATCTCGCCCATCTCGGAGACCGTCGCCCGGAGGTAGCGGAAGAATTCGGCGTTGTGCTCTTCGGCATCCCGCAGGACGGTGGGGCAGTGGCAGAAGAGTTTCTCTTTGGTGTCGAGCTGCTGGTGAATCTCAATGCCTGCCTTCAGGCCGAGTCTGGCATAATCGTAGTCCGCCATCAGAGACACCTCCCGAACTCGCCCCCGCAGGGGGGGCGTTGTCATCAGACGGGCCGCCTCTTCGGTATCATTCGTCTGCCCGAGGACCCACATCAGTTTGACATAGGCCACCTCAGGCAGCATCTCGTCCCCCCCTTCCAGCACACCTGCGGCCAGAAGGTCGCGGCCGGTGTCATAGACCCGGTCACAGACCCGGCCGTTGAGGCACTGGGAGGTCATGGCCACAACCGTGCCCGCATCCGTCAGCGAACGCAGCGCCTCGATCACCGGCGCCGAGGTATGGCCCAGACCGGTGCCGGAGACTACGAGGCCCCGGTAGCCCTCGAAGGCATGGATCAGGTCGGGGGGGTGCATGCCGGGATAGAAGGTGGACAGCCCGACCTTCTCCTCGAGCTTCGGGGGGGAGAGCACGGGTTCGGTGTCCGGCCGTCGGCGCACCGCATCCTTTGAGAGCGTCACATCCAGTGAGGGATAGGCGACCGAGCCGATGGGTGCCGTACCGAGGCTTTGGAAGGCGTCACGCCGCGAGGTGTGCATCTTGCGCACCCGTGTTCCGCGGTGGATAGCACAGGTGTCGTCGTTGGTGGACGCATGCATCACCACGGCCACCTCACCGAGATCGGATGTCGCGGCCGCCGCACTCGCGAGGCCGTTCATGACATTGTCACTTGACGGCCGGTCGGCGGAGCGCTGGGAGCCGACAAAGATGACCGGTGCCGGGGGGGTGTCCAGCATAAATGAGACGGCGGCGGCCGAGTATGCGAGCGTATCGGTGCCGTGGGTCACGATGACCCCCCCCTCGGCCCCCCCGTTCTTTATTTCGTTGCAGATGCTTGTCGCCAGCGTCTGCCAGATGGCAGGGGGGGTCATATTCTCCGAGAGGATGCTTGCAAGCACCTCGGAACGGAACCGGGCGATATCCGCAAGGCCGGGAATGGCCCGCATGATATCGTCTGCGGTAAACTGGCTCGTCACCGCACCCGTCCGGTAGTCCACGCGGCTCGCAATCGTGCCACCGGTGGAGATGATGGAGAGCTGCGGGAGGGAGGGGTTCTGTTCGATGGTCATTCCCACGGTCTCTGTCATCTCCGGTGCTGCGACCACGGTCAGACATGCCGGGTCGACCCCCCCGATATTGTATCCGCTGTTCAGTTTAATGACCGCCATCCCGTCACGTTCGGTGATGTAGGTCGCGGTCTGTTCCATGCCTGCATATTGGCAGGTCACCTCTGTTCCTGATTCCATCATTCTTCAACCAGTCTCCGTGCGTCACGGATCATTGTATCTTCTGCCGCCTGCAGACGTTTCTCTTCCGACCGGACCCAGTGCCAGTCGTCCTCGAGGGTCGCGTGCTGTATGGCGATCGCCTGCTTCACCGTCTTCGGTGCCGGGCCGCCGGGGGCGCTGCGCAGACGCACGCTCACGTCCACATCCAGTGCCTCGAGGATGCGCTTTTCGGTCAGGCCCCCCCGCTCCACGAGGGAGATGCCCGAGAGGGTCTGTGCCGCCGCCTCAAGGACAGGGAGTGTGATCATCCCGCTCCGGATTGCCCGCCCGATGATATTGTGGGCTGCACGGAACGGCAGACCAAACTCCCGCACCAGGACATCCGCGAGTTCGGTCGCGGTGGAGAAGCCTCTCCCCGCCTCTTCCCGCATCCGGTCGGGGGGGTGGAAGGTGGCGGTGCTGATGATCCCGGTGGCGATGCCGATACAGGCGCCGGACTCGGCGACGGCCCGCCAGAGCGAGGGAGTCACGTCCTGCAGATCGCGGTTATAGCTCATCGGCAGACCCTTCACCGCAGTAAACGCCGCGGTAAAGCTGCCTGCGACAACCCCCCCGCTCTTGCCCCCCCGCAGGATCTCTGCGGTGTCGGGGGGGTTCTTTTTCTGCGGCATGATCGAACTGGTCGAGCAGTAGGCGTCGTCCAGCGTCACAAACCGGACAAAGGCAGAGCTCCAGAGCACGATCTCCTCGGCCATACGGGAGAGCGTGGACATGAGAATCGTGCAGGCCGCGGTAACCTCAATAACGAAGTCCCGTGCGGAGACGGCATCCATCGTATTGAGCACCAGTTCCGAGAATCCCAGTAATCCGGCGGTCATATCCCGGTCAATCGGGTAGCCGGTGGAGGCAAACGCCGCCGCACCGAGCGGGCAGCGGTTCACCCGGCCATAGGCATCCCACAGACGCTCGAAGTCACGGGAGAGCGCCTGTTCGTAGGCCAAAAGATAATGCCCGAGAGTGGTCGGCTGGGCGTGCTGGAGATGGGTAAATCCCGGCATCACCGTCTGGGTGTGCCTCTCCGCCTGTGCCAGAAGCGCTGCACGCAGGGAGGAGATGCCTTCCATATGGGAAAGCAGCGCCTGCCGCAGACGGATACGGATACAGGTCGCCACCTCATCGTTGCGTGACCGACCCATGTGCAGCCGTCCGCCCTTGTCCATACCGGAAGCGGCAATCAGACCGGCCTCGATACCGGCGTGCACATCCTCGTACTCGTCATCAAATACCGTCTCCGGCACACCGTGTTCATACATCTCAAGCAGTGCGGCCATGACCGCGGATGACGCATCCCGTTCGATGATTTCCTGCTGATCCAGCATCAGAAGATGGGCGATATCCACCCGGATATCGGCATCAGCAATCCACCGGTCTGCATCCATTGACGAGAGGAAGGCAGCAACTTCTGCGGGCCGTCCGCCCGCAAGCCGCCCCCTCCTCACCGGATCGCTCGACATTTTTCACAAAACTCCTGCCTATGGTATACGAAATGAAAAATGTTAAAGCAATGCATTTCCAGGATATCCACCCCCGGCCGCCCTCCGGCCAGCCCGATCAGGTTTTGTCAGATTGTGTTACGAATCTGACACAGGCGGACAATGATCTGACCAAAATGAGAGAAATTTAATAATACCCGGAAAAGAAGAACATATAATCAATCACCTACATCAGGAGAACCGATTACATGAAATCAAAAGGACTATTCATCCTGGCCATCTGCGCCATTGCAGCCGTGCTGCTTGTCGCCGGATGCACCGACACCGGCTCCAAGACGACGGAAACCAAAGACACTCTCTCCTTCGGCTACCAGCCGTCCACCCATCAGGTGGCATACATGGTCGCAAAGGAGAAGGCTGGTGGGCAGCCGACCTTGCCCCCCCTTCGGCATCACCAAGATTGAAGACCACAAGTTCCCCCCCACCGGAGCACCCGAGATGCAGTCCATGCTCGCAGGTGACATCGATGTCGCCTACGTGGGTGCAGCACCCGTCATCTCCGCACTTGCCACCGGCCTTGACGCAAAAATTGTTGCCGCCGTGCAGGTGCAGGGATCGGATCTTGTTGTCCGGCCTGAAGTCAACTACACCGGCCCCCCCGAAGACCTGAAGGGACTGACCATTGCCACATTCCCGCCGGGCACCATACAGGACACCCTCCTGCGTGACTGGCTCCAGGCAAACGGCATTAACCCCGACACCGATGTGGACATCCGCCCGATGGGCCCCCCCGGTGACGCTACCGTCGCCATATCAGAGAGTGCAGTAGACGCCGTATTCCTGCCGCACCCGGCCCCCCCTTCCACCATCGTTGCGGAAGGGAACGGAAAGATTGCCGTGCAGTCCGGTGAGATGGAAAAAGACCATGCCTGCTGTGTACTGGTTGTCTCCGGCGACCTCATCCGCAACCACCCCGACATGGTGGACCAGATTGTCAGGACCCACATCAAAGCAACCGAGTATGTGATTGCAAACCAGAACGAGACCGCACAAATATACCACGACATGAACAAGGTGGACATGGCAGTCATCGAGGACTCGTTTGCCACCTGGGACGGACGCTGGATCACCGACCCGTCCATCATCATCACATCCGTTGTTGACTACACCAAGGTGCAGGCAGACCTCGGCTACATCGACCATCCGCTCACCGAGGATGAAATCTTTGATCTGTCCTTCTACCGGAAGGCAACAGAAGCCTAACCTTTTTTTCCCTGCCTGCACAGTTCTTGAGAAGAGACCGGGAACCGTATTCCCCCGGCACGCACCGTGGAGCACTCACCCATGCGTACACAGAAAAAAACCTCCTACCGGAACATACTGATACCACTTGCCTCCGTTGCCGTGGTCATCGTCATCTGGCAGATTGTTGCCGTATATCTCGTCGGAAACACGTTTAAACTGCCCAGTTTCACCGAAGTAGTCAGTGCTTTTATAAAAGACATGTTCGGCCGCGGGGGGGCACCCTTCCCGAGGACATCGTGGTGAGTCTGTACCACTTTGCCATTGGCATGGCAGCAGCCCTCCTCGTCGGCATACCGACCGGGGTCTGCATGGGCTGGTTCCGTGACATCGATATCGCCCTGAACCCGATTGTCGAGATCATCCGTCCCATCCCGCCCCCCCTCGCGTGGATCCCGTTTGCGATCATCTGGTTCGGGCTCACGCACGAGGCGGCAGGGTTCATCATCTTTATCGGCGCCGTCTTTCCCATCATCATCAATACCTACACCGGATTTCGCAATGTGCCGAAGGTATTCATCGAGGCAGGAAAGGTGCTCGGCTGTACAAAGAACCTCGCGTTGATCCGGAAGATCGGGTTCCCCCCCTCGGCCATCCCCCCCGAGATCACGGCAGGCATCCGTGTCTCGATGGGTATCGGCTGGATGTGCCTGGTCGGTGCCGAGATCTTCGGTGCGGGCACCGGAAAGTTCGGGCTGGGAAAGAACCTCTGGACCTACTACAACCTGCACCAGATGGACAGTGTGGTCGTCTATATGCTGGTCCTCGGTGTCATCGGCATCGTGATTGACATCCTCTTCCGGCATTACGTAGACAAACAGACCGTCCGCTGGCAGAACAATATGGAGTGATGAGGATGGCAGTCGTATCAGTTCAGCATATAACCAAACTCTTTGCCCGCGACGAAGGGGAACCGACCGTCGCCCTCAAAGACGTAAACCTGGAGATCGAGGATAAGCAGTTCATCTGCATCGTCGGTGCCTCGGGTTGTGGAAAGACCACGCTTTTGCGTATCATCGCAGGGCTGGAGACCAGCACGGAAGGCACGATTCTCCTGGACGGGAAACCGGTCACAGGAACAGACACCGACCGCGGCATGGTCTTTCAGGAGTATTCCCTCTTTCCGTGGAAGAGTGTCATCGACAATATCGCCTTTGGTCTGGAAATGCAGGGCATCCCCAAGGCAGAGCGCAGGGAACAGGCGGAGAAATACCTGAAGATCATCCATCTCGAGAAATTCCGGGACGCTACCCGCATGAACTCTCCGGGGGCATGCGCCAGCGGGTCGCCATTGCACGGGCCCTTGCAAACAAGCCCAAGGTGCTTTTGATGGACGAACCCTTCGGGGCACTGGACGCACAGACCCGCAATGTGATGCAGCGCGAACTCCTGGAGATCTGGGCCGAGACGCAGAAGACGATTATTTTTGTCACGCACAGCGTGGACGAAGCCGTGTTCCTTGCGGATAATATCGTGATCCTGAGTCCGGGGCCCGGCCGAATCGAAGAGGTCATCACGGTCGACCTGCCCCCCCGTATGCGGGATCGGACCGCACCGAAATTTGCCGAATTGCGCAAACATATCCTCGAAACGATGGAAAAGAGCGCAACTATTCGGTAAGTTATATAAGGATATATTTCCATTTTTTATAGCGCATTTATTCATAGAGGAGTCACAAGCAATGGTCCGAAAACCCGCAGTAATGTACAGATCTGTCACAAAGAGGGCATACACACGCCGAAAATATATGGGCGGCGTACCCGGAAGCAAAGTTGTGCAGTTCGATATGGGAAATCTTCAGGCTGATTTCCCGGTTGCCGTCTCAATACAGGTTGATGAGAAATGCCAGATCCGCCACACCGCAATGGAAGCGGCTCGTATTAACGTGAACCGTAAACTCATCAAGGATATCGGCAGAATGAACTTCCACCTCAAGCTGCGCACCTACCCGCACCACGTTCTCCGTGAGAACAAGCAGGCAACCGGTGCCGGTGCTGACCGTGTTTCACAGGGTATGAGACAGGCATTCGGCAAACCGGTGAGCAGTGCAGCACGTGTCGAGGCAAACCAGAAGATCTTCACCTGCTACACCACCGAGGCAAATGTTGACAGAGTAAAGGATATCATGAAACACGGTATCCAGAAGCTTCCGTCACCCGGCAGAATCGTTGTCGAAAGAAAAGAATAATATCTATATTCCCCCCCAGAGGGGGGGCATATACTTTTTTTACCATCGCATTGCACATCTCAACAGATACACGTAAGAGATGGAACGATATTTATGACCGAATGTAGCGATCAGGAGAAGCTGCGCAGAGCCGTGGCACAGGCAGCGACCGATGCGCTGAGAGAGGCAGAGATACACCTGCCGGATGATGTGAGGGCAGCACTTGAGAGAGCGTATGCCACAGAGGATAACCCGGTTGCCCGCAGTGAACTGGAAGCCATTTTTGAAAACATCAACACTGCAGAGCGAGAGCAGGTCCCGATCTGTCAGGACACCGGGGGGGTCCCGGTGTTCTACATCACGATACCCCCCCCACGTGCCGTTCACGGATGCGATCGCCGAAGGCGTGCGGGACGGCGTGCGAGAGGCGACCGCAGCAATTCCCCCCCTCCGCCCCCCCAACGTCGTCTCCCCCCCCGGACGCGGGAGAATACGGGCACCAACTGCGGCACAGGGATGCCTGCACTGCATATCACACCGGGAGAGACGTTCCGCCTCACGGTGCTCCCGAAGTGCCGGTTCCGAGAACGTCTCCGCCCTGAAGATGTGTCTGCCCTCGGAGGCAGGAGACATTGCCCGCTTTATCACCGAGGCCGTCCTGCGGGCCGGGGGCAAACCCTGTCCGCCGGTCATCCTCGGCATCGGCATCGGCTCCACCGCGGACGGGGCGATGAGCCTTGCAAAAGAGGCGCTCCTCAGACCGCTGGGAGAGATGAACCCGCTCGAACAGGAGATCTATGACGCGGTAAACGCCCTCGGCATCGGCCCGATGGGCCTCGGCGGCAAGACGACCTGCCTGGGGGGGGTGCGGATACGGGAGGCCGGATGCCACACTGCCTCCCTTCCCGTTGCGCTCAATGTCCAGTGCTGGGCCGCACGCCGGGCGACAGTCGAGGTGCAGTATCCATGATCCGCCTTTCGACCCCGCTCGGCGACGAGGTGCTCAGCCTGAAAGCGGGCGAACGGGTCAGCCTCTCCGGGATGATATACACCGCCCGCGACGAGGCGCATCTGCGCATGCAGGAGAAAGGCATCCCCTTCGACCCGCAGGGAGCGGCTGTCTATCACTGTGGGCCGGTGGTGAAGGACAACACGATCATCGCCGCGGGTCCCACGACCAGTGCACGGATGAACGAACTCTCCGGGTTTCTGGTGGATGCGGGCGTGCGGGCACTGATCGGCAAGGGCGGCATGGGCGAGACGGTGCGAAAAGAGCTGCGGGCAGAGGGGGTCTACCTCGCCTTTACCGGCGGCTGTGCGGCCCTTGCGGCGTCACGCATGACCCTGAAAGGCGTCTTCTTTGAAGACCTGGGCATGCCGGAGGCCGTCTGGGCCATCGAGTGCAGAGACCTCCCTTTGACCGTTGCAATCGACTCTGAGGGCAATGACCTCTTCTTTGACGTCCGCCGCAAAGCAGAGAAACGATTTGACAAAATGTTCTGATTTTCCCCCAATCCGGGATGTTAATCAGTACTGTCGATACCTTTAGTAAATGATCGGAACAATAATAATAGCAGGACGTGCCGGATGAAACTAAAAATCGATGAACGGCGGTGCAAGGGCTGTAACCTCTGCACCACTGTCTGCCCATACAATATATTTCAGGAAGGCAGGAAACTCAATGAACGGGGGGGCATTATGATCCCCCCCATCCTTGACCGGCCCGAACGGTGTACCAACTGCCGCCTGAGAAAGCTCTACGGCAGGCAGCTATGCGGTGCCTGCCAGATGATCTGTCCCGACCAGGCGATATACTGGGTCGAAGAAGATCCCTATTCTGAAGAAAGTGTGGTGATTGAGTTTTGAGCAACATTGAATTCATGCAGGGAAACAGGGCCTGCTGTGAGGGGGCCCTTGCCGCCGGATGTGATTTCTTCGGGGGCTACCCCCCCATTACTCCGTCCACCGAGGTCGCAGAGCTGATGGCATTAAAACTCCCGAAGGCGGGAGGCACCTTCATCCAGATGGAGGACGAGCTGGCGAGCATGGGGGCCATCATCGGTGCGTCGTGGACCGGCGCCCGTTCGATGACCGCCACATCCGGGCCGGGATTCTCCCTCATGATGGAGAACATCGGCTACGCGGTGATGACCGAGACACCCTGTGTCGTCGTCAACATCCAGCGGGGGGGCGGTCCCTCGACCGGCCAGCCGACGATGTCCGCACAGGGAGATATGATGCAGTGCCGCTTCGGTTCCCACGGCGATATGGCAACGATTGCCGTTGTGCCGTCAACCGTGCAGGAGATGTATGACCTGACCGCCAAGGCCTTCAATCTCGCCGACCGGTTCCGGGTCCCCCCCACCTTTGTGATGTCGGATGAGACGATAGGCCATATGCGGGAGAAGATTGTCATCCCCGATGCGGTCGATATCGTGCCCAGAAAACCCCCCCTCGCCGAGGGAAAACTGCCCTTCGAGGCGGATGAGGACGGCGTCCCCCGGATTCGCACAGTTCGGGAGCGGCCACCGGGTGCATGTCACCGGTCTCACCCACGACGAGCGAGGCTATCCCGATACCACCGACCCCCCCGAGGTCCACGAAAAACTGGTGAAACGTCTCTACAACAAGGTGGAGTCCAAACGCCACGAAATAGCCGATTATGACGCGGTCAATACCGACGCGGAGATTGTCTTTGTCACCTACGGGCCGTGTGCCCGGACGGTCCGGCAGGTGCTGCACGACCACCCCCCCAATGAAGAGATCGGTCACCTGAACCTGCGCATCGTCTGGCCCTTCCCGGAGGATCTGCTGAAGCTCTTTTCCAATGCGAAGACCTTCATTGTACCCGAACTGAACCTCGGCCAGATGGCCCGTGAAGTCGCCCGGCACACGACCG
The DNA here is from genome assembly GCF_001315945.1 of Methanogenium cariaci JCM 10550. Lineage (GTDB taxonomy): Archaea > Halobacteriota > Methanomicrobia > Methanomicrobiales > Methanomicrobiaceae > Methanogenium > Methanogenium cariaci. Next base: position 30,794 of record NZ_BBBG01000016.1, on the reverse strand, counting down.
GTCAAGAGGTGCTCTCCATGCCCAAACTCGGCGGGCACATCCATACCCCCGCGGAACTCTATGCCGCAGTGGAGGTCAGACAATGACCACCCGCGTCTTTGAGAAATGGTACCGCGAAGACCGGCTGCCGCATATCTTCTGCACCGGCTGCGGGAACGGCACCGTGATGAACTGCGCCATCAAGGCGGTGGACACCATGCAGTGGGAGATAGACGACACCGTATTTGTCTCCGGTATCGGCTGCTCCTCCCGTGCACCGGGATACATATCCACCGACTCCCTGCACACCACCCACGGGAGAGCCCTTGCCTTTGCGACCGGCGTGAAGATGGCAAACCCCGATCTCAATGTGGTGGTCTTCACCGGTGACGGAGACGTCTCTGCCATCGGCGGCAACCATTTCATTCACGCCTGCAGGCGTAATATCGATCTGACCGTCATCTGTATGAACAATATGATCTACGGCATGACCGGCGGACAGGGCAGTCCCTGCACCCCGGTCGGCATGATCTCCACCACCACCCCCCCCTACGGGGGGGCTGCCGAGCCGGTCTTTGACCTCGCAGAACTCGCGGTCGCCGCCGGGGGGGCGAACCATGTGGCCCGGTGGACCTCCTACCACACCAAGGAACTCACGAAGCCATTGAGACCGGTCTTGCCAACGAAGGGCTCTCGTTTGTCGAGGCGATGGTGCAGTGCCCGACCGCATTCGGCAGGAGAAACAAGTTCCGCAAGGTGACCGATCAGGTGGACTGGATGCGGACGCATGCCGTCCTCCTCCAGAAGGCCCGCCGGATGGAACAGGAAGGCAAACCCTTCCCCCGAAGGGCACTTCACCGTCGGGGGAATTCGTCAATCGTAACCGTCCGGCAATGGGGGGTGCGCCGATGAGGCACGAGGTCATCTTCTCCGGGTTCGGAGGACAGGGCGTCATTCTCTCTGCGGTGATTCTCGGTCGGGCGGCGGCTCTCTACGGCAACAAATACGCCGTGCAGACACAGGTATACGGCCCGGAGGCACGAGGCGGGGCATCGATGAGTGCGGACGTCATCGACGACGAACCAATCCTCTACCCAAGGTCTCTATACCGGACATCTATGTGATCATGTCCCAGCAGGGGGGGTTCGAGAAGTACGGGGGGGCAGACGCACCGGACGATGCCCTCATGCTGGTGGACGCGGAACTGGTGCATTCACGGCCGGGATGCACCTGCATCGAAATCCCCCCCGCGACCACCGAGGCAAAGGATACGCTGGGCCGGGTGATCGTTGCAAATATTATCATGCTCGGTGCGCTGGTTTCGGCCACCAATATCGTCTCCGAGGATGCCATTGAACGGGCGGTGCTTGACAGCGTGCCCAAGGGAACGGAGGACCTGAACCTCAAGGCCCTGCACCTCGGATTTGAACTCGGAAGACAGAAGTGAGGAACGAACGGATGAAACTCCTAGAATTTGAAGCAAAAAAATATTCAGCAGATACGGTATCCCCCCCATTCCCGAGAGTGTGGTGATCAGCAGCCCGGAGGAACTCAGTGACCAGCTCGACCCGTTCACCAATGACGTCGTCGTCAAATCCCAGGTGGACGTGGGCGGACGGGGCAAGGCGGGCGGCGTCATCATCGCACCGAAGACAGACGCCGTCAATGCGGCCACCCGTCTCTTCTCCCACCCGATCAAAGGTCTGCTCCCGAAGGCCATCCTCGTCGAGGAGAAGCTGCCCATCGAACACGAATACTACGTGAGCATCACCATCGACCGGACGACACGCCAGCCGATGATCCTCTTTGCCGAGACCGGCGGGGGGGTCGATATCGAGGAGACCGCCCGGACGAGACCGGAGGCCCTCCGGCGTGCCGGGTTCTCTTCCCTGCTCTCGGACGTGCCGGGATACCTGATGCGCCAGATTCTGGGAACTGCCCCGAAAGCACTCGGCCCGGTGATCAACAACCTCTACAAGGCGTTCTGCGGGTCGGATGCCCTCTTAGCCGAGATCAACCCCCCCTCGTGACAACCCCGAAGGGTGTCTTTGCGGCAGACGCTAAACTCATCATCGACGACAACGCCTGATACGTCAGGGCATCACGGCGAACCGTGACCTGACCCCCGCGGGAACGCGAGGCGGAAGAGAACGGCTTCTCCTATGTCGAACTCGACGGCTCGATTGGAGTCATCGGGAACGGTGCAGGCCTGACGATGTCCACTCTCGACCTCATTGCGCACTACGACGGCAAAGCGGCAAACTTCCTCGATGTCGGCGGCGGCGCCGGGCGCGAACGCGTCATGAAGGCCGTGCGCCTGGTGGCGGGCATGCCGGATGTCAAAGTCATCGTCGTCAACCTCCTCGGCGGCATCACCCGGTGCGACGAGGTGGCACAGGCATTATCGACGCGGGCATCGATCAGCACGTCATCACCCGGCTCGCCGGGACCAACGAAGACGAAGGCCGGGCTCTCCTTGCAGAGAACGGCTACCAGATGCTTGAGACGATGGAAGCAGTCGTGAAACAGGCAGTAAAGGAGGCAGCAATATGATATACGGCGACCATACGACAGGCATAATTGTTCAGGGGGCAACGGGCAATCAGGGGGCCTTCCACATCGACCTCATGAACCAATACGCAAAAGAGACCGGCGGACGCGGCGTGGTGGCAGGGGGGGTCACCCCCCCGGCAAGGGCGGTCAGGAGGTGCACGGCGTCCCGGTCTACAACAGCGTACGCGAGGCACTGGCAGAGCATGACGCGTCCACCTCGGTATTGTTTGTACCCGGATTTGCGGCAGGCGACTCCATCATGGAGGCGGCCAGCGGAGGAATCGAACTGGTGACGGCGATCACCGAGGGCATCCCGGTGCACGACACCATGCGGGCGCTTGCCTTTGCCCGGATGGAGGGCTGCACGGTCATCGGCCGAACTGTCCCGGTCTGCTCTCTCCCGGCGAGCTGAAACTGGGCATCATGCCCCCGCATCTTGCGATGCCCGGCAACGTGGGCATCATATCCCGCAGCGGCACGCTCACCTATGAGGTGATCAACGAACTCACGCGGGCCGGTATCGGCCAGTCGACCGTCGTCGGCATCGGCGGCGACCCGGTTATTGGCCAGACCTTTACCGAGGTGCTGGAACGGTTTGAGTCCGACCCGCAGACAAAGGCCGTCGTCCTGATTGGAGAAGTGGGCGGCAACCTCGAGGAGGAGGGCGCAAAATCAACCAGTCTTCCCCTCGTCACCTACATTGCGGGCATCTCCGCACCGCCGGAGAAACGGATGGGCCACGCAGGCGCCATCATCGAAGGCGGCGAGGGCGATGCGGTCTCCAAGATCGCACGCCTCAGAAAGCTGGGCATCCCGGTGGCGGGAAAGCCCTCCGATATCCCTGCACTGGTGCGGGAGATCGTATGACCCAGACGATGCTGAAGGCAGCGGCCGCACTCGCAGAGGAGGTCGGTGCCAAGGCAATCGTCTCATTTATCGAACCGGTGGAGTTCAGCTGCGACATCCCCCCCGTCATATGGGTGCGGGACCTGCAGCTCGATGTGTTGCGGGATCTCACCATGCACGACATTCTGGAGATATCCGAGCGCCACCTGCACGACGCCGCGGTTCAGATCTATATCTCCCAGAAATATGAATTCGGCAAGGTCGTCGGCGTCTTCCCCTATGCAATTCTCGTCTATGACATTGACAAGGGCAAGGAGTTCATCAGCGTCCAGGAGTTTGACGACCTCGTGCCACGGGGGGGCGTGATGACCGCGGTTCTCCAGCTCGCCCTTGAGATTGCCGTCGAAGGCCGGGAGGGCCACTCGATAGGCACCGCGTTTATCATCGGCAATACCGAGGAGATATTCAGCCATTCCCACTCGGCCATCATCAATCCCTATCAGGGACACAGGAAGGAGGTGCGTGACATCACCAACCGGGGCAACTGGGAGAGTGTAAAGGAGTTCGCCCAGTTAGACGGTGTCTTTGTGGTGGACACCACGGGAACCATCCAGTCGGCCGGACGTTATATCGATGTCAAAGGAGAGGATCTGAGCCTCCCCCACGGTATGGGCGGCAGGCACCGGGCGACAGCCTCCCTGACCCGCATCATCTGCGGTGGGCGTCACCATATCCGAGAGCGGCGGCATGGTCCGGGTATTCCGGAACGGCGAGTGCTGGCTTACCGTCCGGTCTGACGTCCGGATTAAGAGCTAAACTTTTTTGGCTCTTCGCTGAATTGTGGGGGGGTAAATTTCTCTGGAATTACCCTCCACGTAGATGGGAACACAATTGCAGCACACAAGAATCCCCGAAAATAGGCGTAACAGAAGGGATGTTCGCCTACCCCTCCTGTATGACGCATCACACTTGGCGAGGGTCTTGCAGGGAGGGGGCACACTCTCCCTTGCTTTTCGTCAGAACCAAAAAACAATAATATTCTGAAGATATTGACTGACTTTGGAACATGTGAAAAATATACTCACTTATATGAAGAACCCACATGAAACAGCGATGAACCACTTTTTTTAACAGAATATTACTCGAAGTAATATTTTACCCCCCCAAGGGAAATTCTTATGTCTCAACGAATCCCCCCCATTTTAGTTATCTAAGGAGTTCGTGAATATCAATGGTACGAAATATTGCAGTTGAGACACTCAACGAGACACCCCCCCTGAACCGGCAGAGACTGGAACTTGCAGAACGCAAATGTATCGGCCACCCCCCCGACAGTCTTGCGGATGGTATTGCAGAGGCCGTTTCACAGGCCCTTTCACGGGCATACCTGGACGAATGCGGTGCGGTACTGCACCACAACACCGACCAGGGCGAGATCGTGGCAGGCGAGTCGCTCCCGAAATTCGGCGGCGGCTGTATCACCCGGCCCACGTACGTGCTCCTGACCGGACGTGCCACAAAGACCTTCGAAGGCGTGACCATCCCCCCCACCGATGCCATCGCTGTCGAGGCCGCACGCAATTATCTCTCCGAAACCCTGGAATATATGGATCTGAACCGGGACGTCATCGTCGACTGCCGTATGGGTACCGGCTCATCGGATCTCCGGGACGTCTTCCGTGCCTGTGAAAAGAAACACCTGCCGTATGCCAACGACACCTCGTTCGGTGTGGGGGCATGCTCCCTTCTCCGACCTGGAGAACGTGATCCTTGCCGTCAGCGAACACCTTGACAATGTATACCGCCCGAAAAATCCCATCATCGGAACCGATATCAAGATTATGGGTCTGCGCCAGGAAGAAGACATAAAACTCACCCTGTGCGTGCCGATGATCGACCGCTTCTGTGCCGACATGAACGACTACAAGGATGCCGTCATCCGGGTCGGCGAAGAGGTCCAGCGGGTCGCCTCCGGTATCACCGACCGCCGGGTGACTGTGGACATCAACACCGGCGACAACTACGAAAAGGAGAATGCAATCTTCCTGACCGTGACCGGCACCTCCGCGGAGATGGGAGACGACGGGTCGGTCGGCCGGGGGGGCAACCGTGCCAACGGTCTGATCACCCCGCACCGCCCGATGAGCATGGAGCCACCAGTGGAAAGAACCCGATCAACCATATCGGTAAGATATACAATCTCCTCTCCACCGAACTGGCCCAGCAGTGCGCACAGGAACTGGACGGCATCGAAGACCTCTACATCAGACTGCTCTCCCAGATCGGACGGCCGATTGACCAGCCGCTCGTCGCAGGCGCACAGTTTGTCGCGGCAAAGGGAGCGGATGAAGCTGCCATCAGCCGCGGTATCGAGGAGATCATCGATGCCGGTCTTGAGAATATCACCTCCGTCACCGAGCGGGTCATCCGCGGTGAGATGAAGACCTTCTAAACACCCCCTAACGGAACACAGACATATGACAGACGAGACACGAGAGCACATACGGCTGGCAATACCGAACAAAGGACGCATATCAGACCCGATTCTTGACCTTCTGGAGAAAGGAGGTCTCCACCTCCATAGTTCATCCAGCCGCAAGCTCATCGCACCGACCTGTGACCCGGCTGTCGAGGTGCTCTTTGCCCGGCCGATCGATATTCCCGAATATGTGGCAAACGGTGCCGCGGATCTGGGAATTACCGGACGCGACATGGTTCGGGAACGCAGAACCACGGTCACCGACATACTGGATCTGAAGATGGGCAGTGCCACCCTGGTGCTTGCGGTACCGGAGGAGTCCGGCATCACAACCGCAGAGGAGCTGGCAGGCAAACGCATCGCAACCGAGTTCCCGCACACGACCGAGGATTTCTTCCAGAAACGCGGTATCGAGGTCAGCCTCTTCCCGGTTGGCGGTGCCTGCGAGGCCACGCCCTATCTCGGGGGGGTCGCCGACGCGATTGTGGATTTGACCAGTTCCGGCACGACCCTGAAGACCAACCATCTGACGGTGATCGAAGAAGTTCTCCGGTCAACGACCATCCTCATCGGGAACAATGCGGCCATGCAGCACCCGCAGCGGCGGGAAAAGATTGATGAAATAACGCTTGCCCTGGAGAGCGTCATATCGGCCCGCGGCAAGTGCTACCTGATGATGAACGTGCAGCGGGACGCCCTCAGTGAAGTGCGCAGTGTGCTGCCCGGTCTGGGCGGGCCGACGGTGATGGACGTCGCATCGGACGAGAGCCTTGTTGCCGTCCATGCGGTGGTCGATGAAGAACGGGTCTACCAGCTGATCACCCGTCTGAGGAATGCCGGTGCACGGGATATCCTCGTCATGCCGATTGACCGGCTGATCAGGTGAGACAGATGAAGGTATTTCCCGCAGTCGATATCCTGGACGGCACCTGCGTGCAGTTGGTGCAGGGCGACCGTAAGAACCGCGTGGCCTATGGCGACCCGGTCCTGCGTGCAGAGGAGTGGCTCCAGCAGGGCGCTGACGCCCTGCATGTGATCAACCTGAACGGGGCCTTTGGTGCCGCTGAGAAAAACGTCAGTCTCATCAAGGAGATCATCCGCTCCACCGGCGCGAGATACAGCTGGGCGGCGGGATACGGAGCACGGCGGATGCGGCAGGCTGGCTGGACGCCGGTGTCAGCCGTGTGATCATCGGCACGCTTGCCGCCGACCGCCCGGAGGCGATCACCGAGATCGCAGACGCATACGGCAAGGAGGCGGTGATGGCCGGGGGGGTGGATGCCCGTGACGGCAAGGTGGTCGTGCACGGCTGGGAGAAGAGTGCCGGTGACGTCATCACCATGGCCCGTCTCTTTGAAGAACGGGGTGCCGGTGCCCTGCTCTTCACCAATGTCGATGTGGAGGGATTGTGCAACGGCATCGCTGAAGAACCGGTGCGGCGCCTGAAAGAGGCCGTGACAATTCCCATTGTCGCCTCAGGAGGCATCACAACGCCACAGGACGTCCGAATAATGCGTGAGATAGGTGTGGAGGCCATTGTACTCGGTTCAGCTGTACAAGGGCACTATCACCCTGAAAGAAGCAATCGAAGAGGCAGAGAGATGAGACAGGCAGACGTAACGCGAAAGACCCGCGAGACTGAAATATCGGTGGCGGTGAACCTGGATACCGATGAGACCATCGTTATCGATACCGGCATACCGTTCCTTGACCACATGCTGGAATCCTGTGCACGCCACGGGAGGTTCAGTCTGACCGTGAAGGCGGCAGGCGACCTGGAGATTGACTGCCACCACACCATCGAGGATACGGCCATTGTCCTCGGAGAGGCGCTCGCCGAAGCGCTGGGGGGGGAGAAGCGGGGGGGCATCCGGAGGTTTGCCCACATGGCAGTTCCCATGGACGAGGCCATCGCGGTCGTGACCCTGGACCTCGGGGGGGCCGGGGCTATCTGGTGTATGACGCAACGTTCTCAGCGAACGGGCTGGGAGCAATTCCCGCGGACATCTTTGAGCACTTCTTCTACACGCTCTGCATCCACGCAGGCATCACTGCACACATGAACGCCACCGGCAGGAATGACCACCACATCTGTGAGGCGCTCTTCAAGACCTTCGGTGTCGCGTTTTCAACTGCTGCAGAAGTAATTCCCGGGCGAACCGACATCCCGAGTACAAAAGGAATAATCTGAAATTAACTTTTTTTCAAAAAGAAAGGATGTTAGAGGTTCAGTTCGTTGACTGCAAGGTCCACATCTTCTTTCTTGATAGTCTTCCGGCCAGCGTGCTTGGCATACTTGCTTGCTTCTCTGGTCAGCTCAGCAATGTATTCCTGAGCAGCATCTGCGATTGCCTGTGCGGCATCGCTGCCAACTCTCTCAGCGCCGTTGTTTTTTGCAATCCTCACGACTGCAGCGATAGGTAGATCATTTGCCATATGTATTGCACCTCAGAAAGAAAATCAGCAAATTAATATATAAACTTTCTGGCGATTCGAGGTAATATGCCCTGTGAAATCCACAATGAGGAGTATTCGCGGTGTATTTCAAACACCCTGACCAAATCAGAGATGAATTTTTAAAAAACGCATTTTTAGTGACCAAATCACGATATGATTGTGCAACAATGCGCCTTTATTTTTTAATCAACGAATTGGCAATGAATACCGAATTTGAATAATCTGATGAGGCGCGCGAAGTATCGACAAAAATTCTGTCGATATTTGCCACCGGAGCACCATGGGCAACCCCCCCCTCCGAGGAGGCAAAGTGTACGGAAAATAAGGTTTCCGGATATGCCATCCGGAGCGATGATGACACCGTGGGAACGGACGGCAGACTCAATCAGAATTTCTGCATGGTCACACCCCCCCGCACGGGCGGCCACCTCCTCTGCATCCGCAATGGTTTTATCCACCACCGGATGACGCCCGATGTCACCGAGGCGCCCGCCGGAGAGTACCGCCACCCGGTCGGTCACCCCCCCGAAGGCAGGGGGGGCCATCGTTCGTGCCCGGGTAAGCAGAGAGAGTTTCTCGTCCACCGTCCAGCCCTCATCCACTCCGACCGGTGCCAGCAGAAACCTGATGCCATCTCCCGTCTCCAGAAAGGCAATCCGTTCCAGACGAGAAACGCCCGCCACCTGTTTCAGTGCGGACAGGGTTGAACTCGAAGGCAGACTGCCACGTATCGCCGCATCAATATCGCCGGAGAAGAGCGCCTGCACCAGTGCCTCTTCCGGCACCGTCGTGTAGACAACATCATCCCCATCGGAAAAATATGCCCGGTTATCGGGATGGGTAAAACAACGGAGAGGAACGGTTTTGGAACAGCGTTCCATGGTCGTCCGGACGGATTCCGGGTTTGTCCCGGCACCAATCCCAATTACCATTGGCCGCCCCTCCTTAGTCATCCCGGGGGGGAAGCCCCCCCATGATCCCCCCCTGTTCATTCAGGTCAAAGACCATGGTCTCGTTCTCGCAATGGCGTATGAAGAGTTGCCCGGTATCGTTTACCACACCGATATCCGCTGCGGCCATACCAACATCGGAAAAGAGCGTGAGAACGGTGTCCACGGCTTCGGCAGGCACAGTGACAATAAAGCCCATGCCCGGATACATGCGCACCCAGTGTTCAAAGGTGAGTCCGAGTGCATCGAGGTCGGGTCGTGGGATGTCTTCCAAGCAGACCACCGCACCCTTCCTGCTGCTCTCCAGCAGCATACCGAGCGTGCCGATCACACCGGGGTTGCTGATGTCCTTACCGGCACTCACCAGTCTCTCCTGGCCGAGGGTGTGCATCAGTTTAATCTGTGCACGCACCTCTTCTGCCGTCCGGAGGGTCGCGGAGTCCCAGTTCATGGCACAGGACGGATGGACCCGTCCCTCTAGATCAATCGCTGCGATGACCCGGTCGCCCACCCCTGCGGTATGAGAAAATATTGCATATTCAGGGTCAACGCAACCAAGGATTGCTACATCAATCACGTTCATTTCCGCATCCGGATGAAGGTGTCCTCCCACCACGGGAACACAGAACTTCTCCGATGCTTCGTACATCCCTCTCAGCACTTCATGACAGACCTTTGCATCCTTGACCGACATAATATCCACGACGGCAAGGGGGGGAGTCCCTCCCATCGCAGCGATATCATGCACATTCACCAGCACTGCGCAAAAACCTGCCCAGTAGGGATCCGCATCCAGAAGCCGACTCCATATCCCGTCGGCTGCCAGAAGAAGGCCGGTATCTCCGTTCTGTATGAGTGCCGCGTCATCCCCGAAGGAGACCGGCACGTTGGGGGGGGTTACAAGACGGAGCGATTTAATTATTTCTCCGATTGCCCGTTTGCGGGTAACGCCATCATAATCGCGTACCGCTTTTGCAATCTCATCTGTGGAACATTCTACCACAATTTACACCATCTTCTACCAAACATCAGCGTTCAGTTTAGTTAATAATATGCATATCGCTCCCGGATACCGGGACAATGGCGGGCCCGGCTTCCCGTGGGAACGGGGGGGGTGCATGCGGCCATGAAGAACAGGGCCGGGACACCGGAGACGGCGACGAATTTTTCCGCTGCTTCCAACCGTTACCACTGCATTTTTCACTCTTCAGGCACAGAGAATTATCCATGGATTGGGCTGCACACTACCGGCCGCAGCGTCTGCAGGATATCATCGGCAACGGCCAGGCAATCCGCCAGATCGCGGAGTGGGGGGGACAAACCTGGCATACCGGCGCACGGCCGCTCATCCTCTACGGAAAACCGGGCATCGGAAAGACGACCGCAGCCCATGCGTTCGCCCGTGATATGCACTGGGACGTCATCGAACTCAACGCGAGTGACCAGCGCACGAAGGGGGGGTCATCGAGAGAATTGCAGGTGCGGGCAGCACCACCGCAAGCCTGACGGGGGGGACCGGGCGGCGTCTGATCATCTTTGACGAGGCGGACAATATTCACGGCAACGCCGACCGCGGCGGGGGGGCACGGGCGATAGCAGACGTCATCCGTTCGTCCCGGCAGCCCATCATCCTCATTGCCAACGACCTCTACGGCCTTGACCCGTCCATACGCAGCCTCTGTGACACGGTTCCGTTTCGGGCGATCCGGGCAACGACGATCATCTCCCATCTGCGCTATATCTGTGCAGCAGAAAAGGTGGACTGCGACCCTGCGGCCCTGCAGCATATCGCGGATAATTCGGGGGGGGATATGCGCTCTGCCATCAACAGTCTCCAGGCCGCCGCCATCGGCAGCGACCATGTGGGAAGCCAGGATGTGCACACCTCACAGAAGGACGAACGGACATCGATATTCGAACTCATCACGGCCATTCATGCCGGGGGGGCTGACGATGACACCCTGCTGCGCTACGCCCGTGAGGTGGACGACACCCCGGACACCATAGAACAGTGGATTGAAGAGTCCATGGGCGCGGTGAAGGGCACCGGTGAGCAGGCCTACGCCTACCAGACGCTTGCGACCGCAGACCGTTTCATCGGCCGCACCTACCGCCGCCAGTACTACACGCTCTGGAAGTATGCCTCCGCCCTGATGGTGATGGGGGCCTGCGGAGGCGGCAGGAGGCAGGGGCATCCACGCCCGCATCATGCCCCCCCCATCCCGCTGGCGCAGGATGGGCACCGGAAGAAAACAGAAGACGCTCCGAAGCGGCATCATGGGAAAACTCGGGGAGAACTACCATATCCCCCCCGGCACTGCATTGCGCGAGGATTTTTTCACGCCCATCACCAAACTGATCGAGGCAGACCCCCCCGAAGACTACGCACGTCTGCTGCACTTCGATAAGGACGAACTGGAGTTCTTTATCGGCGACAAGAAGAAGGCGGCAGGGATCATCAAGGGCCTTGCCAAAGAGCGGCGGGAAGAGGAGCGGGATATACCAAGAAAAAGCTGAAAAAGGGACAGAAGACAGTGCCTGAGGTGCAGAAGAAGGCATTGCCCGCTCCCCCCCGCCCGGAACCCACGGCGGCCCTCCCCCCCGAGCCGGTAGCGGAACCTGAACCCGTGCCGGACCGTTCACAGAAGACCCTCTTTGACGGGTTTTAAATGCGGGTATGATACTGGTGGAGCACGACGCCGCAGTCAATGATGCGCCCGCCGCGCTCGTATATCTCGTTGCCCAGATGATAGATGATGCAGTCCGCGTTCACCGAGCGGGCAAGCGCGATGATGCAGGGCACCATCTCAATCCCCGGCCGGACGGCATAGATGAGTGCGGTGCCGCGGTAGCATGCGAGATCCGGTGCGCAGACATCGTCCCGGAAGAAGGGAATCCCCCCCGGCGGCTGCTGCACAAAGACGTCGGTTGTTTTGACGGTCACCCCCGCCGCGGCGAAGGCTTCTGCCACCGTAAAATTTCTGCCGACCCCGATTTCTGTGGCGGACACATAATTTCCGATGATATAACGGGAAAAACGCTCTTCAATATGCTTATAGCTCCCCATTGACAATGTTATTTTGGATGAGTTTCCTTATATTTTGGGATTCAACGGCACCGGAGGGTCTTCAGATCCCCCGTGGCGCAGGCAATCGGGGGGGCAATCTTAGGTACACGTGTTGACCTCCATGAGAATCCCGTCATGCTGCGTGGCTTTGACGGCGCACGCGGCCAGTATAACGCATCAAAAATACTGGGCGGCATGCAGGACATCTATACCCGACAGCATGGTATCGGAGACTACATCCTCATCGTCGCCGGAAAAGACCTCTATATTCCGGGGGGGCGCGATTTCGTCTTCGGGCTGGCCCGCCCGTCGGTGCGTGCCGGCATCGTCTCGACGACCCGCCTTGATAACCGCTATTACCGGCGGAAGGCCGACATGTATGATACCATCGACCGCGTGGTAAAGGAAGGCACCCACGAGTTCTGCCATATGCTCGGCCTTGACCACTGCAGAAACGGCGAATGCATCATGTTCTGCCCGACCACCCTGGACGAACTGGACCGGAAACGCAAGACCCTCTGCCCGGCATGCCAGCGAAAACTGGACGCGGCCAAGAGATACTTCTGATCCTGTTTTCTCTGTTGTTGCAATAGAAACAACAGATTTATTTATTCCCGGAATGAATTACCCATATATCCTTTCAGTTCGTCATACATGTATGAGCAGAGGAGAAGACAGATGCGATATTACGAGGGCCTAATTAAACGCAAATTCAAAGATGTGGTCGGCTCAAAATACGAGGCGATCCAGAAGGAATACAGTGAATATATTCTCACCGAAGAGGAGATGCGGCCGCACGAGATCAAAAAGATTCTGCTTCCGCTGGACTTTTCCGTCACCGAAGTGTCAGAGTCCCTGTGCGAACTGCTCTCGACATACGAGAACGCCACGGTCACGCTGGTATTTATCACCGACGCACAGATCTCCGAGATCATCATGGCCTCTCTGGACGAAGAGGCAGGCGAGGAGTTCATCCAGAAAAAGGAGGACTACGGCACCCGTCTTCTGGACGACTATGAACACTGCCTTGCTTCACGCAACATTCCCTGCATGCGACGCATGCTTCTGGGGAACAAACAGCAGGACATCCTGAAAATAGCATCCGACTTTGATATGGTCGCTCTTCCGAAATGTTATGCAAGCAACCATCCCGATTCCTGTGCAGTGAGCGGAGACGCATCCTGCTGGCGCAATCACTGGCACAACCGACAATCGTATTCTGACGTGATTTAGAATGTTAACAACTGTACAGCTCCTTGCACTCGTCGTATTCATTGCGACATATATCCTCATCATCGATGAGCGTATCCACCGCGCCGTTGCCGCCATGGCAGGCGCTGCGGTGGTCGTATTCCTGGGAATCGTTCCCTGGGATTCCATGCTGGAGCACATCGATTTCGGCACCATCTTCCTCCTGATGGGAATGATGATCATCATCAATGTGGCCCGGCACAGCGGACTTTTTGAATATATCGCCATCCGTACCGCAAAGATGGCCAAAGGCAGCCCCCCCATCATGGTGCTCATCCTGTTCTCTATCGTAACAGCCGTCGTCAGCGCCTTTCTGGACAATGTCACGACCGTGCTGCTTTTGACACCGATGCTGCTCTACATCACCAAACTGATGGACCTGAATCCCGTGCCCTTCCTTTTGGCAGAGATCATCTCGTCCAACGTGGGCGGTGCAGCCACCCTCATCGGTGACCCCCCGAATATCATGATCGCCTCATCCGCGGGCCTGACCTTTAACGAGTTCATCACGACAATGGGGCCGATTGCCGCAGTCGACATGGTACTGGTGCTCATCATCTTCCTCGTCATCTACGGCAGGTCGATGAAGGTAACCAGAGAAGAGAAGGAAGTCATCACCAAGACCATCAACAGTCTGGATGAACAGGCCGCGATCACCGATATGAAGCTCTTTAAAAAGGCGGTCACGGTCATCCTCATGGTGGTCGTCCTCTTCTTTATCCACAGCTCAATCGGCACCTACCTGCACGTGATCTTTCCGTTCGTCGACCCATCGCTTGCCCTTGAACCGGCGGAGGTCGCCTCATCGGCGCTGCCATCATCCTCATATGGAGCAGGGTACAGCCGGACGAAATATTTGAGAAGATCGAGTGGACCGCCCTCTTCTTCTTTGCAGGCCTCTTTGTCATCGTGGGGGGGCGCTCGTCAACACCGGGATCATCGAGATGGTCTCCCAGTATATGATCAGCATGGTCTCAAACCAGTTTGAGGCGATGTTTGTGATCGCCTGGTTCTCGGCCTTTGCCTCGGCAATCGTGGACAATATCCCGCTTACCGCTGCACTCATCCCCCTCATCCATGACATGAGTGCCACGATGGATGTCTATCCGCTCTGGTGGGCGCTCTCTCTGGGTGCGTGCATGGGCGGAAACGGAACGGCTATTGCCGCATCGGCAAACGTGGTGGTGCTCGGTGTCGCGGAACGCGAAGGCGTTGCCGTCACCTTTATGCAGTTCCTGAAGATAGGAATGCTCACGCTGGTGATCACGGTCGCGGTCGGCCTGGTGATGCTCTATGCCATGTTCGGAATGCTCTAGGAGATGGAAACAATGAAGATACTGGTATTACTGGACGGCTCCATGTGGAGCCACAAGGGAGCGCTCTATGCACTCCGGATTGCACGCGAGAAGAAGGCGGAGGTCGTCTTGTTCTCGGTGCTGGACAAACGGGATTCCAAGTCGATGGCATTCAACTTCTGCACCCAGTCCAATATGTGCAGCAGAATCGAGAACTATGAGTCCCAGATCTGGCGGGACATGCGCAAAAACATCAATGACGAGATGGCACAGGTCCTGCTCTTCTTTAACCGGGAAAAAATTTCGACCACATCAAAGATTGTCGAAGGGTCGGCATCGGAAGAGATCATCAGAGAGGCGGAAAGCGATGGATACGGCCTGATTGTCATGGGCGCATACGGAAGAAACCCGCGGTCCAGCGGCAACAGCCTCTTCCCTAAACTGATCAGCAAACTGCAGGTGCCGGTCTTCATGGCACGCTGACCTTTTTTTGACCATTTTTTTGTGCGGTTCTGTTGAATTGCAGCGAACCGGATCTCATTTTCACTACGAAGAGACCATATTTTTCACCCCGGATGCTGTTAAAATTCGTTTTTATGCCAACCAAATCTCAATATTTCCGGGATCCAGAGGCGGGGGGGGAAAGCAGGGATATTCTCCACAAATTTCAATTCAGAATGGATAAATATTCTATTATATAATTTCATATCATGAAATGTTTTAAACTATTTTTGGTTTTATTCATTGGAATGGTTATTGTGCTCTCTGCCGGATGTACTGCTTCTTCGGATAGTGAGAGCCCGGAATTAACCCCCCCCACACCAGAAAGTACAACTTCAGGTTCGTACCAGGATCAGGAATTCCTTTCATTATTAACGGAATCTAGTGATGAAATCACAAAATTACTGGACAATGTAACCAAATCAACAGATAATTCAGATACTGACGGATTAATGATATATAGCGCAGGTATAATGCTGATATCTGATAACTACAAAGCAGAATTAGAAGCTTTAACGGTATCTCCCGAACTTGAACCGTCTAAAAACAATTATATCAAAGCATTGGAAGAATGTTCAGACGCAGGGTATAATTATGGTACTGGTGCAGAATATATGGGAAAAGAGGATTATGATACTGCAGAAGAATATATCAATAAGGGAAACGTGAATGCAGAATCTGCCATTGAATATATTAATAACGTTTCTGAATCCTTATCATAATTTTTTATCCACTTTTTAAATAAATGCTACCCCCCCTTCGCTATTTACGGAAAGTAACGGGAACTATTTTCACTGCCTTTGCAAAACCATTTCCTTTGAAGGAGAAATCATGAATTATCAAATAGATTCTCCTGACGAAAATCGGAAAAATGAATCGCTGTAGTCTACAGTCTACTCAGGTAATTCGCTCAAACGGGCAAAATGAGATGGTAATCGTTCTCTCTCGTTTTTTGCACCATGGGAATAAGAACATTACATATTTAAGCACTGATGTACAACAATATACATCGATGATACGCATTCGCCCATCCCCCCCCAAGACCCCCCCCGACACAGATACGGAGGAGATTGCCATGAAATCGCGTGATATCGCCATCGTGGGCATCCTCCTTGCCATCGGCGCCATTCTCCGCTATCTGTTGAATATCATTCCGACGGCAATCGTATCCAACCCGATCATCGCCCTCTACTGCCTGGCGATCATCCTCATCCGGCCGAACGTACGGGACACCATCGGCATCGGCATCGTGGCGGGCATCATCTCCGCTCTTATAAGCCACTCCATCTTCCCTCCGGCAAACCTCATATCCGAACCGCTGGGGGGGCGCTGGTCTGTATGGCGTTGTATTCGGCGACCCGGAAACATATCCCGGTCGCACCCACCGTGGCCACCTTCGGCGCCACCCTTGCCAGCGGGTTCACCTTTCTTTCGATCAGCATCGTCGTCATTGCGGCAGGCTTCATATCCGCACCCGGCGAAGGCTTCACCGTCGGTTCCTTTATCCTCGTGGTGTCACCCGTCATCATTCTCACGGCCGTTGCCAACGCCGTCATCGCCCAGCTGCTCTACATCCCTTCCGCAAAGATTCTGATGCGGGGGGGGCACAGGGAGAGGAGGTGCAGGCGCATACGGATATGGCCACAGACGAATCGGCAGACCCGGATACCCCGGCATTCCAATTCACCGACTTCTCCTACACCTACCCGCAGGGGGGGACAGGGCCCGCACTCGAAGATCAACCTCAGCATCCCACAGGGGGGGAGTGTGTGCTGGTGAACGGCACCACCGGAGCGGGCAAGACCACCTTCTGTCTGGCGGCGGCAGGTGTCCTCTGCCATGAATACGAAGGCAGGACAACAGGCACTCTCTCGATATGCGGCCGGGACGTGCGCAGCTATACGGACATGGGGGGGGAGATAGGGAAACAGGTCGGGGGGGTCGTCTTTGACGATGCCGATGCCCAGCTGATATTCACCACGGTGGAAGAGGAGGTGCTCTCCGGTCTGGAGAACCGTGGCCTGCAGGCCGAAGACGTCCAAACCCGGCTGGAAGAGATGCTCGCATTCACCAGCCTGACCGGGTTTCGCTACCGGGAGCCTCATTCCCTCTCCGGCGGGCAGAAGCAGCGGGTGGCACTGGCGGCGACCCTTGCCTCCGGCACCGCATGCCTGATACTGGACGAGGCAACCGCAGAGCTGGATACCGCAGCAACCGAGAGCATCATCGCCATCCTCGCCCGGCTCAAGGAGGCGGGCAGGACGATCATCGTGGTCGAACAGAAACCCCCCCGTGCACTCGCCGCCATCGCCGACCGGGTCATCACCATCGAAGACGGCCGTCTCACCCGGGACGAGACCGCAGAGGAATTCTTTGCCACCTACACCGATGAGACTGAAGCAAACGGAGACCGGGTGGAGACCGCAGGGGTTGCCAGGAAGGGCGAACCCCCCCGTGTAGTGGTGCAGAACCTTGTCCACCACTACGGAACGACCCCCCCGCCCTCTCGGGAGTCAGTCTGGATATCTATCCGGGGGGGGAACTCGTCGCCATCATCGGGGGGGAGAACGGCTCCGGGAAGACGACGCTCGTCAAACACTTCAACGGCCTTTTGCGCCCTACGTCGGGGGGGACGGTGACCGTCTGCGGCATGAACGCGGCGGATGAACGGGTCACCCGCCTCGCAGAGAAGGCGGGCCTTGTCTTCCAGAACCCCCCCGACACGATGCTCTTTGAGGAGACCGTTGAACGTGAGATGCAGTTCGGCATGAAGAACATCGGTATCGACCCCCCCGCAGAAGCACAGGCACGAATTCAGGAGGTGCTCGCTCTGGTGGGGCTCGGCGGACGTGCATCACAGTTTCCCCCCCGTGCAATGAGCAGGGGGGGGAACGCCAGCGCCTCGCTATTGCCTGTGTGGTCGCGATGAGACCGGAGGTCATCATCCTCGATGAACCGACGACCGGTCTGGACCCGGCGGAGGCCGAACGCATCATGGGCATTATCCGGTCCCTCTCGGAGGCGGGCCACACCGTTCTGATGGTCAGCCATGACATGTCCATGGTCAGACGGCATGCACAGCGTATCATCCACATGGAGCAGGGACGAATCACCTCGGATAAACCCGCATCAGGGAGGTGCAGTATAATGGCAGAGATTCTTCAGTATAAACGCATCGACGGTGTCTTCCACCGGATGAACGCCCTCACCAAGATCGGCTTTCTTCTGGTCGTCATCGCCCTGGCCATCCTCTCGACCGACCCGCTGGTGCTCGCCGGTCTGATACTGCTGGTCTTCAGCCTCGCGCTGGTCGGGCGCTTCGGCCGCGAACTGCTCGCACAGGTGCCGATGCTCATATTCCTGAGTGCGGGTCTGATATTTCTGACGGTGCTGACCATGCAGAGCGGAGACATGGTCGGCTACCTGATACCCACGGCCGTTCCGGTCATCGGCGGGCACATACCGGTCACGACCGGGGCACTGCACTTTGCCGCCGTTCTCTCGCTGCGGTTCTTTGTGATGCTCTTCACCTTCCAGCTGATGATCATCTCCACCCAGCCACGGGATCTGATCACCGCTCTCAGGAGACTGCACCTGCCGGTGGACTACGCGCTGATGCTTTTGATTGCCATCCGGTTCATCCCGAGCCTGCAGCTGGAGGGCAGACGCATCCAGGAAGCCCAGCGGGCCCGTGCATACAATCCGGGGGCAGGGCTCAGAGGCAAAATAAAGGAGCTGACCCCCCCGATCATCGTCCCCCCCTCGTCTCCAACGCCCTCGGCAAGGCCAATGTCCTCGGTCTGACGATTGACCTCCGGGGGGGACTGCGGACGATGTCCCGCACACCCGGCCTGGACCAGCCCTTCGGCCGACCGGATTACCTGCTGGCTGCCTGATTGTGCTGCTCATCATCGCCGGGGGGGCGATGGTGACCCTCTCCTGAATTCTTTTTGACTCTGCCTTATCCAGATTATTCTGCACTCTGAATAGTCCCCTATTTTGCCGTAATCCATGAGCATAACCGAGACGGCAAATCAAAAAAGAGAGGTAAAAAAGGAATTTGTTCAGTCTTTTCTGCGCCCGAGGGCAAGAACCGCACCGATAATGGCACAGGCCGCCACTGCGGGAATCCCTGTTACGGGAGACTTGGTGGTCGGGGGGGGAACGGCCACCAGACCAAGAGTGACCGTCGTGCTCTGGCCACCGGTCACGGTGACCGTCTGGGAGGCATCGGTATATCCGGTCTGCTTCACGGTCACGACATGCGAGCCCGCGGGGGATGTCGGAGAGGGTTACCGGTGTGATGCCCTGGAACGTATTATCGAGGAGCACCTCGGCACCGGTCGGGGGGGTTGAGGAGACGACTATCTGTCCGGTCGTGTCCGGCACGGGCGACGGTGCATTTGGAGTGAGATGGGGGGGTTCACGGTCACAACACTCCCGCCTTTCACGTATACGGTCTGGGTGTAGTCCTGATAATCCGTATGCCGGATGAGGATGGTATGGGATCCCTCGCGGACACTCGTGAGATCGAGAGAGCCGCCAGCCGGGGGGGTCTGTCCCATATATTTCCCGTCAAGGTAGACAGATGAACCGCCCGGAGTGATCCCACTTCGATGGATCCCAGCGTCGGCTTCTGGGGGGGAGTAAAGGTAACGGTGAGGGGGGGTGTCTGCTGCCCGGCATTCACGGTGACAGTCGTGGCATATTCATCATAGCCTGCCTTGTGCAGCCGGACAGTATGTGAACCGGGAGCAAGGTTGGTGACGAGATGCGGGGGGGTTTCCGCCACAAATCTCCCGTCCACATAGATATCCGCCCTTCGGGCTGGGAATTGATATTGAGGGAGCCGGTCTGCTGGGGGGGGTTGGGCGTCAGGTATGCATCCACGGTGGCCGTCTGGCCCGCGTTCACGTAGACTGATGTCCCGTACGACTGGTAGCCGCTCATCGTAATCTGAATAGTGTGGCTGGTACCCGCACGCACGGAGGAGAAGGTTGTGGGAGTACGCTGCCGGGTGCCGCCGTCAAGGATGGCAATGGCACCGGCAGGCTGGGAAGTCACCTGGATACTCCCGTACGAAGGCGAGGGAATCGGGTTCAGGGTTGCGTACAGGTTTACAGTCTGGCCGTTTGCGGGCCACGACGTCACCTGGCCGGTGTAGGTCTGGTAGCCGGATTTTTTGACGGTAAACGTCTTGTATGGCGTGCCGGTGGTCACAACCTCGGTATCGCAGTATCCATTCGTAATGCTGCATCCCACGGAAGAGGTGTCAAAGGTAACCACGGCACCGTTCACGTTGCAGTTCACCCGTATCCACTTTGTCAGAGCCAACGGGTTTTGTGGGGGGGGTGGGCACCGCGGTTGCATGGGTGGTTGGTATGGTGGTGGGCACCGTCGTTACGGGTACCTGCTTCAGCGTTGCATCAATGCCAGACTGCGCACCGGCCTGGACCTCCTTTGTGGCAGTGTAGGTTCATACCCCCCCGTCAGCGTGATCTTGATGGTGTGAGAACCGGATTTCAGTTCTCTGCTGTTGATGGGAGTGATCCCTACCACGGTTCCGTCAATATAGACCGGTGCTCCGGAAGGTGAGGAGATGATGGTCAGCCATCCGACCTGCGATCCCGGTTTATCTATGCTCCCTACCTGTTCTGCCCCCCCGGATGCTGC
Organism: Methanogenium cariaci JCM 10550; assembly: GCF_001315945.1. Lineage (GTDB taxonomy): Archaea > Halobacteriota > Methanomicrobia > Methanomicrobiales > Methanomicrobiaceae > Methanogenium > Methanogenium cariaci. The sequence goes on along the minus strand of NZ_BBBG01000016.1, from coordinate 9,743 downwards.
GGGAAACAGCAGCATGGCGACAACGAGAAAAGAGATCAATAGTGCGGCACGTTTCATGAGTCTCCTTTTAGTACTTACCGGGTAATAACATTTCATGTTCCCTGATGAGAGGGAGAAGACCGGAGTGCCGGTTCCCTGAGCCCCCCCGATGCAGCATGACCAGATTAAACAGGATTAAATATCGTTAATTTTAGAGAGAATTGCATTGATATGAAAATTCAGACCATTTTAATAATTATTATTGCCATTCTGGTTGCCTATATCCTCATTCCACCAGACGTATACCAGGAGACCGACGTACGCTCCGGGATAGGGAATGGTCTTTCCGGGATCCTGATCGGGGGGGTGGAGAAGTATGATCTGGCAATGATGACGAGTGACTGGGTGCTCGAGGCAAATACGTCCAATATCGAGGCAAGGGAACTGCAGGTGGATGCACTGACCGGCCTTGAACAATATAACGCGGCCATAGAGATGCAGACACATCTCCTCGCAGACAAAGGCACCCTGACAACCAAAACCGACTGGACGAAACTGGCGGAACTGAATACAAATGCAGGGAATTTCGGAGGCGCGATTGATGCCTATGAGACGCTGGTCAGCATGTATGACATCTCTCCCGCTGAGGCAGAATCTGTTGAAACCAGTGATCTGATGCGCTCCTACTCTGAAAAAGGCGCCCTCCTGATCAAACTACAGCGGTATGACGAGGCGATCGCCTGCTATAATTCAGCAGTCGAACGGGAACCATCCAGCAGCGCCGCCTGGATTGGTCTGGGAGATGCATACCTCTTCAAATCCATGTACGATCAGGGTAAGTTAAAGGATATGTACAAGGAACTGGGCAAAAAACCATCCGAACGGGACTCCTCCGTGAAAAGGATAGACATGTCCGCGGTCAATTCAAACCGGAAGGCGGTTGAAGCATACCAGAAGGCCATTGAGATTGATCCTCTCGTCTATCCGTTTGTCGTCACCAAAATAATGGGCAGTTATGAAAAGACGGTGGGCGATTATCAGGATATCCTGGAGAACTTCAAGACGAGTCAGTCAGATGTGAACTGAGGGTTCGATCGCTCAACATACCGGTTAGGGTTAGTTCATCAATACCTCTCCCCCCCATCCCCCCCTGTTATTTCCAATCAGTTTCCCCAAATTATCTTTTGAATGTTCTGTTTTTTGCATAACCAAAAATTCGGGATATTATCAACCATACCGAAATTCCTATATTTATCGATGTATTCTGAAAAAGAGTATCTCAGACTGCCTTTCTGCATTCTCTTTCTCTCTATGCACGATACAGGAGTATGATACCAATAATGCCAGTTCAACAGACTGCCGCCGCCATTTTCAAAAGAGTTGATGCACTGCTTGCCGCTGTCAGCCCGAACCACAACGTGATGCTCCTGCGAGTCATCGCCGCACTTGTCTCCGTCCTCTGTTTTGCAGGGGATCAGGTCTTTGGATATCCGGCCCTTGCCCTCGCAGGGACGGTCACCTATATCATCTGCCTGCTGCTCTACGCCGAGGGACTTTTCAAGACTATCATTCTGATGCACCGTGTCAGCGCCGAACTTCTCATCGTCGCGGTGATGGTTGTCACCTTCCTGGACGGCCAGCCCCCCCTGAGCGGGGGGGCGCTGGTCGCCTGGGTAATCGGTCTCGGGCTCTTCATCGCCACCAGCATTATCAGAAAAAACCGTGAGCGTATCGAGGGGGGGCTCGTGAAAGAAGGGAAACAGACCGCACGGGTAATCAAAGACGACACTGTCAGAGAGATCGGGCTGCATGAAGTCTCTGTCGGTGATCTGGTGATCGTCCCCCCCAAGGGGGCGATGGTCCCGGTCGACGGTGTGGTCACCGAGGGGGGGCACTCTTCGGTCGACGAGTCCGCCGTCACCGGTGAGCCGTACCCGGTCTTCAAGCAGGCCGGGAGCCAGGTCACTTCCGGAACGCTCAACCTCTCGGCACCGATTCATGTCAGTGCGACACGAAACGGAGACGATACCTATCTCTCGGTGGTCACAAAGGAGATCGAGGAGAGCCTTGCACAGAAATCAGAGACCCAGCAGCATGCCGAGACTATCGTCCAGGTATTTCTCATCGGGGTGACCGGGTATGCAGGCCTGTTGTACTTCATCACCGGTGACCTTCACCTCCCGGCCGCCGTACTCTCGGTAGCCTGCCCCCCCTGTGCCTGGGCCCTGGCCACACCGGCCGCCTTCGCCGCGACAATTGGCCGACTGAGCCGGATGCATGTCCTTACACGGGGCGGAGAACCTCTTGAACGACTGGTCGGGGCAGAAACCCTGGTGACCGACAAGACCGGGACACTCACGCGGGCCGAGCCTGTGGTGGGGAAGGTTGTCACGCTCAATGGTGCCGACGAGAGGGAGGTGCTCAGATATGCAGCCGCGGTTGAGGCCCGATTCTGCCATCCGATCGCCACAGCGATCACGGCGCACGCCGAGGTACAGGAGACCGGTGCGCTGCCCGAAGTGACCGAGAGCGAAGAGCTCCCCCCCGGCCAGGGAGTGCGGGCGATGATTGACGACAGTATAGTTTTCATCGGGAGTGGGGAAACCCTCCGGGCAGCAGGCATCACTCTGCCTGCGGTGCAGTATGAAGGGCGGGCGGTCTGGCTCGCCGTCGAGGACGAACCTCGTGGCGTCTTTGTCATCAGGGATGCCCTGCCCGATACGGTGGACGGATTTGCCGACGCCGTGCGGGCGTGCGGAATCAGCCGGGTGGTGCTGGCCACCGGCGACCAGGAGGAGGGTGAGGCACAACGGGTCGCCGCCGCGATTGGGGGGGCGGATGAGTATCATGCCGGGTGCAGACCGGAGGATAAGACTGCACTGGTGAAACGCTTCCAGAAGGAAGGTCAGGTGGTGATGGTCGGTGACGGGACCAATGATGCACCGGCCCTCGCGGCGGCGGATGTCGGGATCGCCATTGGCGGACATCGCAATCCGGGTCTGGTCGTACGGTCGGCGGAGATTGTCGTCCTCGGTGACGACCCCCCCGCCGCGGTACCGGATATTCTTGCGGCGGGGGGGAAGGCGATGAAACGGGCGATCACCCAGAACTATGCCTGGGCGGTGGGCTTCAACACCATCGGTATCGCCCTTGCAACCGCCGGGGGGGTGCTCAATCCCATCCTTGCCGCCGTCCTCCACCATATCAGCTCGGTCTTTGTCGTGGCCAATGCCGCCAGACTCTACTACAGGCGGGGGGGGACATTCAGAAATAAAAACGGCTGAATACCTCAGCCCGCAACAACCGGGTCAAGAATTTCAATGAGCTTCTTCATCATGAAGCAGACGGGCGGCATGCTGATGACGGGGTGCCATCCGGTTGCCGGTCTGAACGGATGGTACCTTTCCATGCTTATGCACAAGGAAGGATGGTCACGTCTTGGTTACTTCGGATACGATCTTCAGGACCAGTGTGGTTCAGCAAACTCACTCGCTATGGCCGCAGACCGCGGTCTCATGGGCGAACTGTGTGGACCTAACTATCCAAACTACGCAATGAATGTTGGTCACCAGGGAGAATACGCAGCTATTGTCTCCGGTGCAATCCGCGAGTTCATGCCCGCCGGAGAGCGCTCACTCGTCATACCAGCACGGTAAGACTAACAATTTCTCCATTTTTTGCACGTTCCCGCATAAACAATACAAAAAAATGGAGCTTTCTTACAAGAATAGAGATCGGGGTAATCTATATCCCATCCCGATATTGTGAAGAATGGTCTGTTTTGTGTTATTCTGTATGCATCATGCTGATGGTGTTTGATCAATGTGGTGAGGTGCACTGTATTGAATCACTGATACTTTCACGGCCCTGCAGCTATCTGATTCTGCCAAACCATTCGTCCTCCGGATCATATCTTCCTGTATTGTTCTGATTCTATTGTCCCGGCATAAAACTGCATCAGACCAGAAAGAAAAAAAATGGTAATAGTATTAAGAAGAAATGGCAAACGGTTTTACTTTTTGAATTATCTCATCCCTTGCTTCTATTTCCATAAGAATGGAATCCCCATACTCGACTGTGTGCACAATGCCTTCATCATGAAGCCACGATACCATGGACATACCCTCTTCGGATAGCGGGATGGATATCCTGCAATGTTCCCATGTAGGAAGTTTCTCAAAGAGAAATTGTTTCAGTTCGGTAAGACCTTCTCCTGATTTGGCAGATATCATGACAGGAGCAGGAGCAAGTTCACGAATCACCTGCAGTTTTTCCTGCAGCTCTTCTTCAGGAATAAGATCGGCCTTATTAAGAGCAGTAACTATCTCAGCACCCTCTGCTCTCCCCAAGAAGATATCATGCTGACAGCCAGTTTTTCTTGAATAATATCCACCGGATCACTCATATCCACCACAAGAAGAATGATATCAGCCAGGAATATCTCATCAAGCGTTGACCGGAAAGCATCCACCATCCAGTGTGGGAGGTCTGAGATAAATCCAACCGTATCTGTCAGAAGCATTTTTCTCCAATTTACCGTGAGAGAACGTGTTGTAGGAGAGAGTGTCGTAAAGAGCATGTCCCTGACGATTGTCTCTTCCTCTATTAGTGACTGGAAAAGAGTACTTTTTCCCGCATTCGTATACCCTGCCAGAGCTACAAGGGAAAATCCTTTTTCATGCCGGAAAAAGCGTTGTCCCTCGCTCCCGGTTCCCTGCTGAAGTTCGGTCCTGATCCGTGCGATCCTTTTCTTAATATCCTGCTCATACGAATCTTCGTAGCCCCCCCAAGGCCCATAAACCCCCCCTGCCGTTCCTTCTTTTTTACCAGGGAAATGATGGCCTTTGTTTTCGGAAGCTCATATTGTAGTTCCGCAAGCTCGACCTGCAGTTTTGCACGCTTTGTCGTGGCTCTTGCAGCAAATATCTCGAGGATAAGCTGAAACTGGTCTATTACTTCACATTTGCACGTCTCAGAGACATTGTAGATCTGCGTCATTGAGAGTTGGTTGTTAAAAATAACTTTTTCAGCATCCAGAGATTCCACAAGCTCCGCAAGTTCATCCACCTTGCCGCGACCTATCTGGTACTTCCGGTCAGGATGTCTTGATTGCACAAATGTGCCAACAACAACATAATTTACAGCATGTGCTAACTCTCTGAGCTCCGAGAGTTTCCGCGAATTTTTAGCAGCATCAGAATTCGGATCATTTCGCTGGACAACAATAATTCTTCTCGTTGTACAGCCCTGGGTGATATCATTTTGTGCGAATTCTGTTTCGAATGTCATTTTATTCCTCAATTTGTAATTTTAACCATTTTCCATTTGGCGATGCAACTAACCTCCATATAATAATATCAAAAATAATTGTATTGACAACTATACTTACATTAAAAATGCAAATATAATTATGGCAATAACAATAATAAAAAATCCACTATGTTGAAGTGGCATGAATTATTTATGTAATACTATTATATGTTACCACATAAAAGCATTATAAAATCTTCATGCTACAAAAATGTGACTTACTCATATATTAATATTGCTATGAGGTAGCTGCATATGCTAAGCAATTTCGACTCTGTAGAAATCCTCTAAAACAATAGCAACCGATCTCGCCCCACTGGTTATAACATCTGATACGCGGGAAAATTCCCCCCCGTTCCGGGAAAATTCACTGGTTAAAACAGGAGCAGGGGGGGTGATGCCCGTCCATCACCCCCCCTGCGACCTCCCTCCCTTGCTTCCATACACCCCCCCTGACCTAACCCGCAACAACCGGGTCCAGCATCTCAATGAGCTTCTTCATCATGAAGCAGACAGGCGGCATGCTGATGACGGTTGCAACACGGTTGCCCGACTGACTTCCCACGGTAATGGCATCCATACCATCGATGATCATAAAGAGATCCGTTTTCCACCCAACTTTCCTCATTTTCGAACTTTTCTGTGCCATTTCCACAAACATGTCAGCAAGTGGCTCACTCATCTCATACACCCTCAGGTTCAGCCCTGCGAATGCACCTTTATCGGGCACCAGAATCGAGAGATTAACCCTCTTTCCGGCCGTCTTCAGATCGTCATGAACAAGCCTGAGCATGTATGGATCCTGTGCAAATATGATCAGATCCTCTTCCGCATTTCGGATCAGCATTTTCAGCCGGTTGCGGATTCCCTTGTCACTGTGAATCGACCAGAACGGTGAAGGGGGGGGTTTGGCTTCAAAATGCAGTTTTTTCAGTTGTAGGACAGAATTGTCAATGGCATTGCAGTATTCCTCTTTCAGCAGTCTGAATGCTTCCACAGGATCCTGTGCATGATAGAAGGTGGGCGTCCCGTCCTGTATCTCAATATACCCGCTATCTGCAAGCACTTTTAACACAGTGTATATCCGCCCCCCCTGGGGGAACACCGCTGACTTCGCAGATTTCCCGTGCGGTTGCCATCCCCCCCAGCCCCCCCACAAGCGCGACATACGCCTTTGCTTCATACTCTGTGAAACCGTGCTTCTTCAGGCTCTCAATCATCTCAGGCATTATTACAACCACCATGAGTTGTAATTGATTTAATACATTTTGTTCGAGATGATATGACATACCTTAGGGGTCAGACAGACGGTCTGACCGGCAAATGGAGGAACTATGAACGCAGATCCGAACCAGACAACAGGCACCCGAAAAAACCGGCGCCCCCTGATTATGGCAGTAACCCTGCTTGGCATGTTTATGTCCGTTCTGGACAGTATGATCATAGGCATTGCCCTCCCGACAATCACCGAATACTTCCATGCGGATATTGCCCTTTCACAATGGACGATGACCGCATATCTGGTGGCGATGACATCCACCCTGCTCATCTTCGGGAAACTCTCGGAGTACACCGGGAAAGAACGGATGTTCCTTGCCGGGATGGGTGTATTCACTCTTGCGTCTTTGGGCTGTGCCCTGGCGCCAACACTCCCGATGTTAATTGCTCTGCGCACAGTGCAGGGAATAGGCGCTGCGATGGCGGCTTCAATCGCCATGGCATTGATCATCGGCCTTTTTTCATACAAAGAACATGGCAAAGCAATGGGTGCGCTCGGTGCAACGATTGCACTTGCAAGCCTCACGGGGGGGCCGGTTCTGGGAGGATTCCTGATTGACCTCTCAGGGTGGGAATCGATATTCTTGATTAATATCCCGTTCGGACTGCTGCTTCTGGTTACAGGGGGGGTATGCTCGATGGATTTGAAAAAACCCGCAACCGGACAGATACAGATGGACTGGTGCGGTGCAGCAGGGCTTGTCATGGGCATCTCCGGGCTGATGTTCTTCCTGGGTATCGTTGCCGGGGGGGTGCCTCTCACAGCAGCAGTGCACTGATTGTATCAGGACTGGCGAGTCTGGCAGGGTTCATTCTCTTTTACCGGAGTGAAAAAACACATCCCGACCCGCTGCTGGATCTGTCCGTATTTTCCGAACGGGCATTTATCCTGCCAGTGGTAAGTATGGTACTCGTCTTTACTGTGGTGTTTATGGTGAATGTCTCGGTGCCGTTTTATCTTGAGGAGGCAGTCGGGTATTCGCCTTCACAGGTAGGACTGGTCTTTATGATCATCCCTGCCGTGCTCGCGGTTGGGGGCGCCTCTCACCGGCCGCCTCTATGACAAGTACCAGTGGAAACATTACATGACAGCCGGTCTTGGTATCGCTGCTCTCGCACTGTTTGCATTTGCAGGCACGATACAGGATGGGAACATCGGATTCTTAGTTCCTGTGCTGGCAGTATTTGCAGCAGGGTATGCCCTCTTCCAGAGCCCGAACAACATTGAAATTATGAGAGGCCTTCCACCCGCAAAGTCCGGCATCGCATCGAGCCTTAGCGGCACAGGCAGGCATTTCGGAATGGCGCTCGGCGTTGCGGCTGCGGCCATCATTTTTTCCGTTCAGTTCTCCCTTGCAGGAGCAAAAGAGGCGGGTATCGGAGCAGGGCCTGAAATGTTTGCATCGGTTAGTGCAACCACAATGACGGTTGCAGCCGTAATCTGCCTGATTGCAGCCCTGCCACTCTTTGTCTGGGCAAAACCGGTACACAAAAAACACATTTCTACAAAAATTCGGAGGAGATCAAATGATGACAAAATCCCAAAAATCAAACAGAAATCATGAAGCGATGTCGAATATTGGTTTTAAGCTTATGGCACTTCGTTTCGCATGCGAAACATGGCGAACCCGCCGGAAAAACTTCTGGATAAAATTGGAATTGAGAACGACATGGTTGTTGTTGATTACGGATGTGGCCCCGGCAGTTATATCAAATACGCCTCGGCGATGGCCGGTGCAGGAGGTCGGGTCTATGCAGCCGATATTCACGAACTGGCAATCGCATCTGTTCAAAAACTGATACAAAAAGAGGGACTCAAAAATGTCGTGCCGGTGCAGGTGAACGGATATTCGTCCCCCCCATTGATGACAATACGGCAGACCTCATCTATGCACTGGATATGTTCCATTCAATAGGTGATCCCGATGCATTCCTAAGGGAACTGCACCGGATTGTGAAACCCGGCGGGATGCTCGTAATAGATGACGGCCACCAACCACGCGAAGAGGCAAAAGAGAAGATTCTGCACTCAGGCGTGTGGGAGATAGCAGAGGAACGGGAGGCATTTATGAGATGCACCCCCCCTGTTGAGACGGAGTGAGACAGTAGGAATTGAGAAGCCGGAATGAACAGGCAGGGGGGGAGAAAGAGAATCTCTTTTTTATCGGAGTGCATGCCACGAAGGCATCCGTGGCATCTGGTCACATTCACTGAATCGGGTCAGGACACAGCTCCAATATTTCTTTATTCTGTGAAATCCAGAAGATGCACGCAAAATATCCAAAATAAAGCACATATCAACAGTGCTGTTGCAGACCTTCAAAAAGCGGATAACAGATGTAAATGAGCCGGGTTATTTTCCTTTTTCTGCAGGTCTGCAGCCAAAAATAGGGTGGAGTGATTACTCCTTCTTCAGGTAGTAGGCTCCGCCTGCCACCACACCCACCACGATACAGACCACGAGAATGGTCATCCATGGAATGGTGCCCGCTTCAGGAGATCCTGAAGCAGCGGGAATGGCTGCGGATGTTGTGGTGGGCACCGCGGTCGCGGAGATCGGTGCCTTTGTTGCCGTGGCCACGGTTGCCGACTCGGTGAAGAGGGCAAAGCAGCTGAAGTGGCTGACCTTGGCGCTCACGGTATGCGTCGCCGCATTCACCGTGGTCTCAAGGGTTTCCCAGAGACCGGTGGCAGCGTTGTAGCATTTGATGGTGTAGGCCTTGCCTTCCACCCACTCGTCAGCAGGTATGCTGAAGCTGATGGTGATGGCCGGGCTGAAGGTGGCTCCCGCAGGTTTGCACTCGCAGGAGTAGCCTTCAAAGGTGAATCCGCCGGGGACTGCGGGTAACGTGGCGACCTCTTCTATGTGAATCGCGGAGAGGGGTTTGCCCGCGGAGTCAAGGACTCCGGTGCCTTTCGGAAGGTAGAGGGAGGCCTTCTTGTCCACAGAACTGACCGTCACCGAGCCGAGCAGATTGCCGGTGGATGAGGTGGTGAGCACTGCTTCTCCCGGAACAGCGTCAGGGGGGGAGACAACGGGCGGCTGGTTGATGAGGCCGCCACTGCCTCCGCCACCACCGCCACCACTGGGCGGGCTGGGCGGAGTGTAGGTCGCGCTCAGGTTAAGACACTGGGTCTCACCCGGTCTGAAGGTCGAAGTCTCCTTTGCGGTGTGG
>NZ_BBBG01000015.1 GCF_001315945.1 Methanogenium cariaci JCM 10550 | reverse complement strand
ATAAATAAATGTAGTATTCTGTTTTTCCCGCCTACTCGGTATACATTACTGCTGTCAGGGAATCCAGCGCTGCGTCAGTCTCCTGAGGGGGGGTGAAGGCAATATTTTCTCCACTTACCGATATGATCAGTCCATCTCCACCGACGGTGCCGATTTCAACTGCGTCAAGTCCCTCTGCAACAGATTTGTCGGTATACGCAATGAGGAACCGGCCCGGCGATTCATCGAAGAGCGCAGGGATTGCATCACCCGCAAGGCTGACCGCCGCAGCAGGTGCACACTCCGCAAGGGCTGCGATTAACCCACCTGCGGATATATCTGCGGCAAACCCACCGTTTTGTACGAATGACCGGATTTTTTCAAGAATGGACGGGTCTGCCTTCTCCGGGGGCCTCGCCTCCACACCCGGTCACGGCGTCCACTACGGATCCTCCCAGTGCAGGGACGGATCTGCCTGCAATGGCAAGGGTCGCCCCCCCTCTGTCGGCAAAGTGTAGCAAAGCACCGGGCCTTTCCCTGCCATACCAATGGAGGGTGTCGGGAGAATCCGTGTTCCGAATTCATCACTCTCGTTGTAGAGTGAGACATTGCCACCCACCACCGGAGCACCGATGGCGACTGCCATATCTCCCATGCCCCGGACTGCCTCACCCAGCTGCCAGTAGATCTCCGGGTGAACAGGACTGGCAAAGTTCAGGCAGTTTACCACACAGAGAGGGGGGGTGCTGCCGACACAGGCGAGGTTGGCGGCATTTTCATAGACCGTGTTTGCCGCCCCTTCATAGGGTTTCAGCTCAATCTGGCGCGGGGGGGAACATCCGCAGGAGAGGGAAAGGGCACTGTCACCCAGCCGGAGATGCCCGGCCCCCCCGCCTGCAACAGAGACCGTGCGCAGCTGCACATCGTGGTCATACTGGCGGGATATCCAGTTTTTGCGGACCACATCAGGATGGGAGAGGACAGAAAGACAGAGTGCCTTGATATCCCTTCCGGTGCCTGGTACGGGCGTTCATGCGAATACGGCTCAGCATGCCATGCCTCACCCGGCGCCCCCCCTTCCACCAGCAGATCGATTGGCAGGTCACAGACGACATTGCCTTCAAAGGTGACGATGTAGCGTGCTTCCTCGATCACTTCGCCAATGTCACGCCATTGCAGACTGTACTTCTCCATGATGGCCGCAAGTGTTGGAATATCATCCCGGCAACCTCCATGAGCATCCGTTCCTGCGACTCGGCCAGCATGATCTCCACCTCGTTCATGCCGTTCTCCGCAGGTGCACACAGTCAGCCTCAATACGGGCTCCGTAACTGGAGGACATCTCCGATGATGCTCCCGCAAGTCCCGCGGCGCCGAGGTCACGGCATGCAACGATCTTCCGGTGGCTGCCATCTCAAGGGTGGCGTCGATGAGGAGTTTTTCAGTATACGGGTCGCCGACCTGCACACAGGGCCGGTCTTCTGCCTCCGCATCCTCGGAGAGGTCACGGGAAGCAAACGATGCCCCGCCAAGACCGTCTCTGCCGGTGGACGCTCCGTAGAGAACCAGACGGTTGCCGGGCTTCTTTACCCGGGCCGTGAGATAGGTTTCCGGATCTACGATCCCCCCCACACAGACGACATTGACAAGGGGGATTGCCGGAGTAGCTTTATCAAATGCCACCTCCCCCCCCGTACGACCGGGACGCCGATACAGTTGCCATAGTCACCAATGCCCTGCACCACATGTTCAAGCAGATACCGGTTCTTCTCCTCGGTGATCGGGCCAAAGTAGAGCAGGTCCATGAGGGCAATCGGTTTGGCACCCATGGAGATGATATCTCTCACAATACCACCGACTCCGGTCGCAGCCCCCGTCAAAGGGGGGGTCCACATAACTGGGGGGGTGATTATGGGATTCCATGCCGATTGCCAGTGCGATATCGTCTGAATATTTCACAATGGCGGCATCATCCCGGGTCCCAGAAGGACATTCTCACCGGTGGTCGGCAGGGTCTTCAAAAATGCCTTTGTTGAACGATAACTGCAGTGTTCACTCCAGAGATTTTCAAAACAGGCGTATTCAAGCGGCGTTATAGGCCGCTTCAGTTTTTCTTCCAGATAAGCAAGGTCTCCGGCAGATACCATGATGCAGAATGGTTCGACATCTGCGCTAATAATGGTGCGCATATGGCATCCTTCGGACAGAGACGGGGGGGACAGAATCTGCAGACCGGAAAATTCCGTGGGATTTCCCCGACTCACCCGGAGCATGCAAAAAGCACTATTAAGATACTACAGTACAAAAGGTACCAGCATGCCTGATCCATATGAAGCGTTGCTTGACCATGCCTATGAAAATATCACCGAGACCTCCGGTGACGAGGGACGGTTTACCGTACCTCCGGCAAAGGTGTTTATTGAGGGGGGGAAGACAACGGTCCTTGATAACTTTGCAGAGATTGCATCCGTCCTTCGCCGTGAACCAGACCATCTGATGAAATTTTTGCTGGGTGAACTGGGAACATCCGGCAAGATAGACGGAAACCGGGCGGTCTTCAACGGTAAGTTTGAATTTGACCTGATCAAGAGCCTGGTGAAAAAGTACACGGAAGATTATGTCATCTGTTCCGAATGCGGTAAACCTGACACCCGCCTCGTGAAAGACGGGCGGATCACCCTCCTGCGTTGCGATGCCTGCGGTAGTCACAGGCCGGTCAGAAAGCGCCGTGCACGCCCGGAATCTGTGGCAAACCAGCTGGAAGAAGGCAAAGAGATGACGGTGGAGATACAGTCCATCTCCAAGCGTGGAGATGGTGTGGTCAGAATCGGGAAATACACCATGTATGTGAGTGGCGGCAAACCCGGCCAGAAAATACAGATCCGCATCACCCGTGTAGCAGGTTCCATTGTCTTCACGGAACGGATGTAATAACCCCCTTCCTTTTTCTTACATTTTTTTGCCTGCTATTGCTCCCCTGGCCACTTTTGGACGGATACTGCCGGAGAGTATCAGATAATCAGCAGGCGCTGCCCCCCTGCCGGATTTAAAAAAAAGTATTATTTTATCTCAGGATTTTCAATTGCTTCCAGCAGTTCAGCACAGTCTGCACTGATTTTACGTGCTGCATCAATGATGACCGCAATGGGATCCACGCCGTCTTTGGTTGAGACAAACAACTCCGGGTCGGTGAAATTAAACTTCGGGTTATAGGATGCCACATCCACACGGGAGTCCGTGAGGATCTGCTGCGTCAGGGCATTCATATATGTGTGGCTCTCACCGACAAAGAGGATCTTCACGCTGCCGGCATTGAGCTCAAGAATTTTGATCTCCATAAGTACGCAATAGTTCTGTGAACGAACGGCTAAATATATATGGGTTGCCCCCCCGGCAGGGGGGGAGGCGGGGACAATACCTCACCAGGAATGCCACGACACCCCCCCTTTCTCAGAGCACAAAGGTATCCCCGTCATATCCGATATGCGGTGCGTCCCATCCGATTTTATGGGAGAGATGAACAAGGCGGAAATCCTTTGCATGCAGCTCTCCTGCCAGTGCTATTGCCTCCGAATAGTTCATGTGCTTCGGGTGCATGATACCGTCCGGGAAGAGCGCATCGGCAAAGAAGAGGTCACAGCCGTCCAGCAGATTCTTTGTCCGCTGCGGGATGTCAGGATTCGTGTCTGCCGTATACCCGATACGGGTATCTCCGTCCTCTATCAGCAGGCCATAGGTGGGTGCGGGAGGATGGTTCACGGCCCCCCCCAGGGTGATCCGCAGCCCCCCCCAGCGTGAACGGGACATACGGTTCCTGCGGGTGGGGGGAGCAAAACGGATGAAATGGAACTGTTCCTGCATGTATGCCACCACCTCCGGGGGGGCACCGTATCCGGGAGGATATTTTTGCACCCGGTAAAAATCGTTGAATCCGGCAAAGTGATCATAGTGCCCATGCGTCCAGAGCACCGCATCGATATGGGGCGCACCCACTCTGAGCAGTTGCTGACGGAGATCCGGTGAGGTGTCAATGAGGAGTTTAAAACCATCATGCTCCACCAGCAGGGAAGTGCGAAGGCGTCCCCTGCCGGATGTGGCAGCTTCGCTACAGACCGGGCAGGTGCATCCGACAAGAGGAGTACCGGTGGTGTCACCGGTTCCAAGCAGGGTGATTTTCACAGTCATCCGAAACGACACCTGAACGTCAGATACTGCTCCGGATGACGTGGCGAGTCTTGAGATTCTGCATGCCGATTTCAATATCCCCGGCGGTTACTTTGTGCCGGTTATCCATGAGGGCCGCCATGATCGCTTCTTTGATCATCATCCGCAAATCCGCACCGGAGAAACCTTCGGTCTCCTCGGCAACGGCATCAAAGTCACACTCACACTCGATCAGGGAAGTGACGGCACGCAGGATGTCCCCCCCCGCATCGCCCGGTCGGGCATGGGGGGGAACTCCACGACATCATCAAAGCGCCGCCATGCCGCTTCGTCCAGCAGTGCCGGGTGATTGGTTGCCCCCGATGAGAAGGACACCGTTTTTGACAAAGCTGACCATATCGATGTTCTTCAGAAGCATGTTCACCGCCCGCTTCATTGCGGCGTTGTCATCCGTCAGACGGGACTTTGCCACAAAATCAAACTCGTCAATAAAGAGAATACAGGGAGACAGTCTCCTGGCCAGCTCAAAGATACGGTCGATATTCTTGGATGTCTCTCCCAGATACTGGGAGGTGATCATCGCAAGACGGACTTCAAGGAGCGGCATATGCAGTTCACGGGACAGGGCAAGCGCAAGGGATGTCTTTCCGGTTCCGGGAGGACCTACGAAGAGAAGTTTTCCAAACTCATATACCCGGTGATCACGCAGGAAATCCCGGTTTTTGAGGGCCACATCAATTTTTTTGATCGTGTCCTTCTGCCCGCTTGTGCAGACAAGATTATCGATACTGAACTCCATCTCATCCGGCGCGTAGATGATGATCAGATCACGGGCATTGCGCATCTCCTCGGACTCGGCAACGATAGGAGCAATCTTTGCCTCGATATACTCAACCGAGTCTTCAAACCGCCCGGTATTCTTCAGCGCATCCTGATACGAAAATGTGCCAAGATTATTTTTTTCTGCATATAATGCAAGTGCAGGATTCTTTTCTATCGAACCTTTTCCCCCCCTTTCTTTACAAACCACTGCATCGCTGGTGCAAGCGCGGTGATGGAGAGGCGCTGCCCAAATTCGTCATAATCGACGAAAGGGTTTGCGCGCAGATATCCATAGGCACCAGCCACCCCCCCCATCTCGCGTTCAAGCAGACCTTCGCTGATCACCAGCGGCCGTTTGAATTCTGACGCTGTTCCGGAGATCCCGGTTATTTTCCATAATTTCTGCGGCAGATCACTCTTCGTGATCTCAGGGATTTCATTGGCAACTGAGGCCGTCAGAAGAATCTCCATGAGATCAAGAACCATTGAATCAGCATCATCAGACATGCGTAACAGGAGATATACTACACAGAGAGCAAAAAAGGTTGGTTAAAGAGTCGTTGCCACACAGCCATCTTCGGTGACAATGAGGGTGTGTTCTGCCTGGGAGACCAGTGACCCGGGAATGTCGTGAAGGACAGGATAACCCCGTACCACGCCGCTTCTCTTCAGGGTGGAGAGGGCGAGATCAATCTTGTCACCCGTCAGCCAGCGCCGGGAGAATGGCAGGGAGCGCCGATCACGGATCTGGTTCATGACCCGTTTTGCGGATGCCAGCCGTACTCCCCCCCGGTTTGCCGTCTGGCTGTAGATCAGGGTTCGGGTGCCATCTGAGACCACCCCTGTCCCGCTGGAGGCAAAGGGTTCAACCGCAAAGACCATGCCCTCTTCGAAGACCGCCCCCGCCTGCCATGGCGACGTTGGGGGGGATCATTGGATCACCATGGAGATAGTATTGGGAGAGACCGTGACCGGTGAGGTTTGCCACCGGGCGAAAACCCCCGTGCCTCGATTTCATGCTGGATGACGGTGCCCAGTTCCCCCGAGGTGACACCCGGACGAACCATGGCAATGGCCGCGTTGAGGGCTTCCCGTGACGCCTCGACGAGGAGGGCGTTGTCGCCCAGATCAACGGTCTGTGCGGTATCCGCAACATACCCGTCGATATGCACCCCCCCAAGATCGACTTTTACTACGTCGCCCTCAGCAAAGAGGCGTTCATCCCCCGGACCTGCGGTATCGTGGGCCGCATCCTCGTTTATCGATATATTGAGGGGGGGAAAGGCAATCCCGGCACCTTCATCGAGTATTGCCTGTTCAATGGTGTCCACCAGTTCCAGGATTGAAGCACCCGGGACAACCATTGCGGCAGCTTCCTCACGGAATCGCTTTGCAAGTGCCCCCCCTGCTTCCATATATGCAGAATAAATATCATCGTTCATACGATCAGTCTTCTGTTGTATTTCGTGTAGCAGACGAAACCATCTTTGGTTATAACACCAAGGTTCTCCAACCGCACCCCCCCGCCGATCTTCCGGTAATAGAGGCCCGGCTCAACGGTGATCACATTTCCCTCCACAAGCGGGGTATCAGCCCGTGGAGAGAGGGACGGCCCTTCGTGGATCTCCAGACCGACACCGTGGCCAAGGCTGTGGATAAACCCTTCATCCCCCCGGTCGTATACCCCCCCCTTTCCGTAAAATGATCAACTACGGCATTGTGCACCTCAGCACCGGTGATGCCGGGTCTGAGCATCTCTTCTGCAAGTGTCTGGCCGCCCGCGACGGTGTCATATATTTCCTGAATCTCCGGGGGGGACGGTTCCCCTTTTACAAATGTCCGGGTCATATCGCATAGTATCCAGTCTTCTCGTTCTGGGGAAAAATATCGATAAGAATGGGTTCGTTTGCCAAGAGGGTGCCTGACCCGGCGTTATGCGGCTGGGCGGTTTCTTTCCCGCACGAGACGATGGTGTCGCGTGCGGTGTAGCCGTGCCGGAGCAGCCAGCAGTGCATCTCTCGCCGGAGGATATCAGAGGTGAGGGGGGGGAGCCTCATGCCAGAGGGCTCCGTCTTTCTCTGTTGCATGCCGGATGATAGACTCGGCAAGCGCCATCACCTCGTTTGTTTGTTCCTGGGCTGTACGGATAGCATCACATTCACGGGGGGGATTCTTCACCTCCCGCATGTTTTCAACCGTGTTGGTATCGACGGTAACCCGGCAGAATAACCGGATATCTTCAGCCATTGCAAGGGGGGGAAAGGTACCGGGTACGATGATATCTCCGCCTGCATATTCATATGCCATGCGTGCGGCGGCGTCGGGGGGGACTGACCTCCTCTTCGAGGTAGGTAAAGAACCCGGCATCCCCCCGGGTAATGGCATCACAGGAGCTTCGTCCTCTGCCCGCCCGATCTCCATCTGAGGGACAATCACGATTCCATCCTCCCCCCGCTTCTTAATAAAGAAGATGGGGGGGTCCGAGGTGACAAACTGTGTCAGGTACCGCATATCAGGATCCTGGGAGGAGGCATAGATGACATAAGCTGCCGCCCCCTGCCTTCTCCATGGCCTCATCGAGTGTGTCCATGCCTGAATATTGCCGACCAAAGCACAAGTAATTTTATCCTGACGGGTTGATGTATGGATAATGGACGAGTCAGCAAAGCAGGTCTTCAAGATGAAGTTTGCAAAACTCACCATGGTCCTGAACGGAATTTTTCTTCTCGCGGCACTTGCCATCCTCGCTGCATTCAGGGTAATACCTGTCTACAGTTACCTGATCGCAGGTATCTGCGGTGCAGGGGGCGATTGTGCTGGCACTGTATTTCAGGAGTGCCTACCAGAGTGACAAAGAATGGCTGATGGCCCAGGTGACGAACCTGAAAAACCCGGCAGTGCCGGAGAACAGAAAGGCGACAATAATGCTTGAGAAGATCCGGTCTGAAGTAGACTGGTGGGACGACATCTCGGGTTGGTGCGTATCGTAGCGGAGCATCAGCATCGGCATCATGAAACTCGCGGAACTCACCGGCCTGCCTGCATCGTGTGCGCTACTCCCTGAAGGTGCTTGAGGGGCAGGGATATATTCAGGCGTCACCGGCAGGCGCAATGGTGACAGATGTGGCAAAAGAAGGAATGAAATCGCTTGATTCTGAGATTGATGCGATCATCACCCTCCTCAACACCATGCGTGAAGAGAGCAACACAAATCAATAATATTAATAGCCTTCAATACGACCTTGTATGGCACACAGGTTGTGCATGCCTCCATAACTCAGTTGGTAGAGTGTCTGGCTGTTAACCAGAATGTCACAGGTTCGAGTCCTGTTGGGGGGCGCTTCTTGTTTTATCATTTCTTTGATCCGGAGTGAAATCTGTCTGGCATTATTCATTCGCCATCTTTGCAGCTTTGCGTACGTTTTATCCACTTTACAGGGGGATTTGTCCGAAAAAATATTCACTATTCGGCATTGATCTGACGATTCCCGCCTGCATTTTTGTTTTTTCTCCGGACAGCTCCGATGTTTGCGTACATTCCGGAATCAGAGAAACACATACCTCCCCCCCCTGTCTGTACAGGGATTACTGAATGTTCTCCAAAATGTACGCAAAATACCCAGAGTACCTGTACATATATCTCTATATTGTACTACTTTAGAAGAATACGCAACAATACGGACGTTTTCAAGAGCCGATTCGTTTGCAGTTTCATGCTGCAAAATGGATGGAAAGCTGCAAAATCAGATGCCGAAAAGAACTGAGAATTTCGGATATCGTTCCTCTCTGTGCTGGAGAACATCTTCATCGACCGGATGGAACACAACGTTGAGATGAAAACCCGCTTCATGAATGAAAATGATTTTCAGAACACCTTGGGCGGGCACCTGCTCGAAAAGGTCTATGACCAGATTCATGCCGAAGAGGGGGGGAAATCCTGCCTGACACAGGAACCGGTAAACGTTCTGGTAAAACAGACTGATAGGCATGCCATGCAGAAACAATGCTGCAGGCTCCTGCCATTACAGTGCGGTCACCGTTCACAGTAATAGTGGCGTGGTGTAAACTACCACCCGTCTGAAACACACTTCTGCAATACCTTCCCGTGACAAAGCATTTCCCGTTCAGCTCCGGGCAGGCTCAGAACATCGTGCAGTTCAGCAAACACGCCCAGTACCTCCCCGTCCCCGTTAATGTATGGCGAACCAAAGAACAGAATCCCCGACTCCTTCCCGGTTGCGGTCCGCACCTGAAGCGGGACATCCATGAGACGGGTGCCCTCCATAACCCGCTTGTGGACTCCCCCCCTGGCTTTTCCCGGATCGGTGAAGAGATCAAAGAAATACATGCCTGCAAGGGAGTCATGATGGTATCCGGTCAGTTTCTCCATTGCCTCATTAATATCGGTGATCGTCCCGTTCCCGTCTATGGTCACCAGTGGATCAATATGTGCCTCAATAAGAGAGCGGTTGTAGTCGTTTGCCCGGCGAATCTTATCTTCTGCTTTTTTCTTGCTGGTGATATCCCGCAGTGAGGCGATAGCTCCCGAAAATTCATTATTTTCGCCCAGCATGGGACTCACCTTGACCCAGATATCATACTTCCTTCCGTTCGATAAGGCCACTTTTTTCTCTGCGGTGAAATATCCATCATCACAGCGAATAATTCGGTAATCATCCTCAATGCAGAGAGTAGGATCCAGTACCAGATCAATCAGGATGGGCCGTTTTTCTCCATAAATAGCCTCAGAGTAGGCATAATTTCCTTTGCCTGCAATATCTTCCCTCCTGACACCAGTCAGTGCTTCTATCGCCGTGTTCCATCCGATGACCTGCCCATTATTGTCTATAACAAAGGTGGGGGGGTCCGGGAGGTGATTGAAAATATTTGCATAGAGTTTCCGGGAGATTTCCAGTTCTCTTTTGATCTGCTTTTTTTCAACAGAGGTATTGATCTTCTGAATAATCTCGTAAAAGAGTGATTTTGTATCCCCTCCCTTTTGCAGATAATGATCGGCACCCTGTTCATAGGCTTTAATTGCAATCTCCTCTCTTCCCTTCCCGGTAAATATGATAAAGGGCGTGTCATTATCTGAATCTCGTACCGTTTTCAGGAATTCCAGTCCGTCCATCCCCGGCATGTCATAATCAGAGACGATGGCTGAGTAATCTCTCTTCATGATCTCATCAATAGCCAGTTCTGCGTTTACTACCCCGGTGACCTCAAACCCACCCATCTTTTCCAGGGTAAGTTCTGTGGCCTTCAAAAGAACGGGGGGGTCATCTTCAACGAGGAGAACATGTTTCATAGAAATATATTGGCATATCGGTCGGTATGAAATCAATCCGAATCTAATTCGGTTTTTTGAAATTTTCCTCGTTTTTAAAGGATATGAGGAGATAAACCGTCAATTCCGGTAATCAGAATCATCGGTGAATAGTTTTTCAAAACACCATCATGAGCCCGGATCCGGAGTATGGCACCACCGGGGGGGAACTGACCGGCAGGACCGGTCCGCGGCTATGGAAAATGAGATCTCAAATCAGATCGTATCGACACGGACTGACACGCATCCGCAGACGCGGGTTTATTACCCGAAATACAACAGAACGATCATTTGTTACAGAAAAATTGCATTTGCCGGCTGAACCATTCCTGATGACCAGATGTACAATAATTATCTATATTTTCGGAATACAAGCCACAATAGATGGCTGAATTATTTTTGGCACCCCAAACCATTATCCTCTGAAACAGTGAGAGCTCCCGCAGTTGTATCCGGTGCATTCCCGGCAACATGACCGGAAGAGACGTTGCAGAATTCAGGGAAAACCTGCGTTTTTCCGTACCATTCTGCTTATGGGGGAAGAGTTAATGAAATTCACAGTCAGCACACTGCAGACAATCCGCATTGTGCTCTGCATAGGTATCGCGGGAGCCATGCTCCTGCCGGTAGGAACCATCGCAGTCGGCCCGGATGCGAATGGATACGAATACCCGGACACACGGGCGGCATGGGAAGCGGCACGCAATGCCTCGGGAAGTCTTTCACCTCTGTACGAGGAACTCCGGGCCCTGCCGGAGGAAGAACTCAGACAACGGATTGAAGCGATGCGGGTCACTCTGGAGACGCGGGAATGGCCAGTGCACGCACCCCCGGCAATCACATTTGTGCCGGAGATGCGTGCCGACAGCAGCATCGATGCAGTTCCCCACCTACGGAATGGTGGGTATCAGCCATCAACCCAGTGAACAACGGGACCGGGAATTACTCCGAGATCGGCATGATTCCCGAGATCGGGACGGGGGGGGACATGATCCACGTCTGGGGGGGCATACCGGGGGGGCACACCTATGAAGGCGGGTTTTCCATCACCGCGGCCGATGTCACCATCCAACGGTGGGAGGGATCACCGGTGCAGCCGGTTCTGACGTCACCGGTCAACACCACCCTGCGATTACGATCACCGGGGGGGATAATGCAACGCTCTCCAGACTGAATATCTCCGGCACCTCGGTTACGGAAGGGAACGGTGCCGGTGTCTCTGCGATGGGGACAAACGAAACGCCGCTGGAACGGCTGACGATTGACGGGTGCACCTTCTCGGGAAACACCGTGGGTGACAATTATCAGATTCCCGGATATGGCGGTGGCCTGTTTGCCGCCTATGTCAGTGACATACGCATCACCGGATGTGCCTTCTCCGACAATTATGCAGGCGCATCCGGCGGCGGGGGGGCTTACATTCAGGAATCCGGCGTTGAGATGCAGGACTGCACATTTTCAGAAAATTCCGCTGACCTGCATGGCGGAGGAGCATACTTTGATGCAACAGATTCGGTTATCACAAACACTCTGTTTACTGAAAACAGTATTATGTACGGAGACGGCGGGGGAGTGACATTCTGTAATGGTGATACAAACCTTACGAACACCACCATTTCCGAAAACATAGGGGGATCCTTTGGAGGAGGGGGCCTGTTTCCAGAGTGTGGATGCAGAGATCACAGACTCCGGTATCTGGTCTAACAGAATGAGCGGCATAGACAATAGCAATGAGGGTGCAGGGGGGGCATATTTCTTCGGATGCAGGGTCTCAATCACCGATACCATGATTTCCGGAAATGATATTCTTCCCGGATTTTGTGGAGGAGCGGCCTTCTACGGATCTGATGTCGCACTCGTTAATACATCTATTGAAGGCAACGGAGCAGGATATGGGAGCGGTGGGGGGGCAGCATTCGGATTTTCCACCGTCAGGACGATAAATACGGCGATTCTGGGTAATGTTGTGGACTTCTATGGTGCAGGGCTATTGGCCTGGGATTCTGACATCACAATGATGGACACCGTAGTTGAGAAAAATACCGGAACATACGGTGGAGGAGCATACATTTCGGGTTCAAATATCTCCATCAGTGATTCATCACTGTCCGGCAACAGAGCGTTTGACTGGGGAGGAGGGGGCATTCATCGGTGGATCAAATCTGACAATGACAAACACCACCGTATCCGATAACGACTGGGCGATAGAAGGAGGGGGGCTATATTGCATCGGTTCAGAAACAACATTCAGAGACACCATCTTCTCATCGAATAACGCATTGTCGAGAGGTGGTGCAGTCTATTGCCAGAATACAGATGCCTCATATACAAACGCCACATTCTTACAAAATTCCGGAAAAAAATGCGGAAGTGCTATTTTGGCTATGGCAAGCAGCGGGGGGGTAAACATAACTGATTCCCGGATTGCAGGCTCAGGGGGGGGACACCCTTTTTGCCGAAACAACCCTTCATGTAGAAAATGTCACCTTCGACGCACTCGATGGGAATACAACGGCCATCTCATGCACCGGTGGAATCTCGGACTGGCTACGGCACCGGTTCCTTCACCCGGACCGGAAGGCAACCAGACAATCCATCATGCCCTCTCGGTGACCGGCGTTAATATGACAATTTCAGGAGTGCCATCATTCTACAACTCATCCTGTGATCTCAAGATGGAATATGACGACGCGGATCTTGGATCAGTGAATGAATCACTGCTCATGCTCTTTTTTACAAACGGCACATACTGGGACATAATCCCCAACACCACTGTTGATACTGCTGAAAAGGAGATCTCGGTTATTCTGACAGAAGCAGACCTTCCGGAATCGATCATTGGTCTCTCGGATTCCCGGATATACAACCAGAACTGGACGAGTCTCGTCCCGGCAGGACCCCCCCCATCCGCTGAAGAGACCCTCTCGCTCGGCCTTGTCCCCCCCGGCTGGAACATGATCTCATCACCCTTTGAAACCATCACCGCCATCACCGTCCCGGATGCGGTGCTGGGGATGTACGGCTATGATACCAAGAACGGCACCTACGTACGTACGGACCCCCCCGCTTCGCCCTGCACCTGCAAGGGCTACTGGATCGCGGCAAACAAACCCTGCACCATGAATATGACCGGTATCCCCCCCCTGACCTGCTATCAGCAGAACCTCTCAGCGGGATGGAACATGATCGGCTGCCGCTGTCATCCGGTCCCCCCCATCGCAAACATCTCCACCACACCCGAGACACCCGTCTCTTTCTATAGCTATAATCCGGCAACAGGCCAATACGAAGTGATCGTACTCACCGAGATACTGCTGCCGGGAGAAGGCTACTGGGCAGGAGTTGAATACTGCTGTCTGCTGCAGGAGAACTGAACGCGGCTTGAAAATCGAATCACATTCCCGCACCACCGCCAAAACCACCCCCCCATTTTTCCCTGTGACCGCCAACCTCTCCTGCACAGGAATCTTTCATGCGAACGCCCTACACCGAACTCATCAGCCTCACCGCCTACCCGTGGGGGGGCCGCAGCCTCTTCGGGGGAGAATGGACAGATGTGGCAGCATTCTGTCAGAAAAACAGTCTGAATGGTGTGGAACTCTACACCGGCTACGAGGACGTGCCCCCCCGTCGGATATTCCCCCCCCGGGGTTGGTGAAAGGGGGGGTCCACCTCCCGTTTCACTCCGGCTGGCTGGAGATGCTGGAGGAGAAGAAAGAGACAAAAGAAAACGGTGGGAACGGCAAAGCCAACCCCCCCGGTGAGATCCCCCCCATCCGGTTTGAACCGCCGTTCTTTGCCTGCAGCACACTCCCCCCCGACCTGTATACGGCCCTGCAACTTCAGCTCGAACGGGCCGCCCGGCTTCACGCAGGCTATGCGGTGTACCACCTCGGGTATTACCACACCGCAGAGATGCTCACCCAAACCTATGCGAAGGACGATTGGTATGTACTGGAGCGTGCCGCAGAGTTTCTGAACGAACTGGTTTCCGCCTTCCCCCCCGGCAAGGAGTCACCGGTCCGCCTGCAGTTTGAGAACCTCTGGTATCCGGGTCTCACCTACACCGACCCGGATGCCTGTCTGCGTTTCATGGATCTCTTAGAGTTTTCCAACTACGGATTTGTGCTCGACACCGGCCATCTTATGAACTGCATCGCCTCCTCTGACAGAGAGGACAAGTGCATCACCGCCGTCTGTGACTGCATCGAAACCCTGCCCCCCCGGAGATACTCAACAGAATAGATGTCGTCCACCTCCACTGGAGCGGCTCACACTCTCTTCGGCAGGAACGCATCCGCCGGGGCATCCCGAACGGATTTCACACCATGCAGCGCCACGATCAGGAGGCGTTCGCTTCCAGCACGCCGTACTCACCGACCAGCACCGGCCGTTATCCCTCACACAGGCCCGGAACATGCTGGAAACAGCAGCTCCTTCGATGGTTGTCCACGAGTGCATCCCAAAGACACTGGATGACCTGCAGGCATTTCTTTTGACACAGCGTGCTGCACTGAAACAGGAATAAAAAGTGCACAGGTTCCCCCCCACCGAGATACCATTATCACCGGAGCACCACTTCATTGAACACTATCATCATTCTTCAGGTTGAGCCGATGAAATAGTCCTGAACAAAAGGATAGTTCGATATGACAAATAAAAACGGGAGATTTATTAACCGCCGCAATTACCCTATAATATATTATAGGGTGTTGCAATGAAGGAAGCAGTATATACCTGTCCAAAGTGCGGGAAACCGGAACTGCATGCGGAAGAACCGGATCAGTACGAGATCTGGCTCAAGTGCCGCTCATGCGATTTTTTCATGGGCATGAGCAAGGACGACTGGCACCGGATGGAGAACAGCCCCAACGTCAACCAGAAGATCAAAAAACGGGCAGATGAATACTCCTGAACCCGATGGCAATCGCCACCTGTTTTTCAGGCAGATATGATCCCTGCACTGAGCGGCAGGGTTCCAACCACAAGATATGCATGCAAATCGTTCAGCGAATGCGCCGTGAAAAATTTCCCCAGATCATTATTCTCCCCCCCTTTCAGCTCCTGAGACGGGAAGTCACGGATGCCATCCGGTGTCCATCCCCCCCATAAACAGAGTGAAAAAATGGACGTCCTGGTTTTTCTGATCGTTCTCGAAGCAATCGGTCTGCTCGCGTTCCCGTTAGCTTTGTCTCTAACCGGAAACCTCCGGGACCGTGGTTACTCGCTTGCCCGGCCGGTGGGGATCATCGTCATCACCCTTGTTGCCGGGCTGCTCTCGCTTGTCCGACTGGTGCCGTTCATTGCAGGCATATATATCGGTCTGCTCGGTCTCGCTTCTCTGGCCGCATTCATCATATATCTGCACCGCCATGACCGGCAGGATTTGTCTTTGAGAAGCGACGCAGGGCATCGTTTCATCGCAGACCTCCGCTGCTGCTACCAAAAGATAGACCGGGATATGCTGATGCAGGAAGGAGTATTTGTCGGAACATTTCTTCTCGCGACACTCTTTCTCATGCATAAACCGGAGATCTTCTTCGGGTATTCAGAAGATTTCATGAACGCCGCATTTCTCCAGACGATCGTGCAAACCGACTCCCTCCCCCCCTCCTGGACCCCCCCTGGTTTGCCGGTACGGGTCTGACCTACTATTACCTCGGACACCTGGCCACCGCTGTCCTTGTCGTGCTTTCCGGTGTGCAGGCGGCAGTCGGCTACAACCTTGCCGTCGCCGCCTTCTTTGCCATCGGCGTGCAGACAGCGTTCGGCCTCGGCCTCAACCTGACAGAGAGACGGCTCTACGGTTTTGCGGCAGCGTTTCTGACCATGGTCTCCGGATTTCCGGCCGGGTTCATGCAGCTCGTGTCATACCTGAGTGAACCTGATAACCCATGGTTCCAGAACTTTCCGGGATCGCTGATCGAATGGTTTTCAGCGTTCGACTTCACGAACGCAACAGGAATTATTCCTCATACGATCGACTTCTACCCGTTCTTTGTCTTTCTTCAGGGAGACCTGCATGCCCATTTCATATCGATTCCTTTTCTGTTGACCCTTATCGGGCTGTGTCTCGCGTTGTCAAAACAGTTTTCATGGACAACATTTTCAGCAGCTCTCGTCGTCACCGGCTTCCTTGTCGGCCTGAACGCCTGGAACCTTCCGGTATCTTTGTTCCTGCTTGCCTGGACTGCCTATGCTGCAACAAAGAAGAAGGCATTTTTGTATGTCATCGGACTGGCAGGCTGCATCTTTGCAGCATCGCTTCTTGTGGGGGGGCTGGTGGGCATTGTTGATCCCCCCCTGCAAAGAACGGATGTATCCGGGTTTCTGCTCATCTTCGGGGGGGTATTCACCTTCATATCGGTAGCATACCTCATAGACGCACATACCTTTTCCCGGAAGGATGGTCTCATCGCGATATCGGCCATCGTCGTCGTGGCAATCGCTTTTCTCCTGAACTTCCCGCTGGCGATAGCAGCGCTCCTTGCCATTCCGTTCTTTTACCGGGCATGGTTTCATGAAGAATACCCCGCTCTTCTTGCAGGCATCGCCCTGATGATGATTCTGTTCTGTGAAGTATTCTTCATCAACGACCCCCCCTACGGCTCCCCCCCGTATGAGCGTATGAACACGGTGATGAAATTCTATCTGCAGGCATGGGTGTTCTGGGGGGGGTTGCGTCTGCATATTTTCTCTTCCGGATAAAGAACCGGGTACTGGTGGCAGGGGCAGTCGTTTTGATCGTCATCGCAGTGATTCATCCGCTGGGAACGCTGGTATCGATGCCCAATACGAATTACATGGGCGAGACCGGAACGCTGACGCTTGACGGCAGTGCATGGCTCAAAGAACAGAAACCGGACGAATACAACGCACTGTGCTGGCTCCGGGAGACGGCGAAGAACGGGGGGGAGGTGGTACTGGAAGCACCGGGAGACGCGTATTCCTACTCGTCACGGGTATCCGCCTTCACCGGCCTGCCCACGGTTATTGGCTGGCGCACCCACGAGATGATGTGGGGGGGGCGGAAAGGGGGGGTGGATATTGACCAGCGGTGTGCGGACAGCGACGGCATGTATACGGAGGGTGCACAGGAACCACTTGCAAAGTATCATGTGCGCTACATCTTCGTTGGAGAGACAGAGCAAGAGAGGTACGGGTCAGCTCTGGAGACGCTTGCAGGGTGTGAGGGAATAGAACTCGCCTACCGGTCAGGAAAGACCTGTGTATACCGGGTTATCTGAGCAGCGGTGAACATCCCTCGGGCTGCCCCGATCGGCTGTTTGTTCGCCCCTTCAGGCTGAAGTCTGCGATTTTGGTTACCGGGGGGGACATAAATCCCGGAATCTGGTAAAGCAACGCATATATAAGCATTTAATGGATCTGTGCCCCCGGAAAAAAACATCCGCACAGAAGCCCGGAGAGGGCGGATCTCAGCCGGGACACCCCCATACATCCTCCCCCCAAATGTCCGTCAGTAGCGACCCCAAAATAGTCTGCAATAAATCACTATTTGAGCAAATAAAAGGTATTACATGCATATTTTTCCGGCAGGAAAAAAGAGCAGGAAATATGTCCGGATTACCTTCCGATTCCCCCCCCATAGAGAGGGTCAAAGAGGGGGAGAATTGGGTGACATAAAAGGGTGATGTAGGAGTCTCTGTTTCGAAGAGAAATTGAATCAGTGGGTTTTTTTCCGGATAAAAATACAACCAGCATCCTTATTCCATATCAATCGTGTACATAGACATTTTTTTGCAATCACTGCCTTATGATGGCGTACCTCCCAGACAAAAACCGTGAAATATATTACCCACATGAGAATGTTCAGACCCACCAAAGTGGCAAGAATCAGATGGGTGCCAGCATTGAATGCCATCCAACCAATATAAACGATTGAGATGATGACCATTGCCACACGACGAAGCATACACTGTTTTTTGTCTCACGCACTTCAATGAATTCCCCCCCGGCATCAATTCTGTCATACCTCTTCCAGGAATGCCAAAGAGTAACAAGACTTACTGAGATTCCAACGATAATACCAAGGGTTACTCCCTTCTGGATATCACCCGATGAATCAGCTGACAGGAGAGAAAACACCGTGGCGACAAGTGTCAGAATTACTGCCATCCCCATCACCTGATTGCGGTACCGGTTCCACCAGCTGAGATCGATGCCCCGCAATTCACCACGGCCGGATGGTACGGTGTCCATGAAACTATCCATTCTCATCCCGGCACCCACCACGGGGGCAGTCGTTCGGGCACCAGCCCATATATTTTTTCAGTTTTGATCCAATCATCGATATTTCTCCATTTCAGTTATTCGCAACAAAAATCTCTTTTCGCTGGAAGAGGTAGATCACCATGATGATGATCCCGCCGACGAGCGTTGCTGCCCCCCAGGTCAGCGGCCGCCAGGCGACGACGTCACCAAACAGCGTCTCTTTCTCAAACTTGTCCCCCGGCATGAATGTTCTGCGCATCATAATAGACGGCGACGGCGCTCAGAACAACGAGGAACGGGAGGAACTCATGATGGGAGTAAAACGGGAAGATCCAGCCCAGAGCAATAAGAATCAACAGCATGTTTTCCTGGTATCCCGAGTGTTCTGCTGCTGGGGGGGGCAGGCTCCGGGACCGGTCCTGCATCAGGACCATTCCTCTTCCATGCATTCTCAAACCCCGGTTCGGTTTTTGTACACCCGGATTGCCGGATGGCATCCGCATTGGGGCACCATCCCAGACTTCTACGGACTGTATCAGTAAATTTCGTCATTAAATCCCTCCCATTCTACAATGTCTCAACAATTACCGAATCATCCGCCATTGACGGATTCACAGCATACCACGATCCCCACTCTTTGATCAGGACTGCACTGTGCCGCCGTTCCCAGATAACCGTGATCACAAGCGAAGCCCAGTAGATGAGAGCAGCGCCAAGGGCAATCATCCCAAGGGTATCAACCCTCCCCCCCTCATGGACAAACCATGCCATGCAGACGATGGAAACGATGAAGAGCGACAGCTGCACCAGACCCCAGCGGAGATGTTTTCCTGCGGGGGGGACATTCCCTCTTCGCCATTTACCAGCGGAAATCTCTGCATACCGCTTTGAATAATTCGCCAGGAGACCGATAGCGGCCCCCGCACTGATGGCAACGGCGGTCCAAACAGAACCAGGCATACTTCCCGTCAGATAAACAAGTGTCACTGCAACCGCTGACGCCATGAGTGCTGCAACGAGGAGTTGGTTGTGATAACGCTCCCACCCCCTGAACTCAGCGGAATTGGTGCGGTTCCCCCCGCCGGATCCATCATCCATTCCAACAATCGGTCTTTGCCGGCATCTTCCGCTCACCTGCTGTTCACACGGGCACCATCCATGCATTCCTGCTGTGTATCGTCAAACGGCATCGTCAGACCATCTCCCTGAGCTTCGCAAACAATTCGTCGGCCATCCGTGTCGGATCATCCGTCGTTGTGAGGGAGAGTTTCAGCTCGTCTGCAAAATCCCAGAGCAGTTCAATACACTGCGTGTAGCGGGCACAGGAACCACAGTCCCCCCCTCATGTTCGTACCAGACCTGCACCCCCCCGTGTCTGGCCGATACGAAAACGATGGCATTCGCATTGAACGGAACAGAACGCCCAAAGAGAACACCCTTCTCAGCATTATATCTCTCCACCTCGATCTGGTTTGAATGGGCCATCTCAAGCAGTGTTTTTTCAATCTTCCCCCCCTCCATGGTGAGGAGCGCTTTGGAGACGGCCTGCCGGGAGATATGGAATTGTTCTGCAATGCGGATGTTGGTAATGCCGTCACGACGAAGTCTCCAGAACGCAAACTGCCGGTCGGTCATCAGGAATGACATATGTCAACATGTGCATGTTGACACTATAACCATTTCGGCGATCATCAGGTCATTGGTTTATGTGCCGGAACATCCTGCGAGGGCAGACATTATGCCTACCTCACCATCTTCTGATCTGCCGGGCATTCAATGCAGACTTCATACTGAAATCCATAGAATGCGCAGTGTGAACTTCCTGACATTCTATTCAATAGGATACATTTTGTCAGGCAGACATGTGCAAAGGAGAGTGAGAGCACCGGACGTGAGGCAGTACGTCGTCTTTCTGCCACATTTTTCTGAAACAACTATTCCACCGCTGTTCAGGCGGGACAGGTGCCATGAGACAGATGAGGGAGCAATACCAATCCAACGGGCAATCTCCGTTCGTGTTGCACCATTACGCCGGGCAAGGAACCTGCAAATTTCACCCGCCGTGCCCGAATGGAGACGTGATAAAATTCGCATTTCATCCATTGAATATGTACCATTGTTTTCAAAATAGGTTGTACGACCCCCCCTTCCCTCCACTCCGAGACCCGGCCCTCCCGGAGAAGTATATACAGATGGTAGTGCAGAGTTCCCCGGTTGATTTCATTTTTTTCTGCAATAACTGAAAAAGGGGGGGTTCCGGGGGGGTGTACCTTAATATAGTCATATACTTGCGCACGGACAGGCTGGGCCAGTACATCCTGGCGTGTCGCCCGGCGAAATCCAAGGGTGCACCATACACCCGCCGCGTAGAGAAGTATTACAGGTTGGTAAAACAGGGGGGGACACATCAGGCAGACCATAACACAAAGAAATGCCAAAGGAGGAACCTCCCACCACGATATGGGAAGGGATTCTATCTCATTCCCCCCCGGGAGGGAGAGTATCCCATGCCTCCACCGAATATATTCCGGCTGCCATCACAGGTGCGGTAAGAAAAATGACGACAAGAAACAGAATCAACAGTGTGATCCGAACATAACCAGGTATCCCCAACACCTCCCAACAGAGGATATGAACGGAGAACCATATAAACAATATGTGACAATCATCTCCCTTTGAACGATCCCCCCCATTCATCACAGCAGGCGTCATTTCTACCTACATATCGGGGAGTTGATGATTCTCACAGAAAGGGTATATCCCAATGAGAAATACCTATCAACAAGACCTGGAAAGCTGAAACTGCCGGAAGGTTGATAGAATGTGATGATAATGAAGAAAAAACACCTGAATTTAATATGCTGTGCAGCTGTCATCCTGATCCTGTGCATGGCTGTGACTCCTGCTGCAGCCCTTACAGCGCAAGTAACCCCCCCACCGATTCTCCCAAAAGGGCTGCCCCCCCTATCAATCTCTGGTCAGACGGACAATCCGGGTGAGGTCGCCGTGTGGATCATCGGCCGAACCTATCAGGACCGCCGGGTCATCACCACAACAGACGGCACATTTACAGAAGAATTATTCCCACCGGAAACAACGTCTGGGCTTCCAAGAGGCCAGTACTTCCTGATCATTGAGGATACAGGCCCCGATGGGAAATTTGCCCTCGATACCGTCACCGATGATGATCATACAATGGTGTACTACCAGGATATGCCCCTTTTTGCTCTCGACGATCCCGAGACGGTCTATTCGGACACTGCCATGGCACTCTCCGAAGTTCTGGACCGCCCTGAGGTTGACGATGGAGCAACGAAGATGGTTTTTCTCGTGGAAGAACCGTGGATAACGATCGATCAAACACCCACCGGCCACCCGGGCGACCTCCTGCGGTTCGCGGGGGGGTCCACCGATCTGCCGCCGGGTCACGAAATATCCTACGTAATTTACCTGGCCTCTGCCAATCCCCGTGAGGGAGATGAAGTTGCGGAATCGGGAACCGTCGAAGTCGTGAAGGGAGGGTCCCACAACTACTGGTATGTCGATATCGACACAGGCGGACTTGATAGCGAAACATATGCCCTCACCCTTAATTCCGGATCCACCACCGCCACCACAACGTTTACCCTCTACGAGACAGGTGTTACCCTGCCGGCGACCCCCCCGGTGATCACCGTGGAGACGCTCCAGGAGGAAACAAAGGTGATATCCAGCCAGCCGACCGAACCGGAGCTGGTTAACGCTGATACCACAGATTATGGAACGATTGCCACAACTGACGAACTCATCTATACGACCGACGACGCGGTGATATGGTGTTCGGCCATTGACGGCGAGTACGTCACTTGGGCCGAGAGAACAGAGGATGACGAGACGAACATCTTCCTGTACCACATCCCGACCGGGACCACGCGCACGATCGTCGAGGGGGGGGCCGTTACCTCACCCTTATGATGGACATCTCGGGAGACCATATCGCCTGGAAGATATTACGTCCTGATGAGCACACGGCACCATTTGTTATTGGGCTCTATACCATCTCGACGGGAAGTATCGAGGAACTTCCTGTTGATGGTGGTACTATCGGCCAGATTGTAATGGATGGGGGGGACCTAATCGCGTTTTCGGGATCCGATTACAAACAAAGTGTGAAAAATACTATTTTTCTCTATTCCATCGTGAACAGGACACAGCAGGTTCTCTGCAAACAATCCGTTTACCAGATCGAACCGGTAATCGGCGAAGGGTATGTTGCATGGCGAACTACAGGTGAAGGATACTGCGATACCATCACCATCTACTCGCTGGCCGACCACAGCCAGGTCACCCTCACTCCTCCTGACGGCGCATCATACGCTCACCCCCCCTCTGTGGGCGGTGGAATGGTGGTAGCTTCGCTGTATTATAAAGACGCCCAAACATCCGGACCGTACAAGGTAGAGATCGTGGCGACGACACTTCCTGGTATGGAGAAAACAACCCTCGCTCTCCCGGAAACACCCCCCCACCGCTCACCTCCGCATTCCAACGGTGATTGGATTTTCTGGTCAGAACGTTATACAGACTCTTCCAGCCGGGTCATGGTGTATGACATAAAAACCGGCACAATTATCGGAACCATTGCGCGATCCGGCGGAAACCTGGATATCGACAGCAATCATCTCATCTCCACCGATATTGACGAATTACGTGGAGGCAGCAGTATCTGGCTCACCACACTCACCGGCGAAGAACACTCCTCGCCCGGGAAAACGACAGCAGAGAGCAGAGCGGGCGTACTCCCTGCCTCGATAATCGGGTATGGAGTGATGGGTGCCGGCATCGCAGCAACAGCGGTGCTCTGGAAGAGGGGGAACAAGTGAAGACTGCAAGAATCTTTGCAATCCTTGTAGTTGCCTCTGCCATCATACCAGGAATTGGAACAGCAATATCCTTTGGAGAAGAAGGCCCGTTCCCGATTGCACACCCATATAATATCATATCCGCTCCGGCGGCCGGGGGAGACCGCATTCTATGGATAGAAAGCACCCCCCCACTCTCTTTTCCTGACCCCCCCGGATATTACCCGTGGGTTCCCTGTGCAGTTTATTCATACAACATCACATCACAGACAAAAACCCTCATCCGTCCCCGTGCGAACAATGCCCGCTCCCCTGATATCGACGGCGATCTCGCAGTCTGGGAGGAGGAACGTGGGTCCTCAACTGATATTATCCTCTACAATTTTACCACAGGAACGGTCTCAGCGCTCCATACGAACAAATTCCAGCAAAATCCACGCCTAAGTGAATACTGCATCGTCTGGGAGGAGGGATTCGTTGGTGAACGCGAAATCTGGATGTACAATACAAAAAGTGGTAATTTGTATGGTCTTTCCACCGGAAAAACCGATTGTTTCTCTCCCGACATTGAGGGAAACACGGTAATCTGGGTTGAAAAAACCGACCAGGATGGGTATTCAATAGTCTCGCGGGATCTGGTGTCCGGGAGGCAGTTTGTCCTTGGCACCACGTCAGCAGCGACCTTCCCCCGCATCGACGGAGGGAAGGCCATATGGGAGGATGAGGGATTGATTCACCTCGCATCGAACGAAGAGGGGGGGGTCAATCCTCACGGATGAGCCTGCCTGTCGTTCCGGCGCAATCATCAGCGATACCATTGTTGCATGGTCTGAAGACGGGCGGATTTTCTGCAGTGACCTCCTGGAGACGCAAACAACACGGATTGGAAAGTGGCACGCCTCCATGAAGCCGGCAATTCTGGATGAAGGTATCGTATGGATTGAATACGACCAGTCTGCACTGTCCTCGATCCTGTACCAACCATTTTCACCCCTTCCAAAAGCAGGCCTGCAGGTCGTACCATGTGCCACCATCATGCCCCCCCGACAAGAGGAGAACAAAGTGGCCAGTTGCGGGAGGGGGGGGAATGTGCATGGTATGCACTGGATATTTCCGCCGGCACAACCCAGGCCTCTCTGGACTTTTCGTGGGAAGAGGTAAATGACTCACTCTCCTGTACATTAATTGGCCCTGGGGGCACAATCTTCCGTTTCACTGACAGTGACGATGAAGTAATGGATGCCAGAGTGAGAATCTCAGTCACTTCTCATGCGGGAATCATCCCCCCCGGCAGATGGTATTGCGCCATATCAGGAGAATCAATCCGAAAAAATGTCTGTTATTCGCTTATCTGGTACGAATACCAAGTGCAAAAGGAATAAGTCCCGTGCTATACCACAAGGGGGGGAAAATCTCAGATCGTGTCGCTCCATGATGCCAAAGGCATGTGATATCATAGGCTGCCTACTGACCCAAATCGGAAATCTCTGAAATAAAAGTAAAGAAATTAATAAAACTATTTTCGTCGATTCCCATACGAGATGAACGGACGGAGCTGGTCGGCACACTGCATCAGTTCTGCGATAACCGCATCCCGGTCCAGTGACAGGATGTCGGATAACGGGATCAGGTACTCAAACCTGAGTGTCATAAAGGCATCCGGTTCCGGCACCTTCTTCGCATCCCTGCCCTGATAGAATGATTTGTAATAGGCAGTCGCCTCCTCACCGTAGCGGGGGGGATCAATCTCCATTGTCGTCAGCCCTTTGCGCATCGCCTTATCAAAGCCGGTCCGCACCCCCCCGTCAATACGTTTCATGATGGAGGCAGCAGACGTCTGGCTCTGACTGAACTTGACCACCAGCTGGAAGTAATATTCATCCCATCCAACCGGGCCAAGGGGGGGAATTTTGGTATAGAGACGGGAGGTGAACCGCCGGTCCGGGGGGGGAAGGGCTGCCACCAGTGCGTCAAACCTTCGGGGGGTCTTTCTTCAGATTCTCGTAAAATGATCCGATACTGGACGGGTATTCGGTATTGGTGACAATCTGGATATTGCGTTTTCCGATAAAGATATTCAGGAAGGTATCCTTCTCCTCTGCCGGTGTATCAAAGAACGCAAGGTGCACATAACTGAAGTTCCGGTCGTCAAACCCGATTCTTGACGTGCGAAATCCCAGTTCGTCCCGCAGTTCCTTGTAGAGGGGTTTTACTTTCTCGTCCACAAACTGCTCAGAACGCTCGGTGAGCATTTGTTTCTCATACTCATTTGTCTCTGGAAGATGGCAGAACACATCGAAATCCTGCAGTGAAAAATATCCGGAATGTCTGCTGTTCATTATGCATCTGTTATCCCGTGTACATATCTTCCTATCGGAGGAGGAAACCAAAATTGCATTCGTCAGGTATAAATTGCTACAACAGGGCAACAGATATTCGCTACCACCAGCGCAGATGGTTTGCAGATCACGTTCGGATCATGCAGATCACCGGATACCTGCCGCAGGAAAAAAAGGAAAGGGAAAAAGAACCTGGAGGGGTTTTCAATTTAGTTCTGTATCGCGTAGACGATGTTTACGGTTGCGGTCACATCAAGGGTGCCCGCCTCAATGGGTGTGGGTGCGTAGAACTTTGCCGACTCCACCTGCCGCCAGCCATGTTATCCGCATAGGCTATCGGGGGGGTTGAACTGCCGTAGGTCGTGACGTCATGCACGCCGGTGATGCTCACACCAAGAGCGCCTGCAAGGGTATCTGCATCGCCACGGGCCTGGGCAACCGCTGCAATCAGTGCCTGTGCACGCAGGGACTGTGCCTTCTCATCACTGATGGTAAACCGGACGGAATTCACGTTGTTGGCACCGCTCATCACCGCAGTATCGATGATCTTACCGGCACGGCTGACGTCGTTATCGGTGACGGTCACGGTATTTGAGACCACGTACACCTCTTTTTCCCCGGAAAATACACTGTCTTCATCGGGAGTATGGGAGTACATCCGGTAGCCGGACGTCTTAATATCCTCTGATGCAATACCCAGTCCTTTCAGGGCACTGATGACCGCAGCGCTCTTCTTTGCATTCTCCTGCTGGGCGGTGACCGGGTCGGTATTGGTCGTCTCAACGCCAACAGAGATGATTACCTCATCCGGGGGGGCGGTGGTAACAGACCCGGTGCCCGAGACCGTAATTGCCGGTATGTCACTGCTGTCCGCGGCGGCCACCGGGACTACGAGGCAGCATACCATCAGCAGGCAGAGGCCAAACCATTTCATCTTCATTTTCATATCAACTAATAGGCAGGATTCAGATATAACGCTGCCTTTGACTTCGAAATAATTCGCACATACGGCTGACCGCACACGTCTTATTATCCCATACATCCTATCTCGTAGCAGAATGATCGATCCAACCGTCGTCCTTATTGTTATCGGTGTCGCCGCCTTTGCCATCTCCGGTGTCATTGCAGGTGCCCGGCAGGATGCAAACATCTTCACCGTTCTCGTACTCGGTGTGGTGACGGCCATCGGCGGAGGGACGGTACGCGATATCATTCTGAACATACCGGTATTCTGGGTCGGGGGGGACTTTGCCATCGTCTGGCTTGCCATTCTTGCATCGCTGGTGGCATTCCTCTTTGCACCACTCTTCCGGGAGAGGCTGGGGAAAGCACTTCTCTATGCGGATACCATCGGTGTTGCCTTCTTCTCGGTCGCTGCCATCGACAAGACACTGGCACTCGGCCACACGGGGGGGGAAGTGGCGGTCATTATGGGGTTTGTCACGGCCTGCATGGGAGGTATTATCCGGGACCTCCTCACCGGCAGGTCACCCCTGGTGATTGCGTCAGAAGAGCTCTTTGTCACCCCGGTACTCATTGGAGGAATCCTCTATGTGCTCCTGCTTGACCTCGTCCCCCCCGGTATGCGGTCCACTGGCCGGTCGTTGCCATCTGCTTCATCGTGATATTCCGGGGGGGCATTGCCATTGAGACCGGGCTTCAGTTCCCCAGGTGGCTGCGGATGCGACCCGGAAAACGGGCGGAATAACATCGAACGGAAAAAAGAGAGAAGACATAATCCCAAGCTGTCGTCCGGCGTCCCACCTGCAGAGGGCGGACTTCAGCGGCGCAGCTCGTTTTCAGCTGCACGGCAGACGACGTCAATATCACGAAACTCCGACTCATTCATCCCGATCACCATTCGCTGGATCTTCAGCAACCTTCGCATTCAGGGAAGAACAGAATTCACCGTATTCAGTCAGTCCATAGACAATCCACGTTCCTTTCGCAGTACCGGTGATCATCCCGCCTCCTGGAGAATCTTCAGGTGATAGGAGAGTTTTGACTTGGTTATTCCCAGTCCTTCCCGGATGATACAGGCACAGAGGGGCTGAACCGTGAGCATTTCAAGGATTTTTATCCGGTATATATCCGCACAGGCATGGTGAAATGTCCGTAGCCGTGCAATCGTCGCATCGTCCGGCAGGGCTGCAAGGAGGCCCTCCAACCCTCCCTGTCCGGCAATTGTCTCCAGCGCCTCAGCGGGCATTTCACTACAGCATGAAAATTTCATTATTATTACCTCAGTATGTCAGCCAGTAAATGTATGCGCAGTACCCCCCCGCCACATCCGCCCCCCCACCCATTGTTCAAGAATTTTTGAATTACTTTTATATATTATCATCGCCCAGATTAGTTCAACAAAATTTGAACAAGTAGTGACCAACCATGACAGACATTATCACCGGAGCACTCATCTCCGGACTGGACGCCGTCATCGAGTATCTTGCCGCACACACGGTAACCTGCCTGGTACCGGCATTCTTCATTGCAGGTGCAATTGCCGCATTTGTTAAAAAGGACGCCATACTGAAGTATTTCAGTCCAGATGCAAAGAAATCGGTATCATACGGTATCGCATCGATATCAGGCATTGTACTTGCCGTCTGTTCCTGTACGATTCTCCCGATGTTTGCAGGTATCATGAAGAAAGGCAGCGGTATCGGGCCTGCAATCGCCTTTCTCTATGCCGGCCCCGCGATCAACATTCTTGCCATCATCTACACCGCAACCGTGCTGGGAGTGGATATTGGCATTGCGCGTGCGGTCTTTGCCATTGTGATGGCCATTGCCATCGGTCTCATTATGGCAACCCTCTTCCGCAACCACGACAAAGAGGCCAGAGCTGCCGCAGCACAGATGGTGGGGGGGATGGCGACCGGGGGAGAAGAGCGCCCGCGCTGGGTGAACCCCCCCGCATTCTTTGTGATGCTGGTCCTTGTCCTCGTCATCGGTGCTTCACCGCTGGACATTGTGCTGCGCCTTGCAGTCGTATACCTCCTTACACTCGTGATTGCTGTTCTCCTCATCTACTTCTATGAACGCGATGAAGTGACCGAATGGGGATATGAAGTCTGGGATCTGGTAAAGAAGATCTTCCCGATTCTTGTTGGGGGAACATTCGTTGTCGGAGTGATCGCATTCTTCCTGCCTCCTGAGACCTTCCAGCCCTTCTTCGGAACCAATTCCATCGGCTCGGTCTTTTTGGGCGCAGTCATAGGAGCGATACTCTACATGCCGACCCTGCTTGAGGTGCCGATCATCGGCGGGACATTCGGCTACACTCAAGGTTGATGGCAGGCGGCCCGGCGCTTGCCCTGCTGCTCGCAGGCCCGACGATCAGTCTGCCCTCCATTCTTGTGCTCACCCGGATTATGGGTGCAAAGAAGACGGCAGCCTATGTTGCACTGGTGATAGCATTCTCAACAGCAGCGGGTCTCATTTATGGAACAATTTTAGGATAGAAGGAGAAAACCAGTGAAAAAATGAACAAAGATATACCATGCTGTGCGGCTGAAGCGATGCGAAGAATCCGGCAGATATCTGTCGGAGACACCGTTGTCGGCCTCTCTATGCTGGAACAGGTCATTGAAGATGTGGCAGATGCAGATCTGTCACAGGACACAAAAATCCGCAGCGAACTTCTTAGGCAGGTAAAAATCTACAACTATGTGCCGAAACCTGCCGAAGAAGCCTATGCAGATGCAGTATTTGAAGAATATAAGAAGGATATCAAACGGAGATGAAGAAAAATGGTAACAATTGAAGTGCTGGGAACCGGATGCATGAAATGCAAACGCCTCCTGAAAAATGTGGAAAAAGCAGTGAAAGAGACCGGAACAGAAGCAGAGATCGTCAAAGTTGAGGATATCAACGCGATCATGGACAAGGGCGTGATGCTCACACCGGGACTCATCATTGACGGTGAACTGAAGGTCTCCGGTCGTGTGGCAGATGTGAAGGAAATTTCCGGCTATCTTAAGGAGTGAGTGAATATATGACAGAAAAACCGGTCTGCTCCTGCGGGTGCTCATGCAGTGATGCAGAGTCAGCAGAAGGAACGGTAAATCGCCTCATCTTCCCCCCCTGTGCGGGTGTGGCAAACACCGGACAGCTCACCAACTGTGCTGCGATACAGCTCACAGAAGAAGGCTACGGCGGGACATCATGCATTGCCCTTCTTGCTACCGGCGCAAAAGGAATCGTATCAGCTGCAGAGAATGCAGACGAGGTAATCATCCTTGACGGATGTCCCGTCCGGTGTGGCGGGAAGATTGCCGAGTCACTGGGAATCCATGTCACACAGACAATTGTGGTCACTGAACTGGGCATTGAGAAGAAAGGGTCACGAGAATACACCGAAGATAACATTGAAACCGTGGTCTCCGCCGTCTGGGAAGGTAAGGGACGGACAGAGTAATCAATTTTTTTTCTTATCAATCAGGCGATACATTACTCTCTCACATCGCAGTACATTCCTCGATAAAAGACACCAGCCCCCTGATTCAGGAAACCTCAGAGTCAGAAAGAGAAAATACCCGTTTCACAAAAAGAATATTTCGCCGGTCAAATCTGACCGGCACGAACGATTTTTCAGAAAGATGGAGATAAAGAAGGAATGTGTTCCTCCTCCCGCGTAACATGCACCGCTGCCGGACAAAACGAGACTGAGACTACCTGACCCAGTGCAAGGCCCTTCTCTTTGATCTCCTGTTCGGTGGCAAGAGCGTGCAGGCGGATGCCGCATGAAATCTCCAGCAGATAATACGATTCACGGGGAATCAGTTCCGTAATTGTTGCAGGGAAACAGTTGTATTCTGCATCCGCGACCATACCGGCACGCCGCACGGAGACATCGGCGGCACGGATAAAGACGCAGACCCGGCAGCCCTCAGGCATCGCATCACCCGTCCGGATGCTGCATCCTTCAACCGTGACCACCGAACCCTCGCTGCCTGTCACCGTTCCTTCAAAGACATTTTCAATGCCCCACAAACCTGCCGACCTTCCGGTTCGGTGGTTTGCGGAAGACCTCGTCACGCTCACCCTCCTGCTCAAGGCTGCCATCAATGATGACCGCCACACGAGTGGCAAGCGAGAGCGCCTCCTCACGGGAATGGGTGACATGCACAATCGTAAGATTGTTTTCCTTGTGGATGGCACGCAGATCAGCAACAAATCGGTCCCGGTTCACCTGGTCCATCGCGGAGAGCGGTTCATCAAGCAGCAGGATATCCGGTTCTGTCACCAGAGCACGGGCGAGCGCCACCCGCTGCTGTTCCCCCCCCGCTCATCGTATAGGGAGCACGGTCCCGGAGATGGGCAATGCCAAACCGGCCAAGAACCGCATCCACCCGTTTCACGATATCCGCTTTCGGCAGTTTCTGCAGCTTCAGCCGAATGCGACATTATTGAAGACTGACATGTGGGGGGGAAGAGCGAGTAGTCCTGATAGACCAGCGCAATCTTTCGTTTTTCCGGCGGAATCCCACTTACATCCTCTCCATCAATAAGCACCCTCCCGGAATCCGGGTGGTGAAGGCCTGCGATTGCCTCAAGGATAATGGTCTTTCCTGCACCCGACGGACCGATTATAAAGTAATAATCACCTTTCTCTATCCGGATACTCAGTTCATTCAGCCGGAACTCACCCAGCGTCACCGAGACATTTTCAAACTCTATCATCGTATTTCCCCACTCTCTTCATCAGACTTCGCAGGATGGCAAAGACCACCAGACAGACCAGAATCATGGCAAACGCCACGGCGGTACTCTCCCTGAGACCTGCGGTTGTGAACTTGTAATAGATCAGGGTCGATATGACCATCGGATAATACGCGATCATGATGATCGCCGCAAATTCACCGATACCACGTCCCCCCCACGCGAGGATGCTGCCATTGAAGATATGCCGCAGGGAAAGCGGCAAAACAACCAGACGGAATGCCTGAAACCGCGATGCCCCCAGAGTCCGGGCCGCATTCTCCAGATGTACCGGAACCTTCTCAAACCCGTCACGCACCGCGTTTACAAAATACGGAGAGGAGACAAAGAACATCGCCGCAACGATACCCGGATATGCACCCTCAAATATGATGCCTATCTGGGAGAAGGGTTCACCGATGATACCGCGGCGCATAAAGAGAATATAGACCATGATACCTGCAATGGTATGCGGCAGCATCACGGGGGGGATATCAACGATGCTCTCCACCAGACCCTTCCCCCCTGAACTCCGTGCGTGCCAGAATATAGGCGAGAGGGATACCGAAGATCAGGAGCAAAACGACCGCGTTCAGACCCGCCACCATTGTCAGCAGGATGGCATCCACGACCTTTGATTCTGTTGCAACAGAGATGAAGTAGGGAAGATCGGTGACCTGTTTCAGGGTAATCGTGAGCAGGGCGAGAACGGTCAGAATAACAATCATACTGCCTATCAGGGCAAACGACAGCAGACAGGAATCGGGAACCTTCGATAGTTTCTTCATTCATCTGCTCCGGTTAAAAAAAGGAGAGAAATTAGGCGTTCATCTCAACCAGGCTCTCCAGTGCTGCGGGGGGATGTCAACAAACCCGACCGGAGGATTGATTGGTGGCTGACCTGCATCTGCCATGATCTGCTGGCCGGTTGGACCGACAAGCATTGCGACAAACTCAGCACCTGTTTCAGGGTTGTCTGCGGTCTTTGGAACGGTGACACCGTAGACAATCGGTTTGCCTTTCTTCATGCCGCCCAGGGATTCAACCTGCACCTTTGCATAGATATCCTTGTAAGCGATGGATGAGAGATCGATAGCCTCAGGCAGTTCGATATAGCGCACACCGGAGTCGGCATTCTGTTCTGCCACACTGCGGTATTCCCATGCATAGTCAAGGTTTCCGGACTCAAGGCCTGCAATTAACTCCACACTCTTGGGGGGGCAATGGTGATCGGGTGAACAGGTGCAGTCTCGTTTGCATGAATGGTGACAACACCGTCTGCAACGGTCGGGTAGATCTGTGAGTATTCGCCCACAAGGTTGTCAAAGATCATAGCGTCATTGTAGTTGAACTCAGCGAGCATGATAACCATAAGGGACCGGTAGCCACAGGGGGGGTCAAGGTTCGGGTCGGAAAAGCCCCAGGTCACACCGTCACGAGCGAGGATCTCATACCAGTTGTCTGCGGTGACTTCATCAGCAAAGTTACTCTTGTTGGTGTAGCAGAGTACCATGCGGTTCTTTGCAAAGGTCACATACCATGATGCATAGTCAGGGATCATCATGTTGGGAATCAAAGAGTAGTCCGCGGATGCATACACGTCAGCAACTGCGTCCAGCTCGGTGATTTCCTTTGCCAGTTTGGTGCTGCCTGCCGGGTGGAGCTGGACATCCACATTCTGGTGTTCTGCCTCGAATGCTTTTTCCATTGCCTCCATTGGGCTGGTAAGGCTGCCAGCCTGATAGACTGTCAGAGTGATTTTTTCTTCCGCTGCTGCGGTCTGTTCAGGGGGGGTTTGTTCCGGTGTCTGATTGGCGACAGGAGTTTCACCACTCCCTGTACAGCCACAGATGAACACAGTCGCGCATACCACCGCGACTGCCATAAGAAGTACCAGGTTCTTTTTCATCAGAGAAATATTATTTCCCGAATTGTTTAAGTCTTTATACTCAAAAGCGAAAAAAACGAAGATTTATCAATCAATTATACTTAATCAGTCCGATACATTGATTTGTTCATAAAATGTTGATTTAATTCGGCAAAATGAGATTTTAAAGGAGAAAATGGGAGATAATTCCTCACGGATGTATCCGGTTCAGAACAACATCTGCCAGATCACCAGAAAATATACTGCGGCAGGTTTTACCGGAAAAAAAGCAAAAAGGATCAAATCATCCGGATAGATCCACGGAGGGCGGATAAGATTATGCCAGAACAAATACCGGAACGCTACACTCACTTGCGAACAGTAATCAGAAACAAAAAATCACTGCTGGTATCATACTCCGGCGGCATTGACAGTATCGTCCTTGCCGTTGTTGCACGTGATGTGCTGGGCGATGACTCCGCCTGCTGCCTGATAACAGGCCCTCTCCTCCCCCCCATGCGAAGAAAACACTGCACGCAGCATTGCCGCACGGGAAAACCTCCGGCTCTTTGTCCGGGAGTCACATATACTGGAGAACCCGGCATTCAGGATGAACCCGAAGAACCGGTGTGCCATCTGCAAACAACAGAGTGCCCGGATTCTCCGTGAGGTGGCAGATGAACACGGCCTGGTATCCATTGCAGACGGGACAAACGCTGATGACATCACCGGATACCGGCCCGGCTACGAGACCGGCCGTGCAGCAGGCATCACCCACCCCCCCTTTGTCGAGGCGGGCATCACCAAGGATGACATCCGGGCCATCGCACGGATGCATTCGATACCGGAATACGCAAAGCCCTCCGCATCCTGCCTTGCAACACGAATTCCCTATGATGAGTGTCTGGACCCGCAGCTCCTTGTCCGTATCGCACGGGCCGAGGAGGTCATCTTCGCTGCCGGGGCACAGCAGGTACGGGTGCGTGTCCACGGGGATGTGGCACGCATTGAGACAGATCCTGAATCCTCAGAAGAGATCTTTGCACGCCGTGATGCCATCAGCAGGGCGCTTCATACGCTGGGGTTCCGGCACGTGACCCTCGACCTGGACGGGTTTACGAGTGGCAGTATGGACTAAAGACAGGATATTCCCGTGGGGGGGAAATGATCACCGGGGTATCAGCGAGCAAAAAAATGTCCGTCTGTTTCAGTCGCCCTTCGGTTCTTCACCAAAAAAGATCATGTCTGTCATGGCACTCCAGCGTTCTTTCAGGACAGCCGTATCAGATCCTAAGATGGTCGCCTGCTTCAGCCCCCCCCGAAAGCATACATGACAATATCTGCGAGGCGGAGAGGATCACCGCGGGAAGTGATCTCTCCGGTGTCCTGTCCTTCTTTAATACGTTCAGAGAGCTGCGCACGGGCATCATCATATGCCGTA
The DNA here is from genome assembly GCF_001315945.1 of Methanogenium cariaci JCM 10550. GTDB lineage: Archaea > Halobacteriota > Methanomicrobia > Methanomicrobiales > Methanomicrobiaceae > Methanogenium > Methanogenium cariaci. The sequence goes on along the minus strand of NZ_BBBG01000015.1, from coordinate 21,799 downwards.
TGCATTGACTGCTGAATCTCCGGTGTCCGGGAGGCGATGCTGAAGAGTTCGGCTTCAACCCCCCCGGCATCTTTTTTACCGAGAGCACCATCAGTTCAAAAATTACGGAAAGACTGTCTTTAAAGGATTTCTCCAGACAGATATCTTCAAGAACGGCCTTCCCTTCCGCTTGCATTTCATGGAGAAGTTCTTTGAGAAGGGTTTCCTTGTCACTGAAATAGTTATAGAGCGTAGCACGGGAGATACCAACCCGCGCCGCCACATCCTCCATTCGGAGGGCCTGCAGACCATGTTCATTGACTTCTTCCAGGGCTGCCTCCATAATACGGCGCCGTACGTCCTCTTTGTATCCGGGTGCAACACGTGGCATAGTGAACAGATATGCGGTCTCACCCAATAAATGACACACCTGTCAGTAATGAATAAATACTGGTGACACTAATGTCAGTATAATGACACAAACGTCAGTTATGGATGGCAGACACCCCCCCACCGGATACCGGATCACCGACCCCCCCGAACGGTTCCGCACAACAGCCCGTGCATCGAAATGCCCCCCCTCTCTGACGAACCGGATGAGATAACCGCAGTTCGTCTGACAACAGAGATCATCCGCGAATATGCAGGTGATAACGCAGACACCCTCCTGAATACATCCGATCAGTCCCTGGAAACAGCAGCACTCTGGGATGAAGCCGGATATGAACCGCCCCCCCATGACGTGAAGATGCTCATCGAAATTCTGCACCGCATTCATGCAGGCACCTGATACACAACAACATTTCTTTCACCTTCCCTCATCCCCCCCGCCGGTCCTGACGGGAACCGGGCACCATTCATACAAATGCGTACCGTGCTGCAAAAAATAGGATTTATTCTGATTTTCAACCGGTTTCAGACGATCTTATCGCCGGCACCCGGTCCTGCAGCGCAGGTGTAGACATCGGTTATTTTAATGACCAGCATCCCCTTTGCCGGTACATTTGGCATTCGGGCGAGGGTCTCTTTGCGGAATGCCTCAAACTGCTCTCCCTCATTCACATACGTGACATCCCCGTGAACCTGGAAACAGCCCTTCACACCCTCTCCCCCCCAGACATAAATCGCAGCCTTCGGGTTTTCCCGGATGTTTGCGACCGTCTTCTGCATGAAGTTGTCCATCACAAGAATCGTCTCCGAGTCCGCAAGTGCCTTTGCACCCATGGGTGCTACATTGGGGGGGACACCGTCTTTATCTGCTGTTGCAAGGGGGGGATTACTCTTAATGCGTTGAACGCTTCAATCAGGTCATCACTTAGTTGTACCATCGTATAACTCCGACTGAATATTGGTAACTGGAAAAGAAAAAAGATGCGGGAATGATCTTCAGACCGCTACCCTCATGGTACCGGAAACGTCATCACCCAGGTCGTACCTTCACCACGGACCAGTTCAATCGTCCCCCCCATCTGGGCGGTGACGACACTATAGACAATATTCATTCCCAGAGACGGCCGCCGGAAGGGATCCACATCCTCCGGTATTCCCACCCCGTTATCAGTGACGGAGAGCACCTTCTTTTCATCATTACATTCCATTGAAATGGATATTTTCCCCCGCATCCCGTCCTTCAAACGCATATTTGATAGAATTGGTGATGAGTTCATTAACAATGAGGGAATAGAGAATCCCGGAATTCAGGTCAAGGGTGCAGCCATACGCATCGACATCCACCTCGATTGTTTTTCCGACAGAGAAGTTCGGTATGATCTCGTTCACCAGTGCCGTCAGGTGATCGTGAGCATCGATGGTGGCAATATGCCGTGAACGATAGATACTCTCATGGACCATCGCCATGGAGATAATGCGGTTTGCCGTCTCCGTCAGCGATGCAACGGCCTGTTCATCGTCAAGGGTTCGCATCTGCATCTGGATCATTGACGATATGAGAGCGAGGTTGTTTTTTACCCGGTGATGCACTTCCTGCAGGAGCATCGTCTTATCTGCAAGCGACTGCTGGAGGGCACCCTCCACCTCCCTGCGCCGGGAGATGTCAGTGACAAATATGCAGGCAAACTCCATATCACCGAGATGCACATAATCGACCATAACATCTGCCGGGAAAAAGGTATCATCCCCCCCCGTCCCTGTACAATCTCAAACTGGTGATTTTGACTGACACGGATATCATCCCAGAACTCCTGCCATCGGGTGGGAGTTAAAGACGGACGTATCTCCATGATATTCATCCCGAGGATGGTCTCCTCCGGGATGCGCAGCATCTCCACCGCCTGGGCATTGATATAGATCACGTCCCCCCCGGTGCGGCTGATCCAGCCGATGCCAATTGTCGCCTGATCCACCGTCAGTCGGGTGATGGTGAGCATCTCTTCATACGCCTTGCGCTTCGTGATGTTAATGACAGTGCCGATGAGAGCTGGTCGCCCGCCATATTCACCGGATGAACCGAATATCTCAACCGGGAAGATAACTCCTTTTTGGGTGATCCCCCCCTGCATCTCAAGATGAATCTCATCACGTTCACCCGTAGTGCATTCCCTGAATTTCAGAAACATCTCACGGCGTATATCAGGTGCGATGACCTTCACTGCCTCCATCCCGATCATCTCTTTAATCGAATATCCAAAGAACCGGGAACTGGTATCATTGACATAGACAAACACTCCGTCCTGGATGATATAGGTGCCAATGCTGGGATTCTCTGCCACCAGCCGGAACTTAGTCTCACTTTCCCGCAGGGCATTCATGGTGCAGACCCGCTCGGTGATATCGATGATCGTTCCGAGGGAACGCAGATGACTGCCGTCGGTCCGATAGTAATGGCTGCCCCGGCAGTAGAGGTGCAGAGTCTCACCACTTTCTTCCAGAACAGCCTGGAACTCTTCGGAAAATTCACTCTGACGGTCTACAGACTCATGGAACTTTGCAGCCAGCCGGTCGCACTCATCCGGATCGATCTGCAGGCCGTCCTGTTCAAGAAAGGTGAACCAGCAGAGGGGTGTGCACATATTTTCAGTCCGTGTAGCAGCCATGCACTGACTGTCGCATTCCCAGTAGCGGATACGGGCAATACGCTGTGCCTCATTCACTTTCCACTCGCGTTCAAGCAGTTCGTTCTCTGCCTCCTTGATTTCGGTGACATCCAGGACAATCCCCCCCACGCTCTTCCGGGGCACACCCTGGTTATCAAAGATTGTCTGGCACCGGCTGTGAAGATAGCGTATTCTCCCTCCCAGCAGCTGAACACGGAGGACGATATCAAATGGCACATATTCCTCCAGGTGGCGGGTATATGCCTCTTCCACCATTGCGATATCTTCCTGATATACAAAATCACGAAGGAATTCTTCTGATGTAGTCGGTACGACCATCCCCCCCTCAAACCCAACGGTATGCAGGTTATCACAGTCAAAGGCATAGCGATCTTCAGTGATATCATAGGTCCATCCGCCCACCTGGGCGATATCCTGTGTCTCCCGCAGCTGCTCCTCACGCTCTGCCAGAGCCTCCATCGCCTCACGCTGTTCATTGATATCCATAATGGTACCAATCATCCGCTGGCCACTTCCGGAGGGATCCTCTGAAACAATGACACCGCGTCCCCTCACCCATCTCCAGGTAGTGTCTCTGTGGCGGAGCCTGCACTCACAGAAGAGCGGTGCTCTCTTGTGGGCAACGTAATCCTCCAGTACCTGTCGTAATACAGCATGATCATGCGGATGGATCAGTGCCACCAGTTCACTGAAGGTTCCGACCTCCATCTCCTCCGGCCCGGTTCCCAGAATTTCTGCAAACCGTGCATCACATACCATGTGATCAGATACCATATCCCAGTCCCATATGCCCAGATCCGCCCCCCCGCAACCGCAAGGGATAGACGCTGTTCACTCTCGCGGAGGGCATCCTCCACGGCCCTCCGGTCGGTAATGTCACGACAGGAAACACAGGAGAAAGCACGTGAACCCACCTTCACATAGTTTTCCACGACTTCAACGGGGGGGTAAACAGAACCATCACGTTTTCGGTGCAGGGATTCATGGATGTGGTATTTTTTTCCCTGAGATATGCCCAGTGGCGCTGCCACTTCTCCGGGGGGGATATGCCGGATCGATATCACCTATCGTGAGCCCCGTGAGTGTCCCTTCCGTTCCATGGGCATTTACTGCCTGCTGGTTGGCGTAGAGAACCTTTCCGTCCGGGTCGATGTAGAGTACCTCATCACGGAAGGTTTCAACAGCAATCTGAGTCTGAAGAAGTTCCTCCTCCGTCTGCCGCACATCGGTAATGTCCTGTATCGTGCCAAATATCGGTGAGATATCCCCCCCTTCGTTATCAATCCCCGGCTCGACCCATGCCTTAACCCAGACTTCAGAACCCCCCCCACGCGCAATAACCCGAAAGATATTGTTGTATGCATAGTTTTCCTGTACAGCAGCCGCGAATTCCGCCTCCACCTGCTCACGTTCATCCGGGTGAATAAACCCACAGAATTCATGAAATGTGTAGACAGGTTCCTCATCGTAAATATTCAGAATCTCGTAGATGCCGGCATCCGGGAGGAGGAGATCATTTTTCCGATCAAATTCATAGTAACCAAGGCGGGCGACCTTCTGGGCATCCCGGAGAAGACGGGCGGTTCTCCGGAACTCCGTCTCGGCACGTTTCTGGAGAGTGATATCAGAATGGGTGCCAATAAACCGGCCGCTCCTGCCATCCGGCTGCCAGCTGATCACCTTTCCCCCCCGGCTCCGGATCCACCGCCAGGTCCCGTCGGCCGCCCGCATCCGGTAATCACTGAAGTATTCCTCACCGGATTCAAGGCATTCACCGGTCTTCTTCAGTACATCCTCCTCTCATCGGGATGAAGATGTGCGATCCAGAAGGCATAGGGATCATCCGGCAGGTCACCCTCATACCCCAGCATCGTGTACCATTCTGCTGAAACGGTCATGAACCGCTCCGGAAGATAAAGGTCAAAGACACCGAGGTTCAGTGCCTCAATCACCAGCCGGTATCTTCGTTCCGCCTCCAGCAATGCCATCTCCGCCTCTTTTAGAGGGGGGGATATGTCAGTGGAAAGCATCCCGACCGCCCGGACACTGCCTCCCGAGCTCTTTACCGGATACAGAATGGTGTCATAGAAGTGATCATCCCCCCCCGATCCTCAAAACGCACGGGCAAACCGCTCTTCAGTACTGTGGCAAACCTGTCGCACAAAAACATCTTAAATTCATCCGTTCTTCCGGAGACCTCAATGATATTCTTTCCGGAGAGATCATCAGTATCCATCCCGGATGCAGCGGCAAACGAATGGTTTGCCGTTATAATCATCCATCCGGCCCGGCAAGTGCCTGATATGCGTCCAGGGAATCCACGAGTGAACGGAGGTCCTGTCTGCTCCGGCGCAGGGCACGAACCGCATTCAGTCGGTCGATGGCCGCACCCGCCTGTGCGACCAGTGCTTCGATAAGACGGCGTTCGGTATCGGGGATATCGGAAGTTCCATAGGATGAAAGCAGAAAGATGCCCAGTAGCGCATCGTTGCCCCCCCGCACAGGCAAAATCCCGAACATCTTCGGATTTTTCCCGAACTGCGGATCATGCCTGCACGGACAAGCTCTTGTGCAGACCCGTAGACAGGCTTCCATTCCGGCATTGCCGTAATCCCATCGGATGCAATTCGTATTGTTTCATTTTTACTCAGGAATCCGTCGGAAAAACCGGCGCTGTAGAGAAGGGAAAATGAGGTGTCATCCTCTCCGGCAACATAAAATGCCCCTGCATCAAGGCTACTGATCTCCAGGGCAAACCCAATAACCATCCGGACCGCCTCTTCACTGTCTCCGGCATGATTCAGGGAGACGGCCACATCACGCTGGGCCTTCAGTATCCTGTCCCGGTGAGATCTCTCGGTCACATCAGTTGCGGTTGCAAGAATAATCGGCCCGGACTCAATCTCTAAGAGATGTACCTTCACCTCCACCGGCATCTCCCTGCCGTCTTTTGTGATATTCAATAACTCAAACTCCCCATATGCATCCATATTCTGCTTTTTGAGCCTCGCGTGCAGTTCCTGCATATAGTCTTCAGGCACGATGTCAGCAGGGGGGGTCATTGAGAGCAGTTCATCCCGGGTATACCCGACCGCCGCACACATCCGGTCATTGACATCCATAAACCGTCCGGGAGTAGCGTCAGGGTTTAGTTCTATCGTGAATGCGGCGTTGAAAGATTTTCAAAGAGGTTGCGATAGGTATTCTCGGTGTTTTTGAGACGAGCAGAGAGGGCAGATACAGCCACCCCAATCAACAGGAATACCAGTACATGCTTGAATGCCACAAACATACCTGCCGGAACCGGGGGGGAAATAACAATCGCATACGATACCAGATACAGTGCAGATACAAACGCCGCAAACCACATCCCCCGGCGTGGATAGCAATACGAATAGCCGATAATAAGGACGCATAACATATGGGGGGGAGATCTGATTCATGCCCTGCGGAAAGTGCCACTGTGATGATGAATCCGACTACCAGTGAACCGGCAATAATAAGGATATTCCGGGAGGGAGAGTCTTTCGGGATTTGTAATCGGGCGAACGCCATGAAATTCCTCCGGCTGTCCCATAAGATCACACATCAGGCACCCAGTATGCACAGAGGGCCGGAGGGTAGGTACAAACAGCCGATAATTGGTATTTTATATCAGGGATATATTATCCCTTTGGATCGGCAAAAAACGGCATATTGAACATTTATTTAATATTAGAGAACATATCGGGATTTTACGTACCAGGGCATGCCATTCCGGCATCCGTTCATCATTGATATACAGGCCAAAGACCGGCAGGTATCTGCACAGAAAGAAAAGGGATTGACAGCATATGTAATTGCAGGATTATCCAAACACCCGGATCTAACAGGAGAGCAATACGAAAAAAGCGAGAGAACAGAGAATGGTCAGGTGACCATCACGGATGACTCCGGGTCAAAGGGATTGGTCCGCATCGCAAGAGAAAAGAGATAGGGGTAGTCTCTCTTCAGGTAGTGCATGTATGCAATCCACTCATGGATCAGGAGCCCGTAGACCCGTTTGACATCCCCGCCGAGATGGGATATATCTGAGGCCGGACATTCAATAATAGGACCACGGCGGCTGAGCTCTTCGGTGAGATGGAAGGTGGCCCGCAGCAGTTCGGTGAAGTCCTCATGCTCCAGCAGTACTGGATTTTCCAGCATCCGGACAAGGAAGTCCTCGCGGTCCAGAAGGAATCCGCGGAGGCGTTCGAGGTCAAGGGTGCAGGTATCGATATCGAACTGATATGATTTCATCCGGACCGCCACGGCGCTGAAGTTCTCTTCATTCCATGCATCGGTCATCACCAGTTCGGACCGGATGGATTCGAGGTTCGGGTCATGGCTCGCAAAACAGGTGATGAGTGTCGTCCCCACCCGTGAAAAAAACGTGCCGATAACCATATTCATCTTCTCCAGTCTCTGCTTTCGTTCCCGTTCCTCAAGCAGACGGTGTATGACCAAGGTGACAATCAACACCTCAACGGGGAGAAATGCCAGTTCATGCAGACCGAAGACACCAATGTGATGCAGGTCATGAAACAGCAGGTAATGCAAGAAGTAGAGCAGGGCCGAGGCGATGATGAGGGTGACGGCAATGCTGATCAACCAGTTTTTATCCTTCATAATATGTGTTCACCAACCCGGGTAGCGGGTTCCTTCACTCCTTCCTGTTCTGATTCAGGGCGGTAATAAATCAAACCCAAAAAAGAGCGGAGAGAAGAGACAGGAGGAAGAGCAGACGGGGGGGGTCCATTCCCCGTCAGTCGATTCTGCTGTTTTGCGCAGGTTACCCCCCCCATCCCTACCGGATCTCCACACGCGTGCCTTCCACCATGAAAGTAATTTTCTCTGCCATAATGCAGGCATGATCCCCCCCACAGCGTTCCAGATGGCGTGAGGCGGTGATGCACTCGATGCCGCCGGGTATCATGCGGGGGGGATCTTCCATCATATAGGTAAGACATTCCCGGAGGATGCCGCTCTGCATCGCATCCACCCGATCGTCACGCCGTCCCAGGGAGACCGGATCGATCACCGATGACGTCTCAAAGGCGGTGATGACATCCGCAAGCATTGCAACCACCATGTCAGCCATCACCATGAGATTGTCCATCGGCACATGCTGCGTCCCGTTCTTCACCGTCAGTACGTTCTTTGCAAGACCCTTCCCTGCCCTCCCCCCCACCCGGTACAGGGAATAATTCATCACCGTGTAACAGACGACCCGCCGGAGGTCTGCTGCCACCGGGTGGTAGAGCACAAAGATATGCATAATGCGATCTTCAATCTCCTCATGCAGTGCTGAAAGACGGATTTTACGGTCCATGACATCATTGGCCAGTTCCTCATCCGTTGAGTTCAGGCATTGCATGCCGTCGGTGAGCATCCCCACGGAATGCTCTGCCAGGGTCAGGAGACGTACCTGAATGGCATCCAGTTCCTCATGAAATGTTTCAAATGTCATCTTATCCAAACCTCCCGGTGATATAATTATTCGTCAGTTCGCAGTCCGGGTTCTCAAAAATTTTGGTGGTCTTTCCAAACTCGATGAGTTCCCCCCATGTACATAAATCCGGTATAGTCACTCACCCGTGCCGCCTGCTGCATGGAATGGGTCACGATGATCACGGTATACTGGCTCTTGAGCTCCTCCATCAGCGTTTCAATTTTTGCGGTCGCAATCGGGTCGAGGGCGGAACAGGGTTCGTCCATTAAGATGACGTCCGGGTTCACGGCAAGCGTGCGGGCGATGCAGAGACGCTGCTGTTGTCCCCCCCGGAAAGACCCATCGCAGAGGCATTGAGGCGGTCTTTGACCTCGTCCCAGAGGGCGGCCTGCTTCAGGCTCTCCTCGACAATTTCCTCAAGGGTTCTCCAGTCACGAATGCCATGCATTCGCGGGCCGTAGGTGATGTTGTCATAGATTGACTTGGGGAACGGGTTGGGCCGCTGGAATACCATACCAATCTTTTTTCGGAGCTGTACCGGGTCGACGGAAGGGGCGCAGATATCCGTTCCGTGATACATGATCCCGCCTTCGATTCGGCAGGACGGGATGAGGTCATTCATACGGTTAAAGCACCGCAGGAGGGTTGATTTCCCACATCCGGAAGGGCCGATGAGGGCGGTGATCGTCTGTTCGGGGAAACTGACCGAGACATCTTTCAATGCCGGAGTGTCCCCCCCGTAGCAGAGGTTTACGTGCTGTGTTTCAATTACTGCTGAAGTGTCCATTGTTACCACCGGATACGTCTCTGATAGTGTGTTCTGACGGCGATTGCCACAAGGTAGATGGCGGCCACCAGTGCGACGAGCACCAGTGCGGTCCCGTACTGGTTGGTCTCTGCACCGGGGACGTTGGTCGCGAGGATGTAGAGATGATATGGCAGGGCCATGACCGGGTCCGAGAGAGATGACGGCAGGAACCGGGATGAGAAGACCACTGCGGTGAACATGATGGGAGCCGTTTCACCTGCGGCACGCCCGATAGAAAGGATTGCACCGGTGATGATACCCGGCATCGCGGGGGGGAGCACCACCCGTGATATGGTCTGCCATGGGGGTGGCACCCAGAGCAAGGCTGCCTTCCCGGAGGGAGGCGGGTACTCCCCCCCGGAGCGCCTCTTCGGTCGTCCGGATGATGGTCGGGAGGACCATCAGGGCAAGTGTGATCTGCCCGGCAACGAGGCTGACGCCGAAGTTGAGGTATATGACGAGGAAAGAGAAGCCGAAGAGGCCGAATACGATGGACGGGGGTGCCGTTTAAGAGGTCCACACCCGACCGGATGATTCTGGTGACGACATTCTCGCGGGTGTACTCGACGAGATAGATGGCCGCACCGACCCCCCCCACCGGCAACGCAATCGCAATCGCTCCGGCGACCAGGTACAGGGTGCCGACAATCGCCGGGAATATGCCCCCCCCTTCCCGTCCGAGCGCCCGCGGGGGCCGTGGTCAAAAATTCCCAACTGATGGCGGGCAGGCCGTTGATGACAATATAGCCGAGGATGACGGCAAGTGCCGCAAGCACCACGGCGAGGGCCACATAGAGCAGGGAAAAGGCCATTGTCTGCTGGTGCCGTGGCTGAATGCGGGACGAAATATACCACCAGAAGGCACCGACAAGAGCGAACACACCGGCCGCCGGAGGGGGGGAGATAGCCACGGCCACTCCAAGGAGAAGGACTGCCGCGACAGATATGCTGATCTCCCGCCGGTAGCGGGAGAAGAGTGCTGCAAGCCTGCCGGGCCCGTTGCCGGTGCCGGTCTGTTGTGCACGGATGCGACGGAGAACCTGCATGGCCGAGAGATTGACAACAAGCGTGATGAGAAGCAGAAGCAGGGCAACCCCAAAGAGGGCATGGTAGTGGGTGCTGCCGATGGCCGTCTCTCCCATCTCAATGCCCAGCGTGCCGGTCAGGGTCCGTATGGGAGAGAGGACATCATACAACGGATCCGGGATGATGGGGGGGGCATTGCCGGTGACCATCAAAACCGCCATCGTCTCGCCGACCGCCCTTCCGATACCAAGGATGAGTGCTGCGGTGATGCCGGAGAGAGCGGCGGGAACAACGACCTGTGAGATCGTCTGCCACCGGGTGGCACCAAGGCCGAGGGATCCCTCCCGGTATTCCTTTGGCACCGCTGATATGGCATCTTCCGAGACACTGATGATCGTGGGAAGGGCATGATGCCCAACAGGACAGAGCCTGCAAGCCAGGTTTCACCGGTAGGAATAGAGAAATTCACCCGGATCAGATCGGTGAGCACGATCAAACCAAAAAATCCGTATACAACAGATGGAATACCTGCCAACAGTTCAATTGCAGGTTTGACAATTGCCTTCACACGGGGGGGTGAGGCAAGTTCTGCAATGACAATCGCACAGGCAATACCCAGGGGGGGGCTGCGATGACCATCGCACCGATGGTCACAAGGATGGTGCCGACCCACAACGGGAGCGTGCCATATGCCGGTAGCGCACCGGTCGGGTTCCAGACTGCACCGAAGAGAAACTCCCCCCCCGGAGTGACCGTGGCAAAGATAGGCAGGCCGTCTTTGACCAGAAAGGCAAGAATGAAGAATACACTGAGTGCGCCGAAGGCGGCTGCCATGAACCAGACGGACCGGATGATCCGTTCTTTCAGGTATGCATTCCGACCCGCAGAGAGTTCTGCGGATACCGGAGGAGCAGCGATAGCCGGTTGTTTCTGTTCCATAATATACACAAAAAGAGGGAAGAATGGTGCAGGTCTATTCAGGCAATCGGAACAAATCCTTCTTCAGCAACCAGTGCCTGTCCGTCAGGCTCATGATGAAAGAGAGGTATGCTGCGGCAAGACCTTCGGGCTGCCCCCCCACGGTGAACATGTTCAGACCACGGGCAATCGGGTATTCACCGGAGAGGACGGTTGCAACACTTGCGTCAACCGTTGCACTGCCGGTGTTGACGGGCACTGCCTTCACGGCCCCCCCGTCCACGTAGCCAAGTCCCACATAGCCGATGGCACCCGGAGTCTGGAATACGGTCTGCCGGACCGCACCGTTCGAGTTCTTCTCAAGCTGCTTTGTGGTGAAGTCTTCCTTGTTCATGACCGCATCGTGGAAATATTCACGGGTACCGGAGGCACTGTCCCGGCCGACAACGACGATGGTCTCATCCGGGCCGCCGACGGCATTCCAGCTGGTGGTCTCACGAGGTAGATGGATTTGATCTGCTGAATGCTGAGGTCGGTGACGCTGTTGGACGGATGGACGATGATGGCAATGGCGTCCTTTGCAACGACGTGCTCCACCAGATCAGGGTAGGTCTCAGATTCTGATGATTTCAGGTCACGGGAGGCCATGCCAATCTCTGCGGTGCCTTCACCGACCGCCTTCACGCCCACGGAAGACCCGCCGCCGGATACCTGTATGTCAGCGTCCGGGTGTGTGTCCATGTAGGCTTCAGCGGCAATCTGTGCAAGCGGAAGGACCGTAGTTGAACCGGTCACCGAGATGGTCTTTGTCCCGGCCGGGGCAGGACCGGAGTCAGTACATCCGCAGACAAACGCGGTGACAAGCAGAATGACTGCCAGTGCAGATGTAATAGAGGATTTTGAACGCAGATTCATGATGGGTTTTCTCCATATCAGAAAGGCAGAGACCAATATATATTCATGACCGACATTCAACATACTCAGCATATTTGAGTACTTACCCAAATATACAAAACATACTGAACATATCAGTTGGCGGAAATACCATATACCATATGCGGGCAAATACTGACAGAATGGCTGACATGGAGATCCGTAAGGTCCAGCGGAGTGGCGGTTCCTCAATGATCGTCTCCCTCCCGAAAAATGGGTGGATGCGACCAACATTCAGAAGAATGACCCGGTGGGCCTGATCATCCAGAGTGACGGCACTCTACTGGTGACCCCGAATACCACCGGCGTGCAGATGCAGAGAAAAAAGGTTTTTCCGGTGGATGCAGGAACGGATCACACGCTCCTGCTCCGGGAACTGGTAGGAGCCTACATATCCGGCTACACCGAGATCGTGGTTCGTTCCCGATACCGTCTGCCTGCGGATATCATCGAACAGGTGCGGAATTTCACCACGATGTCCATCGGGCAGGAGATTGTGGAGGAGACGGATACCGATATCACGGTGAAGGATCTGCTCAACCCGACGGAGATGCCGATGGAAAACTCCCTGCGCAGGATGGCAGTCATTGCGACCAAGATGAGTGGGGATGCAGTCACCGCCCTGCGGGACCGGGATTCTTCCCTTGCCACCTCGGTCATTGAACGCGACGGCGATGTGGACCGCCTCCAGTGGCTGGTGGCCCGTCAGGCGAATCTCATCTTCTCTGACGTGAACCTCTCCCGGCGGATGGACATTCCGGCTGCGACGGCCTCCGGGTATATCCAGATCGCAAAGATCATTGAGCGTATTGCAGACCACGCCACAAAGATTGCCCGAAATGCCATCGAACTCGCGGATTATCCCCCCCTTGACAACGTCATCGGGGGGGAATCCATCCAACAGGCAGAACGTGACGCGATGGCCATCTTCCGGGCCGCAATTGAGGCGTTCCATTCCGGCGATCTGGAACAGGCAAACACCACCATCGGCCATACGAAAGATCTGGAGGAACACTGCCGGGAGATAAACCACATGGCCCTCTCGTTCGAGGCGGCGGATGCGATGCACTTTGTATACATCACCGACTCCCTCCGGAGGATGGGAGACTATTCCACGGATATCTGTGAGCACACGATCAACAAGATCGTAGGATCAGACGCATAGCGCCTGGCAAAACCGGATACCCGGATATACCAACGAGGACCTCGTTCATTATTTCCACAGGGTGCCGGAAGGGGGGGCCGACATCTCAATACATTTTTAGCCATGCATGACATAGAGAATATGCACATTTCACTGAGGGCCTGTAGCTTAGTGGTGGAGCGTCCGGCTCATAACCGGACGGTCATGCGTTCGAATCGCATCAGGCCCATTTCTGTTTTTTGATATCTCCTAAACCTCCGATCACACGAGATCTCTTCAGCTCCTCTCTTCATTGATATATTACACACGATGTCCGCTCACCCATACGAAGAGGAGGGGGGGCTACCGGCACCGGTGGATGGAATGTACTTACGCCGTTGGCGGGTCGGCAACGTAGTTTGCAAGTATCACCCCCCCGCAACAATCAGGACAGTCGCTACAGCATGATAGATGAGGAACGTCTCCTGCAGGACGAGCACCCCCCCGGCGGCAACTGCGACCACGACCGAGAGAGTCTGGATGATCCCTACCCGCGCCGCCTCCAGTTCTTTCAGACTGTACATCGCAAGAAATGAGGTCGCAATCGAAGTGAAGAGGGCGAGGTACAGGGTCTCGATGAGAAAATCTGTGTTTCCAAGCAGAACGAGCGTGCCATCAACATCCAGGCCTTCGCACCCCCCCACCGCGAGAGTGCAAAAGACCAGGCACCCGAAGAGCATCATGAGAAAGGTGAGGCTCACGGGTCAATGGTGCGTGAGACACGGCGGCCCATCACGATATAGAGGGAGGTAGCAAAGACCGAGAGAACCGTCAGGACCAGGCCCGGAGTACTGACCCCCCCGGAAATACCGGCCCCCCCTCCATCAGGAAAAGGCAGACAATTCCTGCAATTGACACGAAAAAGCAGAGGAACTGCTTTGCATTGACACGCTCACTCAGAATCACGATGCCAAGTATACCTACACAGACCGGCGTGATGGCCTCGATGATCCCAGCCTCCGATGAAGAAATATAGAGGAGACCAAAGGCCTGGAGAGAGAAAAAGAGAACAGGTTGGGCAATAAGGAGGATCATGAGATCCCTGAATCCACTCTGGGGGAGACGCACTCTGATGACACTGGCGGCGACTAAAGCCAACATCACCAGAAAGGAAAGGGTAAACCGGAAGGCAAGCATTGTGAACGGTGCAGCAGCATCCAGGGACTCCTTGACGAAGAGAAAACTCAGTCCGATAAATGAGGCAAACAAGATGGCGGCAACATACGCAAGCGTCCTCTGATCCATAGAACCCACAAAGGTTTGGGGATCAGACAGATACGTCTTTTGAAAACTGCCGGATGGATGAAGACGGGGTTTACCTGTTGAGAGATTGGTGCACCCCCCCGGACGCCCACTATCCCCCCCATGACTGCCTCAACACAACAGGCAACGGCGGCGAAATATCTGAGATCAATAAAAAAAGAGAGAAAATCAGGGCATTCACCACCGAAGGTTACTTTTCTCCGGTATTGGTCAGTGACCGGAGTGCGTTGTCCCCGTTCAGCGACCCGACGATGTCCTCTTTCCGGTGGTGGCGGAAGTAGAAGACACCTATAATGGCGACGATGATGGAACCGGCGAGGACAAACATCATGTCAAGCATGGTGTCTTCCAGACCGTTCTGCATTGGGCCGGCAAGGGATCCGCCGAAGATATTGTCCACCAGAAATTCATATATCTCCCAGAACGCACCAAGGGCCACCCCCCCGAACATGATGGTAAACCCGATAATGAAGGGGGGGCGGTGAGGTTCATATTCCAGTAGCGGTCAAGGAAGATGACGCCTAAAAAGCCGAGCAGAGCAACGGTAGTGCCGGAGACGAGATGAGCTATTTTGTCATAGTAGGGGGGGTAGAACATCTCATAGTAGCCCTGAATATACCCGGCCGTATGAAACCAGAGGGCAAGGGCGATCAGAAAGAAGACAAACCACGGGAAATGGATGTTCATCCGGTGGGCAATGATGAAGGGCACCAGGGTCGCCAGAAACATGATCAGGGCCGAGAAGAACCCCCCCGCGAGGTTTCCGGTTACGAAGGCATAGATGCAGTTCAGGCCGATAAGGGTCTGAAAGAAGTATGCCAGGTACATACCGTACTGCGTTTCCATGGCACTCTTATCACCACCAATGGCTATAAATGCATTTCGTCAGGGGAGTTTTTTCCGGTTTTTTTCAGATACAGTCCGATTCCCTGGATCCTGCAGACAGGCGGGTTAACAACAGGGATTATATGAATGACAGACCATCTCTGTGCACATGCTTCCGGCCATAGGTCTCACCCTGCCGCTTGAACTTTCCATCTATCTCTTTTTAGTGGCAACGATGTTTTCCATGGGGGGGCTTGGCCTTACCGCCCGCAGGATTGAAGCACCCCCCCTTCGGCATCACCGGCTGATAGGGCTTGCGTTTGTCATCAATCTCATTCTCATTCCTCTGGCAGGCATCGTCGTGGTACGGCTGCTCCCGATGGATATGGATGTTGCGGCAGGCCTTCTGATCGTCGCCTGTGCACCGGGTTCGACCATCGGCCCGAAACTCGCGGAGTTCTCGAAGGGCGACATATCACTTGCCATCCGCATCATGTTCTACCTGAGTGTGCTCGCGATATTCACTACTCCCGTTACACTGACACTCATCCTGCCGGGTACCATCACCGAGCAGATTGACTTTTTCTCGGTGATGACCACCCTTGTCATCCTCATATTCCTGCCCATGGTCGCGGGACTTGCGATCAATTCCCGTTTTCCGGCAGGTGCCGACGGATCCGGAGGTGGGCATATCTCTTCTCCGATCTCACGATCGTCATCTTCGGCATTCTTTTTATCTGGGTGCAGCTGACCGGGGGGGAGGTCAGGTTCATCGATTCGTTCTTCAGTGTCGGCATCGGCGCGACGGCAGCGGTCTTCATTCTGGTGGCATTCTCGATGCTTGCCGGGTATCTTCTGGGCGGCCCGGAGAAACACAACCGGCAGGTGCTGGCCACCAGTTCGGCCAACAGAAACCTCGGCGTCTCCCTCTTGGTGGGCGCAAGTGCCCTGACGGGTCACGGGGGAGGCGTTTCTTATCATCATCGTTTATGCAATCGTCCAGACGCTGGTATCCGGTCTGATCGCCGTGAAGTGGGGGGGGCAGAAGGTGAGACGGGAAGAGAAACAGAAACGAAAAGAGCTGGCCGGGGGGGGATGAGATTACATAATAAATTATTTTCTTTTCTTAACTGGTTTGCCAGTAAGAATATCAATTTCCCCACCTGAAAGCTTTTCAAGATACGTTTTTTTCCTCCCATCACCAGTTTCAGACTTCCGTATCATACCTTTAACAGTTTTTGGCCCCCCCTTTCCAAACATATGTTAAAAAAAGAAACAGTAGAATATAAATATTTTGATTTAACCTTAACAAACAATTTCTAAAACTCCATCAGGATTCTCCGCAATAATCACAACCTCCGGCAGGTCACGGTTGACACCTGTGATAAATTCACAGAAGTATTGTGATTCCAGATTGATTTCAGGATAAAAAAACACAACAATTATCCTGGGATCGTAATGGTTACGATATCTAAAAAGTTTTTGACCGATATCACGAACGTCATTTTTTCGGGTTGGACCCTTGATTTCAATGCAAATATCATCGATAACAATATCCGGTCGTGAAGAGCCCCTCTGATTGGTATCATTTATCGCATTTGGATAGACACTTTTGAGCCATTGATGCAACTGATTGTGATAATCCTCTTCCAATTCATGATTATCACTAAATTTTCGTCTCCTGTTTTGATTATATCTAAACTGAAGGATTTTTTCTACGATTTCATTAAATTGATCCGAATCATTGTTGATTTTATCTGAAAGAAGTGGTCCATTTTCAGTATTATTCAAATTACAAGAAAGGACATTCGGAACAGACTGTTTCACTCTTCTATCAGAGGTTTCATAGTGAGAGATGGATGGTGCAATGCCACGAGAATTAAAGGCCACTCCCATTACTACTAAAATTACTACTGCAACAACTGCAATCCAGACCTGATTCGAAATCAGGACGTTAACAATACCATCAACAGCCCAGACCAGACTCGAAGTAATTCCATTAACAGCCCCATCAACAATAAAGGCAAATGGAGAATGGGGGGGCATAAATGTAATTAAGGAAACCCAGAATATTGAAAATACTCCCGCAATCGGAACGCTCCTAAATTCCTCATAAATCTTTGCAGTCGGAATAATAATGAGAAAAACCCAGACAACTATTGTAATTGAATCCACCAATGGATTAAAATCAATCATATTTCATCATCTGAACAATACCTATATCAGATATATTATTAAATTTTCTAGTTGAATTTTACTTAAGATTCATGCCTCTCGAATAAACACAATAAACCACCAAACCCTTTTCCCCCCCCATTCCTGCATACACCACTACCCCGATGCAGACCACCTGGACTTCTCCCGGCCTCAGTTTCTCATACGTCACGCTCGAAGACCTCATACCCATATCAGAGATGCTGGCAAAGGAGAGTGTCTGCCGCTGGCTCTTCTTTGGCCCGAACACCCCGGAAGTCACCCATGCCTATTTTCTCCCTTTTGTGGACGAAAACACCCTGGCCCTCGCTGAAGAGAGAATGCCCTGCCACTTTGTATTCACCATCCGGGATCGGAAGACGGGAGTCTTCATCGGCCAGTGCGCTCATCGCAGAGGAGTTCTCTCCCGGAGCATACCTTGTCGGCTACCAGATCGACGAGCCCTTCTGGAACAAAGGCGTCGGGTCTGAAGCGGGCACCTTTCTCGTCTGGTTTGCTACCCGCATCGCAGGCGCCTATCGGCTGAACGCCGACACAGCAGCCGGAAACACAGGCTCGGTGCGGGTGCTGGAAAATAGTGGGTTTGTTTCCGAAGGGCGGCAGCGGAAATACTGGCATGTCCGGGGGGGAGAGTATCATGACCGTCTCCTCTTCGGCCTGCTCACGGGAGAGATTGAAGAGGATCTGCTTGCCACTCTCGACCGGCTGTTTTCTTGAGTGACGGGATACTTCTCCGCCATTTCCGGCAACACCTATAAATGAAACAACGGGCATTACTCCGCAGGAGCAGAACCAATGCAATTCGGGAGGGGGGGATCCAGATGGGGGGGCGTACTCACCATCATCTGCCTGGCAGTCTTCATCATGGTCATCGACACGACCATCATGAACGTCTCGATCACCGCACTGGTGAGCGACCTGAACACCGATGTCCCGACCATCCAGCAATCATTGCCATCTATGCCCTCGTCATGGCATCCTTCATGCTCATCGGTGGAAAACTGCAGGACGTTGTCGGGAGAAAAAAGGCATTTCTTGCAGGTGTGGCCATCTACGGTGTGGGAACCTTCACCGCCTCGATGAGCACAAACGCGATGATGCTCCTTATCGGCTGGTCCATTCTGGAGGGCATCGGCGCCATCCTCATGATGCCCGCCACCACCACCTTTCTGACCTCCACCTATGCAGGCCGGGATCGGGCCTTCGCCTTTGGCATGTGGGGGGGCGGCATCGGGGCCGCCGGTGCCGCATTCGGGCCGATCATCGGCGGATACCTGACCACCTACTACAGCTGGCGCTGGGCCTTCCGACTGGAACTTCTGGTCGTGGTCATCGTCCTCATCTTCTCCTATCTCCTCAGCGAATCCTCCCCCCCGACCCTAAAATGGAGAGAACTCGACGTCATCGGCACCACGCTCTCCTTCTTCGGCCTCGGTGCCATCGTGATGGGCATTCTTTTGATGAAGAACGTAGAGGCATGGGGGCTCCATCTCCCTTATTATCGGAACAGGCCTGCTTTTGATGGCCGTCTTCTGGTTCTGGCAGAAACACCGGTTGCAGACCGGAAAAAATCCGCTCGTCGATGTGAATGTATTCAAAAACCGGACATTTACGCTGGGAAACGGCATCGGAACCATACAGAACATCGTCATCGCAGGCTTTCTCTTCATCATCCCGGTGTTTCTCCAGTCAGTAACCGGTGCAAGCGCCTTTGAGACCGGCCTCGCCCTTCTGCCCATGTCGGTGATGATCTTTCTCTTCTCCATCGGGGGGGGCACGTCTTTCGGCGTTTGTGTCCCAAAAATGGCTGCTGGTAAGCGGACTTTTGCTGGCCATCGGGGGGGGTGCGGCGGCGATGCGGGATGTCTTCTCGCTTTCAACCACGATACCGGACATCATCCCGGCAGCATGCTCTTTGGCATCGGGATTGGTGTCATCCTCTCCCAGATCACCAACCTCACCCTCTCTGCCGTGGACGAAAAGCATTCCACTGACGCGGCCGGTGTGCTCAACACCCTCCGTCAGCTCGGCACGTCTCTGGGCACCGCATTCATCGGTGCCATTCTCCTGATTTTCATCTTCTCCGGCCTGCTCTCCGGCATTGCACATGAGTATCCCGAACTCGGGGGATGCCACAGATGAAGAACTCGCAACCATCCTGCAGACCTGGGTGGAGAAGATGCAGACAACAGATATCAGTATGCTACCGGAAGAGACGCAGGAGACGGCAACCCGTATCGCAGATCAGGCGATCTCTGCCGGGATGTACCGTTGTTTTGACGCCATGGCGATTCTTTTGGTGATCGGACTTCTGGCAGCCCTTGCCCTGCCCGGCAGCCCAAAACCCCCCCGCAGAAAAGAAGAGAAAAAAGAGAAATGAACCGGATTCCCCCCCCGTGTTCAACGCGGCCAGACCATCACAGCAGACGCAGATACTCCTCGTAGCGTTCCAGTTCGGCATTGAACTGCAGATCATCCATCACACTTGCATTAAACACATAAAACGTCGGCACCACCTCCATCCCACAGAACTCAAAGGTATTGTGCCAGAGACTCATCAGGTGGTGATTGATGTCGCCATGCGGCCCTCCTTCACTATAGTATTCCGGCGGAGAACCGGCTGTTGTTGAGATCAGGGCCTTCTTACCGGACAAAAGACCATCACGGTAGACTCTCCCTTCCGCCAGATTTACCACAAACCCCTGTGCAAAGACCCGGTCAATCCAGCCCTTCAGAATCGCAGGCATTGAGCTCCACCAGATGGGAAACTGGAAGATGAGGAGATCGGCCCACTCGACCTTCTTCATCTCGGTCTGGATGTCTGGAACCAGTATGCCATTTCGCACTCCCGCGACCTGTTCTCCGGGAATCGAGAAGTATTCCCGGTTACAGGGTCGGGGAAAGTCATCCTGATCAAGAACCGCCTTGAACTTCATTGCATAGAGGTCAGAGACCTTCACGGTATGATCCATATCCTGCAGAACGGAGACGGCCCGGTCCTTGAGCGCCGCATTCAGTGAGGCAGGATAGGGATGGGCATAGATTATGAGAACATTCATTCACAACACCTCAACGTTTGATATGCTCCATTAACGAAATCCAAGGTGATGAAGGTTTCGCACGGAACGATACCAACCAAAAAGTATTGTCGTATTCAATGCAACGATAGGGCATGACTCTGTCGTTCAGTGACCGCATCCGGACCTGTCTTTTTTCCTTTGACCAGGGATTTGGCGAGTACCGGGACGAATCATTCAAAGATGCCTTTGTCCTCTACCTGACGCTGCTCTTTGCCTTTTCACTTCTCATAACCATCGTCATTGCCGCCGGTCTTGTGGTCTTCGGGCCCGCGTTGGAGATACCCGCTGCTGCCCTGCTCTTCATCGTCCCGGCAGTCTTTCTCTCCTCTCTGGTAGGAGGGATCATCTCCCTGTTCATCGGAGCTGCCATCACCCATCTCTTCGTCCTCCTCTTCAAAGGCACCGGCGGCTACCCGGAGACGGTCCGGGCGGCATGCTACTCCATGGTTCCGACACTCCTCATCGGCTGGACCATTATCGGGGCGTTCATCACCCCCCCCTACTGGGGAATGGCCATACAGGTCTTTGCCCTCCACGAATTCCACGGCATATCAAAACTGCATGCCGTTCTGGCCACATTCATCCCGGTTGCAGTCTTTGTGGCACTCTACTATCTGTTCATCATCGCGATGGTATTCGGCACAATAATGGTCAACGCGATGTAACCCCCCCGGTCTGCCAGGGGGGGAGGGGCGAACCGTTCCCGTCGGTTTTGTTTCCACATTCCCACTCCTTTCCGGTTCATTCCACTTGGCCCTCATTTTTTTCAGGCAGTTTCCGCCACCTAAACTGAAAATCTGCCGACATTCAGGTGTTTGAGCATTCCATTTCCACTTTCCGCAGTATCACCCATGCCCCCCCCTGCCATCCACACAGGAAACCGGATCGTGGAATGATACCCCCCCCGATGGGCGGGAAATGCCTGTACTATCTGTACATATATCTATACTACTACCTCTGTTACAAAAAAACCCTCAATTTACTCATTGTTTTGTTCCCACTTTTGGTTGGATTAGGGGGGGG
>NZ_BBBG01000014.1 GCF_001315945.1 Methanogenium cariaci JCM 10550 | reverse complement strand
TTTTTTAAAAAACGCACATATCAGGCTATTTTTGGAAAATAAAGTAAATCCGGACAGACTACCAGAAACACATCCATTGAACGGGTGAAATTATGCAATACCCACATAAGCAGCCGGAATTAGCAAGATATGCCGAAATATCGGATAATACCATAGATAACGATTCTTTACCCCCAGAAAGAAAGCATAACACCAATGAGCGTTTTCTTCGCGCGGACACCCTGGAATCATGACATCGGGGTAGCTGTCCCTGAATGAAATCAGTACGAGAGAGAAGAGCCCCCCCACATCCTCGCAACCCTTTTTTCAGATACCAGACATACCTTTCATTAAAGGCCGGGAGCGGCCACCGATACCCATGAACGAACATACACTAATTCATATCACACAGGGCAGTCTGCGGCACATGAACCCGGTGACAGACAACGCCATCCTTGAAGCAGGACGGGCTGCAGGCATCGGAAAAGAGAGCCTCATCATCGATGCCGGGGCCGGCAACGGGACGGCACTCATCCTGCTTGCAGAGGCATACGGCTGTGCCGGATATGGCATCGACATCCGGGGAGGACGCCTGCCGGACAGCCACGGCTGCTGCTGCCGATGCAAATCTCTCAGATCGTCTGGAGTTTGCCTGCGGCGATGCGGCGACAGCCCTTCTCCCGGAGGGTGCAGACCTTGTCATCGCCCTTGGATCCGTTGACTGCTGGGGGGGCGGGCCTGATGAGGCCATCCGTGGATGTGCAGAACTGGCCGGAGAAAATGGCTCCTTCCTCTTCGGTGACCGGGTCTGGGAGGGGTCACGCACCCCCCCCTGAGTTTGCCCGTGAATGGCCGGAGGTGCGCACCCTTTACGAACTGATCTCCGCCGGGCGTGAGGCAGGTTTCGTGCCAACGTGGCTGTGGCATGCAACACCGGCAGACTGGGACGGTTACGAGTCCGGCATCTGGACCCACACGGCTGCATGGCTGCGGGAACACCCCCCCGACGCCCCCCCGGAATCAGCGGAACTGTCCGGATATCTTGAGGCCATACAGGACGAATACATCCTCTTCGGACGGGAGGCTGTCGGCTGGACGATGATCCTCTTTCGTCCCATCTGAAAATACCGATACATAAACAACAAAACAGGAATACAACTATGAACCGATACGCATTTGTCACCACCATCCCCCCCACCCGTACCGGGGGGCCCTTCAGCGTGGTGTTGCCATCATCACCGAGCATAACGGCAATATCAACCGGGTCCACTTTGACCGCGGTATCGACCCCCCCACACCGCCTTCTTTGAAGTGACCGCCACCCCCCGATGAGTACGAGAGTATCCGCCGGGGGGGACTGGCAGAGATCGGCTATCTGCAGACAACCCTTGAGACCTTTGCGTCCCTGAAGATTCACATCCATCTGCCACATGAATCAGGAGCGCTCAATGAATTTCTGACAATGACCACCGGTGCCGGGGGGGCACAGATCACATCCATCACCTTTGATGACGCGGGCATTCACCCGGACCGGGTCACCATCAGCATGAGCGTCCGCGAGAGTGACCCCGCCGAAGAGCTTCTCGATGCACTCAAATCACGCTACCCGATCGAGGTGCTGGAGTTTGACAGCACCGGGGGGGAGAGCCTCGATGACACGGTATTCTACCTGCGCTTCGCCCAGAAGATGCGCAGCCTCATCGATACCAAAGACGACGACTTTCTTTTGCAGTTCCTCGGTGAGATCAATCACATCGCACAGGACCTGACCGCACGGGGGGGCGAAGACCCAAAAGCGGTGTTCCGGAATGTGCTGGAGGCGGGCGAATACATCGCGGCCACCTGCGGAGACGGGTTCTATGCGGATGTACAGATACTGAGCCTCTCGGAAGAGGTGACCCTCTATGCCATCCAGCTCCCCGGCGGTGGAAACATCTACCTTTTCCAGACCCTGGACGGGTTTGAGATGCTGGACACGGGCTATGCCGTCTATCACCAGGACGTGATGCAACTCTTTGCCACATACAATCTGCCGGTCGCGGAAGGGCTGACCCGGATCATCACCTCCCACGGGGGGGATGCGGATCACTGTGGAGCGGGCGGTTTCTTTGATGTGCCCGCCTGATGCACCCGGCAACACGGGAGATCATCCGGACCGGTAACCGTGCATGGGGGGGATCCCGGAGTGAGGATCAGGTGATCGAGGAGATCTATACCACGATGATCGCCCTCTACTCCCGGTGGAACCCCCCGAAAGAAGAGAATATCCATCTCATCAGACCGGAAACCGAAGAGAGACGCTCCATCTTCCCCCCCGTGGTATGCCGTCTGATCATCGGTGATCTCGCTTCGAGGTGCTGGAGACACCCGGCGGCCACCAGGTGGGCGAACTCGTGCTCTACTGCCCGGAGAAAGGATACCTCTTCACCGCAGACAGTCTCATGAACTTTAAGAGTCTTACCGATGAACGACGGCGCTACAACTCCTATGCGGACTACCTCGTCACATCCGTGAACGTGGATTCTGAGCTGGCACGAACCGAACGCCATGCCCTCTCCGGGCTGGCAGAGGAGTTTACCGAGGAGACGCACCGGACCTGCACGATCTTTGGCGGGCACGGGGGGGCGGTTTCGGAATACCGGGACGGCAGGCTCGTGGTCACCGGCACGGTCGAACACTACACCCATGCCGGAGGCAGGGAAGTTCCAGAGGAGAAGCCCTGATGCGCACCGTCGCCTCTCCGGAGACGGAGATTCGCCGTATCGCAGCGGTGATGGAGGCGGCACAGACAAAGGGAGAACTGGGAGCATGTCTTGCCCATGAGGTGAAACGGTTCGGCCACTATGACCTCATGGTCATCGGTGCACGGGTCAGACAGGAGGTTGATATCCTGCCCCTGCCCTACCGCGAGGCGTTCCGCCCGTATGCGGAGAAATGGTTCTTTGGGCGGTATCATGACCTCCTGAAATGCGACCGGATGGGAGCGTGGACACGAATGCGGGATCCCATTACGGATCGTGAAACATTTGTGAACTACTGCCGGATGATCCCGGACGCCTGCCTCCGGAACGAACCGGAAGCACCCTATCCCGGAGATAATGCGGCAATGGTGCCGTTTTACCTGCTTTTTTATTATCTGCTCTCCGCGTTTGCGATGTATGTCTGCGATGAACCCGGCCACCCTGAGGGAACACCGTTTCCCGGCGGGTTCACAGTGCACCAAAAGAATGGTCAGTATTACTGTGCCATCCGGGACAAGGAAGAGGAGATCTGGCACTCGATATGCAACTTCTGCCCGGCCCTGCAGGACCCTGACAACCTCTGACCACAGAAAAAACTGCGGGTCCGAAACAGCTCATCCGGCAGATCATGTGGTTTGGATGGGACAGTCATTCAGGCAGGCACTGTCCCGTTCAGAATGGATGACAGACCGGCAGAGAGCCAGGTGCTTGCCGCAGCACCGGTGCCGTCAAGGATAAACTGAATGGCGATGGCAATCAGAAGAAGGCCCATGATACGCGTCATGATCTCCAGCCGTTTTTGCCCAGGCGCTGCCGAATGGGATCGGAGAAGAGGAGGACAACTCCCGTGATCACGGTTCCCACCAGCATCAGCAGATGGAAGAAGATCAGGCCGCCAAAATCGGTCACGATATCGGAGTAGAGAATCACCGTTGTCATTGTTCCCGGTCCGACGATGAGAGGCACACCCAAGGGGGGGACGATGATTTCCCCGAGATGCCGACCGGCCTCGTCGAAATCATAGGAAAACCCATCATCCTCTTCATCCCCCCCAACATCCGGGATCACCGTTTTTTCCAGTGTCATCCGCAGACCGTAGACGATGATCACGAGGCCCCCCCCTGCGATCTGGAAGGCAGGCAGGGATATCGAGAATATCTGCAGGATGAAGCGGCCCGCAAAATATGATATGACGAGCATCACAAAGACGGCAACGGAGAGCGTGACCGCAAGGCCCCCCCGGCGCAGTTTCGGGGGGGAGAACTGCTTTGTTTCCGCAAGGAATACCGGGATCTTATTCAGGGGGGGGTTGAGCATGGCCATCAGGGCAAAAAAGAAGGTAATATAGAGATCAGCTGCGATTGTTCATCCACTCCGGGGTCTGAACGTTGAGTATTTTCGGCAGGGTATATATCTGTCGTGATCCGCACCGGCCGCCCAACATACGGGGGTGCGGAAACTATAACACCTACCCGAATATATCTAAGGCTGGTAATATACATGTCAGGAGAAGACTTCTTTAAACTGGCAACCGATGAACTGGACAGTCTCATCAATGCCAATACCATCATGGGCGATGCCATCGATGCAGGGGACAAGGTCATCATCCCCCCCATTGCCTCATTCGGGTTCGGATTCGGCGGTGGAATGATGAAAGGGAGCGGGAAAGATGCAACGAAGGGCGAAGGCAGCGGCGAAGGGGGGGCCGGAGCCGGAGCCGGGGGGGGTGGCGTCTCCCCGGTGGCACTCATCATCCTGCACAAGAAACTGACGGGAATCGAAAGCGTGCAGGTGATCTCGCTCAAGAAACACACCGCCATATCGGAGGCCATTGCCACCATCGGTGAGAACGTCCTGCCACAGGTGACCGAGACCCTGAAGGCGATGACAAAAAAGAGCGAACCGGAAACACCCGTGGTGCCCGAAGGCCCGGCTGAAGTGCCGGAAGAGACAAAGACCGCATAACCGGGACATTCCCCATCCTTCTTTTTATGATATACGGGATTCTTCTCATTGCAGCGGTGCTTGTCATCGTATTCATTGCAGCCCTGCTGATCATTCTCTGGGCGGTGCCGGTGAACCTGAGCGGCCGGGCCGAACTCTGCCAGAACAGACCGACACTCCTCTTCGGATTCTGTGCAGAGTGGGGAATCGTCTCTTTGCATGCACGTGTCCCGGATGAGTCCACCGTTGAAGTATCCCTTTTCGGACGGACATTCACACGGGTTTTGCCCGAGACCGTTCCAACAGAACCCCCCCGGAGGAAGAGGAGAAAGAAGAGGAAGGGAAACCGGCACCCGATATCATCGGCATCGCGGATGCGGTGCTGCCGCAGGTCGGCCCGATTTTGCACCAAATTGCAATCGACCACCTGCGGGCCACCCTCAGGTTCGGGCTGGGTGATGCCGCCCTGACCGGGGGGGAAGTCTTTGGCTTTCTGATGGCCATACGCGGCATGCTGATGGCGACCGGAGGAAAAGTATCCCTTGCCGCCCAGGCCGAATTTGATGAACACGTGATCGAAGGTGAGGCAGAAGGAGCCATACGGATTGCTCACCCCCCCTCTCGCTTGTTCCGCCGGTGATCCGAATAATCCGTCACCCCCCCGCGGTATGGAAGATGGTGAGAAGCGGATGAAAACAAAAATCGGAATTGACGGCCCCCCCTACACGCAGGCCGGGGGTAACCATCATTCCCGTGTTCCAAAGCCGCTCAACCGTGTTTCCTGGAGGGGGGGCCACGGGAGAAAAAGTTCCCCTCGGTCTTTTGATGCACGCAGGCACCCACCTCTCCATCATCTCGTTCACCGGGTCATATGCATGGTGGGACGAACTGGTGAGCGCCCACCCGGCGCTGCAGACGCTGCACCCGGTCTTCCCGGAGAAATCTCCGGAACGACCAAAAAAATAGGAAAAATATTCTGTTTTACTCAAACCGGAGCGCCTCAATCGGGTTGAGATTTGCCGCCTTCCATGCCGGATACAGGCCGGATATGAGAGTGACAAGAAGCCCGATACCCATCCGTAGGGGGGGATATAGAAGAGCGTCTCCGGATAGAAGAGATAGGACGCGTCCTGCAGCATGACGGAGACGGCGATATATCCGCCTGCAAAGGAGAGGACCCCCCCACCGATACAGGATCCGAGCAGACCCAGGATAAACGCCTCGTAAAGAAACATCCGCATCACCTCCGAACGCTTTGTCCCGATACTCCGGATGATGCCTATCTCCTTGATGCGTTCGGTGACAGACATCATCTGGACATTAAAGATGGAGACGCCCGCGACCAGAAGGGAGATGCCGCCGATGGCGGTTGTGAAGAGAGAGATCTGGTTAAAGGTCTCTACGATCATCTCGAGGATCATACGGGTGTCGTAGACCGTCACCTCATCGTCCCTCCGGTTGAGTGCCCGTTCAATCGCGAGTTTGACCGCGTCGATGTCATTGATGTCACGCACCTTGACGATGACCTGGTCATAGTCGTCCTGGTCGTAAACCGTGGAGTACCACCGGTCGGAGACGATGAGTGCATTGTCCGGGTTGATATCAAAGCCCATGCCCTGCTCCTCAAGAATACCTGTAATGCGCACGGTCTCATTGCCGACCCTCACCCGGCTGCCGGTCTTCAGATCATACTCGTCTGCAAGTGTGGCACCGGCAAGGGCACCACTGGTGCTGCGGGGGGGGACAATGCCATCGGCGATATCGACCATCAGAGGGATCTGCTCAGGCTGATACCATAGAGGGAGACCACAGTCTTATCCGGCCCGATCTCAATCCGGTCCGCACCGGTGTAGATAGGTACCGCGTCATTGGGGGGGCGACCACCCGGACAATTTGCTGGAGCTGCCGATCCGTGATACGGGCATCAGTCGTCACCATATTCTGGCCGGGAGACCCGACGACCGGAATAACGATGACCGAATCACCCACCGTTGAGAGGGAATCCGTGACCGAGAGCGTAAGAGAACTGCAAGAATGCCCATGGAGGAGATCGCAACCACACCGATCACAATGCCTGCTGCCGCGAGAAACGAGCGTAGCCAGTTCAGGCGGATATTGCGTTTGGAGATCTCAAAGAATATCATGCAACCTTCCCGTCCACGATGGTAATGGTACGGCCTGCATAGGCCGCGATGTCGGCATCATGCGTGACCATGATGATAGTCTTGCCCCCCCGGCGGTTCACTTCCAGAAGCA
Source organism: Methanogenium cariaci JCM 10550 (assembly GCF_001315945.1). Classification (GTDB taxonomy): domain Archaea; phylum Halobacteriota; class Methanomicrobia; order Methanomicrobiales; family Methanomicrobiaceae; genus Methanogenium; species Methanogenium cariaci. The sequence goes on along the minus strand of NZ_BBBG01000014.1, from coordinate 53,892 downwards.
TGTCCATGATCAACCGCCCGGTCGCCTGGTCCAGATTCCCCCCCGTCGGTTCATCACAGAGCAGAATTGCGGGGTCATTGATGAGTGCCCGGGCGATGGCCACCCGCTGCTGCTGCCCGCCGGAGAGCTCTTTCGGCTTGTGGGCGAGCATCTGTTCGGTGAGCCCAACCTTCAGCAGAAGATCCCGGGCCCGGGAATTGTTCTTCACCGCCTGCCGGCTCTTGAGAATCATGGGATACTCCACGTTCTCAAGAACGGTTAACAGCGGGATCAGATTGAACTGCTGGAAGATAAATCCGATGCGGTCCCGCCGCAGCTCGGTGAGTTCGTCATCCGAGAGGCTGCGGGTGTCACGGCCATCAATATAGAGATCCCCCTGATGTCGGGACATCCAGACTGCCGATGAGGTTCAGGAGAGTGGATTTGCCGGAACCGGAGGGTCCCATAATGGCGATAAACTCTCCCGGCATCACCGCGATACAGACCCTGTCCAGTGCCACCACATCACCAAAGGGCAGGGAATAGACCTTTGTTGCCTCTTCCAGTCGGATGACCGCATCCTTGGGAAGCGTTTTGGCACAGTCCGGGGGGGTGTTCACTTCTTCTTCCATGAGTAGTAGATGACGCCGGCAACAACCGCCGCACAGATGATAACGATCACAATCCAGACGAGAGGCAGGTCATCATTCGCGACAGGCCTGCTGTTGTCAGGGATTGCAGCGGAGCTGAGCGGTACACCGATCTCGTCCGAGTAGCGGTTGCCATCCTTATCCTTATAGCTCGTGACAAGGGTAATCTCCTTGGTGCCCGATTCAACCGAGAAGGTCGCTTCAAAGCTTGCAAAGTCATCCGGTTCGAGGGCACCGATCACATAGGAGCGATAGGGGGGGTCGACGGGAGTCGCCGGCGATGCGGTGGTAACCACCACTGACTTCGCATCTTCCAGCCCGGCATTGGTGACATCACCGGTGATGATATAGTGATCCCCCCCTTCCGGTTTCACCTGAATGTTGTTGAGCACGGCCTCCGCCTGTTTACGGTCGATGCCGAAGACGACCGGCACCGACGTGGTGATTTCATGATCATTCATCCCGTTCCGGTAATGAACGGTGAACTCCATCGCATCCTCCGTATAGGGCGTGACAGAAAAGGTCGCTTCAGCCGCCTGGTCGGGCGCAAGGATGCCGATGAAGTGCGAAGTCTCGGTCGTCTCATAGCCGTTTGTCTCCGGGGTGATCACAACCCCCCCGTTCACAGTGTTCTCCCGTGGGTTTCCGACCATGATCGTGACGTCCTCCTTTTTCCCGGAGGTAAAGGCATCCGGCTGGTCAGTTACCGAGAGGGAGAGCCCTGAGTTCTCCACTTTGACCGGCACACGGTAACGCAGACTGGAGGCATCCCGCAGGTCAAGGTAGAAGAGCGGGTAGTAGATGCCGTCTGGTGCATCTGCCGTTATCGTAAAGGTGAAATCCAGCTATTGCCCGGACCGATAGACCCGACGGACCCATAGTTCTCATCTCCCTCAACGTCAAGTTCACTGGAATAGAGTTTTGCCCGTGCGATGGCAACAGGCGTTGTGCCGGTGTTCGTCACGGAAACCTTGACGGTGCCACTGTCGCCATACATGAACACCCCGGGGGGGTCAATGACCACATTGGTAACACCAAGCTGACCCTCAACCGTGATTGAGGAATCAGCCGCTGTCACCGGGAGAATACAGCATGCCAGCAAAACAAAAAGGACGGGTATCAGATTTTTGTATTTCATTTGAATCATCCAATATAGGTAAGGGAAAGAATCAGGCAGTAGATGACGACCGGGATGCCGACCGTTATCAGGGCGTCTTTTCCGGAGAGGTTTCGTGCTTCCTGCATACCAAACACCCAGATGTTCGCACTCCATAAAACAAAGAGGATTGATATAACGGTTGCCATCATCATCGAAGGTGTTGACGTGAGCTCCGTTACGACGGCACTGGCCTGCATCGGGTCGGATATTGGCCGTATGTCTGCACCGGAGAGCGAGACGTAGACAATTATCCCGGAGATAATACTCCCGAATACCATCGGCAGGCTGCCGTATCCTACGACCGCAAGGGTGCGCTGGAAATCCCCCCCTTTCCTCCCCCCCGCAGTGCGGAGATGCCATGGAAGACCGCGGCAACGATGATCCAGAAGATAATCGCACCAATGAACGCAAAGACAGCACCGACGCCAGCGATGATCGAACCCAGTCCTTCCATACCTGACGGCATCATTGCCATCGTCACCGAGGACATATACGCGGCAGACAGCGCCCACAATTCCCGAGAGCACTACAATCGCTAACGGCATCTTCAGATCCGGTTTATCTCCCTCAAGGTGGCCGGGAAAAAAGGCCGCCGGCCGAAGTAAAAGATCGGCAATATTCATCATAATACTCATTGATTTTCCTCACAAACTAATATATTCACAGGTTGGGGGTTGTACATTATGAAGCGAATGCAGATGGCAGGGATCGCAGGCATCGGCATATCCATAATCATCTTTCTCACATTTTTCGCCCCCCCATTCTTTCTTGCACTCATCGCTGGCTGCTCCATCGGTGCATTCCACGTATATGCCGCGTTGCAGGCAATACCGGCAACGTACAATGAATAGGAACAGGAGATCACCGATGACGAGATCCTCTTTGTGTACGATGATCTCTGAAACGGGTGCATTACAATTCATTCATCCTCCTCCCCCCCAAATATGAAGAGTTCATCAACGGATGTCCCGAGAGTCCGTGCAACCTGCCAGGCAAGCCTGAGTGATGGATTGTACTTCCCCTTCTCGAGAAAGACGATGGTCTCACGCCGGACGCCAACCGCCTCCGCAAGAGCTGCCTGCGTCATGTTCGTCCGGGCCCGAAATTCCTTCATGCGTGTCTGCACACAACCATCCCCCCCCATTTTTCATCAGTAGACGTCCCCCCCCGCCGGTTGTAATACCACTGGAAGAAGAGGGCGGATCCTATCATCAGAAACATCAGTACGCCAAGGATAGTTGATATCTGCACCTTCAACAGATCCAGCATATCCATCCAGAAGAAGAGAATGACTGCCATGAAGGTGACATACCAGGAGTATGCTGTCCCGTAACTGCCAATTTTCTGTGAGCGTTCATCAACGATCCGTTTGTCCTCTGAGCGTACAAGCCAGAGACCGCCAATGAATGCCATGATAAATCCGCCGGTGATAAGGGAGCCCCCCCTCTTCAGGGATAGCGCCCGAGATAATTCCGAGAAGACCTACCACCACCATCCCCCCCGCACCCAGTACAGTCATGACAAGGAAATAGCGGCGTCCTGCATGGACTTTCACCACAGTCAGGACAATCATCAAAATTCCGAGGACTACCAAGATGGCAAGGGCCTGAGTATCTGCCGTACCTCCTGAGATTAACCAGGCTGCAACGGCAGCCGCGATAGCCAGGAGGCCAAATGCTATGCCCCCCCACCACATTTTTGTCATGTTATTTTTTCATTCATATGAGATCCACCTAACATAATGTTATACTATTCTAACATATTGTTGGATATTACGCACATAAATACCTATCCGGCATCTGATATTACAACAGGGGGGGGAGGGACTTCTATAATTCGGTGAAGACTTCAGATAATTAAAGCAAATATCCAGACACCAACCATGTGACATCCTAATTTCTCCAACAGATCCTAAAAATAAAATGCATACGAGCTGACTTCCAGAATATCTACCATCCTGCGGCCAGCACCACAAGGAACAGAAAAAATGGAAAAAGGAACGTCCGGATTATTTCAGCCCGGCCGCCCGCATCGCAGCAAGGCGGACCACGGACTCAGGGATGCCCTCATAGCGCCTGCCGCCCGAACACTCCCCCCCTCGGATCCGTCACAGCTGCCGCACATCGAACAGGTCTTGGGCACGTAGAGGGGGGGACAATCTTTTCGAAGGGCACTCCATTAAAGGAGAGCTGCATCGGACCGTTTTCTTCTGTGATCGTGCAGGGAATACCTCGCTTTTCCAGCAGAGACCGGATGTCACGGATGACCTCCTGCAATGGGCGGTTGGTATCAGAACAGAGCACAACAGGGGGGGGCATCGGTCCGTCCGGTCGCTGCCAGGTGATGGCAACTCCTGTTGCAGCGGCACCGAAGGTCTCGTCCACCCATGCAAAGACCTCGTCACGCACTTCCCGGAATCCCTCGATGATATCACCGTCATCCCCCACAAATCGTGAGGGGGGGTCAGAGATCGGGTGGTCAATCACCCGGCGGGCAGAAGGCAATACCGGACAGGTGCCCGAGCAGTCGCAGAGCCGGGCAATAGTGTCAAACTGTCGGTCCATGAACTCGGCAAGCGATTTCGGTGCATGCCCTGTCATCGGTATGCCTGCTTCCTCCATCACCCGGACCGTATATTCGCTCATTGATGCACTGGGATAGTTGCCTGCCGAGAAGGCAGCATACCGGTCCCTATAGCGGGCATTCAGATATGCCTCGGCCATCTGTGACCTGCCTGCATTATGATTGCAGACAAAAAGAATCTCCTGTGTCATGATGGTATATCTCCCCCCCATAATTATCGTTGTATTCTATCATCACCATTATCTTTCTCTGCTTCCGCTGGCCCGGCATTCCCAAAGAACGGGTCGATATGCACCATAACATCCACCACCCCCCCTTCCACCTCGGCCTTCATGCGATCGCGGACCCGGTTGCCGATGAGATGGGCCTCACGGACGGTGATCTCCGGGTCGACCACGACATGCAAATCACAAAATATTTCGCCCGGTTTTCCCCCCCGGCAGCGGAAATCATGGTAGCTGTAAACGCCTGCGGTGGTCTGCATAATCACATCAATTCTGTCATAATCCATCGGAGCGGATGCATCGGCAAGCACCTCCAGCGCATTATAGAGGATTTCCATCCCCATCTTTGCGATGAGAACCGCAATCCCAAGTGCGATGATGGCATCGGCGACCGGATACCCCAGACAGACGAAGGCAAACCCGCCCAGAACAGAGAGTGAGACAAGAATGTCGCTTGCGGTGTGCTGTGAATCAGCCAGCAGAAATGAACTGTTCTCTTCTCTGCCCACGCGGCGTTCATAGAGGGTGATGGTGATATTCACCCCGATGGTGACGACCATCACCGCAACGGTGAGCGGCTGTATATCAGGTACCGCTCCGGAGAAGAACCGGCCGAACCCCTCGTATCCGACAACAACCGCGGTGATCAGCAGGAGCGTCCCCCCCACCACCATCGTGCCAATGGTCTCAAACTTGCCGTGGCCGTACTGGTGCCGGGGGGGATCCGGGGGGGGAGCGTCGGCGACGTAGATACTGATGAGGCCCACGATGTTGGAGACGGAATCAAAGAGCGAGTGAACCGCATCAGCCACCATACTCACCGAACCGGCAAGCGCCCCGACGATCCCTTTTGCAAGGGATACGCACAGGTTCAGGAAAAAGGTGAGAATGAGAGTCCTGCGGACACGCGGGTAATTCACAGATAATCAGAATAGTTCTGAATCGGCATCAGATAAGGCTTTCTTACGGTGCAACGCAGAGTTTCCCGTAGAGCAAAACGGATGGGTTTTTTGCGGGATTCAGCCCTGTCCGCCACCGGGACGCCGGTGCGGCGGCAGGTCTGTCGGTATACATGAGCCATCGTCAGGGTCGGTGTGGATGAGCACATCCGTGACGCCTGCGTACTCGGCAATGAGGCGGTCACGCACCTGGTCTGCAATCTCATGTCCTTCCCGCACCGTGATACCAGCATCAACAATGATGTGGAAATCGCAAAATATCTCACCGGGCTTTCCCCGGCACCGGAGATCATGATACCCGACCACTCCCGGCGTGTTTTGGATGATCACAGAAAACCGTTCATAATCAATATCAGGCGGGGGGGTGTCGATGAGAACACCCATCGCATCTTTCACCACTCCAACGCCCATCCTCCCGATCAAAAGAGCGATCACAAAACCGACCACGGCATCAGCCACCGGATAGCCCAGACGAATAAAGAAGAACCCGACGAGAACCGATATGGAGACGGCGACATCACTGAAGGTATGTTTCGCGTCAGCGAGCAGAAAGGCACTCCCCCCTCTTTTTTCCCCCCACCCGGTGTTCATAGAGAGTAACGCCGAGGTTGATACCGATGGTGGCAAGCATCACCGCGACCGTGAGCAGGGTGATCTCCGGCACTGCTCCCGACAGGAACCGTCCGAATGCCTCCCAGGCAACGATACCGGTCGTAAGGAAGAGGAGGGCGCCGACAAAGAGTGCCCCTATGGTCTCATATCTGCCGTGGCCATAGGGATGTTCCCCGTCAGGGGGGGGCATGCCGGAGAAACGGACCACAACCAGACCGACAATGTTGGAGACAGAATCAAAGAGCGAGTGGGCTGCATCTGCAACCATACTCACCGAGCCTGCCCACGCACCCACCACTCCCTTTGCAACGGAGACGGATATGTTCAGAACAAGAGTGATGATGAGGGTTTTCCGTACGTTCCGGTAATCCACCGACAATCAGGATACCTTAGGCATCCGGCATTCTATAATGCTTTCTCAAAAATCCCTGACCGCTGCAGGTCGGCGTCATCCGGGAAGCATGCGACAATGGCTTTTGCAAGCGTCCGGCAGAGCTGCCGGTATCCGTCCCGTCCGTCCGCCCCCGATATGCCGGGAACAGGGATATTCAGGATGTGAGTCTCTTCTGCGGGAGGGATGTGGTAGGCACGCTCCCGCACCGCAGGAGAGAGAAAGATGATGGTGCCGTAGCAGTCTCCGAACAGGCACCAAGGATCGGGGGGGCTGGTGGGAGGAGAGGTCGATGCCTTTCTCCCGCATCACGGCCACCACACCCGAGTCCACCGGGGACGGGAAGAGACCCGCACTCTCTGCGGTGTAGCGCTCACCCGCGATGGCGTTCAGAATGGCAGCGGCCATCGGGGGGGAACGGACCGAGTTATAGGTGCAGACGAAGAGCACACGGTGCAGATCAAAAGTCATCACAGCCACCAAAAAAGGTATTAGTCTGAGAGAGCAGCGATGCGTCGCATCGCCTCTTTCAGCCGGTCGAGGGATGCTGCGTAGGAGAGACGGACCATCCGGGGGGGTGCCAAAGGCGGTGCCCGGTGTGACAGCCACATGGGCTTCGGCAAGCCACCGGGCGGAGACTGCCATATCATCCCCCCCGCCGGTCTTTACATAGGCATAGAAGGCGCCCTCTGCGGGTGCGGTCTCATAACCCATCTCGTGCAGGGCACCGATGATATACTGCCTGCGGGTGTCAAACTCGCATCGCATCGCCTCGACGCATTGCTGGTCCCCCCCGGTGAGAGCGGCCACCGCACCGTGCATCGCAAAGGTGGCCGGGTGGCTGATCGTGTGCTGCTGCACCCGGATCATCTGTTTTGCCACGGGTTCGGGTGCTGCCGCATAGCCGATACGCCAGCCGGTCATTGCATAGGCCTTGGAAAAGCCGTTCACCGTGATCGTCCGGTCTGCCATATTGTCAAACGACCCGATGGAGACATGCGTCTTGCCGTAGATGAGCTTCTCGTATATCTCATCGGAGAGCACATAGCAGTCGTTGTCGATGGCTGCATCAGCGATCAGCCGGAGGGATGCATCGTTCATCACCGCACCCGACGGATTCGACGGGCTGTTGCAGACGATCATCTTCGTCTTCGGGGGGGTGATGGCCTCAAGGAAGCTGTCGTCCACCTGGAAGTCCGTCTCACGAACTTTGCAGTGCACCGGCGTTCCGCCTGCGAGCTGCACGCAGGGTTCATAGCTGACCCACGAAGGATCGATGATGACGACCTCATCACCGGGGGGGTTGATGACGGCTTCCATCGCTTCATAGATGGAGTCCTTGGCACCGCAGGCGACGATGACCTGACCCGGCGTGCAGGGGGGGATATGGTTCTCCGTCTGCAGCTTATCGGCGATCGCCTCACGGAGTGCCGGGATGCCGGGCGACGGGGGGGCATAGTGGGTCTCCCCCGCGTTCGAGGGCGTCGATGCATGCCCGGGTGATGTGGGCGGGGGGGTAGGAAAGTCCGGCTCTCCGATGGAGAGGCCGATGACATCGATGCCCTGTGCCCGCATCTGTGCTGCCCGGTCAGATATCTCTATGGTGGCGGAGGGTGCGATCTCCGCCACTTTCCGGGAGAGAGATTTCATGCTAACCGCTGAACCAGCTTGATTGCCGACTCAACCGCACGGCGGGCGTAATCGATTCTCTGGTGCGCCTCAAGGCGGGACATGCCGGGTCCGGAGATACCGAGGGTGACCGGCTTGTTGTATTCCAGAGAGAGATCGATGATCTTCCGGGCGGCGTGCTGGACGACAATCTCGTCGTGCTGGGTGGCACCCTCAATCACGCATCCGATGGTCACCACGGCATCGACATTGCCGTCTTCAAGCAGCTTCTTGATGGCAAGCGGCATGTCGTAGGCGCCAGGTACATAGAACTTCTCGGTCACTTCCGCACCGAGGAACTTTGCATGCTCTTCGCCTTCAATTTCCATCATATAGGTCAGGTCGCGGTTAAATTCCGCGACGACAAATCCGAGTTTAATTCCCATCTTCTCTTCAGCTCCGTATCGTACGTTTCAGGTAAATAGAGATTGGCAGTTATCCCATAAAAGTGATGCTTCCCGAAAGTGGGGGCAGGACGGAAGACAGAGGAAGGGGATGAACACGGGATTTTAAAAAAGTATTAATGTCGGGCCGGGCCCGCGTCCTCAAATCCCTGACGCTGACCGGTGCCCGCCTCTTTGATCAGGGTATCGGGCCGGAGAATCAGTTTTACCGTGTTCTCCGCATGTTCCCGTGCCCGCCGTTCCGCCAGCCAGGCAAGCTCGGCGTCATCTTTTGCCTCGTCCTCGTGGACAAAGACCTCGATGATATGATGATTGGTCATCAGCTGGCACTGGATCAGACCCTGGGATGCCTCATGGGCGCAGAGACGGTCCTTCTCCTTGCCGCCCGGCATACCGAGGGCCATGACGATGTCACAGCCCCCCCGTTCCTCGATAAGAATCTTTGCTGCAACCGGGAGGTCTTTGACACCGGGCACGGTGTAGCGCTCGATGGCAACGGACGCATGGCGTCTGAGCTCGTCCACCGCGACCGCGCCCATGTTGACACGGGCGAAGGTGGTGTCAGCGACCCCCCCGACCTTCATGCAATCAGCACCTCGCAGGCGGCAGAGACTCCGTCGCCCTTGAGGGAGTATCCTGCTGCCTTGAACGCACCCTGCACCATGCGAGAACCGCGAGGAGTTCAGGTGCACCCGTGGCACCCATGCTACCGATACGGAAGATCTTGCCCTTGATGTGGTCCTGACCACCGGAGACCTCAATGCCAAGGTCTTTGACCTTTCCGCGGATGTCTGCGTCGGTGATACCCTCAGGGTAGCAGATCGCGGTGGCAGTGTTGGAGTAGGAGTGCAGGGCGTCGGGCTGTGCAAAGAGGGAGAGACCCCCCCATACGTCTGCTGCCGTACGGACGGCATCTGCCATCTGGCGGTGGCGTGCAATCCGAGCTTCCATACCCTCTTCGAGCGCAATCGCACAGGCCTCACGCAGGGCGAGGTAGAGCGGCACGGCGGGGGTGAAGGGCGTCTGGTTCTTGGCGGCGCTCTTCTTGTAGGCCGGGAGGTCAAAGTAGAACGGCGGGTTCTCGCACTGTGCGTCCCAGGCCTTCTGTGAGACCGAGATCGCCGCAAGGCCCGCGGGTGCGGCAAGGCACTTCTGTGAACCGGTGATGGCCACATCCACACCCCCCCACTTGTCAGGGTATACCTCATCGGCACCGATGGAGGTGATACCGTCCATGATGAAGAGAGCGCCGTGCTTCTTTGCAAGGCGCCCGACCTCCTCTGCCGGGTTCAGGATGGCGGCCGAGGTCTCATTGTGAACGAGGGTGACGACCTCCGCGCCCTCTTCGAGTGCCCGTTCCAGTGCTTCGAGGGGGGGCAGGGGGGGAGTACCCCAGTCTGAGGTGAGTGCCACCGGATTACCGTAGCGCTGGCTCACTTTATAGAGACGGTCACCAAACTTACCGTTGACGAGGCAGGCAATCTCTTTGCCCTGGCAGAAGTTTGATATGGCAGCCTCCATACCGGCCGTTCCTGAGCCACTGATGGTCAGAAGATCGTTTTTCGTGCAGAAGATCTCCTTGAGCATCGTTGTCGTCTCTTCAACGACCTGACCGAACTCTGCACCGCGGTGATTCATTGCCTGGCGTGCCATCGCAAACCGCACCCGTTCCGGCATCGGGACAGGGCCCGGCATCATGAGAAGTGATTCATTTTGCATATTGATCAGTGGGATAATTTTTAGCGGTAATGCCATATGGAGGTTATGCAGGGTGGCCGGTATTCAGGCATGATTCTGGCTACCCTAAGACCTATTGATCACCGGCCGTATGACACCGGCGTCACTCCCGTACATACCATCTGCAGGGCCGGGACTTCCCGGCAGACGGTGCCCCGATGTCTCCCCGGCGCACTTTTTTACCTCTCTGAACTCCACCAAAGTCAACCTCTTTATGCAGAGACTTCGATACACTCTGGCAATGGCAGACATAGCTGTGATCGCCGGATCGGCATCAGACGGAGAAATTGTGAGCAAAGCAACGAGTGTACTCGAAGAAGAGGGCATCACCTATGACTTTCAGGTACTCTCCGCACACCGGAACCCAGAGGAACTCTCCGCATACGTGAAGAATTCAGAGGCACGGGTATTCATCACGGTCGCAGGACTCTCCGCCGCACTTCCCGGAGTTGTTGCATCCCTGACGGAAAAACCGGTGATCGGTGTGCCCGTTGCGGCAGGCACCCTCGGCGGTATTGACGCCCTCCTTGCAATCGCACAGATGCCCCGTGGTGTCCCGGTGGCCTGTGTCGGTATCGGAAACGGGGGGGCCAATGCCGCCCACCTTGCGGTGCGTATCCTGAAGGCATAATCCCCATTTATCATTCAAAAACAATCTTTACGGCTCATATTCTCCGGAAAATACGTGCACAATAAAATCCATTTATACCTCTTAAGCACCCCCCCACGCATCTATAGATGCGACCGGAACCCTGGAGCCTGGCGGCAGGAATTCTTATTATTACACTCCTCATCCTGCCCGCGGCTGCGGCTGAGACCGAAGGACAGGACCAGATTATCTATATCAGTTCATACGGCCCGAGCTACATCTGGAACCAGGAGATTGAAGCAGGCATAGAGGCGGCCATCGCAGATTCCGAACGCACACACCTCCAGTTATCCATCGAATATCTGGACGCAAAGGTCATCAGTGACGCAACCCATTTTGAAAACCTCTACCATACCTTCGCCCATAAATATGCAACCGCCAGCGGATGTGGTCATCGCCTCTGATGACGCCGCTCTCCTCTTTATGGACGAATACGGCGACCGGCTCTTTTCGGGTGTCCCGGTCGTCTTCACGGGGGGGATAAACAATGCATCCAACCTGCCAGAGGCAGGTGAAGATACGCCATTCTATATCGGGACACTGGAGGAAGTGCCCTTGCAGGAGATGGTCGATGCAATCCGGGCAATCAACCCCCCCGTGACCGACACCATCTATGTGATTCTGGATAATACCTACACCGGCCGTGCCATCCGGGACCGGATCGATGAACAGGCCAGCGAATATACCGGCACCATCAGCTTTCTCTACCCGGAGGCGGGTGCTGACATCAGTACCATCAGTGCAGACCTGGCAGACCTGCCGGAGACGGCAGCCGTCCTGATCCTCACCTACTACCTGAGTGACCGGGACCTCACCCCCCCTACCATATCGATGAGATTTCTGCTGAACTCTCTACAGCGAGCCCGGTTCCCATCTATTCCACATCGAGTATGTTCAATAACATCGGTGTGGTCGGCGGGGTGCAGATCTCACCCTATGATCTGGGATATGATGCCGGCACTCAGGCAGTATGGGTGCTTGATGAGGCACCGGGCCGGGAAACAGACCCGATCATCTACACCGCGAATATTACACCTGTTTTTGACTATACGGAGATGCAGCGCTTTGGTATCCAGGAATCGGCCCTGCCCAAGGATTCAACCATTATCAACCGGCCGCCCGATTTTATCACCGTTGACCGTGGAGCTGCGATCGGTATCATGACGGTTGCGCTCATCCTCGGCGTTCTGGTAATTATCCTCATCGTCCAGAATGTGGCACTCACAAATACCCGGGCACTGCTCACGAAAAACGAAACTCTCTACCGCTCAGTGGTGGAGGGCCAGACCGAGATGATCACCCGGTTCCGGGTCGACGGCACCATCATCTTCATCAACTCCGCCTATGCACGCTACTTCGGTCTGAACCCGGATGCAGCCAAAGGGATGAAGTTTCGTACCCGGATATATGAGGAGGACCGGGACCGGGTCGCAGCACACTTTGCCTCCCTACGTTCCGGCGCTGCACACCGGACGATTGAACAGCGTGTTGTGCTCAGCGATGACAATATCCGCTGGCACCGCTGGGATGATCACGTCATCTGTGACAAAGACGGGACAGTGATCGAGTACCAGTCCGTCGGTATGGATATCACCGAACAAAAAGAGGCGGAAGAAAAAATTCAGGGTTCCCTGCAGGAGAAGACCGTTCTCCTGCAGGAGGTACACCACCGGGTAAAAAACAACCTCGCGGTTGTCTCTTCCATGCTTGAGATGCAGGCAATCAAGGAAGAGAAGAATGAACCCCCCCACGTGGCGGCCCAGATACGCGAAGCCGAATGCCGTATACGCTCAATGGCTGCGGTTCATGAAGAACTCTACCGTTCGGACTCCTTTGGAGTAATTGATGTCCAGCACCATTTTGAACACCTGGCCCACGACATCATCTGCACCTTCCCGGATGCAGCAAAGGCCAGCCTTGTAGTGAAGGCTGAGACCTGCACACTCTCGCTGGACAAGGCGATTCCGGTGAGCCTCATCATCAATGAACTCCTCACAAACGTGATGAAGTATGCCTTTACCGGATTGACAGAAGGTATAATCGACATACAGATGCAATGTGACGGTGCAAAAACCGTGCTCATCGTCAGGGATTCGGGGGGTTGGGTTTCCGGAAGGATTTGAACCGGAACAGGCGACATCTCTCGGGATACGATGGTAAAAACGTTTGTTGAGTATCAGCTTGACGGCAGCTACGAGATAACAACCGGTCCTGGAGGAACCACATGGACAATACGGTTCCCACCCGACACCACATGATTCTTCAGAAACAGTCAGGGAGAAAAAAGATACAACATGAAAGAGAATGAGAAGCGCTCCGTCGGCATCGTTGAAGACGAGGGAATGATTGCAATGCTCCTACGTGAACTACTGACACGCGAGGATTTTAACGTCGTCTGCACGGTAAAGACCGGCAGGGAAGCGGTAGACTGTGTCCGGGAGAATAACCCCCCCGATATCATGCTGATGGATATCAACCTGGATGAAGATATGGACGGCATTGAGGCAGCAACCCTAATCAGGGAGTTCTCCAGCATACCCATTATATTCCTCACCGCATACACGGACCCCCCCGGACAAAGGAACGGGCGGAGAAAGTGAGACCATATGCCTTCCTCCCGAAACCAATCAATAAACAGATGCTCATCACTACCCTGAACAACGGTATCACCGGGTAGGTGGGCACGATACTCTCGTGATATTTTCTGTGTAACCGGCGTGCCGGGGGCATACCAGGCCGATACTTCAGAATGGCAATCCCCCCCCTGCATACGCTCCAACAGAAAACGGACTGATAACCGGACCCGCCTTTGCCAGAGGTCAATTCAAACTCTCTACTTATTACTTTTATACACGTTCAGGCCGATCTTGACATCTTCAGCGTCAGGGAGGGAGATGTTGCCCTCGGTCGATGCAATCGTGATGGACTTTCCTGATTTGGACGGCCCAAAGTCTTTGGATATATCAATCTTCATCGTAAGGATGGTGCCTTCAAGAGTCATCTCAACGTTTTTCATACTCTGGATTATGAGCCCTCATGCCATGACCTTTTCTGTTAGGGGGAGAAGATGAAGAGGGTCAGGATCACCACACCGTCTTCAGCCCGGTGCCGGTCTCTTTCAGGGGGCAGGGTTTTGGAGAAGGTGTGCAGGGCTGCAAACCCAGTGCAGTGGCAGGCGTGCAGTGATTCGAGGTTCAGATTCTCAAGGAAGCGGGTCGTCCGGTCAATGCGATCCTGGTCGGCGTACATCAGGTGAAGGCCGCCAATAACCGAGCGGATACGGTCATCGCCGCAGACGGTCCGGGCATGGTCAATGATATTTGCAATCCCGGAATGCGAACAGCCGCTGATGATCACCAGGCCCGTGTCACTTTTGTAGGCAAGTGCCGTGTCATCGGTCAGATGATCCGGTGCCGTGGTGCCGTCCCCAAGCGTCAGTTCTGCATTCGGGGGGGTGAAGGACTCCCAGGCATGCACCCGGGGGGGATCTCACCCAGAAAAACCAGACGGTCCGTGAGCCAGACCGGCTCCTTTGAGAGCTGCACCGTGCCAAACCGAGCCAGAATATCCGCATGGTAGAGCGTGCCGATCTCAGAACTCCCCCCCGGACGCCTGCGGGGGGGCAGATAGGCTTCCGGGTGGGAGAGGAATATTGGAGACGGGTGACCTTCACCCTCGGTCGTCTCGTTGCCGAGTTCCGGCAGCAGGGCCTGCATGCCCCAGGTATGATCCAGGTGCCCGTGGGAAAAGATTATATGGGTAGCATCCGCCGGTTCAATGGCCATCCGTCGTGCATTATCCAGAAACACACCGGAAAATCCGGTATCAAAAAGCACCCGCACATCTCCGTCCCGGATGAATGCGGAGAACCCGGATTCCGAGAGAAGATAACGGTCGGTAAGAGCGGTATTGTCAGCCAGTATTGTGCATTCCATCGCCATTGTCCGGATATTTGCCTGTCAGCATATTAAAAGAAGGGTTTGAACTAAAAAATGCAACGAAAGAAAAGGGGGGGTTCATGGTATCATAAAGATGGATGAGACCGACATCGCGGCAAAGCAGACGAGAATGAAGATGATCACATACAGGACAATGTGGTAGACATGCATCTCACAAAACGGCATGCTACCGTCGTTCTGCCGCAGGGCCGTCCGGTAGGCATCATACACCCCGGCACAGAGGATGACAAGACCCGGAACGAGGAAAAAATATAAGCCGAATATCGTTGCCACCAGCACAAGGATGCCTTTTTTGTACTGACCGTTATAGACCTGACCAAAGCCGGGGAAAAAGAACGAGAGCACCACTGCCGCATGCACATTCTTCTGCGGCGGGGGAGGTGCGGACTTTTTCCATTCCCTGCAGGTCGGGCAAAGACCCGTCATTCCTTCGGGAAGCGGATTCCCGCATTCCGGGCATACCGGTATCTTCTCTGGCATATCTTCTGTATCTCCCCCCCGTCTGATATCCTGTTATCATCTTCCCGGCAGGTATACCTTTCTCTGATAAACCGGGTTCTTTGCACTCAGGCGATACGATATCCAGAATGCGGAATCAACATCTCAAACCGGGCTCCCTCGCCGGGTTCTCCGCATTCACGGATTGAAATACCGGTGATCTCCAGGATCTCACGGGAGAGGAACAGACCAAATCCGGTATTTTTTCCAAAGCCACGGTTGAAAATTCGTTCCTTGAGATCCACAGGCACACCACTGCCATCGTCTTCAGCAACGAGTATCCCTCCTGTTTTGGTATCTCTAAACCCGATGGAAACGTGGGTGGTGCCGGTGCCGTGACGGATGGCATTATCAATGAGATTAAAAATGACATTCCCAAACATCGGGTCTGCATAGACAGCCAGCCCTTCACATGCACAGGCAACCGTGACACCATTCTGCTCGAACTCCTTTGCAGCCTTTCCGACAAGGAGAGAGACGTCCTGCCACTCCGGGTCGGCCTCCCCCCCAAGGCCCTGATACTCCTGCGTAAAGAGGATCTGGCGTTCGATGGTGCCTGCAGAGGAAATAATCCGTTTGATTGTCTCCGCAAGTTCGCCGTCACCGTCCAGATACCCATCCATCTCCAGCAGTTCACCGGCAAGCATAATCGCGCTCACCTGGTTGAGAATATCGTGCCGGGTGACCGATGCGAGCAGATTGAGTTTTTTGTTTGCCCGGTGAATGGCCGCCTGATAGTTGGTGAGATCCGTGATATCAATATTGACCCCCCCGGCAATGGCCACGGCCGTCCCGTCAGGCGCAGTCTCAATGACCCGGCCCATCGCCCGTACCCATCGCCATCCGCCTCCGGGAACGGTAATGCGGAACTGGCCTTCCCATAAGTGTTCTGCCCCCCCCGAAACAAGGGACACCATCATCTCCCGGAAGACCGTCAGATCATCGGGATGCACCCTCGTCTGCAGGTATCCGAACATCTCTCCGGTTCCGGAAAACCGGCTGTCGGGCGCAAAAACCACCCCTCCATCAGCCCCGATCACCGTTTTGTCCAGACCTGCACGATAGTACCAGGTCTCGATATCCGCACCTTCAACCGCAACATGCAGGCGGTCCTGGTGCTCCCGGAGTGCCAGTTCCAGTTCCCGTTCCCGCGTGACCTCAATGGCCGACTCGATCACCCCCCCGAGGACATGCCCCCCCTCCCCCCCAGCTGACCGGATGGCACTGCACCTGCCAGATACGGTGATCATTATCGATTATTTCTGATGTCAGCACCGTTTTTCCCGGAGTGGTACCGGCAAGTGTGAGAGGACAGCCATGACAGGGACGGGTGCTGGAATGCAGGAGTTCATAACAGTGCACCGGTTTAGATCCGCCTGTGACATCCGTATCCTTCGACTGTTTGTTGACCCAGAGCACCTGCATATCGGAGTCAAGAAACATCAGTGTCCCGTACATTCCCGAGAGATCCTGGAGAATGTTGTTCATATCACTTGCAAAGCCAAGCACATCGCGTGCGGTCACAATGCCCACCGTCCGGCCCTCATCTTCCACCACAATGCGGCGGATATTGTACTGGATCATCAGGTCGGCGGCTTCACCGACCGTCGCGCCTGTGCCAAGACTGACAACCGGTGACGACATGATTGCCGAGACCGGAATTTCCCCCCCGGGATTACCTCCCACCGCCACCACTTTACGGGTGAGATCCTGTTCGGTGATGATACCCCCTGAGCACCCCGTTGTCCATGACAAGACAACTCCCAATCCGGCGTTCTGCCATCCGGGCCGCAGACGCAGAGACAGACGCACCCGGGGGGGGACAGAGACAAGATCACGGGTCATGAGCGTTGTTATCTGTACGCAGGAGGCAATGGAGATTGGGTGATGATGATCTTCAGGTGGCATAACAGACTCAGCTCGTATGTATTCAACCATTAACTTTCATTCTCATATAAACAATTCTGTATCGGAAAACAAAAAAAATGGTGCAAAAATTGAGGAATCGGTTCAGACATGCCGGATACGGGTATAATCCGATATCTCAGAACTGATGGTGCAGAGATCACGCACCGAGAAGTTATGGACATCATGATGACCACAGAGACGGGCAAAGTCCTCAAGTTCTGTCCGTGTGGCGGCAAAGAACCGGGCGACACCATCCGCGGCACCCTTTGGATCTACCCGTGCACGGAGACTCGCTTTCTGAGTCGTCACCCCCCCGGTGGGGGCAGTCACCGGTATGACAGATGCGGTACTGGTCACACCCGGCAGCGATCAGGGGGGCCGTTCCCAGCGCAATCGCATCGGCACCGAGCGCAAGACCTTTGGCAATATCTGCTGATATGCGAAACCCGCCGGTCATGACCAGAGAGATGCCCTCCACCCCCCCGTGGTCATCCATGTACTGTCGGGCCCGATCCAGTGCATATATTGTCGGGACAGCAGTCGCGTCCTTTATGGCCTTCGGTGCGGCCGCGGTGGCACCCGGACGGCCGTCGATGGTGATGAAATCCGGTTCTGCCGCAATAGCCACCTCGAGGTCTCCTTCGACATCACCCGCGGCAAACTTGATACCGATGGGCCTGCCGCCGGAGACATCCCGCAGGTAATCCACCTTTGCCTTCAGGTCTTCCGTGGAGCGGATGTCATCAAACCGGGCGGGACTCTCGATATCATGTCCCTGCGGGAATCCCCGGATAGTGGCTATTTCTTCAGTGACCTTCGCACCGGGCAAAAATCCCCCCATGCCCGGTTTGGCCGACTGGCTTATCTTGATCTCTATCGCGTCTGCGGTCTGCATATACTCCGGTGTGGCGCTGTAACGGTTCGGCACATACTCAAAGATATACCGGTAGGCCTGTTCAAACTCTGCCGGAAGAATGCCTCCTTCCCCGGAACAGCATGCCGTTTTTGCACGGGCACTCCCCCCTGTGCAAGAGCAATCTTTATTTCACGGGAGAGGGCCCCGAAGGACATATGGGTGACATAGAACGGAAGCGACAAAACCATCGGCTGTTTGGCATTCGGCCTATGACCGTCTCCATTGCCACCGCTTCATTGGGGGGGTTCAGGGGGGGCAGACGGCGCAGGGCCGCTGCCATAATAAGAATTTCATCCCATGAGACCATCAGCCGGGCCGTCCGCATCGGTTCGATGACCGGCACTCCGGTCTGTGCCATCGTCTTGAGATGGACAAAATGTGGTTCGATATAATCCGGTGCCCGGCAGATATGGGTCGCCGGGTCGGCCTCCACCGGAGGGGGGGTGCGTTCCTCCTTCGTTGCGGCACCGGGTTTCTTTTTCAGATGCGTTTTGTCAGACATACAGACCGGACAGGCCCAGTCGTCCGGCAGGTTCTCTGGTGCCACCCCGGCAGGAATATTCCCCTCAACAGATCCCACGTCATCATCATACGTAAACGAATGACACACATTGCACATATACCACGACATATCCACCCTCCTCACCCGCATAACAGGTCTTGGATAGTGTCCCGTTCGCCTTCATTAGTCTTTTGGCCCTCGGGCTCTTGGAAAAGCGATTCGCACACCAATGAAAAAGAGAACGGGCGGATCTAATACTCTGCCCATCATAACCCAATATATTCCAGACCATACAATACCACAGCGATCAGCACCACCATGACGAGCGTGGCCGCCCAGCCGGGCAGGTGGGGGGGTGGAAAAATGATCCGACAGTAATGATCTGAAAAATGGATTGGACAGGATCCAAGTGATTCAGGTTCTGATCACTCAGGATCTTTGTTCTCGCTCAGGATGTCACTGACCAGCTTCACGGCACAGAGATCCCCCCCGCACATCGAACAGGTATCTGTCTCCCCCCCGTCCCGTTCATGTATCCGTCTCGCATGCTCCGGGAACATGGAAAGAGAGAACTGCCGATCCCAGTCAAGGGCACGCCGGCATCGGCCATCTGCCGCTCCCCCCCTTCATTGTACCACGTGTCCGGTCGACGGGTGGTATCCCCCCCGATATGTGCGGCAACTTTTGCCACCCCGCGTCCCTTCCTCGATATCCGCCAGATCCGGCAGGGCGAGGTGTTCGGAGGGGGGGGATACCATACACAGGAAGTCGGCACCGGCCATTGCGGCAATCGACCCACCGATAGCGGCGGATACGTGATCATAGCCCGGCACAATGTCGGTGACGAGCGGCCCCCCCAACAGGTAGAGCGGTGCCTGATCGGTGAGTTCCTTGATCATCTTCACATTGTAGGTGATCTGGTCAACCGGCATATGGCCCGGCCCTTCGATCATCCGCTGGACACCCTGTTCCTGTGCCCGTGCGGCGAGGGTGCCGAGGGTGAGATATTCCACCGTCTTTGCCTGACGACCGGCATCAACGACCGCACCGGGCCGCATCCCGTCTCCCAAGGAGATACACACATCCTCTTCCCGGAGGATCTCCATCAGGTAGTCATACTCTGCATAGAGCGGGTTCTCCTCACCGGTCGCATCCATCATCGCGAGATGGAAGGCACCGCCCCGTGAGACCACACCCATCACCCGGGGGGGGTCACGCCGCAGGGAGGCGAATGTCTCATGGTTGACTCCGCAGTGCAGGGTGAGGAAGTCCACCCCCCCGTCACGGCAGTGGTCACGGATGGTGTTGAAGAGGATGTCCGCGGTGATATCCGGAGCACTCCCGGCACGCCGCACGGCATCGTATATGGGCACCGTGCCGACGGTGGTATCCAGTCCCAGAATGCTCTTGCGTATCGCGTGAAGATCTCCCCGGTGGAGAGGTCCATAAGGCGTCCGCACCGTTTGCAAGCGCCGCCTCGCCCTTCTTCAGTTCAAGGTCCGGGTCACAGCGGGCACCCGATGTCCCGATGTTCACATTTACTTTTACCCGGCATCCGGACCCGATGGCACAGAGGCGGTGTTCACGTCGTGGGTTTGCCGGAACAACGATGCGTCCCCGCACGACATCACGTGCCATCTTTCGTCCATCAAGCCCTTCTCTTCGGGCCAGTGCGTCAATCTCATCCGGCACACCGGAGAGGCACTCCCTGACAAGGGTCTGCATAACAAACATTTGGTGGTGCATCCTTATTATCCTACATGCAGGTGAGATGGATTCCGGGAGATGGATACTGGGCAAACGCCTATATCTGCGGAGATGTGCTGATAGACGCGGGGGGGGTCACCCCCCCGATGCAGGTGGAGGCCTTCGCGAAAGATATTTCGAAAATTGTGCTGACCCACCACCATTATGACCATATCGCCCATGCCCACCATATCGCCCATATGTGTGGTGCCGAGGTCTTTATCCACGAGGCGGATGCACCGGCCTGATGCAGGAACGTGCGGAAGTGACGCTCTCGGCGATGTTCGGGGAACGCACGCCCGCAATACCACTGGCAGGCACCCTGAAGGACGGCGACATCGTCAATGGCCTGAAGGTGCTGCACACGCCCGGCCACACCCCCCCGGGTTCGATATGCCTCTGGGACCCGGAGGGCGAAAACCTCATATCCGGCGATACGGTCTTTTCCGACGGTGGTGTGGGACGAACAGACTTTCCCGGCGGCTCACAGGAGGCACTGGTGGAGTCCCTTGACCGGCTGGCAGGCTATGACGTGCAGGCAATCTGGCCAGGCCACGGCATGCCGGTCACCGAGAACGGGTTCCGGCATATCGAGGCGGCACGCCGAATGTGCGGGTATTACTAGAGACCAACGGCGATGGCAGAGAAAGGCATATACTGTCTCATCCTGAAGACCGGAGGCGCCGTGCTTGATGTGGGTGCGCTGGGGGGGAGGTGACATTCCCCCGCCGGATACTACGTATACGTGGGTTCGGCCCTTGGACCGGGGGGGGCTTGCACGGGTGCAGCGCCATATCCGGGTCTACCGAAAGACAACAGAGCACCGGCCACGGTGGCATATCGACCGCCTGCTTATTGACCGCCGGTTCGTTTTCACGGCAGCCGTCTGCGGCGAGACCACCGAGAGACAGGAGTGCATGCTCGCCAACCGAATCGGGGGAGACACCATCCGGGGGGGATTCGGGTGCAGCGACTGCCGGTGCAGCAGTCATCTGTTCTGTCGTGACAGCGACCCGCAGCAGGAATGCGGCGATGCCCTCACCGCCTGCGGGTGCAGACCACAGGTCACGGTCGTCACCCCCCCGGATCCGGACCGGAATTTAGTACGGCCATAATGCTCAAATATGATGAATCCGACCTACCAGTATGAACGTCCTGGGTATATCGGGGAGCATGCAGGCAAACGGGAATACGGCCTATCTCGTAAAACAGATCCTTGAAGCGGTGACCGAAACAAATGCAGAGGCAACCTGTGAGTTTGTTTCCCTCGGGGGACACTACATCACCCCCCCGTGCACCGGATGCCTCCAGTGCAGAGAGAAGAAGGAGTGCGTCATCACCAATGATGACTGGGGTGGTATCGCAGAGAAGATGGCAGAGTGCGATGTGCTTGTGATCGGTACCCCCCCGGTCTATTACTATGACATCTGCGGACAGATGAAGAACTTCATCGACCGGACCTACTCGCTCTGGCACGACCGCAGACTCTCCGGCAAGTATGTGGTCACGGTGGCCGTGAACGGTGATACCGGAGCAGACCGTGCCCTTGAGACACTCGAGGGTTTTGCAAATGCCCATGAATTCATCTTTGCGGGCTCGGTGATCGGCAAGGCGTTTCTGCCGGGGGGGGATATCAAAGATGACACCGCGGCACTGGAGAACGCTGTTACCATCGGAAAAAAATAGCCACCCTCGGCTGAAGGATGGCAAGGGCACAGGACGATTGTTCTTGTGCCCTATGCGGATCGGGAAACGTAAAACCCCCCCGAAGGGCAAAGATACTGTCATGTACCAGCGGGGAGCCTGAGCATGACGACAGACAGACTGACAACAATACCTGTTTTGCCGGGAGAACAACAGGAGGAATGCCTTCGGTTCTTTGCCGGATGTGCGGCAAAAGATCCGTTTTCGGCCGTCCTCTGTCTGCCGACGATACGTCTCGCCTCCACGCTGCGCAGCCTGATGAACCATCGGGGTATCCTCCACATCCCCCCCGCCCTGGCAGGCACGGTCACGGACGTGGCAAAAACCGTGCTTGCCCGGATGGCTCCTGACCTGCGCATCATCCCCCCGGAGGAGGCACGGGTCATGATGCACCAGGCGATACGGGCCCATCCAAACCGGGGCATCCTCACCCCCGGCGGAAAGGAAGGGGGGGACAGCGTCTGGTTCAGGATCTCTTTCGCCTCTTTGGTGTGATCACCGAACGCGGGATTGAGTATCCCGCCTGTCTCGGCAGCGTCGGAGGAGAGAAGAGCCGGGTCATCGGCGAGATCTTTGCCGACTACCGGAGACGTCTCAACGCGGAGGATGCGGTGGACAGCTCCTCAATATGCAGCGCCGCGGCAGACGCCCTGAGCCGTTCCCCCCCAATCCGGTTCTCCGGCTGTATATACGGTATCCATGCCACATTGCCGGAGGCCGAACGCTTCCTGAGGCAACTCACCGAAACCGGTGGAGAATGGATGGTCTTCACTCCCACCGGAGCAAACCCGGCCATATTCGGGCCGGATGCATGTTCTTCGGCAGAGACCGGAGACGGGGGCGGAGTGGCTCTTTTCCGAAACAACCGCACTCAGGCCCCCCCGGTGCCGCTCTCCTGCGGCACGTTCCCGGACCGGCGAACCGAGTTCCGGGCGGTGGCCCAGCAGATCTCTGACCTCATCCATACCGGTACCCCCCCGCCGGGAGATATCGCGGTCGCCCTGCCCGATATCCGGGCGGAAGAGGGACGGCTTTCCGCCATCTTTGCCGACTTCGGCATTCCTGCGGCCACGTCCGCCACCCTGCCGCTCGCACAGGAACCGCTCATCCAGGCCCTGCTGTTGCCACTCCGGGTGGTCGCAGACAACTATGAACGCCGGACGATTGTTGCGCTCTTCTCCCAGCCGTTCTTCCAATTCAAAGATGCAAACGAAGAGAGCGTATCCGGCAGTGACATAAACCGCTGTGCCTGCCAGGCGGGCATCCGGGAAGGGGCGGCCGCTGGGGGGAAGGATTCGGCCACCTGACCGAACGCCTGACAAAAGAGACGGAGAACCCTGATAATCCCCCCCTCCACCGGCAGAAGGCTGCCGCACGTGACCTCGCGGCGACAGCACGGGTGGCAGATGCCGTCTCGGTACTCATTCGTGACCTCCGGACTCTGGAGAAACCCAAAACGATGGCAGGCCATGTCCGGGCACTCCGGGATCTCTACACCCGATGGGACGCCCCCCCTGCCTTCCGCCGGCACCGGATGCAACCATTGAGGAACGCGAGCAGACGGCCCTGCATGAATTCCACCGCCTGCTGGACCGGATGGCCGGCACCCCCCCGGACGCGAAGGGCCGAAGGTGAGCATTCGGGAGGCCGCCGCGGTGATCACGGGGGGGGCCGCCACCGAGACACGACCCGAGCATGAACCAAACCCGGCAGCGGTTCAGGTCTGCGGTATCCGGGAACTGCAGGGACTGCATCTGCCCATGGTCTTCATCGTCGATCTCACCGACGGACGCCTGCCGGATATCCCGCCCCCCTGTTGCCCTATACCACCGAACAGGAGGAGCGGGCGATGGGCACGATGCGCCGCCGGGGAGAAACTGCGGGAAGAGCGCTACTACTTCCTCGCCGCCCTTCTGAGCGCCGGGGGGGAGAGACTCTGGCTCAGCCACGCGGAGCGGGACGCGGGGGGGTGCTCATTCCCTCGCCGTTCTATGCCGCGGCAACGGATGCCTTTGCACATGAAAGCTGGATCTGCCCCCCCACCATGCCCGCCTCAGGGAGAGCCGGATGGAACGGGCTGGGCACGCCGTGAGAGACGGCTTCCGGCCACCTGCGGTCTGGCTGCCGGAGGGCATCACCGCCGATGCAGTGGCCGCCCGCATCACCGCCGAGGAGTACCACCGCCACGGTCTCTGCGACTCGGCCTTCGACGGCATGCTATACACCGACCCGGATATTCCCAGTATGCTCACCGAACGCTACCCCCCCGAAGATTCCGTCTGGTCGGCAACCATGCTCGAGGACTATGTCACCTGCCCGTTCCGGTTTTATATGCAGCATGTGCTGGGCACCGAACCCCCCCTCCCGGAGGAGGAGCGGGATATCTCGGCCAGCGCACACGGTACCATCGTCCACGAGGTCTGCCAGCTCTTCTACCACAGCTGGATGGCCAGTCATCCCGCCGGTCCGGGACCGCAGGAACAGAAAGAGGCCACCGCCCGTATCCTCGCAGAGGCAGAGACGGTGCTGGCCCGCTACGCCCGCGAGGGTGCCGCATGGGAGGCCGGAGCCGAGACCCTGCTCGGCACGGACAACCTGGGGCCGGGGCTCTTTGAGGAGTTTATCCGGCAGGAGACGGATACCCGCTCGTCCCCCCCCTTCGTGCCGGAACTCTTTGAGGCAGGCTTCGGCACCCCCCCGGACCGTCCGGGCAGTATCCACGATGCGCCGGTGGCCCTGCCGGTGCCGGGAGAGGAGGAGAAACTGCTGCTCCGGGGCTTTATCGACCGGGTGGACCGTATGCCGGACGGGACGTTTCTGGTCACCGACTATAAGACCGGTGCGCATCCACAACAGCCCGATATCCTCGCAGGCAAGGCCCTCCAGCTCGCCCTTTATGTGCGGGCCCTCGAGGTGATCACCGGTGCTGCCGGGGCGGGTGCATCCTACTATGCGATGAAACGCCGGAAGGTGACAAACACCGTGATGGTGCATGACGCCCGCTACGCAGACGCCCTTTCTCCCTACAAGCTGAAAAAAATGAAAAAAGAAGCCCCCCCCTTCCCCGGAGATCATCGACAACGCGGTGACGGCGGCAGCCCGTGCCACCGCGGGCGTTCGTGCCGGACGGTTCCCGCTGGCGGACGATGCAAATTCCTGTCCCGGCTACTGTGCGTATACCCGCATCTGCCGGAACGGCATACTCAGAACGCTCGAAATACGCCGCACCGGGGGGGGAGGTATAATGCCGCCGCAGCGCACTCCGGTGCAGGAGACTGCCATCACCTGTCCCGGCAGCCTCTGTGTCACCGCCGGGGGGGCCGGAACCGGCAAGACCTATGTCCTCGTCAGCCGCTACCTCGACCTCCTCGAACGGGAGGGAGACGAACAGGCAGGCGTGCAGGAGATCCTCGCCCTCACCTTCACCGAGAAGGCGGCGGCGGAGATGAAGGACCGGGTTCGTCAGGCCCTCGCCACAGCGGAGGGGGGGATGAGACCGCCCGGTTCCGCGATGACCTGATGTGGGCAGGCATCTCCACCATCCACTCCTTCTGCACACGAATCCTGCGGGAGTATGCACTCGAAGCCGGTCTGGAACCCGGATTTGCCGTTATCGAGAGCTATGAACTCGCGGAGATGACCGAAGAGACCCTCTACCGCCTGCTCTACACGCCTCTGCCGGAAACCGTCAGAACCGCGGTGCTCCGGTGCCTGCGCACCCTGGTACCGGGGAACTGCAGAAGACGCTCATCGCCCTCTACGACCAGCGGTGGAACGCCGACCGGTTCTTTTCCTGGGTCACGGAGGCACCGGATACGGTGATCGCCGCCTGGACGGAGGCGGTAGAAGCAGAACAGGCAGATATATGCAGACAGTTCTTTGCCTCCCCCCCGGCAGGAGAGGCCGCGGCCGTGCTCCGGGAGCTGGCCATAGGCTTTGCCGGGGATGACGATGCCGGGACACGCTACCTTGCCGCAGCGGCCCCCCCGGCCTGAAGGCCCTTGACCCGGACTCCCCCCCCGCGGAGACCTGCCGGGCCCTTTCAGCGATTCTCTCCTGCAAGGGCAGCAAGAGCATGGGGAGTGCAAAAATCTTCGGGCCGGACACAAAGAGACAGCTGGTCACCGCATACAGCGCCCTGAAGGAGTGGGAAAACGACAACGCTCCGGCCCTGCTGACCCTTACCGTCTCCCCTGATGACCCGGAGACAACGGAGACCATCCGCACCCTGCAGGCGCTCGGGACGGCCTTCTCCTGGTTTTCGGAGAGCATCGGGCAGCTCAAGGCGCAGCGGGGGGGCGATTGACTTCGGGGACATGCTCATCCGCACCCAGGCCCTGCTTGCAGAGAATGCTGCGGCACGAAACGGTATCGCGGCCAAGTACCGGGCGATTATGGTGGACGAGTTCCAGGACACCGACCCCCCCTGCAGGCCGCCATCATATCCGATATTCTCACGGCCGCAGGAAAGGAGCGTTCGCTCTTCGTGGTCGGTGACCCGAAGCAGTCGATCTATCTCTTTAGAAACGCCGATGTGACGCAGTTCAAGGCGACCCGTGACCGGATTCTTGCAGAACGCGGCGGACGCGAGGTGGCGCTGGACACCAGTTTCCGCAGTGCACCGGAGATCATCGGTCTGGTCAACACCCTCTTCTCCGCCATACTCGGCGCCGACCGGCTGCCCTGGGAATTTGGATACGATGCCCTCGGCGTAACCGAGAGCAGGCAGCCCCCCCATACCGGGTCGGCCGAGATCCTCATCACCCCCCCTTCCGGGAAGACCACGGCCGAACGCGACCCGCCTGAAGCGGATGCCCTCGCCGCATGGCTCGCGGATCTGGTCGAAAACAAACGAAAAACGGTCTATGAGCGGAATGCGGACGGCGAATGGGATGAGCGGCCGGTCACGTTCGGGGGGGACTGTGCGGTACTCATCGAGACGCGGAGCCGCCTGCACCTCATCGAAGACGCCTTCTGCCGGGCCGGGGGGGTGCCCTACCGGATCTACGGGGGGGCACGGCCTATTATGAACGCCAGGAGGTGCGGGACTGCGGGGGGGCGGTGATCGCCTTCCTTGCCGATAACGCCGATGACATCGCCCTCTACGGGGGGGCCCTCCGCTCACCCTTCTTCGGCCTCTCGGACGCGGATATCTTCCGTGCCGCAGGCGGCCGGGGGGGACGGGGGGGCCTCTTTTCCCGCCTCAGCGAAGATGCCACCGGTCCTGTTGCGGATGCCTGCCGGATGCTCGCACGCTGGCAGGCGTACGCACGCCGGGAACCGCCCTCGGTGCTCGTCAGCCGCATCATCCGGGAGTCGGGCATGTACGCCGTCTGCGCCGGGCAGAAGAACGGCGACCAGAAGACCGCCAACCTCAGGAAGATCACCGAAATCGCCAGATCCGTGAGACCGGGGGGGATGCTATGGGTTCGATGCCTTTGCAGCGGATCTCAGGCAGGCGCTACGGGACGCACCGAAAGAGGAGGACGCACCCCTGCCGACCGCAGGGGGGGAGGATGCGGTGCTGGTGATGACCGTCCATGCCTCAAAGGGGGGGTTGGAGTTCCCCGTTGTCGCCCTGCCCTTCACCAACGCGGACAGCGGCGGCCGCAGGAACGGAAGTGTGTTTGAAGAGGATCTGGGTCTGGCAGTAAAGATTCCGGGGGCCGGACGGTCCGGTTGACGCACCCATCTCGCTGTTGATCCAGCACCGGCGCAAACAGAAGGAGGCGGCAGAGGCACGACGCCTCTTCTATGTGGCGGTCACCCGGCCCGTGACCATATCCTGTTCACCGGCACCCTGCCAAAAATGGAGCTGGTCGCCCTCGGCCCGGACGCGGGAAGACCCGGATGCACCGGACGTTTGCCGCCCTCGGTGTCACCCCCGGAGGCCGTTGAGGCGGGAGGAGTCAGCTGCACCACCCCCCCCGACGGCCGCGAGTGGCGGGTGACGATCACTTCGGCGGAGAACAGCAACAGGCCGGTCAAAAGCTCACCCCCCGCCGACACCGGTAGCGATAAACGCACCCCCTGCCCGCGGAGAGGGCGGATGCGGCATGGACAACTCCGTCACCGTCTGCGGTCGAACGGTCCCTCCCGCCCCTGCCGGTGACGGCCATTCACCGGTATGCTTCCGGCGGAAGGGGGGGGACCGGGGATCCGGATCCGGTGGACCTTTTGCAGTCCGGTGGGAGAGAAAAGATCGCGGCACGAAACGGGAACCTCCTGCACGCCGTCTTTGCTGGTATGGCTCCTGCCCGTGCCTGTGCCCTCCACGGATTTTCTGCGGATGCCACACGCGTGGCAGACTGTGAGGCGGCATACCGGGATTTCTGCTCTCACCCGCTCATCCGTGAGAGCACCTGTCAGCAGTGTGAGGTGAAATTTGTCCACCGCTTCGGGGGGGACGTGCAGGTGCGGGGGGGTGCCATCGACCGGATCGTGCGCAGACCGGACGGACGGTATGTGGTGATTGACTACAAGACCGAAGCCGATCCAAGAGACGGGCCCTGTCGGGATGAACATCTCATCCAGCTTTCCATCTATGCCGATGCGGTCCGTGCCCTGACAGGATCGCTGCCCGACACCTGCCTCTACTATACCGGACCGGGAGAATGGTGCAGGTCACCCCCGATATCGCTGCGGCCCGAAAGGCAGCGGCTGAGGCGGAACAGAACCGGTGAGATACCCGGAGCGGGCAGACGTGCTGCCCACCGGAAAACAGACCGCATTAAATTTTTTTATTTTCAATGGGTGGATCAGCAGGCAAGAACAACTGCACAGCATATAATATCTAATGCATAGTCGGCACGATTTTGCCGCAGATTATATCCTGCGAATTAATTTAATATTTATACCTATGCATTAACCCCCAAAAGTATTTCGTTGTTACCCACCCACAGAAGTCAGGAAGTTCTATGCCGACAAGTCCAGATCTCTTTGCTGACCGGATACACGATTCCGTCAACCGGTATACCAAGAATAAATGTGATACCCTTCAGTGCCAGATTTCAAAAGAATGGGAGACCGTCTCATCCAACCAGGAGTTCATGCAGAAACTCAGTTCAGTCTTCCCGGAATAACCCCCCCACAGAATAGTGTCTCTCTTCTCTTCTTGTTCCCTATCTGCGGATCTGTCTTTAGATCAGATGTCTCTATCAAGTCAGATGCCTCCATCTACCACCTGATGAGACTGGGTTAGCGGGTCATTTGTATGAGGACAGAGGAATGACGTTTGCACCATGGCAGCGGATGTGCAGCGTATGTGCAGCACCTGCTGCAACGATAAAAGAGGAATTTACAGCCGAATGATGATGATCTAATAGAGTATAGAGAGACGCTTCTTCAATACCGAAGGAGGTTGCAGCATAATTAGACCCCCCCCAGCCTCTAACCATTTCCCGTGTGGGTACGGGTGTGTGCATGCTCTTTGGCAGATGCTGCACACGATTTTGCCTTCGGGGGGGGATATGGGCAGGAAATGCCGAACAGGCCGAGTATTCCCGCCGGTGTGGTTGCAGCACCTGCTGCACCGTGGTTGTACATGGCTGCAAGTGCTGCAACATGGTCGGACGTGGCTGCACATCGGGGGGGCGTATCAAACTCATCTCTTGAATATACCACCACGAAAAGAGAGTGTGCAGGGGAAGCATCTTCCGGGCGGTATTCGTCACCCACAAATTCTGTCACAGACGGACAACAGAAGCCTTTCTGCCGCATCCTCTTTTGCCATCACCCGCTCTTCGAGTTCATCGCAGAGTTGCATGAGGGTGTCCACCCGTTCGACGATGCGGTGCTGTTCGGCGAGGGGGGGGAGGGGGATAAGAAATTTTGAAACATTACTCATGCTTAGGTTGGCTCTGGCATTATCAACCTGCTTATCAATCATATATGAAATACAAATTGGACTGTTGAAGAAATGAAGAAAATACTTTAAATTTATATTCCTATTTTGACTGATTACTCTGATTAAACAGACAGCCTGGTTGATATTTGCGATTTCATCAACATTGTATATCGCTGTCCTTCCTATGGAAGCACCAACTAGATTCATCAGGAAATCATCTTTTTTCAGAATTGAACGAGGTTCAATCTTGTTGAATTTCTCTTCAACATACTTTTTTTATTTAATTTTAGATCGTAATTTGTTACATTTTCACTTGTTATAAATAAAATTCCTTCACTTTCTTCAACATAATTTATACCTTGCCATTTTGGAGATGAACCTTTAGTAATCAATTCACACATATCTCCCAGCCTTGCCCACTCCCAATTTATTGGAATTATAAATGGTGCTTCTCCATCTTTGATTTGTGGAATTTTTTTATTACTGAAAAAAGTTTGAATTTTCCCCCCCTCTTTCACCAGCCTTGCCTTCTCCGCCTGAATTTTCTCCAGCAGAACGGATGCCGGTTCGTCCTCAGGATGCTGCTCCACAAGGCGGCCCTGCACCGCAAGCTGCAATATGGTCTTTCTCAGTTCCGCAATGCTCTCTGTGTCGTCAAAGAGGAGGTCAAAGTTTGCGTGCAAAATCTCCCGTGCCGCCGCAGCTTCGTCCGGCTCTTTTGCATCAAAGAGGGCGTTTAACGAGGATAAGAGGAGCATCCGCCGCCGCTCCGACTCGGTGTCCTGCCGGGCTTCGAGTTCGTCGCAGAGTTGCATCAGGGTGTCCACCCGTTCGACGATGCGGTGCTGTTCGGCGAGGGGGGGGAAGGGGGGGAAGAATTAAATCAGTAAGATCTTTTTGTGAAATACTTGGAAATGTGGAGCCTGTGCCCTTTTCGAAAATATTTTTTTCACTCGCATGAACGAACTGGTATATGTACCAATTATACCGATAAGGTCTAATTAGTGCAACCCCCTCTCCCAATACATGAATCAAATCCAGCTACATTTGTTCTTCCGGTAGTTGATCCTCTAACACAGAGAAGAAGGTCACCTTTTCTGCACATTTTCGTCGGAGCGGTTGTATATTTTGTTTCAATAGTTTTTCCAAAAGGACCAAAAGAAAATTCAACAGGTCCGTTTATCAAAGGACAACCATTCCCTGTTGAATTGTACGTAGTACCAGGTGGGCTGTTTCCCATTACAATTTCTGAAACATCTCCAAGTCTCGTCCAAACCCACCCCCCCTCCGGCAATTCATACGGCACCTCATCCAGATCAACCGGCGGCAGAACCTTCTGCTTTTTGATCGTCCCCCCCTCTTTCACCAACCTTGCCTTCTCTGCCTGAATCTTTTTCAGCAGAACGGATGCCGGTTCGTCTTCCGGGTTCTGGGGAACAAGTCTGCCCTGCACGGCAAGCTGGAGGATAGTCTCCCGGAGTTTCGGGATGCCGCCCTTTGCTGTTGCAAGAGTTTCGAAGTTCTCTGTCAGGATGTCAGCCGGGAGAGTCTTTATTTCTGCAACTGACACGGATTCACTCATTCCAGAGCACCCTTGATCTCAGACAACAGCTCTGCTCTCGTCTCATCCGCCGCAGCCCGTGCCGACTCGTACTGTGCGAGAATCTCCTCCGGGTTGCCGAGGTCAACCTCTTCCACATTCGGATTTTTGATATCCAGATTGTAGTTGTTTTTGATGATCTCTGCCACCGGCACCCGCCATGCCTGTTCGGTCTCCGTCCGGTTGTCCCACCATTCCCTCTCCGGTTCAAACTCGGCGATGCGTATGGGCTTCGTCTTGTTATACGATTTTGCACCGGCAGGGTAGGGGGGGTGCTCATAATACCAGACATCGGTTGTCTTCCCCTCCTTTTCAAAGAACAAAAGATTCGTTTTGATGCCGGTATAGGGATTGAAGACGCCGTTGGGGGGAGCCGCACAATCGTATGCAGATTAAACTCCGAAAGAAGCCTCTCCTTAATCTTCGTCTTCACCCCCCCTCACCAAACAAAAACCCGTCGGGAAGAACGATGGCGCACCGCCCGCCTGCCTTGAGGCGGTGCATAATCATCACCAGAAAGAGATCCGCCGTCTCCCGCGTCTGGTATGCCGCCGGGAAATTCTTCTCAATCCCGTCCTCCTCCTGTCCTCCGAACGGAGGATTGGTTACGACAACCTCGACCCGGTCACTCTCCGTATAATCACGGAGCGGGCGGGCAAGAGAGTTGCCGTGCACAATATTCACCGGCACATCAATCCCGTGCAGAATCATATTCGTGGTGCACAACAGATGCGGCAGAGACTTCTTCTCCGTCCCGGACACAGAACGCTTCAGAACCTTTTCATCCTCCACCGATTTCACATCCGTTTTTCTCACCAGATCAATAACCGATGCCAGAAATCCCCCCCCGTCCCGCAGGCCGGTCCATCACCCGCTCGCCCAGCCGGGGGGGATTGGTCTGCTCCACCATAAACTGCGTAACCGCTCTCGGCGTATAGAACTCACCCGCGTTCCCGGCACTCTGGAGATCCTTCAGGATCTTCTCGTAAATGTCCCCCCCGAATGTGTGCCGGTCTGTTGTATTGTTGAAGTCGATACCGTCCTCTATCTTGTTGATAACCTGCCGGATCAGGGTGCCGTTCTTCATATAGTTGTAGGAATCCTCAAAGATGGAACGGATCACAAACACCATCGGATTTACCCCCCCTTCTGCTGCGGCAGATCTTTCAGCTGAATAAAGAGTTCATTGTTCACGAAATCAAGGAGGTTGTCCCCCCCAGTAACCCCCCCTTCAGAATCTGACGCCCAGCTTCTCCACCGGAGATTTTCCGGGAGCGGTGAGACATAGGTATCGTATAAGACCTCACACTCCTTTTCCCGGTCATCAAGTATCTTTAAAAACAGCATCCAGCCAAGCTGACTCAACCTCTGCGCATCGCCGTCCACCCCCCCGGCGTCCTTTCGCATGATATCCTGTATTGATTTTATTGTTGCACTGACAGACATATGATTCTCTTAAAATATTTATATGACTCTATTCTTCAAATAAAGCCCGACATTTCTTTTTTTCCTGAACGGTCTGAACAACATTCTCTGAAGTGATCTCTTCCTGGGCTTCATCACTTGCAAACCGTGCCCTTGATTTCGCAAAATCTCTCAGATACGAGATCGATTTACCCATAACACGTGACAAAGGTACTGTTTCATCAATGGCATTTAGGATATCCTCAGTTTTTATCTCTCTTCCGTCATAATATGCCTGATAAAGACCTTCATTTACCGCTTCCTCAATTTCAGCACCTGAGAATCCTCTGGATTTTTCAACAAGCCGGGTAAAATCAAACATCCCATCGCTATACCTCACGCCAAGGCGCTTTTTGAGATGTATACCCCCCCAGATGTCATGCCTGCTCTTCTGACCGGGAAGATCTACAAAGAATATTTCATCAAAACGCCCTTTTCGTAACAGTTCAGGCGGGAGAGAAGAGATGTCGTTTGCCGTTGCGACAACAAAAACAGGTTCTTTCTTCTCCTGCATCCAGGTAAGCAGCGTTCCGAATACCCGTGCAGTCGTACCCCCCCGTCGGTATCACCTGAGCTCCCAAGACCTGAAAGGCCTTTTTCAATCTCATCTATCCAGAGGATTGCAGGGGGGGATATTGCCTTTGCAGTATCAAGGGCCTTTCTGATATTGTTCTCAGATTCCCCCCCGACAATTCCGCCAAACACCCTTCCCAGATCAAATCTCAGGAGCGGCAGGTTCCAGTCAGATGCAATGGACTTTGCAAGAAGACTTTTTCCACAGCCCTGAACACCAAGAAGAAGAACACCTTTCGGGGGGGGTCATTCCAAAATCTATTGCATCGGAATCAAAACCTCTCTTCCTCTTCCGGAGCCATTCAATCAGACTTTCCATCCCTCCGATATCTGAAAAACTTTCAGAAGGATGGAAATATTCAAGGATACCTGACTTTTTTATGACCTGCTCTTTTTCACAGATAATTAATGGGATTTCATCTTCTGTGAGTCTTCCTTTATCAAGGGCAATTTCACAGAATACATTTTTTGCCTCAATTGTCGTAAGCCCTCTCGCCGCTTCCGCCAGCCGGTCTCTGGATTTTAGCGGGCAATTATCTCCAAGATCAAGATAGGAAACAACTTCATCAAGAACAGAGGACAGAATCTTTTTTTCAGGGAGATCTACGTCAATTACATAAACATCCTTTTCAAGTTCCGGAGGTAGGTATCTCACAGGCTGCGATAGAATAAGGGTTTTTTTATTATCCAGGTCATCGTTATTTTTGGCCATCTTTCGAAGATATCCAAATATTTCCCGGTAATTTCCTGCATCAAAATAAAGGTGCAGATCTTCCATCAGAAAAATGCTGTTCTCTGCACATGTCTTTTCAAACCATGCAAGAGCTCCCGAAGGTTCAAGAATATCAGAATTTTCCTGATCCCAGACTTCATCATATTCATTGTACTTTGAGATCCCGGATGTGTTATTCCATGTATACAATGAACGTTTGTTGTCTTTCTGTGCCCGAATGCAAAAACCATTACTCTCCGCCATTCATATGAAATCAGCTGAATAATTGGGATTCCTGCTTTTACTTTAAGAGAAATCTCTTCATTGACTGTCTTTGCCATATAATATCGCCTCCAAATCATCCGGTTCCGGATATCCTGCTATCGTTATCTCACCTGTTTCATCAATATGGATTTCAACGTCATTTTCTCTTTTGTCAATACTATCCTCAAAATCCCGGTAAATATCCGAATTGAATGAAATATTCTGGTTCAACGAACCTCTCCACTTGAGATAGACAGAACGCAGACCTTCAACGTAACGCCCGCTGACAACAATATCAGACATACTGAAAACGTCCTCTTTTACTGTGCCGGAAATTTCGGCTCCGCATATCCCGTATAGAGCATGATGGAATATCCATCACTTTTGAGCATTTTAGCTAAAATAAGAAGATTTTCAGCCTGGTCAAGAGGTTCTCCCCCCCCAAAAAAGTAACGCCTTCTATTCCTTTCGTTTCTCTGATTTTTTCTAAAATATCACAAGGAGTGAATAGGAGGTTATCTTCAAAAGGCCAGAGTTCCTTATTCCAGCACCCTTCACACCTAAGAGAACAGCCCTGAAACCAGATGACAAAACGATTTCCCGGGCCGTAAATAGCACTGTTCTCCAAAAAGGCGGCAACATTCAAACGAGCACTATTGCCATCACAACCTTCTGACAAGCTGAATTCGCACCTTTCCGTTTATCAGTTCTTTCTTTGGAACAAAGCCTGCTGTTTTTGCCCTTTGAACCATGATCTCTACCTTACTTTCGATCTCTTTTTTGTGCTCTTCCTGTTCGGCCTTTCTCTCCTTTTCAAGACGCTTTATCTCTCTTTTAATCTTGATCTCTTTCCTGCGCCTGTCCTCTTCGCTAAATGCTGCCAGTGCTGAATTTTCCTTCAGGTCTGCCTGCTCTCTTCGTAACCTCTCCAGCATCTCATCGGCTTTCTGGTTATAGATTCTAGGGAAATTTTCAAGAAATTTTTGATGTGCCCGGTTGTCATCAATATAATCAACAATAAATTTATTCTCACGGCTTTGAAGTGTCAGACCCGCAGGGCAGGGGGGGCACTCTTCAAGCGCCATCTTCACACAATCGGAATTAAAAAATTGGCAGGGAATTATTTTTGCCCGGATTCTGCAGCTCATTTCTGGCTCCTTCTTAGCATATCTTTCTGCCTGACAAGGGTGGAATTCTCCATATAGTATTCATCAGATTTGTTGGTGTCAGACACAATTGCAAGTTCTTTGAGTAATTCTTCAACCTGAGCAATACATGCAGGGCCTTTAATTCCATTGGTTTCAATAAAAATCTCACCGTTCTCATCAATCTCAATGGTTATCTCTTCACTCATCATATCACCAGGTTTTTTCTGCAACAAGCCTGCAGTTGGTATAGATTAGAATCTCTTTTTTTGCCGTTTCAATCTCATCGGTACGTTTAATTGCGAGGTAATCATCATTACCCACCCGGTAAAGGATACCTGCTTTTGGCAGAGGATGTTTCGGGATTGCGATGCTCCCTGGATTAGCTTTTTTAGAGACGGTCTTCTTCTTTATTTCCTTATTTTTACCGGAAGACTCAGAATATTCATTGGTTTCACTTTCTTTCACATCGTTCTTCTTCAGTTCCTCTAACTCCTGAAAGATTGCCTCATTTATTATCTCAAGTTTTTTCAATGCATCTGATGCCTTCTGGATATCGGTTTCTTTGGCCCATTCTGTCTTTAAAAAGGAGTTTAGGCGCCCTTTCTGGTCTGAAATCAGATTTTGTTTTGTTATTTTCTTTAACCCTTCGAGAGATTTTCATATCTCTCTATCTCCGATAAAATTTCCTGACAAGCTCTTTTCACTCTGATTTCAAAGTCAGACCACTGACTGTATAATGCATGTTTTTTTGCATTTAAAGGCAGAATAGGCGGGACAATTTTCCACGTATATTCAATGCTGTTTGCATAGCATAATTTGTCCGGATACTTAGGCCTGCATTCCCCTCTTACCCAGTCATCGATACTGTTTGCAAATACATCATCAAGAGGAATTATTTTTTCAGACTCAATAGAAATCGCGTTCTTAGAATCCCAGTCAGAATCCGAGGGTAAAATCATTCCCTGGATATTTCCGATCTCTTTTTTGGTGATATAATCCCAGTCTGGAGATGACGTATAATGCGAGGCATTTTTTTCTGCCTTTCATCAAGGATAAATCCGAAATCTCCTGAGAATGCAATCGTTTTTTTAACGTCTGAGATAAAACTGAACGGCAGGTAATTATATCCCGTTATGGTAGCCCCCCCATCTGCATCTTCAATATACTCCCGTGATTTTTCATTCACAACACAGGAAACTCTGTTTGAATCATCCAGAAATACCGCCGCACTCTCCGGTGCATTATTAGAGAGACATATTTCCTGAATCTCTTCAGATACAAGTTTATCAAGAGCATCAATACGAAATGCGGAAGAGATTAGTGAAGCATATTCAGGTGCCTTTGGATGGATTTTTTTGGTCTTTATTTTTCGGTTCCCTTTTATTTCATCTCCCTCGGATTTCCACCATAGATGAGTGAAATGGCAGTATGCCTCATATGCCTGTTTATTATTCAGGTCAAGAATGATAGGAGATGAATTCCCCCCCTTTGAAGAGAGGTCACCTTCAAACCAGATACCAGTACACCCATTCTCTGGATCACTTATCACAAATGTGGACGTAATGTCAGCCCTTTCCCTTGCAATTCCAAAATGTTCTAAAATTTTATTTGAGTAATGAGTGTCAAGGTTATTTACAAGCAGATATATCCGTACACCATCATTTTGCTTCTTTTCAAGCTCAAGTAATAAATCCCCTGCTGCAATTCTTGGAGTGTAGATGAAGATGGTTTCCCTGCTGTTTCCTATAATGTCCAGTGCCCTTTGTACATTATTTTCCTTCATTCTATTTGGAGCATTCCCGGACTTTTCCCAAAAACCGGAGATAATCTGCTTTGAATTGTCAATAATGCCTGAAGATACATCTTTTGGCATAATCTGTGTGTTGTTATCTGAAATCATTAGTATCTCACCTGAAATGCCCAATTACATACGAACTCTGTTCAGATCCCTTCAATTCTACAGTTGAGGCCGTTTTTCGTACAAAAAATTTCTCAGAATCATTGCGTTGGGACTTAATATGCACGGGAGATTCCCGTGCTTTCACATTAATTCTGCATATATCCTTTCCATTAACAGAAAGAATGTCCATTTTTATATCATCGCAGAACGTGTTTCCAATGTATTTTTCAAATTCCTGATCAAAACGAAGCCTGAAAGCGTCTCTTCTGTCCTTATTCAGGGATTTGTTTACAATCTGATAATCGCCGTTTATCCCTTTGATTCTCCCGTTGTCAGATATCCCAATTAACAAATTTCCACCGTTGGAATTCATAAAAGCAGCAATTGTTTTCATTGCCTTGAAGATGGAAGTGTACTTTTCATCACCGGTATTAATTCCAAAAAGTGTTTCCTTGAATTCAGTCCTATCATTTTCTCCCGAATAAATTATTTCATCCAGTTCTTCTTCAGTGAGTCCTGGAGTTTGCGTGCAAGCCCCGGAACTATATTCCAAATTGGATTTTTGGGAGAAATTGTCCGGATAAAGATCATCAGCGATTTGAATCTCAGAGAATATTGACGGGTTGTTTTCCAATAGAAATTCTTTGAACCGGATTATATCAGATTCCATACCTGGAAATGCACGTGAAAAGGGCGTTTTTTTCATAAACACTTCTGCATGCATCGTTGCAGTAATCCATGGTAAAATAAAATTTCTCGATATTTTTGGTTAATTTATCAGCAGTCAGATAAAATACCCATTCTTCTGCATCAGATTTGGTTTTTGGAATCAGATCCACATCCTCAATCCTGACATCCCATCTGTCGTCGTCATTACCTGAATTAAAGATGAGAGATTTTCTATCAAAATGATCAAAATGGCTTTTTTTGAACTTCTCAATTGCAGATTTGTCATTTTTTATATCACTGAAATTCACTCTGACAGCATCGAAATTTTTGTCATAATCCGGAACCAACGTGCAGATATTATCTTTAACAGAAATATTTCCATAATTATTGTCTTTGTATGAAAGATCGTCGGATATAATGTTTAGCGAACAACTGTCACCTGAATTTCCGGATATTTTGATATCTGCCGGGTATTCATTATTCTCGATTATCCTTGGATCACTCCCGTCCGGTCTTTCAAATTTTACTCTGAAAGAGTGCCTGTCCTTATTCCATGATATGAATTCAACGTCATCAAAATTGCGAAAATCGGGCATTGACCGTGTTTCTTTGTTGATTGATTGCCATACAGGTTTTTCAGGTTTAAAATCAACAATTTGTGAATTCACCCCCGGGAGCAGGGTCATTAACATAAGAGAGACTGTAAAGGCCGGATTGAGGGACCGCGACCATATCATTCCCAATCGCTTTATGTCCGGCATCTGTCATCCTGTTCAGTTTTTTATCAAATAATCCAAGGTCTGAAAGATACCTCTTCAGATTATCAATTTCTCCTCTATGTAGATCAAATTCTTCAATATTCTTCAGAAGATATGTGATCTCAGGTCTTTTTTCCTGATTGTATACGGTTACAACAGCTTTGATGTTCTTTACCGCTGTCTTTTTCTCTGCAACAAAATGTGTCATCTCATATTTCCTCTTCTTTTATCGCATCTGCTAAAATCAAATTCCGGCATGGATTGTTCTGTGATCATCTGAAACTCCCTTGAACTCTGCCTTCTCCCAAAGAAACACCTGTTGCCAATGATAAGTGTCTGGTATCTTGCTCTTGTTATCGCAACATTTTGCCTGTTCGGATTGTCCATAAAACCAATCTTTCTGGTTCTGACCGTTGAAAGAATTACGAAATCCGCTTCCCTTCCCTGCACCTTGTCAACCGTGTAGTTGTAAACCCTGACACCACTGATGTCAAAAATGGTATAATTCCTCTCATTTCCCTTTCCCTTTTTCCTGAGTTCTTCCATGATTGCCTTTCTCTGGGCGTCATAAAAGGTGACAATTAAAAGTTCCCACGTTCTTTCCGGGTCACTATTGTTACGGGAATTAACCCATTTCACAAAGGAATCAAGCTCATCTAAAACAGCTTCAATTTCCTTTCTGTTGACGTTTTTGTCATCATTTCCAGCTACATCACGCCACCAGAACCGGGACCTGAATTTACCGTTGTTGTCGTAACTCCAGTCCCTGCCACCTTCACCACCATCTGATTGTTCTATAACAGAGGAAACATCCAACAGGGCTTCATTTTTGTAATATATTCTTCTTGGAATCTTTGATATATCAGGGTGCATCCGGTGCTGATACTGAAGTATCTCATATCTGCTATTCAGTTCAGCATCCGGAATTCCGTGTGATAAGATTGTTTTCTCATCATCCTTGCGATTAAATCCACTTACTCCTACCTGGAGGCTTGTCAGAACAGAAGGAAATGCGATACGCTTCACTTTGTTTATCTGATTCCATATTTTTTTGTGGCTGTCAGAATCCGGCGGGAGAAGTGCATGCATACTGGCCTCATAATAGCCGCTGTTCTCTCCCCCCCCGCACCGATAGAGTTCTCAAGCTCATAGACACGCTTCATCCTCCAAGCAATCTTTCCTGCCCAGTTACTGCTATTAATCTCTTCCTTGATTTTTTCCTTTATTTCAAATGGGTTATCAGTTCCATGAGACTTTTGCGGTTTATATGAGTAGAATTCCCCCCCCGCTGCCCAATGGCATTCATCATGTGACAAACTTTGTAGTCATGGACATCAGGCAATTCTGTATTACTAAATTCGATGAAAATATGTGTTTCAGGCAGATTTTTGTAAAATTTGCGGTATGTATGACTATCGATAAAAATGAGATCAGAGAGAACCAGGCGGAAATATTCCGAGTTAAAGGATTGTGATGTGATAACATCAATAGGACTATTTTTATTTATTTTAACAGAATCTGATATTACCACTGTATTGGGAATTCTGAACTTATTGTATCTGCCTTCATTTTTCTTCTCTGTTTCAAAATATTTATCTGAGAAAATTTTGTAAACCTGCTCGATAACAGCCTTATCTTCAACACAGATAAATTTAGGAGTTCTTTGGTTCTCACCTGATTTATTAAAGGCAAATACCAGATCAAGATGTAATTTAAGTGCTGTCTCAATCGCCTTGTTATCAATAATTCCGTCCAGATTTACCCTTACATTGAGTTCATCAACACTTGGTGACAACTGGCGGATATCTCCCACAAGAATATATTTTTTAGAGTGGACGGCCGGCACCAGAAATTCCTGAAATGTGGTTTTGCTTGCCTCATCAATGATCAGATAGTCAAATTCAGGCTTTATGTA
Source organism: Methanogenium cariaci JCM 10550 (assembly GCF_001315945.1). GTDB lineage: Archaea > Halobacteriota > Methanomicrobia > Methanomicrobiales > Methanomicrobiaceae > Methanogenium > Methanogenium cariaci. The sequence continues at coordinate 12,795 of NZ_BBBG01000014.1, read as the reverse complement.
ATCCCTGAATTTATTGAAAATATGGGGATAACTGGGTATACCCATGGTTGTACCACATACCAGATTTGAACTCTGAATAACCATCTCTTCCAGAGGATTTTCTTTTCTGCCTTCGTCTGCTGTATTGGTCCTCGTCTGGTCATTGCAGGTTTCTGGAATTTTTCCGGTTATTGTTTTGAATTCATCAATTCTTTCATCAATATGGTATTTTTTAACTCTTTCAGAAACTACACCTATGTTCCTCCCAATTCTCAGAGGGACAATACCCTCATCCATAAGATTTGTTCCTTTGGAAAGACAGTGTTCTTCCATCTTTTCAATGACATTATCTATTGCAACATGGGTGGACGCACAGAGCAGGATCCGTTTGTTGTCTTTTAACAACTGACAAATTAGTTCACTTATTGCAGTTGTTTTCCCTGAACCGGGGGGGCCTTCAAGAATGGCAACATCAGGAGTGTTCAATGCCTTTATTACAAAATCCTGTTGCTGTTTGGTACCCTCCCTTTGCAGATCGGTAAGATATTCCCATTCAATATCGTTCTGCCGGTAATTTTCAGCTGAATTATTCCAATTCAGGTTTTCATATTTTTCAAAAAAATCAAGTATGGTTCTGTGTTCAGGTGATGGATATGTCTTTAAAAGTTCAACTGCATTCAGCTGCTTCATTAACTGTCCGGTTGCCTTTGGGGGGGGATATATGACAGGTTTTTTTGGCAGTCTTTCAACCAATATCCTTGATTCTTCAGAATATGACTTAATAAACCGTATTTTTTTGTCCGTATCCCTGGTTTTACCATTTGATAAATCGGGATCTTCCCAGATTTCACCTTCTGATGAGGAAAGTTCAAGGAAAATATCAATTACGCTGCTTTGTTCCCCATCCTGATTGTTTTCATCTGAACGGATATCCGGCTCAGAAATTTCAATCCAGACGCCCGAATTCTTTTTATTATTCTTAGAACGGTAATGATAAATAAAACCAGAAGTATCAGATAAAATCCCGTAATTTCTTTTTCAGTCTGAATTACAGGATTTTGATTATATTGCCTTAAATTCGAATAATTTAACTTCCCCTTTTTGTCCTGAAGATCGGGTAAATTACTACCGGATAAACCACATTTAAGGACTTCATAATCAACCCTCTGTTTGTCCAGAAACAAAGCCTCATTATTTTTTAGGGTTTGTGAAATGTTCAGAAGAAAATATTCTCCTAAATCTTTCGTTTCACCTAATACTTTTAATTCATTGTTTTGCGAGTCATGAAGATTCTTAATATTCTCAATCCTTGCAGACGACACAATGCTCCATTCGACTCCCTTTCTTCCATAGTATAAATTGTCACCATTTTTCAGGTTAAAATCCGGATGTAATGAGAGATAGATTCCGTCCCCTGTTTTTTCATGCGCTTTAAATTTGATGATATGGTCAGCTTCATCAAAAAACTGTTTTTGGGGGGGATCGAAATCCTGGGGGGGATTTATCGAGATGAAAATCCTGATCTCAGGTTTAATAATTTTAATTCTGGTATAAGGTTCAATAATGTAATCATAATTTTTTATTTCTCTCCAGTTGAGGGCATAGCGTTTAACATCCAGAGAATCGATTGAATTTTGTATGAACTGCTTAAAATAATAGAGTTCACCCTCAGTATCTTTGTAATATCTGTCCGGATTATTTTGCTCCAGATTCTGAAAAAACAGGTTGGCATTACCAACTCTAGATTTATTATCTCCATATTTATTACTTTTCTTGAAAGCAGAACTCATATTTCATCTCTAAATGAAAATTAGAGACAATTATACATCTAACCTTCGGTTTAATCGAAAATTCAGCACTCAGCGCTATAAAGACAAGTCTCAAGACCACGGATTGCTTTCATATAATTGTTCCTGCCACCGAATATGCCGTTGATAATCTCAACCGGCGTTCCGAAATTGCTTATTGGATCCACCCGCAGGATTTCCATTGACTCCATATCCAAAAGACCTTCATCAGAGTATTTGTCCAGAATCGCATCCAGCACCTCGCGGGCCTCTTTGCCGAACCGATCAAAATACGACTGTTTCCTCACTTTTTTTGCCCGTTCCTTTCGTGACAGCGCAGGCCGGTCAAACACCACATGACAGATCAGGTCAAACGGATCATACTCAGTTCCCACCTGCTCCTTGAGTGCATCAATGAAAACGCCCTTCTCCTCCAGTTCATGGACAACCGCCGATTTTCTTTCCGCATCCGTCCAGTGATTCAGAAATGCATCAAGCGTCGGATAATCCTTCGCTACCGCATGTTTGGTGAAATCCTTCAAAGACTCGGTAACGATTCTGCCATTCGCGCTATAGTACTGCACACGCTCGGCAACAACAGAAACCTCCACATCGTTTACGAAATACCGTGTTCTGCCATCCCCCCCCTCCTCGTTATCTGCACCATCACGTTGCGGGCGTTCATTATCCGGATCGAAATTCTCGTCAGGGAGAGCAGGCCCGTCCCAGTCGGGATCAGAAAACAGCTCAGTAGCCTTTCTGAAATCCATAATGGTAAAGAATTGTTTCCCGAATTCCTCATTGATACGCGTGCCCCGGCCGATGATCTGCTTAAACTCGGTCAAAGATGAGATCTGCTTATCAATAACAATCAGTTTGCAGGTCTGCACATCAACACCCGTTGTCAGCAGTTTTGAGGTCGTTGCAATCACCGGATACCGTTCCTCAGGCATGATAAAGTTGTCCAACTCGGCCTTCCCGTCCTCGGAATCCCCCGGTAATCCTCATCACATACCGCTTACTCCTCTGCGCATATTCCGGCAGTGCATTGACAAGATACTGGCGCATCCGCTCGGCATGATCGATATCCTCACAGAACACAATCGTCTTGCCATAAGGATCGGTCTTCCTCATAAAGTCCGCGATTCTGCCTGCAACAAGTGCGGTTCTCTTCTCAAGCACCAGTTCCCGGTCGAAATCCTTCTGATTATAGACACGATCCTCAATCTCATTTCCGTATTTGTCAGTCTTGCCCGCCTCGGGCCTCCAACCGGAAAGATCCTTATCGATATCGATACGAAACACCCGGAACGGAGCCAAAAACCCGTCCTCAATCCCCCCCTGTTTCAGCGAATAGGTGTAAACCGGCTCACCGAAATAATGGATATTGGATATGTACTTCGTCTCCTTCGGAGTCGCAGTAAGACCGATATGGGTTGCCGATGAAAAATAATCCAGAATCTCACGCCACGCCGAATCCTCAGCCGCACTGCCCCGGTGGCATTCATCAACAACAATCAGATCAAAAAATCCGGAGAAAATTTCTTAAATATCTTCCGGGACTCGTCATCACCCGTGAGTGCCTGATACAGACCGAGATACACCTCAAAACTCTTATCCACCGTTCGGTTTTTGATCTTGGTCATCGCATTGCCGAAAGGCTGAAATCATTGATTCTGGTCTGATCAACCAGAATGTTTCTGTCCGCCAAAAAGAGAATGCGTTTCTTTGCCCCCCCTGACTTCCACAGCCTCCATATGATCTGAAACGCCGTGTAGGTCTTTCCGGTTCCAGTCGCCATCACCAGAAGAATCCTGTCCTGCCCCCCCTTTGTGATGGCCTCAACCGTCCGGTTTATTCCATTAACCTGATAATATCGCGGAGATTTCCCCGAACCATCCGGATAATAATTCGTTGTGTAGAGCGACACCGCCTCATCAGAAAATCCCTTCCATGCACGGTATCTCTCCCAGAGAACAGACGGGGGGGCAGGAAACTCGTTCAGGGACAGTTCACGTTCGATGCCGGAGGATGCGGTCTTATCATGCATTAAAAAAGCATCGCCGTTCGAGCTGAAGACAAAGGGACATCAATCATATCGGCATATTCAATCGCCTGCTGCATCCCGTGACCAACAGAGTGTTTATTGTCTTTTGCCTCGACAATGGCAAGAGGCATATTCGACTGGTAATAGAGCACGTAGTCGGCAAACTTCCGCGTCCCTCTTTTCAAAACGCCCCCCCCTCACAAGGAACTGCCCTTTGGTAAGATTTACCTCCTCTCTCATCTGCGTATGTAAATCCCATCCGGCATCAATAATTGCAGGAGTGATATATTTTGTGCGGATCTCACTCTCACTCATCGACTTTTTGTTAAAACCCTGCAATATCTTCGCTCCTTTAATAATAATGCGAGGATTGCATACTTATATCTTAGTTATACGATGACAGCACCCTCTGAACCGGAGGCATCCATACCAAAACACTGGGTTCATCACAGATCTCATGATCAAAAAAGTCGGTGAGATGCCTGCCCGGCCTGCATGCAGGGTATGTTGCGGCACCACCAGTTAATTTAAATTATTTTATTTTCAAAACAAGTTCACCAATATTCCAACACCGTTATCACCAGGGAGAGAGTATTCTTCCAAAGGGAAAGGATGAAGACAACACTCTACTACTTCACCGGCACCGGCAATTCCCTCTGGGCAGCACGGGAACTTGCCCGCCATATACCGGAGACCGAGCTGGTGCCCATGGCAAAATGGATACATGACGGGGACCACATTCCCGCACCAGAGCAGAGTCGGATTCGTGTTTCCGGTCTCCATCGGCAGCCCTCCCCCCCTTCTGGTCTCAGCATTTGCCGAAAAGATAAACCTGGACGCCGCAGAGGAGATCTTTGCCCTTGTCACGATGGGGGGGAGCTGTGGTGATGGGGGGGCATGGAAACACCTGAACCGTATCCTCAAAAAACGTTCCTACCGGATGGATGCAGCATATAGCGTGAAGACACCCACCAATTACCTGCTGTCAGGGGGGGATGTGCTGCCCGAAGACCAGGAGATTGCCGTCATCTCAGTTGCACGCTCCGATCTCGACAGGATTGCAGAAAAGATTACCCACGGGGGGGACAACAGCTTTGAGAAGGGCCCCCCTCCTGATGAATATACGCAACAGCGTTCTCCACCCGCTCCTGAAGAACCGGCTGCGATCCCAGGGCCCCCCCGTTTCCGGCGGATGATACCTGTGATGGTTGCGGTACCTGTGAACTGGTCTGCCCGACCTACAATATCACCGTGTCCGGTATGAACCGGCCGGAATGGGGGGGCAACGCCTGTACATTCTGCTTTGCCTGCATCAACTACTGCCCCCCCGACATGCCATACAGTCGGGAACAAAGACTGCCGCACGGAACAGGTACCATCACCCGGATGTGAGCATCACGGACATGATGATACAAAACGGCCGGGAATGATCAGGAGTTACCGGCCCCCCCGGAAATCTTTTTGGGTATGCCCACAATACTCCGGACATAAGAGGAAGAGCACATGCCAGAGACAACTGTCCGTGAACTAAAGGGAACCGACTGGGAAAAAACCGTTGAAAAGAACAGCCTCCCGGTTGCCGTGATGTTTTACAGCCCGACCTGTTCCCACTGCAAAACGATGGAACCATATTTCCACACCTACGCAGAGGAATACGCAGAAGATGCTCTTTGTCCGGCTGAACCTGGCGGAAAGTCCGTGGATCGGTGAACGGTATGGCATAATGGCGACACCGACCTTCGGGTTCTTCTGCGCCGGAAAAGCGGTGCAGAGTTTTTCCGGTGCCGTATACCCTTCAATTATCAAGACACGGGTTGAAGAGGTGCTGCAGCACGGAGCGGAATGTGCCGAGATGTCGTCTGCGGTTGACTATGAAATTAGCGGATATGCATAACCTGAGCCCTGCCGGAACCACTACAATTATGCGCACATGAGTAATAAGATATTTATTACAGTACAGGAGACAGTGTAATAGTTATGAAACTTTGTATACCAATCAACGAAGATAACGGCCTTGAGAGCATTCCATACAGCCATTTTGGATCAGCATCGGCATTTCTTCTGGTCGATACAGATACCGGCGTATGCTCACAGATACCACCCACCAGTTCAACCCATGGTAGTGGTGGCTGCGCACCGGCAGCGGAACTGGCAGAACATGCTGTTGAGGCAGTTCTTGTCGGCGGAATTGGCAGGGGGGCCATCATGAGCCTCAACGGTGCAGGCATAAAAGTATTCTGCGCCATACCTGGCACTGTCGGTGCGAATGTTCAGGCACTCAACGATGGCATGCTCAGTGAGATGGATCCCGCAGGTGCCTGCGCCGGCCACAGCCACGACAACGGCGGCTGTTAAGATACCAAATATTTATACTGCACATCCCTCCATCAGGATGAGGTATCCCTCATCCTGCATATCCTCCAGGCACCCGGCCTGCATCACAAGCCATAACCCGCTCTTCTGCCAACTCTTATTGAATATATTCCATGCCGCTTTCTGATGTCACCACCGTTCTGAGACACTACTTCGGGTATGATTCCCTGTACCCCCCCTACCAGGAGGAGATCATCCGTGCCCTCGCAGACGGGAGGATGTACTGGGAGTGATCGCCACCGGCGGGGGAAAATCCCTGTGCTACCAGATACCGGCGCTGATGTCGGGGGGGGACAACCGTCGTCATATCGCCGTTGATCGCCCTGATGAAGGATCAGGTGGACACCCTCCGGGAATGCGGGGTGCCTGCCGCCTGCATCTCCTCGCTACAGAACTACGCTGAACGACGGGAGACGGAAGCGTCACTCGCCCGCGGAGAGCTGCGAATGCTCTACGTATCCCCCGAACGGGCAGTGAAGGCCGAGTTCTTCTCTCTCTTAAAGAAGACATCGGTCAGCCTCATCGCGGTTGACGAGGCGCATTGCATATCGCAGTGGGGGGGCCATGAATTCCGGCCGGAATACCGGGAACTGGCCCAGCTCATCCGTGAATTCCCGCAGGCACCGGTGGTGGCACTGACGGCCACCGCGACTCCTGCCGTGCAGAACGATATCATCGCACAGCTCCACCTCCGCCGCCCCCCCCGCCGGGTGACGGGCAGTTTCTACCGCAAAAATCTCCGGTATGAGGTCAGGCCAAAGAAGGACACAAAAGGGGGGGCAATTCTCTCCTACCTCCGGAATCACCGGAATCAGACAGGGATCATCTACTGCCTCAGCCGCAAGGGGGTGGAGGAACTGGCAGACACCCTCCGCCGCTCCAACATCCGTGCCCTGCCCTACCATGCGGGACTCACCCGGCGGGCACGGGAAGAGACACAGGAGGCATTTGTCCGCGACCGGGTGCAGGTCATCGTCGCCACCGTCGCCTTCGGGATGGGCATTGACAAGCCGGACGTGCGGTTTGTCATTCACCATGACCTGCCCCCCCGGTCGCCTGAACATTACTATCAGGAGACCGGGAGGGCCGGACGGGACGGCGACCCGGCAGACTGCATCCTCTTCTATTCCCCCCCCGGCGACCGGCACCGGCAGGCGTTTTTTATCCAGCAGGAGTCATCTGCCGCCCGGCAGAAGGCAGCGTATGCAAAACTCGAGGAGATGACCACCTACTGCGAGGAACACCGCTGCCGACAGGCCATGATCCTGCAGTATTTCGGGGAAGAACCCCCCCCGTCGGGCGGCTGCGGCAGCTGTGATGTCTGCTGCTCCCCCCGCGGGAACGCTTTGACGGCACGGCGATTGCCCGGACGGCCGTCAGCTGTGTGCAGAGTCTGGAAATTCCCTGCGGCAGCAACCACCTCATCGACCTGCTCCGCGGGGGCGAATACAAAGAAGATCCGTGAACTGGGGCAGCAAAATACCCCCCCTGGCTACGGAACCGGCAAGGCATATTCAAAGGATGACTGGCGCTCCTTTATCCGTGAACTCGTCCGCTTCGGCTACCTTGAACGCGAGAGCGGTGTCTACCCGGTGCTCACGGTGGGGGGGATGCGGGCAGGGAACTCTTAGCGGCAGGGAATCATGCAGACGGCATCTTTTTAACCCGGACAAAACGGCCCGCCACCCGGCAGGAAGAACCAGCCGACCCTCTCTTTTTCAGGCTGAAGGCACTCAGACGGGAGATTGCTGATCGGGAGGGGATTGCACCGTATATGATCTTCTCGGATGCAACACTCCGGGCGATGATCGCCTCCCGCCCGACAACAGATGCAGCGTTTCTCTCCATCAAAGGGGTGGGCGCCACCAAACTAAAGCGGTTCGGCCCGGCCTTTATGGCAGCGATCGCAACAACTGAAGACGGAGCGGACGGGTCGGCGGCAGAGACCCTGCGCCTCTATCGTGCCGGGTGCACCATGACGGAGATTGCAGAGAGACGATCCCTGACCCCCCCTGATATCTGCGGTGCCCATCTCGCAGCAGCCATCGATTCCGGCGAAGCAGTGGATATCGATGACCTCGTGCCCCCCCCACCGGCAGGCAACCATCCGGGAGGCGGTGGCACGGGAACAGACACAGGACCTCCGGCGGCTGAAAGCCGTCCTCGGCGAACGGTTCAGCTACATCGACATCCGGCTCACCTGTGCAAGGGACCGGCAGCATGCCAAAAGATAACGCGACCAGCCCGGAGAGCGGGCGTCATATATTTATCAAAGTGCAGGCATAGTGTCCCTCATGACAGACGAGAAGATCACCGTCGGAGGAAAGGAATTTGTCTGCTCCGTCATCCCGGCAGGCCCGGTCAATATTGTCTTTGCCGCAAACGAAGGCGGCCTTGTGGGCTGTGGCGCCATAGATGTAACGGCACTTTCCGGATTCGGATACGCAGCGGCCCGTATACGCCCGCCGGAGGGGGCAGGGATCGGTGGCAACCGCAGACGATCTCCTCCGGGGGGGAATCATTAAAGAGATAAACGCCCCCGGCAGAAGAGAAGGGAGTCCGAGTGGGCATGACCGGCGAAGAGGCACTTCTGGTGCTTGGATAAAAGATATCTCACGCCTTTTTACTAGTCCTTCATTTCCCCCAACCGGGCAGACCTCATCCTTTCGTCCCTCCGGAAATGAGAAGGACCGCGGGCGGAGATGAACAGTGTGTCCTGATGTAATCCCAACTATCATTATTTATCAATTTGTGACATTTTGATAGATATTGATAGATTATGTACCTGAATACCAAAGAAGATTTTACCTCCATATTCGAGGTGTCATCCCCGCACCACCTCATAAAACCCGTGGAGATGCTCATACAGTTCCTGCGCCTTCTGTTTCATCCGTGTCGTCCGCGGGGGGGGTATTCCCGCATCCCGCAGTGGGCAAAATCGTTTCTGAGGGTGGAGAGTTCCGCCCAGAGATGGGTGGCCTGTTCTTCACAGGGAAGCTGTATGTACCAGTCGGTGAAGATGGTCCGGATATACGGCGAACCTTTCAGATCCAGAATGGCAGCACCGAAGGTCTGTGACATCTCATAGCGGGTGTCGGGATTTAGCCACCCAGGATAGCTGTCCCCGTAACGAATCAGGAGCATGACATTCACCATCCACTCCCGTGAAAAGGTCACCCCCTGGAGCAGAAGGCCCCGTTCGACCATGAACCCGATCAGATCGAGCTCCTTTTCCACGTGGGCCCAGGTGAGACCTTCGTCCGGATCCGGCCTGCGGATGCCGAGGTCGCCGACCATGCGGATTGTATCAAGCACCTCCACAAGGGGGGGCGGAGTGAAGACCTCCATCTCACCGGTTACCTCATCAATGTCACGGGCAATGCCGGACGCGAGGTTCAGGGCATCAACCGGACGTGCCATCCGGGTCGCCACCGCAAACCCGTCCAGGGTCCGGGCAAACCGGGAGAGTTTTTCCGGGGCATCCGGCGCCCGGAGAGGTAGGCCTCCTTTGCCGTCCGGTTGGCAAGCCGGTTGATGCCCGCCGCATCCATCGACCGGAGAAAGGCGTGCACACTCGTAGTCCAGTCCAGAATGGAGAGAAAGGGCGTCAGATCCAGAAGATGTGACGGTTGTCCGTCATCCCGGTACTGGCCGTAGAAGACATGGGAAATCTCCGCTTTGCCGGTTGTTTGCAGGAACGCTGCGGAGAGAAAACCGACCAGAAGGAGGGAACGGAACCCGTGGGTGATGTCAAAGACGATCTCTTCACCCACATCGATGCTGGTTTCGAGCGCCCGGAAGATGGTCCAGAGTTCCTCTTCCGTCTCACCATTGGGGGGGATGATCACCAGTTCCGGGGGGGTGACACCACACCCGGAGAGTGCCGCTGAAACAGGTTCCCATGCAGTCCGCCGGGCACCTTCGGTCGCAAAAAGGACGGCACGATCCACCGTTCCAAGCAGGCGACAGATGGCCTCCTGCACAAACCGGGTCTCACAGGCGGAACCACCACAGGTATACGATGTGGCCCCCCCGTCCTCCTGCCCGCCCAGAAATGATATGAGTTTCATGGTAAGAGACTGCCCCCCCTGCCTTTGGTTATTCCGGTAGACCAGCTCTTTCTGCTGCACACAGCGTGCCGCTCGGGACACAAAGGAGAAGAGACTGGTTTTGTATCTCTCTTCCGGTTCAACAGTTATCTATTGTTCGTCTCAGGTGGGATGAAAAAAAGTCTGAGGGATTCGGTAGGGTTCATTTGAGGCACGACTATCATCCGGAGAGTTTGGCAAATGTGTGCAGACATCTATATATCAGGTCACTCCGATCTCAGAACATGCCTTCTGCAATTTATCACCTAAAAAGCCATCGTGGAAAGAGGGGGGGGATGTCCCAGATAGGGCCGGCGAGTTGTAATGCAGGGAAGGGTGTATAATCAGAATGATTCTGTGAAATCCTGATATCAGGAAGATACCGCAGGAGTGATTAACATGAAAAACGTCGATGTCGATGCTCTCTTCATAGGGCCGAAATCAGAAAACAGGGATTATTTCAAAGAGATGATGAACTTTCTGGTAGATGAACATCTGTTCTGGCGAAGAGATTTCCATCCCAATGATCCGGAATATATTAAAATCAGGGAGAGATACAGCGAGGATTTCATGCTCACCCAGGAGCGTATGACAGAGACCCTTCACGAGCTCTCTTCAAGACTGAAGGAGTCATCCATGCCATGGGCTTCCCCCCCCGGTATCTCGGTCATATGAACAGCGACACCCTGGCAGTTGCAAACCTTGCCTACCTTACAACCATTCTCTACAATCCGAACAATGTTGCATATGAAGCCTCCCCCGTCACTACCGCACTGGAGATCGAAGCCGGAAAACAGCTCGCCGGGATGCTGGGGGGGTATGATCCCGGTAAGAGTTGGGGGGGCATATCACCTGTGACGGAACGGTGGCAAACTACGAAGCACTCTGGCTTGCCCGCAATATAAAAACGATTCCGCTTGCGATAAAGGAGGTAAAACCGGAACGGGTAGATGGCAAGAGTGAATGGGAACTTTTGAACATTCCTGTCGGTGAATGCCTCGACATGTTGGATGTCCTCAAAAAGGAGGGGTTATTCGAGGCAGTAAAGGATCGTTCCGTCAGGGTAACGGGTGTTGATCGGAACACATGCGGCAAATTTCTGGTACCCCAGTCTAAGCACTATTCATGGGTAAAAGCAGCGGATATCTTTGGAATCGGCCAGGAGAACATGGTGCCGATTCAGGTTGATGAACACTTCAGGATGGATTTAAAGCACCTTAAACAAGTTATTGACGGATTTGTTGCGGATAAAATCCCGATCATGGGTGTCGTGGCCGTTGTCGGGGACAACCGAGGAGGGGGGGCAGTCGATCATGTGGATCTGATCGCTGAAATGCTGGAGGAATATGAACGCGATGATGTATCATGGTATTTCCATATCGATGCCGCCTATGGGGGGGATATGCCCGCTCAATCTTTCTGGACAAGGATGGAATCTTTATGGAATACGATGAACTGATCAAATCCCTCCATTCTGAAAAACTGGTGCACAGGGATATAAATTGGCCGAAGTTGCCAGTCTATTCAGCATTTCGGGCAATCCCAAAGAGCAATTCCGTCACCATCGATCCTCATAAGATGGGGTATGTCCCGTATGCTGCAGGTGCAATCGTTATTCGGGATAAAAGAATTCTTGATCTGATATCCTATTTTGCGGCCTATGTCTTTGAGAAGGAACAGGACAACCCGATGCTTCTCGGTTCATATATTCTGGAGGGCTCAAAACCCGGTGCGACGGCAGCGGCGGTATGGGCATCCCATAAGGCGGTTCCATTGAATGTTTCCGGATATGGCAGGATTATTGCACGAAGTGTCGAAGGTGCGGCACGGTTATATCACTCGATAAAAAAGATGGGTGAATTCGAGATTGAAGGGATACCATTTTGTATTCATCCTCTTGTCCGCCCGGATTTCAATATTGTGATGTTTGCGTTCAACGAGGCCGACAATACGAATCTGGAGAGGATGAATGATCTGAACCGGAAGATCTACGAAAAATGTTCATACGTATCAGGACCGGTTTATCAGGATGATTTCATTACGTCAAAGACATCACTGGATGCAGAAACCTATGGAGAGGCACCGTTACCGTTTATAGAACAATTCGGGATGTCAAAGGATGAGTGGGAGAGGGTGAAAACAGTATATCTTCTCCGTTCATGTGTTCTGACCCCCCCATATCTTGCAAGAACATCCACCTATGTGGAATACTGGGGGCAGGCTTATTGATTCAATGAAGAAAATCATCACAGAGATCTCTCTTGAGGAAGCCGCACAGGTAATCTGAAGATCAAAGAAAATCAGTTCATCCCTTCGGAGAGCAGATAAACGATTTCAACGAGCGCTTCCGCTCACCCATATATCCGTTATTCCCATAACACCTGCAGCGAATGAATACAACCACTCACGCTCTTTTGTATCGTATATACAGAACAGAATGGTTTTTCATTGCAGGCAAAGAATCACAGACAAGAGCTCTCGCTCGTTGATATAACAGTTACAGAACAGATTTTTCTCTTTT
>NZ_BBBG01000013.1 GCF_001315945.1 Methanogenium cariaci JCM 10550 | reverse complement strand
AGTGGTGAAATCTACAAATTTACGCTTACATCCCCCCCTTGGCTAAAGACCAAGGGGTTTTACGCATTCCTTATAAATAGTCACAGGAACATGGATTCATTTAGAGATGAAATCTGCCTGCTCCCCCCCATCCCCCCCTGAACACAGGCAGTGCCACTACCTTTACACCCGCACTGCCACCCATTTTTTGCCCTGTTCGTTTTTTCTGTTTTCATATGTACTACCCCCCCGGCCCTTGCCATTGACGCCGCCATCGGATCTGCTGGCGACGCTTCCGTCCTGCCGCAGGTCCCCCCCGACCCGGCTGACGTGGAGGCGTTTTTTGATACGAATGTCCCTGCGGGGGATGACAAAATACAACATCCCCCCCGGTGCGGTGGTCGCCGTCGTTGCTGATGGTGAACTCGTCTATGCAAAGGGATACGGGTATGCTGATATTGAAACACAGTCACCGGTCAACCCGGAGGAGACACTCTTTCACGTGGGATCCATCACCAAGCTCTTTACATGGACATGCGTGATGCAGCAGGTGGAGGCAGGAACCATCGACCTTGATGCCGACGTCAACACCTACCTGAAGGACTTCTCCATCCCGGAGACATATCCGGGAAAACCGGTAACGATGCGCCACCTGATGACCCATTCGGCCGGGTTCGAGGAGATGGAGGTTCACTTTGCCGTCGCTGAACCGGCAGACCTCTACTCGTACCGGATCTACTGCAGGGAGAACATCCCCCCCGCACTTGTCTATCCGCCGGGGGGGACGGTTTCCTCCTATTCAAATTATGGCACGACACTCGCGGCGGTGATCGTCGAGGATATAACCGGCATCCCCCCCTATGACCACTACGTGCAGGAGAACATCCTCGGACCGCTGGGGGGGATGAAAGACACCATCGTCTCCTATCCCGAGGCACCGGAACAGGATGAGAACACCGCTTCCGGCTACCACTACACCAGCGCGAACATCGCCGTCCCGGATACAGTCTTTGTCATCGGGCCCGCGGGAACGATCAGCTCGACTGCAACAGACATGGCGAAGTTCGTCGGGGGGGTGCACATGGAGAACGGCACGTTGAACGGCGTTCAGATCCTTGCACCGGAGACTGCCCGCCTGATGCATGCCCCGGCGTTGCAACGACCCCCCCCGGGTAAGCAGCATGTGCCTTGGGTTTTATGAAAACCATATCAATGACGAGCGCATCATCACCCACGGCGGTGACACCGATACCTTCCATTCCCTCCTCGTGATCCTCCCGGAGCGACAGGCGGGGTACTTCGTCTCCTACAACAGCCCCCCCGGCGGAAACAGTGCGAGAAACGATCTCCTGATGGCGTTTGTTGATCACTTTTATCCCGCACCAAAGGCAGCAACACCAGAAATTGGAGGTGCCCCCCCCATCATCTGTTGAGAACTTCGCCGGTACCTACCAGTCAACCCGGCACAACTACCGGACGTTCGAGTTCTGGCTGACACCCCCTCAGCAGATGCTGGTCAAAACAGGCGGGGGGGACGACGGAACAATCCTGATGAGCCGTGGCGGAAGGCCCCCCGTAGCATACACCGAGATTGAACCGGGTGTCTTTGTACCGGCGGACGGGACGGAGACCTTTGCCGGGAACGTGGTATTCCGGAAAGACACAGACGGGGGGGAGGTGACGTTCCTCTGTCTTGAAAACGTCCCGATCATGGCCTTCGAGCGGGTGCCGTGGTATGCGGCGGACGCGTGCACGACCGGTGTGAAAAATGCAGGCATCCTGATTCTTTTGACGGTGCTTCTCTGGCCGGTGATGGCCGTATGCAGGCAGATCTATGACAGAGAGGGGGGGAACGAGAGAATACAGATTCATCCAGCTGCCATTCTGTGCAAGACTGATCACAGGTGCCACGGCCCTCCTATTCCTTGCCTTCGTCCTCATCCTCCTCCCGGCAGTCACGGGTGACGCGGCCTGATCCAGTCCTATATGTTTGACCGGACAACACCGCCCGCGCTCGGGGCGGTGCTTGCCGTCCCGGTCATCGCTGCCATTCTCTCAGTGGTGAGTGCACTCTTTCTGGTGCCGGTCTGGAGACATTCCTGGTGGACGCTACGGCACCGGGCGCACTATACCCTCGTCATCATCGGGCTCTTCCTGATGACATGGTGGGTCAATTACTGGAATCTGTTCTTCTTCAGGGTGTAGAGAAAACAACTTCCTTTTTACGGTGAATTCCGGGCCCTTAGCCGGATGAAAGATGGATGAACCCGGTGTGATCCAAAACCAATGGTAAATCCCCCCCGGAACATGCATGTAAAGTACGGGCAGGTTTCTACAAAGCTCATGGTTCACTTATTTCATCCGGCAGCTGCACAAACGCCGCACAAACATCCTCGGTGCCGATTACCCGTGTGATATGGCCCTTCCCGCCGGTATCCTCAAGGAGGATGATGTTTCCGGGATGAAATCGACGCACCTCCCCCCCGTCGCTTACCTTGACCTCGACTTCTCCGGCAGACTGGAAGAAGAATTGTCTCCGGGGAGTTGGATGCCAGGTGCCGAACCAGCCGGGAGGGATCCTTCCAAAGGCATACTGATCGGCCGAATGAAACACCGAGAGAAAGAGGGGGCGGGGCCGGAGGAGCAAACTCAGTGGGCGTGAGATCAAACGAGCGGTCCTCAAAATGGGATTCGCCATATTCGTCCGCATAGATACGGACATACTTCATCGCAACCATACGCTACCCTCAGGTGGTTGAGGTGGTTATACTTTTCTCAGATGCGTACCTCGTTTGATACAGATCACTGCCCGCATTCCCCATCCCGCAAAGGCGCAGGACAGCTCACTCACATTTGCAAAAAGGGTATTGGGAAACTATTGAGATCTAATGAAACAACTGCGACAACTGAATGAAATCATCCTGATGATCCTTACAGAACTTCCTGAAACGATCCCATGCACTCGCCGATGAATCCATTTGCGTACCGGGTTTCCGGAGGTATCTCACACCCCCCCAGTATATCAAAACCAGCAGGACAATCAGTATAGGGACAATTTCCCAGAATATCGGATCGATCATATTTCCGGTTATTTTGATATATTACAAAATAAGTGTGATTTTCATGACAGACAGACAGCTATCCACTCATAATAATGACACAGACGTCACACTATGCGATGTTACACAAATCCAGAATCACAACAAAAAAATACATGGGCCCGCGGAGATTCGAACTCCGGACCTCCGCCGTGTGAAGGCGACGTCATAACCAACTAGACCACGAGCCCTTTAACCTGCATAGTTAGGGTGTCCAAATGGATAAGGCTTTTGAAAAGAGAACCGATCCGGCGGAATCCAACGGTGAAATGTGCCGAAAAAATAGTCAATAATACGGTGGCCGGTGCATCACCGGACAAACAGGGCGGAGTCAACCCCGGTGATCTCACTCAGGTAGACACCCGACCCCAGCCACCATTCATCATTCACCGGCAGCACATATCCAATCTTGAGTTCCTCCCGGTTACCATTGTCGGGGGGGTTCGGCCAGACAAAGACGACAAATCCGCCGCCATCTGCTGCCGTCTCAGAGAGCGTGCGGATGATATCCATCCCGAAAGGCCCTTTCTTATCCATGAGGTTATCACCCACCCTCTCCCCCCCCAGATACGGATGGACCAGCAGCGTGCCGTTATAATCATAGGCATACAGATAGTGGCCGTTTTCGTCCACAAATTGCCCGGATCTATTTCCAATTTCAGCAAGCGCGGTATCCGTAGCGTTTGCTTCTGCATACGCGGCCCCCCCTGCCTCAACAAGGGAAATCATATCAGTGAAGGCAGCCGGATAGGCACCTTCACCCTCAGCTGTCAGATCACCAAAATATACTCCCGAACCCAGCCACAGATCATCGCCTGCCGGGTATGCATATCCGATCTTCGGTTCATAGGTCTCCCCCCCCGCGGATTCGTTGATGACCCCTGCTGCGGGTGCCGGGTAGAGATAGGCAATATATCCGCCGCCGTTTGCTGCGGTCTCCTGCGCGATACGGATCACCGAAAGACCGCGGACATCCGTCCAGTTCCCGCGGTAGGTGCCGACCGCATCCTGTGCATACGGATGGGCACGCAGGATGCCCTCGTAATCGTAGGCATACACATACCAGTCACCCTGCGTGAACCGCCCGTCTTTGGCATTAAACTCCTTTAGCGCTGCCGCAGCACCAACCGTCTGCACATACCCCGCCGCATCCTGCACATACATCTCAAGATCAGCCATCGATGACGGGTTATAGACGTTCCTCTCCTGCTGCGATGTACACCCGGCAGACGTGACTGCCAGAATCACACACAGGCAGACAACAAAGACAGAGATCCACTTCTGCATAGTTTGGGAATTACACCTGATATCAGAAAAAGACACCGGGATCTGCTGAACGATAGTACATGAGAATCAAACAGAACATGAGCGGCACCCAGACGTCAGATACCAAAAAACAAACAAGAGAAAAGACCGTAAAAACATGTTCCAAAATTCAGATGCACCGACGGGAATTGAACCCGGGCTATTGGCTTGGAAGGCCAAAGTCATACCACTAGACCATCGGTGCGCACATCATATCCCTGTGCCTGATAACATTGTCTCTGATTCGTAATAAATACCTATTATCTGAAAAGGGGGGGGAGATCAGGAAAAACCCTTCATCTCCTGCTCAATCTTCTCAAGTGCCGCGAGGCGTTTTTCAAATGGGGGGGGTGGGTGGAAAAGAGTTCCATGAAACTCTTCCCGGAGAGTGCCGGAAGGATATAGAACATATTTGCACCGGCCATCTCCTCCTTCTTCTTCGCAGGCACCTGATCCATTCTGCCACTTATTTTGGTAAGAGCAGACCGGAGTGCTGCCGGGTTTCCGGTGATATAGGCACTGCCACGATCTGCTGCGTACTCACGGTAGCGCGAAAGACTCATCATGAGAATGGTCGCAACCAGCCAGACGGCAATGGAGACAATCCATGCAATGATCCATGCACCTCCACTCTCCCGGTTGTCAAATATTGAGTAGATTATCGCATTCTGCATGATCATGGATGCAAGCATCGCAACAAAGGACGCCACCGTCATCGTGAGAATGTCACGGTTTTTCACGTGCGAGAGTTCGTGAGCAAGCACTGCCTCAAGTTCTTCCCGGTTCAGTCCGCATAATGGAGTCTGTCACCGCCACCACAGCATTTTTTGGATTTCTCCCGGTTGCAAAGGCATTTGGTACGGGCGATGGCATCACCGCAATCTTTGGCATCGGAAGGTCTGCTTCCTGGCAGAGTTTCCCTATCATCCGATGAAGATCAGGATATTCGTCCTCCTCAACCACCCGCGCATGAGTGGTCATCAGCACCAGTTTTGCAGAGAAGAAGTACTGAATTAATCCAAATACGACGACAAATGCAAACAGCATCCCAAACGAATTGGGAAGAACCATGTTGAGGAACCCAAGGAAGAACAGGTACACTAAAAGGAGCAATGCCCATGTCATAAAGACGCGACGGGTCAGTCCCCCAGTCTCTCTTCCATTTCATAACCTTTAATGTTTCATCGCCGATCAGATATAGCTATTCAGTGTGACAATATCTCCCCTATCACCCTCTTCATATATCCCCGGATCAAATAATGAACCTGCATATGAGACAAAAGGAACTCGATGAAGTGGTAATCAGCCGGGCGATTCTCGCAGAGCAGAACGCTGTCATGATGGATTACCTTGATCTGGAGTGTGCAGTTGTCGGGGGGGCAGGCCCTGCAGGACTCACCACCGCAGCATATCTCGCAGAGGCAGGGATAAAGACCGGAGTTATTGAAAAGAAACTCTCCGTCGGTGGCGGCATGTGGGGCGGCGGCATGATGTTCCCCCGGATTGTGGTTCAGGACGAGGCCCGCCCGATACTCGATAAGTTCGGGATCACCTACAAAGAGTACCAGGAAAACTACTACGTCGCATCATCTGTCGAAGCGGTCTCCCACCTGACAGCAGCTGCCTGTGACGCAGGAGCAGAATTTTTCAATGTCACCATGGTGGAAGACGTCGTCGTCAAGGGTGACGGACGGGTCTCCGGTCTTGTCATCAACTGGACCGCAGTCGAGATGGCCCGCCTGCATATTGACCCCCTGACCCTCAGGACAAAATACACCATCGACGCCACCGGCCACGATGCAACCATCGCCCACCAGGTAAAGAACAAGGGAGGAGACCTCCCCCCCATCGCAGGGGAAGGATTCATGTGGGCCGACCGTGCCGAGGCAAACATCATCGAACACACAAAGGAAGTATTTCCGGGACTCATCGTCGCCGGTATGGCGGCGAATGCTGTTGCCGGAGAGAACCGCATGGGCCCCCCCATCTTCGGAGGCATGCTTCTTTCGGGAAGACGTGCGGCAGAGCTTGTCATTGAAAAGCTCCTCTAATCTTTTTTCCACCACAATAAAATCGAGTGGTATAAATATACTGGCTCAAAACCCAGATAGCATGGATACCGAAGAGGAGGCACTTGCAGACGTTGCTACGGGCTCTTTGAGGTTTTCCTGAACAAAGAGCTACACAAACAGGGACACCAGTTATTTGAACTGGTTGAAAACAGAACTGAATTTTCTGAAGAGTTCACCGGGATCTTCGCATCCTTTTCCACTGAGTATCCCCTCCTGGCCGATGCACTGAAGGACGAATACGGATCGGCCGATGCCATCTACAGTCTCTTCACCGGAGGAGAGGGAGTCATTCCCACAAAGACGACAAAGATATTCTGGATTTTTCATGATGCACCGGAGTGCGAACCAGGATGTGTCAATGCAGAGAACGCAGGCAAATGGCTTATATTTCTGGAACCCGGCCATGCCGATGCCATCTGGAAAAAAATTCGCGATGCAACCGCAGCGGGAGAACTCGGCATATCGACCAAGGTATCAACGGCAAAACAGAGTCAGGAGTCGCGGGACGATCGGATGGTCATCTATGTCTATACCGGGACTGGGAAGACGAAGAGGATGTCATGCGTATCCGTGAAGTGCTCAGGAGTCTTGGTGTCACCGACAGAATCGGCTACAAGCGTAACATCGAGACATTTCAGGGAGAATACAGCGAAAAAGGAAAAAAGGTCACATATTATACGGCGTGACCATGCCATAAACGGGGGGGTTTTGTAGGCAAAATACCCCAAAAAGACTATCCTTTACGTTCCTTGTTTTTCGGACGGAGATTCTGGTATCCACACTTGCGGCACACTGTTGCCCGCGGTGCATTGCGTGCATTGCAGCGCATGCAAATTTTTTTATCAAGGAGGCGTGCCTCTGCTTCTGGAAAACGTGCCATATTTGCTCTAACCCTCGTAATGTTCAGTTCTTTATACGTTGCATTTTGGAGTATTAAGAGTTTGGTTCTGATGGTTCCCCGGAGGGCCCACCCGAAACCAAAAATCTGCGCAACTCTGCAAGGGCACGCCCACGGTGGGACATCGGTGCCTTCTCCGCAAGGGTCCGTTCGGCAAATGTCCTGCCATCCACGGAAAAGATCGGATCATACCCAAACCCTGCCTCCCGCGGGGGGGAGAGACAATTGTGCCATCCACCACTCCCCCCCGGAAGACCCGGATCACACCCTCACGGTCTGCATAGGCAATCGCTGTCTCAAAGTAGGCGGACCGGTCCTCAACCCCTTCAAGAAGACGAAGAATGCCCTCCATGCCGATGGTATCCAGCACATATGCAGCATACGGGCCGGGGAACCCGTTCAGTGCAGAGACAAAGAACCCGGTATCATCGACAATAAGCGGACATTGAAGAACATTCCAGGCATACCGTGCCTTCTCCTCTGCAATGACCCCCCCACATCATTATCCCGGAACTCAGGGATCTCAAGAAAGGTATGTGCGACCTCAGCCACACCCGCAAAGAAGGCTGCCACTTCCTTTGCTTTGTTTTCATTGCTGGTAACGACAGTGATTGTCATAAATATCTCCCACGCTGGCGAATTTCATCCACTCGTTTGATTACGTCCGCTGCCCCGGAGAAGGTCATCCGGTAGCCCCGCAGAAATTCTTCTTTCAGACGCTCTGCATTGCATGACGTGCTCTCAAGCGTCTGGAAGAGCACATGGATATCCACACCCTGCGGTTCGGTCTCATCGGACCTGAAGGAAAGCCCGAAGTCGATGAAGACCGGCACCCCCCCGTCTGAGATGATGATGTTGCTGGTGGTCAGATCCCCCCCGTGGATGATCCCTGCCCCCCCGTGCAGGCGCCCCCCCACACAGCACCCGCATCATAGATTCGCTCCGGCGTGAGCAGATGTTTCAGAAGCGTCCCTTCGATGCGTTCCATCCGGATGGTGTCAGCCGTCACATCACGAATTACCGGCGTCCGTACACCTGCCCCCCCACGGGCGGCAGAGATCATCCGTGCCTCAGCACGGGTTCGTTCTGAGATCAGTCGATGATCAAGGGAGGGAGTCCGGTAGCCCTTCGGAAGGCGCCGTTTCAGGACATCACTTCCCACCGGTGTGACAACGGCCTCGGCACCGCGTGCACCTCCGCCGCCCATCACATCAGCCAGGGCATAGGCCGCATCGGCACTGCTATCCCGCCAGCCACCATCACTTCGTCAGACCGGTATCCCGGGTTGACCGCCGATTCTGCGAGGGGGGGGAGGGTCTGACCTGCCGCAAGCATCAGTGCCCCGGTGTAGGCGATCATCGCGCCATTGTCACCGATAAACCGCCGCTCAGGCACATAAAACGTCGCGCCGCGCTCTGCACACATTGTCCTGAGCATCTCCTGCAGACGACCGTTTGCACCGACACCGCCCACGAGCAGCACCTCATCCTTGCCCGAGTGGGCAAGAGCACGCTCAGTCACCTCCACGCACATGGAGAAGGCGGTCTCCTGCAGACCTGCACATACATCTTCCAGTGACGCCTGAGCCTCCTGAGCGGCACTCACAACCCCCCCGGAGAAGGCAAGATCCATCCCCCCCTTGACCGTATAGGGCAGAGATATGGGTGTCCCCCCCTCACGGGCAAGCGCCTCTATCTGTGGCCCGCCGGGATGGGTCATCCCCCCCTTTGAACGGGCAAACTTGTCAAGACCATTGCCCATGCCGATATCCAGTGTCTCGCCAAAGATCCGGTAGCGGCTGCCCAGATACCCGAGCACCTGCGTGTTGGCACCGCTTGCATAGAGGACGATCGGGTCATCACACCCGCAGGCCCAGCGGCCAATCTCCACATGCGCCACGCAGTGATTCACCCCCCCGATCAGGGGGGGCACCCCCCCCAGAGAGACCGCAATCGCACGCGCCGCGGTTGCCACCGTACGGAGACAGGGGGGGCCCAGACCCGGTCCCTGTGAAAATGCAACGGCCTTAATCGCCGACGGGTCGGTGAGCACCTCTGAAATGACTGCCTTCATCTCACCGGCATGATGTTGTGCCGCCTCACGCGGGTGAATCCCGCCGGAGGGTGGCCTGTAGGGAGATGAGTGAAGCGCGATGACCTGGTCATCGCCAAAAACAGCGGCACTGAGGTTCCATGCAGTCCCCTCAATCCCAAGAATATGCCTAGAGTCAGGCATCGTCTATTGCTTAAATTCTGTATATCCGCACTTGCCGCACGAAACACGGTCCTTGTGCTCTGCCATAAAGACACCCTTCCCACAGCGCGGGCAAACCTTACGCTGGGGGGGGACTGCAGTGTTTCCTTCCATGGTATAGTATTCAGAGCGTTTTACAGCCATTTTATGCCTCCTCTGATCCTTCACTCTCTGGAGCACCGCTGCGCTCAACAAGATAGTTTGGTTCGGTTGCCTTCAGAGTTTCCGCATCTTCGTAAATACGTGCGTATCCGTTCAGATCCTGCTTTCCAAAGCTTGTCTTGAGTGAATCAAGCACCACGCGGTCCTCAGGCACGTTCTGCAGAGCGCAGAGTTTCCCGAGAATCTGGCGGCGTGAGGGGGTTGCCCCCCCTCAAATGCGAGGAGGAATTCAAGTTCTCTCCTCTTTAACAGCCATTATATTCATCACGTGCAAATTCAAAATCCATCGATATCCCTACAATATTGTCAACTAATTTACTTAATAGTCGTGATCAAAAATTCTGCATTCATTCATTCTGCTGCAAAGAGACCAAAGAGCCAGTCAGCCTTATCCCGGGCATTCTTGTCCACGGTTATCACAACCACTCCTTCCCCTGGCTGACCGTAGAGCACACAGGCACCATCCGGTGCCGCACGCACGGCCGGAACCACTGCGAGATCTTCTTCGCCATCCACGCGGATCAGACAGGGCCCTGCATCTATTGCATCCTCTACTGCCCGAATAAGCGCGCCGGTTAACATTCCTGCAGGGTTTGACACCCCCCCTATCTCCGGCACGGGCAAATCCACGACACGTTCGCAGGGTTCACGCATCGTACTGCCGTCAATCACTGCAACGTCCGGCAGAATACCTGCACTCACAAGGTTATGGGTGACAACATCCCCCCCGACTGCAATGATCATACGGCCTGCAAACACATTCATCGCAGCGGCAATATCAGGAAAAAGAGGACCAAATGGATCCCGGAAATATTTCGGCATTCATCGGGGAGAGCATAATCCATTACCGGACCTTCAGTGCCACTCGCCCGGGGGGTATCCACAGCCATCTTTTTTGCAATATCAGAGTGCTTTGGATCAATTATGACCAGATATCCTGCCCAGTCCTGCGTGAGATTGGAAGATCCACACATCACACAGGACTCGCCGTCCACCACACGGTGACAGCCGCGACAGACGTATGGTTGTTTTTTAGGCGCCATTTTCTGCCTGCTCTGCTTCAAATTCTTCATCAAGCCAGGTTGTTGTTCCCAGACCCGACTGGCGCATGGTAAGGCCAATCTTTGATTCACGTGGTTCGCGCTCAGAGAGGGACAGTGCTACAACCCGTCCGCGCAACCCGTCACCGGCTTTAATCTGGCGTTTCGTATCCTGACAGATCAGCATACCATTCTTCTCATCATAATTGATGTAATCATCAGAGATCTGACTCACATGCAACATCGCATCGATCGGACCCAGGGAGACAAACGCACCGAAACTGGTGGTCTCCACTACAACACCCTCGATAACCTCCTGATGTGCCAGACGCAGGACAATTGACTCGAAGGTAACGGAGTAATATACGCCACCATCACCAGGGATGATGTCTCCTTCACCAATCTCACAGATCTTTGTCACGGCAATAAAGATACCAATCGCCTTGTCGATGCTCCCCCCCTCAAGCTGTTCCTGCAGTACATCCAGAACAACGACTTTGATATGATCAAGATAATCCTCATTATCCTGTTCAGTTTTTATCTCTTTATCCCAAAGACGGCTCGGGGGGGTACCCGCACCTTGTCTTCAAGTGTCATTTTATAATACATGTAATCACCCGTCTATCCCCCCCGAATTATTTCGAGCCTCTTTTTCTCACGCAGATATATCACATCAATATGCCGGCTGAGCAGTTCTTTCCGGAGATGCCTGTCGTTCGTCACCACGACACAACGATGCTCTTCGGCATACCGGACAATCCGGTCATCCACCGCCAGATCCTGATGTGGGCTTCTCTCCACACAGCACCGCGCAGCGAGCGTGACACCCACCCGTGCCGCAGCCGCATCACGGCCACGACCACGGGAGAGTCCGGTAAGCTCATCTTTCACATCCTCCAGCGTCACCGGTTCAAAGGCACCGACGAGTTCCTCCACTCCGGTGAAGATATCCACACCGAACTGAACCGGGATCATCAGTGCATTTGCATCGAAGAGGACGAGCACTAAACCAGTGTCCCCCCCATCCCAATCAGCCGCCAGCGGCCGCCAACCTGACGTGATATTGCAATCTGTGATCCGACAGCTGCGCATACCTGACGTTTCAGGACGACTTCCACCACGTCTTTCTTTGTATTTACGACCACACCCACCGTCACTGCAGTACCAACCGAAAGCATCAGCGGTTCCTTATGGCGGAGTGGGTCAATGGTGAATTCATCATCCGAACCGACAACCCGCTCCATCAGCTTTACGGTAAATGCCAGTCTGTCCCACACCGGAGGAAGATGACCGATATGGCCTACCACCTGTCCGGAAAGGCGTCACTCTTCGTCAGCGCCGGATCCAGTTTCGTACCCACCCCCCCAAGCAGACCGCCGGGAGTTGCCTCCTGCACGCGTTTGGAACCGGCATTGATTGTGGTCACCTTTGTCTGAATGGGCTCCCATACTGTCTGGTTTTCTACCTGCAACTTCAGCCCGGGACGAATCTCAATTTCATCGCCGTCGTGAAAGAGCCCCCCCTGCGTCAGGGATCCTCCGATCACGCCACCCTTTACATCACGCCAGCTGCATCCTGGTTTATTGATATCAAAGGAACGGGCAACCAGAAGAAGAGGGTCATCATCAGGGTTACGGTTCGGTTCAGGTATATACTCATTGAGTGCCTGGACAAGTGCCCCCCCGAAATTTATTTTTTTCTGTGCCGAAACCGGGATAACCGGTGCGTTTTCAGCAATGGTTCCCTTTACAAACTCGCGAATCTGCCGATAATTCTTCATTGCATCGGCCTGCGAGACGACATCGATCTTATTCTGGACAATCACGATGTTTTTGATACCCACAAGCTCCAGCGCCATCAGGTGCTCTTTTGTTTGTGGCTGCGGGCACCGTTCATTTGCTGCAATAACAAGCATTGCACCATCCATCAGGGCAGACCCTGAGAGCATGGTTGCCATCAGTGTCTCATGTCCTGGTGCATCCACAAACGATATGGTACGGACAGGCTCGCCCTTTGCCCCCCCACATTCACATTTCTGTGACGTGGAATATGCCTCCGGGCCTTCACATGACGAACACCGGTAAAAAGTGGCATCCGCATATCCAAGCCTGATGGAGATCCCACGTTTGATCTCCTCACTGTGCCGGTCCGTCCACAGACCGGTAAGTGCTGAGACAAGCGTGGTCTTGCCATGGTCAACATGTCCGACTACACCGATGTTGACACTGGGAATCAATGGATCACTCAATGAACTTCAAACCTCACTATTAGTATACAACCGCCCTACTTATACCTACTCGGTGTGCAGTTCCCGTATCATCGGGATATTTAAACAGAACCGGTCACGGACCGGATCACTGCATTGCCTGACACCAGCAGGGACGAATAACACAGAGTAAGAGGAATATTAACCTTTGTAGTTAATAAGTACAACAGAGAATAACAACTTGTTTTTGAGGAACATACATGTCAAACGAATCAGACCTTTCACGAATCGGAATTTCCCTGCCAAAAAATCTTCTTGACAGATTTGATGAAATACTGGAATGTCGCGGGTATTCATCCCGTTCAGAGGGGGGGATACGCGACGCTATACGGAATTATATCACATATTATAAATGGATGTCAGATGTAACCGGTGAACGACAGGGAGTAATAACAATGGTCTATGATCATGAGCATCGTGGCCTGCTGCAGGTACTCACCGAAATACAGCATGACTATCTCAACGTGATCCAGTCATCCCTTCATTCCCACGTCAGCCATGACCGATGTGTTGAGATCATTCTCCTTCGCGGGGGGGATGGTAAGATAATCAAGGATATCGCCGAACGTCTGATGTCACAGAAAGGGGGGGTGGAATCAGTGAAACTTACCACCATCCCGATTGAAGAGTGACACCACTCTTCCGTCCCGGTTACCCGGCACCAACGCCGGTAACCTGATCATATTTTTCCTGCATGTCGTCTGATGATTCCGTCTCCCTGAGACGCTCATAATCGGTAATATCAGATGATTCATGCACTTTTTTCGGTTCTTCAACCTCTCCTTCAATGGGCACCAGCTGATCGGTCCTGTAGAGAAGCCCTGTTGTATCCATCTCAGCAAACATGTTGCCGCGTATCTCCTCAATTCGTACAACAGTGCCCGCCGTGCCGGTGCGCGGATAGCGTACCCGCATCCCCGGACGTATGGCCACGTCATCCATATACAAAAGAAAGGACGGGCCAAGATATAAAAAAACTGGATCGCAAATGGTAGAGATAATGAACCGGTTCGAAGTCAGCCGCCATGAATACGTCTCCACATCCGGGGGGGTCCCGCGCACCCGTACAGCCGAAAAAACATATGAGACAGCAGTTTCACTCACCGAAGAGACAGGAATTGGAGACTTCCTGGAAATTACCCAAAAAGACCACCTTGGGATTCCGGTCTGGTGTAGCGTCCGTCCGAGAGAACGACTGGGAAAAGTGACGGCAGGTGCAGGGATCACCGCAGCAGAAGCCAGATGCGCTGCGATGATGGGAACAATAGAACGTTGCAGTTCAACCTATTCCGGGGGGGGTTCCATGGATATCGCATCGTACGAAGAAGTGGGACTGACGCGTGCTGTTGATCCGGAAGAACTGATACTCCCGCGAAAACCTGAGATTGGAGAAAAATTCCACTGGGTGCCGGGACAGGACATTCTCTACGACGAACGGGTATACATCCCGGCAAATGCCGTGTATCATCCCTACGACCCTGTTGGTATGGCAAATCAGCTCTTCCGCAGTGATCCAAATGGTCTGGGAACAGGGAATGTCCCGGAAGAGGCAGTCATCCATGGCATCTACGAAATCATCGAACGGGACGCACTGAGCCGTGCAGAAAAGAACAAATCTCTGGGAATACGCCTTCTCCCGGAACCGGGAACGCCGGCGGCAACACTCATGGAGACATTTGCTGCTGAAGGCATTGAAGTCACCATGTGGCACTTAAATAACGCATATGGCATCCCCCACCGTTGCAGCGGTTGCCGATGACACGGTTACACAAGATCCCTTCATGATCATGATGGCCGCGTCCACGCATCCGGATCCCGGTGTGGCAGCTGCATGCACGCTGCTGAAACTGGCACGAAACCGCGCGTCACAGATCTTCACCGAAGAAATCGGCATCCATTCCGGACGTTCCGCAATGGTGGAAAAGGCCGGGTATGAACGCTACAAACGTATCAACCACATCTGGTTTGCTGATGCCCCCCCCGTAGTATCCGCAGCAGATATCCCGGCGACGCGCTACTCTGCAACGGATGAAGAACTCCATGCAGCAGTTGCGGCGGTCACCCCCCCCTATACGGACCGCATCTGTGTGGTCGATCTTACCCGAACTCCCCCCCTGCCGGTCTGGCGGGTTGTCATCCCCCCCGGGTTTGAGGTCTCATATATGGATCCGTCACGAACAAAAAAGAGAAGAAATTCTTTCCTGTCCTAAAAGGACAGAATGATATTATTTTTAGATCTGTTTTCCTGACTGAATGTCAGACTCGGTGACCATGAATGTCTGATCGGTTCCGGTAATGGTATACGGCCCGAGGGTGGTGATGCCAGACACCGAACCGTCTGTGGGATAGGGCACGACAAAGGAACCGTTTACACTCTCCTGACGGTAGGTGAACTCACGACCGGTATTGGTCTTCAGCGGAATTTCAATGATGCCGTCTCCTTTGATTACCGCCCCCCCAGGGACATACTCAAAGATCTTGACATACTTCAGGTCGCCAACCGCCTTATTTGCAAAGACATTGGTATCAGACTCATGAACCAGCCGGTAATGCTGCAGCGCGGCCACCGGTTTGAGCGGAGAGAGAGTCATATAGCTGTAGGTCTTTCCATTATTCTCAAAGTGATATGTCTCATCCGGTTCTGCCATTGAGCCGTCAAAATTATGCAGACGCGAGACCATGGTGTTGAAGTATTCCTCTGCGTATATGTAGCCCTCGTTTCCGCTCTGGTCACGGATTTTGTTCATATATGGGGCACCCCCCCCACATCAGGGTCATACCAGGTGGCCATCGCCCAGAATTTGCCGGTGTCCATCTCAATGTCGGTGATGATGTAGCGGGTGCCGACATTGTCCATTATGGTGTCTGCGTCTGCTTCATTTTCCTGCAAAAAGAATGCAGCAGCACCGTTCGGCCCGGCTACCCCATGCTGGAACGGATTGGCATTGGGAATCCGCTTTGATACAAAGGTGATGTAATGCCCGTAATCCCACCACGACATCACGCCATACGATTCAGGAGGATAGGTGAAGGTCTCTTTGTCATATATCCCATAGTAGTCAACTCCGGTGTCAGGAGAGTTTTCCCCGAACCATTCGAGGGATGAGTGCCAGTCCGGCTGCATGCCACCGTATGCCATGCTACGTCCGATATCAAAGTCAGTTGCAACCGAGGATGAGATAAAGAGCAGGGAAAAGATTACCCCGACAGCAAACGGGATGATGACCACAGATGACAGTGCCCCCTGTTTTGTCTCCTTCACATCTTTCTTTGGAGGCTGACGTTTTCCTTTCTTCACCTTTTCCGCAGGCAACGGAGCATCCTCCGTTGCTTTGTCCCCCTCAATACCTGTCATCTCCAGAAGCCGGCCCTGTGCTGCCGAAAGAGTCCGGTACATGAAGTAGGCAGCGAGGAGCACAATATTTACTGCAACATAGTATTCATACCGCACGTGCTGCATGGTTGAGAAGAGAATGATGACAGACCAGACCAGCACAAAGAGGTGTTCTGCACGCTCTTTCCGGATAAAATCCCAGATCAGTGCGGCAAACCCGCCGAACATCAGGATAAGACCAAAGCCGTATGAACTCCACGCATTTGCCGCTTCCCACGGGCGGGCTTCCTGAATGGTCATTACTGTTGCGGACTGACCGAAGAATGCAAAGAGGTTTCCAAGAAGCATCCGGGAAAACTCAGGTGCGACAACAGAGAGCACGATGTAGGCGGCTGCAATGGCACCGACAATGACGGCAGGGTAATACTGCCAGGGTCTATCCCTGAGAACGCGCTGGAGAGACCACAGGATAGCAGTGCCAATGATCAGCAGCAGGTAGGCAATCGCCTGTCCCGGAGAATACCGTGCCATGGAAAAACCTTCACTGTTAAACCCGATAACAAAAAGACCAGCAATCGCACAGAGAAATACCCCCGTGTTTACCAGAAATAGTCCATCACTATTCTGTTTTTTCCAGGAATCCCGTACAAACTGAAAGACCGTGAAGATTGCCACAATCATCGCAAAGAGGATCATGGTCGGCATGACAGCAAGACCAAGATAAAAGGCAACACCTGCCGCAAGAGCAAAGAGAGCCGGACGTTTTAGTGAATCCAGATCAGAGAATGATACCGGGTTCTTCCGGATCTCCATCAGGGCAAGAATATAACAGAGACAAAAGAGTGTCCCGAAAAGGGTCTCTGCAATATGGTGGTCCACAAATCCAAACAGAGAACGGTAGAAGTATTGTCCTGAAACAACCGCCCCGAATAAGGCAGCAAACAGACCGCACTTCCAGTCAGCAATCCGCTCACCTACGGCATAAAGCAGGGGGGGAACCATCGCCATACCCATGAGAGGAGGCACCCAGGCCGCCACATACATGATCTCAGGCCGGGTGGCAGCACCCGTAACTATTGCAAGGAGGGAGATGATCTGCACGAAAATCGGCCCCCAGTGAATAACATTCCCGGTAGGGAATTCTGTCATTGGATCAAACCAGAGATAATCAGGGAAATGGGCGACCGTCACCTCTACCTGGCGGAGATTATACCAGGGATCGTTTCCCAGCAGGTTTACCCCCAGTTCGGTGACCAGACCCTGCTCAGGGAGCATTCTGAGCCAGAGAGATAAAATAGAGAGTAAGGCAATGCCTGCCAGTATTCCATATATCCGATATTTTCGAAATGCCTCATATTTCATGTACTTCAGATAAGCATCATAACCTGAGAGTATTAATACCTTTTAATTTGCCTGATCTATAAATTTTCTTTGATTACCCTTCGAAATATCGATTCAAACTCTTCTGCCTTCTTCTTCCAGCTATATGCCCGCACATCAAGGTTGAATTCAGGAACTCCCGTGGAAAATCCCAGACAGAGATCAACAAACTCTTCATAGGTGGTGTACGGGAAGACATTTCCCTGTTGTATTCTCATCACATCGGGCACAGGGGGGGTGGAAAGAATCGGTTTTCCGCATGCAGAATATTCAAAAAACTTGTTGGGAAGAGAGTGGGAGACCCAGTCTTCATCCACATACGGGATACAGCAGACGTCCATTGCTGATATATAATGAGGCAGATGCGAATAGGGCACGGTTCCGGTAAACTTCACGACATCCTCCAGTCCCAGATCAATGACAAGCTGTTTAAGCTCAGCTTCATAATCAGTGAAGAGCCCGCCGCCGACGATCAGAAGGGTGGTATTCTCCTTCTGCACGACAATCTCTTTCATTGCAGAGATCACCTTGTCAAGAGCAAAAAACCGTTCAATGCTTCCCTCAAATCCTATCACGAACTGATCCTTCGGGATGCCCAGACGTTCGCGGCATTTCGCTCCGTCCATCGGCACAAAAATATCAGTATTTACCCCCCCATTGGTAATGAGGCGGGATTCAAATCCCCCCCGTTCTCTGAGGAGATCCACAAGCGAGGGGGAGACGGTGACAATCTCTGAAGAATGTTTCAGATTATATTTTGTAATCTCCCAGACACCTTTTCGGAGTACATCTTTCACCAGACCCGATTTGTAATATGCAGCAGCAGATTCAGGAAGCCAGTCCTTCAGGTCAAACACTACCGGCACATTATGCTTTTTTCCGCTCCGTATTGCTGCAGTACCTGCAAGGATATGCCCGGTGACGATGACGTCAATGTCATTATCCCGGACAATCTCTTCAATCACCTTAAAATGGGTAGGGCTGTTGAAGAGATAATGTTTCAGCGGAGATTTCGTGTAATATTTCGTCGCTTCGTGAACATGCAGACGGGTATCGCGTTCTTTTCCCTCACTCACATGAAAGTGAGGCACGTGAACCTCATGCGTCTTTGCAAGTTCTTCGAAGATATAGTGGTGCCGTGAAGGCACCGGATGGTGGATATAATCCTGTGTTGAAATAAGAAGAATATTCATATCATCAATTGTTCCGTTGTATCATCATTCAACCGTCACACTCTTTGCAAGGTTCCGGGGGGGTTTGTCAATATCCCGCCCAAGGGCAAGCGCCGTATAATATGCAATCCGCTGCATAATAACCGTCACCGCAGCCACCTGCGCATATGCGTCCCTTTGGGGGGGACCGGAATGCAGACATCGGCCACATCCTGCAGGTCAATGTCATCTCCATAGCCGATGCCGATGAGAGGAGTCCCCCGTGCCTTCATCTCCCGGAGGTTGCCGAGCATCGACTGATACCCGTCTCCGGGCAGGCAGACAGCGACAGCGGGCGTATCTTTTGAAAGAAGGGCAAAGGGGGGGCCGTGTTTTATCTCACCCGCCGCATACCCCTCGGCATGGATGTAGGAAATCTCCTTCATCTTGAGGGCTCCTTCCAGGGCAACCGGATAAAAGATACCCCTGCCGACATAGAAGAGGGTTGATGCCCCAACACAGAGACTGACCGCCTCATTCACATCCGTGAGAAGGGACTCCTCAATGGCCTGCCGGACGGAACGTTCCACAGCAGACATGTCAGAACAGCTCATCCCGGCAAGCAGGCCGACAAATGCTGCATACTGGCCCATATACGATTTTGTGGCAGCCACGCTGATCTCAGGCCCGGCCCCCCCGGTATAGATGGTATCATCTGCTGCACGAGTAATGGAACTCCCCCCCTGCACATTGGTAATTGCAATGGTTGCACAGTTTGAAGACGCCGCTTTTTTCAGGGCCGACAGGGTGTCGGCAGTCTCTCCCGACTGGGAGACCGCAATCACGATCTCATCACCCGGTGTGGAGAGATACCGGTACTCTGAGGCCAGATCCACCCGGACAGGCACACCACATTCTTTCTCGACAAAATACCGAAAGAGCAGAGCAGCATTATACGAGGTCCCACAGGCGATCACCGAGATTCCACGTGCACGGCTGAGGAGCATGCTGATGCCATGATGTTTACATGCCAGGCGGAATGACTGCTGGAAGACATCGGGCTGCTCAAAGATCTCCTTGAGCATGAAGTGTTCAAACCCGCCTTTCCGGGACGCTTCAACGTCATAGTCAATATACGTCGTTTCACGAACGACGGTCTCCCCCCCATTCTCCACCGCAACTGAACCACGCCGTATCACTGCCAGATCCCCCGTCTTCCATGACCAGAATATTCCGGGTATATGCGACAATGGGGGGGTTGCGTCAGAGCAGGCAAAGAATTCGTCGTCACCAAGACCTAACACCAGCGGACTGCGTTCCCGTGCGGCAACGACCTCATCAGTATCTGCACAGAGCGCAAGAATCGCATATGATCCTTCCAGAAGCGGAAGGACACCACGGACTGCAGCGGCAAAATCTCCCTCCCATGCCTCCTCAATGAGATGGGCAATCACCTCGCTGTCCGTATCAGAAGTAAACCGATGGCCACGCTCCTCCAGCCCCCGCCTGAGTTCAGCGTAGTTTTCAATAATACCATTGTGGACAATGGCAAACCGTCCGCTACAGTCGGTGTGTGGATGGGCGTTGCGGTCATCGGGCAGACCGTGGGTCGCCCACCGGGTATGACCAATCCCACGGGTGCATGGCAGCCCGATACGCAGTCCGCCTGTTCAGAGATACGTCCTTTCCGTTTGGCCACCATAAGACGGTCTGTTCCGGTGGCAACCCCCCCAAACGAGTCATACCCTCGGTACTCGAGACTTTTCAGCCCTTCGACAAGCATGGGTGCAGCGTCACGCCAGCCGATGTATCCGACAATCCCGCACATCTACATCACCACTCTCTGATCCGGAACATACCCGGTAATCGTCCGGCCAGCCGTCTCAACAACCACATTATTGCCGACAACAGCATTCTTCAGCACCGTAAAGGGTGCGGTCTGTACCCGGTCTCCCATAATCGTACCAAGCACACCGGAGACACATCGACCCGGACATCTGTGGCAAACTCTCCACAGACGGATACGGTATGGTCTGCAAGACTGCAACCTTCTCCAACCACACTCTCTCTGAGACTGGAATGCGACCCGACCGTCACATCATCCATCAGAATACTGCGAGAGATATGTGAAAAGGGGGGGCCACCGTCACGCCCGACCCGATTGCAGTCCCGGCTGATATACAGGCATTCGGGCCAATGATACAGTTCGAACCGATGACCGCAGGTCCGGTGATCACAGTGCCCGGGAGAATCTGTGTCCCGCGACCGATTGAGACCCGGCCTTCCACTGTGGCATGCCGTGAGATCGTTCCGGCTGAGAGGGAGACCGTCTTCTTCAGCAATAACCGGTTCAGGGTGAGCAAATCCCATGCAAAGACCGCATCAGACCAGCCCTCCGTGATACGGTGCGACCGGACACCAATGCCGTCGGCGATCATCCGGTTGATCATACCGGGGGGGAGTTCCAGCCCGGGTTCATGATAGCTGAATACCGAAGGGTCCAGTGAGAAGACACCGGTTGAAACCAGAAATGATTCGGCCACATCCGGCTTTTCGGTTATCTCCTCTACAAATCCCTCATGAGTCTGTACCACTCCAAAATCCGTCGGTTGGGAATGGGTGGTGGTGAGGAGAGCAGGACCACCGTCTCCACAGAGAGGGCGGAGGGCCGCCGCCCTGATGACATTGTCACCGGGAAGCAGAAGGAACCTGCCGGAGACATGATCCTTTGCTGCCATAAGGGCATCCGCCACCCCCCCCAGTTGTTTCTCCTGTACGATGACATTCACCGGCACCGGAAGGTTTGCAAGGCAGTGAATAACCTGCTCTTTGCGGTAGCCGACGACGACGGTAATATCCCGCACCCCCCCTACCTCCGTCAGCGCTTCGATGACATACTCGATAATGGGCCGGTTTGCCACCGGAATCAGTGCCTTCGGGCGGTTGCGGGTCAGCGGGCGCAGCCGTGACCCTTCCCCCCCTCCTGCAAGAACAACTGCCTGCATGGTATCAGTTCCTCCCAAGAACGGACTCATCGGCAATCGTACCGCTGACCACCGTGTGCGGGCCGACCCGGACATCCCTTCCGACAGAGGCTCCCACATTGATCGAACAGTTGATGCCAAAGAGGACGTTGTCACCAACAACGGCCCCCCCGAACTTCTTACGTCCGGTGGAGACACCCCCCCTACCTTCACCGGTTCCTTGTCATGACGAAGGTTGGCCACCTTTGTCCCGGCACCGAAATTACACCCGGAACCAATGACACTGTCACCGATATAACTGAAGTGCGGTATCTTTGTCCGGGGGGGAAAGATCACCGAATTTTTTAGTTCACTGGCATGGCCAACGTGGCAGTCGTCTCCGATGACCGTACTGCCCCGGATATAGACATGCGGGCCAATGGTGCACCCGGTCCCGATCATACAGGGCCCTTCAATATAGGTTCCGGAGCGGATGACGCTGCCCTCTGCAAGCACCACCGCACCTTTCAGGGTGACACCTCCTCCACTTCACCCCCCCGGATACCGGGAGCCATGCCGGAGAGTGCATCCTCATTTGCCTCTAAAAGATTCCACGGGGCACCGATATCACACCACGACACCAGCGGCACCGCATACAGTTCACTGCGGGATATGCAGGTAAGAGGGCATCGGTCAGTTCATATTCCCCCCCGCGGGGCGAAGGCACAAGGCGGTCCGCCTCTGCAAAGATATCATCATCAAAAAGATAGATTCCCGCATTGATCAGGTTGCCCGGCGGGTTCGACGATTTTTCATAGATGCCGGTGACCTTCCCTCCGGTCTCCGTGATCACCCCCCCGTACTGTTCCGGGTGCTCGCTCTCAACGACACCAACCGCCGGTGCAGAAGAAGCACAGATACGCCTGACATCGTCGGCAGTTACGATCATATCAGCGTTCATGAGCAGGAACCGTCCCTTCACCAGTCCCTTTGCTGCCCGGAGGGCGTCACCGGTGCCGCTCTGGGCTCTCTGGACCGTATAGCGAATTGAGACCCCCCCCACTTCTCACCATCACCAAAATAGTCACGGATCTCCTTCTCACGGAATCCGACAACGATAATAAACGTGTCGATGCCCGCATCACGCACTGCACAGATCAGGTGTTCAATCATCGGCCGGTTCGCGACAGGAAGCATCACTTTCGGGCGGGTTGCGGTGAGAGGAGCCATCCGTTTCCCCCCCTCGCCCGCTGCAAGCAGGACACACAGCATAGTCAATCAAATGATATTTGCCCTGTATTAATGTATAAGTTATCCCACACAGATGAGAGCTTCCCCCCCTTTCTGTGCCATTTTTTCCGCAGACACTGTATCGCGCCCTTCGGCGGTGACACGAACCTTTGGTTCCGTGCCGCTTGCCCGGATCAGACACCAGCCGTCCTCCTCTTCGATGCGGATGCCATCCGTCGGATTATCTGCACCCAGCGCGAGAAGCAGGGCACGTCCGTCTTCGCGACGGAATGAACGGCGTATGATGGGATAGTGGGGGGGATATTCTGCTATCTTCTCGGCGACGTCCCACTCTGCTGCCATCGCACAGTAGAGGGCCGCGGCATACGGCCCGTCCGGACAGAGAGAATGGGCAGGGAAGATCCAGCTTCCGGATGGTTCACCGCCAAAGTCCCCCCCCTGCCACCAGTGCTTCTGAGACAAACGAATCGCCGACCGGTGTTCTTCTGACGGTCGCCACCTCTTCTATGGCCATAGATGCATCAACAGTGGTCACCACCGTCTTTGCACCGGTCCATTCGGCAAAGAGCATGAGGAGATGGTCACCGCTGATATAATTTCCCTGATTGTCAAATGCCATGAACCGGTCAGCATCGCCATCGTGAATAAGGGCACCTGCGGCACCAGACTGTTTCACCATGGCGGGGATGTAGGGCAGATTTTCTTTCAGGGGGGGTTCGGACGGCCGGGCAAAAAAGCCCTGCACCGTGCAGTTAATGCCGGTATATTGTATGCCCGCACGCCGGAGAAGGGCCGGTGTGACACGGGACGCCGCACCGTTTCCACAGTCAAGCACGACATGCAGACCTTCCGGGAGAGAGATGGCATCCTGTATCACATCCAGATAGGGCCGGATAATATCTGTTTCAGCTGTCTCACCCTGTTTGTTCCAGTCGGTAATATGTGGCAGGGCATGGGTCTCCTCAATCTCCTGCTGGCGTGCCAGAGAGAAGGCGGAACCATCCGGGTTCACCAGTTTGAGCCCGTTGTATTCCTCAGGATTGTGGGAAGCAGTGATCATACAGCCGGCATCATGGTGCCGTGCGGCATATGCAACGGTGGGAGTAGGGGCAACACCCCCCCCGGAAATCACCCGGCATCCGGCCGCAGCGGCGCCAGCGGTAAACGCTGCTTCCAGCAGGGGGGGACCGGTCGTGCGTGCGTCACGACCAATGACAATGGAAGAACAGGAGGCGCCGACACAACCGCCGACCTCCCGTGCAGTTTTTATCAGTTCAGATCCGAACGGACGGCGTATGCCTGAAGAGCCAAAGAGCATACAGGTACCATGAAAAAGAGGAGTATTCAATCTATCTGTTTGCTGCCGCTCACCGGGCAAAGGGGGGGCACCAGTGTTCTTCGTTCAGGAATGTGGCAACACCTGCGGTAGCAGGACCGACAAAGATCATTTCTTTTTTCCCCCCGGTAGTGGTCTGTCAGTGCAAGACCTTCCTCTGAGAAGAGACCATCGCCGCCCACCGCGATCACGTCCGCGTCTTCCGGTGAGGAGACAGAACTCTTCCCCAGAAGACGGACAAGGTCGGGGGGGAGATTTCCGTTTACATAGATCTTTTTACCATCATAGACTGAACGGAAATTCGTGAAGCACGCATCATGATCTTCGGGGCCGCATGCCTGCGCCCTCCTGCAGAGACAGAGGAACCGTGCCACCACACTCAGTATCCCACAGGCAGCGGTCCGCTGTTCCGGTGATTCGAGTGGCGCACCGAACATAAACGGGATCCGGGTGACCGTCTCTAACGGATACTGCGTGACCACATCTGCCGCCGCACCGCCAAACCCGACCTTCAGGTTGACACCCCCCCGCACATATTGGCACATCGGTGCATCCGGCTGGCGTTCAATCTTTACATTACAGTCGTGGCACCCGGTGCCCCCCCGGGTTACCTTTTCCATCTCTTCTACGGCGTCAGTGATACAACTCATACATCCTCCTTTTGCACAATGACCCGGGCCGGTGCCCCGTCGCCATCAGTAATCTTCAGTGGCAGGGCGATCATATAATAGTCTCCCTCGCCGACCTCGCTGAGATCGAGGTATTCAATAACCGGGATGCCCGCCCCCAGAATCCGGCGGTGCACATCACCAGTCCCATCATAGGCCTCAATGGACGGGGGGGTATCAATGCCGATAACCCGGATACCTGATGCGGCGACAAGGTCTGCGGCATCCTGATCAAGATATGCATATGCAGGATCAAATGACGTTTTTTCTGAATACCCCGTCTTGATGATGATCCGCTCTGCATCCATCCCGGTACGAATATCCTCAGGATGGATGGCTGACCGCCGGTGGCCGAGATCAACGATCGTCACCGGGCCGATAAACGTCTCGGACGGGATTTGGTCAATGGTCAGCCCGTCTTCGATGTAATGGGCGGGCGCGTCGATGTGAGTCCCGCTGTGGCTGCCTGCCACCACTACTGAGACACGATAGCCGTCCCTCTGCACTCTGCGGCACTCCGGGACACAATCGCCGGGATACGTGCAGGCGGGTTCGGGAAAGGAACGGGTGAGGTCGATAAAGACCATACCCTTCAGAACCCGTCTTCTGCAGCGTCAATCGCGGCATCGATCTGCCGCTGGAGTGAATCCGGCAGGCCCTGTATCTTCACGTCAAGGAACCCGCGAATGATGGTTGCCGTTGCCTCTTCCTCATTCAGACCCCCCCGGGCCATCAGGTATTCAATCTCATCGCGGGCGATTTTTCCCACTGCCGCCTCATGGGAGAGTTCGGTATTGGTGAGCCGCCCCCCCTCGATCTCCGGGATTGCATGGATAATGCCGTCCTCAAGAATGAGACCCTTGCACTCGATATGGCCGCGGGTCTCCTCCGCCCCCCCGCCGATGATGTGGGCTCTCGCGATCACATTGCCGCCACGGGTGATCACCCGGGACAGGAGTTCGGCACTCGTACCCTTCGCTTCCAGAATGGCACGCTGGCCGAGGTCAAGTTCCGAACCCTCCGGTGCAAGCACAACCGAACTGAACCGGGCCACGGAATTCTCACCGCTTAACCGGGCTTCAGGGTACATCTGGACACGCTTCACCGGTTTCATGCTGATATAGTTGGAGAGGAACGTGCCGTTCTCCTCCACCCGTGCTGCACTCCGCGGGACGACCTCAACATCCTCACCCCCCCAGGTATGGATCATCGTCGTGCTGATGAGAGCATCCTTACCCACATAAAATTCCGTGATCCCATAGTGTTTTCCATGGCCCACGGAGTGGCTGGAGACACATCCGGTTATGAGGTGCAGTTCAGCCCCCCCTTCCTCGGCAACGATAATGTTGTGGACCGTCTGGATATCGTCCGTTGCCATGAACAGGCAGGTCTGGAGGGGGGGAAGATATTTTTGCTGCCCTTCTTTGCGATGATAGTATATCCGCGTGGCTCCTGCGCTGCAACATACCGGGTGTATTCGTCCTTGTCCTTATCAATAAGATTCCAGTAATAATCCTTGAGCCAGTCGTATTTTTTGAGTGCTTCTGCTGTCGGAAGCATCTCAATTCCTTCATATGTGCAGGACGTGTGTTTGACATCCTGGTCTGCCTGGAAGAAACTTCCGCACCGGTTCTCGGAGGAGAGCATCATCCCGGATTGTTCAAGACGTTCCTGATCCTCAGACGATAGGTCCTCAAATCCTTCTACAGCTTTGCGCATTCAATACACTCCTGATATCCGTGTTCCTGAATTACCTTCAGTATTTCCCGCGGGTTACCCCCCGGCACCGTATCTCACCATTACAGAGCATGTGCCCGGCATCCGCTTCCAGATAATCCATGATAAACCCGGTGTGGGTAATGATCAGACCGGATTTCTGGCGGTTTATGATATGCCGGTCCTTATCGACAAGCCGGGCAATCGCTCTCCCGATGAGTGCGATATTTTCGAGGTCCACACCGCTTTCCGGTTCATCAAGCATGACTAAATCAGGCTGCTGAACCATCAGCTGAAGCACTTCACTGCGTTTGATCTCACCGCCGGAAAAGTTTGCATTCAGGTCACGGTCCAGAAACGAACTCATGTTCATCATTTCAGCATATTCGTATGCCTTTGCAGGAGTGCCCCCAGACATCACATCCAGCAGTTTGCCGAGTTTGAGACCGGCAATCGTAGGCGGGCGCTGAAACATCATACCCATGCCATAGCGTGCCCGTTCGTGCAACGGCAGTTCGGTGACATCATGTCCCCGGAAGGTGATCCGTCCTTTGGTCACCGTATAATTACTAAATCCCATTATGGAACGCAGAAGGGTAGTCTTCCCGGACCCGTTCGGTCCCATCAGGACATGTGTCTCCCCCCCTTCCGGGATACGGAGGTCAACGCCGTGGATAACCTCTTTTCCTCCCACTTCAACGTGAAGATTTTCAACATTCAGCATATCATCAACTACATCTATATCTGACCGGATTTCATATATCGGTGTCGTCATTACCTAAAGGGAAACGGGATGCGGGAAACAGATCCGGGGGGGACATACTGTATACCGGGAAGATATCGTTCACTTTCGGCCTGCACACGGTCGGCACCTTATATATCCTGATACGATTCTGGAGTATGTCACAGACATTTCAGTTCATCGCAGCACGGGCAAAAGAATATCCCCCCCAGGTTATCCGGAGAAATCAAATGTCCAAACAGGCATTCCTCTCCGGGAGGACAAACAACGAGGAGGGAGGAGAATGTATCCATCGATCAAATCCACGGACACATCTCCCGATTATCTCCGCCTGACGGGGGGGACGGAGAGAATACATGGTTCAGGCAGCTTCGCGTTCCCAGGCAGTGACTGCCTCTGAAAGACCGGGACGGTCATAAAGATGGGTGGCGACATAATTGACAAATTCAACATCGGCGAGATAGGCTGCATAACAGGCGCGGTATTCCTCCAGCGCCTCGTTGTAGTCGGCAACATGAAGGTTATAACCTGAAACCGCAGCATTGTAGCCGGAGATATCACCGGAATTCTTCAGGTGCAGAAGGGTAGCATTCTCTTTGTTCAGTTCCGTATTTTTCAATACCAGATTCTCCTCCATCGTAACAAGGGAGACCTTCTCTTCCTCTGTGCGGACCCGTGCTTCGGCCGCTGCCCGGTCAATCCGTCGTGTCTCGTCTGCCTTCCCATACCCCATCGTGCCATTCCCGACAGGAATGACAAAGAGATCGGACGTGAGCGATGCACCGTTCTCAAATATTTCAGTGGGAATGCCAATCAGGCTCACATTGGTCGTTTCAATAAAGAGGTAGCCGCTGTCACGGTATCCGGGTTCATCTGTTGCAACCCCCCCACCGCCATGTGGGAATCATCGGGGAAGTAGAAGAGTGATACATTGTAGTCCTCCCTTGAGAGAAGACCTGCCAGAAGAACGCTCTTGTCATCGCAGTCGCCCGCCTTCTCAATAACCGTCTCAACCGGGAATTTCGGCCCGGTTTCATCCGGACTGGTATTGTATGCCAGTGACTGCACATAGACGGTCAGGAATTCAATATATTCATCACTGTTCTCTGCAGTATCCGGTACACCTGCCCTCAGGGCATCGGCGGTGGCAGCATATACCGAATCCATCTGTGGATCCGTAAGATACGAGAGGTAATACCGGTGGTCCAGTCGTCATCTTCCTCCCATTCACCTAAAAGAACCGCACGTTTATCGGCATCTGATGCCGCCTCATACAGGCCCTGCGGCACCGTCACCGATACCGATACGGACCTCCCCCCCTGAAAAGGAAATGTCAGAGATGATGTCGCAAGTCTGCCATCATCCTCATAGGGCCCAACCTCAGGATAGTCCGCCGAAGGTCCGGGATTGAAGATATATGCAATGCACCCGCATGCAGCAACAGAGATAACAAGGACTGCCACAGCAAGCAGACACACCCCCCCGTGAACCTGTTTCATCGGTATCGATTCTGTCAGACGTGTAGAAAAAGTTCACCCTCCTGTCACCACAGGATCACTTCACCGGCACGCATCCGCCATCCTGCATCCGGTACTCCATAAAGATCCGGCGGTTGATGATACGCCACGCAAGAATCAGTTCCATTGCCTCTGTCGCGGTCACATACTCTCGTCCCGCATAGAGGGAGACCGGCCCCACACCGGTCTCCTCTTCCACTGCTTCCTCAAGCCGGCGAATCACCTCATAGCGGAAATCCCCATCAAACCGTACGGCACCCATTGTTCTTCCGTAGATCTCTTCAGACTGGAACCCGATAAGAAAATCCCGTTCTGCAAGGGAGGTCATGGCAAAGAGATCCAGGGGGGGGATGACAATGTTTTTGACGGTATTTTCAAACCGTTCCTGCAGGAGGCTGACCGCATACATGCCCCGCGACCCGGATACATCAAAGACCGAGGGGGGGTGATCCTGATGATGGCATCGGCATACTGTCTCTGTGGGGGGGCCACATATGCTTCATAATCCGGTTTACGTGCACGAATTTCTGCATTTACCTGATCATGGGAATACCCTCTGTCCCCCCCGACATCGCGGGCCATCTTCCAGGCATACTTCACCTCTTCGGCAGGGTCAA
Source organism: Methanogenium cariaci JCM 10550 (assembly GCF_001315945.1). Classification (GTDB taxonomy): domain Archaea; phylum Halobacteriota; class Methanomicrobia; order Methanomicrobiales; family Methanomicrobiaceae; genus Methanogenium; species Methanogenium cariaci. The sequence continues at coordinate 38,291 of NZ_BBBG01000013.1, read as the reverse complement.
CATAACAGGTAAAATCAAACAACCGGCGCAGGTTTTCTGTTGAAAAAGGGTGCAGACCTTCCACAATAACAATCTTCTTCGGCGAAAACGGGCAGGTGCGTCAAAGCTGCCGGTCGTATGGTTATAGGATGGTTTTGGTATGGTCTGTCCCTGCTTCAGGAGAGAAAGATGTTCCTCAAAGAGGGAGAGATTGTTTGCATCCGGGTGCAGGGGGGGGTGATGCCCTGCTCTGCACGGGCATCCCTGTCAAGAAGATGGTAATCATCCATCGAAAAAGCACAGACCAGATCAGGCCCGAAGATTGCACGAAATGCCTGAGTAAAGGTGGTCTTCCCTGACCCTGAATCTCCTGCAACACCGATAATATAAATGCAGTCCGATGCCCGTATGGTATCTCTGAAGTTCCCGGTTTCCATCCATGATACTTTTCACCGGGAAATAAAAAGTGCACTGTCACGGAGTGATGATACAGACAAAGAAAACGGTCTGCACAGATGTATGGCCGCAAACCAGTATATTTTTACGTATCAAAGGCGAGCAAAAAGATAGTCAGGTGAATTATGGCCGAAATCAGAAGTATCAACATTTTTTCATGTGCAAAGATCTTTGCCGCGGTATCCCTCGTGCTTGGATTCATCGCGGCTGTGCTGGCAGTACTGGTCGCCCTCTTTGGTGTTGCTGCAGCCCCGTTTTTTCCATTGCCCGTTGGAGAGATGACGCTGGTCTGGGCAATCGTTGCCATTCTTGTGTTGACGGTCATCTATGCCATCATTGGGTTTATCGCAGGCGCTATCATCTCTGTCATCTACAACCTTGCTGCCGGTATATTCGGTGGACTGGAGATTGACCTGACAGATTCCGTTGCTCCGCCGGAGATGCCCGACAGCGACCATGACCGCAGCTATGAATAATTCTTGTTTTCATTCCTTTTTTAGAATCTTCCGCTTTCTGTTCGGTTCCCTGTGTTCAGCTCAGCAAAAAGTACACCACACCGGTTGAGACGAACGCAAAGAGCGTGATTATCAGAGCCACCGGCCAGACAATCCCGACGCTCCCCCCCGTGACGATGCCTGCAAGCTGGGTGATACGCTGGGAACCAAAGACCACCACATCCGCACAGTGTGCGGTCCCGCCTGCACACTCTGCAGGAGCTGCATCCTCACGTGCAGAGTCCACCGCCTCACGGACAAAGGGCAAAAAGAGGGCAAGCGGCACCTTCCACCCGACCGGATTTTTGCCGGACGCCATATTGACCACATGGGTGTCGCTGGTGCTGATTTCACATTCCTCACATTTTTCACATTCCTGCATGAGGAGATCACGGAGTTCCTCACGGATACCGACATGGAGATTGTTGCCGTCAAAGACGAGCCATACGGTCTCTCTGTTCTCCACCACGGTCACCATCGCCATCACCCCCCCAAGATCTCCAAACCCCCCCTCTTCATGCGTGAAGGGCAAATCTCGTTGGGAAAACCCGACGGAATACGGATACTGCGGCTCGCCGGCAAGGGTCTCACACGCAAGAGCTGCCGCCTCCCGATAATCCTCTCCGATGCGACTGCCAAGGAGGACAGGCGGAGGAAGGTCAATGAAGCTGTTATGGGCATCTGCGAGGACAACATGCCGGAACCAGCGTTTGCCCTCCTCAATGATGGCAAGACCGACTGCATATTCCACATCATCAGTGATATCCGGTGACCGCGTTGCGGCAATGAAGATGGTATCGCCAAATGCCTGGGCAAGGACCGAGACCGAACCTGCCTGATACCGCCGTGCATGGGTCGCGGTTGCGTGCCAGTCGGGATTTCCTGTCTGCACATCACGGATGGATGCTGCTATCGTCTCCACTTCAGATGCAGATACCGGGTTAAAGTCATGGGTGGCCATCCCGTGGAATACCAGTGCCCGACCGTTCAGACTTTCCGTGAGCAACCGGGGGGGCAGAGCCGAACCTCCGATCTCCCCGAGTGGTCCGGGGGGGTGCAGGTTTGGGGGGGCGGTCACCGTCATCATATCCCGTCCCTTACGCCGAAAGAGCAGTGTCCCGAAGATGACCGTCACACCATCTCCCATCTGCCGGAAGAAATCCTCCAGAGCTGTTGAACCATAGATCATATGGGCCATAAACGCATTGGCAAACCCAAGGGGGGGTGAGAGGCCGAGGGCCTGTTTCATCGGCCGTTCCAGAATCCAGATAAAGGCCCAGGCAGCCAGACCAAAGAAGATATGCAAAGGGATCACAAACAGAGCGAATGCATCCCCCCCCAGAAGCAGGTAGCCAAAGAGCGAGGCAATCGCCGTCTGTGTCAGGGCAGGGAGCAGAATATGCCGGAGATGATGATCCACAATCGCCCCCCCAGAAGGAGAATCCTGAGGAAGAAGACAATTCCCATCGATGCGGCAAAAAAGAGGACAACAAGGTCTGTTGCAAGGAGCAGCACGGGTGAGAAGGTGATGAGAATGGTCGCAATACAACCACCCAGCGCAATGAGGGCTGACCAGTCAGGAGTGATGTCATTCCCACCCCCCCAGCGTACCAGGGGGCCGGTCACGGCAGCGGCAAAAAGAGCAGGCACGGTGAATACCAGGATCCCGGTATACGCGACCAGTTCAGATTGTCTGATACCAGCAAGGAGAAGCATCAGCTCAATAGCACCTCCAAAGAGACAGATCAGGAGAACGGACCGGCGCCATGAGGGAGCCTGCATAATCAGTGCAGAGAGGCCCTCAAGCTGGGAAGAAGAGTCAGCAACCATAAAAGTATGCGAACGTAGCATTTATACCATAAAATAGGTTTCGAATTATAATTTATATTGAAAAATTCAGAAAAATCACACATACTATTAAGGGTGGTGAACAGTAAGACCTGCATGATATCCATGGAGGGACTATGGGCATATCTGGGAATAGTGGTTGTATGCATTGCAATCGGCTGGGCAGGGGGGGGTATTATGGCATCTCATTCCACTTTCAAAAACGATTTCTTTCCGTAGCAGATGAATGCAGTGACGCTGATTCAATCGAACCGTTGATCAATGAGCTGGAACGGCAGAGCTGAACGGAGGAACAAAAAAGATGATTGAATTATTTAATGCAGCACTTATCGGGGTAGTGTCACTCTGTTTTGGCCTCCTTGCAGGTACCCGGATCGCACAGATTCATTACTCCCGGCGGCTGGCAAAACTAGCCAAACGCAGCGTCTATTCAAAGACGATTGCACCGGTTCTGGTTGCAGCAAAAGAAGGACGTGCCGGACAGAAATAGAGACGTCCGAACGACAATACTTACAATAAAACAGCCTAATCCATGGCAGATACCGGATGGAACTACCTGCTACATCAGTTGTCTGTCCCGACCATCATCATCACACCAACGTTCATTTTTATGGAACACGTTTTGTATCAGATCTCCGGTGCCTGTACGCTGGCATGACTGCCAAAAGGAAGAAGACCCCCCCTGTGATGGCTGCAACGAAGAGACCGATAAGGACAAAGACCGCCTCCAGCCCGAAGGCATCGGCAACGAGACCACCCACGAGGGGGGGCGATGATGCCGCTTCCCCCCCCTGATGGAATTATAGATACCCATCGTTGACCCCCCCATGCCATATACCGGCCGGCCTCCACCATGGTGGCACTCACCGCAGGGAAGAAGAAGAGGGCCCCAACGGCATTGAGGAACGACACCAGCAAAAAAGCGACCAGCGTCGTGCAGAGAGGAAAGATCGCAAGGGAGACGGCAAAGATGAGGCGCCGGGAATGATCAGCGCACACCGGTTGTGTCTGTCACCGATACGGCCAAAGATCATCTGGAGAATACCCGCCACAAACACGTTCAGCGAGATGATCAGACCCGCACCTGCAGGCGATATCCCGAAGAGCGGGACAAATAAGGGGGGGATGAAGACAAGGATGCCGATCATACCGAATTCACTCGCAAACGAGATCAGCATGGTACCGCCATAGACTGGGTGAAAAAGAAGGCCACGAAGTGTTTGCCAGTTCCACTTATCTTTTGTTTCAGAGTCTGGATTGCCAGCATCCCCCCCTCCACCCGATACTGCTGCATCAGACAACGGCAGAGTCTGTTCTTCAGGAAGAAAGAGCACAACGATCAGGCACGCAAGGCGGAAAATGCCATGAGGGCATAGAAGGACGCGGAGAAGCCGAATAGGTCATAGATGACACCGCCCATTAGAGGTCCCGCACCAAACCCGAAGAGCATCGCTGCCTGAAACCGTGACATGACGCGGGCTTCCTCACCTTTGCCTGCAATACTGCCCAGATACGCCATTGCAACCGGGGGGGCGATCATCGCGGATGCAATACCATGCACAAACCGGACAATCGTGAGGAGAAAAACCGTGGGTGCGATGATGTAGCCGAGTGAGATGAGGGCATAGAAGAAGAGCCCTGCCGCCATCATATGCTTTTTTTCATACCGGTCTGCCATCCGGCCAAAGAACGGCATGCAGATGGTTCGTGATAAGGCGAATGCCGCAAATACCACCCCGATCCAGAACGACGAGGCCCCCCCGAGGGTATCGGCGTAGACCGAGAGAATCGGCACGACCATGCCAATACCGATGAGTGAGATAAAGACGGAAAGCGAGATGACAACGATGATACGGGTTTTTACATGCGGGGGGGTTACCGGACACAGCGGTGCAGATGTGGACGTTTTCACGGGAATATCTCTTTGATGAAATGCGTGATTATTTTTTGTTCCCAACTATGATAGCCATACTCTCCGCAGCATTGCTGCATACCGACATCATTCATGAGCAAATCCATTCAGCTACACCCCCCCTTCAACACGCAGATGGGAACATGTGAGAGACAACCGGAGCTATCCCTTCCCCCCCATTCCCGCACCGCAGGAACTATTCTGAATAATTGTCCATTTCCGGATTTTTAATGAAGAATCCAATGACGAAGATCAGGATATACAACGATGTCGCCCACTCCGATGCCATGATGAATGCCGCACCAATGACAACAAGGGATACCACAGACACCAGCAGGCCACGGCGAATCCCGTTCCGTATTGCCACATCAGATATATCAGCAGCAACCAGCCGATGGCCCCGTGTGGCATAGGTCCAGCTGATGGTATAGGACAGGCTGATCACCATGATATTTGCCGCATAAACAGCGACTGCCAGAGGGTATTCGGAAAAGTCAGAGTTCAGGTTTGTGGTGAACGGGACGAGCGTAATAAAAAAGAGACTCACCATGTTCAGCCAGATATAGACACCATCGACATGCGAAATGCTGTTCATCTGACGATGGTGCGCAATCCAGAAGATGGACAACAAAAAAATGAGAGTGCATAATTGAATATCTCGGGGGGGATTGCTTCATTGAGGGCAGGGTAAAACGTGCTGCTATCAACCGACCCGGAATAGAGGCCGGTTCCGATCATCAGAACGGAGAGGGTGAGCACAATCGCGTAGATACCATCAGTAAGGGCTTCAATACGGTTTTTCTCGAGAAGATTGGTAAATTTGCTGATGTCCGGTCTTTTCATATTTTGATTCCTTTCTTGTATGCCATTTTGTTAATCCTGCATGAAAAGAAATGTGACGGTTCAGTGCAGGGACTCTGATTCTGCATCCCGGATGCATCCACAGCCGGACAGCAGGTGCGCAGTTCTGCCTTGGATTTGTTTCCCACCATAGAGAGGAGAATACCCTTTAGTATCAGGATAGCAGAACACGAACGGTGGACTCATTCAGCCATGCCTTTATCATTGCCATCCCGCTGCTTCTCGCAGGGAATGCCGTCCTCGTCCCCCCCTTCGCAGTGATTGGTGCGGTGATCCCCCCCGATATCGACGGAGTGTTCTTTCTTTTCCCGGATGACGAACCGTCCCGGTATATCTTCACCCACGGCGGCATCACCCACAGTATTGCGGGGGGCTTCCCTTCTCTCCCTCGTGGCGTTCATCGGCCTGTACCTTCTCTCCGGCATATCATGGTTTTCCCGGTTCTTCCCGGAAGGGGTCACGATGATGGCAGGCCTTGCCATTCTCGCGGGTGCGATGCTGCACATCCTCATCGACTATCTCGCCTACCCTGGCATCCCGCTTTTCTGGCCGTTTTCAACAGAAAAATTCACACTCGGCATCTTTCCGGGGGGGCCATCTCTTATGATCCTTATTCTGAGCCTTGGCCTGCTCACTCTCATCCTGACCGGGCGGGCAGGGGGGGTCAGGCACTACAAGACATATCTGATCCTGTGTCTGGTAATTTTTTTCATATACGCAGGAATTGCCCTGTATGCCAACACGGAGACCGAAGGTAGGGCGATTCCCACCATGGACCCACCCGCTGGATCACCATCGTTGAGACAGACGAATGCTTTGTCGTCCGACCCTATGACATCCTGTACGGCAGAGGCGAGGAGATATCCTACCGCAAATACACGAATATCACACCGGATGAACTGGCAGGCATTGCCAGACTCCCACAGGTACAACGGCTCTGCTATCACTCATATATTGTCACCGCAGAACGCCGGGGGGGAGACACGGTTATCCTCCGCGACCCCCCCTCAGAGAAGAGAAGGTCTTCCGCTATCCGCTGGATCATTCATCTCTGGTGATTCCACTACAGGAGACCCGGTCCGGACCACTGCCAAAGAATACTGACCGGCCGTAACACACCCCCCTAAGGTACCAAAAAAGGGAGAAATATATCTGATGCCGATTATCCGTCGAGTACACTTCTGACCGTGACAAAGATCGGGCCGCGGACATCCGTCTTCTTGTTGTTGTCCGTGATCGTACGCATCACGTAGTTCTCAATCTTGAGATTCACGTCAGACGGAATCTTTGCCATCTTGACCTGCACCCGGATGCCTTCCCCCCCGGCACAGGCCGCTTCCTCAATGCGTGCGGCGGCAAGGTTTGCCACCGCTTCCAGATACGAGATACCTGCGGCGGCCCCCCCGTTCTCTCTCACCTTGGCAAACTTTTTGGTGTCGGGCACACCGAGAATTTTGCCGTCTTCGACATAGATATCATTAAAGACCGCCGGGCCGCAGAGGCGTGAATTTTCTTCATCCTCCTCGACAAAGACATGAATCTTCGTGCCGCAGCACTCCCCCCCGGTCCATGCCTCGAAGGAACAGGGACTCTCCTCCTTTGCATGAACGGTGGCAACCTTCTGGATTGCCTCTGCCATGAGAATGCCAGGTATCGTCTGCGGGGGGGCCTCCCGCAGGCCGATGCCCGCCGCAAGGTCCGAATCGGAAAAGACCGGCGAGAAGAACTGCGGATGCGTGAGCTGACGGACATCATTTGCCTGGTACTCAATCATCGCAAGGCGTTCCACCCCCCCGAGACCCAGGTTCATCACCGGGACACCAACCCCCCCGTATTCTGCGAGAGCAGAGGGCGAGTACATACCAAAGGTGGCGACCTCGACCCAGCCATGCACGGGATGGCGGGCATACACCTCGGTCTGGGTGTCGGGAATATAATACTTGGAGCGCTTCTCATCCGGTCGGAACTCAAAGTCCTCAAACCCGAATGCTTTCAGCAGGGCTGCCGCCACCGCCTTGCCGTCCTCCACGGTCACATGCTCGCCTGCGACAATACACGAGGCGGAGTGATAGGTCATCAGGCGGGTCGGCCCTTCCTCCTGTTCCCGCCGGAAACAGCGATCGATGGAGAACTGGCGGATGGGAAGGGGCATACGGTCCCACATCGCCCCCCCAGAGAAAGGAACCAGCCGGAGGTCATGTGCGAGCGCAGCGTGGTTCGTGAGGACTCCGGTACCAGTGCACGGAACTCAGGAAAGACCTCATCCATCATGCGCACGACAAGGGCGTCGTCACAGCCGAGCACCTTTGCCAGTTCATAGGTGAGTTCGTCACCGTCCACCTCCGCCTTCTTGTAGGCATGCAGGGTTTCACGGAGGTGCTCTTCTCCTTCCTCACCCAGACTTTTGCCGAGGATACCTTCGATCTGGAGAATCCGTTCCCTGCCGATGCCCACATTCGGGCGTGGCAGACCGCCGAGATAAAAGACCCGGTCAAGAACCGCAGATGCTTCCGGCCCGAACTGGCGGTAGACATCCTTCTCATCGATAAAAAGCGGCACCCGTGCCTCGTCAAACCCGAGAGAGAGATAGGCCTCCCGCAGACGTGCGGTGGTCTCTGCAATGGGGTGACGGCGGGCGGATTTGTATTGGTAGCGAGGGTATTTGTCGCCTGCTCCGACCGGATCGATTATTTCCGGCCCTTTGTTCCAGGCATGTTCAAAGTCAGTACGTGCTAATTCCCGGTATTCTTCTGGATTAAATTTCATTATTACCGCCGTGTGAGACAGACCACCCGGGATACCGGGCTATCATCGTAGACTTCGTAATCACAGTATTTCGTAATTTCGTTTGCAAACGCCGCCACATACTCGTGGGACGGCATATGCGCACGGGTGAGACGGTTGCGTGAGTAGCCAAGATACATATATCCTTTCACCTCGACGTAAAGGGGCCCGGCATCCTGAATCAGGCGGGCATATCCCTCCGGACTGATGTCATTGAGCCTTTTACGACAGTGATACGTATCGCAGACCGCCTGCTGCCCAGAAGGGAGAGACTCTCTTTCACTTGCTCCCATGAATCCTCCATCGGACGGCAGACACGCTTGTATGTCTCCTCGTCCGGACCGTCCAGGGAGACATAGGTCTGATACGGGCTGCATTTTTTGACCATCTCCGGCCGTGTGCCGTTTGTGACGAGGAATGTCGTAAACCCGGCATCGTTCAGAAGATCAAACAGACGCGGCAACTGTGAGTAGAGCGTGGGTTCGCCGGAAAGGGAGACTGCCGCCATATCCGGAGCAAGGGCCTCTTCCCAGAGTTTCGGCTCAATCTTACTGTTTGCAACCGGATTGTACCCGGCAAGGGCCTTCTTCTGGAGCGGGTGCAGACGGTTCATGATGACCTCCGGCGGGCACTCCTCCTCTTCGACCACCTCATACTCCATAGACCGCCAGCAGAAGAGACAGCGCTGGTTGCACTTCAGGGTCGGGGGGGTCATCTGGACACAGCGGTGGCTCTCTATGCCATAGAACTGTGCCTTGTAGCACATATCCCCCCCGCCAAGGAGCGTGCGTTTATTCCACATACATGGCTTGAGGGCCGCGGACGATCGGGGAGAGAAAAACTGATATCCCTGTTTTATCAGGGATCTACATGCTTCTGATTGCATCGATACCAAGGGTTTCGAGCACTTCGCTCAGGGTATTCTGTGCCGCCCGGACAAGGGTTAACCGGGCATCCCCGAACCCCCCCTGCCTCTGCCTTGAGAACCGGGTCGGTGTGGTAGAACGTATTGAAGAGATCCGCAAGGTCACGGGCATATATTGCAAGGTGATGCGGACGGAGTTCCTCCACCACGGTCTGCAGCACCACGGGGAAGAGACCGATGTGCTTGGCAAGGGCAATCTCGGATGCGGTAGTGAACTCATACGCGGGAGTGAATTCTCCTGCTTTTGCAAGGATGGAACAGGCCCGGGCATGGGAATACTGAATATACGGAGCACTCTGGCGTTCAAAGTCAAGTGCCTGCCGCCAGTCAAAGACCGTGCTCTTCTCCTGCGAGACCCGCACGATATCATAGCGAACCGCACCGATGGCAACCGATGCGGCAATGGCCCGGCGCTCCTCCTCGGGGAGTTCAGGCCGACGGGTGGTCACCTCTTCAAACGCCTTCTTGGTCACCTCGTCGATGAGTTCATCAGCGGAGATGAACTTCCCGGCACGGGTGCTCATCGAACCTTCCGGAAGGCTCACAAACTCAAAGAAGACGATCTCCGGCACCTTCTCACCAAGGAGTTCCATTGTCGCCTGCAACTGGGCACCGATCAGCTTGTGATCCGCTCCCAGCACATTGATGAGCCGGTCGAAGTGTTCCCCCCCCTTCCAGACATGGTAGGCAAGGTCACGGGCGGCATACACGCTTGTCCCGTCGGAACGCCGCAGCACGTACTCCTTCTCAAACCCGAATGCTGTGAGGTCGACGGCAAGGATATCATCGTGGGATGACTCGGGGAGGGCCTCCACCCGGTCGAGAATCTCCACCATCGAACCGTCCTGGACAAATCCTGACTCCCAGACAAACCGGTCATGAGGAGTATTGAGGCGGTTGAGGGTGACCTTGATGCCCTCCGCACAGAGAGAGACGGCACGGCGGAACTTCTCTACGATCTCGGTATCTCCCTGTTCAATGAGACCCATGCGCCGGTCGATCTCTTCTTTGATCGCGGGGGGGTCTGCCGTGAGGGCACGATTTGCCGCCACGTAGACACGGGCCACATAATGGTCGTCCTTCTCACCTTCATTCTGGGGGGGTATATCGAGATAATCAAATCCCCAGGATACAATGGCGATCTGACGGCCCATATCGTTCAGGTAGTACTGAACATCGATGTCATACCCTGCCTTCCGGAAGACCCGGGAGAGGGTGTCGCCAATGACAGAGTTTCTGATATGTCCCACATGCAGCGGACCGTTGGGATTTGCCGAGGTATGTTCAATACAGACCCGGCCCGGCACCGCAGCCAGACGTCCATAGCCCGGTTCCCCGGCTACTTTCACCACACCCGCGACGTACGCGGGCCCGAAGATAAAGTTGATGTAGGGACCGGTGGTGGAGACCGTGATACCGGCAGCAGCCAGTGTATCCGTTATTGCTGCCGTAATCTCCCCCCCTGCAATCACCACAGGGCTCTTCTTTTCGGTCTTTGCGAGGGCAAAGGCAATGGTTGACGCAAGGTCGGCATGCTCGCCGCCGTCGCCGAGGAGCACATCTGCTGCTCCTGTTGCGTCTTTCAGGGCTGTTTCAACAGCCCGGTATGTTTCCTGGTACATTAGTATCCTGTCCTGTATCGCAGTATTGCGGCAATCCCGCCAAACGCATTGTAAAGGATTGATCCTTCTTCAAAGTCATCGGAGATGATCATCACCGTGGTCGAAGTTGCATCAGCAAGTTCGGTCAGTTCATCAATGATGTCGGTCTCTTCTTCAAGATAAAGCGGCGCGGTGCATTCAGGACAATTTCCAAGGGGGGGAATGTCCCCCTGCAGACTTGCCCGGATCCACCTGCACGGTCTCTTCCTTTTCATAATCACAGCTCTGACACCGGATACAAAGTCGTGATTTACGGAGGGTCTCTGAGAGCAGAAGGGTATCAACCGCACCGATTTCAAGGTTCTTGCGCACCGATTCCTCTCCGTATGCAGAAGCGCTGTCGTCTTTGATCAGTTCCTTTAAGAACCGGTCCATCACCGACTTCTCCTTCATTATCCCGACGCCACGGAGGGCTTCCTGTGCATTGTCCACCAGTTCACTCAGGCCGGACTCATTCGTGTATGACACATCAAAGAGACCGATGATCCGTTTCTGCAGTTCGTGATGGAGGTAGCCGCCGCTGGCAAACTCATCTTTCGTGGGCGTGGGACCACCAATAAGGACTCCCTTGAACCGATTAAAGAAGTCCGGTTCCGCCATGAAGACATCGGTTGCCCGGTCAGCAACCTTCTTGTAGTATTCATTGATGGCAATCAGGCGGAGTCGCTGAAAACGCATCGCTGACTGTCCACCCTTTCGCTGTTTTCCGGGAACCGTGGATGTCACGCCGGAGACCGACTCAATACGGTTTCCCCCCCGCAGAAATCCGAGAAATGATTCACGGCGGTCGAGAACCAGAAGCCCGTAGACTTCCTTCTCCACCAGCATCTGCTCCATCGGCTCAAGTTCGAAACGCGAGGAACATCGGTACATATAGAGCGGCACGACATCAGGGGGTTCGATAATGGTGCAGTCAAGGTCCGTACGGTCACCGCCGATCTTCACTGCTCCGCAGAAGATGGCAAGGCCACTTTCGGGGGGGGTTTTTGTAATACTTCAGGCGCGAGAGAATCGAAGAGATGGCACTCTGAACATTCGAACGTGTCTGCTTACTCTTAATATTGGAACACTGCCCGAATTCGTCCCGCAGTTGGGCGGTGACGTCATAGATCTGCTTGTCGGGAGGTATGTATATTGTTATCAGTTCAGTTCCGCTGCCCTCTTTCTGCCTCAGCCGTTCAAGGGTCTTTTTAAACTCATAGCGCTTTCGGGCGCTGTCCATCTCCACATCTTCTGCCATGCTTGGGCTTGCCTCCGGGTGGCAAATTGTTAGTATAATTCTCTTTCAGGAGCATTAATAGGTGAGTATCGCACCGGTGATCCTGATATCGATCACAAGTGACCCCCAGGGATGCCATTGAATACTTCAGAATCCTTAGATCTGTCTTTTGCTACGTTGAAGAGGAGAGAGAGAGAGAGAGAGACGTGTCGTTACGGGATAATGCAGCATCGGTCGGGGGGGAGAGAGATGATCACACCGGATGAAAACGGGTCTTTGCTACCGATGTGCTCCGGGGGGGCGGTGCATCCCGCACCCGAAATGAATCATCGATCCCATACCAAATCACTCCGGTGACGGGGGATTCATACGTTCATACGTTCGTCTGGCCACGGAAGTGATGATAGGCAAGGCAGATGGTCTTTGCATCAATGATACGTCCGTCCCGGATCATCTCTTCCATCTCGTGAAGGGAGACCTTCACCACTTCAATCTGTTCGTCATCATCCATGCCGTATGCATCCGAAGGTGAGAGACCGCATGCCTCAAAGAGATATATCACCTCATCGGTGTATCCCGGTGACGGGTATATCTTCCCCCCCCGGGGAATCAGGGTCTCTGCTGCCATACCGGTCTCCTCAATGAGTTCACGGTATGCGGTCTCTTCCGGTGTTTCACCGGGGTCAATCGTACCCGCCGGGGCTTCATAGATCCATTCATCGACAGCAAAGCGGTACTGCCGTTCGAGATAACAGAAATCTCCTTCAACGGGCAGCATCGCAACCGCGTGGCCCGGATGGACGACCCGCCGCTCCTTTACCACGCCGGACGGCAATGTCACCGTCACCGTCTCCAGGGTGATCTTCTTTTTTCCGGGAACCGGTGTGTTGGTTGTCATTTTTGCACCTCATAGGGTATCGGGTCTTCACGCCCCACCTCGCGAAAGGCCGCCAGACGGTAATGACAGGAGTCACAGGTGCCGCAGGCCGGTGCACCGGACCGGTAACACGACCAGGTGTCCTCATACGGCACGCCGAGAGCAAAGCCCTGTTTCAGGATCTCGGTTTTGGACATCGTGACAAACGGGGGGGTCATCAGTTTGATATGCGTGGTATCAGCAGTCCCGGTATCAATTACCTGCTGGAATGCATCAATAAACTGCGGGCGGCAGTCCGGATACCCGGCATAATCCGCTGCCTGCACACCGATGAAGATGGCCTCTGCCCCCCCGCGGGCTTCCGCAAGCGAGGTGGCAATGGCAATGAGATTGGCATTCCGGAACGGCACATAGGTATTCGGGAGGCCTTCATTATCTCCGGTATGGTCCCCGATGGCCAGTGCATCATCGGTCAGGCTGGACCCGCCGATACGCCGGAGATAGTCCAGGTTCACGGTGAAAAACTCCTCCGCATCCAGGGATGCAGCAATCTTTCGGGCACAGTCATACTCCGCATCTTCGGTCGGCTGACCGTAGCGAAGGTGCAGGGCGATGATACGATATCCCATGTCCCGTGCCACATAGGCAAGGGTGGAGGAATCCATCCCCCCCCGAGAGCAGGCAGACCGCTTTCATCTTATTTCACCCCCCCGATGGATTTGTGCAGCTGCAGCTGAAAGCGTGCTTCCATGCCCTCATCCAGGATAAAATCTGCAATCTCCCGGTAATTTCCCCCCCAGACCGGGGGGGAGATGAAGACTGTGCCTGCAATATCATGGGACTCGATGACCTGTTGCGCATACAGACAGTCGGTGCGGTCCATCACGACAAACTTCACCGAATCCCCGGATTTGATATCGGCAAGCAGAGTGACATCAGACTCCTCACCGGAAGACGGGCACTTGATGTCCATACTTACCGTGGCATATTCCTGCACATCCGTGAACGGGAGGGTACCGTTCGTCTCAATCTCTATGCGATAACCTGCGTCCCGGAGCGCGGCAAGAAGTCCGGTTAATTCCTCTTTTTGCAACAGAGGTTCTCCCCCGGTGATGATGACATAGCGGGGGGGCATACCTGCAGAGACGGCAAGGACAATCTCCTCGATACTCATCTCCGTTCCGGCACCCTGTGACTCAGGGGTATCGCACCAGGCACAGTTGAGGTTGCACCCGGCACAGCGGATGAACGTGGCCGGAAGGCCCTGCATAAGGCCTTCACCGGACAGGGAAGAGAAGATCTCGATGATGTTCATACCGCATCAAAGGTGAGCTGGGCATAGCAGGATATGGATTCCCAGACACGTATCTTTGTTACCGAGGCAGGGATACCTTCTGCCGTGCAGGATTCATCGATCATCCCTGCAATAATGCGTGCAAGGTTCTCTGATGTCGGGTCTCCTTCTGTGGTGATGACTTCCTGGAAGGCAGAGAGACACTCAACCATCGGGTCCTTGCAGTTGAGAATGACCTCGTGATCAAACCGGTTCACCACCTGTTTGATACAGTTGTAGTCCACGAGAATCTGTGACTCGGCATCAACCTCTCCGGTGATCCAGACTTCAACGCGCCACTGGTGCCCGTGCAGGCGGTAGCACTTGCCGGTATAATTGAGAAGACGATGACTTGCCTCAAAATACGTCTCCTTGTATATTGTCATGCTCATGGTGATGAAACAGCATGGGTGAGGATACTATATGATGACTGCCGTAGGGGTACCATCCCCCCCATGGCAGACCGTCCGGCAGCATACTGCGCCTGACCCACATGGCGCGCATCCCCCCCGGAGCAGAAAAAACACGCACCCACACGACAGTATTTATTAGTTACCCTGTGTAAATATATAGGCAGAAATCTGGTATGTCAGGTGACAGCGGCGGAGATGGATGGGAGATCACCCAAATATCTCAGAAATCAAGAATTTCAGGGAATGCGGGCAGGGATTGATTCTACCCATCTCAGTCACAATAGAATATCAATTTCGAACACAAGCGTGAGCTATCAGGTCATACTGAGGCCCATGCTAAAAACCGAGGTAAATTTAAATGGGAAATGGAAAATTTGCAGCACGTAAATGTAAACGCGTTGCCAAGGAGAACAGGTGGCGCGACACCAACTATGCTCGTCGCCAGCTTGGTCTCGACATCAAGTCAGACCCACTCGAAGGTGCACCACAGGGCCGGGGGGGCATTGTTCTTGAGAAGGTCGGAGTGGAAGCAAAACAGCCGAACTCAGCTATCCGGAAATGTGTCCGTGTTCAGCTGATCAAAAACGGTCGCCAGGTCACTGCATTCGCAGTCGGCGACGGTGCTATCAACTTCATCGATGAACACGATGAAGTCACCATCGAGGGCATCGGCGGACGTCTCGGCCGTTCCAAGGGAGATATTCCTGGTGTCAGGTATCAGGTCATTGAAGTAAACAATGTCTGTCTCCGTGAAATGGTCATTGGAAAGAAGGAGAAACCGCGCAGGTGATCATCATGACAGAAGAAGAAATTCAGGCAGATGTTGCTGTCGAAGAAGCAGTTGTGGATGCACCAGTTGAAGAGACACCAATTGTCCCTGGACACCTGCTCTTCAACAAGTGGGATCTCTCAGAAGTCGAGATCAAAGACCCGGGTCTGGTTCGCTATATCAGCACCCAGTCCATGATTGTACCACACTCCTGTGGAAAGCTTGCAGGCACTCAGTTTGCGAAGAGTCACATGCTCATCGTCGAGCGTCTGATTAACAAGCTCATGCAGACCGAGAAAAATACCGGCAAGAAAGAACTCACCACCCGCATCGTCAAGGATGCATTCGACATTGTCTACCAGAAGACAAAGAAGAATCCGGTGCAGGTTCTCATTGACGCCCTGGCAAATGCAGGTCCCCGCGAGGAGACCGTCCGTCTGAAGTACGGTGGCATCAATGTCCCCAAGTCAGTCGATACCGCTCCGCAGCGCCGTGTTGACACCGGACTGATGTTCATTGCACGTGGCGTGAGCCAGGCATCCCACAAGAAGAAAAAACCGGCAGCAAATGTCCTTGCAGACGAACTCATTGCAGCAGCAAGCGGTGATGTCCGGTGCTACTCTGTCGGAAAGAAAGAAGAACGCGAACGTGTGGCAAAGTCTGCACGATAAACCCCCAATATTCTTTTAGAGAATCACTATGACGCGAAGGCGAAAAATGGTCGAGCGGGTCACAACACTGATGAGCCAGCCGGAACAGATCCGCAACATCGGTATTGTCGCACACATTGACCACGGGAAAACCACCCTCTCTGACAATCTTCTTGCCGGAGCAGGGATGATCAGTGAAGAAATTGCCGGAAAGGCATGCTGGATGGACTCCGATGAGGAGGAACAGGCACGCGGTATCACCATCGATTCCTCAAACGTTTCGATGGTGCACGAGTATGAGGGAAAAGAGTACCTCATCAACATGATTGATACCCCGGGTCACGTTGACTTCGGCGGTGACGTTACCCGTGCAATGCGTGCGGTTGACGGTGCTGTTGTGCTTGTAGACGCAGTTGAGGGCACGATGCCCCAGACAGAGACTGTCCTGCGCCAGGCCCTGAAGGAAGGAGTCAGACCCGTTCTCTTTGTCAACAAAGTGGATCGCCTGATCAACGAACTGCAGGTTGACGAAATCGAGATGCAGATCCGTCTCGGAAAGGTCATCGACAAAGTCAACAAGCTCATCAAGGGCATGAACGAAGAGGCCTACAAAAACGGCTGGAAACTCGATGCAGCAGAAGGTACTGTCGCATTCGGTTCCGCTCTCTACAACTGGGCAATCTCCATCCCGTTCATGAAGACAAGCGGTGTCTCATTCAAGGATGTGTACGACTGCTGTAAGGCAGAGGACATGAAGACGCTCGCAAAGTCAAGCCCTCTGTGCCAGGTTGTCCTTGATATGGTGGTAAACCATCTGCCTGACCCCCCCTCGATGCCCAGAAGCGTCGTGTACCAATCATCTGGCAGCACGGAGACAAGACGACCAAAGAAGGTCAGTCAATGCTCAACTGTGACCCCGAGTCCTGCATGTCTGATGGTGACGGATATCTCCTTTGACCCGCACGCAGGCGAAGTCGCCACCGGGCGTCTCTTCTCTGGAACCTGAAACGGGGGAACGAGTTGTATGTCATGGGTACTGCAAAGAACGTCAACCGCCTCACCCAGGTAGGTATTTTCATGGGTGCAGAGCGTATTGAGGTCGAGTCACTGAATGCCGGAAATATCGCCGCTGTCACCGGCCTCAAAGACGCTATTGTCGGTTCCACCGTCTCATCCCTCATGGAGATGCAGACCTTCGAGGATCTCAAGCACTACTCAGAACCGGTCATGACCGTTGCTGTGGAAGCAAAGAACATGAAGGATCTCCCGAAGCTGGTGACCGTACTTCGCCAGGTCGGAAAGGAAGACCCGACGGTTCAGGTAAACATCAACGAGGAGACCGGAGAACACCTGATCTCCGGTATGGGAGAACTTCACCTTGAGATCATCACCCACCGTATCCACCGGGACAAGGGTGTTGATATTGTGACCACTCCGCCGATTGTGGTATACCGTGAGACAATCACCGGTAGCATCGGTCCGGTCGAAGGAAAGTCACCAAACCGCCACAACCGGTTCTACCTCGAGTTCGAGCCTCTCTCAGAAGATATCGTCAAGAAACTCAAAGATGGAGATATCTCCATGAACCTCCCTGCAATGGAGCGCCGTGACGCACTCCTTGAAGCAGGCTTTGACAAGGACGAGGCAAAGAACCTGACCGCAATTCAGGGCACCAACATGTTCTTCGACATGACCAAGGGTATTCAGTATCTGAACGAGACCATGGAACTTGTCCTTGAAGCATGGCGTGAAGCACTCGCCGGTGGTCCTCTTGCAAATGAACAGGTTCAGAATACAAAGATCCGTCTTGTGGATGTAAAGCTCCACGAGGATGCCATTCACCGTGGCCCGGCACAGGTCATTCCTGCTGTCCGTGGCGCAGTGAAGGGTGGAATTCTGATGGCCGGCGTTTCCCTTCTCGAACCCATGCAGATTCTCCAGATCACCGTTCCTCAGGATCACATGGGTGCAGCAACAGCCCAGATTCAGGGACGTCGTGGTCAGGTATTTGACATGAAGTCCGAAGGTGACACAATGACCGTCATCGGAAAGGCACCGGTTGCAGAACTCTTCGGGTTCGCAGGCGATGTCAGGTCCGCAACAGAAGGACGTGCCATGTGGTCTACCGAATTCGCTGGATTCGAGACAGTGCCAGGTGGCATGCTCAAGGAAGTCGTAAAGGAAATCAGGAAGCGTAAAGGCCTCAAAGAGAATATTCCTGAACCTTCAGACTACCTCGCATAATCTTTTTTTTCTGCATTCACCCCCCCGGTAACGACGGGATTGTTCTGTTGTATCCATCCGTATCGGATTGGTTTTAGTATCTCGCACGCAGACGGTATATGGGAGACACATCCATGAACTACCAGTTTGCACGCAGACTTGACGCCGCACCGGAGTCATTCCTTGACCGGCTTTTTGCGGTATCACGCGACCCGGAAATCATCTCCTTTGCAGGCGGTCTGCCGATTACCTCCCTCATTGATGTGGCGGGTATCCGCGATGCCGCCGCAGCCGTCTTTGCAGACGAGGGAGAGGCGGCGCTCCAGTATACGACCACCGACGGCTACCTGCCCTGCGGGAATATATTGCGGGGGGGCGCTATCGTTCCCGTCTGGGCATTCCCGCCACTGCAGATGAGATACGCATCACGAACGGCTCCCAGCAGTGCCTGGATCTGACGGCAAAGATACTTGTTGACCCCCCCTGCACCGTGGTTGGGATGGAACGGCCCGGCTATCTCGGAGCGATTGAGGCCTTCAGTTACTACCAGCCCCCCCGTTTCAAAACGGTTGCGGTCACCGAAGACGGGCCGGACATGGCTGCCTTTCGCAGGCTCTGCCGGGAAGAAAGACCTGCATTCTTCTATGGCATACCCAATTTCCAGAACCCCCCCTCCGGGACAGCATACCCCCCCGATGCCGCCCGGAGGGAGTGTGCAAAGTGCTGCCGGGAGACGGATACCCTCTTCTACGAGGATGACGCCTTCGGTGAACTCGCGTTCGATGGCAGACCCCGGATGCCGGTAAAGGCCTATGCGCCGGAATGCGGGATAATGAGCGGATCGTTTTCAAAGACGGTATCCCCCCCCGGCATGCGCATCGGCTGGATCTATGCACCGGCCCCCCCGGTCATTGAAAAGTTTGATTCCGTCCGGCAGGCAGCAGACCTCCACCCGAATGCACTCTCACAGGCAGTGATCTACCGCTACCTCACCACCCATGACTATGAAGGCCATCTTGAAACGGTGCGTCAGGTATACAAAAAGAACTGCCAGCAGATGTGTGATCTCCTGGATGACCTGCTGCCGGACGTCACCCATACCACTCCGGAGGGGGGGATGTTCATGCTTGCCACCATGCCTGAAGGCAAGGACTCGATGGCCCTCTTCCAGGCATGCCTCAAAGAAAAGGTGGCAGTACTCCCCCCCGGCGTGCCATTTTATGCGGAAGGCGGCGGCCACAATACCTTCCGCCTGAACTTCTCTGCTGCGACAGAAGAGGAGATCGAAATCGGGATGAGACAACTGAAACAGGCATACCACTGCGGCACGGTATAGACACCCCGTTTTTTGAGCGGCTGAACGGATGATATAAAGATCATTTTCATATAGCACTGCCAACATCTATGGGAAAATCATGGCAACGTCCTACAGTATTCAGGAATTAATGCGGATGATCGCCTCTGCAGCGGGCTCTATTGCAGATACCACATCCGACAAGGAAGGACAGCAGTTTATGCAGGCACTTCTGACCGCACCCCGCATCTATGTCGCCGGAGCCGGGCGGTCCGGGCTGATTGCAAAGGCGTTTGCGATGCGGCTGATGCATATCGGTATGGAGAGTTATGTCGTCGGCGAGACTATTACCCCGGCGATGCAGAACGGTGACCTGCTTGTAGTTTTTTCCGGGTCTGGTGAGACACATTCCATCACCGACATCTGTAAGACCGCCAAGGCAGTGGGGGGGGCACTCTCACATTGATCACGTCACGCAGGGAATCTTCCATGGCAGCGACAGCCGACCTGACGGTGGTTCTCGACAGCCGCCAGTATGACGATCAAGGGCTCTCTTCTGACTTTGCCATCCGGCAAATAACCGGGGAACACCGGTCAGGTGTGGCCTACAACCCGAAGGCGCCCACAGGCTCGCTCTTTGAAACCGCGGCCATGATCTTCTCGGATGCCGTTATCCTGGAACTGATGGATCTGCGACATACTGCTATCAGTGACATTGAGGACAATTACTCTAATATTCAGTAATTTCAGGAATATTTCTTTTTTGAAAACGGTGGCCGCCTCCTCAGGCCGGGATCTACGGTTCCCGCGATTCCAGAATTAATTTCCGCACCGCTGAGCGGATAATCGTTAAATAACAGATCCTGGGCCCCTATGCCCCGGAAAAATACATCCACACAGAAGCCCGGAGCGGCCTGATCTCAGTCGAAACATGCCATACATCCTCTGAAAATATCTGCTAATACAGGCCCCTTAATAGTCCATGATACACCGTATTTTTCGCAAATAACAGGCATTCCTGCCGTCATTTTCCGACAGAAACAATGACCCGAAAATACGTATATTCTGCCCCCCCGATTCCCCCCCATAATGTGGATCAAAAAGGTGGGTGACGGGTGACTCACAACAGGGAAGAAAGAGAGGGAAGGAGCGTTTCCCATATTCAGCCGGTGTTCTTTCACCTTTTCACACGGTTTCTTTGGTTATCACTTTGGCTAAATATGGGTACATCTCCTGGTTAAGATCATTTACACGTCGTTTTGACGTGCATATCATATCCATCCCTTCGTTTTCACTCATCCCTGAATCACAGGGACACAGACTTGCCCCGGCAAAATAATCAGACGTGCTGAATGTTCCCCCCCAAACGGATGAAAATATCCCTTCCTATCTGTACATATATCTCTATATTGTACTTGTTGAGAAGAATTAACTCCAATACGGGATTTGACCAAAGCCCCTTTGTTTTCATTTTGCGGGTGAAAGTCGGGTGAATAGATGAAAAGTTCTCCGGGGGGGCGGGAAGAAAAAGATACAGAGATTTACCCCCCACCAGGGGATCCCTGAAACCAGGCAGACGGATGGGGAGTACTGTGAGGGGCCATTCCGTCTTAAAATCCGAAGATACCCACAGAATCGCTCTTCGAGACAGCGACCACAATCTTCTCGGATGCTGTCATCCATGAACTCGTGAATCTGTGGCACACCGTAACAGGCGAAGTTGAGGACGATTATTCAAATATTCAGTGAATCAATTTTGACTTTGTGAACTCTCACTCTCTAAAGAGATTATCACCAATCAGTAATCTTCTTCATAGGCGAATATTTTTCAGAACCATCAAAAATATCATCCCTATCAAAATCCATTACAATTGCCACGCTATATTTGGCTCTTGTTAAACCTACATACAATTTCGCACGCGCTGAATTTTTCAACGGATAGTTGTTATTTTTAACCCATTTGACCATAGCAGCAGTTGGATATATCAATACACGATCAAATGTCAAACCTTTCGATTCTCCAAGATTCATTACTGAATAGGCTTCATTACATTCGGTTGCAGAACTCCAACGTAACTGGATGGGGGGGTTATACTTTTTTAGATAGCCATTAACATCTGATTTTTTAACGAAGAAAATTCCCTCATGATCGGAAGAATATTTTCTACATTCAGGGCAGTCACAAGGTGATGGAGTTGGAAAATCTGGATACAGTTTACTGGAATATGCGCAAATAAATTGATTATTCCTGTGTGAAACATTTAGTAAATCTTCGTCAATTGAACACTGCATCTTTTTTCCAAGTTCTTTGGAAACAAATTCTTTAATATTCCCTTCAGAATATATCGCATATTTCGATGAATGATGTGTTAAGTATGTAACTTGTCGGGGGTCTCCAACGAGTAAGACACGATTGGGCAGCTTAAACATGAGTTTGATCAGTTCCAAATCATATCCCGCTAAATCCTGTACTTCATCAATAAAAATGTGATCAAAAATCATTCCGATTCGATTTATTACCTGATCATCAGATCTCTTGTTGCAATCAAAAACAAATTTAGATATTTTGTCTGAAAAAATTTTATTGGATTTTGTAAAATAATGTTTTTTGAAATCCTCTTTTCCCCAATAACAAGGCCGCCCTCTAACCATAACAGCATTACCATTTTGATCAATCCTTTTTCCAGACTTCTCACTCGTTAAAAAAAAGCCTATATCCTCACTGTGAATCTCCTTATCCAGTATGCTTTGAAATGGTCTTACACCATGTTGTAACAAAAAAGAGAACCAAGTTTGAATCGTGATATTTTGTGGAATATAGCCCTTAATTTCAATTATCTTTTTCTTAATCTGAGCTTCATTCGCCTCTGTATAAGTTGTTATAAGGACGGTTTCGGATGTGGTTTCAAGAGCCCTGTTAACCAAGAAGGTTGTTTTTCCGGAACCTGCTGCTGCAATAATGAGTTTGTTATTATCCATTGCACCACTCAACAGCATCTTTTATGTATTTAGGATATACAACTTCTGTATCAGATTCAAATACTCTCAAAGCCCAAGTCGTCTTGTTATTAGTCATATAACCAGTGATTTTTTCAGCTGTATCATATTTTGAATGATCAAGTTGAATAACTTCACAAAGAGATCCAAGATAATTTTGATTTGCATCAACAAATTGAGGTTCAAGAGTTTTTAATATCTCCCTCTTATCAGCAAAAATTTTAATATACTGGTGATTTTTGTAGGCCTCATATTTATTCTTAATTTTAATATCGTAGTCACCATCATTGTCTGTAATAACAGCTACTTCTTTATCGATTTTTGCTGCAATTTCAAGAAAACGCTTAAACGTAAGCTTTACTGAAATAACATCAATACCATCTTCAATCGGCAACTTACCATTATTCGCATTCATATACGCCTTTTGGAAGACCAATTCGTCTGAATCTCCTTCTACAAGCACTGCTTTTTTACAAAATATTATACGAAGTGTTTGGTATCCAGGAAGTTTCTTAAAGAAATTGTATGTATCTTCAGTTAAATCTGAAAATTTCGTCACATTTTGATCATTAATTAATAACAGATTCTCTAAACCAAGTTTATTTGCAATGAAACTACTGTGTGTTGTGATTATTATCTGCTTGTTGACACAACTTTCAATTATATTTTTCATCAGCATATTAAGCTTTGAGTGAGATAAGTGACTCTCGGGTTCTTCAAGTAAAATTAGATTTGCTTCCTGACTTTTATGATGTTCCAAAGCAAGGTTGGTTTTAACAATGCATTGCTCCCCCCCCGTACCTATCTGATGAAAGGGTACTTCATCGAGATAAGTCATCAAAGCTGTTTCCCATGAATTTTGTGTGGATAGGTCAACAGAAATTTTTAATTTTTTTTCTGTCAGCTTAGATTTAGATTGAATGCTCTCATTAATATTTTTTACAGAACTTTCTCGCATAAATGATTGCTTCATTTTCCTGTATGCCTGAGATAATTCAACTTTCTCTTGATCTTTAAGATCATCATTTATTATACGGGAAATGTAGATATCAGAACCATTTTGATACCTATTTGAAGTAGAATCAATAATTACAGATTTTATTGGAATACTCCGAGATGACACAGATTCACGTGCAAATGATTTCCATGTGATTTTATAATACTCAATGGGAATTGTAGTTATTTCATCAGGCAAAGTCATTAATTCATTATATTCACTCTGGTAATCATTGTCAAACTCAATTTTGAGAACAACCCCGCATTCTTTCTTTCGTTCACTATTACCATTCCCTTCAAAAAGAGGGACATCATTATCATTAAAGAATATTTCAATGGTAATACATGGGAGTGGAGGTTTTTTTCCAGATTTTATCCCTTCAAGATACTCAGCTACGACATGGGTGTTAAACAGGTACTGACTTAGATTATTCTTTAAATATCTACCCCCCCTGAGAATACCCGTAAGTGCAACGTTTACAGCTTCTAATATTGTTGACTTTCCAGATTCATTATTGCCAACAAGGATATTTACATTATTATTAAATTCTAATGTAAATTTTCCATAGAAACATTTATAATTCTCAATATTTACCTTTTTAATATTCATTATATCACACCACATTATTTATTATTATGATAGCAAAATATCCAAATTAGATATATTATGATATTTTTTTATTAAAGAAATAATTTATGGTTTGCATCAACATTTTTTCAATGAATTTGGTATTAAACCCATCCACACAGAAGCACGGAGCGGGCCGATCTCAGTCGAAACATGCCCATACATCCTCTGAAAATATCCATCAATACAATCCCCCCCTTAATAGTCTATGATACTCTGTATTTTTCGCAAATAACAGGCATTACTGCCGTCATTTTTCGGCAGAAACGATGACCCGAAAATACGTCTGTTATGCCCCCCCGATTCCCCCCCATACCGGGAGGCAGAAAGGGTGGGAAAAGGGTGATACACAACAGGGGGGAGAGTGAGCGAAGAGGGGAGCACCCGTTCCAATATTCAGCCGGTTGGTTTTGACAGCAACGCACGATATATCTGAGGAGAAAAGATGCGTGACACGCCACTCCCGAACGTCTCTTCTTCCCAGTCACAGATCTGCCTGCAAAGATTGGTCTCTGCAAAGTAGACCGCGTAATAATTGCGCCGCAGGAGGCGTTCGAGATCCCGGCCTCCGATCGGTTCATTGTCACGCGGGGGGGAATAGCGCAGGTTGAGGTCACGTAAAAGGATACAGATCAGGTCATGTCCCCCCCGGCAGATATGCCACGGTATTCAAAATAATACCCCCCCCGGAATCACGGACAATCCGGTCAAACGCTTCAATAAACTCCTCTCCCCCGTCCTGCATTCTTCTCACAAATCACTTTTTTCAGGGCTTCGACATCACATTCAAGCGTCTCCGCACTGACAAACCGCGAAAATATGTCACGTTTCTTGCAGTTGATGTGCTTAAACGTAATATTGAAACCGGCCTGGTTGTTCACCAGGACTGCCAGACCCAGATAGCGGGCTGCCCCTGCCAGTGCCACCCGCAGATCTCCCTCGCGCAGTGACCCATAGGCCTTCTGGGCAAATGTCTGCGGCAGGGAAATCTGCTCAACATGTTCAATGACATTCTCAAGGGCACCGGATGCAACGAGCATCGTCTCCAGATCATGAGTATCGGTCAGGAAGATATTCTCTCTCTCTTTCAATGAACAGTCAAAGAGGGAATAGTCCCGGTCAATGATACCGATGATACAGTGTTCCCCCCCCGGGTGCTGCAATGATCTTCCCCCCCGTCTGCGGTGGCCCGGGCACTCCCTGCACGTATCCCTTCCACAATATCACAGACATTCTCCTTTGAGTTTGCAATCCGGAGAATACAGGTATCAGTGTTAAAACAACGGTCATACACCTCCAGGTCGTACGGCCCTTCCGTGATCACAAAGACCTTCCCCCCCATACCCGGATAGGTCATCTCCATCGTCTCAATCATGCCTTGGATTTCATCAGGGTCGGCCCAGATATCTTCCAGGCGATACCCGGCAAACCGGCGGTTTTTACCCTTCATCCGGATAGTTCCCTGATAAGTCAATGGTCTTGTCCCAGTGCGTGTGAATCAGCTGCGGAGAATGGGTGGCGAGAATAAAATCCGAACCCGTGATATCGATGATACCCAGAATCGTGTCCAGAAACTGCCGCTGCCAGACCACATGCAGGGAAATTTCCGGTTCATCAATGAGTACCAGAGTGCCGGGGTCAGTCTTGAATATCAGGTCATAATACATAACCAGTTGATTCTGTTCGCCTGAAGAGAGTGCCTCCGGCGGTATGGGATCCCGGCCCATAAACTTCAAAAGAAAACCGCTCTCGATGTCAATGGTAAGATCGATATTTAAAAAGAGGGTATTGATAGTCTCCTCAAGGAGATCAATTTTCTGTTTCAGTCCCCCCCGAATATCTGGTATTTCTCTCGTGAATCTGCGATGTACAGATAAATCGCTGTCCTGACACCGGGGGGGTCATCCGCAATTTTGCCAGGTGTAATCATCACGTCCCCGTCATCAAGCCGGGTATACGGTAGAAATCCAAGTGTCTCAAACGATTCCCGTTCTTTTTGCAGGCAGATAAGATCGGTCTCAATCTCTGCTGCCGAGGGGGTCAGGCCACTATCTCCCAGTGCCTGTAGATACCGGGCAGGATAGGTAGCATCCAGCTCCTGTGCGATTGAGGCATAATCTGAGAGAAGTGCCTGAATTCGCCGGATCACATCGTCTGCATACGCAAGGATCGTGAGTTCGTATGCTCCCTCATGGTTACGGTCATACGAGGCCAGAAGATCACTGGAGTTGCCCTTCTTCCTATTCCGGTCATGCCAGAGACGTTGGGCGGAGATATACTTCACCGGCACCGGCGATGATGCCCGCAAGTTTTGTCGATACCTCTTCATTGTCATACTCTCCGTCCTTGAGCACGAACTGCCGTTTCTTTCCGTCCGCACCACGGGTGTAGGCAAACGTGATATCAATTCTCAGCGGGAACTGCGAACTCTGATGTTTTCCAATCAGAAGTGTGTCACGGACACTCGGCACCGGGCAGTCATCCCGGATAAACTCCAGTTCCGCAGAAACAAACGGCAGAGTCCGGAGCTCATCGACATTGCCCATAAAGACAGCCCGGAGTATCCGGAGAATAGTTGTCTTCCCGTAGCCGTTCGGTGCAGTGATAATAGAGAGGGAATCTTCTGGAAACAGGGAGATGTCATGGGTCAGTTCCCCGAAAAGTCCCCCCTACGTATCCGGGAGAGATGGATGATATTGCTGCGCAGCGGGGGGTCCCTCGCGTAAGGGAATCAACGAGATGGCCCAGCATCTCGCCCCCCCCGATGCGACATGCTCAAGAGGGACCTCCACCCAGCTGCCCGTAAAGGTCTGCCTGACAACATCGATGTATTTCCCGTAGTCCTCACGGTTGCCAAGGAATATGACGGAATCATACCCAAGAGTCCGTCATACTCAGCATTTTCACAGATGGTATCAAATTCGAGGCTGTATTCCCCAAATTCATCATTACGGTAATCGCGGACCTCGTCATCCGGCAGGAGATACCCAAAATTCGGCGAGAGAATCACCCAGTCCTTTGGGTAATGGATACGGGCATACTGGGCACACCGGCGGGCGAACCGACCGGTAAAGGCATCTGCCGCACGCAGAGTATCCGGTGGATTCCTGCCGGGAACATCCCAGACCTTCTCCTTTCCCGCGGGAGTAACGAGGAGTGTCTTGAGTGACATAGATACCGGATATTCAACCCGAGGAGATATTAGGTTGTGCCGGCAGGGCAAGGCGGGGGGGTAAACAGAGAAGAAGGCATCGGGCATCTCATCTGGGGGGGGAGGGAGATGCCCATTTTTGCCTGCCATGCGGGGGGGAACACCGGATCCCGGAGGGGGAAGCATGTTCCCCATCCCCCCCATCTGACTGTGCGATAAATTGGTACAATAATCCTAATAATGATGAAAAATTCAATTATACGTATGCACCTTCGCCACATATGGTCCGCTCTTCTGCTTGCAGGATTCCTTGCATGCATCATTCCTGCGGTATCAGCACTCTATACATTCGAGGGAATACCCCTCGAAGTGGCCGCACAGGGAGAAATTGAAGGGGGGGATCTCCTGACATTCGGCACATACGGACTCTCTGAACCACCGGCTGAAGTGACATTCACTCTCCCGTCAGATCCTGCCTGGGCACGGATCTACACCGCGGTGTGGGGGGGCGGGACAGAACAGTATTCCGGCTGGACGGAGATCTCGGCCAATAATATCAAAAAAACCCGGTACACCCTCTATGGAGATAAAGACGTGCAGGAGAATGTCTACTCTTCAAGCCACGGCACCTACCTCATCGCCTCTGATGCAGGGGACGTCCTGCGCGAGGGAAAGAATACGGTCCGTGTCACAACAAGCAGGGGGAGAAGAGGGTAACTCCCTTGACGGGCGGATATATGCGGTAATGGTCGTTGCAGCGGTTCCCACGGATGACGGCCATGTCACGCAGTACTGGGTCGCCGAAGGCAACGAGAACCTCCACGGCGAGGGCTGGGCGGGCACCAACCCGACACGAAAGGACGCGGCATCATCTGTATTTACCCACGCCCGTGCAGACGGAATTACCGCAGCCTCCCTCACCACCCTCATGCTTGCATCCAATGAGGGGCAGCCCGATTATATCACCTTCAACAGCGCTGACCTCGGCACTGCAGCATCACCGGATGCAGACTATCCGTCCATGCGCGATATCAGCAACGAACGGTCCTTTGACGCCACCGGTGGTGCAGGGACACCGTCACGCTATGTGGACTGTGAAATCTTTGATGTCACCGCAGACTTCGGCACCACAAACACCGTAACCTTTGAACGCGGGCGGGACCTCACCGGGGGGGACGGCATCATGGAGACAACCGGCGCGGTCATCGAGGCAGAGGATTATATCCATCCGGTCTGTGCCATCCTGACCGCAGAACGAGACGGTTCGTCCGACGGTCCAATCTATGTCGCAGAAGAACCGGTAACGGAAAACGCCTATGACGGGGGGGAAGAAGCAAAGGCACGGGTACTGATCAGGAATTATGGCGCATACGCAGCAGACCCGGTGCATGTCGTCTTCCTGCTCGACGGCGTTCCCATCGGTGATGAATTGGTATCCATCGGACAGGACGGAACGGGCGAGGCATCCGTATCCTGGACGGCCGCGTCCGGCAGCTACGCACTCTCAGTCTCCGTAGAAGGCACGGGCACGGCAGTCACCTCTCCGGTAAAATCGCTCACCATCGGAACCCTCCCCCCCGACCTCTCCATACAGATAGGAAAACCGGTCCGTGCGGATGCCGCCGGTGCGGCGCCCGAGGCGACCACCTCCCCCCCGGTGCCCCCCCTGCTGCCCGCTATTTTGGGCATTGCTGTTGCAGGCGGTGCCATCCTTCGGAGTAATAAGAGGAACACCCTTCTCTCTCTCCTCTGTATTGGATGCCTCCTCATGGTCCCTGCAGGGCAGTTTCTCATCTCCCCCCCTGCAGCAGCAGGAGGATTTGCCGAATACCGCCTGCCGGTCACCGTCACGAACAGCGGCGGGAGCGATGTGCAGGAGTGCATGGTAACGGTCTATCTTGACGGGGGGGAAAAAGCGGCAGTGCAACTGCTGGAGGAGGGCATCCCCGCATACGGAACCGTGACCACAGACATTCCGCTCTTCACCACACCCGGTACACACCAGGTGACCGTCACGGTCAATGAGGACAAATCCATAACAGAGTCCTCATATGCCGACAATCGGCAGGAGCTACGTTTGCCTTCCCGTAAGTGGATAATGACAGCAATCCTCTTTTTGACCCTGCTTTTTGCTTCGTCGGTCTCTGCAACCTATGCAGGCGACCGCCCGCTGGAGAATGTCTTTCATACGGATGTCACCGGCGGATATGTCTACACCACCGGGGGGGACAGTGTCTACAGTGGCACGCTCGCTCCGGGAGATACCTGGACCGCAGAGATACCGGTCACTCTGCCGGATGACGCCGCACCGCTCTACAGCAGACTCTACCTCTACTGGGCATGGAGCAAAGACGGCCAGAAGGCAGCATACCCGGCCCTTACCCCCGTAATGGAAGGGGGGGCCGCTCTTTCCAACGAATCGTTCTCCCGGTATACCGACACAAAGGGGGGGTTTGTCAGCAGAAATGACTTCTTCTCCGGCATGGACGCCTACAACATCTCCGGGCTGACCGGCGGAGATAACACCGTGACCCTCACCGTCACAAACACCCACCCCCCCAAGAACGCCACCTTTGTCATTCAGGGTGCAGGCATCCTCTCGGTCTATGAAAGCGAGACGGGTACGGAAGGCACCGTATGGGTGAACGAGGGATGCGACATGCTCTACAACAGCTACGGGGGGGTGACACCAGAGATGGCGACCGGCACGATCATCTTCCCCCCCGGCGAAGTCGGCACAGAGGACATCAGTCGGGCCACCCTCCACCTCGTGGCACCATCGGCCGGATATACCAGTGCCAACACCCCCCCGCAGAAGAATGCCATCAGGGTAAACCGGCCCACAGAAAACAGCCTTCCGGAATTCTTTGAGAGAATCCTTTCCATGCTCTTCCCCCCCGGCTATAACGGCTGGGAGTGGACGGACGGATTTTCTTCCGATGAGGTGCACCAGATAGGAGAGGACCTGCGGGACATCTCACCCTACCTGAGGACAGAGGACAATACCGTCACCGTGCGGGACAATGGCGATTATATGCTCCTGACAAACGGCATATTATGGATTGAAAGGGGAACAGACGAATGAAAGAGACAATACTTGAGACCGTCCGGCTTTCCCGGACCTACGGCGGCAGTGTGCAGGCCCTGAAGGATGTCTCCATACAGATAGGAAAAGGCGACTGCACGGCAATCGTCGGAAAGAGCGGGAGCGGAAAGAGCACACTCATGAATATACTGGGCTGTCTGGATACCCCGACCTCCGGGAAGGTGTGCATCCGTGGTGTGCCGGTCGATTATACCGACACGGCCCGGCTCATCAGCTTGAGGCGCAATGAAATTGGGTTTGTGTTCCAGCAGTTCAACCTGATTGCGCACCTGAGCGCCCGGGAGAACGTCGAGTACCCGTTGCTCTTCTCCTACCGGCCGGAAAAGGAGCGGCAGGAACGGGCATCCGCACTCCTCGCCCGTGTCGGGCTTGAGCACCGGGGGGGCGATCATTATCCCGGAGAACTCTCCGGCGGGGGGGAACAGCAGCGGGTCGCCATTGCGCGAGCACTGATCAATGCCCCTGCGGTCGTCCTCGCAGACGAACCCACGGGCAATCTTGATTCACGAACCAGTGATGATATCCTCGACCTCATCCGGGAGATCAACCGGGAAGAGAAGACCACCTTTCTGATCGTCACCCATGACGCCGACCTCGGGGGGGAACGGGCAGACCGGATGATCACCCTCCACGACGGTGAGGTGGTGAACTGATGGGGGGGCAGGGACTCGACTTTGCCCGTATCGCCGGCCGCCAGATTCTGCGGAGACGCACCCGTCTCCTCCTGACCATCCTGGGCATCGCGGTCGGCGTGGCCGCGGTGGTGGCAATCGTCTCCCTGGGCGAGGGCATCCGGGCGCATTCCATCGATATGATCAGTGAACAGTCAGACCTCACCCTCATCGAAGTGACCGGGGGGGATGTGCGGGACGGAACCATCATACCGCTCACCGCCGCAAAGGCCGCCGCCCTCCGGGGGGGCATCACCCATGTGACAGGGACGGCTCCCGTCATCACCGCAGACCTCGCGACACCGCACCAGACCTATGTGGGGGGGCCGCGGGGGGGATGGGATGGGAGGATTTCTCCACGGTCTTCGCCCCCGGAATTCAGCAAAGGCAGCGGCTATTCCGACAGTGGCAGCGATGCGATACTGGGAAGTGAGATCGCAGAATCCCTGCGCAAGTACGAAGGCATACGAACCGGTGACGATCTCACGATCCGCATCCGTGAGTATGACACATCCGGCGCACCCGTCGATACCGAAGTGGTCTTCAACGTCGCAGGCAGTCTCCGGCCCCGCGGGGGGGACATGTTTGATACCCTGCTGGTGACCGACAGCGCACGTCTGGAAGCGTGGCGCGAGGGCTACGGCGCCTATGATACCATCTACCTGCGGGTGGACGCCCCGGAGCACGTCCTCTCTGTCGCAGCGGATGTCCGGGAACTCGGTCTGCAGGCACAGGGCCCCCCTTTGAGGAGATCGAGGCGGTCAACCGGCTGATGGACGCAGTCATCATCATCCTCTCGTTCTTTACCGGGATATCCCTCTTCGTCGGTGCGCTGATGATCATCAACACCATGGTTGTCTCGGTCTATGAACGCACCCGTGAAATCGGCATCACAATGGCCCTCGGCGCATCACACCGCCATGTGCTTGCCTCATCCTCCTCGAATGCCTCTACATCGGCATACTCGGGGGCATCGCAGGTGATCTGCTGGGCATCCTTCTCTCGGTGGGTATCAACACCCTCGGCAAGTCATTCATTCTCGAACAACTGGGCCCCCCCGGTTTTGCCGGATTCGCCGGTGCCGATATCACGCTGGTGACACCGGCACTGCTCGCAGCGGGCCTCGGCATCGCCGTTGTCCTCTCCCTTCTGGCAGGGGGTTTACCCGGCAATGAAGCGGCCCGGCTCAACCCGGTGGACGCCATCCGGCGGGGGGATGTGACTTACACATCACCCGCAATCACCATACACAATAACAGAAATACATATTTTTGTATTACCAAACCCAATACCATAGGAACGATACCCGTGGTGCTATGAAGGAATATCCGGTCTCTTTTTTTGAAAAAATAATACGTGGAACGGTGGCATATCGGATTACGACAGCCATTCTCCTGACAGGTATGATGCTTATCCTCTTTCTGATACCGCTGTCGCCGCGGACAATTATGAAGGGGGGGCATCCCCCTTGAGGAAAGAGAGGAAGGGACCGTCTCCGGCGGCGTATGGATGGATTCCTACTACGGGATGAGCAGCCCGGCACCGGTGACGGTGGAGCAGAATTACCGCCTGCCGGATTACACCGCAATCCAATGGGCACGCCTGTATGTCACCGTTTACTCAGGAAATATGGAGAAAAACTATGCAGGCACCGCCACGGTGGAATTCGACGGAGGCAGCGGATATTCACAGATGGGCATGGAATCGCTCAATGTCCCCTACACCTTTCCGGGAAA
The DNA here is from genome assembly GCF_001315945.1 of Methanogenium cariaci JCM 10550. Taxonomy (GTDB): domain Archaea; phylum Halobacteriota; class Methanomicrobia; order Methanomicrobiales; family Methanomicrobiaceae; genus Methanogenium; species Methanogenium cariaci. Next base: position 5,308 of record NZ_BBBG01000013.1, on the reverse strand, counting down.
AGACTACAACCCCCCGCGGGGGGGGAGTACGGGACCGGGCCGGTCTCGGTAAACGGCCACTGTGTGCGGGTCACGAGCGACTACCTGATGTGGTATGATGTGACCGGGAGAATCACCGGAGAAGAGGTGCGGGCACGGGTGAGCACGGCGCCCACTGATCCGCAGTTTGACGGCCGCATCAAGGCGGTCACCCTAGTAGTGGCATACGATGACGGAGACGGGGGGGACACCGTCAGATACTGGATCATGGACGGTCTTGACACGGACACCTACCACTCGGAAGAAAAACTCGGGGAGGACTATATCATCCGCACCAGCTTTCCCACTGGAGAACTTCCTCCCGAAGAGGAATGGGCCGGTGCACGGCTGCAGGTGGTACATCTCGCCAGTGATGACGCCACGTATACCCTGAATGAGGACGAACCGACGGATCTCATCGCATCCGGCAGGGGGGGCTACAGCGGATATAATGCATGGGATGTCACCGGGATCATCACCCCCCCGTGGGAGGATACCACCCTCTCATGCGACAGGACCGGCAATTTTTATAAGATATTCCTCGCCGCCCTCTCGGTCCGCTATCCGGAACAGGAGACGGGCACCCTCACGGTAACATCCACACCTCCCGGTGCCACCCTTCTTATTGATGGGGGGGAAGAGACGGAATACACCACCAATGTAACCATCCCCCGATATGCCGGTCGGGTCGTATGCAGTCAGTGTGGCGCATCCGCACTACGAGGAGGCAGAGGAAGAATGGGTTGATGTCACGGCAGACGAGACCACAACGGTTCATTTTGACCTCCAGCCGCTGACCGGCAGTCTCTCGGTGACATCTGACCCCCGCCGGTGCGCAGGTCTTTATTGACGGGGGGGAGGACACCGGAATGACAACGGATGCACTCCTGGATGATGTCATCATCGGTGAACACACCATCTCCGTTCGCCTCGCAGGCTACGGGGGGATGAGCAGCAGACCGTCACCGTTACCGAAGACGATACCGCTGAGGTGTCGTTTACTCTCACCCCCCCTGCGACAAACGGCGGGGGGGAGAGCGATGATGACGTGGAGAAGACCGGATACTCCGGAAAAGAGCTAACCCCTTCTGTGCGCACCTCGTTCCGGGGGGGAGATGTCGTCACAGCAGCCTTCGGCACCTACACCGGCCTCATCGAACCGGGAACCACCTCCCGGTTCACGATCAATGCTACCATTCCCAAAGGCGGTGAGCCGACACAGGCACGCCTCTTCCTGTATACCACCTGGGGGGGCCACAACACCGATACGAAGGCCGGAGCAGAGGTGCCGTTCAGCACGTCACTGGGCAGCAGCAAAATATCTCCTGATAGGATCTACTCAGACCGGAAAGGCGAGGGAGCATATGACTACGTCCTCTCCACCATCTGCTATAATGTAACAGACGTGATCCGGGAGAAGGGGGGGCCGGGAGAGTATGCACTCTCCGTCACCAACAGCGGGCGTCCGGGAGAGGTATCCGCCCTCTATGGGGGGGGACGCTGGTTATCATCTCAGAAAATGAGACCGCACCGCTCAAAACCGTCTGGCTGAACGAAGGCTGTGATGCCATCATCGCAGACGAGGTGGCGGGCATCACCGCAGAACAGGCAACGACCACAGTCCCGTTCCCCGGCAATATCAGCACGGCAGAGGTCACATCCGCCGACCTCACCATCATCAGCACGGCTGCCACCGGGAAGGGCGATGACGCCCACCGGGTCTTTTTCAATGACTGGGAGTTCTACAATGTGCTGACCGGCGGATCGTCGGGTATCAGCATATTTAGCAAAGCGGTGACACCATTCCTTGTCACAACGGCCAACTCTGCCAGGTGCAGAGTGCACTGATGGGGGGGACGACGGGGGGGACTACCTTGAGAATCGCAATGCTCTCCTGGTGGTCACCCACACCGACAGAACGGGAAATACGACCGGGGGGGAGACCGGTCTGTCCACCACTACGGACCCGACATCCGGAGCGCTCCGGGACAGGGAAGGAGACATTTACCCTCTCTTCAACGGGGGGGGCCGCCTGCACGCGACAGAACTAAAGACCGCTGACGGACGATGCACCCTCTATGTCAGGGAGGGAACACGGATACTCGATACCGGAGGATCACCGGTCAGCGTCGTCACGATACAACAGAAAGAGAGCCTCCCCGGAGGGAACCCCGAATGGACGTATACCATCGGCCGCAGGGGGGGCAACAACGGACATCCCTCTTCTTATGGAGATCACCGGCAGCGTCTGCACACCCGGAGCAGATTTCATGCTCACAGAGTATGACACCGATACCGGAAACTGGACTGAGTCGGGGGGGTGATGAACCACGGAGCTGGCACGTTGACAACAGGGATTAGCCGTCTGGGGACCTATACCGCAGTCTGCAACAAAGAGGGTGAATATACCGGAGACCGGGAGGAATCCGCAATATCCGGCGCAAAAAACTTCCTATATGCCATCCTGCGTTTCACAGGCATCCCGGACATTCTGAATCTCTCCGGCACAGCAGATACACCGGAAAAAAGGCCAGACCCGGCATTCAATGAATCATCCAAAGAAAAAAATCCTGTAATTCAGGCCCCCCGAGGAGACCTATATCGACTACCGGAACGGAACCTATGACCTTGTGATTCTCTCAAATCCGCCGGAGGCACTCATCACGCTGGATGGCACCTATACCGGCGAGACGACGCCATCCGTCCTCACGGATATCACGGGAGGCAGCCATACTCTCACCCTCTCAAGGGAAGGGTTCGGGGTATCCGAAAAGGAGATCCTTCTCACCGATGACAGTGAAATCCGATTCGATCTCTCGCCCGGCACATACGGACTCAATAAACTGAAATTCGAGGGCTATGTAAAGAACGGGTATGATGAAGGAATAGGCGGTGTTTATGTGACGTCATACCCGGAGGGGGGGCACGGGTATATCTGGACGGACGGAACACCGGCCTGACCACTCCGGAGGTTGTCGTAGGTCTCAAGGAGGGACGGCATACCATCAAGGTTCGCAACGAACAGGCAGAATATCCCACGGATATGAAGAGTATCTGGGTGTATCCGGGGGGCCGTCACCAAAATCTCCTTTGATCAGGCAAAAGTTATTACCCACACTATAGAACTCTCTTCCGACACATACCCGGACGCAGATTTCACGGTCAATGGCAGGTATCCCCCCCGGTATACATTTCCCAAAGAGGTGAAGGTGGGCGGCGTGCACCCCCCCCATATCACCCTGAGAGAAAATGAATCTTATATATCGGTTGAGGGACATCTCTGGCGGGAGGATAAACCCACATGGATCGGCCCGCAGGACGTGACATTCGGCTCTGCTTCCGTCACCTCCGAACCGGTGGGTGCGGATATTTTTGTGGACGGATTCCCCACCGGCCTGCATACTCCATATATCATTACCAACCTCTCAGCCGGCCCGCACACCGTCTTTGTCTCCCTTCCCGGCCACCTGCCGGATGAAAAAGAAATATACCTCGTCCCCGGAAACCATCCGGTTGACACCGAACTCTCGTTCCTCCTTGAACCCTATCCCTTCGGAAGTCTGAATATTTCAAGCGAGCCCGAAGGAGCGAAGATATACCTCTACAATAAATATTCGGGAAAGAAAACCCCCGGCGATATTCCGGTATATGGACATCGGCACCATCCCCCCCGTGCGGCTGGTCTCTTCACAGGGGGGGACGGTCACTATCGAAAATGCCGTTGTCTGCCCCCCCTATGAGACATCCGAATACCGGGTGGCCATCATCCCGTCGAAATAACAGAACCGGACGCAATCATTTTTTTGTATTTTTTTGACGATACAATCGTATTATTTAAAAAAATAATCTTAATACGTAATAACATTCAATCCATGAATAGTTCAACCCATGACCGGGCAGGCTGTTCGGTAGCGACGGTTTCGCCATGGGGAGGGAGCGGTAACTGAACGATAAAACAGGTGAAATGAATGAATCATACGGAAAAAGGAAAAAAAACGATTATATGGGGAGCATGTATGGCCCTGCTTCTGGCATTGACCATACCAGGAGTACACGCGGCAGGAGTGGACCTCACCACTGCAGAGACAGGAACCGTAAACGGCGATATTGCCATCCTTCCGGGCATCATGTGGAACACATCGTGGACGACTCCGGGCGGGGTCGTGGTGACGCAGGATTATGTGCTCCCGGCGTTTGATACAGTGCAATGGGCCCGCCTCTATGTCTCGGTATACTGCGGCAGCACCTCCGGGGGGGCACGCGAAACCTTCGTGAACATATCCCTTGACGGAGACGGGGGGGACGGCACCTACACCCCCTCTCGCCGACGAATATCTGAATTCAACCGATATGGATGTGCTCCCCGACAGACCGTACATCACCCGCGAGAGCAGCAATTATGTCATGTGGTATGATGTCACCGATGCGATCACGGCATCGACACCGTCTGTCCAGGTAAATACCACCGGTTCGTTCGACGGCCGCGTCAAGGCCGTGACCCTTGTGGTGGCATATAACGATGGCAGAGAGCAGACCGTGGACTATTGGGTAAACCAGGGACACTATAACGGGAATGACGGGAACACGGTCTTTGATGCCTCCGCCCTCACGGAAGAGTGGCTTGCAGCAGACGTCACCTGTCTCTTTCTCTCCAGTGACTCGTCCGACTGCACACGCTACACGCTCAATGACATCAATCTCACCGAAACAGACGGCGGGAAGGTAACCTACAGCGGTTACCGCATACTGGACGCAAAAGACGCGATGGAAACCGGGGCGAATACCTTTGCCTGGCCGGGTGCGGGGGGGAATTATTACCGTATACCCCCCCTTGCGGTGCTCGCCGTCACGAGCGGCCCGGCACCGGATCTGGAAGTGACCGCGGTCGTCACCAACTCTGACGAGTATTTCGCCCACGAACCGAACTGGATCAAAGCTGCCATCCTCAATAACGGCACCGCAGATGCAGGGGGGGCCTTTGATGTGGCATTCACCATCAATGATGCGGTGCAGACGGTCACGGTTCCCGGAGGTCTTCCGGCAGGCGACACCACGGTGGTGGAAGTGACCGATGCGACCGACTACATGCTGAATGATCGGGTAAACGTCACGGTGACCGCCGACCCCGATAATACGATTACAGAGTCGGATGAGACGGACAACCGTGCCGTCCTGAATGCAACGGTCGTCTACAACGGCTACAAGGGTAAGCGTTTCACCGACGGGGGGGAAGACATTGAGACCCGGATCTCGCATGATGGAACTATAAACTGCACCTGGTCTCGTGTCG
>NZ_BBBG01000012.1 GCF_001315945.1 Methanogenium cariaci JCM 10550 | reverse complement strand
ATGATATCAGATACCATTTTTCCCTGTATTGTTGTCTGCAAAGCAAACAAAGGCAGTTGTGCCCCCCCCGTTTGTCCCAGACAATCGACCTAACTAAGTGGTAACTTCTCAGAGATAAACTTATTCATTTATTCTTCTGATATCGCCAAGCGGAGAAATGATCCAAAAAACAACACATCATTCAAACAAAAGACAAATCGGACATATTTCAGAAATCAATTGGTAAATTTATCCTTTTTTCGGTAGGATGATCATCATCATCCCATTCCTCCTTCTGGCCTGAACTCACATCCCGTACCAAATTTACTTTCCCACCCCCCCAAGAAGCAAACAAAAAATAGCCCAGAGGACTCTGATTGCTAAAAAACAGAATAATTATTCGGCAAATGCATCTGCGCGCCATTTATCGACATAAATATCCCCAAAAAATTCATCCTGCCATATCATCAACCTGCCTTCAAGCATTAAAAACAATAACGGAAGATAAACGGTGCGATAATCCTTATTCATCGCAGAACTCAGAGACGAGAGCGTAATCGTCTCATCCGTAGCCGACATCTCCTCAAAACAGTCATACACAGATATAGCCAAATCCTGAAGATCCTCCTCATGCGCAACAGAAACAACATCGGAAGCAGCAAGGATTACATCCGGAAAAGCGCGTTTTTTACGGCTGCTCCGGCGTTCCATCTTCTCAGCGGTCTTCAGTTCCTTGATCAGCTCGTACAAAGTAACCGGACTTCTTCGCTTTCCTTTTCTGCCAATCCTTCGTTTAATCTCCCGCTCAAGTCGTTCAATGGGTTCTGACACATCATCAAATGAAAAATCCGTATCAGACTCAAAATCATCTGACAACTCAAACGAGTCTTCGATAAAATCAGACTCATCATCCTCAGACTCTTCCAGATACTCAGATTTCATTCTGAGAAGAAACGATGCAAAAAAAGAGTTCTGCCGGAAATCCTGAGATCCAGCGTCTTCATCCGCTCAAGTTCACCCAGAAACCGATCCGTCACTTCGACGATATCAATATTCCAGGGATCAATCTCCCCCCCGGACTCTGCCATGGATACAAGTATTTCAACCGGTTCTTCATGCATTGTTTTTTACACCGGTCACATACGTTGATTTGTCCGGGCGGCAGTCACTCCGACAATCCGATCTGCCCGTTCAATGGTTGGTTTTCGAAGAGAGACACATATCGACTGCACACCCGTCGACAATTCCTGAATCATTGTTGAGACCCGTTCCACATTAGAACCGTCCAGCATCATATCAATTTCATCCAGTGCGTAGAACGGAGCGGGCATAAACTGCTGAATTGAAAATATGAATGAAAGGGTGGTCAGTGATTTCTCTCCACCGGAAAGTGAACTCAGCAGATGAACCTTCTTGCCCTGCGGCTGAACAGCAAATGTCATCCCCCCCGGCAAACGGATCCTCCTCATTATCAAGGACCAGCTGACCGGAACCGCGGGTCAACTCTGCAAAAATCCTTCGGAAGTTCGTATCAATCGCAGTATATGCCTCCATAAACGCATCATACTTCATCTTCCCGTAATACTCGATACGCTCAATCAAAAGCGTTCGTTCATTCGAGAGCACCTCTTTCTTTTCCGAGCGTTCATGGACACGTTTATCGACACGGTCATACTCTTCAATTGCAAGCATATTGACCGCACCGATTCTCTTTATCGCACTCTCGGCAGATCCAATGCCCTTTTCAATCTCCTGAAGGGTCATATCCGTCTGCCGATCGCCCACCTCCTCTTTCAGAGACGCAATCTCCTCAAGAACAACGACCTTTCGTTCATTCAGAGACGAGATCTGCAACCGTATCTTTTCAATATCGGCATCAATTGCAAGAATCCTGCGCTCCACACCATGCAGAGCATCCGTCAGGCGGTCATGCTCTTTTTGAAGCCCACTAATTTCATCCGAAAATGACTGTTTTCGGTGTTCGAGCGAAGCAATCTCATCAGTTTTCTCACCAATTCCCTGATTTGCACCGGAGATCTCATCATCAATAGAGGTGTTCCGTGCCTCTATCGTCTCACGCTGTCCGGCAAATTCCTCCAGACGGTTTCTGAAATGCTGGCGCTCAAGCTGCTTATCGTGGATATCGGCCTCCTTATTTTTGAGGCGCCGCTCAACATCCGAACATTCACGGGAAATACGTTCGCGATCATCCGACAGAGCAGGGATATTTGTCGCATTCAGACGGACTTTCAGTTCCTCAATGTCGCCAGCGACCTGGGAGATACGGGAATTTTTTTCCTCAATCTCCTTCTCGACATCTGCAAGATTACGCCCGCTGTGTTTCGACCCATCCAGAGAGTCCTGCTGAGACGCTATAATACCATCCCGTTCATCCGTAAGTGCGGTGATGCGGTTTCGGTACTCATCATACAGCATCCGGTAGCGGGCACATTCATCATCGGCACTGCTGCGCTCACGCCGTGCAGACTCCGCTTCGTCAGCATATCGGTTAACTGCTGATTCAAGATCACTATATTCAGAACGCAGACTCATCAGTTCTGCCTCACGTCTCTGAAGATCCTCACCAACAGCAACACCAAACCCTCCGGAACGTTGCTTCCGTGACCCACCGGTCATGGCACCCCCCCTTTTTCCAGAATTTCACCCTCAAGAGTGACCATCCGGGAGGAACCGATCATCCGCCGTGCATTATCAAGACAGTCAACGACCACGGTACCGGAAAATACCTGCCGGAATACCGGTTCAAACAAAGGATCAAAATCAAGGAGATTCTCTGCATAATCGATAACCGCAGAAGACGTTCTCTTCAGGGGGGGCGGCAATGAACGGTAGTTCAGCTTGTTCAGAGGCAGAAATGTCATCCGGCCCAGCCGGTTCTCTTTCAGATACGCAATGGCCGACGAGGCAACGGCATCGGTCTCCACCACAACATTATTCAGACGTCCGCCAGCAGCGACATCAAGTGCTGTTGCATACTCAGGAGGCGCCTTCCCCCCCAGCTGTGCAACCGTGCCATACATCCCGTCCATACCGAGAATCGCATCAAGGCACGTCCGCCCGCCCCCCCACCGGCCGCCTGTTGCTGTGCCTCCAGACGCATCACTTCCCGCTCTTTAGACTGGATATCTTTGCGCACGCGTTCCAGTGCAGAACGATTTTTCATCAGAAGGGATTCGGTGCGCGCAATCCGTTCCAGAACCGCCGATTTCTGGGATTCAATGTTTTTAATCAGGGATTCATATTCAGAACACTGTTTTTCCTTGTCAGACAGTTCATTTTTAATCTGATCGACCCGCCTGTTCAGGCGTTCATTCTCAGAGGTACGGAAACGACTCCGCTCTATCGTCCGGTCCCGTTCCCCCCCGATGAGATCCGATCGTTCTTCCTTTAATTCGGCAATCGAATCTGGTAGGCAAACAACTGATCGCGAGCACCGGACACCTCATCACTCTCAGCAGAGAGAGACGTTTCAATTTTCTTGAGTTCATCCCTAAAACGGGACAAGTCCATACTGAGGTTTGAGCGGTCGATTGAAAGCGCACGAATCTCATCAGAACGTTCGCGGATACTTGTTTCAGCCCGCTTGGTATTCGTATAAATCGACTGAAGCGATCCCAGATTTCCTTTCTTCTCAGCATTATTGCGATCAATGGACTCAGTCAATGAACGAATCGTTCCTTTTGCGGACTCTATTTGTTCAAGAATCTCTAAATATTCGCTACCGGTCTTCCGATTAATATCTTCAGACACCGCACGGATCTTCGCCTGTATTTCCCCGGCATCACGGAAAGCCTTCTGTTTCTGTTCCCCGACCAGCCCGAAATCAGTCTCATGACCTGCAATAATCTCATTCAGAGAAACGAACTCACGCTCACGTTCATTCAAAAGAGCACAAGAACGACACCGCCTTAGTTCATCCAGTCTCTCCTGCCATTCCTGGTATTTGATTGCCTGTTCCCGCTCACTTTCAAGCTCGCCAAGTCTGCGAATCAATTCCGTCAGAACAAGCTCTTCACGCTCAATCCGTTCACGAACAACCTCAAGTTCACCAAGGGCCTGACCCTTTTTCTTGTCAAACTCTGAAACACCGGCAATTTCATCGATTATTTTCCGGCGTTCATTGTCTGTCATCTCCGTAATCCGGGTGACATCCCCCTGCATGACAACATTGTAGCCTTCTGCTTTTATGCCATATTTTGCCAGAAAATCGACAATTTCTCCTTGTTTGCAGAGCTTGTCATTGAGATAATTGTAGCTATAATATCCATGTGCCGTCCGTTTAATTCTTCTGCGGATGGTGGTATTATCTGAAAACGTAATGGATACTTCAGCAGTATTTTTACCGGTATTTACATTGAGCAGATCGGTGAGTTTCTCAGCGCGGAGTCCCCCCCGTGCACTCGACAGTGCAAGACAGAAAAGGATACTGTCAATGATATTGCTTTTCCCCGAACCATTGGGTCCGGATATGACAGTAAAACCCTCAAAAAAAGGGATCTTGGTCTTTTTTCCAAATGACTTGAAATTGTCAATCTCAAGTTCAGTGATATACAAAGAGCAGACTCCCAACTATTTCTTCTTTATTTCGACAGTGTCATCTTCATCTGCATAGATGAGAGGCTTCTTTTCTTCTCTGCTGACATATTCACGGTTTACCTTTGGCTGATACATGCTTGCAGGACGATTTCCGGCAACAATAAGGTCATTACTGTTATTCCGTGGCTCCTCTGCAAGAGTGCCATCGGGCTGCATAATGGTCGCCGTGCCTAATTCCGGTTCGGATTCCACCGGTCGACGTGCAGGCTGAGAATTTTGTTCCGTTCGCTGCCCCCCCTCCGCTCAGGTGATTTTCCCGTCCGTTCAGATCTTTGCACCATTGCTTCAGGAGTCTGACGCGCACGTCGGGTATCAGACCTCGGACGCAACTCTTCCTTTCCCTCAAGGATTTTTCCGATCTTTCTTACCTCAGCCTTGAGATCAAGAAGTTCCTCTGTCAGCCCTTTCACCATTCCCTCAAGTTCATTAACCCGTGTGTGCTGAGGTGCAGCGTGAGCCGGAGAGGATGCCAGCCTCTTTACCACTCTCTCCAGTTCAGTAACCCGGCGGGAAAACTCTTCTGAGGTTTCGAGATTCATTCGGGGGGGGATATCTTCTGTCAGATCCTTTACTGTCTCCTCCAGTCCGGTAACACGGCGGGATAGTTCTTCAGAGAGTCCGACATCCATCCGGCGGGAATCATCCGCCAGACCCTGCACCATCCTTCCAGGCCGGTAACACGGCGAGACACTTCATCAGAGATTCGGGTATCCATCCGACGGGAATCATCCGCCAGACCCTTTACCATCCCCCCCTCCAGTCCGGCAACCCGGCGGGATACTTCATCAGAGATCCGGCTATCCATCCTCTGAGAATCATCTGTCAGACCCTTTACTGTCCCCCCCTCCAGTCCGGCAACCCGGCGGGACACTTCATCGGAGATTCCGTGATTCATCCGGCGGGAATCATCTGCCAGCCCTTTTACAATCCCCCCCTCCAGTCCGGTAACCCGGTGAGACAATTCTTCAGAGATTCCGGAATCCATCCTCTGAGAATCATCTGTCAGCCCCCCCTTTACCGTCCCCCCCTCCAGTTCAGTAACCCGGTGGGAAAACTCCTCTGTGATCCCGACATTCATGCTGCGGGAATCATCTTCATTTTCTCTGAGCATCTCAATCTCCCTGTCCTTCTCTTCAATAATATGCCTGAGCCGATTTATCTCCCGCTGATTCTGTGCCATCTGACCTCTCCCAAGTGAATCATTTCACAGATAATCTAATAATTCTTCTGTTCTGTTATATATGAAATTGTTTCCCGGAAATACGCAGAAAGCGTGATTAATTCCTGTTGACAGCTGATCACGGTAACAACCTATATACTCTTTTCAGGTCAACATTTCTGCATATGTCTTATCTGGCCGAATCTGATCCAGAAGTCTATGATATTATTGAAATGGAGCGTTCACGCCAGGTCAATGGCCTTGAACTGATCGCTTCAGAAAATGTAGTATCAAGGGCGGTTCTCGAAGCTGTCGGTTCTATCCTGACCAACAAGTATGCCGAAGGCTATCCTGGCAAACGGTATTATGGCGGTTGTATGTACCATGACATGGTCGAAAACCTTGCGCGCGACCGTCTCTGTGAACTGTATGGCGCCGAACATGCAAATGTACAGGCTGTTTCCGGAAGCCAGGCAAACCAGGCGGTTTACTTCGCATACATGAAGCACAACGATCTGATGATGAGCCAGGATCTGGCACAGGGCGGCCACCTCTCACACGGATCACCTGTCAATATCACCGGAAAGTGGTATTCCGTCTCGCACTATGGTGTTGACACAGAAACCGAAACCCTCGATTATGCTGCCATTGCCGAACAGGCACGCAAACAGAAACCAAAGATGATCGTCTGTGGCGCAAGCGCATATCCGCGCACCATCGACTTCAAGGCATTCAAAGAAATTGCTGAAGAAGTGGGCGCATACTGCATGGCAGACATTGCACACATTGCCGGTCTGATTGCCGGAGGAGAACACCCCCCCACATCAGTCGGCGTGACGGATTTCACCACCACCACCACCCATAAAACCCTCCGTGGCCCCCCCCGTGGTGGCGCAATCATGTGCAATGAAGAGGATGCAAAGGCCATTGACAAGTCGGTCTTCCCCCCCGGCATGCAGGGCGGCCCCCCCTGATGCATGTGATCGCCGGAAAGGCGGTCTGTTTCAAAGAAGCACTGAAACCGGAATTCAAAGACTATGCCAGACAGATCGTGAAAAATTCACAGGCAATGGCAGAGACACTGATTGAAGAAGGATTAGATCTGGTGTCCGGCGGAACCGACAACCACCTGATTCTTCTCGACCTGACAAACCTGGGCATCACCGGTCTCGAAGCGGAAAATGCACTCGGAGACGCAGGCATCACCGTCAATAAGAACACGATTCCGCGTGAGACACGCAGTCCATTTGTGACGAGCGGCCTCCGGATAGGCACACCGGCCATTACCTCCCGTGGCATGAAGGAAGACGAAATGAAGCAGATTGCTCACTTCATCGCCCACGTGCTGAAAGACACGGAAAATGTCCAGAAGAAGGCTGAAGTAAAGGCAGAAGTGAAGACACTTGCTTCCGGCTACCCTCTCTACCCTGATGCAGTATGCTAATTGATGGAAAGAAAACCTCACAGGATCGTCTTGAAACCGTGACCGATGAGATCCGGGAATCCGGACTCTCACCCGGACTGGCAACCGTCATTGTCGGTGAGGATCCTGCTTCACAGATGTATGTACGGATGAAGCACAAGGCATGCGACAAAGTTGGAATTCGCTCTGTCGGTGTTGTCCTGAAGGATGATGTGACCACAGAAGACGTGATTGCACATGTCAATGCACTCAACGCAGATGCATCCGTCGACGCATTCTCGTTCAGCTTCCCCCCCTTCCGGACCAGATTGACACCGAAGCGGTCATTGAAGCAGTCTCCCCCCCTGAAAAAGATGTGGACGGATTCCATCCGGAAAATCTGGGGGCACTCTTTTCCGGACGCCCCCCCACGTTTGTGCCATGCACGCCCGGCGGTATCATGACCCTGCTTAAGGAGTACAACATTGAGTTAAAAGGACTCAATGCCGTCGTCATCGGCAGAAGTGTCGATGTCGGAAGGCCAATGGCCGCCCTGCTCTTAAACGCCGATGCAACGGTGACCGTCTGCCACTCCAAGACCAAAAATCTTGCAGCAGAAGTCAAAAGAGCTGACCTCATTGTCAGCGCTATTGGCAGAGCTCACTTTATCACCAAAGAGATGGTCACTCCCGGAGCAGTGGTAATAGACGTTGGCATCAACCAGGACGAAAATGGCAAACTCTGCGGCGATGTTGACTTTGACGAAGTCAGTGCCATTGCATCCGCAATCACACCAGTTCCCGGAGGTGTTGGTCCGATGACCATCGCAACCCTCATGGAAAACACGTTTAAAGCTGCGAAAAACCATTTATGCTAACCTGCAGAATTGGAAATATCACTGTTGGAAGGAATGCCCCCCCGGTACGGCTGATGGCGGTCATCAATACCAGCCCCCCCGAGTCATTCTTTTCCAAATCTTTTGTTCCTCCCGAGTCAGTATTCAGCACGGCCCAACGGTGTGCCGATGACGGTGCGGATATCATCGACATTGGTGCCCGAAGCACCGCACCCAATGCACCCGTCATCCCAGTAGAAACCGAACGGGAACGGGTAACCGACGTGCTAAAGCAGATTGACGGGCTGGGGGATTCCAGTCTCTCTTGACACCATGTACCCCCCCGAAGTCCTGGATGCCGCACTCCGGTATGATCTTGCTGCAATCAATGACATTCACGGGCTGGCGGATCCCGAATATACTCGGATTGCCGCGGATTCAGGACTGCCGGTGATATGCATGGCTTCAGAGACTGCCCCCCCGGAGATGTCAGAGGCGTGAATGCCACCCTGTCCGCTCTGTCCGGTGTCATTGAACGGGCCGAACAAAACGGCATTGAAGAGCTGATTCTGGATCCGGCCATCGGCAAATGGATTCCCGAACGGGAATTTGAAGATGACTGGGAACTGTGCCGTCATTTTTCCGCATTTCTGGAACTAGAGCGCCCCCCCTGCTTGCAGCCGTCTCACGAAAATCATTCATCGGTGACCTGACCGAAAGGAGCCCGGAGGAGAGGCTTGCAGGGACACTGGCCGTGACCTGCTCCCTCATGGATCAGGGCGCTTCATTAATACGTGCACACGACGTCCGCGAGACCGCAGACATTATCCGCGTGCACCAGAAACTCAATCAACGGATCTGATCTCCCATGAACACACAATTCAACGTAACAGGTCTCAGGACAGGCATTGTTGTGCCAGGCGATGATTTCTCCGAAATTCTTCTGGACTCTCTCCTGCAGACCGGTCTGACACTGGAAGACGGAGATGTCATTGTCATCGCAGAGAACGCGGTCGCGACTGCGGAAGGGGGGGCTCTTGTCACCCTTTCAGAGAACACCCCCCCGTCCCCCCCGGAGGCCTGCAGATATGCTGAGACCTATCAGATGGACCCTCACCTTGCAGAAGCGGTCATTCAGGAAAGCGACACCATCATCGGAGGTATTCCCGGATTCCTTCTCTGCATGAAAAACGGGACACTTCTTCCGAATGCGGGTATTGATGGGTCCAATGCTCCGCCGGGAACCGTGGTATGCCTGCCGCGCAACCCCCCCAATAAGAGTGCAGAGACCATCCGTGCAAAAATCCAGGAAAAAACAGGATGCCGCATTATCGTCATCATCGCAGATTCCCGCACCCATGCCATGCGTCTGGGGGTGCAGTGGTGTGGCAATCGGGTGTGCAGGCATGCATGCAGTGACGGATGAAGTGGGTAATCGCGACCTCTTCGGACGCGAACTGACTGTGACAAAAAAAGCAATTGCAGACAACCTCGCGTCGGCTGCTGAACTGGTGATGGGGGGGGAAGCGGATGAATCAATGCCTGCGGCAGTGATTCAGGGCCTCTCGTTAACCGTCTGTGAGGTATCCGGAATACCGGATATCGCAGCAGAAGACTGTCTATTCATGGGAGCTGCGCTGAATGCCAACTCTGCCACGTTCAAGTGACAGCGCAAGTCCGGTTTCCCTGAGAAAAGACAGGGAGCGTCCTCCCCCCCCGTGGATTAAAATCTCAACCAGATCCTCTTTTTCATCAATATCCGTTGACATAAAAAACGAGTCGATGACCTCATAACTCAGTCCGGCATCCTCTGCAATCCGGACATGGTCACAGAATGAAGCACCGTAATAATCAACATGATATGCCTGCGGCGTTCTGATATAGAGAGCATTTGTCCCCCCACACCCCCCCGTCCGGCACAATACCAACATCAGCAGTGCCTGAGACAATGCGTTTCACGGCATCCGGTGTTGTCAGAGGGAGGTCTGACATAATGACCAGCACCGGTGTCTCCTGCAGGGAAAGATATGCATTCAGTGCCTCATTCAATTCCCGTTCGTCAATATGTGTCCGGACACCCGGATACTCAAACGGAACCGTAGAGAGGATGCACGGCAAACAACCGGCCTCAAGGAGAACCGACACGACATCCCCCCCCAGCATGGCACGGGCAAATGCTTCCCGTTCTTTTTGGTCCATCACTGCGGAAAGACGGGTCTTCGGATTTACCGGTCTGAATGGAATAACTGCATGAACCTGATGGGATTCAGTCATAAATAATTCCTGAAAAATTATGCATCACTGCCAAAGAAGAGACGGCAGTGACAGTATCCATCATTCTTAATTTCATCTTCATGGTAGATACAGGGACAGATAATTTCCTTATCCTTATCAACATCCCCCGATCTCATACGGCAGGGACAATACTGTTCGCCAAAGCGGGCAGTATTTCGTGCAAGCCCTTTAATAACAGCTTCCAGTTGCTTGTCATTGGGATTTACGTGCCAGCCGTGGGATGCAGCATAATCCCGTGCCCATACCAGAAGAGCCTCCTGAACGTCAGCTCCATCCTCAGTATCATTGTTGCCGGTCATTTTTTTATCTCCTTTCACAGTAATCAATCATTGAATCAAACAGCTTCTTGCCATCCTCTGAACCAAGAACAGATTCGGATGCACGTTCAGGATGAGGCATCATGAGAAGCACATTCTGATCTTCACCCAGCACACCGGTGATATTCAGCGTGGAACCGTTTGGATTGCTTTCCGGAGTGCAGTTACCTGTCGCATCACAGAACCGGAACGCCACCCTGCCTTCATCCAGCAGGCGCTGGGGGGGGACACCTTCTTCTGCCACGTATCTGCCTTCCTTATGTGCAATAGGAATGCGGATGACATCACCTTTTGTATACCGTGACGTAAACGGTGAGGAGGCATTTTCAACCTTCAGATACACTCCCTCACAGATGAACTTCGGATACTCATTGATGGTGAATACACCCGGGATAAGACCGCTTTCTGCTCCGATCTGGGCACCGTTACAAATACCCAGCACCAGACCTCCGGCAGCTGCATGCTGACGGACGTCCTGCATCACCGGTGTCCGTGTCGCAATGGCACCGGCACGGAGGTAATCGCCGTAGGAAAATCCTCCGGGGGGGATCACTATTGCATCGTATGAACGGGAAAACCCTTCCTTGTACCACACCAGATCACAGTCAACACCGCAGACGTCTTCGATGACATGGTGTGCGTCCTGGTCACAGTTGCTGCCACCGAACTGCAGAACAGCGAACCTCATTCAACAGCCTCAACTTCATATGAGTGGATGACAGGATTTGCAAGGAGGCGGTCGCACATCTCGGCGGCCAGACGTTTTGCCTCTTCGGATGAATCCGTGTCAATACCCACATTAAATACCCGTGCTGTCGAAAGTGAGGCGGTCGTATACCCCCCCAGATTTGACAACGCATGCTGAATTGCCCGGGCCTCCGGGTCAAGCATACCATCCTTCAGTGAAATTGTAATTTTTACGGTAATTGTCATATTCTGTTCAACCTTCAGTTTTTCTGTAATATTTTATCAACAACTTTACCATATGCCGAAAGCACATCACCTTTGCCAAACCGGTAGACATCCTTATCCAGTGATTCTCCGGTTTCGAGATCCCATAACCGCATGGAATCCATGCTGATTTCATCACCCAGACAGATGGTATCATCGTAGCGGCCAAACTCAATCTTGAAATCCACCAGCTCCAATCCCGCATTCGCAAAGAAATCCTTCAGGAGTGCGTTTATCTTCAGGGTCATCTCACGGACTTCCCGCAGACCTTCAGCCGAAAGGAAGCCAAGAGCGAGGATGAGGTCATCGTTTATTGACGGGTCACCGTGTTCATCACTCTTATAGTCGGTGACAATAACCGGCGGCTCGATGCGCTGCCCTTCCTTAAACGGAAATTTTTTAACGATAGATCCGGCGGCCACATTGCGTGCAATGACTTCAAGGGGGATCATGGAAAGTTCCCTGACAATCATGGTTCTCTCATCTTCCATCCGGATAAAATGCGTTGGAATCCCGTTCTTTTCAAGATATTCAAAGAAGAATGCCGAAACACGCGCATTATAGGATCCTTTTCCTGCAAGGACATCCTTTTTCTCGCCATTGAACGCGGTGATATCATCCCGGAATACTACTCTCAGCTCTCCGGCCACTGATGTCCGGAAAACCGATTTTGCCTTCCCCCCTCATAGAGCAACTGGTCATCATCCATGTAATTCATCATCTCCAAATTCTGTTCGATTCCGTATCTCAATTGTTTTACTAAGTCTTTGAATTATTTCATTCAGACGGTCATCATACCATCCTTTGTCAACGAACCGCTGATAGATGCAGAGACGTTCCTTCAGGATATTATTCCCGATAACCGCTTTCAGTTCATCAATCTGTGGCCAGGGGGGGTGTTCCGGGTTGACATAATCGATGGTGACCGGAGAAACACCACCCAGGTCATCAACGCCACAGGAAACAAGATCCGAGGCATCAGCAAGGTTGGGAGGTACCTGCACCATCACATCTTCCGGCAGAATCTCCCGCGCATGACGGATAATGCTGCACATCTCATCTGTTCCCGGATACGTTGCCGCTTCCATGGGGGGGGTGCCTTCCTTGGGACAGAAATTCTGGATAATGACCTCCTGAATGTGACCATACCTCCGGTGCAGATCCCGTATCACTTCCAGTGATTCGATGCGGTCTTCCGGTGTCTCACCGATGCCGATCAGTATCCCGGTGGTGAACGGAATATTCAGTTTTCCTGCTTCCTCCATCATACCAATACGCACTTCCGGAGCTTTTCCGGGTGAACCATGGTGTGCGGGAACGGTCGCTGTCGTCTCAAGCATGAGGCCCATACTCGCATTAACCTCACGCAGGCGTTTCATCTCTTCTCCGGTGAGAATCCCTGCATTCGTATGGGGAAGCATGCCCAAGGCAAGCGCTTCCCTGCACATGTCATAACAGTATTCAAGAAAATCCGTGTAACCGATGTCTGCAAGATACGGAGCAAACTCCGGCACTTCATTGGGACGCTCACCAAAGGTAAACAAAGCCTCGGTGCACCCCATACGGGCACTGTGCTGTAACACCTCACGGACAGCATCAGGGGGGGACATGATACATCCTGCCTGAGGTGGTTTTTTAAAACAACAGTAGCCGCAGGAATTACAACAGACCGTAGTCAGAGGAAGGAACGCATTGCGTGAAAATGTTACCACACGCCGTTGCATGGATATATATCTGCATGCAACATATTCAACCTTCGGAAAGGGCAGAAAAAAAAGTCAGAACCACTGGTCAAGCGTCTTCTGACCGGCGGTTGTGCGCATCTTGGTGAGGACGGCGTCAACACGTTCTGGTGAGAAATCGTTCACGGAACAGAGCATCTCGCGGACCGCGGATTCGTCAGGTTTGTTCCATGAAATGGTATAGTCATCCGTCACCGGGGGGGCGAACGGAAGAATTCAATGACGGGCCGGGGGGGATCAAAATCCGGCGCTTTTTTGTCAAGCGTCTCCTGAAATGCATCATTCCGTACAATTTTCAGTGCGGTTTTTGGCCCGATTCCTTTTATGCCGTCATTAAAATCCGTTCCGATAAGGATGCTCATCTCAATCAGGTTGTCCCGTGAGATGTTCAGGCCTTCCAGAATCTTTGATAAATACAATCGTTCCGGTTCAACGACAACTGTACGTCCATGAAACCGCCGTTTACCACTGATGGCCAGATTTCTCACCAGCACCGGCACCCCCCGAACAGCAGGGAATCATAATCCTGAGATACAGAAAAGTCCAGTTCACCCTTCTGCACCATGTAGGCCGCCTGTGCCTCACCCTCACTGGGAGCATCCACGAACGGGATACCCATTGCACTCAGCAGTTCCTTTGAACTCGATACCACCCATTCATCCACGCGGGAGGCAGCGCGTGCCTGCTTATAGGACTCTTCCGTATCTCCCTCTTTTCTGGCCTGTTCCCATGCAATTCCCGCCTTGTCACGCACTTCCCGCCGTTTTGCGATGGTTGACGACTTCAGGTCAGGAGGTTTGCCGTCAAAAACATAGACCGGTTTGAGTCCGTATTCAAGAAAACGGGCAGTCCGAAAAAAGAGTCCAGACAAATGAGAGGTCACCTTCCCTTCACGGTTCATCAGAGGAGTGCCGTCCTGCTGCCGGATAATGCTCAAAAACTGATATAACGCATTATTTCCATCAATCGCTGCACAGCCGGAGAGAGCATCCCACCCTACCGGCACTTTGTAATCGGTCAGAACTTCCCGTAATGCGACACCCATAACTATCAAAATACTATATGTCTGTTCTAACGGTATACTCTGCGGGAGAGTTCACTGACAACCTGATGGACTTCTGAGATCATGGTATCGCATTTATTGCATACCGCTACATTCAGTTCATCAAGGTTCATACGCATCGTCCGTTCCCGGGCAATGACATTTTGATCAAGATTTCGGATCTTTGCCCCCAGGGACAGAAACAGTCCCCCCAGCGATGCCATCATCAGCGTTGCTGCAACAGCAAGTACCAGATCCTGCCATACCCGCAGGATCAGAACCAGCGTCGATATGATCAGAACAATCGCCAGTATGATATCAACAATGGATTCCTGAATATCCATGATATGTGGTATCTGCACGGCACTAATTAAATTACCTATATCGATTCGGGTACTGTCCATCCCGGATGCCGGATCGTATTGATTCCGCAAATACTCTTTATTAACAATCAGGGTAAATATTCACCCATCAATGAATACGAGACAAGTCGCCCCCTTTCATCGGGATGGGAATTCTGATGGTTGCCGTACAGCTCCTCTCCATCTTCCTTACACCCCTGATGCTTGGCGCGGGGGGGTATGAAGCATTTGAAAATCCTGAATCCGCAGCAAATCCTATCTACTTTATCATAATCCTGCTCGTATTCACAGCCGTCCTCCTCTGGCTCATCAAACGCGGAAAGGAATTTGCCATTAAGGCCATTATCGGACTATCAATCATCTTTATCTTTGGATATATCTACAGCGCACTCTTTCTCTTTGCACTGGGAAACACCCTTGTTGCATGGGCACTGACCGTCATTGCAACAGTCATCTCGGGGGGGGACTTTTGTATGCCTATCCGGAATGGTATGTCATCGATATCCTCGGAATTCTGATATCCGGAGGCGCTGCGGCAATATTCGGCATATCCCTCACGATTCTTCCGGTGATCATTCTTCTGGCACTCCTTGCCGTCTACGATGCAGTCTCGGTATACCGTACAAAACATATGGTTGACCTGGCCGAGAGTGTCATCAATATGAAGACCCCCCCGATTCTGGTTGTGGTACCCAAATCACTCGACTATTCATATATCAAAGAAGGAGTCGAAATAAAAGAGAAAAAAGAAGACCGGGGGGGAGCATATATTATGGGAATGGGGGGGATCTCATCATGCCGAATATCCTGGTCGTCTCTTCCGTTGCATTTTTAACCGGCGCACCTGCCGTATTTGGCATCTCCCTACCAACCATTGGTGCCATGGCGGGAACCATCATCGGTCTGGCAGCCCTGTTATGGTTTGTTTCAGGAGGAAGGCCTCAGGCAGGTCTCCCCCCCCTGTTAAACGGGGGAGCAATCGCCGGGTTTATTCTTCTATGTGCATTAACGGGGAGCTGGGGCTGGATTCCCGGTATGTAAGGAGGAGATCCACAATCTCTTCTAAACCTTCACCGGACGCAGTTGACATATTGTAATATCCGTCAAGGGTTTTCAGGTCGGATTTGTTCACCACAACCTCAATAGGCACATCATCAATTACCCGTCTGAGTTCTTCAAGGAGGTTCAGCTGTTCTGTGATCTGGTATCCGCATGCCTCACTCGCATCGATGATAAACAGAATGACGTCCGCGACATTTGTTATCGCAGAGAGTGCCTGGTGCTCGATATAATTGCGTTCATGAGCGGGCCGGTCAAGAATGCCCGGTGTGTCAACAATCTGAACTCGGTCTCTTCCGATTTCGCAATGTCCGACGACAATCTGTTTTGTCGTAAACGCATATTCTGCCACCTCAGGATCGGCAGATGATACGTGCCGGATAAACGAGGATTTCCCCCCACATTCGGGAACCCCGCAACAACGATGGTAAATTCATCCTGATATCAGGGAGCTTTCTCAGGGTGTTGCGTGCTTCATTGAGAAAATGAAGTTCGTCATCGATCTGGTGAATCACCGAGGCAATGCGTGCAGTTCCCTGTTTCCGGATATCAGATGAGTCCTCTGCTCTGCGAATCTTCCATGCGTATTCATTCCCCCCCAGGGTCATTACCTGATTGGCTGCCCATGATAATGCACCCAGAGAACGCCTCATTTTGTCAATCCCAAAGAGGAGATCAGTCATATCCTGATAAAATATCGGGAGGTTCTCTATTGTCGGAAACTGTTTCACCATGAAGATTAGTTTATCGCTCAGTGATTTTGATGCTGAACGGATAAATTCTTCATCCGCACGTTTCTTGTTTCGTTTTTCGTGTTTGGCTATAGCAGGCTTCCGGAAGGCCCGGTCAAGCAGTTCATCTGCAGTGAGTATTGTCGGTATTTTCTCATATTCCATCTGTTGTACAACCTATTATTATTAGCAATTAAGAAGCAATTAATCAATATGGAACTGTCACCTATACAGAAGGACATTCTGATTACGTTGATTACGCTGTATCATGAGAGTTCTTCAGCAATAAAAGGCGAGGGAATTGCTGGAGTCCTCAAACGAAACCCGGGTACAGTCAGGAATCAAATGCAGGCCCTTCGGGCACTGGGGGGGCTTGTGGACGGGGGGGTGCCAGGACCCAAGGGAGCTATACTCCAACATCACGGGCCTACCGGGAATTGAATATTGCCGATTATGCAGATGAGTCCCTTGTTCCCATCCGAAAAAATGAAGAACTGGTGCCGAGTGTCAATGTATCTGAAATAGATTTTACCACCCTGTGTCACCCGGACATCTGTCAGGCGGTGGTGAAATTGATCGGAAGCGTCAGACTCTTCGATATCGGGGGGGATGCAATCACCATCGGACCATCGCCGGTGAACAAACTGCTTGTGCGCGGGGGGGAAATCTACGGAAAGGACGAGGTATCCCAGTCACTGCTGATTACGATTACCGAGATGATCTCCCTTCCCAAGAAACAGATTCAATATTATATGTCATCCCCCCCGGTGATCTGCATCGAAGAAGACGCAACATTTGCAGAGGCCTGCCGGATATTTACTGAGGCAAGGATACACGGCGCACCGGTGACAGAAAACGGACAGGTACGGGGGGGCATTGTAACGCTTACCGATATCGCAGATGGTATTGCAGACGGCAAGGCCCTGTCAGACTCGGTTACCGATGTGATGACCCACGATGTGGTGACCGCGTCACCGACCATCAATCTGTATGAGGTGATTGGGCGCTTTAAACAGGAGAATATCGGGAGACTGATCATTGTTAAAGATGAACGGCCCGTAGGAATTCTCACGCAGTCGGATATCATCCGGTTATTCCCCCCCTCTCCCTAAAAATATAATCAGAATCAACCCCCCCCAATATAGGTTTAAAGCTAAAAAGAAGGACAATTAGAGGGATTTGCAATAATTTATATACTTGAAACCCTCTCATTTTGTATATGAAACTGACATTTTCCCGAACCCTGTCCAAAAAGAAAGTGATGAGTACGGACGGTATTGTTATCGGCACCATACGCAACATCATGGCGGATTATAAATCAGGGGAAGTAACCGACCTGATTGTCCGGCCGGAAGCCGGATTTGACACCTCAAATTACCGGACTGAGGATGACAAACTGTTCATTCCGTTTGAAGCGGTGAAAGATATCAGGGACTATATCGTTGTCGACCGGTTCATGTCAAAAAAGTGAAGGAAACACATTTTTTACTGCGTCAACAAACCCTTCCCCATATCTTTTTTCAGAGACATAGTCTGCGGCGCTACACATATCGTCACTGCAGTTGCGCACCACGGCACCACACCCTGCCGCCTGAATCATCTCGATGTCATTATGGGAATCACCCACGGCGAGAAATGCATCAGGGTTTCTGCCGGTCTTTTCACAGATCTGTAAAAACGCGGTCGCCTTCGTTATCCCTTTTGTTTGCAGGTGGATGGCAAACCCGGTATCCAGTACACGCACCGGATAATCTGAAAGCAGTGTGCGGACGGTATCCGGGTCAACCGTGCGGGCAAATGCAACGTCGGCAAAGCGATACTCAGGACTGTAGAGCTGCAGGGTCTCCCCTTTTTTTCAAAATACCGCTCTAAGAATGAGAATGCTCTCCGGCATGCAGATATATTGCCGATCACGCGTTCATCCCCCCCATTGAATCCGATCCGGTATGTCCCGCCGTTTTCACAGATAACCGTTCCATCCGTTCCGATCATCTTCGCAAGCATGGTCATCGAACAGAGCGTGTTGCCGCTTGCAAGAATGACCGGTATTCCCGCATCGGTCAGCGTCCTGATACACTCGATTGCAGCCGTGCTGATACGACGGCGTTCATCGGTCAGCGTGCCATCGATGTCTGTTATCACGGCCGCAGGATTGCAGGAAAAAAAGGGATTCATATTCTCATTCAGCTCAGAGTGGTTTCATTCCGGTTGTATCCACCAGGAATGCAGCTTCGCCATCGGGGGGGAGACTGGGACTGTCAACTAATTTTGCAACGCGCTTGCCGCCCTTACTCTTCCGGAGATACATCCGGAACTTGGATGCATGTCCGACAATATTGCCGCCCACCGGTTTGGTCGGGTCACCGAAAAAGACCGCCGGGTTTGACTGCACCTGATTGGTGACGAGCACAACCGCATTGTGTTCCTCTGCCAGTTTGGCAAGGTCATACATATGCTTGTTCAGTTTCTGCTGCCGGACAGAGAGTGTGCCCCGGCCGGAATATTCCGCCCGGAAATGGGCCGTCAGGGAATCAACAATGAACAGGCGGACGGGATGCTCGGACTCAAGCAGTTCTCCTGCCAGTTCACGCGCACTGTCAACCAACAGCATCTGGTGATCCGAGGTATATCCTTTTGCCACGTGAATCCGTTCCAGGAACTGCTCGATGGGAGGCACTTCAATATCAAGTTCCAGCCCGTCCACCATCTGCTCGATTCGCTCAGGCCGGAACGTATTTTCCGTATCGATGTAGATACAGGAACCGTTCAAACCCCCCGCATTCCTCAGGAAGCTGGGCATTGACCGCCATCTGGTGAGAGATCTGACTCTTTCCGGATCCGAATTCACCATAAAACTCGGTGATGGATTTTGTTTCAAGGCCGCCCCCAGCAGTTCATCAAAATCCGGAACCAGACTTTTCAGTTTCCGGACGGTCTTTCGTTCTTCAAGAACAGTAGTACCAGTCTTGAATCCACCGATGTCAGCCATTTTTCGGGCTTCACGGATCATCTTCTTTGCCGTGGATTCACCAATCTCTGCCGCTTCGGCAAGGTCAGCGTATGACGCTGTTGCAATGCCTTCAATCGTTGTATATCCGCCTTCCCTGAGTTTGTCAGCCGTTGTTGGCCCGACACCCGGGAGGTCCTCAATTTCAAGTTCTGCCATATTCTGTTACCTCTCTTTTGCACCTGTGCTAATATACCATTTTTCTGAACGGTTAAGAAACCCCCCCCTGTGCGGAGGGCGAAAGTAATCATTCCTTTTTTAGCGACTCGATGCGTTCGGTCAACGCGTCTTTTGAACGCGTATACTCCGAATACGAGTCTATTGCGAGCCGGTCTCCGGTCCGGGTTCCCTCCACACAGAATTCCGTTCCGAACGGCAGGTCGGTATCAATAATGAGACAGGCATGCCCGTCATCGATGCATCGCCCCCCCGGGCCGTCTGAATGATCATCCCGCAGACATTCACGGTCTCGCTTGGGGGGGCACCGAGTCACAGCTCAGAAGACAGCCCCAGCTGACCTGAATCTCCGGTCTGCCCCTCCGATCATTTTTGCAGGAGGCATTAAAGAGTGAAACCGTGTCCCCTTCTGCAGGAGGGTTTCTGGCATTATCCCCCCCAGAGAACCAGATGAATCGTGCCACTCTCATCCCGGAACTCCGCATTGCGTACCCACGACTGTGCACCTTTCCGGGTGGTAAACTCCCGTGCACTCCTGATGTCATAAACGGTTCCGGAGACGGATATCGTCGTATCCGGCTGAAGAGCGGAGACCTCCGTAAAGAGCGGCGGATACCGGACATTGGCCTTCTCGATCACGGCATGAGAACCGGCTGAATACTCCCTTCCTGCGCTGCGTGAATTTCTGCGCAGCCCGGATGCATGAATCCCGTCACCCAACACAAAGCCGTCGAGCATCTCCGGATTCCAGAGCACAAGCACTCCCGTACCGGTGGCATCCGCAATGGCCACATCCATCCGTGTCCCCCCTCACTTCCGTCACGCCGGACAAAGGTGCTGACATCACCGATTGCCACAATCGTCGCATCAATCGTATCGCCATTGGGTGAACTCCCCCCCGCAAAGCCTTCAGGATCATTCCGGGTCGGAATATCACAGACCGTCTTCTGCAGATCAATGACCTGCACTTCACGCCCGGACCCGGCCTTGCCGACCACCTCGATGACCGTGCCGGTCTCGATATCGTCCACGACAGAGACCCGTTCATCCCAGAAGACCAGAGAGATTTCCCCCCCGCTGTCGTCTCCCACCTCAATCTTTCGTACCGCACCGGTTGACTCGTCCTCACGGGTGAACGTCGTGATATCCCCCTTATGAAGGACTTTCGCAAAAAATGTACATTGGTGGGATTTTCAGGCAGGCGGGCAATCTTCTGGTGTTTCCTTCCGGCACGACGCAGTACAATCATTGCAGAGGTTCGGTCATCAAAGACGTTCCCGGAACCCTCGGCAACCTCCTCAACCAGCGTCTGAAATGTTTCAAAGGGAAACAAATCATCAACAAGGGAATAATAGGCCCGCATATATTTCAAAAAATTTGTGGCGCTCTTACTTCTGCCACGGAAGAGTATTCATCGTCTGCTTGATGTCAATGATGGATTCTGCACGGCGCATCAGGCCTTCCTGCGAATTATTCACCATCACCTCTGCACACCGGGGGCGGCTGTTATACTGCGATGACATCGAATACCCGTATGCTCCGGTATCGAGTATGGCAATCAGGTCTCCGGACGCAACCGGCGGAAGAAGCCGGTCATGCGCAATGATGTCGCCGGTCTCACATATGGGCCCGGTCACGGTCACCACATTCTGTGTTTCTTCTTTGGCATTCTCAGGGCCTGTCTTGTTTGCAACGACCACCTCATGATAGGAGTCATACATCGCCGGGCGTAACAGCAGGTTGAATCCGGCATCGACATTCACAAATGTCTTGTGCGAACGCTTGACCGAATTCACCCGTGACAAAAGCACGGTTGAATCCGCCAGCAGGTATCTGCCAGGCTCAACCCAGAATTCCGGTCTGATGCCGATAGATTTGATGCCGTCCAGGAAGACCGGCATGACCGCATCGGCATACTCGGCAGGGGTGGGCACCGGATCGGTGTCACGATGGTATGGAACCCCCCCGAGACCGCCGCCCACGTCCATAAAGCGTAGTTTCACCCCCCGATATCGGTGATATCACGGGCGACAGAGGTGAGCACTTCCGCCTCCTTGGCGAAGGGTGCGACCTCAAGAATCTGGGATCCGATATGACAGTGAAGACCAACAGGCAGAATATTCTCCGCGTCCATTGCCGCCTGATACGCAGACACAATCTCCCCCCCTGCGGGGATACCAAATTTACTCGTCGCAAGACCGGTGGCGATCTTGGGATGGTGGGTACTTCCATTGCCGGGTTGACCCGGAATGAAACCTCTGCGGTCACACCGGCCTCCTGAGCGAGAAGACTGAGCTGCTGCAGTTCATCCACCGAGTCAAGGGAAACGCGAATCTTCTTGTCAAGAGCGGTGGAGAGATCCGTATCGGTCTTGGAACTGCCGTTAAAGAGCAGGTGCTCCGGGTTCATACCGGCAGCGAGGGCCAGATGAAGTTCCCCGGTTGAAAAGACATCCGCACCGGCACCCAGAGAGGCAAATAACTTCAGGATTGCAAGATTGCCGTTTGCCTTTGCCGCATACAGCACCTGCACCTTGTCATAATAGCCGGTCAGGGCATCGTAATAGGACTGGTAATTGTCGCGGATACGCTGCTCGTCGGTTACGTATAACGGTGTACCATATTTTTTTGCAAGCACCGTGGTGTCATGCGACCCGATACAGAGATGACCGTTCTTATCAGAGAGATGGGGGGGAGGGTAGTTCATGCGAAGACTCCACGCATGCGCTCCAGCGCTTCCTCAATCCGTTCAACGGAACGCGTGATGGCAAAGCGCACGTAGCCTTCCCCCCCGGCCTTCCCGAATCCCGTGCCCGGTGTGACGACAATACCGGCTTCGTTGAGCATCTTTGCTGCAAACTCCATGGAATCGTCCACCTTCATCCAGACATAGAACGTCGCCTTCGGTGACGTGACCTCAAACCCTAACCCGCGCAGACCGGAGACCAAAAGGTTCCGTCGTTCTTCATACACGGCACAGGAATCTGCAATACATTCCTGGGATGACGTCAATGCGGTGATGCCAGCCATCTGAATGGCATCAAATGCACCGGAATCGATATTGGTCTTTACACGCCCCCCCAGACCGGCGATGATATCAGCAGACCCTGCCGCCATACCGATACGCCAGCCGGTCATGTTGTAGGTTTTTGAAAGCGAATGCATCTCGATTCCGACATCCATCGCCCCGTCCACCTCCAGAAACGACGGCGCCTTGTAGCCGTCAAACGATATCTCGGAGTAGGCATTGTCATGCACAATAATAACGTCATGCTCTTTGGCGAATTCGATGGCTTCCTCAAAGAATGAGACGGGTGCAATAGCCCCCGGTCGGGTTGTTGGGATAGTTCAAAAACATGAGCCTGCTTTTGGAACAGACATCCGATGGGATGGCACTGAAGTCAGGAAGGAATCCATTCTCTTCTTTCAGGGGGGGCATTTCCCATATGTTCCCTTCGGCAAACAGCGTCGAGGTCTTGTATACCGGATATCCGGGGGGGTCCGGTACCAGCACATAGTCACCGGGGGGGTTTACAAATGCCTCGGGGGGGACATGGGCGATACCTTCCTTTGAACCAATAAGTGCCAGCACTTCGGTTTTTGGATCGAGTTCCACGCCAAACCGGCTCATGTACCATGCAGCGACTGCTTCCCGGTATGAGAGCATACCCGTGTAGTCGGGATAGTGGTGGGTTGCCGGATTGCGCGCTGCTTCAACAAGGGATTCTATAATATGTGATGGTGTCGGAAGATCCGGATCTCCAACCCCCCCCAAATCTATTACGTCAACACCCTGCGCCCTCTTTTCTGCCTTCATTGCATCAATTCGGGCAAAAAGATAGGGCGGAAGATTGTCCAGACGGTGTGCGTACATCATCCATTCATATAAGGCAACAAATCAATATAAGGGCACTCATACCAGCCAATGGAATCTATATATTTTATTGCGGTATATAACAGATATTCGTGACAGGGAAGGGTTGAGATGTTTACCGACAGTTATCCCGGCATACGGGTGGAAGATGGCATACCCAGAAGGATTACCGATGACGTGATACGGGAGGATCGGTTTTCCCTCTACCTGAACAATGTCCACATTCTGGATCAGGTGGCGAGCAATGATATGCTCCGGGAGCTGGGTGCGGGATTTGTCATCTGTGAAGGACTCTCTGACGCGGTTGAGGCAGTGACCGTGGACGGGACAGACATATGGATCGAGGCCGACACGCGAAAAAATGTCAGCCTTGAGATGCGGACTGGCGGGGGACACGGCATTCACCAGAACGAACCGGGCCTTGTCACCTCGTCCCTCCGTATTCCCCCCCGGAAGAGGTGTATGCAGCCACCGCAGAGATCATGTCGGAAACCTGGCAGAAGACCGGGGGAGTGCACTGCTCGGTTCTCTTAACCGAAGGCACGGTCGTTGCAAAGAGCTGTGATATCGGGCGGCATAACACGGTGGACAAGGTCGTGGGAGCAGCAGAACTGCAACGGACCGACCGGTCCCGGTGCTACATCGGCTGTACCGGCAGACAGCCTCGGGGGGGATGGTGGGGAAAGTGGCCAATGCAGGTATACCGGTGCTCATCTCACGGGCCGCACCGACAAATAAGGGAATTGCCCTCGCAGAGAGAACCGGGATCACGCTCATTAATTTTTCACGGGAGCGACGGTTCACCATCTTTGCCCACCCGGAGCGGATCTCCGGTATCAATGAAAAACTATTGAACAAAACAGACGGTACATCAGATGAGTGACAACACGATACTACCAAAAAACCGGATACGGCACTGATACTGCTCGGCTGCCCCCCCCAGGTACCGATACAGACCAGTGCGGCCCTCTACCTCAGCGGCATGCTGCGCAAAAAAGATGTGGCAGTCACGATAGGCGGTACAAAAGCGGCACGGGCACTGCTGGAGATTGCCGACATTGATCAGATATACACCGGCAAGATACAGGACATTGACGCGGTCATTAACGCGATGGCCGACAAAACCTTTGATGCAGACGTATCACTGGTACTGGTTCATAACGAGGCGGGGGGGGTGGCATACGCCGCCACCATACAGGCCCTGACATCCGGCACCGTAGTGGCAGTCGTCTTCGGCGGGGGGGAAACCCTGGCCCGGATGAATGAACTCAAAGAGACTGGATGTCCGGCAATCTTTGCCCAGGGCAGCCACAATCCTTTGCCCCCCCTGAAAAGAAAAATTGACGAGGTCATATCATGGGATGCATAGAAAAACTCGACTACGAGGTCATTGACAAACACATCTCGTTTAAAGAGGGTGCCGCCTACATCGATAAAAACTGCGCCGAGGTATACGAAGTGAAACCAGGCTTCAAAATATTTGATAAAGCGATGATCGGCATACCTCCCGTCCGGATTGGTCTGGACGGCGATGTCGTTACCTTCCCCCCCTTCACCAAGCCCTGCCACGGCACCTTTCTTCTCCGGGTCAGTGATGCCGCAGAGGCAGATATGGTACGGAGAAAGGCAAAAGTGATCAGATATTGATCTTTCGTTCTTCTTTTTCTTCCACACCCTTCAGGAAGTGACCGGTGGTAATCCCCCCCCGGACGCCCGCTGGTGCACCCGGTCTTTGAGGGCCTGTATCTTACGCCCCCCCTTCATGCTTTCCCCCCCGGCGATGAGCAGAGCAAATGCATCCTGATATGCACGGACAACGGACTCTGCATATCGCCCGTTTCTGATACGGCAGTCGATGGCCACATGGCGGATACCCGCATTCACGAGCAAATCCAGATGATCGATAATACAGGTCTCCCGGGAGTTCCATACATGCGTCCGGCATTCGGCATCAACGGTGACCGGGAAGATATGCTTCTTAACATCCTGTATCCCAAACCATGGTCTGTCTCCCGGTGTATCCCCCCCGCACTGCAGGCACCGGCCATGGGCTGTTGCAATGATGCAGTCCTCACTTACGGCAAGTTCCGCCGGGCCGTGGATGATACATTCCGGAATTGGATCTGTCTCAACTCCCGCAGTCAGCCGAAAGACCAGTGTACCGATTGCATCAAACGAGAGTTCAGGGGGGGACAGAGTGACCGATACACAGTCCCTTCCGAATATCCGGGCAGCCTGACTGTTGAAGATGTTTAGTCCCGAACCCCCCCGTAGAGGGGGCAGATCCGGAAAGGCACGCCGGGCAGCGGCAAGGGCACTGATATTTTCCCCCATCACCCCCCCGCTGATACCCTGTACAGGGATGCGGCATGCCTTATCCAGAAATTCCTGCCGGGTGATACGCGGCCATTTCCAGATCAGGTCCGCTCCGGCCTCATGACAGAGGGCTGCGGCCTGAGCCATCTGCGAAGAGAGCCATCCGTCCCATGGTTCTGAATCAGCATCGGAACCGGGTCGTCCCTGAGGTTCGAAATAGACCCGGTGACACCCGGCCGCAAGTGCCCCCCCGCAGGGTATCGCAGTCGGATACGTAGACGGATATCTTTGGTGCACCGGGTATCGGGGATATCTCCGACCCATGTGTCTCTCCCGGAAGGACGGGGAGGCCCGCAGCCCCTGCCGTCTTTTCCGGCAGGAATGACTGCACCGCAGCGTCTTCGAGGGCGGCAAAAAATTCCCGCCGGAACGCCGTGATCTCACGGATGGGTGCGAATAAACCGCCCGTATAGTCGGATGAAAAGGAACGGACATAATACGGCGTGTCCCCCCCGGTCCGGGACAACAGGTCTGCAAGATTCTCCGGAGTGACCGGACGGGTTTGTGCCGGGGGAAAAGGAAAACCCGGCTTTCACGGATACTGATACCTCGCCTGTCCGGGACGATGCCGTCCCCCCCGTCACGACGGGGTATCGCCGTCAAAGGAAAGCACCAGATCAACCGGCACCATCCGGGAAGCATTTTTCCGGAGCAGACCGGCTGCATATTCAGCACTCCTTCCGCTTTTTGTCAGAAACACCTGATTGCCCGGTCGGACCGGCATGGGAACACGCACCCGAAGGTTCCGGTCTCGTATGGTCGGAGCATTCCTGAAAACAGCCCCCCCGCCAAAGAAGTCGGGCGTCCCGTCGGAAAAGGATATGCCGTCACCCGCTTCCGGAGCATACGTTCCGTCCAGCGTGATCTCGGCCATTTTTTTCCGTGCATCGTAGGAACGGACCGCACCGATATGCACCCCCCCCGGTTGCCGGTGCTTCCGGTCCCATGACAGTGCCGCTCTTTTCGTCCAGCAGGTATCCTGCGGTGAACTCACGGTTAAATGCCGCACGAAGGGTGAGCATGTCCACATCCGAAGGGGGCAAACGAACCCTTTTTTGCCTCGTCCAGTATCTTCCGGTAGACATAGACCACCGCGGCCACGTACTCCGGCGACTTCATCCGGCCTTCGATTTTCAGGGATACGGCAGGGGGGGACCGGACGATGTCCGTGATCTTCGGATAGGTGCAGAGATCCCGCGGGGGGGAGAGCAGGTACTGGGTCTTCACCGTTTTGAGAGACGCCTTCACTGGCAGGCCCTCTGCGTCGGTATCCCCGGAAAGAAGCGTATAATCCCGGCGGCACGGTTGCGCACAGGAACCCCGGTTTCCACTCCTGCCCCCCGATCAGAGAGGAGAGCAGGCACTGCCCGGAATAGCCGTAACAGAGAGCACCGTGAACAAAGACTTCCGGTTCCGGATAGTTCTCATCCGCACCGGCGTAGATCGCTGCAATCTCACGCAGGGTCAGTTCACGGGGAAGCACGACCCGCAGACAGCCGAGTGCCCGCACCCAGTTCAGCCCGTCTTTGGACAGCACGGTCATCTGCGTCGAGGCATGCAGGGCAGGTCGGGAAGAGAGGTGTGCAGTATCTCTGCCAGCCCTACGTCCTGCACGATCACCGCATCGACACCGGATGTATACAGAAAGCGGGCATACGCCACGGCATCCAATATCTCCGCATCGGAGAGCAGAGTGTTGAGGGTCACATACACCCGGACGCACGCGCATGGCAGTAGCGAAGGGCCCATTCCATCTCCGTCTTCCCGAAATTGACGGCATTCTGTCGGGCCCCCCCGTAATGTGCCCCCCCCAGATAGACCGCGTCAGCTCCCGCTGAAACCGCAGCAATAAGCGCATCAGGGGGGGAACCGGCCGGTGCGAGAAGTTCAGGTACAACAGTAGTATGCATGGCAATGACTCAGATATATCAATAAAGTTGACTCCGGGGAGACATAAACCATGACAAACGGTCAGTGCCAAAAAAAGAGTGGATAAAAAATCAGACGGATGCGATGCAGACCCAGCGGTCGTATATCGGGTCCCGTTCATTTTCCCGGATCTCACATGTCCGGCCCTCGGCAACGGCCCACTCCTCGACACGACGGATTTCCGGTTCGGTCGCGGTGGTGATCAGCGTCTGTTCCGATAGCGCCAACAGTTCAAATACAATATCAGCCCACATGCCCGCATTAAACGCCGTGATGTCCCCCCCCAGCATGCACCCAACGCCATACGTAGCCGGTGCGATGTAGTCGGTTGCACGCAAGGCGTCAATGTGCATCACCTGATGCGGGTGCAGGCGTCTGCTCTGCAGACCCAGCGCGATCAGAGTAGGATCGTTGTCATACCCGCAGGGCTGGCCCCCGCACTCCCGGATGGCCTCCGCTATCACGCCGGACCCACAGCAGCAGTCCACACATGACGCATTATCCAGCGAGCCCCCCCAGACCTCTGAAATCAGGGACGTGACCATCTGTTTTCGGTCCGGCCGGGTGTCCTCGGTTGCCGGTGGCACTTCGGCCAGCAGTTTCAGACTAAAGTATTCCCGGAGAGCATCCCAGTAGCGGGACGCCTTCTCCTGATACAGGTCCCCCCCGCCGACCTCTTCAAACCGGGAGATGACCTCCCGTGACAGGGGGGGCGGCAGACAAAACTGCCTGCAATCCAATCCTCATCCTTGCGCAGGGCCAGCGCAATCGGATACTCGTTCTCATCAAGTAACAGACGCGCTTCCTCTGCAGGCACGGAGAGCAGTGCTTCGGTGTAATAATCGTCCGTAATCTCAGCAAACACCGGTTCAATACACTGCATCCCGTGCACATCAAATATATCATCTATCAGCATCTTTCCCTCACAATTCGCACACCCATCGGTGCCTTTATCGTCCCGTCCAGACGGGCCTCTTCATTCAGTGTCAGATTCGAGCACTGCACATTTCCCAGCACATGCACCCCCCCCTCACAGATAACGACATCCCCCCCGGCGGAATGGATATTTCCGTGAATCTCGTTGTTGGGAGCGACCGTAATGTCCCCCCCTTCTGCACGAAGACTGCCAAAGAGGGTATTGCCCGTATCAACGGTAACCGAGCCTGCCCGGATATTTCCGTGAAGACGGCAGTCCGTGCCGATTGCCATCGATTTGGGAACCGCAAACGTTTCCATATCCAGTACCGAATTGGAAGGGATCATCAGGGGGGGATTTCGGTTAATTCGTCATCGTCATAGCCAAAGAGTTTCTGCATAATTTCAGAGATCTCTTCTTCCTTTTCAATTCCCAGAAGGGTGACGAGGTATAATACCAGATACGTCAGAACCGGGAGAGGATTGCGTATGGAAATCCAGCCCTTTGCTTCAAACCCCCCCTTCTCAATCTGGACATTGTCCCCCCCGATATCGAGATCCCCCCCGTTTACAATCAGGCGCCCTTTTATTTTGACCCCCCCTTCGCCGAGATATGCATCCGCGGTGGTATACACATCCCCCCCATGAATTTCACAGAAATTGTCAATGCGCACATCCCCCCCCTCCGGCACGGATGTCACCATTTATCGTAGTGAATTCACACACCACAATCTCGCTGCCTTCAAGACCGTAGTCAATTCTGCACCGGTCCCCCCCGATGACAATAATCCGGTCGGTCTTCAGGGTATGTTCCTGGAGTTCGGTATTATCCGGAAGGATACATCGTTCAAACCAATTCTGTCCACCTGTCTCCATTACTGTGCCGCCTTCTGATGAAAAGTACTCACCATATATCCATATGAGTCTTCGTAATCATCTCTGGATTGGGTCCGTGAGTGGGAAAGAAAAAAGGTCATCCCTTGTTACGGGCACAAAACATCTCTAAGCACACCAAACAGAAAAGACGTCCCGTAGAAAACGTTCGGACATATGCATCGCGGGAATGAAAGGAACCCTCCTGGATTCCGGAAAAAAGGAAGAGAATTAGTTCTCTTCTTCCTGCACATCTTCTGCAGGAACTTCAGCTTCAGCTGCGGGTGCGGCCTCAGCCACAGGTGCAGCTTCTGCTTCTGCTTCAGCCACGGGTTCGGATTCAGCGACAACAGCACGGGGTTTGCCGGTTGCTTTCTCCTCGCCCTTGGATTTGATTACCTCGACACGGCGTGTCGGATAGATCTTCTTTACAATCTTGAAGATTTCGCGGGAGAGCTCTCCCAGTACCATGTCACGAACAAACTGTTCGTAGGTCATCGTAGATGATTTTGCGATGAGATACTGAGTGATGGTCGACCGGATTGCCTTTGCCTGGCTCATCTCTGCACGGGAGATGGTGAAACAGGTTGCGGTCACACGGATTCTCCGGCCTTCTTTGGTTGTCAGAAGAACCAGTGAATCAATACGTGATGTACGGCGTTTCACCATGGAACGAAGGTAATCCTTGGTCACTTCGTGTCCGACGAATTCGGTGTATGCAGCATCGCCGGCAACGTTGGTTACCTTGAAATTCATCTTGATGTTCTGCTTGGAATAGTCAGAGGTCATCTCACCGAGCGTGGTCCTCATGACCCTGCCGATCATTTTCTGGGGGGGTCACCGGAAATGCTTTCACCAAGGTATGCACGGTCGAAATACTCGGGTGCGTATACCTTGTACCAGCTCTTTGCTTTCCAGCCCTCTACTCTCCGTCCTGCCTGTTTCTTTCGTCTTGCCATGTAATAATCTCCTCATATTATGAATGATCGGGGGGGAGCGTGAATGCGTCCCCCTGGTTTTCTCAAAATAATTATTTGATACGTCTAAAGAGGCATCACCAGACACATCGTCAATGACTCCGCCTGCCTCCGGCAAAGATGCATTGTTTCGTTTGGTGTCTGTCAAAGAGACGTATGCGCATATTTCCTCCGCAATTCCAAGATTCATAAGATAATCGTCTACCGATGCCACCAGGGACCGTAAACGGTTCGTGTGTATTCCGGTTCTGACAAACCCGCCGGAAGCAGTCGTCGTCATATTCGAAAGGTTATCCGGCGAGAGTGCTTCTGCCACCGATGCGGCGTCTGCATGCGGTGTGCTGACCATACCTTCAATGCGCAGTGTCATGCACATACCTCCAGAAATCCGGAGGTAAAGCAGTCAATCTTGTCACGGGGGGGTATCTTCGCACCTCCGCGGGAATAATGTCCGCCGCCGGTGCCCCCGCACGTTCCTGCCAGATCCGACAGAATCGCTGCAAGGTCTTTTCCTGCACCCTGCGGACTCCGTGCCGAAACGGAATAGGAATCGCCCCGTGGTGCCATTACGGCAACGGGGGGGTGATTTAACAATCCATCAAATGAAACGGCATCCGCCACGCCGCTTACTGCGTCTGCATCAGCAATTTCATAGATTAATGGATTATCAGGCAACGGATGTGCCTGCCGTGTTGCTTCGATGATTCTCAGCCGGTAGGCACGTGCCGTCTCCCATGCATCGTCAAGGTATACTGGGGGGGAACGAAGACATAATGCCGCGCCAAGAATGCCCTTACCGGATTTTCCACATCCCTCGACAATCCCTGCAAGGGAATGGGCATCCTTTACTGCTCCCCCCCGCTCCAGATGCCAGGTATCGCCCCAGAGTGACAACATCGAATCGGCGTTATGATACGGAGAAATCTTCAGTATCACATCGCTGAGAAGGTTTCCGATGTCGGTCTCATTCCGAATGGTATAGGAACTGATGAGCGACTCAACGGTCCCCCCTCTTCACCTGCAATGCCATGAAGCATGGGATTTAACGCGGTGTAGAGTTGTTCTTTGAGATCGCGTCCAAAAAGGGGGGATTCCGTTTCCCGGAGTGATGAAATTGTTTGCCATTCCCTCGTTCACGATATCCTGATTCTGACCTTTAATGGACTGACGGTCTCCAATCATTCCGAGGAGCGCCAGCCCGGCCAGATCACGGTTATCGCCGAGGTGCTGTGCGACAATATACGCAGCACCCGATGCGGAGAGTTCCTGTTCCCCCCCGTCGATTCCTTCCAGACGGGGGGGTTGACATGAAACGCTCCTTCAAACGTGGGAATATGATGGTCAATGACCATGACCTCATCCGGGAGGTCCGGGATGCCGGAACCAAAATCACACAGAACGGTGGCATTACCGCTGCTGATGTCACCGGGAGAGATGCGCGGAAGAATACGCAGCCGTACCTGGACGTCCTCACGGATGAGGCATGAACCATTATGGATGCGGCTGCAATCCCGTCAGCATCATGGTGCCCGTAAACCTCGACATACTCCTTCTCACGAAGGTGTTCTGCGAGATGAACAGCAGCGGATTGGATAGACATATTTCTTAGTATTATCTTGAA
Source organism: Methanogenium cariaci JCM 10550 (assembly GCF_001315945.1). Lineage (GTDB taxonomy): Archaea > Halobacteriota > Methanomicrobia > Methanomicrobiales > Methanomicrobiaceae > Methanogenium > Methanogenium cariaci. The sequence goes on along the minus strand of NZ_BBBG01000012.1, from coordinate 42,064 downwards.
AGCAGGAATTCTGCAGTTTCAGGTTTGTATGCCCAGCCTGCCGGCATTTTTCCGTTTTTCACGTAATATTTGCCGAGTCTGCGTACCTTTGCTTCAGTGAGCTGGAGCTGACGCTTGTTGTGGACATCTTTTTTATTCTCGCTCAGGTGCTTGCGCATTCCGAGTGCTTTTGTGATAAGGTTGCGGATATCATCAGGGATATCAGATGCAAGCCCGTTTTCCGCAAGAATTTCTTCGATTCTCTTGCCGGTTGCGAGTTTTACTGAGGGAACGCCATGTTTGTCCCGAAGGATAAGGCCCATCTCTGCTGAAGACATTCCTGTCTTTCTGAGTTCCACAATGATTTTCACAATCTCTACGCTGTCGGTATTTGACCACTCCGGTGCTTCGGAGCGTTTTGGACGGACGGATCCGGACTGTCCTCTCCGCCTTGCATGCATTCGTGCCACTTGTGTTCACCACCTTGGTTCATTTTGGATTTCGGAATCGCGAGGATATCGCCATACCGAAAGGGATAGATACGGGATGTTGGATGGTAAAGTCCTTCAAAAAAGTCAGAAACTAACTTCTCTGTAATCCCTAGCCGCATACGCGGCCGTGCCTTATGACACGTCGGACTTACCGTAGTCAGCACTACCATAACGGTACTGTGCTCCATTAATATTGTCCGTTCAGATGTTAAGGATATCTATCGGCTCAACCCCCCCTCTGCGGCAGATGATACCGGGACCCGTCCGTTCGGAAAAAACGAAGGTTTATGTGAAAGGAAATCTAATGAAAGTCTGTAATTTGCGACTGTAGTCTAGTGGTATGACAGTGGCTTCCCAAGCCACTATCTCGGGTTCGAATCCCGGCAGTCGCACTCTTGTTTTATTCAGATTATTTTCTGAAGACGGTTTTCAACCAATGGAAGGATTGGTTTGCACGAATTTGGTTCACTTCGAATTATGGCGATACCGGCTCATCCAATACTTCTGAATTTTTTCCTTTTCTTCCTGTGATAAACTATTCCACCACGTGTCTTTCTCACTGCCCAGACTCCATCCCAGGCAAACTGAAACAGTGAGAGATCCAAGAAATGAAGAGAGGATCAGCAATTTCAAAAAATCCATCCCTGGGTCAGCGGAAAAAGCAGATTGAAGAAAATTATTGATTGAATCATGGACTGGGATGAGAAGATGCGGTTCGAATATCTCCAACAGAAAATTCAGAACAAAAACTTCTACCATACCGATAGGTATGGTAAGAATCCAGCCGACCAACATCAAAATAACTATCCATACAACTAATTGTATAATTTGAGATTGTATCGTCGGTTTTGTCTCGGAATTTTCGTTAATCATACCTTTGAATGCCATGCTTTGAACAAATTGGATAAACGTTTCGACGAAAAATCACCGGGGGGGTTGCAATTGTGTCTCTCATACCCTGATATGAGGAATTCCTCTATCGAAGAACAACCTAATTCGAATATATGCAGATGGTTTGTAAAACGATTTCCATGATAAATTACACCTATACCGGTTACTCCGGGCTATGAGAATCATGGCTCACCCAATAGTTCAGAATTTCTTCCTTTTCTTCTTCTGATAAACCATTCCACCAAATATCACTGTCATTAACCTGGTCCCATACCGTTAAAATTGCCTCTGTTACCGATCCAAAAAACAGCGCGAGAAGCCCCCCCAACAGTACGAGTTGAATCTCGGTATTAGTGGGGAGTGGGGAACCACACAAATAACTGATTACATCATTGAATGTCTCATATACTGGCAACTGGAGATGGGGGGGAGCGAAGAGACCCACGATAAAATTCAGAACCAAAATTTCTATGATCCCAATCGGTATCGAAAACGGGAGGCCGACTATTATGGAAACAACAAAAGAATTAAAAAACTCTTTGAGATAGTATTTAACTGCTGATTTTGTATCACAATTCAGTTCTTTCATGCCCTGCAACGCCTGACATAGCATACATTGAACACGACATATAAATATGTCGACCATGAATATTTGCCGCTACACGGTAACATCTCATTCTGTAATATTGAATGCCTTTTTCGCACATCAATCCTGTTCGAACATATTAAATTTCAGTTTGGCAGTATAACTGAACGGGATAATTGACGATTCTCTCTTTCTGAGGGGGGGAGACTCACACAACAGCAGGAGAACAGGCTGCGATACACTGACCATTCACCCCTTCATTTATGCGAATGCCGGTGATGAATATCCGGCTTATGCGGATGGTCGTGAACCAGTTCTTCATGCTGATGGGGGGGATGACAGTGTTCCCCGGATGCAGAGAGGGGCGGTTCAACACCCACGTGCTGATGAAAATGGTGCAGGTCATCATGGTCATGCCGGTGTTCATGAAATGTCGCCGGATGACAATGAGGATGTGAGTGGTGTTCGGTCATCAGCAGGTAGGCACCGATTGCCATGACCGGAAGGGCGACAAAAAACGCCGGAGCAAGCGGATCGGTAAATACCACGAGAGAAATGATCACGCCGAAAAACGGAGAGACCGCAAGAATCGACCCTGCACGCGCCGTGCCGATACCCCCCCGTAATGCCCACAAAAACAGCACACTGACAATGCCCCCCCGTAACTAAAGAACCCGACCACCATCGCGATGACGGCGACAGAAAGGGACGGGACTGTTTCACCCAGCAGAAAGGCAACCCCCCCTGCCATCAACACTCCTGCGACAACCCCCCCTTTTATCGCAACAATCGGAATGGGATCCTTTGCGGCAACGTTCCGGGAGATATTATTGTCCAGCGACCAGCACGTGCAGGTCAGAAGAATACCCAGTGCCGCGAGAGAAAACCCCCCCCATACTGCCGCAGGATCATAGGAGAGAATGATACAGGAGATTGTGATCAGGCCGAGGGCAACGGCGATTCTTTTGCCAACGGCTTCATGAAAGAACAGAACCGCAAGGATGGTCGTTGCCACCGGTTCAAAATTCAGGAGAAGTGAGGCGGTTGCGAGGGAGTATACTGCAACGAGACCATGAGTACCATCGGTGCCAGAATTCCTCCGAACAGAATGAGACCTGCGACAGAGGAAAGGTCGGACCGGGTCAGCGATGCTTCAAGAGTATGCCGGTCCCCCCCGCCGGACAGGCGCTCAAGCCACATATATATCAGCAGACCCACGCCACTTCCGATATAAAACAGCGCCGAGGGTGACCGGTTCAATCTCGGTGAGGAGAATCTTTGCGGCGGGCGCTGATGCCCCCCCGAAGAGCATGGCTGCGAGGAGGGCATATATCACCGGAAGCCTGTTTTTTGCAATCATTGGATAGTGTCATACAGGTATGGGGGGGTTTCCCGGCATTAATCCTTCATTACCGGAAAAAACAAAGAGCTCAGACAGAAATGATCCATGCAACCGACACAGAATCAGATGAAAAATACCATCTGCCGGGAGCAATTTCCCCCCGCAGGAGGAAAACGGCGGTCCGGGTGCCGTGAAGAAATCATTTATCTCCAAAGCACCAAACCTTGTACAGCCATTATCCGATACTCCGGAATATGGCGGTGATCCACCTATGAATAATACAGGCATCCCAAATGCTTTGAGTATACTATCTGAAAATCGGCAGGGGGGGTATTACGTGATGTGGCCTTTGTCATGGCACGCCACGGCGCAAATATCCTGACAACCCAGCAGTCGGTTATCTCTTCAGAAAACCAAAACGATATCTCGACACTCTACTTTGAATTCGAAGGAATTGCTGACATGGACGCTCTGATCCATGACCTCTCAGAGATTGCAGAAGTACATTCTGTTGAGAGACACCGGCCCTTTTCTGAGATTTACGGAAAACGCGTGATCATCCTGGGCGGCGGTGCACAGGTGGCCCAGGTGGCGCTGGGTGCGGTGAATGAAGCCGACCGCCACAATATCAGAGGTGAAAGGATATCGGTTGATACCATTCCCCCCCTCGTCGGTGAAGACGATCTTGCCGCAGCGGCTGAAGCGGTGTCCCGTCTGCCACGCGCCACGGTGCTGGTGCTTGCAGGCAGTATCATGGGCGGAAAAATAACCGAATCCGTAATGAAAATTCAGAAATTAGGAATACCGGTCATCTGCCTGTCCATGGTCGGGAGTGTCCCGGACCATGCAGACCTGGTGGTAACAGACCCGATTCAGGCAGGAGTGTTTGCCGTTATGCATGTCAGTTCAAAAGCCGTATTTAATATCTATCGCGTACAGGGAAGGAAGTTCTAATGAGTATTGTATCTGATGCTGTCAAGGTGCTCCGTCGTGACGGACTGATTGTCTATCCGACGGAGACCGTCTATGGTCTGGGTGCGGATGCACTCTCCGATTATGCTGTTCAGCGGGTGTATGAAGTCAAAGGCAGACCGATGGGAAAACCGATCTCGGTTGCGGTCTCCGATGAGGAGATGATTGGGGCGATTGCCGAGGTCTCCGATGAAGCATGGAAATTTATCCGGACCTTTCTGCCGGGCCCGGTGACCGTTGTTCTTCCGGTAAAAAGCTGTCTGCCGCCGGTTCTTTCCGGAGGCACCGGATGATAGGGATACGGATGCCCGATAATCAGGTCACCCGTGATATCATTGCAGAACTGGATGCCCCCCCCATCACTGCCACCAGTGCCAACACCTCAGGGACACCGGCCCCCCCGGTATCCAAAGAACAGGTGAATGTCGCATATGACCTCTTCGTTGACGGAGGGGATCTCTCCGGGACGCCCAGTACGGTTGTTGACCTGGAGGCACGCCGGATTCTGCGCCCGGGGGACGATATCGAACGAATAGCTGCATATCTCAGAGATCTGGAGTGAATAACATATGAAACCAATACGGTTACGCGATTTTATTGAAGACAAGGAAGGAAGAATATACGCCGTAGCAGCATACGACAACGAGGAAAAAGCAGGCTGTGTGCTCCGGTATGTGCCTGATGAAGACGGGGGGGAACGGAGAGGCCCGGACGGAACGAAATACCATAAACTGGATTTTGAAGATGCGTTTGCGTATATCGCAGAGCATAAACCCGAATATCTCGACACGGTGCACCGCGTCCCCCCCTTGCAGATATTGCACGCGTGATGAAACCGGAGGAGAAAATACTCCATCTGGCGGCAGGAAACGAACGCGTCATGCGCCTGCTCCCGGTATTTAATGTCTCGATTGAACAGGTCGGATGCACGGGATCTCTTCTGTGCGGTCTGGAAAACGAGTCGTCGGATATTGATATGGTGGTCTACGGTTCCGCCTGGTTTACCGCACAGGAGAATCTTCAAAAGGCAGTGGAGAAGGGCGAGGTCTCGGGTCTTTCCGAGGAGATGTGGCAGAAGGTCTATCGCAAGCGTGTTCCGGAGATTGATTACGAGACGTTCCTTGCGCATGAAAAGAGGAAATGGAACCGGGGGGGAGAGATTGACGGCACCTACTTTGATCTGCTCTACACCCGCTCCTATGAGCTGCTGGGTTCCGCCGGTATTGTAAAGGGGGGGAAGGTCTGCGGCAAGATGACGATTGAAGCGACGGTGACGGATGCGTCGCTGGCCTTTGACAACCCTGCGGTCTATTCGGTTGACCATGAGGAGATCAGTAAGGTGTTGTCCTTTACCCATACCTACAGCGGGCAGGCCCGGAAAGGTGAGGTCATTGAAGCCACCGGTGTGGTCGAGGAGCATGGCGATACCAAATGGCTGATCGTCGGCACCACCCGGGAAGCAAAGGGCGAGTCGATTGTTTCAAAGACCTTGATGGAATCCCTCTGAACCATTTTTTATACGTACATTACTCTTTGGAAAAGAGGTCGCTCAGTTTTTTTGGCCCGGAGACGGTGCATGCATCGGCGATGAAACATCCGTCACAGGGCGCGTTCCGGGGGGGTTTTCGGGGAACCATGCCGCCATCGATTGCGTCAGCCGTCCGTATCGCCTGCAGGGCGCGGCGGCGGTCACGCGGTTCGGGGGACACATGTCCGGGAGATGCCGGAGGCGAGGTATTCAAACGTGATGCCGGACGGAGAGAATCCCAGCGTCTCTTCAATACAGACCACAAAGCAGGCGGCCCGGATACGGTCGGCCCCCCCAGACTCCTGCTTCCGGTGCCTCGGTTACCCGCATGAGAGCACATGTGGGCGGGCTGCCGGGAAGAAGACGGTCGAGCGTGCCCCCGACACCGAGGCGAACGGATGAGACCCGCACGTCATATTCATCCGCGGGTTGCCAGTCGCTTTTGGTGCAGGCATCGACCCAGGTTTCGAGCACCGGTTGCCAGTCATCGCTGATGTCAGGGGGGGAGATCATGCGGATATCTTCCCAGAGGGCGGCAGCATCGAGGGGGGGCGGCCCAGTGCATACGAGAGCTGTTTTGCAACGGTATATTTTTCGGGTTCGGCCTGTTCGAGGGATTTCATCAGCTCGTAGCGTACCGGACAGGCGTGACAGGCAACGATGGATGAGATGCTTTTTTGCCGCATGATGTATCAACAGATCCCGAGGTGACAAAGGGTTATCTTGAAAGCCGCATATAAATAATAGTATGACGAAACGGGAAATCGCAGTGAATATTCCAAATGATCTGGACCCGGTGTATGCAAACCGGATTCAGGTCGCCTATAAAGACGATGAGTTTACGTTCGTCTTTCTCCACGAACTGCCGGGAACAAATCAGGCCCGTGCCAAGCGATTGTCTCAATCAGCCCGAAACACGCCAAGAACTTTAGTCAGGTGCTGCAGAAGAGTGTGCAGGACTTCGAGGCCAAGTTCAGTGAAATCAAGACGGAAAGTCCGGAGAAGCAGGAAGACCCGAATGTTACGATTCGCGGGTATTCCTGATCGTTAATCCAACAACCATTCACCCCCCCAAAAATATCCCCCCCATATTACCGCCATCCGGATTGCAAATATCCGGAGTTACCCATCACACCAAAACGCCACCTTTATTATTTTTCAGCGTCAAATGAAGTAGGCATCTGGCATGAAACATAATGTGGTGCCGGTGGTTTCTCAAACACAGTGCCGTTGTGGCTTAGAGGTATAGCGGCTGATTCGTAATCAGCAGGTCGGGGGGGGTTCAATTCCCTCCAACGGCTTTCTTATATCGGGGGGGTTCAAAGCCTTTTTTCTCTCATATTCTGGTTCTTTCTGATAATGCCCCGGAACTTCAGGACAAAGAATCATGAACGGGAATAACACTTTCATTCACCTCACACGTTCCCGCACAAACCAACGGAAAGGGGGGGGCCTTTCCCCCCTCTCATACTCAAAAACGGAAACGGTGAAGCACTGGTGAACCTTCTTTCTGAAATCGTATCTCTTCTCAATCCGCAGGCATACATCATACACCGACCGGATCTGCATGAGTTCTGTTAACAGCCGTTCATCTATGCGGGCAACGCATACCATAATCATCCATAAAAGCATTCGATCAGGGCGCTTTAATGCACCCGTCTTCTGTTTTTGTTATCTGATGGAAAAATTATTATCATGGTGTGTGTATGTGTGTGTATGGCATCAAAAACAGTGAACCTCTCGGAAGAGGCATACAAAAGGCTGAAGGAATGGAAGATCAGCGATGACGAAAGTTTCTCAAACGTAATTATCAGGGTTTTACCCAAATCGCGTGATTTAAAGAAATTACTTGAAGATGCAGAACCCGATTTAACAGAAGAAGAGGCGGAGAAATTAAAACAGGACATAGAATGAATGATAATTTTTGATTCCACATTTCTAATTGATCTGATGAAAAGTCCCAATAATCCAAGACATGGGAACTGCAGTTCATTGTTGGATAATATCAGGAGGAATAATGAGCCATATGCAACAACCTTTGTCAACGTCCTTGAATTGAACAAGGGTGTTTACCGATCCAACAACAAAAAGAAGACAAAAAAGAATCTGGATGACATACTGGATATTATTCCAATACTGAATTTTAATGCCGCATATTATGAACAGTATGGGTATCTGTCTGCATTTCTTGAAAGGAAGGGAACGCCTCTCGGTATGTTTGATGAGCTCATAGCAGCCATTGCCCTTTACCACGGTGCGAGGGTTATAACCAATAATATATCTGATTTTTCACGGGTTCCCAACCTTGAAATAATCTCACATTAATTCTCTTCTTTTGTGCATAACACTACAAATCAATGTTATTTTTAGAATTTGAGGATTATTAACATCTATATGGGCTTAAAGAATCGGTACTATATACCCCCCCGGTAAAAAGATGTCAAGTAAAATACGGGCGGCGAGGGTATCCGGGCAACCGTTGATGACGTTACTGCGGCGGCCCGGCTCCACCAGGAGTTCCCCACCCATGGCGGGGGGGGCGACGTTGGCGGAATGGCGGAAGCTTTGCAGCAGTATGGCGGCACTTTCCGCCAAGATAAAACAGGGTATTCCAACCGAATGGTAGAGATCTAAGAGAGAATAAGGAGACACTTCTTCAAGAGAAGAGGATATTGCGGAAGAATGATACCCCCCCCGGCACCTGGACGTCTTTCATACAGATGCGGGTTCGGGTGCCCGTGCCCAGAGATTTTCCGCCAACAAAATTGCTTCCGGCATAATTCAGCCCGAAGAGGGCGAACAAAGCAATATCCTCGTCCGGTATGATGGCGGAAGCTTCCGCCACCTGCTGCATTCTGCTGTACATGCCGCCAACGTGGGTGCATCCCCCCCCGTGTCTGCGACACCGAGCGAGTGTCCGGTATTTTCCAAATCAATGTTGGATACAGGGCATCTTCTATTTTACAGAACTTTCGTCACGCTATCAATTGTCTCCCCCCCTGTCAATAACCCCCCCAAACGAATACGGTAAACGGATCAAAACCCACCTGACACGTTCACTGTTGTCCCGACCACCCGGAAATCCTGTTTTGCATCGTACATCCAGAACCTTCATACAAACATTCTCTGTTTTCGGTTTGTTTTAAAAAAACCGAATATTATTAGGTAAAATCAAAAAATACGGCCGGAGCACCTAATAAACATGGTCGACATACAAATTTTTACCGTCATATAATACCCAACCCACAGACGGAGGAACCCATGAAAGAAGCAACGGATAACAACAAACCCGGTCTTTCAAGCTCATCGAACTTGCCGGGCATAAAAAAGGAAAACTGACCGGAGCAGTGGTGCTTGCAACACTTGGCACACTGCTCGGGTTCGTGCCGTTTGTAGTGATATACCTTGTCGCAGTGGCGCTTCTCACGCCACCAATCGAGGAGGCATATATATGGAATCTCGCTTTGATTGCACTCGGTGCAACAATAGCCAGATTTGTCATGGTCTACTTCTCGCTCATCCTCTCCCATATGGCGGCATTTGAGATACTATTCGGAATAAAACGCAGTCTTGTGGATAAACTGGGACGCCTTCCGCTTGGATACCTCAGCACCAGAACATCAGGCGGAGTCAAAAAAATCATCAGCGAAGATGTCGACAGAATTGAACTCTTCATCGCCCATCACGTCCCCCCCGATGTTGTAAGCGGCGTCGTGCTCCCGATAGTGACGGTCATCTTCCTGTTCACTATTGACTGGCGTCTTGCACTTGCCGCACTCATCCCAATCCCCCCCCTTGCATTTATTGCAATGTCACGTGCGTACCAGGAGTCTGCATCAAAATCCATGAAAGGCTACTATGACGCCCTTGAAAAGATGAACGGCATCATCATAGAGTATGTACGAGGGATGCCGGTCGTCAAGGTATTTAACCAGACGGCCAGATCGTTTTCCCGACTTCAGGACTCGGTCTATGGTTACCGGGACTATGTCAACCGGTGGACACGGGAAGTGGCACCGGCTTTTACGGCGTTCGGAGTCTGTATCAATCTCCCGATTCTCTTCATCCTTCCGCCGGGCATATGGTTCTACATCACCGGTTCACTCGAACTTCCGGTGCTCATTCTCTTCCTGATACTTGGTGTCGGATATATGTACGGCATGATGAAGATGATGATGTTTGCCGGATTCTGGCGTCAGATCAATGAGGGTGTGGAAAGGATTGATGCAATCCTGAATGAACCCGATCTCCCGTCACCTCAGAATCCAAAAATCCCGGATGAATATTCGGTGAGATTTAATGAGGTGAAATTTGCGTATGGCAAAAATCCGGTACTGACAGGAGTAAGTTTTGATGCACCCGCCGGAACCGTGACCGCACTTGTCGGGCCGTCCGGTGCAGGCAAGAGTACTGCCGCCCAGCTCATCCCCCGGTTCTGGGACGTGGATGCAGGATCGATTTCCATCGGCGGCGTGGACATCAGGGAGATTGATCCAGAAAAACTGATGGATATGGTCTCATTTGTCTTTCAGGATCTCTTCATGTTCCACGATACGATAGAGGAGAATATCAGGATGGGAAATGCACAGGTCGCAAAAGAGGAGGTCATTGCCGCTGCCAGAGCGGCACAGGCAGATGACTTCATCCGGTCACTGCCGGACGGGTATGATACCATTACCGGAAGCGGTGGGACATACCTCTCCGGTGGTGAACAGCAGCGTATCATTCTTGCACGGGCGATCCTGAAAAACGCACCGATTATCGTCCTTGATGAAGCCACCGCATTTGCAGATCCGGAGAATGAGTCACGGATTCAGGAGGCGTTTAGCCACCTCATGAGAGAGAAGACCGTGATCATCATCGCACACCGGCTGTCAACGATTGCAGACGCGAACCAGATTGTTGTGATCGATGACGGGCGGGTTGCAGAATGCGGCCATCATGAAGAACTGCTCGAAAAAGACGGACTGTATGCCCGCATGTGGAACGCACATATCAGTGCCCGCACATGGCGGCTGTCCACCGGAGGTGCAGTATGAAAGCAGCACTTAATGTAATTACGGGAGGCAAAAAAGGCGCATATAACCGGGCGATCCTGCTGCAGATCATCCACGACCTCTTCAAAGGAGCTCCGTATGGATTTCTGATATTCATCCTGTGGGAACTGTTCAGCCCGGCCATTGACATGAATCACATCATCCTGCTCATAGGTGCCATGATTGTCACATTCATCCTTCAGTATTTCACCGGAAAGTGGGCGCTTGTCGCCTGTCATGAGGGTGGATATACTCTCTGTTCGGAGGCACGCCTGAATCTTGGCGAGCACTTACGAAAGCTTCCGATGGGCTTTTTCAAAAAGCGTGACCCCCCTGGCGATGTTACCGCCGTGATGCTCCAGGACATGTCATTTGTAGAGAACATCTTCACCCACCTCCTTGCGGACATTGTGGCGGCCATTGTCATTCCGCTGATGCTGCTGATCTTTCTCTTCGTGCTCGACTGGCGGCTGGCGCTTGCAACCCTTGCAACCGTAGTGCTGGCACTGCCGATGCTCTACATCTCAAATGTCGTGCTTGCCCGTATCGGCAAAAAACACCACCAGTCACGGGTGGATTCCGATTCACGGATACTGGAGTATCTCCAGGGCATTAGGTATATCAAGGCATATAATCTGGTAGGAAAACGTTTCAGTAAGCTTGAGAATGCATTAACGGAATTTCATAAGGATTCACTCCGTGTAGAGGTCTATCCGGGGGCTTTCGCGAGCAGTTACAACGCAGTCTCGGCATAGGGTTTGTCGTGATCCTTCTTCTGGCCACCCACTTCTTCTTTGGGGGCACCCTCACGATTCCGGTGTTTCTTGTATTCCTGGTAATCGGCCATCAGTTTTACCAGCCCCCCCTGATGGCCGCAGGCCTGTTTACCATGGAAGCCCGGTACATGAATATTGCTGCCGAAAGGATGCAGGAGGTGCTGCTCACAGAACCTCTAAGTGAACCGGCGGTCAGCAGGCCTCCGGTCGGGTATGATATTGAGTTTAAGGACGTTTCGTTCTCATACCTTGAGGCACAAGTCCTTGACACGGTGAGTTTTAAGGCGAACGAGGGCTCGGTTACGGCACTGGTCGGCCCGTCCGGTTCAGGCAAGACCACGATCACAAACCTCATTGCCCGTTTCTGGGATGTCGATTCCGGGTCTGTTTCGGTTGGAGGGTGGATGTGAGAAGGATGTCAACCGATGAACTCCTGTCGCATCTGAGCATGGTATTCCAGGATGTATATCTGTTCAAAGATACGATTTTCAACAACATTAAGGTTGGAAAACCGGATGCAACCCGCGAGGAGGTCATTGAAGCAGCAAAGGCTGCACAGTCGCATGCATTCATTGAGAATCTTCCGGAGGGTTATGAGACGATGGTGGGTGAAGGCGGCTCCACACTGTCAGGCGGCGAGAAACAGCGGATATCTATTGCCCGTGCCATACTGAAGGATGCACCAGTCATCCTTCTGGATGAGGCGACCGCGTCACTGGACTGAGAACGAACGGGCAATTCAGGAGGCACTCAATGCACTGGTCAGTTCAAAAACCCTTGTAGTCATTGCACACCGGCTGAACACCATCGCAGATGCAGACAGGATCATCGTATTAAAAGACGGTGCTGTTGCCGAATCAGGAACCATGAAGAACTCTACGGGACGGAAGGGCTTTACTACCGGATGTGGCAGGAACAGGAAAAGGCAGGCGGGTGGACGTTTGAGTCTTCACTCCGCTAAAACCATATTTTAAAAAAGCAGCGGGTAGGGAGAGTTTCCCGATGCAAAAATGGTGTCATCCTCAAAGGAGGAATTTTACTACACCATCTTTAGCACATGCGAAGTGAATTCGTCCATTCGGCATGTAGTGACTGTCCAGCGGGAACATCTATGTGCATTACCCCCCCGATAACCTCTTCTGAATTTTTGCTATATCCGTTCCACTCCACGGCGTATTTTCCTCCGTAACCTACCCGGCATTCACCTGTTTTGGGACTGATGGTGTTTTGGTGCATAAACGGATTATATCCATCCTGATCAGACCAGAAGCGGATGTTGAAGTGTTCGAATATCGGATCGGTAACACTACCGAAGAATGAAACCGGTTCGGTTTTCACAATCGTAGAACCCGGCGTGTATATAATGAGACGGGATTCGTCATCGGTTAGCTGAACTTTGCTCCACATATTTCTGATCTGGTGAGACTGGTCCGGTTCTGCAACCGTCCACTGGCAGAGATAATAATGATCTCTTCCCACCGGATCCGTCTGGCTGGATTGATAGAGCAAGAGCAGGCAGTCTGAATGACCGGATGCTGTCTCGATACTATCGACCCATGCACCTTTGAATACGGGAACCCCCCCGATGGACCGGGATTCATCCATCATCTGTTTCAGGAGACTAATTTTTTCGGATATCTGTATGGCATTGGTCTTTTCAGCGTATGTATTCCATTCAGAGTCATTCAGTGGTATGTCACGGGAATTTATCTGAACAGTATGCTGGACACAAGACCCGGTATCCATGAGCGGGCCAGTGTAGATTGCGCCTGCCAGTAACGTAACGAATAGTAATGAGACGATGGTTGAAAGGAGGGAAACCGATAATATACCCGTTTCATTCAGGAAACCGGGTTTCATCTCCTGATGGTCTGTGATATGAACGTCTGGTTCATCATACCGTTTAAGCATTATACTTAAGAAATATTCGTGACGTTATAAACGATTTGTGTCACCGCAATCGACATGACGGGGGGGATCGAATGGATGTTTCTTCAGATAATTGGGTGAAGGGGGGGATCTTCTTTGCTGGCTTAGTAGTTGTTGTCCCCGCCTTCCGTTTCTCAACCACAGAGTTCAGGTCAGTATTCCGGGTCGTGGGCACCGAATCTCCGATCCGCTCAATCGACTCCGAATCACATGTCCTGCTGAACTGTGCCCCCCCGGAAAAACGCATCCCCCCCACAGAAGCCCGGAGTGGACAGATCTCCGTTGAGACAACCCATACGTCCTCCGAAAATATCCCTCAATAGTGACCCCTCAATAGTCCGCAATAATCCCTGTTCTGAACAAATAAATGGCGTACCGGAGGTATTTTATCCCCAGAAAAAAGGGAACCGAAAATACATTCATTCTGACCCCCCCTGATTCCCCCCCCAACAGGGGGGGTCAAAAAAGGGCAATATATCCAGACACCCGTCACTCCGAACCATCTCCGCCAACATTCGCCCTCAACACCGTCACCCGGACCGGATGTTCATCGCCATCGGGATGAATCGCAAACGTTCTCGTATCACCATTTTCCCGGCAGAACCGCTGGAGTTCCAGCATATAGTGAAGACCGGCGGCTGCCTTCTCCTGTTGGAGCAGCTCGATAGGCGGTTCGAGGAGCGGCCGGGAAAGGAACACGATACACTTCGAGCGTGCACGGGTCACCGAGACATTTAACCGGTTCAGACTGTAGATAAACTCTGCTTCCGTTATCGCCGTCTCCACATCGCTCACGCCATAACTCACAATGACCGCATTGGCCTCCTGGCCCTGCATCTTATCAACCGTGTCCACAAAGGGGGGGTGTGCCCTCCAGGTTCGCTGACGGGCAAGGTGGTTTTGTATCGCTTCGATCTGGAGGTGGTGCGGGCTGACGATAAACAACCCTTCCCGCCAGAACCGGTCATCGCCCTCTTCCGAATCAGGATATCTGCTTCCCCGCTTCGGGTCCTGCATCCGTTCTCTCAGTTCTGTGGCAAGCTTTGCGACCAGTTCGGCCTCACGCTCATTGGCAAGGGCCGCTTTCACGTTTTCAATGATGCAGAGAGTGAGGGGGGGATAGTCCGGGTCAAGGAGCCATTCCAGAAACGCATCCACCTCTCCTTTCACGGTTTTTTCCCCCCCGAGGACAAGTGCCTGATTGCAAATCTCCTCAGTGGCGGGCCGGTAGGCATTTCCATAGAGCGTCCCGGCCGCAAACGACGACAGGGTCAGGTTCATCCGCCAGTTTTCCTGAAGCTGGTAGGTGAAGTCCGGGTCAATCGGATCGTCCCGTCCACGCACGTATGCAAATACGGAATCATCCAGACCGGGAGTGCCGTCATCCGGCGGAGAATACGCCGCCTTAATGATGGGAGAGAGCTGGAGATTATCCCCCCCGGCCAGAACCAGCCGCCCGCCCTCGCCGAGCATCTTCATCCCGAGTGCCAGTTCACCGGGTTTCATCTGGGAGGCTTCATCAACGATCAGCATATCAAAGGGCAGCAGATATTCGGTCAGCCAGTTCAGGCCGTAGACCGTCCCGCCAAAGAGACTGAACGGACCTTCCGAAAAATACCCGACAGTCTCCCGGTCCAGCAGTTCGAGAACCCGCTTTCCCCTGGCGGTGGCAAGTGATTTCACCTTGATGATGGCAAGATCCCGACACCCGAACACCTCTGCAAAATCATGCACTTTCACGAGAAGGTTCTCAATGGACGCATGGGTAAACCCCCCCGCCACCCCCCCGATACGGCACGGCAGTCCGCAGTCGCTTCGTGCCTGAACGAGACAGAGTATCGCCTTCGCGAGAAAATGGGTCTTCCCGGTACCGGCGGCCCCCCCATACCAGAGTCAGACGGTTGGCAACCATATGGTCGAATGCCTGTTGCTGACTTGGGGTAAAGCCCGCACCGGATGAGATCTCCCGTGCCGTTTTTGGCACCTCTCCCTCTTCCCGGGGAGAGACCACCAGCTGGTGCGGGTTCTTCAGTAACCGGATGAAGTCATGATCCGGGTTGCGGTCAAGCTGTTCAAGCGTTCAATCACTCTCTTTGAAGTGAAATCGGTGAACCTCGGATGAATGACGGCGACATCCCCCCCGGTTTAAACCGGTTCTGCTCACGGCAGTATTTAATGTCCAGAGAAAACCCCCCCTGAACCAGACCGGCGGCGAAATCAATGCGTTCATCCCGAATATACGCAAATGAGACCTGACTGTTCCCCCCCGGATTGTTATAGGAACTGCGATATTTGCAGTCGTTAAACATCATCTGCGCTTTATCCCCGTCCGCTCCGTCGGGGGGGACGATGAGGTAACTGTATGACTTATACTGCTCGTATCTTGCCAGATCCAGGGGGGGGTCAGTAGTTCCCACCGATTGTCCCGCACATATCTCAGGGGGGGTATACTGATGCCCTCGGACTGCCGGACATCCCGTGGCTGAGCCCGCAGTTCCTGAGCCTCCTGTGCCCCCCCGTGAATGATTCATACCGGGTGATGAAAATCAATCGGGAGATCTCCGGGTGGCGGAACGTATCGGCATGGGGGGGAAAATTGAACTTCGGCGGCCAGCGGAACAGAACCGGGCGGGCGGCATCCCTGAGACCGTTCAGGACATCGTTTGCCGCGGAGAGTCGCCGGGACAGTTCCCACTGGATCCATTCTCCGGCTTCCGGTCTCTTGCCGCTCCATGCCATGCAATGGCCTCGCTCTTGAGCCGGTTACTCTGTTCAAACCAGAACAGGCCCGCCGGGTTGATGGGGGGGGTAACATGGGCGGGGTCGCCCAGAACCTGCTGGACTTCCGGAAGCCGCAGGGAGAAGGGGGGGATGGGCAGTGCGGCGATGTGCTGCACCTCCTGCTTCAGCACAATGACGGGATACGCAATCATACTGCTGGGGGGGTGGCAGGTCTCTTCGTTCAGACCGGGGGGGTTCTGGTAATAGAACAGAAGCTGAAGGGCAATCTCCCGAACATCTGGGTCGCAAAGACTCTCTTTGAGGACCTGATGAAACAGCTCCCGCTCATAGCTGTCATAGACATAGGTCTGGAGCGACTGCTGATCCCTCCATGAATACATTTCCTGGTTATACCGGTTCAGCCTGTCGAGTTCCTGATGCAACGACCGGATAAAGTTTCGCCGTATCTCATCGCAGTCCTCCGGGGGGGACGGTGCAATGAATATGACCTCATTTACTCCCGAACCAAAGACCGCCTTTCCCTTAATTCTCCGGAATCCGGCGGTATAGATTTGACCGGATACGGGATCGTCCTGAAGGGTCAGGATGATGCCAACGTCTTCTCCCACGGGAAGGGAGGGGCTCAGACCTCCGTGAAGGACGACCGTTTCCTTCTTCAGCGCCGAAACGGCCGACTGCAGTTGCTCTTTTTTGTTTCGAAGCGACCCGCAGCTGCTCAGACTCTCTTCCGCACCGTCTGACGAGAGGAATGCGGACAGGTCGGAGAGCGTGGAAACAGGTGTCTGCTGATCTTCGAGGTGGTGCTTTCCCTCCACCGTGAGGGAGGGGATGAGGGAGACGGAGTCGCATTCTTCTGCTTCCTTTCTGCAAAAGGAGTAGAAGTCGCAGCGTTCGCAGCGGGGGGGGTAGAGATGCCAGGGGGGGACATCGGCAAGGGGGGGTGCCTCCATGATCTCCGGGAGCTGATAGCGGAAAAAATTGTCCAGGAACGGGATGGTGAGCTGCTGCCCGAATGGTTCCGGTGCGTCCCTGCCATAGAGCCAGATCCCGGCGTGATTTAGATCGACCGGCGTGGTAATGCCGTATTCCCGGAATGTTTCGGTGATGATCAGGGAGTAGAGCGTTGCCTGAATCCGGTGGCTCATGCTCAGTTCGTCACTCGCCTTAACATCGATGACCCGGAGTGCGGGTTCTCCCTTCTCATCCGTGTGCAGTTGGATCAGGTCGGGCCGACAGGGAGAGAAATGATACCGGGCCGGGTCCAGGCCGTATGTTTCAAAAAATGTCGGCGTGATCGGTATCGTCGGCTGGTATATTGTTTCGTTGAGTGCAAGCTGCGGTAACAGGGACAGGCTTTCTTCAATGCTGAATGAGCGGTCGGAAATACGCCCGTCACCCGGAGGTATCCGGACATTTCCGGTAACTTTCTGTTTGATTACCGTCTCTTCCCATTCGAGACCGGCTTCCAGAAGGGATTTGGTAACGGGACTTTTTTCCACATTTTCCGACGGTATCCCCCCCAGCCGTTCCCGATCGGCACGGGGGGGGTGGCATGATACCGCAGGTAGCGGTCACAGTTGTGGTAGAAGTAGCGGGCGATGAGGGAGGGGCTGAGATTGTACTGGATCATGTATCACCATCATATCCGGGAGATGTGGACACGATTTTGCAGATGGGGGGGGCTGCAAAATGAGGCATATCTTCAGGATCTGTAGTATTGACTGTGACAGGTTCTTCTGTGATTCGAAATGTGTGCCAGTGGAATGTCTGTGCAAAGGAATTCGCCTGCGATGACGCACAGGATGACGCTCAAAAATGGCCTGACACCCATCCATTGATAGGACAGATTAATATTACCCAAAGGAATAGTTTCATACGTCAGTCGCCACCGGGCAACCGACTGGCAGAAGTGTGTATGGGTGTCATACCATCGCAGACTTCTTCTTAATGCCCCCCCGCTGCTATCCCTCCATACGATAGTGGACACTCTGTGTTTCGTGCACAGGAGGTAAATTTCATGAACGAAATCAAAAAAACAAAAACCGAAAACGGCAGCCCCGCAAAAGAACCATGCTCCCACATAGGTTTGTCCGGAACCGCCGATGAACAGTCAGCGGCAGAATATATAAAATCCATGGAAAAGGAACGGGCCGCAGGACGCATACCCACTCCTGCCTCCATCAAAGGAGATCCCAAAGAGATCCGGGACGCCCTCTCCCTTCTCTTTTCCGAAGATGACGTCGTCGAACTCCGTGCCCTCGGTGACGGCGGCGTCCACAGCGGTTACTTCAACGATTTTGATGCACTCGCTAAGAAGGCGAACGCGATGGATGCCTTCCGTGACATCGCAGGCATCTACGTTACCCTCAACGAAGTGAACCCGGCACTCCTCTCCCGCCGGGCAAACCGCGTGAAACAACGCCTCTCCCGCACGGACGCCACCACCGCCGCTGGCTTCCCATCGACCTTGACCCCGTCCGGCCGAGCGGCGTCTCCGCGACAAGAGCAGAGCACGCCGCCGCCCTCCAGCGGGCCGAAGAGATTGCCACATGGCTCACCGAAAGAGGATTCCCGGCACCGATCACCGTTGACTCCGGCAACGGTGCCCACCTCCTCTACCGCGTTGACCTTCCCAACGACGGGGGGGAGGCCACCCAACTCGTCAAGACATGTCTTGCCGTCCTCGACGCCCTCTTCTCTGATGCGACCGTCCACTGCGACACCGCGAACTTCAACGCCGGACGCATCTGGAAACTATACGGCACCACCGCCTGCAAGGGCGACCACACCCCAGAGCGGCCGCACCGGCAGGCCCGCGTCTGCACCGCCCCCGGACAGACCGCAGGTCGTGCCCGCATCCACCTCCGAAACCTCGCCGGGCAAATTCCCCGCTCCATCCCCGCGACCGGGAAACGTCGCGGCTCGTTTGACCTGGGCCACTGGCTCACCTCCCACGCATCGCCGTCAAAACGGAAAAACCCTGGCAGGGCGGCACGTTATTCACCCTCGAAGCGTGTCCGTTCTCCTCCGCACACCAGGACGGGGGGGCGTTTGCCATCCAGTTTGCAAACGGTGCCCTCTTTGCCGGATGCCACCATGCATCCTGCGGCGGCGGCAGCCAGCGCTGGCAGGAACTGAAAGCACAGTTTGAACCGAAGGCTGCACGGACACTGCCGAACCGGAAGGAACGGCCCCCTGATGAAACACCCGCTCCGCCGGAGACCCCGACCGACATGCAGGAACACCGCAAAAAAGCCATCGAAATCCTCGAAACGGGCGATCCGCTCGGTTTTCTCCTCGAGGTCTTCCACCGGGAACACGTCGGTGACCGGACGGTCGCTGAGTGTCTCGCGATGTCGGTTGCCTCGCAGTCCGTTGAGAACACCGCCGGGCTGCACGTCGCCATATCCGGCAACTCCGGCAAGGGCAAGACCCACGCCTGCAACACGATGATCCGGTTGCTGCCGGAGGCATACCGGCTGAAGGGCACTGTCTCCAACAAGGCCCTCTTCTACCATGACTCCCTCCGGCCCGGCACCGTCCTCCTCTTCGACGACATCAGTCTCTCGGACGAGATGCAGGAGCTCCTGAAGTCTGCCACCGCGAACTTCCGGGAGCCCATTGAGCACCGGACGCTCACCCGCGAACGGCAGCTCAGGGTCTGTACCATCCCGGAGCGCTGCGTCTGGTGGCTGGCGAAGGTGGAGGCGATTGGCGACGACCAGGTGATGAACCGGATGCTGACCGTCTGGATTGATGACTCAACGGCACAGGACCGGGCCGTCCTCGAGCACATCAAAACGACAGAGTCGGAGATTGGTTGCTGTGAGGAGGAGGATCAGGACGTGTATGTCTGCCAGGCCATCTGGGAGATACTCAAAGGGGCGACTCATCGGGTGCGTATCCCCCCCTTTGCCCGCCGGATCAATTTCTCGGCAACACAGAACCGGCGCAACCCCCCCGGCATGCTCTTTGATTTGATCAAGTGCCACGCTCTGCTGCACCTCTTCCAGCGGGAGACGGATGCAGACGGGACGCTCATCGCCACCCGTGATGATTTTGCCTATGCCCGGAAACTCTTCGGGGCCATCAACGGCGAGGGGGGCGGTCAGGAGACGAAACTGACAAAGAACGAGACGGCAGCACTTGCGTCTATCGCAAAGATGGACCTGGAGGTCTTCACGATCCATCAGCTCCAGGATGTCCTCGGCTTCTCGTATCAACCGACCTATCGGCTGCTTCATGGCTACACGAACAGCAGGGCAACCTACACCGGTATCCTTGACAAGTGTCCTGCGGTAAGCCTCATTGACGCGACGGTGGCAGAGGTGCTCGGCGGAATGGAGATCAAACGGCGTGAGAAATACTTCTCCTTTGATGCCGCCATATACCGGGAATGGATGAGGCAGTCGGATGTCTGGCTGGAGCCTGATACGGATGGGAATTCTGATGATGAGAATGGAGATGACGGAGGTGACGGAGGTGACGGGAATGATGGGAATGACGGGAATGACAGGAATGACGGGGGGGGAGATGATGTTTTCACATGTTCACCCCCCCGTTTTCACCCCAATCCGGCCATAAGTGAAGATATAAAAAATGAACACAATTCGGTTCATTCTCGTAAAGGAGACAATAGTATAGATATATGTACAGATAGTGAGGGATGTTTTCACTCCCATCGGGTATCATTCAACCATGCTGTTTCCTCTGTGGCGGGGGGGAGTGGGCGTATGGGTGATACCGGGGGGGCGAGTGAAAATGAACCAAACAAAACGGCGGATTGTCGATAAATTCCCATACAAACGACACATGCTCCCCCCCGTTGAAAATGGTATCAGAGTGAAATGAGATGAAAACGAGTGAAGATGTGAAACCAAAGAAGACGAAAGCGACATGCCTCCTCCCCCCCGATATTCCTGACCACCGAAACGACTTCCGGCGGGATATCATTCGCCGGGAGCAGGTGCGATGCCTGCGTCCTTCTTTGATGGTGCAGAAGGGGGGGGATACTCTTGATTGAAGAGGGGGGGGCTGATTTGAGTTTGTCCATTTTCTTTTTTCCCGTTTTTTGTTTTTCATGCAGACCAGATGCGGAATAAGGGAAGGTTGTCTGTGGTGTGATGGGGGGGTGGCCCGGACATTGACCTGGGAGTACGTGACTCCGAACATTTGCCGAAGAGCTTCAAACATATGAGGAGGGAAGCTCCGAACATTTGGCTCCTCTGCGTATCATCGCAGAACCTGAGCATTCGATCAAGGCAGAGACGATGAAAAGAGCACAGCCCGTTGCCCCCCCCATTGGACAATTCTTTGTTATGTCCTGACTTTGCCAGTTGAAAAGAAATAAGTTCGGCTCTTGTCAAATATGGGCACAGGATATCTCCTATTCGACATGACCCAAAAGATCTTCAGTAAGTAATTCTAGATAAATTTCTCATCGCTAACAGACAGATCGTACATGGGGGGGCATGTGAAATATTTCTTGGATGCAAGTCAAGGAGTTGTTCTTGAAAAAATGAATATTCATCTAAAAAAATGTCAAATTCTTCCAACAATAATGCCGCCACTCCTCGAACAGCGCCGCATTGCCACAATCCTCACCGATGCAGACGGAAACATTGCTAGAGAAGAAGCCTATCGTGACAAACTGCTGACGATGAAACATGGATTGATGGCTGACCTCATCACCGGCAAGGTGCAAGTGTCGGAGAAGGAAATTATATGAGCCAGGAAAACGATGATTCTTCAAAATCCATGAACATTATCAGGGATTGTCCTGTTGATGATTTTGGTGTTGATGCTTTTGGCTACAAAAATATCGCAAAAGAAGTGGCAGCGAGTATTTGCCAACTTCATTCTGATTCAGGCTATGTCATTGCAATAAATGGTAAATGGGGGGGAGTGGAAAATCGTCATTCCTCTTTTATACCGAAAAATATCTTACTGAAAACTGTAATGAACTGGAAATAGGTAGAGAGGTTACGGAGACAATTGTCTTTAGATTTGATCCCTGGCTATTTTCAGGTCATCAGGATATTGTATCACAATTTTTTATTCAGCTACAGGCCCAATGCAAGAGACCGCAACAAAAGATCTCTAAAAAAACACTGAAAACATTAAATAAATTATTTTCATACGGCTCCTGCCTAAGAGCTGTCCCAACACCGGAAGGGCAAATAGCTGGATGGGGTTTTACTGGGCTCAATACAATAATCGAATATAAATTGCAAAAATCGGTTAAATCAATATTCCAGTTGAAAGAAGAAATTAAAACAGAACTTCAGGAATTAGATGGGAAAATCGTAATCATCATCGATGATATTGACCGGCTCACATCAAAAGAAATTCAGGAACTCTTCAGGGCATTAAAAGCAGTTGTCGATTTTCAAAATATCATTTACCTGCTGGCATATGATAAAGAAATTGTCATAGATGCCCTTGAGTATGAATTCCACCCTGCACTTCATACTAACCCCCCCAACAATAACCATCGGGCAGGGATAAAATATCTTGAGAAGATTGTCCAGTTTGAGGTTCCCCTCCCTGTGATTGGAGAATATCATTTGAAACAATACACAGAAAAAACGATTTTTACCGATCTATTTTATGATACAAATAGTGATTTATTCGACCAGACAAGGTGGACGGATATTTATCATAAGGGTCTGAAACAGTTCATTTTAACACCACGAAGTGTTATCCGTCTGCACAATTCATTGGAATTATTATATCCCCCTCTTAAAAATGAGGTTAATGTAATCGACTTCATCTGTTTGGAAATTATCAGGCAAAATTATCCTAAATTGTATAATCTGATAAAAGAGAATCATCGTTACTTTATTGAAGACAATTCTTTGATAGGGCAATTAATTTCCCTCTCTATAAAACCAGAATCCATAAATACTTTCCATAAAAATTGGATTGATAGTATCGAAGATAAAGATAAACTGTCAGTGAAATACATTATGACAGACCTGTTTCCATCGGTCAAAAAAGTGTTTTGATAATACTTCCTCCATTTCAAGTCCATCACCCAGAAAATTGCATATTCATTTGAATTATGATACCTTTCTTAAATATTTTAGATTTCAGACTGAGCCAGATCTCTTTTCAAACACAGAATTAATAGAATTACTGCATTCAATACAAGATCCAAACGAATTCATTATGATCATATCACAGCTAAAGGGAGAAATGGGAAGGGGGGGGCTCCAGAGCATTAGTATTTTTAGAGGGCATACTCCCATCAATCGATGAAAAAACTCCTGAAGAATTGCTGAAAAATATTGTAATTGGATGTTTCAGAATCGAAAATAAACTAATAACTAAACCTGAAGTAGTAAACCAAAGTGTAATATCTATGGGATATATTACAAAATATATTTCTAAAGTTATTTATATGGCTCTCACTTTCTACCCAAAGGCAAAACGACTGGAATTGTTACGTGAAGCTTTTTCAACGGGAGATTCGTTCTGGCTGATGGCCGATGGAATAATTATCATTCACCAACAAAATGGCGAATGGGATGAAACAACCATTAGTCCAGACAGATTCCTGAAATTAGATGAATTGAAAGAGATTGATAAAATTTTTGTGGAAAAATTACAGCATGCATTTTCAACAGACGTGTGCGCTTTTGCTTCACCGAGTATCACCACCATAATTTACGTATGGAACAAATTGAGCCCTGACGACAGATATCTTGTAGATGCGATAGAAAATATTTGGAAAAATGATGATTCTCTGATAGCTATCATTTACAAATCCTATGAGATGAAATATGTTGGCCCAATTGTCCCATATTCTCTTGAACCATTTAAATCAGACAATGAATTCAGAGAAAAGGTTAGTGATATACTTGAAAAGAACAGAAGTTCATTAAATAAACAACAGATTGCTTCGTTAACTGATTTTCTCAGTACAAATCCTCCATTGAAAGTTGAATGACCTGCAAACATTCATTTTTTCATAAAAATATCTCATCTTTTATTTACTCTCTAATGAATCGCTTTCTGCGGAAAATGATCTGGAACGAAGAGAATTCCGTCGAAATCTCCTTCCACAAGCAGCTTGAGCGTCTCGGCTGGGAGATCTGGCACCTGCCCAAAGGAGCTGAGACGCATGAGTCGCAGTGAGTATCATTCAGTGAGGTCATCATCGAGCCGGAACTCAGGGCAGCGTTGCATACGATCAATCCTTTTCTCAAAAACTATCAGATTACAGAGGCCAACCCTCATTCATCACCTATTTATTTCCCCCCCCGTGTACTGAATTTCTAACAATGAACAATACCAAAAATACCACCCGTCCGAGATCCAACACCCCCCCATCATCCTGGCCCTCCTCCTCATCGCAGGACTCGCCATCATCGCCCCCCCCGACCCTTGCCGCCGCTCCCGGCCTCACCGCCGTCCCCCCCGCCGAACTGAATGTCACCAAGGCCATTGCAACGATGGACGCAGCATTCGAAGAAGGCAACTGGCCGCGGGCCTCTGCGTATGCCGAACTGATCACCCAGCACGCGGACAAAAATGAGATTGATACGGATACCGTCCCTGCCGACGTCTGGTGCAAATGGGGATACTCCCTCAGAAAGATGGGCAAGTATGACGAGGCCCTCGCTGCCGTCACCATCGGCATTGAGAAAGATCCTGATGAGGCCACCGCATACCTGAACCGGGGCTACACCTACCTTGCCCTCGGCCAGTACCAGAATGCACGAATAGACGCAGAAGAGACGTTGCGACTGGAACGGGATAGCAAAACCGATATCGCATCAGACCGTGCAATTGCCAATGACAATACCAGCGCCGCTGCATACAACATCATCGCATCCGGACTCCTGGGAGAAGGTGACCCGAAGAATGCCCTTGTTGCCATCGACACCGCCCTCATCCTCAGGCCGGATCATGTGAATTACCTCAATACCAAAGGCGTGGCACTCACCCAACTCGGAAAGTATGCGGATGCCGTCTCCGTCCTCACCCGGGCAACAGAATCAGAGGACGCATACATCGCCCCCCCTACCCCCCCGACGCCGTCCCTCCCGAAGAAAACCTTAAGACCGCCCAGAGACTCTATGATGAAAACAAGGCACCCGATGCCCTGATCATCATCGCCGCTGTTGCCATCCTTGCCATCGGTGCCGGCGCCATACTCCTGCAGCGGAGAAAATAACCGGGACATACCCCCGTCAGGTCGGGAGCATCGATGCAGAAAAAAAGGAGATCCAAACCATGCTCCACTTCGAAAAAACAGGCATCCGGATACTGGGCATCGCAGAGAGCTACCGGGGGGGGAAAAAACAGTCCCTCATCTGCGGCATCGTCATGCGAAGGGACAAAATCATCGACGGCTGCGCCTTCTCCCACGCCACCGTCGGGGGGGCATGGACGCAACCGCTGCCATCCTTGCCCTGTGGAACCGTCTGGCACGAAACGACATCCAGGCCATCATGCTGGGCGGCAGCGTCATCTCCTGGTTCAATGTCATCGACATCCAACAGCTGCACGAACAGACCGGGCTCCCCCGTCATATCGGTCACCTACGAAGACTCGCCCGGCCTTGAAGGTGACATCCGCCACCACTTCCCCCGACGACGAACCGAGACTCGCAGCATACGTATCGTTAGGAAAACGAATCCCCCTGCGAACTTCCCACCGGAGAGACCGTCTACCTGCGCATGGCAGGCATCCCCCCTTGCAGATGCCGTCCGTGCCTGCACCATCTTTACCGCTCAGGGAAAGATCCCCCGAACCCGTCCGCGTGGCCCGTATCGTTGCACGGGGGGGCCTTCTCCCGCAAGACCCCGACCCGGAGTGTACTTCAATAGATTGAAGCTCAACAGAATATCATCAAAACTCAATTCCTCTGCGGGCCCGCACCCCGGCCGCATAGTAATGCTTTATCTTCTTCATCTCGGTGACCAGGTCTGCTCCTCAATCAATACCGAGGGAGCGTACCTGCCCGTGCAGATCACATCCACATGCGGTGCCCTGCCGCGGAGAGCCGCCATCACTTCAGAGAGATCAAACAACCCGTAGTAGAGGGCCACATTGACTTCATCCAGCACCACCAGATCATACATTCCCGAGCAAAGCACGTCGGCACAGATTGCAAGCCCCCTTTCGGGCGGCGATGATATCACTCTCCTCCGGCTGACCGTCGATAAACCGGCCTTCCCCGTACTGCACAATCGTAAACTCCGAAAACGACTCCGGCAACGAAAGCTCCCCGGTCTTCGCCCCCTTGATGAACTGGGCGAAATAGACCCGGTGCCCCCCCGCAATCAGAGACCGGACACTCACCCCCCCCAGAGCCGCCGTCGTCTTGCCCTTCCCCCCCTCTCCCGTATAGACCTGAATATATCCCTGTTTCATATGCTGATTTCCCATTTATTTGCCATAATTAAAGAATTTTTGATCGGATGCCCTCAGGGCATCCCGATGCAGTCTTCCATTATCAAAAGTTGATCACAGTATATTATAGACATGCTTTTCCAGGGCTTCCTTCTCCTGTTCGAGATCCCTGAGCAGATCGTCCCGGACGTTCTCGTATATCGTCCCCCCCTCATCCGCCAGATGCCGGATGATATCCCCCCCTCCCGCATTATCAGGTCATACGCAGGTAGTAGTCCTCGATATCCTCCGCCAGCTCCGGATATTTCTTCCCCCCCATCTCTTGCAGCGCGGCATTGCACTCGGCAATATGGTGGGAATACCCTGCCCGAACCACGTCCAGCAGATCATCCGGGACAGTAAAATCACGGGAAATCGTATCAATGCTCTCCCGTGCCCGGCTGGCAGCCCCCCCAACTTCTGAAATAAGCGTCTGATATTCGATACTGAGGGAAAACTTCCGGAGATTCTTTGCCGCCGGTGCCCGGGGTGACACCCGGTGAATCACCGCGATCAGCCACCGGATGACCTCAATTTCCAGGGGGGGTTTTTTGTCAATACGAAATTCCGGCGTCTCCCTGTTCCGGATCATCGCATACCCGCTGTTCAGCGAATGCGTCAGGATGTCAAACACAAATTCCGATATCAAAGACTTATCATACAACTCGCGATACCCCCGTCTCTGAACGGAGAGCAGACGCGACCATAACGCCTGTTCAATCATCTTCGGCGTCAGGTTCAGCGACTTCTCAAACACCCGGAAGTCCATTTCGCAGCGCCGAACCGCGTTCACATACTCCGCATGAACGGAGGCATAGATCTGCGGGTCAATATCGCGGGTCTCGTGAATCTTTTCCAACAGCGAAAGGGCCTTTCTCTTTGTTGTGAGCCGCGTGTCCAGATACTCCACCCAGGCCAGATTACTCGGACGGTTCAGACGCAGGCGGCTGATGAGGAGATGAATCGTTGAGCCCTGCACCAGAATGGTGAAGAGGGTGACCATGATGGTCATCAACAGGATCTCGTCCCGGAACGGCACCGTTACCGGTATACTGAGTGCCAGCGCCAGCGCCACCGCCCCCCCACGGAGCCCGCCCCAGAAGAGGATGTGCTGGTAGCGGATACCAATCACATCCGCACCGGGGAGCAGATTGTATACGGCAGTGAGACCGTAGACCACCACCAGCCGTCCGGCGAGCACCGCAGCTATACCGGCCCCCCCACCCAGAAGCACGATCATCGTCCCGGTTCCCATCATCTCAACGAGATTGATCACCGTGATGCCCACCAGCAGAAAGATCAGACTGTTGGATATGAACCCGGCAAAGTGCCAGAAATCGTTCATGTGGTTTCGTTCCGCGGGTTTCAGGGTCAGCGACGCAATCCAGCCGAGCGTCAGACCGGCAAAGACAACCGAGATCACGCCGGAGACCCCGAAAAAGATCTCCGCCACCAGAAATGCCGCATACGCAACGATCAGGGACACCGTCTCTGCAAACGCCATATTGTCCCGCGAAAAGAGGATCAGATAGCCGATGACCATACCCGTCAGACACCCGCTGAGAATCCCCCCCAGAAAATCGCCGACAAACTCTGTCAGACCCCCCCCGGTGACATCCGTTGCCGTAAAAACGCCCGATACCGCAATGACGATCACCGCATTGTAGAGCACGATGGCTGTTGCATCATTGAAGAGACTCTCCCCCCCTTCCACGAGGGTCTTCAGTCGTTCGGAGATACCCAGCTTCTGGAACAGGGCGAGCACCGATACCGGGTCGGTGGCCGATATCAGTGCGCCAAAAAGCAGGGCGGAAAAAATAGGGACGGGGGGGTGAGAAGCGCCGATATCCCCCCCCGATGACAATCATTGAGACAACGATGCCCGGCAGGGTCAGTATCAGCACCGGCACGATATTGCGGAAAAAAACCCGGCTGTTCATCCGGTATGCGGCCTCAAAGATCAACGGCGGCAGAAAAAGAAACAGAATGATCTCCGGTGACAAAGTGAACGAGATGAGGGGGGGTCGAGCATGCCGGTGATATCAGAGAACAGGGCGATGCCAGCCCCGATAATAATCAAACCGATGGTATACGGAATCCTGAGCCACTTGAAAATGATCACCGACAACAGAGCAATGAGCAACAGAAAAACAATGAGAATAATGATCTCTTCAACAGACAGTCCCGCCACCCCCCCACAGACAACCCCCCCTGTGGGCAATCAGGTGCATTATGTCTTTCTTTCAAACACTCATCTGCGATCATTCATTTCTGCGCAGGTATCTGCGGTCGATGATATCGAGTGCACCATATACGGTCACCAGAACAACGACGGTTGCAAAGAAACCGGCAATCTGATCACTAAAATAACCACGGGCAACATTCCCTGCGACCATTCCGGCACCAACAGAAACCAGCAGTTTTACAAATTCAATCCTGTCGAGTCTGACCATGGATATCCGTTCACTCTGGTATCAGAAGTGTATTTCTCTTCGAACGTCACCATGTGCTGACAGGGCATGGCATGCCAGAGCACATCACGGCAGGTATATATGTTAACGGCGTTAAGTACCTATCATGCAAGCCATTAACAGCGTTAACAAAGTGCGGCTTCCCCCCCCTCCTCCCAGCGGGTGCTGGCCCTTCTGGAGGACGGAGAGTCAAGGACATTCAAGCAGGTGACGCAGGAAATCGACATTTCACCACGCACGGTCAGGTATGCAATAAAAAAACTCAAAGAGAACGGCATGATCATCGAGAAATTCAACTTCAGAGATGCCCGTCAGGTTCTCTATCAGATCAAGGACGTACTGACTGCTGAAGAAGCACAGAAGGCCGCTGCATGAAGCAGCCGTCCTGTGACATATTAATTTGTGATGAGATGGTACGGCAGTACCTGCCCCCCCAGATACGGGCGGAAGTCGTATCCCGAATGGTAATCCAGAGAGGACTCACCCAGAAAAGCGTTGCAGGATATATGGGACTGACCCCCCCTGCTGCCGTATCCCAGTATGTCAGCAGAAAACGGGGATGCAAATGCATCGAAATATCAGACGATCTCAATAGCGTAATCGACCGGTGGGCCTGGTCCCTCATCAACGGCGACGGCGGTGTTACCATCTGTGACATCTGCCGGTGTGTCCGGAGAGAACTAAAGGAATAACATTCATTTATTCCGGGATGTGACGGCAGGAAGACTCCCGGAGCCTTTTCCCCCCCATCGCATTCCGGAACCCGTCCGTTCAATAATCGAATTAAATACCTTGATTGCCAATACTCTGAACATGAAGGGTGAATCTGCGGTAATATACACTGACGGCGCCTCGCGCGGAAATCCGGGAAATTCAGCGTGGGCCTATATTATCATGCATAACGGGATCATTGAGACAGAGAATTCCGGATACCACACATATGCAACGAACAATCAGGCCGAATATTACGCAGTGATCAATGCACTCTCGGATGCAGAACAGCAGGGGGGGTTCGGCAATATTCTTCTCTACTCGGACAGTCAGCTGATCATTCGCCAGCTCAGGGGGGGTGAATATAAGGTCAGGGACCGCTGTCTGAGAGAACTGTATATGAAAGCCGTTGCCATCGTCAAAAAATTTGATTCAGTCTCTTTTGAAAATGTGCCCCCCCGGTCACATACCCACATCAGTATCGCTGACCGGATGTGCAACGAGACACTGGACCGGATGCAAAAAAAGGGCACGACATCGGCTGAGGAAGAGCACGTCAGCAGAGAAGAATTTACGCTCAGACCGGTGGGCCGGGTCAAATCATCCTATGCGACACCTGCTGACGCACCCCGACAGGGACGGCTCTCGGATCAGGTCTCGGAGATTCATATCTTCCCGGAGTACCGGGATGCATTGTACACCGTTGAAAAATGCAACCAACTCGTAGTGCTCTGCTGGTTTGACCGGGCAGAACGAACCCTTCTCAGGGCCACTCCGCCGGGACAGACAACAGAACGTGGAGTATTTTCCATCCGGTCACCGGCACGCCCGAACCCCCCCATCGCCCTTGAACTGGTCGATCTGATTCAGGTCAAAGGAACTGTCCTGACCGTCCGTGGACTGGATGCCATCGATAACACCCCCCCGGTTCTGGACATCAAACCCTTCATCGACCTTGACCGGGTTCAGCAGACCAAAAAAGCATGATCAATGAACGGTTCATACGTCAGGGAAATCACACAAAAATACGCAGATATATCCGTCGGGATATTGAAAACATATATAGATTTATGCAGGACGAATGAAAGAAAATCATTCACACTTCATAAGACAAAGATACTGTGAGGAGAATATCATGACCGAAAATACCGAAAAATCAGAACAGGCATGCGACGGGAACTGTTCCTCATGCGGAACCGCGTCCACATGCACAGACCCGGCAAAAAAGACCAGTAGTCCCATACAGAAGGTAGAGATCAGTGTAAAGCATATCATTCTCGTTCTTTCCGGTAAGGGAGGAGTGGGGGGGAAGAGCACGGTCGCAACAAACCTCGCTATGTCCCTTTCCAATAAGGGATATGACACCGGAATTGTTGATCTTGACATTCACGGACCAAATATCCCCAAGATGCTGGGTGTTGAGGACAAACGTCTGGAGTCCCGTGACGGGAAGACGATTGAACCGGTCCGTCTTACCGGAAAACTCGGTGTCGTCTCCATGGCCTTCTTGCTCCCGGACACCTCCAGCCCAGTTGTCTGGCGCGGTCCCATGAAATTCACCGCAATCAAACAGTTCCTCGAAGATGTCAACTGGGGAGATATGGAGTATCTCATCGTTGACCTGCCGCCCGGCACGGGTGACGAGGCACTGGCGATTGCCCAGCTCGCACCCAATATCGACGGTGCGGTCATTGTCACCACCCCCCCGCAGGATGTCGCCGTGATGGATTCGACAAAGGCGGTGAAGTTCATTCAGCAGCTTGAATTACCGGTCATCGGTATCATCGAGAATATGAGCGGGATGATCTGTCCGCACTGCGGTGATGAGATCGACCTCTTTGGAAAGGGAGGCGGAAAGAAAGCGGCAGAGGAACTGGATGTGCCCTACCTCGGTTCCATCCCCCATTGACCCTGAGATGCGCAAGGCAGGCGATGAAGGCAGGCCGTTTGTGATCCGAAAAGAAGGGGATGACCAGCATCAGGCGACATGGGAAAAAGTCGATGCGGTAATGGACAACATTCTCAAAGAACTAAAAGAGTAATTCATTTCTTTCTTTTTTTCCCGGATCCTTCAATGTGGATACGCATATGTATCAGAAACCAATATCACGGTGAACAAAGGAGTAATGCGTTATGGACTATATCAGGATCATTTCCGGAGACGGCGAGGTACTCGAGATATACCGGATGGTTATCCCCCCCTGTCTTGAAGATATTGAGCTGTTGCCCCCCCGGTCCATTGAACCGATATACTATCACGCCATTAAACTGGAAGGGGATGGTCTGGACCATTTCCGGTTCGGACTCGTGCGCCTTCAGGTGTATGCGGATATTCACCGGTATGAAGACAGCGATGAGATGCAAAAAATAAAGTATGTTTCACAGGTGCTTGAAAAAATAATATTCGGGAACCTGATGCTGGAGACGGAAGTAATTTCATCGGAATAATTTTTTGTTTCCTCCTTTCTGAACCATCTCTTTTTTATCCCGTAACAGACAGGTAACGGGCATACTCCCGGGGGGGATAGGATGACATCATGGAAATGCAACATATGTGGATACCTCTACGATGAATCGGATATTTCATCAGGAATTTTGTTTCGCGAACTGCCGGATACCTGGAGGTGTCCGGTATGCGGTGCGGGCAAGGATGCGTTTGAGAAGGTGGACGAGACAGACCAGCATGCGTCGGCCACAGCGACCGTCTCGGATGTGATCATCGCAGCACTTTCTGCACGGGGGGGAGTGAATCTGGTCTTTGGTCTGCCGGGGGGGACGTCATCCCTTGGTCTCGTGGAGGCAGTCCGAAAGAATGACGACGTCCGGTACATTGTCGTCCGTCATGAGGAGAACGCGGCGATGGCTGCATCTGCCTATAACAAGCTGACGGGGAAGATTGCCTGCTGTCTCACCATCGCGGGCCCAGGTGCGACCAACTGTACAACCGGGCTGTATGATGCAAAGGAGGATCATGCCTCGGTCATCTCAATTAACGGGCAGGTCGAGGCCCAGTATTCGGGGCCCGGCGGCATTCAGGAGATTGATCTGGACGCGTTCTTCCGTCCGGTCTCGGTCTACAACAATACCATCTACGACAAGGACAAGACGGTTCTTTTGCTGACGCGTGCCCTGAAGTATGCAACGATCCACCGTGGGGGGGTCGCCCAGCTGTCGGTGCCAAACAACATCCAGAAGATGCCCCTTGAAATCAAAAGATGCCGGAAAGAACGATGCACGGATTGTCGGGTGCTGCCGGACGCAGAGACCATCACGGCGGCGGCAGCGATCGTCAATGCCGCCGAAAACCCGGTGATCATCGCAGGATGGGGGGGGCGTTTCACTATGCGGACGGGGGGGTGGCGGCACTGGCAGAAAAGATCAGCGCACCCGTCATCACCACCTTCCGTGCCAAGGGGCTTTTCCCCGAGAGCCACCCGTGGCATCTGGGCATACTTGGAAATCTGGGAATTCCGGCGGCCCGGGACTGGGTCGCAGAGTCGGATCTGTTGATCACTCTCGGCGTGGGCTTCTCAAAATTTACCAATGTCCCTTTGTCCCAACCGATGATTCAGGTGGATATCGACCCCCCCTGAAGCTGGGCATCTCTCCTGAGGCAACGCCGCTGTGGGGGGATACCGGGCTCATCGTCACTGCGTTGCTGCCGTTATTGAACAAAAGGAACACCGAAATCCATCTGGACAAAATCGCCTCCCGGAAGGCGGACTGGAATGCCATCCGGGACAGAGAGGCGGATGCATCCAAAAGACCCATCCGGCCTCCGTATATCATGCAGGTGCTCTCTGACGTCATCCCGGAAGACGCGGTCATATCCCTTGATGTCGGGGGGGAGAACCAGTGGTGGTTCGGACGAAATTTCCAGATGAAGAGACAACGGTTTGTGATGTCGGGGGGGTATCTCGCGACGATGGGATTCGGTCTGCCGGGAGCGATTGCCGCAAAACTCGCCTGTCCGGAGAAGGAGGTCTTCTGCATCACCGGCGACGGAGGATTTTCCATGGCCATGGCGGACTTTGTCACCGCGGTGAAATACGATCTGCCGATGGTGGTCATCATTCTGAATAACCATGAACTGGGCATGATACAGGTTGAACAGACAGTGGAGCAGTACCCGAATTTTGGAACGGACCTGTATAATCCGGACTTCGCTGCATACGCATCAATCTGCGGGGGGGAAGGGTATCCAGGTCGAAGAGCCCGCGCAACTCAGGGGGGGTGCTGTCACCGAGGCGATGAAGAACCGATGCCCGACGATTATTGATGTTGAAACGGATCCGCTACGGTTTTCCTGATGAGCAAGACCACTGAGCCCGGTCAGTCAGAACAAAAATAATGCCACCCAACCATTTTATATTATGAACAGCATGCCTATATATTTGCTATATACACCATCATTCATTTTATATAGCCAAAGTTAATAAAGTAACGATCATAGACATAGTAGTCAGGTTATCGTATCTTTGATGCATAAACCCCCCCCATTCCTTTCTCAACTGACTAATGCCAAAAATGAGGTGAACATATGACGCACCCCCCCGGATACATAACAAAAATAGATGATATAACAGAACTCTCAGAAGATGATGCCGCAAAACTGAAAACCGTTGAAGAAAGATTTCCGTTTCGGTCTAGTGAATATTACCTCTCACTCATTGACTGGTCAGATGAACATGACCCGATCCGACGTATTATTTTGCCAGAACCGGATGAACTTGACAACTGGGGGGGAGAACTGGACCCGTCAACGGAAAGCAGCAATACTGTACTGCCCGGTGTCCAGCATAAATACGGCCCGACTGCATTAATGCTGGTAAGTGAGGTCTGTGGCGGGATATGCCGGTTCTGCTTCCGGAAGCGTATCTTCATGGATACGGATTCGGAGACCATAAAGAATCTCGCAGAAAATATCGAATATATCAAAAATCATCCGGAAATATCAAATGTTCTGTTGACCGGAGGAGATCCCCCCCTGATGCTGGCAACCGCAAAACTCGAACCGGTTATCCAACAGTTACGGGAAATTGATCACGTAAAGATCATCCGAATCGGAAGCAAGATGCCGGCATACAATCCCTACCGCATCATCAATGACCCTTCCCTCCTTGAAATGATTGAAAAGTACAGCACAAAAGACAAGCGCATCTATATCATGACACAGTTCAACCATCCGAGAGAACTGACGGAAGCTGCGGTAGAAGCAATTGATCTGCTGACAAAGGCAGGGGCAAAACCAACAAACCAGACACCGATACTCCGGGGAATAAATGATGACCCGGATGTGCTCGGGGAACTGTTGAGTAAACTTGCAGCAACAGGTGTTTCACCCTACTATATCTTCCAGTGCAGGCCCACAACCGGCAACCAGCATTTCTCGGTTCCGGTTGAAGAAGCATACCAGATCATTGAAGAGGCGAAGGTGCACTGCTCCGGTCTGGCCAAGAGAGTCAAATATGTCATGTCCCATAAATCCGGTAAAATCGAGATCCTTGCGACAGACAGCAACCATACCTACATGAAATATCATCAGGCGGATACAAAAGAAAATATTGGAAAACTGATGGTATTTACCAAAAATCCGGATGCAAAATGGTTTGAGGATTATGGATTGCCCCTTTCTGAATCGTCACCGGATTACCAAAAATAATCAATTTTATTCTCTCTGCCCCCCCATCGCAGATGTCAGGCAGATTCATGCAAAAAAAGGGATACACAACAAAAAATGTGAATTATTCATTAAAAATACGAATTTTCCCATATTTTATCTGAAGTAGACGCCCACATCACGCATTTTGTTGAATTTTGCGATATTAATTACCAGCGGAGTAATGGCTTCCACGGTTGCGGAAACGGCAAGGGGTCCGGCATTCAGGGCCTGTAATTCAGATATGGAGTTCACCAGTTCCATAACGACTTTTTTCCCCCCTCTTCATCATCACCGCAGACACAAACAGAATAGTCCAGTATCTCTGCGATCTGGTTCCACTGTTTTGCCGGGATATTGTTAAATGCGGCAATAACTCTTGAATCCGGCAGCATCCTCTGGAGCTGCAGGGCGGCAGAGCCTTCTTCCGGAGGGGGGGCATACTTAAAGAAATCCCCTCGTTCCATCGGGTTCATCAGACTGACAACCAGTTTTCCTTCCAGCCCGGTTAATGAGTCAATCGTAATCTGTAATGTTTCCGAAGGAACGGAAAACACAACAATGTCAGAATCGTCAACAACCCCCCCTGGTTCGTTGAGGCGGTCAGATTAAAGGGAAGATTCAGTTCTCTCAGACACTGGCAACATGCGTCACAGGACAACGAGGCCTTCTCTTCTTTCCGGGAACCGATGATCACCTCATGGTTTTGGGAGAGGCGTAACGCCATTCCTTTTCCAATATCACCAGTACCTCCAATAATACCAACTTTCATACCTCCACATATACCATCTTCAGATAAACACATTTCGGTGTAGCATTGCTGGATCATACCATCCATTCACGAAAAACCCATTTTGCCAATAAAACGGAAAATAACCGACAAATGTCTGTATGTTCTCTCACCTACAGAGGAATTAGATGTGGTTAAACAATTATCCACCAATTCTGACCATATATAATTTGCTAAAAGCATAAAAAAGGTAGATAGCCACTGCTTTCAGCTACTTTATTATATCAGAAATACAAAATCTAAAGGAACGGTTATGCACAGAAGATACAAGGCCAGGTCATCCACGTTGAACGGATTCTGTGCGACAACACAGAGTTTCGTAGATCGTCTGTCACCCCCGATGTGCATAATTTTTTAAGACATCAAATTGATCAAACTATTCTAGGAGTTAATGATATGGACAAAAACAATCCTTTTGAAATGGCACAGGAACAGCTCTACGCATGTGCCAAGGTTCTGGATCTGGATGATGATGTTGTAGGGATGCTTGAGAATCCCATGCAGCAGGTTCAGGTATCCGTTCCGGTAAAGATGGACGACGGAACAACAAAAGTGTTCCAGGGATTCAGAGTCATGTACAACAATGTCCTTGGCCCTGCAAAAGGTGGCATCCGCTTCCACCCTGAGGAAACCGTCGATACCGTGAAGGCACTCGCGGCATGGATGACATGGAAATGTGCACTGCTTGACGTGCCACTCGGAGGCGGAAAGGGCGGAATTATCTGCAACACCAAAGAGCTCTCTGAAGGAGAACTGGAACGCCTGAGCCGTTCATACATGGATCGCGTCTGGAAATTCATCGGCCCGGATGTCGATGTCCCCCCCGCACCCGATGTCTATACCACCCCCCCTCAGATCATGGCCTGGATGATGATGAATACTCCAAGTTATCCGGGAAAAACCAGTTCGGCATCCTTACCGGCAAACCCCCCCTCAATGTGGGCGGTTCCGCCGGTCGTGGCGATGCAACCGCAATGGGCGGCATGTACACCATTCGTGAGGCAGCAAAAGAACTGGGCATGGACCTTTCCCAGACAAAGATCGCAATCCAGGGATTCGGAAATGCCGGTTCCTTTGCGGCAACCCTCTCACAGGAACTCTTTGGCGCAACGGTCGTTGCGGTCAGTGACTCAAAGGGCGGTATCTACAACCCCCCCGACGGTCTTGACATTGAAGCAGTCATCGAACACAAGAAGGAGACCCGGTCAGTCATCAACGCACCAAACACCCGGACCATCACCAACAACGAAGTGCTTGAGCTTGACGTTGACATCATCATCGCAGCGGCACTGGAAAACGCAATCACCAAAGAGAATGCCGGAAACATCAAAGCAAAAATCCTTGCAGAACTGGCAAACGGTCCAACCACACCTGAAGCAGACGAAATCCTCTACAAAAACGGCGTCCACGTCATACCTGACTTCCTCTGCAATGCCGGTGGTGTAACCGCATCATACTTCGAGATGGTCCAGAACATGTACATGTACTACTGGACAGCAGAAGAGGTCTATGCCCGTCTTGACCAGAAGATGACCAAGGCATACCACGAAGTGCTCTATGCGTCCAAAAACCACAACGTCAACATGCGTATGGGAGCATACGCGGTTGCCGTAACCCGTGTGGTCGAAGCAATGAAAATCCGTGGCTGGGTATAAACCCAAAATACCATACACCAATCCGTTTTTTGATATCCGTTATCCGAACGATAACGGATTCTCCTATACCTTTCCGTTGCACCCCCCCATTGATTCAGTTTAGCAGACATTCTTTTAATCTGTCAACAGAGTAGTATCCAGTAATTTTCAAACCGAAAATGCATACTACCGGGAACGCCCTGCATCGTTGCCGGAATAATCAGGCTACAGAATACCGGGGGCAGACCCCCCCCACAAAAAACGACAACACGTGAATAATCCATGTTCCTTCCAACAACAAAAAAAGAGATGAAGCAGCGCAACTGGGACCAGTGCGATGTCGTCATCGTTACCCCGGACGCCTACATCGACCACCCCTCATTTGCAACAGCCGTTATCGGGAGAATGCTTGAATCCAAAGGTTACCGGGTCGGCATTCTGTCCCAGCCAAAATGGAGAGACCCGGAATCGTTCCTTGCATTAGGAGTGCCAAAGATTGCTTTTGCCGTATCCGGCGGAGCGATGGACTCCATGGTGATGAACTATACCGCATCCAAAATTCCCCGTGGCGACGATGCCTACTGTGAAAAAGGAGAGCCGTATTTCTCACAGAAAGGAGACGGGAAGAGATACCGGATTCGGCCTGACCGGACAATTAATGTCTACACCAACCAGATCCGCAGCGTCTGTCGTGACGTGCCGATCATTATCGGCGGTATTGAAGCTCGATGCGAAGGATTGCGCACTATGACTGGTGGTCGGATTCTGTCAGGAAGAGCATCCTCTTTGATGCAAAGGCGGACATCCTGATATACGGCATGGGCGAATACCCTCTCGTCGACTGTATCCGGGCGTTGTCAGAGGGACAGACTCCGGAGACGATGGAGATTCCGGGGGGGACGGCAGTCATCAG
The DNA here is from genome assembly GCF_001315945.1 of Methanogenium cariaci JCM 10550. Classification (GTDB taxonomy): domain Archaea; phylum Halobacteriota; class Methanomicrobia; order Methanomicrobiales; family Methanomicrobiaceae; genus Methanogenium; species Methanogenium cariaci. The sequence goes on along the minus strand of NZ_BBBG01000012.1, from coordinate 3,213 downwards.
AAAATCCACGGAAGGCATCCAGAAAGCATATACGCTCCCCTCATTTGCCGATGTGAGAGACAAGAAAAAATCATTTAAGACCGCATTTAACCTGTTCTACCAGAACCGGGACCTCAACCCGCTGATACAGCCACAGGACACGCGGAGTCTGGTCCAGTTTCCCCGGCGCTGCTGACGCAGGAAGAACTGGATGCCATCTATGCGCTTCCGTTTGAACGGGCACCCCATCCAAAATACACCGACATTCCGGCATTCCGGATGATAGAAAATTCCATCACGTCGCACCGGGGGGGCTGCTACGGGCGGTGTTCATTCTGTTCCATTACCGCACACCAGGGTCCGGAGATCGTGTCCCGCAGCAAGGAATCCGTACTCCGGGAAGTAAAACAGATCGCAGCGAAACCCGGATTTTCCGGTACAATCACGGATATCGGAGGGCCATCGGCAAATATGTACGCCTCCTCCTGCCGTATCGGGGGATGCCGCGACCATAACTGCCTGAAGGAAGATGCGGCATGCAAAAAACTCATTTCCGGGACAAAGGCATATCTTGAACTGCTGAATGAGGCACGAGAGATCAAGGGCGTAAAACATGTATTCATCAGTTCGGGGGGGCTCCGGTTTGACCCGGCACTGATGGATGATGACCTCATCCGTGCGTGTATCAAATTCCACACCCCCCCGGACGGATAAAGATTGCACCGGAATCCGGGAGCGCACGCGTGCTGAGCCTGATGGGTAAACCATCCCCCCCGGAGGTATTTACGGACTTCCTGGAACGGGCCCGCGATATCTCCACAAAAGAGGGTCTGCCCCCCCTGAAAGTAAACCCCCCCTACATCATCGCCGGACATCCGGGTGAAGAAAAAGCGGAAACAAAAGAGACGATCGATTTCCTCAATGCCAATAAATTGCAGGGCAACCAGATCCAGATGTTTACCCCCCCCACCCCCCCCTCACCCGCTCTACGGCGATGTACTATCTGGGATACGATCCCATCACCGAAGAGGTGGCACCTGCAGAGCATGATGTAAAACGTCTGGAAGAACGAAAGCTCCAGATTGTCAACCGGGACATCTCCATAAAGAAACTGAGTGCACGGGAACAGAACGCAAAAAGAGAGATCCGCAGCTCGCGTCCCCCCCTGCGTTCAAATCCAAAAAGAGCATGCCTTCCCTGATGAAAAAAACAACCGGGAACAAGACTCCTGCAAAGTCAAAACCGGCAAAAAACCCCCGGCGTTAGTCGGGTGCTTCAGACATCCGGGAACATCATCACCCCCCCTGCCAATGAACGCCTGATGTCGGGCAATCCGGTATTTTTTTGTTCGTTTTTTCCTCTTTTTCCCCCCCATTTTCTGATTGACAGCAACAAATCCCTTCCGATGGATCTTCATCACGCAAATATCCATCCCGTCGGGGGGGACCTGATGGAAGGGAGCTTCCATCAAATATGTTATAAAACTATGGTATTATTTAGGAGCGGCCACATACCATAGAAGAGCAACCACACCCGAAGGGGGGGAAAACGTTCAAATCAGATCCCACCATCTCTCAAAACTATGTGATAACCATGTGCGGAATAATCAGCGTCATTGACAGAAAGAAAAATCCCATGGATGGCAGTGCTGTCAGAGAAGCGCTCACCATCATGAACGAACGGGGGGGAATGGCGAAGGGGGGGCAGGGTATGCCGTCTACGGCGCATTCCCGGAATTTGCGGATTACTATGCCGTCCACGTATTTTATGACGACCTCATCGGGCCGAAAACGGCCGTTGAAGCAGAACTGGAAAAACTGGGCACCGTAACGCATGACGAAGAGATTCCCACGTTTGAACAGCCCAACCTGAAAAAGCGGCACATACCGTGGAGATATTTCTTTCAGCCGAATGTCTCGGCCCTTGGCACAACGGCATCCGAAGAGGACATCTTAGTCTACCTGATGAAGAAGGTCAACACCAGCATTCCCGGAGCGCTCATCTACTCCACCGGCAAAAACATCGGCATCTTCAAGGCGGCAGGCTGGGCGGAAGAGGTGGCCGATTTTTATCGCATTCAGGATTATGAGGGATACATCTGGCTCTCCCACAACCGCTACCCCCCCACCAACACCGCAGGCTGGTGGGGGGGCGGCGCCCACCCGTTCAATCTGCTCGACTGGAGTGTCGTACATAACGGCGAGATCACCTCATACGGGACAAACAAACGCTATCTGGAGAGTTTCGGCTACGTATGCACCATGCATACCGATACCGAAGTGGTCGCATACCTCACCGATCTTCTCCAGAGACGGCACAAGCTTCCGGCGGAACTGGCGTTCAAAGCACTGGCCCCCCCCGTTCTGATGATATTGACCGGATGCCGGAAAAGGAACGGGCATTCGATACCGCCCTGCGGATGACCTACAGCCCGGCCATGATGAACGGGCCGTTTGCCATTGTGGTGGCAGGGTCGGACGGCATTGCAGGCATTACCGACCGGATCAAACTCCGCCCCCCCCTTGTTGCAGCAGAGGCAGGCGACCGCCTGTATCTCTCCAGTGAAGAGGCGGCTATCCGGGTGATGGAACCCGCACCCGACCGGATATGGATGCCCCCCCGCGCCGGAGAACCGGTCATCGGGAGGGTATACTGATGCCTGTCGGAAGTGTCCCCCCCCAAATACAAAGTGGAAATCGACAACGACCTCTGCATGCTCTGTGAACGCTGCATAGAAAACTGCCCCCCCTACGGGACGTTCCGTCGCGAGGGCAACAAAATACAGATCTTTTCGCGTGCATGCACCGGCTGCCACCGCTGTATCGCCATGTGCCCGCGTGACGCCATCAGCCTTCAGGAGAAACCCGTCGATTACCGTTCCCACCCGGTATGGTCACGCGAGGCCCGCGAAGCCATCTATACGCAGGCGCAGTCGGGGGGGAAGATTGTGTTGACCGGGATGGGAAACGCCCTCAACGTGCCGCAGATCTTCGACCGGCTCCTGCTGGATGCCTGTCAGGTCACCAACCCGTCCATCGACCCGCTCCGCGAACCCATGGAACTCCGCACCTATATCGGGAAAAAACCCCCCCGGCAGATTCAGATCGACAGAACGCCGGAAGGGGGGGACATCGACCTCGTCACCAAACTGGCACCCAACCTGAAGTGCGAGACCCCGATCATGATCGCCCACATGAGCTATGGCGCCATATCGCTCAACGCCCAGCTCGCGCT
>NZ_BBBG01000011.1 GCF_001315945.1 Methanogenium cariaci JCM 10550 | reverse complement strand
TGATGGGTAAGGTCAAAGGTAACCTTGTCAATTGCCTTGATAAAATCAGACTGGTAGACCTTTGTTCGTTCGGCACGAATGGCAAACATTCCTGCTCGGTACAGATTGCACGGAGTTCGGAACCATTCTTTCCGTCGGTTAGTTCGGCAATTTCATGGAGGTCAACGGTGACGTCAAGCGCCATATTTGCCGAATGGATCTCCATAATGGACCGTCGCCCATCAGAATTGGGCAGGGGGGAATTTCAATGATCCGGTCAAAACGGCCCGGCCGCAACAGTGCGTGATCCAGAATATCAATCCGGTTTGTGGCAGCGACGATTTTTACATCTCCACGGGATTCAAACCCGTCCATATCGGCAAGGAGCTGTATCAGGGTCCGCTGCACCTCACGGTCACCTGACGTGGTGCTCTCACTGCGCATCGCACCAATCGCATCGATTTCATCAATGAAGATGATCGACGGGGGGGCGTTCTTTTTCGCCAGTTCAAACAGTTCCCGTACGAGACGCGACCCCCCCTCGCCGATGTACTTCTGCACCAGCTCAGACCCCCCCACAACCCGGAGAAAATGGGCATGGGTCTCGTGGGCCACCGCACGGGCGAGCAGGGTCTTTCCCGTTCCCGGAGGGCCGTAGAGGAGGACTCCTTTCGGGGGGGGCGATTCCCACAGCTGAAAACAGTTCAGGGCGTGTTAATGGCAGTTCAACCGCTTCTTTCAGCTCGCGAACCTGTTCTTCCAGACCGCCAATATCGTCATATGTCTCTTCAGGAGAATCGACTACTTCCATACCGTAGATCTGGCTGTCGAATGCCTCCGGCAACACCTCAACAACCGTGAGTGATTGCTGATTCATCGTGCATCTCAGTCCGGGTTTCAGATCCTCAGGCTTCACAAAATTAGATACCCGTACCATAAATCGCGGACCTGCACTGCTCTGGACAATTACGCGCTGGTCATCAATGAGATCAGAAATGGTGCCAATAACAAGGGGGGGGCTCCGGAGTTTTTCAACTTCACTCTTCAGCTTTCTGATTTCACGTTCATAACGGATTTTCTGGTTTTCTACGTTCTTTTTTTCAATATCAAGCTGTCTTACCTGCTCTTTGAACTGTATATTTTTTGATTCGAGTGCTGCAATCCGGTTCAGAAGATACTCTTTCAGGTCTTCATCGCCGATCTCGGGATTTGGCACAGAGTAGTCCCCCCCATTTGAAACCTCAATTAGGTATATCTGTTCATATGACTATAAATCTGTTTACGATTTGAAATGTCCGAATGTGAAGTTTGTGGCGCATCAATCAATGGCGAGCAGTTCTTGTTCAGATTGGCGGAGCTAAGATGTGGGTGTGCCCGAAATGTGTAAAACTTGGTACAGAAATTAAAAAACCACCCGGTGCCCGAGTTCCGGGAGCGAAACCAAAGGTCGGCTCCAAAAAACCACAGACGAAGAGGCCTCGTGACGTTTTTGATCTGATGGGAGGAGATATTGTCGATGAGTTCAATGTTAAAATCCGCGAAGCCAGAATGGCCAAGGGGGGGTGGACACAGAAAAATCTCGCACAAGAAATAAAGGAAAAGGAAAATCTCATCAAAAAAATCGAAACCGGATTTGTCCCTGAAGACCGGGTACTCAAGAAAATCGGGACGGTTCTGGAGATTGAACTGATTGAATCGGTTGATGATAACGTGAAAACATCCGGTGGATCTGCCATGACGACAACCCTTGGAGATATGATCCGGATAAAAAAGCAGGGAAGATAATACTCACAGAAGGTTACCCAATATGGCTGTTCCATTCATTCTCATAAACCTGAAATCCTATACTGAGGGATTTGGACATAACGCACAGAGAATTGCTCAGAGTGCAGAACGAATCGCGTATGAGAATGATGTCAGAATCGGTCTGGCACCCGGATATATGGACATTCATCCATTACATGTTCATAATTCCCTGCCCGTTTTTGCCCAGCACATCGACGGTGTCACTCCGGGGGGGGCACACACCGGGCACATCGTTGCAGAGGCAGTGAAGGCGGCAGGTGCCACAGGGACGCTGATCAACCATGCCGAACGCAGGCTGACGCTTGCGGATATTGAAGCATCAAACCGTCTGGCCCGGACTGCAGGTCTTGAAACGGTCATATGCACAAATAATGTTGCCACCAGTGGCGCCGCAGCGTTTTTCAATCCGGATTATATCGCCATCGAACCCCCCCCGGAACTGATTGGCAGCGGAATATCGGTATCAAAAGCAGATCCCGAAATCATTGAAAATTCTGTTGCGGCAGTGCATTCCGTGAATGCAACGGTAAAGGTGCTGACCGGTGCCGGAATCACTACCGGTGAATGCGTCAGGACAGCGCTGGACCTTGGCACCGATGGTGTCCTTCTGGCATCCGGTGTGGTGAAAGCAAAGGATCCCGAAGCGGTTCTTCGCGATCTCGTATCACTGATTTAAGACAGGTGTCGTATGCAGTCGTGTTTGGTGATGACACCAACCACTTTTCCCTTATTCATGACAAGGACGGCATGGTGATTGCGGAGACTGTGAACGATCGCATCTATTTTTTCCGACGGCGCGACGGTGGGGAACCCTTCTTCCATGATGTCCGTGACTGTATTTTTCATCGACCGCTGAATCGTTCCGTTCTCCATGGCCGCGATGATCGCTGATTCCGATACACAGCCGATGGGGGGGACGCCATGTGCAATCACCGGAACCTGGGATATGCCATACTGTTCCATCACATCCACCGTATGTTCGATGGTCTCTTCAGGAGTGATGCTGATGACAGGGGGGGTGGTCATAATATCCCCCCCGGCAGACGTACGGGATGTCCTGGATTCATTCAGAATTTTCACAATCCGGCGGAGTGTGCTTGCCCGTGGATCAACGGTCCCGGTCTCTATCCGTGCAATCATGGACTGGGAAAAGCCTGCCCGTTCCGCCACATCTGATTGCGTCAGGCCTGCCTTGATACGTTGTTCCCGGATCTCATCCGGTGTTGGGATCTGCATATTGTTATTATTAGAGGTGATAATCCCAGAAAATAATATGCCCTTTGAAGATATTGTTCCGGGAAATGGTCAGGCGGTCTCCCTGCGGTAGAGCCCAAGGCGCTGAACGAGATAATCAGAGAGGTGTTCTTCCATTGCCTGCTCATCCATCGGTGACGCACAGACCGCCACACCGTATAACAGCATCAGGGCGGTATCAAGCATGTATGCATCCCGGATGTCTGTTTTTTCTTCCGGCAGTAGCACCGCCAGCCATTTGAAGCTGTCTTCATCGAATGCATACTCCATGTCATCAGTGGGGGATGGTTTGGCTATCATCATGCGAGGGATCGTGCCCTTCCCAGTCAAAACTGGATTTAATGGTCACCTGTCCGGGCATCTTGTGCAGTGCATCGCTCCCGACAATCAGGACAGCACGTACGAGAGCCTTAGGGATATGTTCCGTCTCCCGGAGGAGTTTCAACGCCTTATCCGCCTGCGCAACGGCCCGGTCATATAATCCCATCCGGTAGCCGATGAGCATGGACGCAATCGCGTGTCCGGCTGATTCATCGGGAAGGGGGCATTCTGTTTTCAGCTGTTGGATATATGTAGAAAAGAAGTCGGTGTCATTCATCGTTTATACTCCAGTAGTGATACCTTATGGTAAGCGGGTATAAACTTTTTCAAAACTGAAGAATGAGTGGGAGTAGTAAGCCCCCCCATTCTGTTTCTATACGGCATTCAGCTACGCGCCATACCCGGGCAGGCCCGGACCCGGCCTTGTTGCCCTGTTCTGGCTTGCACCCATAGGGTTTCACCGTTCCATCGAATCCTGCCGCTGTGCATCAGCGAGTTAACTCAGCACCTGGTGCCTTCTCGCCACCGGCCTTACAGCCGATGGCTCGGTCGCATCATCGCTAACGGCAGGGCGTGTCGTTTCTGTGTCAGAGCCGTGACTCTCGCCACCCGCACTTGCATGCGGCTACGCGTCCGGTTGGTGTGGGGGGGACTTTCCTCAGCAGCATTTAATGCCACCGTCAGCCGTACACTCCCTCTCCTATTAATATCGTATCTCGCAATATTTATGGGCATGGACGGGATCAGCAGTGAAGAGGGTGCGACGGCGGTGAAACTCGCACGCAGAATTCTTCAGGAGAAGATTGGCGGTGAAGAGATTGCGACAGTATCGGTGCCGGATTCATTCCGTGAAAAACGGGGGGGAGTATTCGTCACACTGAGCCGTAAAGGCGATTTAAGAGGCTGTATTGGATATCCGACACCGGTGCTTCCATTAGCAGTTGCGATTCCCGAAGCTGCACTCTCCGCCGCATTGCACGATCCGCGTTTTCAACCCGTACGCGCCGATGAACTTTCCGAAATTTCAATAGAGGTTACGATACTGACCCCTCCCGTTCTTGTTTTATCCCCTCCGGCCCGGCGTACGGAGCAGTCACCGTCGGAAAACACGGGCTGATTATTGCAGGCCACGAAAGAACCGGCCTGCTTCTCCCGCAGGTGCCGGTTGAATACCACTGGGATGCCAGAACATTTTTAGATCAGGTCTGCATAAAAGCAGGCCTTCCTCCCGGAACATGGAGAGATGATGACACGGAACTATACACATTTGAAGGACAGATATTTTATGAGGAGGAACACACATGATCACCTTTGAGAGCCAGCATAAAGATATATGGGCGAGAACAGGAAAACTCCGGGTCGGAGATAAAATCGCAAAAACACCTTTGCTCCTCCCGGTAATCAATCCGCACATCCAGTTGATACCACCGGAAGAGATGCAGCAGATGGGGGGGTTGAAGCCCTGATCACCAATGCATACATCTTCAGTAAAAGCGAGGAGTTTCGTGAGCGGGCAATGGATGAAGGTCTGCATGCAGTGCTCGGATTTGATGGCATTATCATGACGGACTCCGGTGCATTTCAGCAGTCGGTCTACGGGGGGGACGTGGCATTTTCAAATACCGACACGGTCCGGTTCCAGCGCCAGATAGGCAGTGAAATCATTGTCCCGATGGATATCGCCACCCCCGCCCGACCGGGACCATGAGGGAGCGGCAGAGGAACTCTCGGTGACTATGCAGCGGATTCGCGAAGCATGACAATCATTGACGACGGCCACCTCGCAGCCCCCCCGGTGCAGGGAGGCATCCACCCCCCCGATCTCCGGAAGAAGGCCGGAGAAGAAGTGCGGGAGACAGGCGCGGTATTCTGTCCCATCGGTGCGGTGGTGCCCCCCCTCATGGAATCCTACCGCTACCGCGATCTCGTTACTGTCGTGATGGCAGCCAAACAGACCCTCTCTCCGGCTCATGCATTCACCTCTTTGGGGGGGCAGGACATCCGTCGATGTTTGCCTTTGCAGCAGCCATGGGATGCGATGTCTTTGATTCTGCCGCCTATGCGCTCTACGCCCGCGAAGGACGATACATGACGGTCTCCGGCAGCTACAAACTGGCTGAACTCAGTGAACTCCCCCCCTGTGCCTGTGAAGTCTGCCGTTCCCATACGGCACGCGAACTGCAGGCATCACCGGATAAAGAGAAACTGCTTGCCAAACATAATCTTCTGGTCAGCCTGGGAGAGATTGCCCGTATCAGACAGAGCATTCAGGACGGCACCCTCTGGGAGCTCGTCGACGAACGCTGCAGAAACCACCCTCGCCTGCTTGACGGCTACCGGGAACTCCTGAAGTATACCGATGAGCTGCTGACCCGTGATTCGGTCACCAAACGGCGGTTCTTCTACCGCGGGAGTGAGTCCTGCAAACGCACAGAAGTTGTCCGCTACCACGAGATGGTCCCGCGGTTCTCTGTTGAAAATGCCATCCATATCAGCCTGAGTGATGAAAAGGGTCCGGATGGCGCAACCACGTTTATGTTTAAACCACCGTTTGGCCCCTATCCCCCCCACGGACTAAAGGAGACATTCCCTATCGGCCAGAGTGAAATCCCAGAATGGGATGACGTGATGGTCCGAAGCGGGTGCAAAGGCATCATCCAGTTGATCCATGCCAACCCGGGCATTCCTGTCACCATCCATACGGGTGAGAAATGGAAAGCAGTGATAACAGATGCACTAAAGGATGTGGAGGAATTCTATGAGTTTATTTGAACGTATTATTCGTGACGGCCCCCCCGGACGGACGGGGGGGAGATACACTTCCGGAAAAGATGTAGTGGCAACACCGGGTATCATCGACCCGAAAGAAATCTTTCCCGATCTGTTCAATCATCCGTTCGCCAATACACCACCGGAATTTCCGGATAAAATCCGGTCGCCAACGCCCATTCAGTATACTGGCATTCTGAATGCCTATGTCGGGGGGGAGATGCCGGATGGAACGGATGATGCTGCGGTCATCGTTCCGGGGTGTCATACCCTCTTTGAAAATCCCCCCCGGCGGTTCACGGAACTTCTGATTGCCCTCAAGGAGCGCTTCCCCCCCATGGACACGGCATGGTATGCACCGGCCAGTGCCCTCCCGTCAAATGCGGCCATGCTCATCTACTGCGGATTTGATCTCTTTGATTACCGGGCAGTAGACCTGATGACGGTACGCGGGCAGTTCTGTACACCCGACGGTGAGTATTCCTATGATGAGGTGCGGGATGCCGGGCTGTGCAACTGTGAAGGCTGCCAGAATCATGATCTCCGGCTCCATAACCGGATGGCACTGGAAAGAGAGGTGGCAACCGCACGCTGGTTCATCCGCTCACACGTATTCCGTGAATTCATTGAAAAACGGGTTCGGAATGCTGCCTGGCAGGTGGCGGCGATGCGCATCCTTGATGCCTCGCCCGCCTACTCTGAACCGATGACACCGATTGTGCGGAGCACCCCGTTCTCCGCCAATACCGCTGATTCCCTGAAACGAACCGAGGTCACGCGGTTTGTTGACCGGGTGATTGACCGGTTTATCCCGACCCGTACCGATACCGTGGTGCTTTTACCCTGCTCTGCACGCAAACCCTATTCCCTCTCACAGAGCCACCGCAAATTTTCGTATGCCATTCAGAACCGGGCACATGAACTGATTCTCACCTCTCCGATGGGCATTGTGCCCCGGGAGCTGGAGGCCATATACCCGGCAGGCCATTATGACATTCCGGTTACCGGTTACTGGGACCGCGAGGAACGGGAATTTATCGCATCATCGCTTGCACGCTACTTTGCAAAACACCAGTTTGGGAGAATTATCTCTCATCTGGATGAAAAAACGCATGCAATTGTTGAAGATGCGGCAACACGTGCAGGGGTTGAAATCGAATCCAGCTGTGCAAACGGTCGCCCGACTTCTCCTGAGTCCCTCAAAAACCTTGAGGAAAGCCTAAAAGGGGCACGCAAGATCTGGCCGGATGCAGTCAGGGGGGGCACCCTGTCCTGGCAGTTTGATCTGGACGTGGATACCAGTAACCTGATTCTGAAAGGCCGCCGGGGTCGCCGTAAGGTGATGAAGGGGCGCAATCAGATGTTCAGTATCGATGAGACCACCGGACTGCTGCGCCCCCCCACCATGGATGGCTGGGAACTTCTTGGAGACCGCTACCGTGTGATCATTGATGACTTCGTCCCGCAGGGCGATGTGCTTGCGCCGGGTATTGTCGATGCCGACCCTGCCATCCGCGAAGGGGGGGATGAGGTGTTTGTCACCGGCCCGCGTGCGCAGGCCACCGGCAAGGCGTTCATGGGTGCAAAAGAGATGCTGCATTCCACCCGTGGTATTGCGGTAAAGTTGCGTAAAGTAAAGAAGGGATAACTCCCAATAATATTCACATTCTTTATATCTTCTGGAGATGGCGCCGTGTACAAAATAGTAAAAAGGGAACAAATTGCTGATAATATCTTTGAATTCTGGATCAACGCACCCCATGTAACCAAGACCGGGCGTGCCGGACAGTTTGTGGTAATTCGTATTGATGAACACGGGGGGGAGAGAATTCCCCTGACCATTTCAGCTACCAAGGGTGAAGACGTCAGGATCGTCTTCATGGCAGTCGGTAAAACAACCCAGCAGCTGGCGGCCCTGGAGGAAGGGGGGGAGAGTATCCGCGATATCGCAGGCCCTCTCGGCATGCGTCGGAGGTAAAGAAATGGGGGGGCCGCTGTGCAGTAATCGGCGGGGGGGGCGTCGGCATTGCCTGCCTCCCGATTCTCGCACGGGAACTGAAGGCCGCAGGCAATGAGGTCACCGGCATTATTGGTGCACGGAATGAAGGGCTTCTGTTGCTTGAAGACGAACTCCGTGAGGCATGTGATGAACTGGTTATCTGTACGGATGACGGTTCAAAAGGACACCACGGATACCCTGCGGATATCCTGAAGAAGATGGTCGCTGACGAGGCACTTGATGCAGTCTGGATCATCGGCCCCGGCATTATGATGAAGATCACCTCATTTGCCACCCTCAATACCAATGTCAAGACCTTTGTCAGCCTGAACCCGATCATGGTGGACGGGACCGGCATGTGTGGTTCGTGCAGGGTGACGATTGCAGGCGAGACGAAATTTGCCTGTGTCGACGGACCGGAGTTCGATGCACACCAGGTGGACTGGGACGAACTGATGAACCGCCAGCGCACCTACACCGGACAGGAGAAGGAATCCCTGGAACACTACCATGAGCATACATGCCGGTGTGGTGAGCACAAATGAACCGCAGGTCACCGGAAGCACGTCTTCAGGATTTCGATGAGGTTGCAACGGGCCTTTCCGAACAGCATGCCGTGCTTGAGGCACTGCGCTGCATGGGCTGCCCCCCCCGTCCTCTCTGTGTAAACGGCTGCCCGGTATCCATCGATATACCGGGTTTCATCAATGCTATCGCAAACGAAGATTTCCGGGCTGCCGCCCGGATTATTAAGCAGGACAATATGCTCCCTGCGATATGCGGACGAGTCTGCCCCCCCAGGAGGCACAGTGCCAGGGTACCTGTATTCTGGGAAAGAAGGACAAGCCGGTGCGTATCGGTGCGCTGGAACGGTTTGTTGCAGACTGGGAGAGAGAGAATGGTGTTGAAGCGCCAGAGGTTGCACCTGCAACAGGCAAGCGGGTGGCCGTGGTCGGGTCGGGCCCTGCCGGAATTACGGCAGCAACGGAATGCCTCCGCGCCGGACATGAGGTCACCATCTTTGAGTCCCTGCATGAAGCAGGCGGGGTACTGACATACGGTATTCCGGCATTCCGGATGCCCAAGGACATTGTCCAATTTGAGATCAAACAGGTGCTTGGTCTTGGCGCCGAATTGCGGCTGAACCATATCGTCGGACGCAGCGTCCCGGTCGATGAACTGCTCGCCTATGATGCCGTGTTCATCGGCACGGGAGCAGGTCTTCCCTACTTCATGGGTATTGAGGGTGAGAATTTCAGCGGCGTGTATTCAGCCAATGAATTCCTGACCCGTGTCAACCTGATGCATGCCGACCGGTTCCCGGAGTTTGACACACCCATCATCCGCGGCAGCAGGGTAGCCGTCATTGGCGGTGGCAATGTGGCCATGGATTCCGCCCGTGTCGCCCGCAGGCTCGGGGCACAGGTATATCTCATCTACCGGCGGCGGGAAGAGGACCTGCCTGCACGTGAGGAAGAAGTGGCAAACGCCATTCAGGAAGGCGTGGAGTTTGTCTGCTGTGCCAACCGACGCAGATTCTGGGTGGTCCGGAAGTGCAGGGTATCGAGTGCACCCGCATGGATATGTGCGAGTGTGACGAGAGCGGTCGGCCCGTTCCCCGTGCCTGCACGGGAGAGGACAGTACGTTCACTCTTGATGTTGATGTTGTCATTGAAGCCATCGGTCAGGGCCCGAACCCGCTTCTCGCAGGACTGATTCCCGGACTGAAACGGGGGGGAAGCGCGGCAACATTGACGTGGATGAAGACGGTCGGACATCCATTCCGCATGTCTTTGCGGGCGGCGATATTGCAACCGGTGCGGCAACTGTGATCTGGGCAATGGGATCTGCCAAGAAGGCGGCAGCGGCAATGAACGAGATGCTTGCTGATTCAGAATAATATTTTCTTTTTTTGGTGCCGGAATGAATGCCGGACCTGAATTTCCCATCGAGTAAATAGAGGATATATCTCGACAGTCGGGAAAAAGGGGGGGACGTCAGTGTTTGAGGCGCTGAAAAAATAGCTACTCAAAAATAGAACCAAATCAGATGTGAGCCGCCAAACTCTTACTTACCCATCTGGTGCAGTGCGAGAATATTCCCCCCCTCAGTATCCTTAAACCAGGCGGACTTATCGCCACCAACTCCGGTTGCAATCCCGTTCACGGTTTTAAGCTCCGGCAGATCAAACTCATCAAACATGATACCCTTTTCTCTGAGGTCCTGTGTTTCCGCCTCGATATCAAGCACAACGAACCCCCGCTACAGTATGGTCTGCCTTCGTTGGTGCACGCTTATAAATATACAGAACTGTCCCTTCCCCGCACTCAAAGAAGACTTCACTCGGGCCAGACTGAACAACCTTCAGTCCCAGTTTTTTTCATAAAATTCTCGTGCACGTTCGAGTTCCACAACCGGTAGAGTCGGTACTACTTTCATATTCAACAGCATCTCTTTTTCACCTCTAATGACAGCGGACACCGTCCCTGTCAGGCGGGGGGATGAGCTACGAACGAACTTAATGATATGCACGGCGTTGATCCACCGCCTTCTTGCCTCTTCTGGAGGACGCAACCATTAATCGGTATGATTTCCACAGGAACATCTTATTCACATACCCTAAACAGACGTGGTGCCATAAGGCACAGAGATATTTTGCAGAATAAGAGGCTGCATTTCAACAGTCAGGAAAAAGGGGGGGAAGTCAATGTTTGAGACGCCAGAAAAAACCGGCTGAAGAGAATCCATTCACAATTCCGTGTCTCATGACTGAAAAAATAGATGAAAATTATGATGACAGAATCCGGAAATTCACCGGATTCAGAATTATACTCTCAAAGAATTTTGATGCCTTCGTTGTCTACCTGTGTCTCAAGGGCAATCTCTATCCCGAGGGGGGGTTTCAGGACGGCTTCAACCTCTGCACGGGACGACTCGGTAATAACCGCGATGGTGGGACCGACGGAACTCATAGCTACAAACTCAAACCCTGCCTCCCTGAGCTGGCTCATGTACTGGTAGATGATGAAACTGTTGTGTTCCACTTCCGCACGTTTTGAGCCCCCCCGGAACTCTATTTCCCAGATGACATCCCCGGCACGGCGCAGGTCGTCATGAATCAGGGCGGGGGGGATGAGATCCATCAGCACCATATATGCCTTCAGTTCACGGTCACGGTAATCCAGATTGCGTGCCCGGTTCATCAACACATTGAACTCGCTCTCTCCTGCTGCATCAGCCTCCACAGGGGGGATGATGATGAATACATTCTTGTTTTTGGCAAAGGTGTGGCGGCAGACGAGGGTCAGTTCGTCTCCCAGCACCGCATCCCGCCATAGGTGACTGCCGCAGGCCCGACACCGGTCTCAAATCCCGGTACGACCTCTCCGGTCGCGGTCTCTTCCACATAGTTATACCCGACAAGAAGCCGGAGCTGTTCTGTTGTCAGGGTGAACCGAGGGCGGCGTTCATGGCATGGGCGACCGCGGTCAGCACAGATCCTGTGGACCCGAGGCCGACATGTTTGCGTTCGTGGTCAACCACGGTGATGCAAAATCCTCCGGTATAGCCGGTGACCTTCTGCAGCACCGCCACCAGGTGAAGGATCATCGGCACGCGGGTATAGTTGATTTCAATGCCGGACGGAATGCATTCCACCGTTGCGGTGGAATAGAGCTGGAGGCAAAGCCAAATCCCCCCGCCGCCCGGCCGGTTGGGTGCAAACCGGTTCATATCAAGAACGGTCAGATGGATACGGGCAGGCACCCGGACGGTAACGGGGGGGTTCTCTGAAATTTCAAGGAGGTAGTCCTTCTCATAGCCAAGGGTATTGATGTTCTCTCCCGGAGGGAATGCAGAGAATTCATACTCGACAAGGTCGAGGTCTCCTCCCCGGATGGTCATTTTTGCCATGCTGCATCACACCTTCCGGTCAAAGAAAATATTCTTGCCTGCTGCCCGAACGGGTATCGCGTATGCCACCGAACATTCCGGAAGCCAGTCAAGGCTGAGTGCCGCTACACCTGCGGAGTACATCACCCTGTTGTCCAGGTTATGGATGGATGCCGTCTTTACCGCAGAACCGACGGCAATGCCAGATCTGCCATCTTGATGACACAGTTGGGGGGGCCGGAGAACGGCAGGTTCTGATCCTTTTTGGTCCATGCCTCAGCCATCTCTTTACAGGTGGCATAGCCGCATCCCCCCCGCAGTTGAGGCCGAGTACGCTGCCCCCCCCGCACATCCAAGGATCACACATGCATCAGCGGATGCGATATTTCCGGCATCACGGATGAAAAATCCGATCTCGTCACGCTCTCCAATCCGTTTCATTTCATCAGAGAGGACGGTTAGTTCATCCCCCCCTGTTTTCACGACTGCTGTGATGGAATCGGTTGCCTTCCCTTTCGGGGCGGTCCGTGCAGAGAGGATCATCAGGTCTGCGACCATTCCTGCTGCACGGGTTTCAGGATTCATAACAGATATGAGCAGAAGACTGCCTATAAAACCTTCTATCCGAATGATGCGGATAAGGGAAGAATAATGGAAAAAACAAAATGGACGATGATGTGGGGGACAGACGCAGTTCTGAATGCATCAGTCCGTATTTTTGTGTGCGGAAAAAACGGGTCGTTACTGGTATTCACGTTTTGAATACTGGCAGTCGTCCGAGTCCCCCCCGCCTTTCCGGACTATATGTACCCATTCATAGAGGGATTTCAGGGTTCCGAACTGATCATACCGGCGCATGGAGAACGCGACCCGCATCTTGGGACAGAACCGGACGGTGCCCTCATGGACAACCCGTCGGGCAATTTCCAGATCATCCCCCCCTGCGTCACAGACCTTGTAGCCGCCGATGTTCATGAAGGCAGCTCTGCGAAACGCCGTATTACATCCGAGGGTATAGTAGAGCGCTTCGTGTAATACCCAATCCGTGAGAAGGTGTTGGCAAGGCCGAGATTGACGCGGTTTTTTATGCCGTCCTCAAGCGGGTAGACGGTGCCGTAAATGGCTGCCGCTTCGGGATGGGCAGCAAATTCGGCATACACGGTCTCAACCCATTCCGGAGGCAAAACGCAGTCCCCCCCGTCCGTTGTGGCAATAATATCTGCCGTTGCAAGGTCGGCACCGTCATTTCTGGCACCGCCCACCTTTGCACGAGTCTGAATGATGACCTTGTCTGCATACTTCCGGGCAATATCACGCGTGGTATCCTTTGAATTTCCGTCCACAACAATGAGTTCGTATTCTGTTCGGTTCATCGTCTGGTTACAGAGTGACTCAAGCACCTGCCGATATTTTTCTCTTCGTTGTATGTCGGAATAACTACTGAAACTTTCATGATAAGCCACCGGTGATATTGCAATACTGCAGAATACCGTGGGTACATATTGCCGGTAAAAATACTTGAACGTGTGGAACGGGGGGGGTTGGGATGGGGGGGGCATTATGACGGGTAATTTTTACGGGCACGACTCCTTGAGGAGTCTGAATATAACGAAAGCAACCATTGTATGCAAATGATCTCTGCATCTTGCAAGGCTATCTAACTATTTAGATACTATAATTTATCGGAATATGTATATTTTTGGCAATTATAATAGTGGCATGGATTTTCTTGAGATCCCCCCCGAAATAATGGATGAATTGAAAATTATGAAAGATTCATTTATGGAATTAATAATTGATAGTCCGGGTGAATTTATTGAAATGGGATTTGAAATGTCACCTCTATTTAATTCCTGTAAAAAAATATGGACCTCAATGAATGAATTAAAATTCAAAGCATTTTTGAAATTTATGTATTCTAATTCCACATTCAAAGAATCCGACAGGCAAAAGATGTATGGATATCTGGAAAATCCAAAAAATTGTATCTTAATATCTGAAATTATTGATTCAGCGATAAATTCAAAATCCCTCAGATGCAGTGCCATACTTGGATATTACGCCGGAAAAATACTCAGTGAACAGAAACCTGTAGAATATAAAGATCATCTGGTAATTAATGGGCTAAGAGTAATGTTTGATGAAGATCTTGAGATATTCTGTGGAGTTTACGAATACTATCTGAAATATCCTGATAATTATAAACATAATGATTGTTCATTTGCCAGAATATCTGACATGATGGATAATTTTGATAATCCATCATTTACTCAATCTGATGCGGAAATTTCATTTGAAAAGTTGAAAGGCGTTCAACTTGTGGGATATGATATGGGAGGAACAAATAGCGTAGGAAATGCATGGGGTTCGTTTCTGTTCAACAAATATTCAGATTATTTTTATGAAATTGTTAAAGAATCAAACCAGTTGAGTATTCCAACAAATTTGAAGACATAAATATATCCACACTTACCACAAATCCAGCAAAGAGACCCATATTGTATAATATTTCAGATATGCACATCGATGTTATGAAGAATAATTCCCCCAATTGGATCTTTTAATGTGGATGCCGTTGTGTCCCCCCTCCTCGGAAATACTTTTTTTTGACGGGACACCTGTGATATCCTGAGAGTATTGATCCATCTGAATCGGTGGGAAACGGTCACTTCGACTATTTCATATCTTTTGACGAGTAGACGATGTGCAAAGGCATTGTGGTGTTCAGGGAATATTCTCTGTTCTGGACGGGTGATACAAATAAGAATTCATCCCGAAGCTGAACTGACCCCCCCAGAACAAGATTTCTGTCAAAGGTGAATATCGCCACCGAATCATCGAGTCCGTCAATACTTCCGGAATAGGAATCAATACCGTCATCGATATCTTCGAAATTCATCCTTTCAAGATGCATATCATATGCCTGACCATGGACGGTCACCTTCAGTGAATTGTTTTGATCCGGGTTCAGATGTGTCTGGCTGAACTGCACAATGTCATATCTGTTCACCGTTGACGGGATGGTTAATGGTCCATACTCGTCTGCCAATGATTCCAACGTACTACCCAATGCTAATACGTCGGTTTTCATCACATGCGTAGAACCGGATATTTCAAACATTGCTCCTGAATGAACGGAGGTATCCGTACCCAGCATCTTTTCATCGGCACTTACCACCAGTAAAACAATCGTCCCGACAAGCACCATTCCCATCAGCAGGCCCAGAGCCCGCAGACCGGTATTTAATTTCATTTTCCCCCCCTCTCCAAGTATGTTTGCCACAGGCAGACCAGTCCCCCCCCGATGTTCAGGAAGAATCAACTCCTCTGAAGACTGTTTTACTTCATCATACATACCTCTTCAGACCACATCGTCGAAATGGCTGAACCCGTTTCGATGATGAACGATATCGTGAAAGAAATAATGTCGAAACGGCACAGTCATTAAAAGAAGATTTGGAGAAGATCTGAAGGCACGAAGAGATCGATTTCAGGTAAAAGAGAATAAAATCAACGTGATTCTCTATATCATTACGAAAGCGGCTCAATATGTTGCTTTCGTTGTCATATTTGAGGGATTCAACAGAGCCCAAAAATAAAAAAAAGATCTTCCTGCTTTGCCTTCGCGGTCTATCACATCTGTTTGATCGCATCCTCGATCGTCATGGCCGGTACGATGTGCGCTACTCCAAATGAACTGAATGGCAGTGTGATCTTCAGGAGGGATTCCTCATTCGGGGGGGCCTCAAATATCGCAGCCGACATATGCCTCCCGATCAGGAGATACCGGTGAAGGACTTTCACCTCAGACGGAAATTTGAAGCTCTTCCATAATTCGATAACCCGGGTGGTGTGATCCGGATCGAATTCATACCACATAACAAATAACATCTCTTCTACCTCGCCCCCCCCTTATGGCTGATGTTGTATAAATAACTGCCCCCCCGGTTGTATTGGAGGGGGGGCCTCTTCATTCCAACTATCACGCACCGGATGGTGGGCCATGTCACCCCCCCATTACCATCATCAGGCCCTCCGATGTTCCGGAAGAATGAGATCCTCGGAAGATTAATATCATCATATATATCTCTTCAGACCATATCGTCGAAATGGCCGAATCCGTTTTGGTGATGCTGCCGGAAGAGCAGGATACCGATTCCGGAGAGATCATTGAAGAAAGAATCACGGCACCTGGTAAAGCAACGTTTAAATAACCCTTAAAATAGTCTGAGACCCGGAAATACGTGTCCACACAGAGGCCCGGAGCGGCCCTTTCTCAACCAGAGATAACCCATACATCCTCTCAAAACATCCATCAATAGCGACCCCTTATTAGTCTGCAATATGCAGTCATTTTTGGAAATAACAGACATTACTACCTTAGTTTTCCGACAATAAAAAATGACAAAAAATACGCATGTTCTACCCTCCGATTCCCCTGTACTGGGCATCAAAGAGGGTGAGAAAGGGTGACAAAAAACCGGGGGGGTGAGGGACGAACCCGTTAATTTTCCGTTTTTGATGCATTCTTCAGCGTCCAGGCAACAACGATGCCAAACATCAGGATAATAAACACGGACAGATAGAATCCGGTTGTCGTAGCACCTGCTATGATATTATAGATATTTGCAAGAATGATAACAAGACTTCCGATGAAAATAATAAGCTCTCGGGGAGTATACTTCATAAAATATACATCACACAGACGTTATTTATGCATATTGTTATGCTGCCGTTTTGCATGTCTTCTTTCGCGATGAACATGCTGATCGTCTGTTGGTGAACCATTCATTTTGGCAGATGAGTCATGTGGTGAATTATTGTTTGGGGGGGTGCAGATTATACGGTGGATGCGAGGGAGTGAAACAGATAAACACTTACCCGTGAACAGATCAAACCTGATAATCAAAGGGCCGTACATCATGGAAGAAGAGATCATCCGGTATGACGAGGTATCCGTGGTGTTCGATAGAAAAACCGTTATCGAACACTTCTCCCTTGGCGTCTGCAAAGGCGAGAAGGTCATACTCCGGGGGGGTATCTCAGGCTCCGGCAAATCAAGCCTGTTGAAGATGGCACAGGGATATGTCAGACCGTATACCGGCACGGTTTCCTACCGAAAGCATGAGATTGATGCAGCTACCGCATGGCACATCCGGCAGGAGACTGCATACGTATCGCAGGATACCGACATCGGGGGGGGAGGGAACCGTCAGGGAACTGATTGACGGTGTCTTTGGATACGCTGCAAACAAAACGATCCTTTACCAAAACAATCTGAACGGATATCTCACCCTTTTTGCTCTGGACGAGACCATCCTTGACAAGGATTTCCGTTCCCTTTCCGGGGGGGAAAAACAGAGAATCGTTATTGTCATCACGCTCCTGCTCGAACGAACAATATTTTTTCTGGATGAGATCACAGCAGCCCTTGACAACCGGATGAAACAGCAGGTGGCAGACTACTTTCTCTCTCACGAGGACTGGACGGTTCTTGCCATATCACACGATGATACCTGGTACCGTGAAGGAGTCCGCATCATTCCCGTCGGAGACAGCTGAAAATGGCCACGCCTGCCATTCCCATATCGGGCATCTTCTTTGCCTTCCTTCTGCTTGCCATTCCCGTTTTTGTCATGCACAAAACCCGCCTGCCGATGATCCGGGAGACAGTCTGGTCGTTTCTCCGGATGTCCATACAGCTGGGCCTTGCCGGTATTTTTCTGACGGTGCTCTTTGAATATAACAATGCTTTCCTGAACGTCCTCTGGTTGTGTATCATGATCACGGTTGCGGCGTATGAGTCCGTCCGAAAGCAGGAATTAAACATCCGAAAACTCTACCTGCGACCGTTGTTGCCTTTGTCATTACCACCGTATTCTGTCTCGTCTATTTTGAGGCCCTGATTCTTCAGGATGGCGGGTTGTCGGAAGCCCGATTTCTGATACCCATCGGCGGCATGCTGCTGGGCAACTCCCTTGGAGGGACTATCATTGCCGTAGCCCTCTTCTATAATGACCTGCGCAGAAACGAGAACCGCTACGTTTCGGGGCTTTCATTCGGTGCACAGAGAACCGAGGCCCTCCTCCCGTATTTCCGAACCGCACTGAAGTCCGCACTCATGCCCTCGCTGGGAAATGTCGCGGTGATGGGCATTGTGTTTCTGCCGGGGGGGCTCATGACCGGACAGCTGATAGCAGGTCTCTCCCCGATGATAGCCATTACCTATCAGATTGCCCTGATGCTCGCGATATATACATCAAGAACAATCTGTGTCACGATCGCGATTATTCTCACGTCGTATGTCAGCTTCGATGAATTCGGTATGCTGAAGAAAGAGATATTTATCGGGAAATGAGGAGACAGGGGGTTGCGTCTGCGTCTCGTTCGTGTCGCACCACGGATATCACGCAATATGCCCAATCCCATCTACCGGGTTCCCACGGGATGATACCATCCCCCCCTGTTGTCATCCCTTTTCCACCCGTTTTGCCTTCCTGCATTGGGGAATCAAAGGACGGAATGAAGATATTTTCTGCACGGAATTTCTGCCGGAATAAAATATTGTGCCGACACCGTCTGCACAATTTGCGGATATACGCGGTAAAACCGGAGATAATCATAGAGCTGACGGTAGATGTCAGATCCTGAAGGGATAAAATACTCACGGGAAATGAAAAAAATTGCCGACATTCTCAGATTCAGATCTGGCAGGGGTTTTCAGATCTCCGGGAATATCACGCATCCAGCTATAACTGGGATTATGGATCACATTTCAGGTAGTGGTTTCCGAACATCTGAGAGGCAATAACAGACAGAATTGCCTGAATATGTTGCTCTGACAATTCCGAGTGAGATGAGTCTCTTCATGTGCCAGGTGACAGTAGGGCCGGTAATATCCAAATGTTCAGAGAGTTCTTTTCGGGATATTTCTTTGTTCTTCAGAAGGATTGAATAGATTTCCTTCCCGGTTTTGCTTTTCAGAGCTATGATCATACCTTTCTCAGAGTCGGTTACAGACCCGCCCGCATTAAAGTAACCGATAAATCCATTTATCTGATATTTTTCAAGATATCTATATCGTACCAGCATCTCAAGATGATATCTGAAATCTCCCTCAGTATGGGATGACGCTCCCTTAAGTTCAGTATAACTCATGCCGGGATGCTCTTTTACAACACGCCAGATCTCTTTTCTTTTACTGTTACACAGGATATTATCTTTATTTACAGACTTAAATTGTAGAACCGGAACAAAATTCACTGCCAATAATATCTGCCGTACACCCTGTCCGTCAAGGCCAATTGAACTGGTGATCTGATTGAATACCAGAAGGAGAGAAGGAAAAAATACGTATCCCTCATTTCCGTTTTTATACTTATCAAGTGCGTCATCATAGTTCGTCACCCCCCCGGTTGCGGCTGCAACCCCCCCAGGCACCAGACAGATGATGAAAAGGATCAGGAAAAATCGTTTGTTCACCCCCCCGTTGTATTGTTTGGTGAAGTTTTCTGTGATTATCATTTGTCCCCCCCCGTGTATTAGTTCTGCAAAGCATATCTGCAAAAATCCCGTATCTTTTTATTGTTCCTCCATTCATATGCGGTTTATGGGACAAACCCCCCCGAACTGATTTGGATTGAACCGGATCATTGTATCCTGTCGAAATGAAGAAATTATTTTTCTCCTTCACTGTTCTGACAAAAATATATCCTCAGTTTTTTACTTCACTCAAATTCCTAAAATTTTCCAGATATTTATTTAGAGCTCTGAATGAGCAGCGGAGATATCCGACGGGTAGAGAGTTCTGCCACAAATCGTATTTAAGAACGTGAATATTATAATCTGATGTGGATGTACACAATCCAGATTTACCATATGTCTCTGAAAGATGCAGACAGGAGATATATTGTGCACATCAAACACCGGTGAAGATGAAATGTCAAAAAAAATCATAGTTATATCCCTGGCAGCCATAATTCTGGTAGCCTTCTGTTCTGTAGTGTTTATATCGTATACACATGCCAATCCTGAAGATTCAACAGATATTAAACCCGATATTCAGGAACCAACAGTTAAACTTTCAGAAACAGAATCAATCAATGGTGATGCCAACAATATCAAAACTCCCAAAACCATCAAAGAAAAAATTGTTGAATTATTTCCGGATATGGATATTGAATCATTAAAGCCCAGAGCTGAACCGGACTGGTTTATAAAAGGAAAAACATATCAGATATATGAGAATGCAATCACAAAGAAGGGAAAAAAATACCGAATAAAAGTTGATTCAGATTCCGAAGAAATAATACAGTTTTACCCCCTGTATGGGATGCACCAGAAAAAAGGAGAATTAGAAATTTCACTGGAAGATGCAGAAATAATCGCCCGGAAGCTATTACGAAATATAACCGGAGATAAAGCAGATTATTACATAAATAATTCAGTGATCACGTCGTCATATTTTCAAAATACGACTGCTGATGTCAGGTATACTCGGATACGGAATGGAATTCCGTATCTGACGAATGGAATCAAATTTTGCATAGACCCCCCCATGAATGGTGACGTCCTCGGTTATTCCAAATTCTGGCTGGATATTGAAAATATCACATTCCCATCTTCAGAACCTGATATAACATTGGATGAAGCTAAAAAAATTGTTGAGACAACCGTCAATGAAAAATACCCCCCCGGAACGGTGAAAAGTTTCACATTTAAGTCATCCCAGGAAGGTTTAGATACCATAAATCTGTGCTGGAATGATGATCCTGTACTGTTATATTATGAGAAAGAAATGCCTATCCGCCTTGTATGGCCGTTTTTTTTTCAAGTAGAATTAAATGAGAATCCTGAAGAGGAACCGGATAACCACAGAATACATTATTTGACCGTCGTTGACGCACATTCAGGTGAGATTCTTGAGTTATATTATGAAGATATTTCAATAGATGCGAGGAAACAATTTCGTGAAAACGATATTGATTGATTTATGGATATTTGATCCTGATAAAAGATGAGTGGATAAATGTCCAGAAAAATAATCATCATATTCCTGGCGGCCATAATTCTGGTGGCAGCCGGCTCTGTGCTGGCCATTCAGCACACAGACAGCCTGACTGAGAATTCAACAACACCTACAGAAACAGAAACGGTTACGCCGACCAACAACCCTCCTGAAATAGTAAAGAATGACACAGAATTTGATAGCGTCAAAGAAAGAATTGTTGAATTATTTCCCAATATTCTTCTGAGTTCCCTCACCCCCCCGACACAGGACTGTGACTCACAGATTCCTGAAATAAGATATATCCTGTATGAAAATGCCCTCACAGAAAAAGGGGGGGAAAAATATGACATAAAGGTTGACTATGAGACCAGGGAGATACGATCATATCGATCAACAGAGCCACAGCTTTCAAGATCTGAGGAACCAGAGATCTCACTTGAAGAGGCAGAAGAGATCGCACTTGAGTTTCTCAAAAAGTTAAAAGGAGACAGATATGATGAGGTCATTGAAGAGTCTCATATAATTACAAAGGACTGGGAGAATACATATGCAGACGTCAGATTAAAGAGATTTCACAATGATGTTCAATTTTATATCGGATCCATTCATCTGATAATTGATTTAAAGACCGGAGAGGTGGCGGAATTCTATCAAAGATGGCCTGATTTTAAAAACAGCACATTCTCATCTCCAGAACCAGAGATCACCCCCCCTGATGAAGCAAAACAGATCATTGAGACAACCATCAATGAAAAGGATTCAGAGACCAGAGGATGCATAAAATACTACTATGACTCTGTGAATTCAGAGACAATGGAACCATACTGGTACAGCAACTATGTTCTGTTATGGTATGAAAAGGATATGCCCGTCCGCCTTGTATGGAGAATTGACTTCACGGTCAATACAAAAGATGAAACAGAAACAGAGGATAGTGGACATAACTTTACTCTCTATACTGCTGTTGTTGATGCACATTCTGGCGAGATACTCAGCATGACATCCCCGAATTTCCGGATCTACAAACCCAATGAGTATATTGAGTCAGCATCCGAGGGCAGTGCAACCTGAAATAAATATGATCCTCTTTACATGAAAGTGTAAGGATAGATCATCCTTACCCTACCCTATGATCTATTCTGTCCATTACAATTTTCATCTCATGTAAAATTTTAATTCTTTCATCCACTGGGATTGAAATCGTCTCAAACACCTTTTTCTTGATGATATAGTTCTTTTCGTAACCGGTCTCATCTTCGTACAATTCGTCATTTGTTATGAGGTGCCAGGTAATGGTCACAATCTTTCGTGCAAGTGCGATAATTGCCTTGCCAAATCCCAGGGAATCCTTCTTGCGAAGATAGAATTCCTTCAGTTTGCTTTTCTTAGTCCTGGCTGCTGCATGGGCGATTTGTGTCAGCATCCAGCGTGCAACCTTGGAACCCCCCCTTTTCGTAATCCTTCCGTTGTAGTACTTGTCGGCAGACTGGTGTACGGTAGGAACAATACCCAGCCATGATGCAAGTTTGTCACCAGATGGAAAATCATGAAAATCTCCGATTTCAGCCAAAAGGGTCGCTGCACCAAGTTCCCCAATTCCCGGTACTGAAGTGAGAATCTTCATCTCCCGTGGATAACGGGCATACGCATAGTGAAAGAATTCGTTTTCAAGAGATCCAATTTCACCATCAAATGCGTCAATCATAGTGAGACATGACTTCAGACGGAGAGCAGTGTTTTCTGAGATTTCCGCATTTAACACTTCAAGGATTTGATCCCGCTTCTTTCGGAGATTCTTCGGGAGACTCTCAATGATTTCATTTACAGGTGTTCCTGAAATGATACCGGAAAGTATGCGTCTGCCGCCCTTCCCGAAAATATCCGAAAGTACATTGTCAAGATGAAATTCTTCATTGGACAACACACTGTGCGCTTCATTTTTGATATCTGAGCGTTTCCGAACAAATATGTGCCTTTGACGGATTAGAGACCTGAATCCGCGAACTTCCTGGGTGAAGACACGGGATGGCTGAATCATACCGTTCAGAGCCAGTTTTGCTATGAATTCAGAATCGACATTGTCAGTTTTCTTGTGGGTAAAGGCTTTGATGTCGCGTGCATTCCCGACAATAACAGGTATATGATCGTTGAGAGAGTCGTAGATAGGAACCCAATAGTCACTTGTTGACTCGCAGGCGATAACATCACACTGCTCGGATAATACCCATGATTTAAACTCTGAAAGACCATTTTCATTCCATTCAAACCGTTTTTGCTTCTTTAACGAATCAGTATCTGTCAGTGTTGTGGCAATGATGAACTGCTTATGAACATCAAGACCACAAGAATTGTGTATTTGTGATGACATAGAACCACATCCATTAATTAAAATGGGCAGTGAATTGACCTGAAGAGGGCAATTTTACATCCGTGATCCAAGTCACATTTGTGCCTCCGATGGCAATTCACTGGTTAGTTTTTTGCCGAGCTAAAAGCTCAAAGAGGGTACAACCTTCCTGCCCGACGGCTGAAAAGGGAGGTAAATGTAATTAAATGTTGGACGTTGTCCCACTTTCATTGGTTGTGCATGCTATTCATCAGAATATCATGAGCGTTTTTTGTAATCCAGATCATTGAAAATACCGATCCACCCCCCCACATCTCACTTAACAAACGTGTAGATGATTCTGCCATAAATCGTATAATATAAGGCACCAATAAATCTATACTCAAATTATTTATCTCCCATAAAAAGAGGCAGACCAGACCATGATCAAGACTGAGAATTTAACAAAGGAATATAATGGGAACTGCGTTGTGGATCACCTCAATATGGAGATAAAAGAGGGTGAGGTCTTTGGATTTCTGGGGGGGCCAAACGGGGGGGCAGGCAAGACTACAACCATCCTGATGCTGACAGGCATGATTGAACCCACAGCAGGAATCTGTCTGATTGACGGGATTGATGTTGCACGAAACCCCCTGAAGGCAAAAGAGGTCATCGGGTATCTGCCAGAGGATGTGGGTTTTTACGGCAATATGACCGGTAAACAGAATCTCGACTATTTGCAAATTTATGGAATCAGTCCGGACGGCCGGGAAGAGAGGACTGATTATCTCCTGGAGCTTGTCAGGCTGAATGGCGTCACCCAAACCGTTGGTGGCTACTCCCGTGGAATGAACCAGCGCCTGGGCCTTGCACAGGCACTGCTCAATGATCCAAAGGTGGTTATTCTGGATGAACCGACTGCCAACCTGGATCCGGAAGGCGTCGCCCAGTTCAGAAAAATAATCCGGGAGATATCAGACGAAGGAAAGACGATTCTCATCTGTTCCCACATTCTGTCCGAGATAAAACAGGTCTGCCGAACACTCGGCATATTATCACAGGGAAAGATGGTTGCTCAGGGAACGACAGAGGAGGTGGAAGAGCAGCTCAGAGAGCAGAGCAATATACCAATGAAGATCATCATCGAGTCCATAAAACCCCCCCTGCCGGAACTCTCGCATCCTGACATTCTTGAAATTCATAAAACAGAGAACCGGGCTGAGATCTCGGTAAACAGGGATATCAGAAGAGAACTCTCCGGCCAGTTACGGGAAGTCTCTGACGGGATAATCGAGATGCACCTCGAAAAACCCGGACTGGAAGAGCTCTTCTTACAGGTATACAGGCGGGAATGATATGAAAATCCGAAGCTCGCCATAATTGCCCGAAAAGAGACCTGCGATCATATCACCAGTAAAAAATTTCTGCTCCTTCTCTTAATGCTCTCCATAGTCGTGGGAATTGGAGCAATCACCGGTATAAATGATTATCAGAATAATCTGGACAGATATAAATCTGGAGACAGCAGCAGTGTCCCTTCACCACTCTCAATAATCAGTTCTATAACCGAGGTCATCGGATACTACGGATTTGGTGCAATTATTGCCATTGCACTCGGTTTTGATCTCATTTCAGGGGGAAAAAGAGACAAAGTCACTGAGATCCCTGCTCTCACATCCGGTATACCGGGATGAAATTATAAATGGAAAAGCGATTGGCGGGATTGCCGCACTCACGATTGCAATAACCGTGGTATTTATGCTGGTTTTTGCATTATTTCTTATTCAGGGAATTGTACCAACCCTGTATGAATTAGGCCTGATGCTCATAGTCTGGCTGATAACAATTATTTTTCTGGCATCCAACTTTGCCCTTGCACTGATGGCATCTGTAATTGCAGGCTCCAGCAGTAATGCCCTGATATTGTCTCTGATTATTCTGTTTGTTCTGTCACTTTTCATCCCGGTATTCAGCGCCAGGGTTGCGGTCTATACAATGCTTGGAGAGAATCCGAGAGACGAGCTCTCCATAGTGAGATATTACGCAGATTCTGATGAGGATTATGAATATTCAGAGAGATTAGAAGAGAAACAACAGGATTATAATCAGAAGTACTCTGCGATCTATGAGATTTCGTCATTATTCTCAATACAACGGAATTATTCTGATCTTACCAGAGTATTTGCAAAGCCGTCCTGGGACTGCATAGACGGCACACCCATACTCTCATTTGAAGAGGTCATGAATCAGGCCTGGTTACAGTTGTTATTTTTCCTGTTGTATCCCTCGATCTTTTTTGGAATTGCCTATGTGAAATTTATGAGGATGGATCTCAGGTAGAGGTGAGATAAATGACGGCAGACAGAGTAATACTCATTGCAAAAAAAGAATTTCATGATCACATTACAAGCAGGAGATATATTGCACTCCTTGTATTGCTCCTGATTATTACCGGGGGGGGATGTGTGTTCTGAATTTGATATCTACAACATGGAATTAGCAGACTATTCAATCTCCGGAAGCACTGCAATGGATGAAGATGGCAATATCAATACGGGTCTTGCTGAATACCGGCCTGCCCCGATTAATCTGTTCGGTGGAATTATGAGAGGACTGGCATCATCTGTTTTTGGAGCGCTTATTGCAATAGCAATAGGGTTTGATGCCATCACAAAAGAACGTGAATCAGGATCAATCAAATCACTGTTTTCACATCCGGTATACCGGGACGAAGTGATAAACGGGAAAGCTATTGGCGGAATTCTTGCACTCGCACTTGCGGTAACAACCGTTTTTGTGATTACCGTTGCAATACTTCTGATCAACAGTATTGTTCCGGGTCTGGATGAGTGGCCCGGAATCTTCTTGTTATGGTTTGTATCAGTTCTGTTTCTGGTAAGTTGTTTTGCCATGCAATCATGACATCAGTATTTGCCAGAACAAGTGGCATGTCATTGGTATACGCCCTGATCATCTTCTTTGCCTTCGCATATCTCGCACCTGCAATTGCACCATCAGTAAGTGGATACATCCTTGGGCCGGACCCAATGGCAGATATGCGTGATGACATCTCATATGAGGACTACGAATTGCTGGTTGAGGAGACGAAAGGCTATTACATGAATGAATGGGAGATCACGAACATAATCAACCATCTCTCAATCAAGCACAATTACGGACAGATTGGCAGTGCTATTACAAATCCATTTTTTTATGGAACAGAGGTGTTAAGAATGGGTATCGTCTGGATTATGCTGAGATGGGAATATCCTTTGAAGATTTTATGGGAAAGGTTGGATCCAACATTCTGATGATGTTTATTTACCCGGCAGTCTTCTTTGGAATTTCATATGTGAGATTCATGAGGATGGACCTCAGGTGAATAATCCATTCAGCAGTAGAAATCCAGATTATTTTTTTATCAGACATCTTTTTCCGGATATTTTTTTAAAGCTCTGAATGAGCAGCAGAGATATCCGACGGGTAGAGAGTTCTGCCACAAATCGTATTTAAGAACGTAAATAATATAATGTGAAATGGATGTACACAATCCTGATTTACCCTGTATCTCTGAAAGATGCAGACAGGGGGGGATATATTGTGCACATCAGACACAGGTGAAGATGAGATGTCCAAAAAAATCATTGTTATATCCCTGGCAGCCATAATTCTGGTAGCCTTCTGTTCTGTAGTGTTTATACCGTATACACATGCCAATCCTGAAAATTCAACAGATATTGAACCCGATCTTCAGGAACCAACAGCAAAGCCTTCAGAAACAGAATCAATTAATGGTGATGCCAACGATATCAAAACTCCCAAAACCATCAAAGAAAAAATTATTGAATTATTTCCGGATATGGATCCTGAATCATTAAAGCCCAGAGCTGAACCGGACCGATTTATAAAAGGAAAAACATATCAGATGTATGAGAATGCAATCACAAAGAGTGGAAAAAAATACCGAATAAAAGTTGATTCAGATTCCGGAGAAATAATACAGTTTAACCCCCCTGTTTGGGATGCACCAGAAAAAAGGAGAATTAGAAATATCACTGGAAGATGCAGAAATAATCGCTCAGGAACTATTAAGAAATATAACTGGGAATAAAGCAGATTATTACACAAATAATTCAGTGATCACGTCGTCATATTTTCAAAATACGACTGCTGATGTCAGGTATACTCGGATACGGAATGGAATTCCGTATATGGCGAGTGGTATCAATTTTGGTATGGACCCATGAATGGTGACGTCTTCGGTTATTCCAAATTCTGGCTGGATATTGAAAATATCACATTCCCATCTTCAGAACCTGATATAACATTGGATGAAGCTAAAGAAATTGCTGAGACAACTGTCAATGAAAAATACCCCGGAACAGTGAAAAGTTTCACATTTAAGTCAGCCCAAGTGGGTTCAGATACCATAAATCTATGTTGGAATGATGATTCTGAACTGTTATATTATGAGAAAGAAATGCCTATCCGCCTTGTATGGCCGTTTTATTTTCAAGTCGAATTAAATGAGAATCCTGAAGAGGAACAAGATAACCACAGAATACATTATTTGACCGTCGTTGACGCACATTCAGGTGAGATTATTCGGTTATATTATAAAGATATTTCAATAGATGCGAGGAAACAGTTTCGTGAAAAAGAGATTGATTGATTTATGGATATAAGATCCTGATAAAAGATGAGTGGAAAAATGTCCGGACAAATCATTGTCATATCTCTGGCGGCCGCCTGCTCTGTGCGGATTATTCAGCATACAAACCGCCTGACTGATAATTCACCACCTCTCCCCCCCTTATTCGACTTTATCCACCCTTTTTGCCTTCCGGCATTGGGGGAATCAAAGGATGGAATAGAGGTATTATCTGCACGGAATTTCTGCCGGAAAATGAAGGTCGGAATACCGGTTATTTGCGGAAAAACCGGAGTATTACAGGCTATTAAGGGGCCTGTATTGGCACATATTCTGAGAGGAGGTCTGGACTGTCTCAACTGAGATGGAGCCACACCGGCTTCTGTGTGGACGTGTTTTTTCGGGTAAAAGGCCTGTTTAAGGGCATTTAAGCATTGCTTAACCCAATGAAGGGATTCCTGCCCCCCCAAGCACACCATTCATACAATGATTACCGGTGAACTGAAGAATAAGGTCGATATTCTGTGGGAAATGTTCTGGACGGGAGGTCTGACCAACCCTCTGGACGTTATTGAGCAGATTACGAATCTGATGTTTATCTGTGATATAACTGACCGCATTCAGACAACGGCTGGTAACAGAAGATGGCATTAACGAAACGCCATTACATAACTGAAAATGAACCCCCCCATGTTTGCAACTTTGCAACGTCTTTGCATAAAAAAAACGGGAATATTGCAAAGAAGAACGCAGACCAATATGCCTTGTATTGTATAAAATAAGAAGATAATAGAGAGAAGTGTACAGATAGTACAGGTACTTTGCGTACTTTACCAGGAACATACAGCACCCCGGATGACACTACTCTCATGTGTGGTCTTGTCTATGACTCATGTAACATTGCAATAACAATTCCTAATTCAACGTTACAGCAGCAAATTGTCCATTCATGCCCGTATGGTCGAATGAATTGTTGCAATCCGGGATTGCAAAGACATGGCAGGATATGCAGAACGTACAACATGAAACAGGTTCATGTGACGCTCTGGCTTCAGACGTTCTCAACCTGAGTAAAAAATAAAAAAAGAATATCAACCCTCAGGAAGGGTCGTCACAATCTTCTCCCGGTTTAATATCCGGGTCATAAACCCGATAACACCCAGCAGAAGCATGCCCACAATAAACATCGCTCCCACGACCGGAGCGGACATCACCACCACTCCTTCCGTCACCAGACCGTCAAAAACGGAGATCACCGCAATAAATCCGATAATCAGCACGATATTGAGAATCTGGTTCTCCTTCATCCCCAAAAGCAGCTGGACTAACCCCAACATGCCGATGGCACAGGCGATGTAGACCGGGACGACCAGAACGACAAACAGCATCATGACAACCGAAGGCAAAACCAGAAAGTCTGCTGCCGTATTGGAAAGGGCCACCAGTATCCCGGCAATCAGGAGGGCAACGGCATAGGCGGGAACCATCACGCCGATCACTTTTCCCAGCCAGATGTCCCGCAGCGGCAGAGGGGGGGAACAGAGCAGCGTTTCAATGGTCCCTTCAGTCTTTTCCCCCCCAGAAATGCCTGTGAAGAAAAGAAATATCCGCTAAAGACACCCAGCACCAGAACCAGATACATCATCAGGGAATCAAGTGTGGATACAATACTTTTCGCGTCTCCATCGACAACCGCCATTATCGCACCAAGGAGGTCATGCCCCCCGAATACACCCATGAAAAGCACGATGCCCACGATAAGAGACCGGTTCTTTGCAATCTGTCTCATCTCTTTTTTTGCGACCACAAGGATTGGATGCATCGGTTACGCCTCCTCCCGCATCACTTCAATATAAATATCTTCAAGCGAACGCTGATCTTTTCCCACCTCTTCAATACCAATCCCGGCATTGCAGAGACGGGATATGACCGGTGATGCGGATGAACCGGACAGAGTGATGGTAAATCCGGTTTCGTTCTCCTGAAAATCAGACACATCCGCTACTGCGGAAACAACAGAACGTGCCTCTGTTACCTGAGCAGAATCGGAAAGCGTGAATCTCACCTTCGTAACACCGCGGTTTTTCCGGAGATTCTCCACCGAGTCCAGGGCTTTTATTTTGCCTCCGTGAAGAATGGCCACACGGCTGCATATTTTCTGCACCTCATCAAGGTTATGCGAACTCAGGAACACCGTCATCGATTCATCCCCTGAGAGATGAACGATCAGGTCGCGAACCATCTTCTGGGCCTCCGGGTCCAGCGTTGAGGTGGGTTCATCCAGAAACAACACCTCCGGGCGGTGCAGAATAGCCCGTGCAATACCCAGCTTCCGCTTCATTCCGGTGGAAAACGTCCCGACAAGCACGCCCTTTCTTTCAGTTAAGTCGGTAAACTCCAGCAGCTCAACAATCCGTTCTTCAATATCCGGAATGCCGTAGAGTTCCCCGTAGTATTTCAGATTTTCATACGCGGTGAGTTTGTCAAACAGACCGTTATTCTCCAGTAACACCCCGACCGTGCACGGGTCTTGTCACTGGTATCAAGGGGGGGCTGATCAAAAACAAGGGCGCTTCCTGAGTCCGGCCGTAACAGTCCCAGTATGAGCCTCATCGTGGTGGTTTTGCCGGAACCGTTGGGCCCCCCCAGAAAACCAAATATCTCCCCCCTCTGAATACGTCAAAGGTGATGCCGGATATCACCGGATTTTTATCGAAGGTCTTTTTCAGATTGTGTACCGAAACAACGTTCTCCATAGTTCACTCCCATTTTATGGTGGTATCCAAAAAAATAATCGAATGGTATATTTCTATTTGTCCAGCGGAGTGATTATACGTGCGGAGGATGTGATCCCCCCCTGTCCGGTCTCACCAATCTGCTTCGATGAATACCACCGCCTGAAAAAAGATATTTTTCCAGAAATGAGACCCGATGAAGTTCACGCCGGATTGTTCAAATCAAGGAAGTCAAGAACACGCCGGATGCAGCCGTCCATATTCAGGTACTCAAACTCACCAAACCTCCCCAGAGGTTCGATTCCGACATCTTTCAGATAGGAAAGAACAATTCCGATATTCTCCCGGTAGGCAAGGTCATAGACGACATACGCATACTCCTGCCGTTTGACTGCAGCATACACCACATCTTCAGGCGACCCAAGAATATCCATCTTTGTCAGTCCTTCTACCGTGTGGGAGATGATCTCATCATCCGTCATCCGGGAGACAGCATCACCCTCATTAAAGGTAATTTCGGCCAGCACCGACGAATGCCCGGCAGGGGCGACTGCATCCGAATAATTCGACGGGAATGAGATACGGTTGAACATACCCAGCTCCTTCTGGGGGGGCACATACAGCCAGGAATAATCATTCACTGGGTGAGATACCCCCAGACAGACGGAGAACAGGGAATTATAACAGAGGGCAGCGACCGCCTCACGAATCTCCAGCGGCACATCCAACAGGCAGGGCAGCAATTCCTGCGGAGGAATTGTCGAGATACAGCGGTCAGCCGTAATCGTTTCCGTGCCGTTGCTGATCAAAAATCCATCCTCCGTCTTCTCAATAGAAGACACCGAAAAATTACATCGGATGGTATCTTCAACAGGTGCGGCAATCGCACGCACCAGTGCTTCGATGCCGCCGGTCACCGGATAGGTAAAGACCGACTGGTGCGTATAGCCTTCGGTCTCAATGCCAATCGCTGATTTGATGATATCTTCCACCGGAGGACGGGGGGGGATACGGCCATCCACCCAGTGCAGGGACATCTTCTCTGCGGGATAATTCCAGATCTTCTCATTATACGGGATCATATAGAGGTCGGCAATCCCGGTGCCGAATGTATACAGAATCCACTCCCGGAAGTTTTCCGGAGGCTGCAGTTCCCCCCCTTTTTCAAGTGCGATGAGTGTCTTGATATATTCATTGATGCAGTAAAACCGGTCTTCTGCAGGAAGTTCGGCAAGACCGTTTTCAAACGGATACTTGACATACGCTCCCTTAAAAAAGATCTTGGTATTCCGGTTCCGCTCCGCCTTGTTCTCCCCCGAGCACGTCACGCATAAACGACTGAACCGTGGCATCACGCGAGAATATGATATGGGAACCCCCCGTCGTCAAACGTAAATCCATCTGTTGTATGGGAACGGCACAATCCCCCCCCGTATGTCTCGTCACGCTCCAGAATGACTACTTCTTCACCCTGTTGGGTAAGG
Organism: Methanogenium cariaci JCM 10550; assembly: GCF_001315945.1. GTDB lineage: Archaea > Halobacteriota > Methanomicrobia > Methanomicrobiales > Methanomicrobiaceae > Methanogenium > Methanogenium cariaci. The sequence continues at coordinate 42,853 of NZ_BBBG01000011.1, read as the reverse complement.
AGTCTGGCAAGCGTGACACCGGTAAGTCCGCCACCGATAATTGCTGTCGTCACAATCTAGAATATTATGCCGCCGGGGCATAAAAAAGGCGGGGAAAAATTATTTGGGCTGAATGTACGGGCCGGTCAGGGTGGCATCCAGCACATCTTCGCTGTTCTTCGGTGTCATCAGGCTGAAGACAATCATCGCAAGGGCTGCGAGTGTCAGGGCAATGAGACTGAAATGCACCGGCAGCGGTGCGACAAACTTGTGGTAGTATCCAAAGATACCCGAACCGATGAGACCGGCAATCATACTGGCAATGGCACCGGCGCCGTTCGCCCGCCGCCAGTAGAGCGCCGCTAAGAGGGGCACGGCAAAGGTCGCGAGCATGACGCCGATGCCCATCCATATCAGCCACGCCAGCATCTCCGGCGGATTGATTGCAAGGAACAGTGACACGGCCGCGGCAATGACGACGCATACCTGACTGACCAACAGTACCTCCCGGTCGGGAGCGGTCGGCTTCAGCAGATTCCGGTAGACATCCCAGGAGAAGAGCGTGCCGATGGTGAGCATCAGCCGGTCTGTTGTCGACATCACGGCTGCCAGCACGATCACCGCAAAGATTGCCCAGATCATCATGTTGGGCATGGCATACTCTATCCCGTACATGAACGCAAAGTCCTGAGTGTTCACGGTCGCAGGCAATACCAGTTTTCCTTCCTCAACCAGTGTTCGCACGGCAAACCCGGTAAACTTCACCAGGAACATCACCACGGCATAAATCCCGAACGCGATCAGAGGAGACCACTTAAAGAATTTCGTATCCTTTGCGGCAAGAATGTTGTTTACCACATGCGGAGCACAGGCAAGACCGACGATCAACAGAATCCCAAATGAGAAGAGGAACTCCGGTGTACAGAAGGCGTATGACGCGTAGACGGGTGTGGGATAGAACGGCTGCACCATATTCGGGTCAATCGATGCCAGCACTTCGTTGATATGGGTCAGACCGCCCGCGGAGATGATGACCAGGGGGGGTGCCATGATGATCACTCCCACGATGAGAATCATTCCCTGTATCAGTGTGGTCCACGAGACCGCATACATACCACCGATCACCGTGTAGACCGTGATAATGACAGCCGATATGATCAGTGCTGTGGTATGCGGAATATTGAAGAGCCAGACCAGAACGAGACTGATGGCAGTGTACTGGCCAACGAGATAGATCAAAGAGACGACAATCCCTGACACCGCAGCAAGTCCCCCCCGCACTGTCTTTGGGCTTTCGTAGCGGTGTGCGAGGTAATCCTCGACGGTCATATACCCGGTCTTTTTCGAGACCGCATGGAGCTTTGCCCCCCCAAAGACAATGATGGCAAAGGACGCCGCCAGTGGAACGAAGAGCTGTTCCCATATACCCGGCCACCCGGATGCATAGCCAAATCCGCTGACACCGACCAGAGTCATGCCGGAACAGACCGAGGCCACCATCAGGATGGTGAATACCCAGAATCCAAGGGAGCGGCCCGCAAGAATATAGTCTTCGGTATTGTGTATTTTCTTTGAGGCCCAGCCCCCCCGATACCGATGAGCATGATACCGTAGAGTGCGATGATGCCAATCGTGATGAGATCAGACATCGGGATCGTCACCTCTGAAATGCAGGCCCCACCAGATGAGAAGGCCAAAACAGACTGCAAGCGCACAGGCCACAGACACGAACGTTATATCGGGTAATCCAAACATGTAACTAGGGTAATGTGTGGCATGTTAACATATAACATGATTGCATTTTTTCGGACCACCGTGCAGATTCCGGAAAAAAGAGAGAAAAATTATTTTTTGGGGGAAACGGTCTTCGAACCGCGCGGCATCGCAATCTTTCCGGTTCGCACCAGTTCCTTGATACCGTACTGCCGGAGAAGACTCACCAGTGCGTCAATCTTACCGGTGTCCCCCCCGGTCACCTCAAGAACAACCGTGCGTGTTCCGACATCAATAATCCGGGCCCGGAAATTGTCTGCAAGCTGCATCACCTCCGCACGCGTCTGCCCGGCTTCCGCAGCGACCTTGACCAGTGCAATCTCCCGTGCGACATGACTCGTGTAGGTGATGTCGCTCACCTTGATGACATTGATGAGCTTGTTCAGCTGTTTTTTCACCTGCTCGATGATCTCATCGTCTGCAATCACGACAGCAGTGATTCTGCTCATCCCCCCCGGCTCTTCGCAGGTACCGACGGCGAGACTTTCAATATTAAACCCGCGGCGGGTAAAGAGTCCTGCCACCCGTGAAAGCACACCCGGACGGTTTTCAACCAGAACCGAAATCGTATGCGGTCTCATCTCTTCTCCCCCCCCAGTATCATCTCATTGATGGCAGCGCCCGCGGGAACCATCGGCATGACATTCTCTTCACGCTCAATTCTGAAGTCCAGCAAAAACGGCCCGTCATGTGCAAGTGACGTCTCTATCGCGTCTTTCACATTAGAGGAGTCCGTCACGCAGATTCCCGGCACCCGTATGCCTTTGCAATACCGACAAAATCCACCGAAGGCATATCAGTATAGGAGTAGCGTTTGTCATAGAACAGTTCCTGCCACTGGCGAACCATGCCGAGATACTGGTTATTCAGGATCATGATCTTTACCGGGATATCATACTGGACAACCGTTGCAAGTTCCTGAATATTCATCTGGATACTCCCGTCCCCGGCAATGTCAATCACCGGTTCATCAGGCAGGCAATACTGGCACCAATGGCTGCCGGAAACCCGTAGCCCATGGTGCCCAGACCGCCGGACGTGATCCACTGACGCGGACGCGTAAATGAAAAATGCTGCGCAGCCCACATCTGATTCTGGCCCACCTCGGTCACAATAATCCCCGCACCGTTGAGGATGTCAGAGAGTGTCTGGACGACATACTGCGGGGGGTCAGAATGTCGGTATCCGCAGTTGCCCGCTCTGTTTTCTTCCATTCAGCAAGTCGACCATTCCACGGTCCCTGAACCCTATGTTCCGTCAGCTTTTCGTTGATCTCTTTAAGGACATACCAGACATCTCCCACAATCGGAAGGTCCACAGCCTTATTTTTCCCAATCTCAGCAGGTCAATGTCGATATGAATCACCTGTGCATTGGGGGCAAACGACTCGAGTTTTCCAGTCACCCGGTCATCAAACCGTGCACCAATGGCGATGAGGAGGTCACATTCGGTGATGGCATAGTTGGCGCTCTCGGTTCCATGCATCCCCCCCAGCATTCCCAGGTTCAGGGGGGTGACGGGACGGTATCGCACCAAGCCCCCCCATCAGGGTGGTGGTGACCGGGATCATCAGGGTCTCTGCGAGCTGCATGAGTTCTGCATCACCACCGGATGCAATCACCCCCCCGCCGCCTGCATAGATGACCGGACGGGCAGCACCGGCAATCATGCTGGCGGCCTTTGCAATCTGTCTCGGGTGTCCCCGCACGGTCGGCTGATACCCCCCCGTATCGAAACCTTCTCCGGGACGGTTTCAGGTTCCGCGACAACGTCGGTCTGCACATCCTTGGGAATATCGATTAAGACCGGCCCCATGCGTCCGCTACCGGCGATGTAGAAGGCTTCATGCACAATCTTCCCCAGTTCACCCGCATTATTCACGAGATAACTGTGCTTGGTGATGGGAAGCGTAATCCCGGTGATGTCTGATTCCTGAAATGCATCATTTCCCAGAAGGGTGGTCGGAACCTGCCCGGTAATTGCCACGAGCGGGACCGAATCCATGTAGCGGTGGCAATACCCGTCACGAGGTTACAGGCTCCGGGCCCGGAGGTGGCGAGGCACACCCCCACTCTGCCGCTTGCCCGTGCATATCCATCTGCGGCGTGCACCGCTGCCTGTTCGTGGCGAACAAGGATATGCCGGAGTGAAGAGTCATATAATTCATCATATATCGGCAGAACGGTGCCGCCGGGGTATCCAAAAATGGTATCCACCCCCCCTTCGTGCACCAGGCTCTCAATCAGTATTTTAGCCCCGTTTTTCATGTATCTTCCCTCAGTAGTCTGTTCATCCCGGCAATGACTGCTTCAACACTCGCGGTGATAATGTCAGTTCGCGCGCCGCGGGATGTTATTATTTTTCCGTCCTTCCTTAATTTAACCGTTACATCTACCAGTGCATCCGCACCACCAGTGATGGCATCCACATGATAATCCTCAAGGCTGATATCGCAACATCGGAGACCGAATCCTGCAGAGCACGAATCGCCGCGTCAACCGGCCCGTTTCCGGTGGCAGCGCTGGTTGTTTCCGCCCCGTTCACGGCCATTGTCACCGACGCGTCGGAGTTGACTTGTTTCCGGAGACCACCGTAAACTGGCGCAGACTGAGTGCAGGAGTACATACCAGCTGCAGCACCGTATCTGCAATCGCCATCAGGTCAGCATCGGTGACCCGCTTGCCTTCCTCTCCCAGCGTTTTTACTCTCGAAAGAATGGCGGAGAGTTGTTCAGCGGTGACCGTATACCCCCCCAGCTCATTCAGCGACGCCTCAACGGATGCTTTCCCGGAATGCTTCCCGAGAACAATCCTCCGGGTTCTGCCGACCATCTCGGGCGGCACTGGTTCATAGGTTCGTGCATTCCTGAGCACCCCGTGAGCGTGAATACCACTTTCATGGGTAAATGCCATGGACCCCCCCACGATGGCCTTGTTCGCCGGAAGATCAATGCCGGTCAGGCGTGCCACCAGTGTTGAGAGGGGGGGGTATATCCGTTCGGTATGAATGCCGGTATCCACTCCGTATAGCACTTCCAGCGACATCACCACCTCTTCAAAGGGAGTATTGCCCGCACGTTCACCGAGACCGTTCACGGTCACATGCGCACATGAGGCACCCGATTTCAGTGCGGCGATGGTATTCGGGAGTGCAAACCCAAGGTCGTTATGGCAGTGGATACTGACCGGTGCAATACGGGTAAGCGGGGGTATGAACTCTGCCGTCCGTTCCGGTGTCAGAATACCCACGGTATCGCAGAAACAGAGCCGGTCGGCACCATGGGCGACACCGTCAGTAAAGATATGGGAGAGAAACGCCTGATCGGCACGGGACGCATCCTCACCGGAAAGTTCAACGATAAGTCCCCGTTCCTTTGCATACTCGACAGCCGACATGGCCATCGCATATACCTCATCACGGGTTTTTCGCATCTTCTCTACAATATGCAGATCACTTGCCGGAACAACAAGGTGCACAGAATCGGCACCTGCGTCTGCGGCAAGATCAATATCATAGGGCAGTGCCCGCACATAGGTGCAGCATTCTGTACCCAGCCCGGCATCAGAAATCAATCCGATTGCCGTAAGCTCTCCCTCTGACGCAGCGGCAGAACCAGCTTCGATAACATCGATTCCAATATCAGACAGGGCACAGGCAACCTCCAGTTTCTGGTCAGGAGTAAGCGTAACACCCGGTGTCTGTTCACCATCCCTCAGGGTGGTGTCTAAAAAACGTGGTTTATGGACAAATAAAGCAATCACTCATAGGTAATTCACCGTACATGATCAGCGACCGGAAATGATATAATCCTTTGCCCGCGGGAAAAAGGGGGGGATTAATGTCTGAAATGACGGATACCGGTAAAGACCATCGCGACATTCAGGCGGTTTGCCGCATCAATTACTTCCTGATCACGGATGGAACCGCCCGGCTGAATCAGTGCTGTTGCACCGGCTTGGCGGCTTCTTCCAGCGTATCAGGGAAGGGCAGGAATGCATCGGATGCAACGGATGTGCCTTCAAGGGAGGACAATGCCTTATCCACCGCAATCTTTGCCGCATCAACACGGCTCATCTGGCCTGCCCCCCCGATGCCGACGGTGGCGGTGGGGTTTGCAAAGATAATCGTATTGCTTTTTGTGTGCTGACAAACCTTGAGTGCCATCCGCATTGCATCATATTCGGTAGCGGTTGGTTCCCGTTCGCTCACCACACGCCAGTTGTCAGTTATTGATTCCGGAGACACCTGAATCAGGGCTCCTCCGTTGATGGTGCGCACCGCAGGTGCTGTCTCTTTTTCCGGAAGAATCATGACACGCATGTTCTCCTTTCTTGCCATAATGTTCCGGGCGGAATCCGTATATCCCGGCGCAATGACAACCTCGACAAACGTTGACGCAAGCTCTTCTGCGACATCATCCTCAACGATACGGTTTAATGCGACAACCGATCCGTATGCAGAGGAAGGGTCTACATCACGGGCACTGAGATATGCAGAGAGGAGTGCATCCCCCGTTGCCACACCACAGGGATTGTTATGTTTGACAATCACTGCTGCCGGTTTATCAAATTCATGCAGAAGACCGGTTGCAGCATCTGCATCAAGATAATTGTTATACGACATCTGTTTGCCCTGAAGCGGTGTCTGTCCCGCAATGCCGCTGTCGCCATATACTGCCGCCTTCTGGTGTGGATTCTCACCGTAGCGGAGTTCGCGGCCGTTTTTCAGCTGGAATGAATACATCTCAGGGAATTCGCAATCAATACCGTAGAGATAATTGGATATGGCCGCATCGTAGGATGCCGTCCGTGCAAAGACTTTGCGTGCAAGATGCAGACGGTCTTCTTCTGAAAGGCCGCCGTCTTTCATCTCTTCCATTACCGTGGAGTAATCCGACGGATCAATAATTACTGCAACATCACGGAAATTCTTGGCGGCAGACCGGATCATTGCAGGACCACCAATATCGATGAATTCAATCAGTTCAGGCAGAGACAGGTCTTTTTTTGCCATCTCTTCAAAGGGGGGGTAGAGGTTGACTACCAGAAGATCAATAGGCCCAATATCCTGTTCAGTCATCACCTGTTCGTCTATTCCCCCCCTCCGGCCAAGAAGGCCGCCGTGAATCTTTGGATGCAGAGTCTTTACTCTTCCGTCCATCATCTCAGGAGAACCGGTATATTCAGAGACTTCTGTAAACGGAATGCCTGCTTCCGCGAGAACCTTTCTGGTACCTCCGGAACTTAGGATTGCAATGTTGGATTCGGACAGGAAACGGGCCAGTTCAACAATTCCTGTCTTGTCCCACACAGAGAGAAGTGCAGTCTTCATGCGCATACTATCAGCGTGAGATCATAATAACCTAATGAACAGACTATGCAGTGGTAACACGTATTTTTGCGTGAGAACGACACACACTATACCACTGTATGAGAGAACGTAGCAGAAAATCCGTCCGGGAACCACCTTTTCGGGAGAGTGTGTATTGGTGTCCGGAGTGCAATGTCCCGCTTGTTGCCTCAACCTGCGGGTGCAAAACACCGGGATATGAGATCCCTCTCACCAAACCCTACGATGTACGTCCCGCACTGGAGCATGACAGAAATGTCATCAAAAAATACCTGAACGACCGATTCGGTATTGAAACCATTCCCAAAATCCTTCTGCTCAATAAATCGGGAGGCATTGACCGCACGGACACCATCATCGCCAATGGTGTTATCTTCAGCCGCCTGACGTTTGATCCCCCCCTTCTGCGGGAGTATACCATTGAACTTACTCCCGATGCCCTCCCGTTTGTCATTGAAGAGGTGTCAAAAGGCATTGTCGACATCACGGATGAAGTTGCAGAAAAGGGGGGGAACCGTCACATGGGCGGGAAAAATGTTCCCTGCACAACAGATGTTACTGACGGACCGGTTATCGTTCATGCAAACGGGCGATACGGAACCGGGTGGCTGCGAAACAATGTGGTGAAGGTAAAGAGTCTGGGGAGGCCCCCCCGCCCCCCCATAGAGATGCCGGACCCCCCCGACAGAGAGCAGGTGATTCGCTGCAACAAACCGCATCTCAAAAACTTGGAACGGCACGCCATACGCTTTATCAAAACGGAAAAAGACCTGCGCCCGGAATGCAATGTCGCATTCTCCGGGGGGGGAAGGACAGCACCGTTGTTCGTGAACTTGCCCGGAAGGCAGGTGTCACCGACTGCTATTATGTCGATACCGGACTGGAATTCCCGGAGACCGCTGCATTTGTTGAGTCACTTGGAATCCCGCTGATTCTTCACGGGCCGGATTTTCAGGAAGGACTCAGGAAGAACGGTCTCCCGACAAAAGATGACCGTTGGTGCTGTGAATACCTGAAACTGGAACCCGTTCGTCAGTGGAGAGAGACTCGGGGGGGGAGTGCACCACGATTCAGGGGGAACCGCTGGTATGAATCGTTTGCACGGGCCGGACTTCCCGGAGTGGCAGTGAATCCCTACTATTCCGGGCAGCTGAACCTGTCCCCGATCCGGAGTTGGAGGGCGCTGGAAGTATTCCTGTATATCTGGTGGAGAGAGCTTCCGCTGAACCCATTATATGAACAGGGATTTGAGCGCGTTGGGTGCTGGATGTGCCCTGCCATGTTGGAATCCGAATATGAAGTTACCCGGGAACTTCACCCGGAGAAAATTTCAGAATGGGAGAAAATAATTGGCCGATATGCCAAAAAAGAGCATATTTCTGATGCAGCAATGAAATGTGGGTGGTGGCGATGGAAGAGCCCGCCTCCGAAAATGGTTTCACTTATGAAAGAGCGTGGCATTCAGATAAGCACAAAACGATCCGTAAATACACAAAAACCAATGAAAATTAAAAATAAACGATAAATCCCCCCCCTTTTTTGAATTCAACCTGATTAGTAAGGATTAGATATTGACTCAATGAAAAATATTATATAGAACCACTAGCCATAAATTAGGTATATCGATCATAAGATGCTATAAATGGCAGAGGAGATCATGACAGATAATCCGGACATGAAAAAAGATGAAACATCTGCACCTTCGGATGGCACCACGTCCTCTGATATGGCAGATAATGACCAGACTGAACTAACAGACGCTGAACGTCTGGTTGAACTCTACAGAGAGTGCGATGAGCAAAACAAACGTTACCTGAGGCTTGCTGCTGATTTTGAAAACTATAAGCGGCGGGTCGCACGGGAAACTGAGGAACGCTCAAACCGTGCTGTGGAACAACTTGCATGTGATGTACTGGTTATTGCTGACAATATCGAACGGGCACTGGCATCAGATGAAAACACCCTTCGTGAAGGGGTCGAACAGATTCATAAACTCCTTGAATCAGTCCTGAATCGTCATGAAATCATTAGGATCGAATGTCTGAACCTTTCCTTTAACCCGGAAACACAGGAAGCAGTGGCATATGTGCCTTCTGACTGTAATGAAGGCACGGTCATTGATGAAATCCAAACGGGATACTGCAGAAAGGGAAAAGTAATTCGCTGCGCAAGAGTCGCAGTGTCACAGGGAAAAACAACAGAGGCATAAAAATATGGCATCAGAAAAGATTCTCGGAATTGATCTTGGTACAACAAACTCATGCATGTCCATCATGGAAGGCGGAAAATCCATCGTCATTCCAAATGCAGAAGGAGGACGGACGACACCCTCGGTTGTTGCATTCTCAAAAGAGGGAGAACGCCTTGTAGGAAATGTCGCAAAGAGACAGGCAGTTACCAACCCCGGACGGACGATCATCTCCATTAAACGTGACATGGGATCGAGCCGGAAAGTAACGATCGACGACAAGGAATTCACTCCGCAGGAAATTTCCGCGATGATTCTTCAGAAACTGAAGACCGATGCTGAAGGATACCTCGGGGGGGAAAAGATTACGAAAGCGGTCATCACGGTCCCTGCATACTTCAACGATTCCCAGCGCCAGGCAACCAAGGACGCAGGCAAAATCGCAGGTCTTGAAGTCATGCGTATCATCAATGAACCGACAGCAAGTGCCCTTGCATACGGCATTGACAAAGAAGAAGAGGCGACCGTTCTGGTCTATGACCTTGGCGGCGGTACATTCGATGTCTCGGTGATGACCTTGGGTGACGGTGTCTTTGAAGTGCAGGCAACAGCCGGAGACAATCACCTTGGCGGCGATGACTTTGACCAGTGTGTCATGTCATACCTTGTTGAAGAGTTTAAAAAGAAGGAAGGTATTGACCTTACCAAAGACCCTATGGCAGCGCAGCGTCTCCGTGATGCAGCAGAGAATGCGAAAAAAGAGCTTTCAACGCTCCAGAAGACGAATGTCAACCTTCCGTATATCACCACCGATGCATCAGGCCCGAAGTTCCTCGACATCGACCTGACCCGTGCAAAGTTTGAACAGCTGATTGGCGCACTGGTCGACAAGACCCTCGGCCCGGTCAGGCAGGCTCTCGACGATGCCGGTCTTAAGGCAGGTGACATTGATCACGTCCTTTTAGTCGGTGGATCCACCGTGTGCCGATGGTACAGGAAAAGGTCAAAGATATCCTGAAAAAGGATGCTGACAAAGGTCTCAACCGGACGAATGTGTGGCACTTGGTGCAGCAATTCAGGGCGGTGTGCTGACCGGTGAGACAAAAGATGTGGTCCTTCTCGATGTCACACCGCTCAGCCTCTCCATTGAAACGATGGGTGGCATCGCGACCAAACTCATTGAACGCAATACCACCATCCCTACGCGAAAGAGCCAGATCTTTACCACAGCAGCAGACAATCAGACCAGCGTTGAAATTCACGTGGTGCAGGGAGAACGGGCACTGGCCAAAGACAACTTCACCCTCGGCAAATTCCAGCTGACCGGCATTCCACCCGCACCCCGTGGCATCCCGCAGATTGAAGTGACCTTTGATATCGATGCAAACGGCATCATCAATGTCTCGGCAAAAGATCTGGGAAGCGGAAACGAACAGAACATTACCATCTCCGGTGACCGGCATCTCTCTGATGAAGAGATTGATGAGATGGTCAATAAAGCCAAGGATTACGAGGAAGAGGACAAACAGAAGCGGGAAGAGATTGAAGTTCGCAATAATGCGGATACGGCTATCTTCACCGCTGAAAAACTCCTGAAGGATTCTGAGGATAAGATCACCGAGGATGAGAAAAAATCCATTGAAGAGGCTGCAGAAAAGGTAAAAACCGCACTGGAAAGTGATGAGACCGAGGCCATCAAGACCGCAACCGAGGCACTCACGGAAGCAGTATATGCCGTAACCGTCCGGATGTACCAGGAAGCAGCAGCTGAAGCACAGGCAAGCGGTGAGACCGGAGAACCTCAGACATCTGCACAGGATGACGATTCGGTTGTCGATGCAGATTATGAAGTTCAGAATGAGAAGAAAGAGTGAGCAGGATGTCCGGGAAAAATTACTATGACATCCTTAACGTTCCGCGTAATGCCGATGAAAAGGAGCTGAAACGTGCATACCGGAGTCTGACAAAGAAGTATCACCCGGACATCAACAAAGAAGAGGGCGCAGAGGATAAGTTCAAAGAGATCAACGAGGCCTACAGTGTCCTCTCTGACTCCCAGAAACGGGCTCAGTATGATCAGCTGGGCCATGATACCTTCACCAGCGCTTCAAAAGGCTCATACCAGGGTGGCGGTGCCGGGCCGGGCGGATTTAACTCAGACTTCGGGGGGGATTCGGAGATATCTTCGATTCCTTTTTCGGCGGCGGTGCACGCGGGTCGCGGGGGGGTCCGCAGGCCGGTTCTGACCTCTTAATGCGCATACAAATCACCCTGCAGGATGCGGTCTTTGGCGTAGACAGGGACGTTGATGTGATGCACAATGAACCCTGTAGTGCATGTGACGGAACGGGGAGTGCAACAAAAAAGACGAATACCTGCCCCCCCGATGTGGCGGAAGCGGGCAGGAACGTCGCGCCAACAATACTCCGTTCGGCCAGTTTGTCAGTATGGCAACCTGTTCCCAGTGCAGAGGGTCGGGCCGGATTCCTGAAGAACGCTGCAAAACATGCAATGGCAGCGGTCACTCGCGGGTAAAGAGGACCATCACGGTCAATATCCCTGCGGGTGTTGAGAGCGGCATGCGTCTGAGGATGGAAGGCTACGGAGAAGCCGGGGGGGATGCAGGCGCTCCGAACGGCGATCTCTATATTGAGATGCATGTCAGCCCGAATTCGTCATTCACCCGAATCGGGGGGGATAATATTGAGACCAAAGCAGAGATCACTCCTGCCCAGGCAGTGATGGGTTCATCGATTACGATTAAGACGATCGACGGCAGGAAGATTGATCTGAAAGTGCCTGCCGGTGTCCAGTATAATACGGCACTCAAGATTTCCGGAGAAGGTGTTCGCCGGCGCGGCAGGCCGGGAGATCTGCTCGTCAGGATGAAGATTATCATACCGAAACATCCGGGTGCACAGGAGAAAGAACTCTACGAAAAAATCCTTGAACTGGAAGGAAATAAAGAATCCGGTCAGGGTTCCAAGGGATTCTTCCAGGATCTCAAGGACAAAATGAAATAACCCGAAACAAATCCTTCTTTTTTGTGTCCATCCATCACGGCATGGTCAGAAACGGTCACCGATACCTGTCCATACCAATTCCAAAGCAGTTATCCCTCTGGCTGGAGTAGATCTGTACCCGCATATGAAATGTATCCTTGAACTTTCCGGAGAACATCCCGAACTTCCGTTTGCAGAAGTAGAGACCTTCGCCTGCATTGAAGAACGGGCAACACAGGTGGCTGTAGTTGAATGTCCCGACCCTGACGCCTGCGGCAAACTCGCCATGACCCATACGGTCATGGAATATCTGGGCAGATGTGATGCGGATGAAGCCAGCATCATTGCCATGCTTCAGGCACTCTCCCTTACCACCGAACAGACATTTGCCGCACGCGTACGCAAGATGGAGGATGCCCCTGAAACCCTGTCCCAACTGGCCCTTGAGAGGCTGATAGGCTCGAATATCGACGGCCCGGTCTCACTGGATGCACCGGAGACAGAATACCGGGCGATTATTACCGGCAACACCTGTTATTTCGGGCGGGTCATTCTGCATATTGACCGGGGGGGCAGTTACCAGTACCGAAATCCCATGCGCAGGCCGTTCTTTCACCCCCCCGGCGTAATGATGCCCATCACTGCCCGCACGCTGGTGAACCTTTCGCAGGCAAAGATGGGTGACGTCATCTGCGATCCCTTCTGTGGAACTGGCGGAGTGCTTCTGGAGGCGAAACTCTGCGGCATGAAGATTATCGGAAGTGATATGGATCCGATGATGATTGATGGCTGCCGCAAAAACCTGCCGGGCACCGATCTCTTCCTTGCAGATGCAACGGTTCTCCCTCTGGGTGATAACTCCGTTGATGCAGTGGTAACAGATCTTCCCTATGGGCATTCCGTATGTATCATGGCATCATCAATGGATCAACTCTACGCAGATTCACTGCATGAGATACGCAGAATTGTCAGACCGGGCGGGCGATGCGTCATTGTAACCCATGTGGATGTCCAACCGCTTGCAGAAAAGGAATTTACGGTTGTCAGGAAATTTTATCAGCGGATACACAAGAGTCTGACACGACAGATTTTAATATTAAAATAATTCCGGCACCCTGACGGAGTATGATATACCGGAACCATACTACCAAACATATTTTTTCTTCTGAATTTGTTATCTGGTTTACATGAGATGGCAGTGATGAAAAACAAAACGTTCGCCACTCTAATATAGTATCCGGTTGAAAGTACCTGCAGGCAACACGGATAATAATATCAATATCATTATACTGAATTCCGCATTGCCTGGGCAAAAAGGTTAACTCATGAATACTCTCAGGTGGATAAAGGATTCCTTCAGATCCTGTAATCCAAATAAAGTAATTGCAAGGCAGGCAATCAGGCATCTGAAAAAAATCGAAAAGAAACAGCTGTTTTCAGATGACATTTCAACCATGCGTGCAGCGGAAGGACGATGGTATGAATCCCTGATGTACGAAATGCTGCTGGAATTCTCACGCAGGTCAAACAATATTCAGCATATCGTTCGTAAAGGAGCCGATGCCCCCCTTCCCTTCGATTCCTGCAAAATTTGGCCAGAACGGCCTGTATTTCTCCAACCGGGGGGGGATATCAACATCCGTGGCAATGGACAGGACATCGCTGAAGTGGACATGCTCTTTGTCGGAGGGGGGGACGGCAAAGTCGGGTTTGCAGAGGTTGTCACATCCGGAACGGAGCTAAAAGAACTCAGAGAAGAGGTTCACTATAAAAAGAAACTGCTTGGTTATCTCTATGGTCAGATTACCGTACCTTTTGTTCTTTTTTCCTCGGTTGACATATCCCGTTCTTCTGTCGTAAAAAGACTGATGCGTGAAACGGAGAGCGTGCTGATTGTAACAAAGTCATGTGAGACGCTGAAACATCTTTTGACCAGCAGTGCAACAAGAGGTATTCCCCGCAAGCCACTGAAGCACGCAAAACTCATTGACGTTGCCGATCTTCAGCCGCGGCGACCCTTTGACTACAAACAGATTCATGATTACCGAAGGGACAGGATCCTCTCGGAAATTAATGCCGGCAGACCGAAAGAAGAGTTTAATGAGAGGGATGAACTCCCGCCTCTCGCCAAGAAACTCCTTCTGGGTGCCCTCCATGAATCCGGATCGCAGGAAATATGGAAAGGGAAAAAACTGGTCATAAAAGGAGTACCGTATGATCAGGAAAAGATCACAAAGGATTTTTCAAAAATAATTATTGCCCTGGATATTCCGGAATTTGAGCCGGTCATATACCTCCGGTCCCGAAATAAAAAGGAATATCTGAAAGTCGTCGTCCGGAAATCCGGTGGTTTCCGTGTTGAAAGTAAACGAACCCCCCAGATGACCGGATTTTCCTCTGGCTGGAGTCACTCAAGCCAACGCTCGGAGGAAAGGTCTGCCGAAAATATGCAGATCAATTCCTGACACGGGCCTGATACCCACCCTGTCAGAAAAACAGGTATTTACCGTTCTGTCTGCTGTTCATGGGATGCATCTGCTGCATAGCTGCACTCCCGGTTTTTGCAGCAGCAGTCTTTCGTCTCTGAATCAGCACAGCCTGCCATCTCAAGCCGTTTGCCTTCAACGAGGGCTTCAACAACCTTTCTGCGGCCTTCATGAAGATCACGCCAGAGGGTTTTCCGGGAAACGCCCATATGTCCGGCCGCAACTTCCTGATCATAATCCAGCAAATCAACCAGCCGAAGGGCCTCAAGCTCTTCAGGTTCAACTACATTCACCCTTCCCTCGGTATCGGGATGGCAGCATGGCTGAAAACAGCGGTACTGGGAATCAGCACTCAAAAATCTTCTTTTACGGGGTCTCCCACGTCTGGTAGGTTTTTCTCCCCCCCCGGTATTACACCCTCTCATTTGTACAGGTTCCTCTATTGGCAGATTATTTATGCATACGGTATTTTCTTCTTTCTGTAACGGATATTTCAATGGCTGACAAGAGTAGACAAAAATCGCTCCACTACCCAGGTGTTACGCACTTCTGGATGAAACTGAACCCCCCCATAGATCGGATCGGTATGATGGCGCACTGCCTGGATACAGGCATCCGATTCTGCGAGAACAATAAATTCACTCCCCCCCGGAACAGTGCCGAACCGGTGCAGTTCATATGCAGTCCATTCGTTGTCACGGAATACCGGGTCATCCGATACCCTGCACCGGACAGGAGTCATGCCGATTTCAGGATTTTCTTCAATGCTGCCCCCATACGCAAGAATGAGTGCCTGCATACCGGCACAGATTCCCAGAACCGGCACGGGCGATTCCTGAATCCAGGCAAAACACTCGGTCATTTCGGTAAACCGGTTGTCTTTAAGCGGTGTCCCGCAGAGAATCACTGCCTCGATATTCTCCCCAGCTACACGCTCCCATTCGGTAAAATGACAAATTTTATACTGATATCCGCATGCCTCTACGATATCTGCAATCGGGCGCACGAATTCATCCTCACCGAGAGAATGCAGACGGTGGCAGAGATCTATGAGAAGGATCATTTATCTCTCACCTCTGCTGTCTGTATGCAGTACCGGCCGTTGTAATTCGCATATACCGACTCTGATGTGAGCGCCACGATCTTTCCGGAAAACGGTGCGTCCGTCACCAGGGTTTCAAGTTCCCCCCCCTCGCCGGTGAGGGTGATACCATATTTTACCGCATAGAGCCGCAACAACCGGAGCGCTTCATGGTCGATACGCCGTCCCAGCCAGGTTTCGTCAAAGGGAGCGGAGAATACTCCGGAGACAATGACAACAAATCCCTCATCAATCAGAGTCTGCATATACCAGTCCTGGTCGATGTGCCAGAGGGGGGGATTATAGCACCAGAGACCAAGGGCATCACAAATTTTCTGAATACGGGTGGCCTGGTATACGGAGAGAACGGCCCCCGTCACAATCCCCTCAATGTCATATTGTTCCACAGCACGGGCGATCGCCTGTTTCAGGTCTTCCAGTTCCTCTTCCTCAATCCCTTGTGTGGTATATTCCAGTATGGGAATGCCCATTGCCTCTGCCTGTAGCGATGTGAGATGAATGTTCGGTGTATGGAACATGTAACTTTCGTCATTTTCAGATACCAGGGAAATGAGACAGGAGACCTCTTCTTTCTGCATCGCCAGGTATGTGGCATATACTGAGTCTTTGCCGCCGGAAAAAAGTACGCCGAGTTTCATATGTATATTCCAATTTCTTTCATTTGTATTGTCAGGCAGGCCCGACAATGATATGAATAGTCTCTCTGTGAATGGATATAAAGGGGAAAGGCATAATTCTGTGCAGGCAGTTATTCATGTTGTTTTTTCGTACCCATCAGCGAAAATCCCAGATGACGGGTGAAGAAGTAGTACCAGAATATCACCATCCAGAGAGAAAATAAAATCCAGCCGGTATGGACATGCACCTGTTCAATCACTCCCTCCGGCCCGTAGATATATCCGCTCAGTGATATGATTGCAATTCTTCCGATATTTGATGCATAGGTTCCGATGTATCCAACCAGTATCAGCAGGCCCCCCCCGCTTTGATATCGCCTCAGGAAATGTTGACAGCACAATGATGGACGCAACGGTGAATGTCCCCCCCAGCGACCAGATGCCGGTACAGTCTGATACAACAGCAAGTCTGATCTGTTCACCTGAAATGGATAAGAACGAGATGATATTGCCATTCACTTCAGGGTCTATTCCCATCAGGCTGATGATACCGGTGGTTAGGGTGATTGTCGGGGGGGGAATAAGGGGGGGCGCAATTAACCAGTCCTCATGCCGGATAAACAGTTCGTATAATTCAAATCCCAGAACCGCAATGATTGGAAACAGTGCCGGAAAAATCAGCGTTTTAAACGAAAGCAGTCCAAAGGCTATAATACTGACTCCCGATAAGAGCAGGGAAAATTCACCGATGGAAAACGGAGGATTGCCAAGGCCAAGGGGATATTTAAAAAGCTGAATATACAGATCCCGATTCCTGCCAAAACCACAAGAATCTGTTCTCTTTTATCAAGCAGTTTTTGGGTTTTATGAGAAAAATAGATCATTGAGATGCAGGTCAGTATCCAGATACTGATTGCATCAACCTTTGAGTAGGAAAGAGATGTAGAAATAAAAAAATTGCAAGAATACTTACGGTAAGAATTACCCAAATCTTCGCAGCCTTCTGCGGAGTGATGGTATTGGGAGGGTTGAGATCCATGCTGTTTTTCTCCGGCGGTATCACCATGATGTAACCTGAGTTTTACAATATCCCACACAATATATATCAGTTTCATCCGTCCGGACATCTGCTCCTGTCCGGTCACTTCTCTTTCGTTATCTGTCCCATCACTACCGGGCGTCTCTCTACTATCCACAGCTGACTCTGGCCGACATATCACGGCACAAATATGCAAATCCTGCATATTCTGTGAGTTTCTTCGGATATCCGGCACAACAGGGGGGGAACTCAGGGGGGGCAACAATACCTATATCTATAGTGCCATCACGATAGTGCACAGAAGTTATCCGGGTACGCCTGTTCACCTGCGTCAACGCGAGGATATGCCCGACGCAAGTGCCGGACACATTAATCTGTTAAATCGATTTCTTCAACCCGGGTCCAATGCGATTTTTTCAATCCTTCAGAGAACCGGATCTCCATTCATTCTTTTCTGCCAATGAAATCCCGAACAAGGGAGACATCCAGATACCCGGTTGCAAACATTAAACCTGCATACAGCAATGATGACAGAACGATCCCCCCCGGAAATACGGAAAAATGACCCATAAACAGCACAAGAAACACTACCGCAAATGAAATCATCAGATACCCCCCCAGTTTGTGGAAGAGGACACGGAGAGGTTCGATGTCCTGCGATACGTAAATTGATGCAAGACAGTAGAGAACCAGCACGATAATAAAGGCCAGATAAGCTCCCAGAAATCCAAAAGACAGAATCATTACATGACTGAAAAGAGGAAATGCCAATAAACTGCTCACGGTAATGAGAACAAATGGTCTCGTAGATTTTTCATAGAATGAAACATTTACATAGGCAACAAACTGCTGGATAAAGATGAACACATATCCAATTGCAATGAGAAGGATGTAATCCCCCCGCAGGCGAATAATCAGCGGAAAATAACAGCTCAATCAGATCTTTCGCATAAAAGAAGAGAATCAGCACACAAAACATTGTCATGGCAAAAAGAAGTCTGCCAATTTCTCCCAGTCCCCCCGGCCGATTCAGGAGGCGGGATTTATCCTCCGTTCCTGTTGATTCGGGGGGGACTGATATCAAATATAATGCCGATGAAAAAAACGTGATTACCGCTGCCAGTGTGAGTGATACATCGAAGAATGCCTGAAACTCAATACCAAGATCATGGCTGATCACAATTTTATTCAGATTCTGGCATAAGGTAATCCAGATGCCAATAATATAAACGGAAAAACCAAAGGTCAGAATTTTCCGGGACGGTATCTGAAATGAGTGAATGGAATCAATAATCGTCTTCCCCTTCCTCAGAAGAACGGCAAGAAGGACAAGGAATGGGGGGGGAGAGCAAAGATAATAAAAATTTCATCAAAATGGCTGATTCCCAGAACCAAGACCACCAAAAATACCAAAGCCAGTCGTAAAACACCTGGTGCGGTGGAAATCGCAGCTGCAAATGAATGATTTTTCTTTCCCCGCAATAATCCCATGATATCCACACTCAATGTGACCGAAAGTAATACCAGAATTAATACGGAAAACAAAAACGGCCATATCTCAACCGGTAAATTCAGAAAAGTGCAGATTTGAACCGGAAAGGTAAAGAGAACAAGTCCGACAACACCCGTTGCAACGATCCCGTAAATCAGTGAAAAACCAAAATATTTTCGTCCTTCACCGGCATGACCCAGAATATCAAAAAACAAAAATTGGTTCCCAGTTGAAAGATTGCAGGAAGGGTGATCACAATCAGCATGATGATGCCATATTCAAAGGGGGTTATCGCACGTGCAAGGATAATTTTTGTAATGATCCCACACAGCCTCATGAGGACAAGGGAACCAACATAAAACAGTGCATAAAATGAAAGATTCCGGTCCATCATATGTCCTCTTTTTCCGGAACGGGAATACAGGATTTTACTGCATCCATCTCTTTATGCAATGCCTCAAGGTCAGTACACCGATTCATTGCTTCTTCAACAGTGGTTATTACTTTCGCAGGAACGCCAGCCACAATGTCGCCTGGTGCAACATCCTTTGTAACCACAGCACCAGCTGCAACAATGGAGCCCTCCCCCCCAATGGTAATACCCGGAAGGATGACTGCCTTCGCCCCCCCGATGTAGCCATTCTTCCGGATTGTTACCCGTCCAAAAGTAATAGGATATTCAGGGTTAATGCAGTGATAACTCGAATCATGGGCAACAATTACCGCCCGTGGGCCAATGTTGACTCCATCCTCAATTTCTATGAGATAGGGTCGTGATTCCTCAATGAAAACCCCATGTCCGATTCCAACATGGTCTCCAATTGTTGTCCCCCGCCACCGGTAGAAGGTATTCCGTAACCGGTCATTGGGGGGGACATTCATTGCAAGAATGTGAAGAAATCCTTTCACAAGAAGGCTGAACCGAATTCGCTTGTAAATTCCCTCACTATGTTGCAACACTTCTCCCCCCCCTTTATCTCATATCAACCATGCATTCCGGCACTGAAATCCGGTAGCAATGAGTCGCACGATAATGCAGCTATCATTTCAATACATCCTTTGGCCGATGCGAATGAATCCGGCCGGTTTTTTTAACAGATAATACTCAAATAATGAAAAAAACGGTTTCATGTCTGATAACGAAAAGATAAAATACGCATCATCCTGATAAAATTTCATAAAATCAGTCACCGTCTTCAGTTTGTAGGTAAACGGACTGCTGCTCCGGAGTACCGCCAGCAGATGACGCAGATCATTACTGATGACATTTCTGCTCTTTATTCCGGTTTTATATTCATAGGAATCGGAAATACGATTGTCTGTCGCGATTTCATGCAGCAAAAACGGAAAATCAACCCCCCCTGCAGAAATCGCACACTGAACCGAACCCCCCCAGAAACGGGGATTTATCTCCAGAAATTTCGGTTTTCCGTCACGTTCGTCAATGACAAAATCCAGTTCGGCGATACCCCCCAGATTTTTACCGCTTTCAGGATATCAGCCGTCAGGTCCATAATCTCCCGGTTTTGTACCGTCTCGACAAAACAGCCCGGTCCGTTACGAAGTGGGTATGTCCGGTTCTCCTGTATGACACAGATTCTTTGGATTTCATAGTCTTTATCGATCAACGCCGCAGAGGAGTATCGTTTTTTGAAAGGAATGTATTCCTGTACAATTGAGGGACCATAATGATGCAGGCTATAGGCATACCTCTCCTCTAACAGGTCAGGACTATCAACCGTACAATTCCTCTCCCTCCTTTTTCCTGATTTGGTTTTATAATGACCGGATATTTCAGATTCCGCTGAATATCATAAAGATCATCAGGACGATTGATAAAACCGGTCTTTGGCACAGGAATACGGTTGGTGGCGGCAAATTGCATCATCCGGGACTTATCAACAATGGTCTCAAGTGTTGAGATTTCTGGATAGGCAATCGTATAGTCATACAAGGGGGGGCATTCTTTGCAAAAAAGAGCATTTCATCCTCCCCGTTGGGCATGATCATATCATCTTCGGTTAATTCGGAAAGAAATGCATCATCATACTCGGTAATTCGTTTTTTAAAGCAGTATCGAGAATAAAAGGGCAGGGATCTCTTATCATTTGAAACAGCAGTTGCCGGTACCTTATTCTTTCCGAGGGAGCGTACAACTGCAAGACCGATGTGGTCTTCGACACCCGTTGGCACAAATGCATTCATACTATCCTCCTCCCTCCACCACGGTAACTCGGAACAA
Source organism: Methanogenium cariaci JCM 10550 (assembly GCF_001315945.1). Classification (GTDB taxonomy): domain Archaea; phylum Halobacteriota; class Methanomicrobia; order Methanomicrobiales; family Methanomicrobiaceae; genus Methanogenium; species Methanogenium cariaci. The sequence goes on along the minus strand of NZ_BBBG01000011.1, from coordinate 21,584 downwards.
CGTCAATTATGGCAATACGCAATATAAATATACTCTCAGGAAAATTCCCGTCTTTTTAATGATGAGGTAACCGGTTTATAGACATTGGTATATGCCGATTCCATACATACCACAAAAGAGGAACATTTTTTCGCTGAAAACCGGATGTCAAGATTCGGATTGAATTTCGAAGAGTAATAGGTATGCAGCCGTTCATTTCCGGCCGTCCCCCCATGGTAACATATGACGTTAAACCCTGTTTGCAGCAATATTGAATTTCCTCCCACACCAGAAGATCATTGGGAGACGGGGGGGAGATATTTTTTAGTGGTTTAGGGTTCCCAATCCAGCTTAATAGAGTATTTTCATACAGAATATCGATTAAACCGGTCACTATATCTCCTTCAGATCTGGCAACAAATATCTTCACGTTCTCGGGGGGGTATGCATCATATATTTCACATAAATATTCCTTTGGAACACGTACTGTCCGTCCCTGTTCCCGGTAGCGGTCAACCATCAGATTATAGACTGCTTCAAGCTCATGTTTTCCACCCGTTTCAACGGTGAGTCCGCGTTTTTGTGCCCGGTTAATATCCTGCCGCTTCTTTTTCGGAAGACTCAGGAAGAGATGTTCGGCACCGGGGGGGCTCAAATCAGTCACATAACTATATTCTGGTTTAACGGTATACCCGGACCAGGTAAATGGACGAGGATCAGATAATGCCGGAGGCAGAAATATCTGCACATATTGTGCTTTCAGTTCCTGTCTGATATAGTCATTTATTGCATCCAGAAAGGAAACATACAGACGCTCTCTTTTGCTTTGCTGCTGAACGGCATCAAACCGAAGGACAGGGCCCAGGTAGAGGAGGGCCGTGTGAGGCGGAGGGGGGGATACGACAAGGTTTATCCCGAATTGTTTTTTCTGAAACAGAGGCAAGAGGCCAATCGGCTCATCATTGACCGATCCCATGAGTGGATGCAGTGCAAACCCACTGTGTGTAGCGGCAATGTTCAGCCAGTCCCAGGTATGAAAAATCGTCCCATGAGAAGATTCATGAACAATTTCATCCCACTCTCCGGCATTCTTTCTATCCACACGGTATAATTCCACATTCATCGTAATCGCACCAGAATTTCATTTGACACGCTTTCTCCATCGGGACGCAACAGATAGTGATCGGCTTTACCCTCAACAAGGGTTGCATTTTCAGAAATAATTTCTGCAGTGGTATGTTCCGGAACGTACAGATCAAAAGAGCCCCCCCCACTGAAATCGCCGGTAACCGACAGGGTATCTTCAATATACTGCCATTCAAATGCAGTCGCTTCACGTGCCTGCCACCATGAAGCAATACCCTGACCCGTTGTGATCCATGCATCATCGTCTTTACATGCCCGAATAATCTTCCAGTACCAGTCACCAAGTTCTGGGTATTCCAGAGCATTGAAGACAGCCGGGTGCCAAAGGAGTGTCAGGACACCACCCCCCCTGTTTCTGACCTGTTCAATAGCACTCCTGCATACATTCCACCCGTTCTCCTCATCCTGAAGAGTAATATCCATCAGTGAGAGGGGAATTTCAAGAAGCGGAAGCATGCCTGTTGCAGCCTGCGGGTGAAAGGGAAAACAGGTCCCCCCCCATCTGAAACCTCTTCCATCAGCTGCTTTGTAGCCCAGAGAGGTATCGTATAAAAATCCGGTTTCGGACTGATATTCCCATGTCTCAGGAATGGTCAGGTTCAGACGATGCTGCCGGATACCGGTGACATGGTAACCCAGCAGTTCTTCCAGTTCGGTTTTCTCACGATTGAGCAGTCCGGGGGGGTCGGCATGGGAAAATGTGGATCCATGCACACCAATCTCATGCCCGTCTTCGGAAAGCTTCTGTATTAATTCGATGACACGGGATTTCTGCAGAGAATGACACCGTCCGTATAAATGCCAGGATTCCGGTCTGAACAGACTTTTTTTCCGGATTCTTTCAAAAAAAAGTATGTCGAACAAACGCCCAGTTTCTGTTCATTCCGCATCATTTCTTCAAAGGTCCAGTAGGTTCATGCCCCCCCTGCATCTTTGGGAAAGGGACTTCATCTGATTTTTGAGTCCATGAAAATCCTTCCCTCTGACAAATCTCAGGGGGCCGGGTAACCCATTGATAGGTCTTGGTAAATTCATCCACATCATGCGTGAGACATACCGCAAACTCCTGTCCCGAGGCCAGTGTGACTTCCGGATTAGAGGCACCCCCCCGATTTCACGGCACCCCCCCGTCAGAATTGCCCGGAACAGGATATCCTCATAGAGATCAACAAGAGGCGGTGAAAAACCAGAATTGTTCTGAACATTATTATATTGAATTTCTGTTGTATCCAGATACCCGGAAAGAAGGGAGCCGGTTAATCGGAAGATATCAAACCCGATGACAATCCCTGATTTTGATCCGGATATACAGGGATAGTTCCGGTCATCTGACCGGAATTCGGCAATACACGTATCACCGGAATCATGGGTATCGACGGGAACCTGAAACAGGGGATGTGTTTGATTACGGAGAGTAATTTCTCCGGCCTGTTCTTCAAGAGCAGTATTCTGAACAAGAGTAACCGAAAACTGTCCCCCCCTCCCCCCCTCTGCTTCATATCCGGTACATACACCAGAATCCGGTCTGCCAGCTGGTTGAACAGACAAGCCGGTTGTAGTAATAAAATGATTCATACCATACCGGGATACCGGGTCATCCGTATTACAGGCAAATGAGATCATTTTTGGTGTCCCTTTCGGTCAGATGTTTTTGACAGCTCTCTGGATATTCACTGATAAAGTCTGTCATCCAGGCCGATACATTGATTTTGTCCGCCAGAAGACGTGCTCTTTTTTGCTGCCATTCCTGTTTTGAATCGGTGTTCTCAAGAATCTGAACCGCTTTTTTAAGAGCGGCATCCTGGTCGGGGGGGAAAAAGTACATCAGTCCGTATGTATCACGTATCTCCCGGAAATTTCCGCTGGTGTTCCCCGTTGCCTCTCCTTTGGCATTCGCTTCGATATGAATCGCAGGAGTCCCTAAAACTGCTGCTTCCGTAGTAATTGTCCCTCCTTCCCCGATGTATAAAGTGGCATAGGCTAAGAGAGAATGAAATTTCTCCGGAGAGATGTGGAGGAGATACTTCTCCAGTTCAGGTACGGGAGGTTTCTCAGAACTGATGAACACCTTCCCGTATTTTTCCAGCGTGGTGACAACTTCTACCGGGTCTTTAATCCCTTGTAACCCAACATCGTGAGATGCTGCCCAGGAGATAAACCGTACAATGATGAACCGGTCATTCACGGTCAGGTTCAGTTCATCCAGAACGGAACTGTCCGGCTGAAACTCATCAGGATGCAGATATGCAAGTTCCTTATATCCTTCAAACCGCACCTGACGTTCGCCAAAATCCCTGAGAAAACAGGAAGGGGGGGTACATATCGTGTCCGTGAAAGGTGATGTAAGCTTAATAATCAGATTCGCATCTTCGGTATCCCAGAATGAAATGTATGGTTTGTGTATTACTCTGGAGACATGGGCAAGATAGGGAGAGCCCAGTGCCACTAAGAGATCGGGTCTGAATTTTTTGCTACCTGATATATCCGGTAATCAAACTGTAAAAGAGCCAGGGCCTTGCCTGTCATGCTCGTCTGATGTTCACCGACAGTAATATAGTTAAACTCATATTTTTTCAGCAGGTCAACCGTCATTTCTTTGTTTCTGGTTACCATCAAAATCTCATGGCCCTTGTCCGACAGATCCTTAACCGTCCCCTTAAAGAAGTGGACATGTGCTGGATGCCCGATATCAATTAATATTTTCATAAAACCCCCTCATTTCATCCATACGTTATTTTTTCAGATTTCTGAAAAGGAAAAAGGCCTATATCCTTCAGACAGGCATCTGTGCAGCATCCGATATGGGAAACAAACACCATCCGGTATCAGCAAGAAAATCTGCTATCGTAACACCCATTTTATCACCTCAAAAGCCTCCGCATAGCGTTCTTCAATCTGGGTGCCCCCTCGTGAGTGCAAGGCCCCGGATAAAATCACAGTCAAAGTACGACCGGTCATTCTGGGTCTCATAACAGCCCAGAGCATCAATTTTCATCTGAAGATACTCTTCCTTTAACGAGACAAACGCGAGTGCATTGAAGGTAATGTTATTCCATGGCTGTTCATATCCAAGAATCGTAGATTGCTTGAAGGCACGCAATGTCTCTTCACGGGTTATTTTATGATCCTGATGCGTATCAAAAGAAGATGGCGTAAATACCGTAACCGGCTTTATTTCGTTTCGTAATTCAATCAGTGTATCAAGGATCTGCTGGCGGTACTGGGGGGGAAACTTCCGGACTTCATATTCAAGCAGAATGGGATCGTCTATCCCCCAGAATTTTGGTCGCAGCTTTGACTTCTCTGCGAAGAATATCTTTCGGGTACTCCTCAGGGACTGACTGTTCACAACAGGACAGTGCCACATATTTTACATCATAGCCTTCACGAACAAATCGGGCAATGGCCCCCCCCGCACCCCCCCAGTTCACCATCGTCCGTATGCGGACTGATGATCAGTATCTGTTTTGTCATTTATTTTTTCACCCCGATAGCACACAGATTCCGGTACAACACCGGAATTTCATCCGAAGAGAATGTCAAACTCTCTCCTGCATACACGACATCCTGTGCAAGGATACATGACGAGTCATACTGTTCGGGAACAGAATGACGGAGAACCTCCCCCCAGCTCTTCACGATATCCTCTTTGTCAAGATTCATGCAGAGATCAAACAGAGACGGGACGGAGGAAAATACCCGGGAGACCATGTCAGCGGTTTTCGCTGAACCAAGGAATCTCCCTGTATACAATCGGAGGCTCTTTTTATCAGCACCCTCGGCCTCCATTTCGGTAATCTTTGCTGCCAGTCTGTCCCGGAATTCACCAATCCGCTCGTTCAGGGTTGCGTCCAGCAGATCTTCTCTGGTGAGGGAGAACGTATGCTGCAGCTCTTTCACGGCATTTTTGTGCACCGTTCCCAGGTAATAATCCTTTGAAGACCATGCAAATGTCAGAGGCTGGTTAAAACCAATAGCTGATGAGATGGCATCTGATATTCTGCCGTATCGAAGTCCTCCTCCCGATCCTGAGATAAAAAAATGCGTACCCAGTCCCTCAGCGAATATCAGGTTTCTGCTCACCGCAGAGAGACTCATGTTTTCAGAAAACGTATCAAACAGACGGAAATCGGTACCAAAATCCAATTCATGTTCTTTTTTGCAGACGGGGGGCATGTAGCCCTGCAAACCCCGAAAGGATCCATCACCAGAGATGCTTTGCCGCCACAATCGCAATGATACCAGAATGGAATCTCGCCGGTGACAACCGGCCTTAAATCGAGATCGGCATTTCTGAGTATGGTATTATAAACCGCATTGTAGGAGTCCAGATTTTTGAGAATGTGTGTGCATTCACCGGAAAACAACCGGTTCTGCTGAATATCGGAGTACCGGAAAAAGAATACGTCGAGTCCAAGAATTTCCCTTGAAATCCGGGAAAATATGTATGCGTTCAGATCAGAAAACGAATCCGCACGTTCATAACTTCTCCACATCATCTCAATAATTTCTAGATTTTCCGATGGAGTGCCCGAATACACATGTTCAAGCCGCAGCATCTCCTCTTCCCATATTTCAGGACGGGGGGGTTTTTCAATTCTGTCAAAGCACTTCCATTTATCCAAACCCTTTACCGTGAACCCGATTTTTTGCGTGCCTTTCTTATTCAGTGCAGGCACCTGATTTTTATAGAGAAATGAAGCGGTCGTTGCATTCTGATCCGCAAATCCAAACAATGCAATTCCGTGAGTCCCATTTTCAGCAAGCATCTCCCGAAACTGATGTAACAAAAATACTTTTTTCCAGACGCCCGAATAGGGGGGGAAAAAATTTGGTTGATGACCGGACTCAAGTATGACGGTATCCTCCTGAACCGAAGGGATACTGCCATACTCAAACCCAGCATCACGGGCAAATGACAGGGATATATCCAAAAGAGATGATATATTCATCTGCTGATCGAACCGCAGCCCGCAATGCTTTGGAATCATTTGAGCCAGGTCAGAGGTCATCATCTTTTTCTTCCTTTTGCGATTTGTTCTTCATCAGATCATTATTTTTGGACACGGACCAGAATTTAAGTGCAGACAGATTAACGGGTCTGGCATGTTGGCCCGTAGTACTTTCTTTTGAAATCAGTTTTTGGATTCTTTCATGAAAGAGCAGTTCTGCTTTCCATATGCACACCGCAACAAGAGAAAAGATGAGAATTGCACCGACAATGTTTATTGGAGTGGTGTTTACCGCCAGTACCACATCAATAAAAAGAACAAGCAGGATCACCGAGATTATGCTAAAGACTATGGAAAGTCCGATTCGTTTGACATCAGATATTTCATTTTTTTCCGGGTAAAACACCAGTGTTACGGCATAGCCGGGGGGGATAAACAGAACGAGAATAACCCCCCCAAACAATGCCTGAATCAAACCTAACAGTATCGCAACAAATTCAATAATGCAACCCACCCAACAACATAACAGGAGAGAAGCTGTTTAAATTTAAAGGTTTCCCCCCCACTACCCCCCCGGAATCATAAATCCAATGATGCAGAATATCCCGGTCAGGCATACATCACGTTTACTCCCTGACGTTCTGTCATTGGGAAATAATAGGGCAATACCCACTTCAGAGTAAGAGGATTCGGGACTTCAAGCGTTCCGTCTTCCCGGATTTTTCCAAACTTGGCGACAGGATATTTTTCGGGACGAAGCCGCCAGTAGACATACAGCAAAAAATTTATAACGTGAGGGATGAGCATGACAAAACCACTGAAAATAAATCCCTCTATCACGATCGTTGCACCGATAGCCGCACCAACGGATAGCGCTCCGATGTTTCCCCCCCAGAAAATACGGGCAGGGTACTTCTCAAATAACCAGTAGGCCGCAAGAGACCCGGTCAGACAGACAATAAACAGAATATCCATTACTCCGGCATTTGCCATGGTCTTTATAATTAATGTGATAAGCACCATCAAAGAAAGACCTGGTGCCAGACCATTAAAGCCTGAATGCATATTTACCAGGTTGGCTACTACCGGGACGTAGAGAGGAAGGATCAACTGCAGGTAAAAGATGCCTAAATCAACGGTTCCAATAAACGGGACATATACAAGAGTCACCGTTGCGCACGAGATCAGGGAATATGAACAGTAATAGAGAAGAATAAGCTTCGCTGGTCGTCCGATATTTACCATATCGTCAAGAATGCCAAACAGAGCAAAAAGAGTGACAACCATAATTATGACATAATTCGCCGGAAGAATGTAGCTGCAATAAAAAAGTGAAATAACGGAGAGGGACAGTAAGGATATCAAAAGAATGATGAGACCACCATTTACTGCAATTTCAGGACGGTTTGCTTTGTACATATCTTTTGCAACAATATTATTCTCTTTGAGTTTCTGAATGAGATAGGGCATCACCACAATTGTGCAGATAAACGGTACAATAAAAAAACAGAAACCATCAGGTTTAAAGAGCTGATCAAATTCACAATTGTCATTTTATCTCCTTCTCGACATAATGTAATAATACAGTATCGGTCATCTGCGGCACCCGGAATCCCCCCCGGAAAAAAGTATTCGCAGAAATCCGTAATATCATTAAAAATATTCCATTAATTTCCAATTTGACCACGCATACTATTTTTAGAGAGTAACCTGCCGGAAAGGGAGTAAATTAGTCCATATAGAAATAATTTCGTACCTATTTTTTAGAGGATTATTATCTGAAATCTGAGGGGTAAAATCCTATATTTCAGAAAAAACGATGAATTTCGCTTTAAATCAATGATTGTCCATAACGATAGTGCAATTTGATATTGCCTATTGTCAATCAATATCAAATATCTTTAAATAGTGGTGGATGGAATGGGTCTCTGAACACAGAGGAGCACAGTACCAACATGGTGTTATACAAAACACACATTCGGGAAATTCTCCTACCACTTTTTAGGGGGGGGAAATTGCAGTGAACGGTTATTCTCAGGTGAACATCCCAAAAATCAAACAGGAACCACTTTGGTGTCATTCCTGATGAGGACAGGACAATGATTGACAGACGCATTAAACCAGCAGCGAACGTTAAACTTCCATTATTCAGGTTAATTATCAGTGTAATAATAATTAGCTTAGCATTGCCGGCAATGGCATCAGCAGCATCGCATCCAAACCTCTTATTCTCCGACATTACCGAGGCTCCCGGATACCAGTACCATTCATCTTCACCCTGGAACTCCTGGGAAGCAGTCATCATCAATTCGGCAGATGCCTCGCTCTCACGCGATTTCTCCAACCCCCCCAACTGGGCATCATATAACCGGATATCCTACCGGAGTGGATTTGCAAGTGATCTCGGTCTTGCCTACCAGATCACAAAGGAACAGAAATACTTAGATAAAGGACGTCAGGCACTCCTGAACCTCGATGTCGGGGGGGACGCTCCGTATGACATGGATCGGGCAGTGGCACTGAGAGGGTATGCACTGGCCTATGACTGGATACAGCCAGGTCTGAGTTCAACGGACGACACCACCATACGGGACAAACTTGCCCGTCTTGCAGACCATACGTATCGGGACCTGAACGGCGACGGAACCAAAAAGACCTATGTCTCGTTTGCTGACTATCACGGACAGGCATACCCCAGTGTTGCAATCGCAGGACTGGCACTTGAGGATTATACCAATCCAAACAGAATAACTCTTTCATCAGGCCCTGATGACTGGACAAAAGCGGGCACGGATTATCTCTTCGTAAACGACGAACTGCACACCTACAACAGACCGCTCATTTCATATGGATTCGATGAGGAATCCGGAAAGCACCTGCTGGCTCATACAAGACCTATGTCATCGATGATCTCCTCTGGTGGTTCCAAGTATATAGTGTCCACTATGACAGGAATATCCTCGAAGACTATCCAGCAGCAAAAAAGATCGTCACCTCAGAACTCTGGGAGACACTCCCGAACGGATACATGAACAACTATGTGACATCAGGGAACACGCTCGAAACCTACCAGAGGGGGGGCATTATCAGTCTTCTGAATGACCAGGAGAAGGGGGGGGAAGTACTCAGATACCTGGACCAGACCAAAGGAGATTCGCTTCTCCCGTACTCTAGGGAAAATGATCTCGCACCGACAAAACTTCTCTACACCGTCTATGGAAATTACAACGGTGTCAGCCGCGAGTCACCTGAATGGACCAGTCATCTGGATGAAGACGCCATCTATCAGGTGTTCAGGGGGGGAGACTGGGAAGAAGACAGCGACTGGTTATCTCTTGTCACATTCGATGTGGAGTCAAACAGTAACCGGGACAGTGCACACCATGACCAGCTGAGTATTGAATACTACAGCAGAGGAGATCTTCTTCTTGCAGATGCAGGTGAAACAAAGCATATTCTTGACACCTATTACGGACAATACGCCGCCCACCACAACAGTATTCAAATCGAAGATCCACAGACACCATTTGCAACCTCGTTTTGGGCGGACAGCCAGGCAAGAGGAGTATACAAAGGAGATGCAACCGGCCTTGATACACCAGTTACTGTGGACACCACCATTCAGACTCCATGGATGGACAGTATTGTCGCATCAGAAAAAATAACGGATGTAATCGGCAGTTCATGGTCGGATTCCGACAGTCTCTCATCACCGATAGACTACAGCCGGACGATTATGTATCCTGAGGATGACTACTTCGTAATCTTCGACCGGTTTGACGGAACTGAGGAATGGACATACCGGAACGTTTTCCGTCCGACCAGTCTCAGCATTGCACCAACCTCTCAGGCACGGTTGGTCATGTCCAGGGAGACCTCAGGATTGACGGAACCGCATACAACTGGTTATCACTCCCCCCCTATAAGAGCGAAACCAAGACCGGCATTACCACAAACTCTCTCACATGGGACACGACAAATCCATATGGTGACAAGGTTAGTTTAAACATCTATTCAGCCCCCCCGGAATCGGAAGTAATCGTAACGAAACATGCGGGGGGGAGAATCGCCGGCTATGGCACTGAGTCCGAAGTGTATTCACCTGTTGTTTATCTGAAAGAGGGCCCGGAAAAAGATCTGTATCGGATTACCGTGCTCACATCGAACTATCTGAGCGAAGAAAAGAAAACTACTGAGGAAATACCGGTCAGCGGAAACGGAAATGCAATACGGGTCAGCGGAACAGGCAATACCGATGTCATCTATTCGGGAGCCGGAAGCAGTAGCTTTGGAGCATTCTCAACAGATGCTGAGACGGCATTCATCAGAACTCCTGCATCAGTTCAGGATTACAGCTACACACTCACCAAAGGGACGTATCTGAACAAAAATGGCGCACCCCCCCTCATCAAGAGTAGCGGAACAGAGAGTATTTCACTGAACAAAGAAGGGAATTCAGTCGCCATTGTGGTTGACGGAACTTCAACAGGTCAGGTCTCACTATCCCAGTTAAACACCGATATTGGACAGGTACTAAAGGACGGCGTGCCATACACCGGATGGAAGCTGTCGGCAGATAAAACAGCCATTATCATCACCACAGCAGCCGGAAGCCATGAATACACATTCCTCACTTCCGGAGAAGTGATGCCTACACCAATCATTCCTGTGGCGGGATTCAATGCAATTCCAACAGAGGGCCAGGCGCCACTGTCCGTTCAGTTTACTGACACCAGTACAAATGCAGTCTCCTGGTCATGGACCTTTGGAGACGGAACGAAATCCGTAGTAAAGAATCCGTCGCACACCTATGCAGAGCCGGGAACCTATAGCGTGATTCTGACGGCAACGGGTGAAGACGGTTCAGATACCGAAGAGAAAACCAATTACATCACCGTAACACCTGGGGCTGCAACGAATCCGGCAGCGCCGGTTGCAGCCTTTAAGGCAGATGTAACGTCCGGTCAGGCACCCCCCCTTACCGTGCAGTTCACTGACACCAGCACCAACAGTCCTGACTCATACTCATGGAACTTTGGTGACGGAACAACTGCAGAAGAAGTAAATCCTGCACATATCTACACACAACCCGGCACATACACCGTTACCCTCAAAGTCACGAATGCAGACGGAACGGATACTGAGACAAAGACCGGTTACATATCCGTAACTGATATAGAAGAACCGTCCGAAACCACAAAACCGGTAGCGGCGTTCAGTGCTGACAGCGTAACCGGGCCTGCACCAATGCAGGTGACCTTTACCGATCAGAGCCAGGGCATTCCAACTTCATGGACATGGTACTTTGGAGGCGGAGCAAGCTCATACGAACAGAACCCGACACATACCTACACAGAACCCGGCACATACTCGGTAACCCTGAGGGTGATCAATGCAGAAGGAATCGACTTTGAGTCCAAATCAGGATACATCACGGTAACCGATGAAGACACCACCGCTCCGGTTACAAACCCGCCGGTAGCAGCGTTCAGTGCAGATGTCGTATCAGGCACTGTCCCACTGGAAGTTACCTTCACGGATGACAGTTCAAACAGTCCGGATTCATGGTCGTGGAATTTCGGGGGGGATGGATGGCAGGCAAATGTACAGAACCCGTCACACACCTACACACAACCCGGCATTTACGCCGTTACCCTGGAAGTCACGAATGATGATGGAGCAGATGTCGAGACAAAGACCGGTTACATATCCGTAATCGCTGCAGAGAAACCGACACCAACTGAAACACCAGAACCGACACCGACTGAGACACCGGAACCGGAAGAAACCACAAAACCCGTGGCAGCGTTCAGTGCTGACAGCGTAACAGGACCTGCACCCATGCAGGTGACATTTACCGACCAGAGCCAGGGCGTTCCCACTTCGTGGACATGGTACTTTGGAGGCGGGGGGGCAAGCTCATACGAACAGAACCCGACACACACCTACACAGAACCGGGCACATACTCGGTAACCCTGAGGGTGATCAATGCAGAGGGAATCGACTTTGAGTATAAAACAGGATACATCACAGTAACTGATGAAGACACCACCGCTCCGGTTACGAACCCACCGGTGGCAGCGTTCAGTGCAGATGTCGTATCCGGCACCGTGCCACTGGAAGTTACCTTCACCGATGAAAGTAGTAACAGTCCGGATTCCTGGTCGTGGAACTTTGGTGATGGAACAACAGCAGAGGAAGAAAACCCCCGAACACACCTACACACAACCGGGCACATACGCGGTCACCCTGGAAGTCACAAATGCTGATGGAGCAGATGTCGAGACAAAGATCGGTTACATATCCGTAATCGCTGCAGAGAAACCGACACCAACTGAAACACCGGAACCGACACCAACTGAGACACCGGAACCGGAAGAAACCACAAAACCAGTGGCAGCATTCAGTGCTGACAGCGTAACCGGGCCTGCACCAATGCAGGTGACCTTTACCGATCAGAGCCAGGGCATTCCAACTTCATGGACATGGTACTTCGGAGGCGGGGGGGCAAGCTCATACGAACAGAACCCGACACATACCTACACAGAACCGTACATACTCGGTAACCCTGAGGGTGATCAATGCAGAGGGAATCGACTTTGAGTATAAAACAGGATACATCACGGTAACCGATGAAGACACCACCGCTCCTGTTACAAACCCGCCGGTAGCAGCGTTCAGTGCAGATGTCGTATCAGGCACTGTGCCACTGGAAGTTACCTTCACGGATGACAGTAGTGACAGTCCGGATGCATGGTCATGGAACTTTGGTGATGGAACAACTGCAGAGGAAGAAAATCCCCTGCATGTCTACACAGAACCGGGCACATACGCGGTCACCCTGGAAGTCACGAATACAGATGGAGCAGATACCGAAACAAAAACAGGCTACATATCCGTAACTGCTGCAGAGGAACCGACAGAAACCACAAAACCCGTGGCAGCGTTCAGTGCTGACAGTGTAACAGGGCCTGCACCAATGCAGGTGACCTTTACCGATCAGAGCCAGGGCATTCCCACTTCATGGACATGGTACTTTGGAGACGGAGCAAGCTCATACGAACAGAACCCGACACACACCTATACAGAACCCGGCACCTACTCGGTAACCCAGAGGGTGATCAATGCAGAGGGAATAGACTTCGAATCTAAAACAGGATATATACAGATTATTTGATGAGTATAATCCGAACCTACATTATTTTTTAGCTTTACAGAAATCATTGGTCATCAGGCCAATGCTGATGGGGGGGGTATTCTACCAAACATTTTTTCAGCATTTTTTCTTGATCCCACCAAATATATATTTAAACAATATTGTGCTATCATATCCCTGAGTACATATGAATGACAGGTGTGAAGGCAATGAATTTTATTCAATGTTTAAAATTGCAGCAATCGTTGCAATAATTATTGCAATTATCATAACAGGATATCTGTTTATTTTCACCAAAGAACAGTATTCATCGCTCTACATTATACCAGAATCATACCAAAATCAGACCCAGAATGATAGAATCTCTTTTACCTATGGAGTTATCTCTTCTGAAGAAGGTGTCACTGATTATGAGAGTAAAATATTTTTAAATAATGAATTAGTCCATACGGAACAATTCCAGCTGAACAAAAATGAATACTATGAAAAAAATGAAGAATTGTTGCTGAGAGAAAATGTGACCTATCCTGCAAAGATTCAGGTAATTCTCAATAGTGAAATAAACACAGAAGAAGTCCATTTCTGGATTGATAAAAATAGTTAAATCTTTTTTAGTGGCATTATAATCACCAGATATACTGGTTTACCCGATAGTGTACTCATGTCTCAGGAAGGAACCTGTTATACCGATTTTGATGTATTTTGGGGGGGGAGGGAAACAGATTTTATCATCTCCTCAAGAACCGAAAAATAACTATTAACGTCAATATTCAGTGTTTCTTTAAGATAACCCGCTTTTTCCACCGTTAACTCATATGAACCACGCCTCAAATACAAAGAGACATTGCCATATCCACTCGTGGTATATGGCATATCATCAATGGTGATACGTGCATTTTTCATCGGTTGTCCTTTATCATCCCTTACAATTATTTTTACCATTCCTTCTTTTAGGGAATCCGGAATATCGATAAAGAGTTTCTTCTTTGTAAGAGAAGGCCTGACTGAAATCGTTTTTGACTGGTGTGCCTCAAGGTCAACAGAGATCCAGAGAATATCCTGATCAAAATACAGATTTGTCTTTTCGATTTTCCCATTGTCAGCAACGTAAACACCCTCGTCCAGTATTGGCATGCGCACGACGAACGTTACACCTTCTACCGGTACATCATTTTCATTCGTAACACGAATCACCGCTTCATCCATTTCAACGGAAGAATCAAAGGAAACCTGCTGTAGATTTTTGAAATGATCTGCAATTTCTCCCGGTTCGACGGCAGTCAGGCCGTATTCCTCTGCATAGGAAAAAATGTCCTGAAAATTTTGGGAATAGATTGGATTTTCCACATCTTCAGACCGCATAAGAAACAGTGCCATATCATTATTTGCAGAGACACTTCGGATCACATTTTTCCAGTCCGAAAAGAATTCCTGTCGGGTATAACGGTTTGACAAAAACTCGGTCCGGGGGGGCTCAGATTCCGGCAGAATTACCGTTCCCGTTTGTTCTCCATGATAGTATGCCATCTGGGGGGGTGGCGTAATCCTTCACAATACAGAATATTATCATACGGGGGGGGCTTACCACAACAGAGATGGTGTACGGAATCTTCCTCTCCTTGTCATTCAAAACAGAATTAAGGGAATTTCTAAGCCGCATAACCCCCTGAGACATCCGTATATTCGACACTATTGTTACCTATTGCAAAGGTATCCGTTTTTCCGTACCTCATGGTATTTCTACCAGAGTCATATCCACAAAGGATCAACGGAGTGATTGCATCAGGATATGGATGCAGTGAAATCCGGTTTTCATTTTCAATATGCTGTTCAGCAATATCCTCGCTACCAACTGAGATGTACTGAGTCAGATGAAGAGACGAACCCGGCCCAATCATTTCAAAATTACCAATACTGAGTGAACTATAATCATATGCGGTAGATCCCTTGTATGAAGTATATCTGGGATATGGGGCAGTATCCCCCCCATATTTGATATATAATCCGGAATCACCATCTGAAAGATAGAACGTTCCATAAATATCATCGACATCCACCGTATCTTCTGAAGGATATATCTCCTTTTCAACTTTTCAGGGATTTTTTCAGTACAAGAGTGGATGCAGGCATGAAGAGATTTGTGGATAAATATGCCTTCATTACTGGTGCGTCACTTGTGGAAAGCCTGTCATTTGAAATCGTAAATTCTCGTTTAATCATTTCAGGCAGGAATGTATATATTACGCTAACGGATGACCAGTCGTTGATTCTCCGTTCATCTTTAAGAACGGTATGGTAAATTATCTGGTTTTCTACGATCTCCCGTGTAAATGTCTCATCAAAGAACGTATATGACTCCAGATCATCGCTATTTCCCAGCCATGAGATTCGGGCCATCTCATACATCACGCCTTCCTGGAGATAATTCCGGGAAATATCGCCAATAGATTTAATTGTTGGCGTTTGCTGATCAAGGATCACTTTATACGATTTTGATCTGATCTCAATGTTTGATCCGACGGTATTGATTGATACCTGTTCGTCGATGTAATTTCCATCATCAGGACTTTTTGATTGCTTAAAAAAGGCGTATATGCCAAAATCCCTGCTTGAAAATATTTTATCAAGGGTTTTCTGTGAATCAATAACAACCTCATTATCCTCTTTATTAAGATTGTTGATCAATTTATCTGACATTAATACATATCTGGTGCCAAATAGTGAATATAGGTCCACCATCTGATTCCCGTTTTTAGAGAAATAGATGCCGTTTAACAGTTCAATAAAAGTACGGGTCTGCGTACCGGATGCAAGTCCGTATGATACATCCATTTTTTCCGTATAAACAGGCACGGTGCGGTATCCATATCCTGCGACTTTCTCATTCGGATCTCCGGTATCTGACAGCCATTGCATTCCCTCAATGATATAATCATCACCGGAAATGGAGGGGGAGATAATATCCATTGCCAATTACCGGCGTGATAATGATTACCGAAAAAATAAACGCAAACAGAATTGTGATCGCCAATTTGCTGTCTTTAAGTTTAGTTTTTAATACCTGAACAATATACCAAAGGCCCAATACCGCAACAACCGGGACTATGATGTAGAGATATGAAATCTCTCTGAGAGCACCGGTAGTACCAGAAATTCCTTCCGAAGCTTGTATAATCGCTGGCGCAACGGTTGTCAGAACCACGGTTACCGCCAAACATTTACCCTTCAGATCAAGCTGGAAAAATCCAATGATGCCAAGTATTACATGAATCGGTCCGATCCAGAACGGCGTTGTCAAAAAGGAATGAGACATCCCGGTCGAGGGGGGGATGAGGGCAAATTTTTTTTCATTGGTAAATCGGGAATAATGTCGGGTAAATTCATTTCCCAGAAAGACAAGTAAACTTCCGACTGCAAAAATAAATGCTGAGCAGATGATCACATATACAAATTCATGGTTTATGAAGAGGTTGTTATATATCACATTGCTTAATTCATCCGCAAAAAAGATGTGAAACTTGTTTGAAAGGAAATTACCGGGGGGGTCAAAAAGAGGGTTGCTTTTGCTGCATACTGTTGATAGAGGTGAGGAAAAAATTTTACCGCGATCCAGAAGAAAAGAAACGTGCTTGATGATAATATAAACAGTGGACGAGAGAATTTTCTCCCGAACAAGCAATACATCCAGAAAAAACCAATGGAAAAGATCATAAGATAAATGAGAGAGCCGGTGTGCGTCAGCGCTATTACAAAGACCGTCATGAGCATGAGAAACAAATTTTTCAGGGTGATTTCTTCAGAATATGAGATGTATATTACAAATAATAAAAACGGGAGAACAAATGTTGACGGCCGAAAATTGTTTACCGTCAGCACAACGCTGGGCATAGAAAACAGAAACAAAACGGCAAACAGTTTTTGAGATTTTGTTTCAAGAAAAAGACCTGCAAAGATAAAATAGATTATTGCGACAATTCCCAGGAACAATGCACTAAACAGATAGGCAGTGATATCAGGTTCAAGATTGGTAACTTTTGCGAGAACGGCAATAAACAGCCATGAACCAAAGGGATAATTAAAAAGATTGTCCTCGAGATGGGGGGTTCAACACCTTTTTCCCCCCCATTTCTTCATAAAAATCAAACAGTGAATCCGTTGCGTACATTCCCTGTGTGTGAAAAATATGGGTATACGTATCTGTTCCAAAAGGACGGCCGAAATACAGTGAAGGGATAAGATATCCGATTAAAAGGACTGCAATAAGAAAAAGCAATAATATAAAGAAAGATCTGTCTTCAGCATAATATGAATGAATTCGCTTAAAGCATCTCGTATCTTTTAGCCGGTTTAAGCTTTTTGATCCCATAATTTCCCATTTTTATGATATTTTGTTTCAGAAATTAACCGCCGGTCTCTTTTTTAAACATGGGATTCAGCTCATCTTTTATGAGTCCCCAACACCACGAGAACCTGATACCTCATCTATTATTGTAATATATTAATGTGATCCACACAATTTCATTCAGGTCAAAAAAAGACAAACATTATTATATTGATGGGGGACTGTGTGAGAGTATGAAGGGCACGAATCATATAATATCAGTCATTATTACAAAAAAATATTTATTCTTCGGAATCATAATCGCACTGACCGTATCTTCCTCATTCTCAGCATCGGCAGCATCGCATCCAAACCTCTTATTCTCCGACATTACCGGAGTTCCCGGATACCAGTACCGTTCATCTTCACCCTGGAACTCTTGGGAGATGGGTATCATCAACTCAGCAGATGCCTCGCTCTCACGCGATTTCTCCAACCCCAACTGGGCATCATATAACCGGATATCCTACCGGAGCGGATTTGCAAGTGATCTCGGTCTTGCCTACCAGATCACAAAGGAACAGAAATACTTAGATAAAGGACGTCAGGCACTCCTGAACCTCGATGTCGGGGGGGACGCTCCGTATGACATGGATCGGGCAGTGGCACTGAGAGGGTATGCACTGGCCTATGACTGGATACAGCCAGGTCTGAGTTCAACGGACGACACCCCCATACGGGACAAACTTGCCCGTCTTGCAGACCGCACATACCGGGATCTAAACGGCGACGGAACCAAAAAGACCTATGTCTCGTTTGCTGACTACCACGGACAGGCATATCCCAGTGTTGCAATCGCAGGACTGGCACTTGAGGATTATACCAATCCAAACAGAATTTCTCTCTCATCAGGCCCTGAGGACTGGACGAAAGCAGGCACAGATTATCTCTTCGTAAACGACGAACTGCACACCTACAACAGACCGCTCATCTCATACGGATTTGATGAGGAATCAGGAAAGCACCTGCTGGGATCCTATAAGACCTATGTCATCGATGACCTCCTCTGGTGGTTCCAGGTATACAGTGTCCACTATGACAAAAACATGCTCGAAGATTACCCGGTAGCAAAAAAGATCGTCACCTCAGAGCTCTGGGAGACACTCCCGAACGGATACATGAACAACTATGTGACATCAGGGAACACGCTCGAAACCTACCAAAGAGGTATTCTCAGTCTTCTGAATGACCAGGAGAAAGGAGAAATGCTCAGATACCTGGACCAGACCAAAGGGGGGGATACGCTTCTCCCGTACTCAAGGGAAAACGACCTTGCACCGACAAAACTTCTCTACATTGTCTATGAAAACTACAACGGTATCAGCCGGGAGTCACCGGAATGGACCAGTCATCTGGATGAAGACGCCATCTATCAGGTGTTCAGGGGGGGAGACTGGGAAGAAGACGCGGACTGGTTATCTCTTGTCACATTCGATGTGGAGTCAAACAGTAACCGGGACAGTGCACACCATGACCAGCTGAGTATTGAATACTATAGCAGAGGAGATCTCCTTCTTGCAGACGCAGGTGAAACAAAGCATGTCCTTGACACCTATTACGGACAGTACGGCGTCCATCACAACAGTATTCAGATCGAAGACCCACAGACACCGTTTGCAACCTCGTTTTGGGCGGACAGCCAGGCAAGAGGAGTATACAAGGGGGGATGCAGGTGGTATTGATACGTCGGTTACCGTGGATACGGTGATTCAGACCCCCCCGTGGATAAAAGGGATTGCTGCGTCAGAAACAATTACTGACCTGATTGGCGATGACTGGTCAACAAAGAATACCCTCGCATCACCCATTCACTACACCCGGACCGTTCTGTACCCAAAAGATGATTACTTTGTGATCGTTGACCGTCTGGAAAGCGATAAAGAATGGATATACCGCAATGTTTTCCGTCCGTCCAGTCTCACCATTTCACCAACAAAGGATAAAAACGGGGATAAAAAATACGTAGAATCTGAGATAGGGCATGTCAAAGGCAGCCTTACACTAAACGATGATTCATATGGCTGGCTTTCTTTACCCTATAAACGTGAAACCGAAACGGGCATTACAACGAACTCTGTCACATGGGAAACAACAAATCCATACCGTAAACCGTTCAGCTGAACCTCTTTTCGGTTCCGGCGTCGGAGATATATATCACAAAGCATGTCGGGAGAATTGCAGGATATGCTGCTGCATCAGAAGTTTTTTTGCCAGTATTATATCTGAGAAACCGTCCGGCAGAAGAACTCTTTCGCATTACGGTTCTCGCATCAGGATACCTGAATGAGATGGATAAAAAAACGGAAGAGTTACCGGTCACCGGAAATGGAAATGCCATACGGGTCGGTTCATCGGCCAATACCGACACCATCTATTCAGGAACAGGAGACGCCACATTTGATATATTTAAGACAGATGCAGGGACGGTATTTTTCCGCCAGCCAAAGAATTCAGCGGATTATTACTGTATGTTGTCAGGCGGCACTTATCTCAGAAAGAATGGGGATGACCTGATCGGCATCTCTAAGACGGATGCAGGGATGGAAATCACGGTTCATATGCCAAAAAATACGATACAGCGGATAACCCGAGATGGGATGCCATATACCAATTTTAAAGAGACCAACGGGGGTTCCGCAGTAAAGATCATTTCAGATAAGACAAACGCTGCATTTGAGATTTATTCAAAAAAACAGACGGCTCACATTATCGTCTCAGATGAAGGCGGATTATCCGGCCCGTCCCGGACGGTGACCCCCCCGACGGGAATCATACGGGACAGATACCCGGCAGATCAAAACGCCGGAGGTTTCACCTTTAGCCTGATATCGGGCTGCATCATCATACTCGCTGGTTGGTATGTCAGGAGAGAATGAACTGTCCTCTGATATCTCACCGATTTTTTACAAAATGGTGCACAAACTATTAGTCATAGCGAACCGACTCCATGCTATTGTATGAACGGTCTGGAAGCAATTATTGCAGGTGCAATTCAGGGAACCGTTGAATGGCTCCCGATAAGCAGTGAAGCACAGACTATGCTTTATCTGCTCAACTATCTCCATATGGACCCTCAGACGGCTCTGTCATATGCGTTTTACCTTCATTTCGGCACGATGATAGCAGTGATGATTCGGTTCCGGGGAGAGTTTGTTGAGATCTTAAAAAATCTTCGTCCGGACTATAAACTGACACGAATTCTCCTGATTGCAACTCTTTCAACGGCGATAACTGCTCTGCCGCTCTATCTTCTGCTGAAAACCGTATCCCTGGAACAGAATGCCTCCACCTTTACGGTCTTAATCGGATGCCTGCTGATCCTCACCGGCGTGATTATGAAAGTATCCGGCACACCGGGCGAAAAAGAGATGGATCAAATGAGTGACAGGGATATGGTGATCACCGGAATTGCACAGGGCTTTGCCATCCTTCCGGGGGTTTCACGGTCTGGAATTACGGTGGCAACCCTTCTTGCACAAAAGATAAACCAGGAGACCGCACTGGTCATTTCTTTTCTGATCAGTGTCCCTGCGGCACTCTCAATTTTTATCATAGATTTTGGTACAATACGGCTGATACCTCTTCAGACCGCCGTCATTTTAGCAGTGTCATCCCTTTTTTTCGGTTATGTATCGATGAACGTCCTGCTTAAGGTAGCGAAACGGACTCCGTTCTGGATATTCTGTATCATCCTTGGTGCAGTTACCATATCATTTGTCTGGCTTATGAATGGATAATTTCAGGATATTGTTTTTATCCACGATGGGGGGGTCAACCGCTATATTTTTGCCTCCATCCACTCCAATGAACTCTTTCCCCGTACTCACAACCTCTGAAATTTAAATGCAAAACAGAACATCCGGACGTGAAATCAGATCATGGGGGGGCATCATGACATAATCTGTTTCTGAGATGAATAGGGGGGGTTATTATTCAATGCACGGCATTTCTGCCAGACGCATCAATTTA
>NZ_BBBG01000010.1 GCF_001315945.1 Methanogenium cariaci JCM 10550 | reverse complement strand
AAAATTAATCTTCCGTTGACAGAAAATAAGTTAAATGTACAGAGAGAAGTATCTCAGTGCATGTTATCGACTGAAGGTTTTCAGACAAATATGTGCTATAGGTTTTTTTAAATCAGAATAATAATGGAGAATTCTATGAGTCATAGCGGAAAAAATGTAGAGTCAGTTGTTAGTCACGGTCTATGTACAGGCTGTGGTACTTGTGAAGGGATCTGTCCACAGTCTTCAATTATTATGGAGCTTGATAAAGAAAAAGCGATATACCTTCCTTCAATTAAAGCGGGGGGGTGTACATTTTGTGGAATGTGTGTATCTGTTTGTCCGGGTAAATTTGTTGATTTTAAAGATCTTAATCAAAAAATATTTAATCAACCTTCTTCTGATTTTTTACTGGGACACTACAATAATTGTTATCTCTCCCATGCTTGTGACAGGAAGGTGAGGTACAAATCATCTTCTGGTGGGTTAGTTACATCCGTTATTTTGTTTGCACTTAGAGAAGGTTTAATTGATGGTGCATTGGTCACTCGCATGAGTAAAGATAATCCAATTATTCCTGAACCATTTATTGCTCGAACAGAACAAGAAGTAATTTCTGCTTGTGGTTCGAAATATTGTCCTGTTCCAGCAAATAAAGTGATAAATGAAATACTAAAGGTAGAAGGGAAATATGCCGTTGTGGGACTTCCGTGTCACATTCAGGGTATAAGGAAGGCAGAATTGATTAACAAAAAATTGAAAGAAAGGATCGTCCTGCATTTAGGCATTTTTTGTGGTACAACCAAAACATTTTCTGCAACAAATAACTATACAAACCAACTAGGAATAGATGAAATAAATATTTCAAATATTAGTTATCGTGGGAGTGGGTGGCCAGGGAAGTTATCGATTTGTGTGAAAAATAATGATGAATCTTATTATGAGGAACAATATTTAAAATATTATAGTTGTGAATTTTGTTCATATACACCGTGGCGGTGTACTGTTTGTATAGATCAAGCCGCAGAATTTGCAGATCTATCTTTTGCTGACGCTTGGTTAGATGAGGTTATTGGTGTAGATAAATGTGGCTCATCAATAGTTGTGTCACGTACAAAAGTTGCTGAAGATATTATTCAGAAAATGCAGTTAAAAGGTGTTGCGGTTTTCTCTCAAATCACTGCTGATAAGGTTAATAAATCGCAAGGATTCTTTCCGAGGAAAAACTATTTAGAGTTAGAAAATACTTGTTTATGGCCCTTCATGGGGGGGATATTCCACGATATAATCATGATGAATTATTAATACCAATTAGGGTCGTAGATATTTTAAACACGATCTTTCTTTATTATCCGCGTATCTTTTTTGCAAACAGTCAACATCGATTATTGCTTAGAATGCATTGTAAAATGGTACAAAAAATTGCATCGATCTTCAGGAAAGATAAATGATTTTTGATCATTTCTTTTTTTGCAGAATAATTTTTTGAAGCAATTCAGTGTTTTTTGTTGCGTTTATTTTTGCGTCATTTGTTTGGATCAATAAGATTTCTTTTATTGAATCACGTTGATTCCATGTCTTTTTTATTTTATCAAACAATTGATCAGCCTCCAGATCCTTAATGTCACAGATTGCATCTATCTGGCCAAAAACGTCGAATGATATCAAGTCTTTGATCCTCTGTATTTGATATTAAAATTGATGGAGTTGTCATTGTCATAGCATTAATTACTGAATGGACCCTCTCACCAATGAATAAATCTAATTCTCCAAGAAGAGATTTTAAATCCTGTGCATTATATTCATTCGTGATGTTTATTATATCTTCTTTATTATTGCAGTGATTACAGATTTCTTGAGCAATTATTCGGTCATCTAAATTATCAGCAATCCCAATACAATGAGGAATAAATAATACTTTTGCATTAAATTCTTTAGTAATTTGATCTATCACTTTGGCCAACATCTTTACATGCTCGATATAACTTTTTTTAGGGTCATTTAAACTTGGATATGCAATTGATGCTTTTTCTCTTGTGACTGTCATTCCGACAAGCACTTTTTCTGATTTTTCTATTCCTTCAAGTTTCAAAATATTTTTTCCTTGGTTCATAGGTGATGGCTGCAATAAAAATGCGAGGTCAGTTGTCAGGAAACAATTTTCATTTTTAACTTTTAATTTATTATAGTTCAAATAAGAGGTTGATTCCCTTAGAGTAATTAAATCCACACGATTTAATGCAAATCGATAAAGTTTAGCTAAAAATTGACTATACCAAACTTGTTTTAGTTCAATGCTTCCCCCCATATAATATGATGGGTTTACCTAATATCTTTGCAAGAGATGGGAGAATTATTGGGTGCAAAACAATGGGCATCCCTATGCCTCCCCCTACACAAAAAGTACCATTATGTCCAAAAATAATAGCATCTGCTTCAATATATTTTTTCCAAATATCATGCCTTGTAAGTTTTAGTACACTTGTGCCTAATATTTTATATCCAACTGCAAATAAGCCATGTTCTAATAATACAATAAATGAAGACAATATCTGAACACACTTGTTTGGGTAACTAGTATGTTTATACCCTAGCAATATCCGCCGAATATCAATAATTTCTGCTTTGTCTGCATAACGGGAAGCATCTATTTCTGGATACTGGGAAAACATAGAAACATTAAGATCTTCAACAAAATTTAGGCTCTCTAAAATTCCTTCAAATATTGTTTCTTCCCCTTTATTCATACTTGGTATATTTTCAGCAATTAATATGTTATGTTTCATAATGAATTCTCCTTTTTAGATAACTCGTAAAATGTCTTGATCATCGCAATTATAAATCTTTATAATACTCTGATCAAAATCAAGCTTTATTATATTGTTATATGTCAAAGGTCCCTATCGGGCCAAATTAAATGGCGCGTCTCTCTATACCTTTCACTTAGAACAAAATAATTCCCTGAATTAATATAATATGAGATCTTTCCAGAATAAATAGTTTTCAAATTAAAAATGTCTCCAGCATAAATAAATCCACCCGTATTCAACGGTTTTTCATTATCCCTACCATATATCAAATCTGGTGCTCTCCTAGGTAACTGATCGAGAAATATTACATTATCATTTTCTTTATGCTCGAAAAACCAACACATGCCTGACCATTCTGAGTTAGTAACTTGGATCCCGCCTTGTTTGCTAATTGGTGATGGGAATATACTAAAAATACCTATTGTTGTCGTAGAAAGCATAATTAAAAAAATAATAAAAAATGCAAACATTTTAAATTTTTTCCCTTTTAATTTAATCATTTCATAGCATATTGCACCATTTACAAATATTGAAGCTAAAATTGCCCAACAGAAAATCCTAATCGATTTTCCTGTCATAAGGAAATCCCCTAATAAAGTAGAAACATACAGTAAACTAATTAAAAGAAAAAATAATTGATAGAATGATAATTCCTGAACATACTTTATCTTTTTTGTAAATAAATGGTAACAAAACCATAATATGCAGACAACCGATAATATTGAATAGATTAATATGTGGCCATAGTTAAATAATATTATTTCTATCAATTCAATAACATTCAAACTTTGGGTTATAATTGAGATCTCTTCAACTGGCGGTTCTCCAGAATTGAGGATAAACCACTGATATCCCTGACGAATTGTTACGTCAAATAAGTAGAATCTACTAAACCATGCAGAAATTACTATCGCCATCAGTAAAACAGCACCATAGGCATTGTTTAGGAAATTTTTATCAGATTGATCCGTTTTATTTTTTTTAAACAAATGTCGGATTAATGTTACAAAAATACAATAAGCTGATATTAATATTATTAATAGAAAAGTTCCTAGCGGGTGAAATAATGGAAAAAGAATAACGAAAATTGAGATTAGAAATGTTAAATTTAAGGATGTCTGATGCTGAGTTTTAAACAATATGTATATGAAAAGGGGGGGAACTAGATAAAGAAATAGATGAGTGGGCAAGAACAAGTAATTAAAGTAAGTGAACATTAATGTTGAGCCAAAAATTAATATTAAATATTTCTGTTCAAAACAATATTTCCCTCTGCTTGCAATTAGATATATGCCAAGAATATACATTAAATAAAAAAATATTGGGATTATCTTTATAATGAACATAGGTTCAATTTGAGTAAGTGAAATAATAAAATATGATAGAATATGGATAGCGGGGGGGTATTTATTGTTATAACCTAATTGACCTGAGATTTGAATGTCTTTTATATATCCCAAGTGTGAAATTTCATCTCCGAAGCTATTTAGGTAGTAACCCCGAAAAATGGGTATTGCTAAAATAAGTATGTTTGAAATAATTATTCCTAAAAATGCAATATTTCCCCCAGAATTGTTTTTCTCTGTATTTTCCCAGTGCTATGATAATTATATTGGTTAGTCCTGACATGATTGCTATTATTATAATTACCCAAAATATCCATCCAGAAGCATCATATATTGATAATTCGTAATTGTTGCTTCTTGGCATTTGAGCTATGAAAACCAAAGAGAGAGCAATGAAACTATATTCAAGTATCACTAAAAAACGGCAAATATCAAATGGTTTAGTTGGTCTCTTAAATGACCTAAATGTGAATGATTGATCTATGTTCATTTTAATATTCACCAAAATTGTAAATGGTTTATTATAATTAAATTATTAAATCAGATAATTTGAGTTTGTCATTTTGATTTACTAATTATTCAGTGCTTAATTTAACTGTTGCTCCACCATCAACAATAATTGTTTGACCTGTGATATAAGATGAGTACTGATAATTTGCTAAAAACAATATTGGATATGATATCTCAATGGGGTCTCCAATTCGCCCAACAACCGTTTTTTGAGTTAATTCATCTTTTTTAATCTTAAATTTTTCATTACTAGTACATAATCGTTTGAGGCCTTCATGCAGCATTGGAGTATCTATTGCGCCAGGCAACACAGCATTTACCCGGATATTATCTCTTGCAAATTCAATAGCCATATTCTGTGTTAACGTCTTAATTGCTCCCTTGCTTGCGGCATATGCTGCAATGTTTGCTGATGTTGCTATTGCATGCACTGAACTGACGTTCACGATAGAACCACCGTTTTCAGCCATCAAAGGATATGCAAGTTTAGAACAATAAAATACAGACCTGACATTTGTATGGAAGACATTGTCCCATTCTTCAACTGTTGTTTCAAGAATTGGTTTGCAGATTTGA
Organism: Methanogenium cariaci JCM 10550; assembly: GCF_001315945.1. Classification (GTDB taxonomy): domain Archaea; phylum Halobacteriota; class Methanomicrobia; order Methanomicrobiales; family Methanomicrobiaceae; genus Methanogenium; species Methanogenium cariaci. The sequence continues at coordinate 70,311 of NZ_BBBG01000010.1, read as the reverse complement.
AGAGCAGCATTATTTACCAATGTGTCTAATTTGCCTTCCTCTTTTTCAATTTCTTGGAAAACACGTTCTATATCAGCGATATTGGATACATCTGCCGGGATATAGTGGTCCACACCCTCTATTTTGTCTGTTTTGGTCCGTGATACACCAATTACGTGCCATCCTTCTTCTGAGAATAGTCTGGCTGTCGCATTTCCTATGCCACTGGATACACCGGTTATTAGAACAACTTTATTCACGAAGGGAAACCTCCTCTTTCAATCCTTTCATCAGGTTGTCTATTGCCAGGTCATTCGTTCGCATTACTGCCTCGTACGTATTTGAGCTATTATGGGCACCAAAAATACAGTTGTTAAATTCATGAAGTGAGTTTTCCAAAGGCAGTGGTTCGCATTCAAATACATCTAATGCAGCCCCCCCTGCTACTTTTCCAGAATGTAATGCCTCAAGGAGATATTTTTCGTCAATGAGGCCTCCACGTGCAGTATTAATGATATGTACCTGATTTTTCATCAATTCAAATTCTGTTTTTCCGATCATGTGTTTGTTATCTTCGGTCAAATTGCAATTGAGTGAAATAAAGTCAGAATTTATGAGTAATTCCTCTAAACTGGTTTGAATCATCCCGGTTTCATTGATAAATGCATCCGATATTGGATAGACGTCGTATCCGATCAGATTCATTCCCATTGCTTTTGCTCTTTCGATAACAGCTCTACCGATACTTCCTACACCGATAACGCCCAGAGTTTTCCCCCCCCGTAAAGACTGTCCGCGGATTTGTGCCTCTTTCCAGCATCCTTTTCTTACGAGGCTGTTAATGTGATGCATATTTCTGGATAACATGATGATGTATCCAATGACCAAATCGGCAACCTCGTCTCCAAAAACGTTCGGGGGGGTGTTGGATACCTGAATTCCGAGTCGTTTTGCTGCTTCAAGATCAATGGCATCCAAACCAATTCCCCCCCACTTTGAAATTACTTTAAGTTTGGATGCTTTGGCCAAAACCTGTTCTGAAAATACATCATCGCCTGCGATAACACCATCATACTGATCGATGATTTCGAGCAATTCTTTTTCGGACAGATTCTGCTCGATTTGAGGAATAACCAGTTCGATATTATTTTTTTCGAATAGCGGCAGGTAATTTTCAATTGTGCGTTGCAAATGTGGACATGAGATCAATACTTTATAATTCATTTAATTTTCACGCTCCTGATAAAGCAATTCAGCAATACGAAAGTCTAATTCTTCGTCGATATCACAAGATTCAACCGCATCTATTTCGAACATTAATGGACGCTCACCTATTCTGTTATGTCGGGATTCAAGTGTCTCCTTTGAAAATAAATATATACATGAATTCTCTTCGTAAATTGGAGGGAGGTCTTGGGTACGTAACAGAATTGCTGGATTATGGTTGATTGCTCTTCCTAATGAATCCCAAAGTCTGCTGTTGATTCTCGTGACAGAAAAAAAGTGAATCGTAGAGTGGGTAATTCTCGATAAAAAATACAATAGCTTTTGTTATTGTGTCTGATGTTAGTAAGGGATTTGTGCTATGAGTCTGGAGATAAAAATCTGCTTCAACCTGGTTTACGCTATGCAATAAAACATCATTCATTGGAATAGAACCTGACCGAAGATGTTCTGGCCTTTCAATTAATTTCACCTGTGGAAAATTATTTGATACATCATTAAAGATGGTGGGACTATCCGTGTCGATGATTACCTCATCGATTAATGGACATGATAATAATGAGTTAATGATGTGGCGATAGAGTGGTTGCCCTCCAAAAGAACGATAATTTTTACCAGGGACTCTTTCGCTGTTATGCCTCATCGGCACGATTGCTGCAATTTTTAATTTCATTATAACTCCTCATTATGATGTTTTTACCAGGATAGCCCGTGCAGGAGCTCCTTCAGCACCTTCGATTTTAATTGGCAGACAAATTAATTGATAAATACCAGTCATTACATCTGTAAGATTTAAACCCTCGACAATGACAATATCTTCCTTCAAAAGTATTTCATGTGTTTTATGAAAACCAGAATATGGTTGAATTGAAAGATAATCTATGCCGATAAGACGTATTTCCTTATTAACAACCCATTGTGCTGCATCAGATGATAAACCCACAAAATTTTCAGTGAATTTATCACCTTTAGTCAATAATTGTGAATTTTGTGTCTTAATAAGCAACCTTTCTGTATTTTCAGGTATGTTTGCCATTTCAAGGTCTTTTTTTGTAACAATAGCTTGGTTGGGAAATTCTGCAACAAATGTGGGACCAATCAGTACATCTGTGTTGATTTCATCAACACTTTTCCCTTCTTTTATGTAGTGCAAAGGTGCATCGATATGTGTTCCTGTATGAACATCTGCAATTATTCGTGAATTATTTGATGGATCGCCGTTATCCAAATTTTGTGTTCGAATAACCGTTATTCCCTCACTATTTGGCCAAATAGGAATATTCAAACCGAGAGGGAGTGAAATATCAATATGTTGCTTCATTCTTTGCCTCTTTATTGAAATTTTTGGTAATCAATTGGTTGTTTTGCTGGTTTTTCCATCGAATACTTTTTTTCTTTTTTTACATGATTTGGATAATAAAATGTCCTTTTAAGAGAAGAAGATATTTGATCGCCCGTTTTAAATCCTATATATGTGCCCCCCCAGAATTGCATTATTCTGAATGAAAAGATATCAGTTATATTTCGAAACATTTTGCGATTGATACTCAATTTAGATATATCTGTCAAAATGTTTATTGATGTCAATTTTATAAAGTCAAAAATAGTAAACCGCTCTTTCGGGAAAATATGTTTTAGTGCGATAGCTTCCCTCCGGTACCTGTTTAAAATACTTTTAGTCGTTTCTTCATGCACATGGATGATTGGAGCAGATGAAGAATATACAATTTTATACTTATGCTCAGTAATTGCTTTTTGTGCCCAATCCAGGTCTTCCAAACCAGTCAAATCTTCATCATAGGGAATTTTATTCCACAGTTCTTTTCTTATTGTGCAGTTAGCGTTATTGCAAAAAGGGTGTGTCTGATCATAATCTGAATTTTCCGGGAACCAGCTTATGAATATTTGTTCTTCTGAAAATTTCGTTTGTTCGTTTCCTCTTTGTTTACCATATACTAGTCCGACTTTTTCATCCTGAAATGGCTCTAATAAGTGCTCCAGCCAATCATCATATATGGGCCAGCAGTGTGCGCTAATAAATACTAGATATTTACCTTTTGCAGCCTTACAACCATAGTTCAATGCCCTGCCGAATGAAAATTCTTCGGGAGAAATATATACCAGATTTGTTTGATATTTTGATGCAATATTTAATGTTGAATCAGTGGAACCAGAATCGACTAAGATTAGTTCAATATTTTTTATTGTTTGTTGTGAAATTCCTGCAAACAACTTACCAATGTGTTTTTCTTCATTATAGCATCGAATAATTATTGAACACAATACTTCGTTTTTCTGGTTCACAAATATTATGCCTCCTTCTGTTCAATTTTGCTGTTATCAACAATTTCATTATTGAAATTATTGACATATCTCTTTCCCAATGCTGAAATGAAGGAGGGTGCCAACGAATAATATTTTTTTCCCATTGACTCTCCGAATTTAATTAATTCATCATAATTATCACAATACATATCCATCACTTCACAGTGAGGACGATCTCTGAAATATGATGGATGGGTATCGAATGCAGTTTGCATTAGTTCGTCGCTGAATTGACATGAAGAACTATAGCTCCAGATGTATGTGTCATCTGGCTTCCTTCCTTTTGGATCTCTTCCATCTGCACCCAAAACGTAGATCTCATCACAAACTGTGGATGCAATTGGAATCATATATGATGGGAGGACACTTCCAGCACTTCTTACATAAAATTTATCCGCAGATGGAAAATTAAATTTTTCATCATGGCCTGGAATTTTGTCGAACCATGGAATTTTATGTGGTCTGCGAATTACCATCGAGATAATCTCAGACATAGATAAATCCCAAACTCCTGGTGCCTCAATTCCAATAATTTTATTTTTTAATTCGGGATAGTGCACCAAAAACAGCGGCATAAAATAATCTTTCGTTAAGATGAAAAAATTGTGCTTTTTGCTGGCATCAAGCAGCGTTTCACGAAATTTCGCTGCATATTTGTTGGGGCTGGTATGATGTTGAGCATCGCCAAATACAAGAAGTTGAGGATTTATATATTCCATCAATTCAGAGTTTTTGACAATGCTGTTACAAACAACTTTAAATCCATCTTCATAGTTGAATTTCATTCCATATTTTTCGAGTGATGATCCTGAACCAAAGACAAATCCCTTTTCACAATTTTGTACGGTGCCAAGTAATTTCTGAAAATTGTCCAAAGATATTCTATTGAATTCCTTCTTCTTATCCAAATCCAGTGTTCGGTAGAATAACCTTTGATATGTTTCTCCTTCAACTGAAAAATAGTAGGTAGGATCAACAACATTTACCTTTTCAAGATGATTAATGATTTTGCTAGAATAGCGGTATTTTTTGTCCCAAAGCAGGATCAGATCGGCATCAGAAAGATCTAATTCGTTTTCTGGTATTAATCTGATGTTTTTGCAATCTTTAATATAATTTTCTTGGTTTTCTGGAACGTTAAGTGAACACAAATCAATTTTGGTTAATTTTTTTCAACTGGTACATAAACGATAATATCTGAGTGAACGGAATCTGGCAAATACCAGGATATTCTGTTTACGATGTCTCCAAGTTGTTCTTGGCTTCTTATAATTGGATAATAGTATACTTTATTGATAGAATCTGATGTATTTTTTAAAACATTGCATATTTTGTTTATCCCATAATAGGTATATGTCTGAAGCCTAAGATGCCGAATATTGATCCATTCTTTTGCTTTATCTGTTTTCATAACGTTTTTCTCCTAATATGGATATTGCAGTAATCCAAGAGCCTGTTTTTCACATTTTAGAAATATCAAGGACATATTTGAACTCACATTGTTTAATTGTTCTACTCATTTGCATTAATCAACCGAACAATCGAATTCAGAATCAACCCTGAAGTAAACAACAACATCCCAAAGATCATAGCAAGAATGGACAGAATTCCCATGATGTAATGGAATATACCATATCTATGCAGTTCGCCGAGGACATATAATCCAACCGCAAATCCTCCGGTGGTCAGAATGGTGCCGGGGGGGAGGCCGAAGAACCACAGGGGGGGACGTTTGAAACTGATAAATCCAATAATATTGTAGAGAACCATCAGGCCATGCTTAACCGGGTTCTCTGATGATGTCTCCTCAAGATCATACCGGACATGAACAGGCACCTCACAGATCTGAAGATCTTCTTCACTTGCGTGGAGGAGGATCTCAGATCCTGCTGACATACCGTTCCCTGACAGGGAAGGGGCAATTGCTTTGATGGCTTTCTTGTTATATGCTCTGAATCCACTCTGGGAATCGGATACACCGGGCATGTTGCTTGATGCAGCAAGATTTGTTGCTTTGTCAAGTACTTTCATCCCGACTTTTCGGTAACCGGGGATGGAATCCTTTGCATTATCGAGGAATCGTGAGCCGATGACGAGGTCGCACTCTCCACTTTTGAATGCATTCAGGAATTTGGGGATATCATCCGGGTTGTGCTGTCCGTCTGCATCCAGGATGATGAGGATGTCTGCGTCCTGGTCTTCTGCTGCTGAAAATATCGTCTGAAGGGCCCCCCCGCCATATCCTTTGTTGGTTTCATGCCGGATGACCCTGGCACCGAGTGCCTCGGCAATCTCGATTGTTGCATCAGATGAACCGTCATCGACAATGAGAACCGTGTCAACATATTTTTGTGCGCCAAGAACAGTCTTTGCAATAAACTGTTCTTCATTATATGCTGGCATGGCGGCAATGATCATACCGTAATCACTTCCGAAGGATACATCCAGGGTGTTCTTCCATTCTCCATGGCAGTCTGAATTATTTCGGGGAATGTTTCGCACGCATATTTCCTGCTTCCCAGTACCACACTCCCGATGGTGATCCCTTCATTGTATGCAGGAATAACAGCAATAATTGTCTTATTTTTCATGCGCCCTCTGATCATTTAAAAATATATCGCAACAATCTGTAGAATATAATCACGGGGGGGTCCCGGATTAATGAATATTGTTCATTAAGGTTTCTCTAAAAATTATTTAAGGGTTTGTTTTTCTGTGTAAATTTGCCCTATCCTTTTATTAAATAGGGGGGGCACTCCGGGACGCGTCTGTATCGTCCTGTTACCCGGCGCATTGTGCCGGTTTTATTCCGGTTTGCCGGTTCCTCCGGAAACATCTGCATATCTGAAAAATGGCAGGGGGGGATGTTCACAGGAGAAGTCAGGGAATGTGGTGCGATGGATACGATGCGATCTTTTTGTATGCGGGGGGGGATCGGTTCTGATTCTTATTCGGAGGGATTTGTTGTTTTTGTCCATCATTCATTCTGATGATATCCGGCATAGAATGTTTGATTGATACAGTGTCTGTGCGTGCGTGACAGGCGAGTGGGAAGTTCGTATGTTGTGATTCTGGTGCGACTGAACGATGAGATGGATGGTTGAACAACAGGCCCTGTAAAAATGCTGCGAAGCAAAAGATGGTGTGCCTGAATGTTGCAGGCCGGATGGATGTATATCAGAAACATAGGTTACTGCCTCGCCCCCCCTGTTTGCTGCCACCCTGTACCTACTTGTTATCCACCCTCTTTGGTCCCCCCCTGCGCAGGGAATCGGGAGGTAATATGGACGTATTTTCCGCTCTTTTTTGCGGGTGGGAAATAAGGGCTGCAATGCCTTTTATTTGCTAAAATGAGTGATTATTGGAGATTATTAAGGGGTCGCCATTGGCAGATTTTTTTGGAGGATGTATGGGTTGTCTCGACTGAGAACTGCCCACTCCGGGCTTCTGTGTGGGTGCGTTTTTCCGGGATACAGATCATTTCAGGGGTTATTTAAGCGTTGCTCAACCCGATGCCGGGATTTTGCCCCAAATGAATGGTATCGCACACCACAAGCTACGAGAGAAAGCAAAAAGCACATCCAAATTGTCAAATCACCTGGAAAAATACCTCCGACTCACCAAACAAAAACTCCGAAAAAATCAAATCGGGGAAATCCCCCCCGAAAACTGACGCCCCCCCGGCCGGACTTGAACCCGGGTCAAAAGCTCCGCAAGCTTCTAGGATATCCACTACCCTACCGGGACACACGGCGTCGCACATCTCTCCTACCGAGGTGCTTACAGAAATAGGACTTCCTGGAAGTAAAAGCTTTGCATTTGTTCCGGAGAATGTGCGGAACTGAATGATATTTTATGAAATTTTATGAGATTTGATGCATTTTTTGGAGCATGGTGGGGGTTTGAGGCAGGGCGAACGGGATTTTTTGGGACAAAACGGTGGTGGAGCGCGGGACGACTCCCTCCCGTGCACCGCCCTGCCCTCTTTCGATTCATTGATTCACCTTGTTGCTCCCCCTTCCCCCCCCACGTTCGGGTAGCATCCGGATCATTCCGGCCGATCATAACCCATTCCAACTGCTCATAACTTATTCCGACTGGACATAACCTATCCCGGCACATCCTGGTCTGCGTTTCTGCCAAAATCAGCCAGCCCCCCCGATCCAACCAACTCCGACCCATTTATTTCAGTTGACTCTTCCCTCTCCTCTCTTTTTTACATTTTTTCTTTCTCTCTCTTTCTCTCTCACCCTCACTCTTCCCCCCCTCACTTCACCGGGAACGGCTCCTCACCGTCTACGACATTTGCCTCGGGGGACGGTGATCGTGATGCCCACATCCACATTGTTCCCCCCCTCCAGCTCAATCTGGTAGAGGCCGGGGGTATCTGAGCGTGATTGTCTGCTCTTCATGCTCCTGGTTGAACTGCTCAAAGTCATACTCTTCGACGATGTCGCCCGTGGTGCGGTCAAAGATGGTGACGATGAGGTCGGCACGTGGGTCGGGATAACTCTTCTTGACCGTGATCAGTTTCTTACTGCCATAATCGCTGTATTTTTCATTCGTGTCTGCGACCATGTCCGGATCGATTTCGAGATCGATCATCATCGCGGGCACCTTCAGGTCATAGTTGAGCGCGATGACGTCATAGAGCAGGTAGACCTTGTTGGAGTATATTTCGGTATACACGGGCAGTTCCGGTTCAGGTGCGACCGGGGGTGTCGTTACCACCGGTTCGGGAGTCCTGATGGGTGTGGCCTCCTGCACCCAGTTCGGCGTTGCGGTCGGGGCCGCCGTCTCCCCCCCGTTTTCCCCCCCCTGAACGAACGTCACGCTCATCCGCGGGCAGTTCCGAGCATCCTGCACATGCAAGCACGAGGACAATGGAAAGAGCTGCTGCCAAAAAAAGCATATGTCTGTTCATTATCAGCAATATGGTACCAAAAATATTTAATCTATGGGTGATCCCCCTCCTGATAACATTCGGGAATCGGAATGAAGTGGCATAACACACAGCAAGGGAGGGGGAAAGTCCCCCCCCTCCCTGCAGCCCTCCCCCCCCTGAAAATATGACAGGTCGCAGGGGGATGGACAAGCATCCCCCCCCTTGCTCCAGGTGCAACAGATGGTGCGACAAAACCGGTGAAATTCAGAGGTCAGGAAAAAGAGAGACGAATCGTAATGTCAGGTCATATCGGTTGGGGTACATTGACGACAACACTGCCACAGTCACACACAAACCGATCAGGGCCTGCACATTATGCGGCAGTCAGTCTCATCCACATACGCGGCAATCAGCGCCGCATACACTTCCACCGCCCGCTCCAGCTGATCCACGGCGACCCGCTCGTCCTGTGCGTGTAGCAGATGGATCTCGCCCGGGCCGTACTCCGCCGCCCGGAAGCCTGCCGCCCGCAAAAACCGTGCGTCACTCGCCGCCCACTGCAGAATCGGGTGGGCCGGCATACCATACACCCCTTCAATCGCAGCCGACAGGCGACATACCAGTCACACTCCGGTGACGTGCAGGTCGGCGCCGCACAGCTCTCGATACAGACGCCCGGAGCACAGATGTCCTGCTCAACTTTCGCCAGCACCGCCTCCGGTGTGCAGCCCCCCCACGGCAGGCGCATGTCAAGCGCGACCGTGCACTCCTCGGCGACGATATTCGTCCCCCCCTCGCCACCGGTGATCAACCCTGGGTTGCAGGTGATCCGGGTCAAAAGGCGGGCCACATCCGCGTTTGGGAAGATGGCCGCAATCGCCTCCTCGGAATTCCCAACCAGCGCTTTCATCATCGCCTCCGGGGGCGTACTCCCGTTCCGTAACAGCCATCATGCGCTGAACAAACCCGGCAGCCTGCACAATAGCATTCTCACCTGCAAACGGGTAGAGCGAACCGTGCCCCCCCGGCGTGCCCCCCCGGAAGGTCGCCCGGAACCGGCAGAGACCCTTCTGGCCCACCGACGGGTGGAGACAGGGCGTAGCTCCGCCACGAGACAGTCGCAGGCACAATCTCTTCTTCCCGCAGCAGATGTTGCACCCCCCCGTCCCTCCGCCCATCTTCCTCGTCACAGACAAAGGCAACCGAGACCGGTATCTCATCAAACCGTTCCAGCGCCGCAAGAATTGCTGCACACCCGCCCTTCATATCCGTCGAGCCGCGGCCCCCAGACATATCCGTTTTCAATCACACCGGAGAAAGGGTCATGCGTCCAGCCCTCCTCCCCTGCGGGCACCACATCCAGGTGACCGCAAAAAAGCAGACTGCAATCGCGCGGGCCGGCACAGACATTCCAGTGACCGCCGGAATTTTTAATGAGCCGGGGGGGCGATATCCCAGATTTTCAAGAATGCCTGCGATATATTCCACTGCCTCATCCGTTCGTCCCGGCGGATTCTCCGTATTGATTTGGACCAGGTCTGAACAGACCCGTGCGACATCCATTGCTTACTCTCCTCAATACATTACTATCCTCTACTCCGGGATAAATTCCTCCTCTGTACTCAGGGTCCGGTTGCTTCCCTGTACTCATGGATGATGGGTCTACTCCATTTTCTGCTCTTTGAATTTCATCACATTTTTCTGAAGTATACATTACAACCGGAGCAAGAGGGGGGGATGCCTGCCCGTCCCCTTTGCGACCTATCACACGAAGGAGTGGATCCGGCAGAGGGGGGGCACCCCCCCTCCTGTTTTGTTTTTGTTCCTTTTTGGTTTAATATCGCAATTCCGCGAAAAATCTTACCTGAAGAATGGATATAGGAAGAATCGGTGTGAGAATAATTACCGTTGGGAGTGTATCATGAACAGCAAGGGAGGGGTGGCCCCCCCTCCCTGCCCGACCCACCCTCATGTGTGATGAGTTAGACAGGAGGGGGCAGGTGAGCATTCTCCCTGTTCCGTTGGTGTTTTTGGACAATGATTCTTGAGAATTGCGCCTCATTTCGTCTCTTCTATTGGAGATTACAGCAATTCCATACATTCATCTGTAGTCAATCCGGCTTCCCGCAGAGTGCCTCGTGATATTTCATGATGATTTGGAACGGTAAGCGGTCTTTTTGTTGGATGGCGAAGATGGATGTGACTTCCCTTCTGGTCATGTATGAAGTATCCGTCCTTTGAAAATGCCTTAACCAATTGCTGTCCGGATATGACCGGGAGCTTTGCGCTCATACATTCACTGCAACAAAGGTTTCTGTCATTCCGTTTTCAGGCCGTAATGGGATTCCTTCTTCTGCAAGAGACTTCAGGTGCAGTTCAATTGCTTCTGCGATGTTTTTCTTTGCCTCTTTTTCTGTTCTCCCTGAGAGATGCATCCCGGAAGGGAAGGGACCGTTGCAGTAAACCATCCATCCTCATCCTTTTCAAGCAATATTCTAAACTGAATCATGGTGTATCCGGCCCTTTGTCTCCTGATTGAATACTACTGTCTTGCGATTTATTGTATATGAATGGAGAGGTATGTTCTGGAAAAAAATGATGAGTAATTGTTTGTATGGGGGGGATTGTTGCGGCATCCGGCCCGACAATTCTCCGATGGGTCAACCCTCGTGATGAAATTCATCTCACAATGATGAACCCTTTCACTCCCCAATAAATTCCTGATATAACCTGCCGAGGGAGCGTCCGCATACAGGCTCTTTAAAAATTCCTTGTCAAAGAACTCGTCAATACACTTGGTAAAGAACTGAGCGGGCAGAGGCTTGAGCGCCGCCGGTCCATGGCAATCCGGAAGGAGCGATAGGAGGCAGGGCTTTCAGTGTCATAGATCTCCCGCCAGAGGATGGGTAGTTTGTCAAAGGTCTCGCGGTGGTTTGCCTTCAGCCAGTTGATGAAGACGGGGAACTGGTCACGGCCGCCTTTCTTTTCCTCATCGATGCGCCACTTCATATACTCCATGTTCATGATATTTCTCATCGACTGGATATTGTATCCCTGAATACAGAGCGTAAAGTCAAGGTGGGCAATGGCGTCCTTAAAATAGAACCAGAATACGGGCTCAAACTCACTGGGGGGGGATTGCAGGATCAGTGATTTGTCGTAGAGTTTTTTAAGAATCGGAATATATTCGTTCGTTTCAAGCATAGTATCAGGTGGTGTTACACCCGAAATAAGTATTTGGAAGGTATCAACAGTAATACGGCTCGCGCAGCATCACTGCCTCCCGGAACGCATCTTCCAGTTCCCTGCCCCTGAGTCCCCCCCGGATACTGACATGGTTGTCATGGCGCATCAGGCAGGGCTTTAAAAATCCGTCCGAGGTCACCCGCAGGCGGTTACAGTGGCCGCAAAATTCCGTGTTGTGCAGCGGCCGGACGATCTCAATCTCCGCTCCGTCCAGCAGGTACTTCTTCCGGTGGTGCATCCGCCGGGTGACCACCGTCTTTGCCGTGCGCTGCAGCTCCTCCTCAAGCCCGGTCAGCTCCATATGGTAGGGGGGGCAGTCCCGGAACTCATCCATCAGTTCGATGAACTGTAATATCAGGTGGTCATGATCGCGGGCATACTGGATAAAGTCGGGAATCTCATCATCGTTGATGCCCTTCATCAACACCACATTCAGCTTCACCGGCGTCAGCCCCGCCTCAATCGCCGCGTCAACCCCTGCAAGCACATCCGAGAGGTAATCCTTCCCGGCGATCTCCTTATAGCGGTCATGGCGCAGTGAGTCCATACTGATATTCACCCGGGAGAGCCCGGCGTCTTTGAGGTCCTGTGCCAGCGGTGCAAGAATCGTGCCGTTCGTGGTCATGGATGCCTCCATACCCTCCGGCACCATCGAAACAATCTTGACCAGATCGGTTCTCATCAGCGGCTCCCCCCCGCCGGTGAACTTGATACTGCGCATATCAAAGTGCTTTGCAACACGCATGATCTCCCCCCCGATATCCTCTGCCGACATCAGAGACCCCCCCGGTGCCACCTCTCCCTCTGCGTGGCAGTAGAAACACTTGAGGTTACACCGCGGGGTGAGCGATATTCTCAGATTTGTAACCGATCTCCCATAACTATCCTTCAGAATCATTCCGTCGCCCTTTGAATTTCTTTCCAATTATATATACTTCAGTGCTTCCTTTTCGTGCCGCCTTCGAGCGGTAGACCTTCACCCCCCCAAAGAAATTCAAACGCATTTTATCGAGTATGAGCTGAAACATGTCGCCCTGAAAGGTCTTTACCACAAAATTTCCGCCCGGTTTCAGGAAGTCCACCGCAAAATCGCAGGCCTCTTCCGAGAGCCCGACCGCACGGGCCTGGTCATAGCTTTTATTCCCGGAGAACTTCGGTGCCGCATCACAGACGACGATATTGACCTCCCCCCCGATCAGTGATCGCACCTTCTCGTGCATAAATGGCGTGGTGAAGTCACCGGTTAATGTGGTAACATTCTCAATCGGGGGGCACCGGGTTGAGATCAATCCCTATCACCTGCCCGTCAGTGAGCTCATGGAGCACCTGCAGCCAGCTCCCCGGGGGGGCGCACCCCCCCAGGTCGATGATATTGTCATCATCACGAATAACCTGAAACCGTTTCTGTATGTCAAGTAGCTTGTAGGCCGCACGGGATCGATACCCTTCCGTACGCGCCTTTCGGTAATATCCGTCTCGTCCCCCCCATTGTGAACCCATAGTCTAAAATCCTCTGCATGATGTTTATATCACGCAAAAACCTACATATTAATAAAAATTATGCCGGTATAACTTATAATAGACTTTGTAAAGGGGTAAAATAATGTTAAAAGCAGCCATTGATACAGATACCTTCAGGGAAACAATAGATGTCATCGCAGCGCTTGTCACCGAGTGCCGCATGCATGTCGGAGAAGACGGACTAAAGACACGCGCAGTGGACACGGCCAATGTCGCGATGATCTCACTCGACCTCAGCCGGGAGGCGTTCTCGTCCTTTGTTGCGACAGGATGTGAGCTGGGCATCGATATCACCAAGATGAAGAATGTCATCGGATGATGGGAAAAAAGGACGTATTGTCCCTTGAACTCCCGGAAGACGGACATAAGATGGAGATGGTCTTCTCCGGCTACCAGTACTCGGTCACCCTTCTTGATGTCAATACCATCCGGAAAGATCCCCAGCCGCCGACCATTGAACTGCCGGCAAAGATTCGGATCTCCGGTGCACTGATCAACGACGGCATCAAGGCAGCCTCGGTCATATCCGACAAGATTGCCTTGGGTGTGGACGCCGCCACCGGCATCTTCTACATGGAGGCGGAAGGGGGGGACTCGGACCATATCCGGCTTGAGCGCGGCACGGATGAACTCATATCTCTCCAGGCCGCAGACGTCCGGTCACTCTTCTCTCTGGACTACCTGCGGGACATCGGCAAAGTGATGGCCCGTACCGCTGAGGTGGAAGTGCAGATTGGAAACGACCACCCCCCCGTCAGGGTGTCCTTTGACTTTGCAGACGGTCACGGGCATGTTGATTTCCTCCTTGCCCCCCGCGCATTGAGGCAGATTGATGCGAAGGCTCGAGAAAAGAGACCTTGCAAAATATCCATTTTTAAAGAAAGCAAAGGCATACGTCCAGAGCTCCGGCATACCAATAGATTCCCTGATCTGCAGGGATTCCGGGAAAGGGGGGGAGGATCTGGTGAAGCTGGCAGCAGATCGCGTGAAGGCATGCCTGCGTCCATCTGCCTTTGATGACGTCAATACGGTGATCGCAAATCCCGATGACGAGATATATGCGTATGCCATCGCACGACTGCTGGTCTCCTGCATGGACGATGCATCCATGCTGGACAAACTCGCCCGGTATGAGGCAGAGCGTTCCGCCTATTTCCTGAAGGCAGAGGACCCGGAGGTCATTGCATATATTGCGACCGCAGTGGGCATTGATATCACGGCACCCGACATGAGTGTCAAACAGTATGTCAGTCTCGTCTCGCGTATGCGCGAACCCCCCCGCTGGCGCCTCGTCAACCGCGATGTCTTACACGGTCGGGTGCACTGCCCGCCGGACGATTACGCCGCCATCCTCCGGGAAAGAATCCGGCAGGTCATCCGCTCGCAGCTGCCGCTGGTGGTCCCCCCCGGCCCGGTTGCCGTCCGCCTCCGCACCTACGCAGAGGAGGTGTCCCATGCCTATCGGGAGCAGATCATGGAGCAGTATGGTGAGGTAAGCGAGGGTTGTTTTCCGCCCTGCATCCGCGCTATCATTGCTGCGGTCACGGACGGAACCAATATCCCGCATACCGCACGCTTTACGCTGACGGCATTTCTGCATACCATCGGTCTGGATGAGACCGCGATTGTCGAGGTATTCGCCCGGGCGCCTGACTTTGATATTCAGCGCACGATGTATCAGGTGGAGCATATATCCGGGTCCGGCGGAACGGAGTATACGCCACCCGGGTGTGCGACGCTCAAGACCTATGGTCTCTGTGTCAATCCGGATACATTCTGTAAAAACACGGCGCATCCGCTGAGTTATTACAAGTACCGCAAAAAAATATCGGGAAAAAAGGTCTAAAGGGTCTTCTGTCCGATGTAGTGTCCACCGGCACTCATGCAGGCGATGAAGAGGATGATTGCCGCAATATATGCATAGGGTGCCGGCAGCAGAGCGGGCAGTACAATAACAGCTGCAATCAGCACAATGAGGCTTGCGATGGCTGTTACACTGTCAAGGACAACAGGTTTCATCTGAGTATATTCTCTGTGGTGACGTAAATGTCTATTCATCCCCCCCTGCCACATTTTTAACGTTTTAAAAAACCAACCTGTCCGGTATGCAGATTCGTGAAGAGGTGGCCGCAGCCCTGGGTGAGGCAGTCCTCACGATACGGGAGGTCGACCCACATCTGATCCCAAACGGGGGGGTATCCGTGTGGGTTATGCCCTCCCCCGGTGCCACTACGCAAAATGAGGTCTGTACCTCGGACAATGCCACAACGATCCGCTTTGGTGCCGATTTGGATGTGGCACGGGTGATTCTGACGGTGATCCGGCATGATGCCTGTCTTCGGTCTGCGGCCGCCCTGCGGTGCACACCGGATATCCTTCACTGCATAATCGATGACCTCGCGCTGGACGCCTGCGCATACCCTCCGGCTCCGCCCGGTTCCGGCAGCATGGACTGGGGGGGGTCGAGTCCTGCTGCAGAGACGATGTACCGGATGTGATATATGGTCCGAAAACGGCCAAAAACGATCCTGTCCTCTGGATTATTGCGGAAACCCCCCCTGCGGATGTGGCACGTAATATTCTTATGCTCTCGGGTTGCATTAGTTATACCAGTTTATAATGGAGTATCTGAATGGGAGTTAAACCAGCCTACATTAAATCATTGAGCCAGGAATTGATCGTCAAGCACGGCAACCGGTTTACCGGAGACTTTGAGGAAAACAAGTGTGCCGTTTCTGAAGTGGCAATTATCGAAAGCAAGCGCATCAGAAACCGTGTGGCAGGCTACATCACGAGAAAGGTAAATAGAAGGAAAGAAATATAATCCTTTTATGTTTGAGGGTGTTTATCCTGCACTTATCACTCCGTTCAAAGATACCGCCGATGCGGGCCTGGACCTTACGGGTCTTCGCGCCAACATCGAGTATCTGATTGAAAACGGCGTGCACGGGGGGGTCGTGCCCTGTGGTTCAACCGGTGAGTCAGCAACTCTGACATTTGAAGAACATGAGATTGTCATCGGGGGGGAGACAATCGATGCCGTTAATGGCAGGGTGCCGGTCATTGCCGGTACGGGTTCTAATAATACCGCCGAAGCCCTGAGATTTACTAAATCCGCATGTGATCAGGGCGCAGATGCGGTGCTTGTTCTTTCTCCGTATTACAATAAGCCGAACCGTTCCGGTCTTATTAAGCATTATACCCGGATTGCCGACGTGGGCGTCCCGGTTATCATCTACAATGTGCCTTCCCGTACTGCAGAACCTTACGTCTGACCTCATCGCCGAACTGGCCGCACATCCGGGCATTGTCGGTGTCAAGGAGGCGAGCGGCGACATCACCCAGATATCAGAGATCATTGAACAGACCCGTGACGAGGACTTCGCGGTCTTCTCCGGGGGGGATGATGCAATGACTCTACCTATTCTCGCACTGGGCGGTGCCGGTGTTATTACCGTCACGGCAAACGTTGAACCCGCGCGGTTTGTCGCCCTTTATGAGCGCTTCTGTGCGGGCGACTATGCCGGTGCACGGGACATGCATTACGAACTCTCCCCCCCTCTGATGCGTGCTCTTTTCATCGACACCAATCCGATTCCCGTCAAGCAGGCGGTCGGCATGCGGGGTATGGCCTCAGGTCCGCTGCGCCTGCCTCTGGACTGCATGACCGAAGCTGCAGAGGCACAGCTGAGGAGGTGCTCTCCCGCTATGACTAAGATTGCCATCTGTGGGGGGGCCTCGGGCGCATGGGTACAACGATTGCAAACCTCGTCAACGATGCAGACGACCTGACGTTTGTCGGCGGCGTGGACATCCGGGAGGGCAGCCTTCTGGGGCAACCGGTATATCCCTCCACAGACATCCGCACCTTTTTAGAGGACATGAAACCCGACGTCCTCATCGATTTCACCATCGCGCATGCAGCGGTAGAAAATATCATCGCCGGTGCAGAGGCGGGCGTAGCCTTGTGGTCGGCACCACCGGGTTCACCCCCCCGGAACAGCGCTCACGCATCGATGAAGCCATTGTTGGCAGTGTCCCTGCAGTCATCTCCAGCAACTACAGTGTCGGCATGAACATCTTCTGGAGGCTGGTTCGAGAGGCGGCACAGCGTCTGGGAGACTATGACATTGAGGTCATTGAAGCCCACCATCGCTACAAGAAGGATGCGCCGTCCGGAACCGCGCGGACGATTCTTGAGATTATCGGTGAGGAGACCGGCAAGACGGAATGTCTCTACGGTAGAGAGGGGATGACCGAGCGAAAAGATGAGGTCGGCGTGCACGTCGTTCGCGGCGGAGACATTGTCGGAGACCATACGGTTCTTTTTGCGGCAAACAACGAGACCATTGAGCTTTCCCACCGTGCCTATGATCGTGCGGTCTTTGCCCATGGCGTCATCCGGGCGGCCCGTTTTGTCACCGGAATGGCTCCGGGCATCTACTCCATGGACGACGTCCTCGGTCTCTGATACACCCAAACCTAATCGAACCTTTTTTATGGCTTTTCTGATAATGAGGATAGAGAGGATTACCTATGGTAGCAGTAGTTGATAATGATAAATGTACAGGCTGTGAGACATGTGTTGACATCTGCCCTGCAGCAGCGATTGAGATGCAGGATGGTATTGCAGTAGTTGACGCTGATCTCTGTATTGACTGTGAATCCTGTGTGGATGAGTGCCCGGCTGAAGCCATCCGCATGGAGTGAACCAAACCTTTTATACTCCCTTCAGCCATAATATAAAATATCTATGATTAATGTAGGTGTGCTCGGAGCTACGGGTGCGGTTGGGCAGAGGTTTGTACAACTTCTCGCCAATCACCCGTGGTTCAGGCTCACAACTCTGACTGCGTCGGATCGCAGTGCGGGAAAAAGGTATCAGGATGTTGTTAACTGGCGTCTTGATGTCCCGTTCCCGGAAGAGGTTGGGAGTCTTGTTGTGGAACCGACGACAGTGTCGGCAGTGTCAGACCTTGATATTGTATTCTCTGCGCTTCCCGCAGATATTGCAACCACTCTTGAAACAGATATTGCGGCTGCGGGCGTTGGTGTTTGCAGTAATGCGTCTTCTCACCGGATGGACCGTAATGTACCTCTTGTCGTGCCCGAGGTAAATCCTGACCATCTCGGACTCATCGACGTGCAGCGTGACAAGGGCACTGACGGGTTTATTGTTGCCAACCCGAACTGTTCAACAATTGTGCTCTGTCTCTCTCTTGCCCCGCTCATGCCATTTGGGTTCTCAAACCTCACGGTGGCAACCATGCAGGCGATTTCCGGCGCCGGATTCCAGGGAATCCCCCCCGCCATGGAAATCTATGACAATGTTGTCCCCCCCTACATCGGGTCGGAAGAGGAGAAGATGGAGAGTGAGCCACTGAAGATCATGGGGTCATTCGATGGGGCAGAAGTTCAGAATGCACCATTCCGGGTATCTGCGAGCTGCCACCGGGTGCCGGTCATTGACGGGCATACGATGGCAATCTGGGCGGATACCGCCGCGCCGGTGGCAGATGTCATTGAAGCCTATAAGGCTTACACTCCGCCCATATCCGGGCTTCCCCACCTTCCGAAAGAGTCTGTGAATTATACTAACGAACCCAACCGGCCGCAGCCACGGCTGGACCGGAATCGTGGAGGGGGGATGACTGTCTCCGTCGGAAGAATGCGTGAAGGTCTGCGGTATGTTGCGATGGGACACAATACCATCCGGGGTGCAGCAGGTGCCTCTGTGCTGAATGCAGAACTCATCGTCTCAAAGAAGTACGTATGAGGTGAACAGCAAATGATTAAGGATAACACAGTATTCGTCGGAAACAAACCAGTGATGAACTATGTACTGGCAGTCATTACCCAGTTTAACAATGGTGCAGAGGAGGTCTCGATAAAGGCACGGGGGGGGAAGGCGATATCGCGGGCCGTTGATACTGCAGAGATCGCAATGAACCGGTTTCTCGAGGATGTCACCAAAAAAGAGATCGTCACATCCACGGAGATCATCGACACAGAGAGCGGACAGACCAATGTCTCAAGCATTGAGATCCTGCTTGCACAAAAATAAATCATCCCTTTTTTCCGCGACCATAAAGGATATCTTCATCTCTGACAGAAAGTGTAGTATGAAACTGCTGCCGGGGGGGATGATCTGCTGCCTGATGCTCCTTATAATGATCGTGCCGGCAGGGGGGGCCGCAGACCCGAACCAGTACAGCTACATTACGGTAGAGGACTGCACCATACGCCTGAATGACGAGGATGCTGTTATTGACCTCAATTATTCAATTGATGAGGGCATCGTGCTCCTCGTCCATCTTCTGGGGGGGAAGTCGGATCTGAAACAGAAGCTGGGTGTTATTGCGGGGTATCCGGATGCACGATATCAAACGATTGATATGGATCACGCAACCATTGTTGTCAGCAGTGTCTCCCAGAACTATGGGGAGGGATCATACTGGTTCCCTGCCCATACGTTTGGTATTGAAATACCCCCCCAGGTGACGGTCATCTCCCCCCCTCAGGTGAACCGCAGCTATAACCAGACCTCGTCACTTCCGGGGATGGGCTACTTCGGGACAAAAGCTCAGGTATAATCCATTGGATCATCGTGGAGAACGATATCATCCTGTTCTTTTTTCCGCTACCGTATGGAGATGGAGGGCCGTCGCCGCATCCGCCCTTCTCCCAACAGCTATTGGCGGTCCCCCCCGGCAGGCTCCTTTAAATCCTGTAATTCCTTTTCCATCAGTCTGTGTTTGAGCGTAGGCGGGGGTCGTTACGACAGGGTCCGGCATCGCCGGAAAAAGAGATCGTTTGCGGAAAAATCTGGTGGATTAATGCCGGGAAAAGCGTTTGCTGCTCTTTTCTTTCACTTCCGGCGCATACTTCTCGACCTTCTGCAATACCTTCTGGATGTAGAAGCCGATGAACGCCAGTATCAGGCCTGCAACGGTGGTGAGCATCATGATGCGTATCCCATCCACACCGTCGATTGGAAAGCCCTCGATGGTGGGCAGGGAGATGACATAGACGGATGCCCCATAGGCAATGAGCCCGAGACCCGTTACAAAAAACGGCAGGGTGATCACCCGCGGCAGCATCTTCGGTTCATTTTGTATCACATCAATGATCTTTCCGAGAAGGGCGATCAGGATGGCAGCGACGATGTAGCCGACGGAACCGTAGATGAAGGTGAGCAGATAAAAGAGCACTCCCGCATCAGCGGTATACCAGGTGAGGAAACTCGAGAGTCCCATGACAATCCCCAGGAGGCCGATGAATATTGATGCGATGTAACATACAAACGATATTCTGCCACCAATAAACGATTCCTTCAGACCATGCAGGGCCAGACTGAAGTATTCATCAATGCCCAGTCCCTTGAAGAGCAGATAGATGCCAAGCACCCCGACCACGATGAATACTGCAAGCTCCGTCGTCCCGAGGAGACTTCCGATGGCAAAGATGAGCATCACGAGACCAAAAGGCACCAGGATGGACTGGGCATGCTTCGGGTCGTCAAGGACCTTTTTGATGATATAGTAGGTGCCCTCAAGGTTGGGCATCTGATTGACAATGACGCGCTGGACACTGGAGACCGATACATGTGACTGAATGACCGGGAGGATAAACTCGTCCTCTGCCCCCCCATCTGTTACCAGAATGCACTCGGTCACCTCCAGATCCCAGACGACCTTCCTCAGATCTTCTGCAATCTTGCGGTCGCCGTCAATCGAATTGTAGTGGTTGCCTGCAATCACCGCGATGCGTACGTCGTCACCCATCTCACGGCGTTCATCGTATATTTTTATGCCCTGAAAAATTGCATTAACGTCAGAATCCTCCGGATCCTCAAGACCCAGGCGGGTGGCGGCATCAAGACATTCGTCCCTTCCCGTAACCGGGCTCTGGATCCCAGCCTTAAAGCCGATATCATCATCCTGTCGACACAGAGAATGAGCATCCGGTCATCTGACATGTCTACATAGAAATCAATTCGCTGCTATAAAAGTCTGATGAAAGAACAGATAAAAAAAGATTATATGAGACGTGCACGCTGCAGAAGCAGAATGTCGTCTGTAGTAAGTTTTTCGCCGGCCCGGAACTGCTGGAAGACCTGTTCTGCTTCCTCTTTGACCGCTTTCTGTTCCTTGTTGACCCTTGTCTTCTTGCCTTTCTTGCGGATTCCACCGATCACTTTATCGTAGTCGCGGAGTTCCTTCTGGCATGCAATAAACTGGTTGTGCTCAGCGTCTGCAGCCTCCTGTGCCTCAACAAATTTCCGGTGTCCTTCGTCTGCGGCTTCGCGTGACTTGTCGGCATTCCGGTAGCATTCGACCATCAGGTCGTGGTGCTGCTGGGCGAGCTCTGCCTTCTCGGTAACGGTTGCATGGAGTTCTGATGCTGCCCGGCGGAATTCCCGTGCTTCCTGGAGCTTGGTGTGAACTTCCTTGTTCTGCTCGATTTCCTCTTCCTGCTCTTTGATCTGATGTCTGAGCTGTTTGATCTGATCAATGAGTTCCCGCTCCTTGTCAGTATTCATGACGCGGGTCTGCTGATCCATTTCGAGCTTGTCGATTCTCTTCTGAACTTCCTTTATGCCGCGGGAGTTATTGATGGCACCATGCTCTTTTTTGTACTCATCAATATCCTCAAAGAGTGCATTTGCCTTCTCATTGAGTTGGTTGCGCTCAACTTTTATGGCCTGTACTGCTCTGTTGTTTTCGTCACGAAGCTCTTTGTGCTTCTGTGCTTCGTCAACATATTCACGCGTCTGCCCGTTAAGCTGGTTGCGCTCACGTGCATAGGTGCTTGCAAGAGCATTCAGTTCATTTCTGTTTTCTTTGTGCTGTTCAGAATCTGTCAGCATATTCTTTCTTTTGTCAATAAGTTCGGTCAACATGCTCTACCTTACCTTTTGTATTTAGGGCACAACAATTCATCTTCAGTTGATCCGCAGGAAACATATGTACAGGATGGACTCCTGACGATAACCATTTCAAAAGAGTTCTTACGAAATTCGGAGAACCGACTTTGTTCATATGGCTGTTCATGATGTTCAACTCCTGTACGGCCTGTCCATGTGGGCAGGCATTCCCGGAACCAGTGATGGATTCACTGTAGTTCTTTAATATTGCATAGTTGCCCGATATTAATGTTTCGTAACATCATCCCGTGTTCAGTCATGAAACGGGTATATTAACAAAATGAGGTACCTCCCTGTATGTAGGGAGGGGGAGTGTTCCCCCCCTATTGTATCGTGCGGGGGGGACGATTTTTGAGAGTGGGGGGGGTGATTTTGGGTTGGTCTGGTGAATGACAGGTAATGATGGGTTGAAATACTTAGTTTAGATCAGCGGATGAAGTCAATCAGTCCACCGCTGGTCTGTTCATGGGCTGCCTGGCGCCTGAGGACCGCATCAGTCCAGGAACGTCCCCCCCCGTCCGACGGAACGAGTCATGGGTGCTGAAGCTGAGTTTGAAATGTCATAGCTCTGCCCGAGGATCTGTGCGCTCTTCACGCCGGTCATGATGGCCATGACCCGCACCTTCCCCCCCTCGAATTCCTTCTTGACGCGTGCTCCCCCCCAGATAACATCTGCATGTGCGTCCAGTTCGTAGGTGAGGGAACTGGCAATCTCTTCGGCATCCGAAAGTGTCAGGTCACTGCCACCGGTGATGTGAATGAGACTGCCGGTCGCGCCGCGGTAGTCAATGTCGAGGAGTGGGTGATTCAGGCATTCATGAACGACGCTCTCTGCCTTGTTCTGCTGTTTGCTCTCTCCGACAAGCATGACGGCAACACCGCCCTTGCTCATGATGGCACGGACGTCTGCGTAGTCGATGTTGATGAGGGATGGTTCGGTGATCGTCTCTGATATGCCTTTGACCGTCTCTGCGATGAGCTGGTCCATGACGGAGAACGCCTGTCCGAGGGGGGGCAGGTTTGGCACAAAGTTCATGAGCCGGTTGTTGTCGAGGACAATAACAGAATCCGCTGCGTTTGAGAGTGCCTCAAGTCCTTCCTCCGCCCTGAGGAGGCGGGCCTTCTCGACCTGGAAGGGATAACTCACCATGCAACGACGATGGCGCCCTGCTCTTTTGCGATCTGTGCAACGACCGGTGCGACACCGGTACCGGTTCCACCTCCCATGCCTGCGGTAACAAAGCAGAGATCCGCTTCGGCGAGAAGACCTTCAAGGGTGGTGCGGGCCATCTCTGCGGCACGCTTGCCGATATCCGGGAATCCCCCCCCGCGCCAAGGCCCTTGGTGAGTGACTTTCCGACGAGGACACGCTTGTCGGCCTGGATCATCTCAAGGTGCTGTTTATCTGTGTTAACCGCAATGGTCTCCGCACCACTGACTTTCATGTGATACAGTCGGTTGATGGTGTTGTTTCCGGCACCGCCGCACCCGACAATGACAATCCGGGGGGGTTTCCCGATTAAGTCATCGTCTCCGATGACACCACGGGTCATCTGCTTTTCCTGTTCAGCGTTCTTCAAAGCTTCCTTAATAATAGTCTGCATCCTAAACCTCCAGGGTCTGATTAATTGTCTCGTATCTGCGAGGAACCGAGTAGGAATGATTATCAATGGACTGCATCAGTTGTCCAACATTCTGAAGACCACCGGTGGTAATTCCCTCCAGGTAATTATCGCCGTAGCAGTCGTACAGTATTCGTTCCATTGTATTTCCCCCCCCTAAACCTCAAACGAGATCTGTTCACTGTCTCTCAGAACACGGTTCGCTTTCTTTTCAATGAGTTCCCGCACTGCGTATCTCACCGCTTCAGATACGGTTGGAAACTCCCCGGCATCAACAAGTTTCTCTAGCATGGCAACCTGCTGAGGGGGGGGTAAACGAATCGTGATGCGCTCCATCATGTGAATCTCCGGCGTCTGACATCTGGCCGCTCCATGTCATCCATATGTCTGACATAAAGCTGCTCTATGACAGACTTTCTTCAGACAATCAAACATCTATAATCACGTTATATATTCTTTGCGTATTGATTTTCCCCTATCTGTGGTATCAAACAGGTGCCCAAATGTTCAATAATTGGTAAAATAGACAACTATATGTGAGATTTCGGCGAATCGAAAAAACAGAGCATGGCGGGATAACCCATCTGGCATCAGGCAGCAGTGCTGAGGTTCGTCTGGACTTCAGTGAAAATTTAAATCCCTTTCCTCCGTCATTTTCCTGGAATACCAGCGAAATTTCGGTATCTTCCTATCCAGACAATCGTTATGCCATTCTTAAGGAACATATTGCGCGTATCGAGGATCGTAGGCCTGATGAAATCTGTGTAGGAAACGGATCGGTGGAAATTATCCGTTCTTTTTGTCTTGCCACCCTGAATCCGGGCGATCCGGTCACCGTCCCCCCCCTCATACCTTTGGGGAATATGCTGCCTCTGTCGATTGCGCTGGTGGCATCCCGGTTGTCAGGCAGGATAAATGCGTGGCGGAGTTCATCTGCAATCCCAATAACCCGACCGGATCCCTTTTGCCAAGGGATACAGTTCTGGAAAAGATCCGGGAGCATGAAGATGCAGGAACACAGCTCTTCATTGACGAGGCATTCATTGACCTGGCAGACCCTGCAGAAAGTGTCACCGGCGTACGTTCTGAGCATGCGTTTGTCCTCCGTTCTCTCACCAAGGCCTTTGCCGTCCCCCCCGGTATCCGGTTTGGCTGGGGGGGTGTGGGGGGGTGTCCGGACCTCGTTGCGGCAATTGAGGCCATACGGCCCCCATGGAGCGTGAATGCATATGCGGAGAGCTATGCGCACGTGGCACTCGACAATGCGTACCAGCTGCAGGCATCCCGAAATCGCATTGCCGAAGAACGGGCCTTCCTTGCAGGTGCACTGGAATCGCGTGGCCTGTCGGTCTGTCCGTCCGCAGTGAACTTCCTGCTTTTCCGAACTCCTGCCCGTGCATCGGATCTGAAAACCCATCTCCTCTCCCACGGCATCCTGGTCCGTGACTGTGCCTCATTCGGTCTTCCTGAGTATGTGCGCATTGCAGTGCGCACGCGTGATGAGAACAGAATCTTTCTGGAGGCACTGGATACATGCTTGCCCTGATCGTTGCAGGCGGCAGGGGTACGCGGCTGAATATGGGGGGAGAAACCGCTGGTGCGAATCTGCGACCGGCCCATGATCGAATATATTACCGATGCCTTTCTCGCGGCAGGCATTGAACCGGTTGCGGTTCTCTCCCCCCATGTGCCGCAGACCGGAAACTGGTGCCGGGCACACGGCATCACCACCTTTCAGGCAGAAGGGGGGGCGGGATATGTGGAGGACATCACCGCATGCATCGCAATGCTTGATATTACCGAGCCCGTCTTTACCTCGGTGAGCGATATCCCCTGTCTGACGCCTGAGATCATATCCGCAGTGTGGGATAGCTATCGGGCGGCAGGGACTGATGCCTGTTCGGTCTGGGTGTCTGCTGAACTCTGTCGTATGCATGGAACAGTGCCTGCCTATGTACAACCGGTCGATGAAATCGATGCGGTGCCCTGTGGCATCAATATCCTGAACGGTGCCAAAAATGGCGAGGAACAACAGGAGCTGCCATCCTCATGAACTCCCCCTGTCTCGCGGTGAATGTCAATACCCCCCCGGCAGATATTGCAGCAGCACAGCAGATTCTTCTCTCCCACTAAGGGGCAGGCCGCCCGGGTCTGGTGGTGTGATGCATCAAGCCATTTTTATCATGAGGATTACCAATAGATATTGTATGGAATATTCTCGGGAGATTGAACTGAAGGGGGGGCATATCATTGATTCCGGAATTATGACCCAGGTCTTTGACGCCATCATGGAGATGGGGGGGGCAATTTCGAGATCACGGTCTTTGAAATCGGGAAAAAAAACAGGATGAAAGCTATGCTCGTATCCTGGTCAGTGCGGGCGAAGAACCTCTGCTGATAGAAATCCTGAGCGTTCTCCACCGCCTCGGCGCCCGACCTCCGGTTGTTGAAGATGTGACACTTGCTGAAGCGGAAGCAGACCGTGTCGTTCCCAAGGGATTCTATTCCACGACCAATCATCCGACGATGGTGAAATATCAGGATGAATGGCTGCATGTGGAGGCAATCGAGATGGACTGTCTGATTGTCGTTGTTCCTGCAGAGAAACGGGCACTCTGCACACCGATGTCCAAACTCCATAAAGGCGACTGGGTCGTCATGGGCGATACCGGTGTCCGTGTCGAACCCCCCCGCAGCGGCCGCGTAAGGTCAGTACATTTGAGTTTATGCACGGCACGGTCTCCTCTGAACGGCCCAGTGAGACAGTCATATCGCAAATCGCTCAGGAGATGAAGGAACTAAAGGCCCGGGGCGGGAAGATTGGCATCGTTGGCGGCCCTGCCATCATCCATACCCGCGCTGCCCCCCCGGCGCTGGCGGAGATCATCCGGGAGGGGGGGTATGTGGACACACTCTTTGCCGGGAACGCCCTTGCCACCCATGATATCGAGTACAACCTCTTTGGCACCTCCCTCGGATGAACCTTGATTCCGGAACACTGGCTGCAGGCGGGCACAAAAACCACATCTATGCCATCAGTGAGGTCATTCGTGCGGGTTCCATCCGTGCTGCGGTGGACGAGGGCGTGATCAAAAAGGGCATCATGTACGAATGCATCAAAAACAATGTGCCGTTTGTTCTCGCAGGCTCTATCCGTGATGACGGCCCCTTCCGGATGTGATCACCGACGTCATGGTCGCGCAGGACCGCATGCGTGAATATCTCCGGGACCTTGACATGGTCATCATGATAGGCACGCTGCTCCATTCCGTTGCCGTCGGCAACTGCCTGCCGTCCTATGTGAAGACCATCTGCGTGGACATCAATCCCGCATCGGTGACAAAATTGATGGACCGCGGGACGATGCAGGCCATCGGCGTGGTCAGTGACGCGGGCACCTTCCTGCCGATGCTGGCAAAGTATCTCCAGAAATAAAAATATTATATTTTCTTTGGGGGATGGCCCCCCCCTCTGTTCTTTTCCTACGGGTGAAAAAATCCCGGCATTGGAATTGGGAATAATTATTTTGTCAGCGGCATGCACCAGGGCTCTTCATTCTCCAGCACATATTTCCATTCTTCCACACAGGCACACCCGGCATCCACACAGCGTTTCAGGTGAATCTTGTTTCCCGTACGGTTGTACTCATTAATCGCATCCACAATTTCATAGTCACATTCGCCGCAGTTGTGGGGGGGTCCCCCCCGCCGTTTGCCTCCGCCAACCGGGTCACACTGCACATAGTGGTCGGTGGAGAGCAGCGCATCAAGGCACTCCAGAGATAGGGCGGACGGTATGATCCCTGTTTCCAGTACTGCTCCACTTCGGTGCGTGTCTGGATGGTGCAGAGGTTCATGGAGATGATATCAGAGTAGGGGGGGATGACCTCGCGTATGGACTTTTTCATATCCGCTAAGGCCTCACGTTCGGTGAGATACGGCGGTTTCATCATCAGGTAGGTCTTGATACCGACATCTGCCCGGCGGGCCGTCTCTACCGCGTCCTTAAAGTCGTCAAAGGTGTGCCCTTTTCTGATGCACTTATCCCTGATGTAGTCATTGGTGGTCTCCAGACCCATTGCCACATAGAGTGCGGCGGCATTCCCGCCTGCCTCCAGGTTCTCCCGGAAGGAGGTGAGCACATCCTCTGCCACATATTCCGTCCGTGTCTCGGCGATGACGACCTTACCGGCAAAGAGTGCGGCCACGTCATCCAAAAATGCCGGGGGAACTTCCCGCGGATCAAAAAAGGAGCCTGACGTGAATATCTTCACCATGGCATACGATTCCGGGGGGGATAATTCTCTGCCACCCAGCGCAGCTGTCCACGCATTTCTGCGAGGAGTTCATCGCGATTCTTGTTGCGGGAGCGTTCAAACCGGTAACCGCACATCAGGCACTGCTTCCAGCTGCACCTCCGCTCCGGAAGATGACAGTAAGGCAGGGTAACTCTTCATTCTGATACAGGTCTGTACCCATCCAGGATGCAAGAGGTTTTAGTATTGCGTCTGATACCATTAGTGTACATGATTTGGTATCTGAATATGAAAAAGGTGGCATGCCTGATCGGGCTGATTCTCCTCTGTTCTGGGGGGCAGTTTCGGCCTATGAAATAAAGTGTTCATGCCCGGATGAGGTCTATCGCGGCGACATTGTCACCATCGGGGGGGACAAGCACTCTTCCTCCGGGATACAGCACCTGGATACAGCTGTATGAAGTTCAGCCCATGTCCCGTGAACTGACATCGCAGGCCATTGTCATACAGCAGGATGGCAACTGGTCCATTCAGCTGCAGACCCTCGCACTGGAGGAAGGAACCTATAAGTTTGAAATTGTCGAGGATATCATGGACTATCCCCCCCTCAGTTCAGGGTCGGACCGGACAAAGATATTTAAGGTCATTGACCGGTCCGGTGAGATTACCATCGTCTCTCCCTCCACCCAGGAATCACGGGATACGCTGTCCATCCGGGGGGGTCGCGCCCCTGAAGTCGGGTCAGCCGGCCTGCAGATTGAAGTGGCAGACAGCCGCGGCACGGTCATATACGGGCCGCTCTATATCCGGACCGATGCAAGCGGATATTTCTCTGAGAATGTGCCCATCTCCGGGCCGGGCCAGTATTATGCTAAATTTTCTGATTTCAGGAATAATGAGGCCCGGTTCATCACCCGGGTGAGTTTCACCCTGGAAGACCCCCCCGGCACGTCTGCAGGGTTCACGCCCGCGCCGACGGCCCATGCGCCCGGTCAGACAGTTTCCGCATCTGCCACCGCAACACGGGACGCACCGGCCTACTTTATTGTTGATGCCCTGCCGGGCAGGGTGGAGGTCAGCACGTCCACCGGCACTGACTGGCGCATATATCATACGGACGAAACCGGTTCTCTCGTTCGTATTGATGATACCGGCAGCACTGCACCTGAGGAGTTCACCGTTTCTTCTTCCGGGGGGGCTTTCCTCTATCTGAAGGTGGAGCCGGTGCGTGCCGGTGATGAAGGTGTGGTCACTGTTACCGTGGAAAATGCAAAATCCATCACCAGTGGTCCTGCTGCGGCATCCTATTTTGGCGACGTAATTCCAGATTCTGAGCCACTGAGTCTCCATTTCCCCCCCTGGTGGTGCTGATTTCTGCACTCTGTATCGTTGGATATGCAGGAATTCGCAAATAACACTATTTTTTATCTTGGGACTACCAACACTTATTCGAGCCGAGATAGTCTAGCCCGGAAAGGCGGTGGCCTTGAAAGCCACTGGTGTTTCACCTCAGGAGTTCAAATCTCCTTCTCGGCGCTCAATAATCATTTTTCATATCACACTACCGGTGTGTTCAGGAGGAGAACATATGTGCATAGCAATACCGGCTGAAGTGCTCGAAATCAAAGACGGCAACATTGGGGTTGTTGACTATGGCGACCTGAAACAGGAGGTGCGCCTTGACCTGGTTGATGTTGAAGTAGGCGAGTATGTCCTTGTTCATGTTGGATTTGCAATCCAGAAACTGAGCAGGGAAGAGGCACTGAAGACGCTCAAAGTTTTTGAAGAAGTCTATGCGGCAATGGAGGAATAATGCACGAGTACACGGTTGCATACGACATCTATGCAACGGCACGCCGTGCGGCCCTCGATAATGCCGCAACACGGGTAAAGAAGATCTCAGCTGATTTTGGCGAGATGAGTATGATCAACCCTGAACAGGTTGAATTTCTGTTTTCTGCCCTCTCTGAAGAGGATGAACTGTTTCAGGGTGCTGTTTTGGAATACCATAATATTCCGGTGAAGACGGTCTGTTCATGTGGATATAAAGGCAATGAGCGATATGTCTGTCCGACATGTGGAAAACTTCCGGAAATTGTTGCAGGACGTGAAATATCTGTGACAAATATTGAGATAGAAGTTGATGATGAATGAAAGTCAATCTGATGCATGGCGCCGGCGGCGCAGTATTTTCTGAACTTCTCGGTGAGACATTAACGAAATATACCCACAATAATGCAGGTGGTATCGGGCTGGAGGCACTTGACGATGGTGCCGTGATCCCCCCTCAATGATACCAATCTGGTATTTACCACCGACAGCCATGTCGTAAAACCGCTCTTCTTTCCCGGCGGCGATATCGGGAGAATTGCCGTATCTGGCACGGTAAATGATCTGGCGATGATGGGTGCACGGCCCATCGCCCTCTCCTGCGCGATGATCATCGAAGAGGGATTTGATATTGAAATACTCGAAAAAATCGTCGCGTCAATGGATGAAGCCCTCGGTGAGTGCGGTGCGGCCATTGTGACTGGTGACACCAAAGTGCTTGAGCGGGGGGGTGCAATCGATGGTATCGCCATCAACACCGCAGGGGGGGTGGGTGTGGCAGAGAATCCGGTGCGTGACTGCGGCCTTTTGCCCGGTGACGTGATCATTGTGAGCGGCACCATCGGCGACCACGGGATGGCCATCATGACCCACCGGGAAGGCTTTGATCTCGGTGAGCAGATTCAGTCAGACGTTGCCCCCCTCTGGCCACTGGTTGAGGCGGCCCTTCTTGCAGGTGACATTCATGCAATGAAAGATCCGACCCGCGGCGGGTTCTCCAATGCCATCAATGAGATGGCAGAGAAATCCGGTGTGCAGGTCCGCATCACGGAAGATGCCCTGCCTATCCGGCGCAGTGTGAGAAGTGCCTCTGAACTCCTCGGCATAAATCCCCCCCTCGATGTGGCCAATGAAGGCAAGGTCGTGATGGGTGTCGCACCGGACGATGCCGCAGCTATCCTCGCTGCCATCCGTTCATTTCCGCAGGGCAGGGATGCAGCCATTATCGGTGTTGTGAAAGAGGGCACCTCCGTTATTCTCGAGACTCCTATCGGGGGAGAACGCTTCATCGAGGCTCCCGTCGGCGACCCTGTCCCACGGGTCTGCTGATACATTCATTTTTTTACCTTTCTGCTGAATGTGTATCCGATACCAGGAGAGGGGGGGTAAACAACGTGAATACTGAAGATATCACTGTCTCTGTTGTGCCTGCATGGGATGCAGAACAGATTGTTGCATTATACCGCAGTGCGGGGGGGTGGTGGGAAGAAATGTCTGATGCCGTCACGGTGATCCCTGCGCTGTTTGACGGCAGCTTTGCTGTTGCCGTTGCATACACCAGAGACAACAGGGCGGTTGGCATGGGGCGTGTCCTCTCAGACGGTGTCTCTGATGCGTATATTCAGGATGTCGTTGTGGACCCTGCCTGTCGGGGGGGACAGGGCATCGGCAAACGCATCATTCAGCTTCTCGTTGATACCTGCCGGCAGGCGGGCATCACCTGGATTGCTCTCATCGCAGAACCCGGCACACATACCTTTTATGCCCCCCCTCTCGGCTTCACGGTGATGGAAGACTATCTGCCCATGAAATATGAAGGAGACGACAAACAATGATCACATCTGACGCATTCTGCCCGGTAGAAATGAAAGACGGGGGGGCATTTTTTCGTGAAATATTTTCCCAATTTCCCCCCCAGATTCACAGTGAAAATAACTTTACCACGATGATTGCATGGCAGGCATACTCGGATTATTCCTATGCCTATCTGAATGATACGTTACTGATATCAGCAGTCATTAACGAAACACGCCTCTTTCACGCGCCCATAGGACCCCCCCGGAACCCTGCCCTCCTGCGTGACCTTTTGCGCCTCTCGGCAGAGACCGGGGGAGACCGGCCGTTCTACATCTTTGAACGCCCCCCCACCCGCGACTGGATTCTTCATGAACTTCCCGGACTCGTTCTGCACACCGACCGGGATTTCTATGATTATATCTACCTGACCGGAGACCTCGCCCATCTCCCCCCCGGCAAACGCTACCTTGGAATTCGAAAGCATATCAACAAATTCAATCGTAAGTGTTCGTTTAAGGTAGAGACCATCAGCAATGAAAATGTGCCCGAAATAAAAGAATTTCTCCGGAAGTGGTGCGAGTGGAAACACTGTGAGGAGAATGAAGTTCTTGCCCACGAGAAGACCGCGGTCCTCTTCTGCATCACCCATTTTGCCGAACTGGGTCTGGAAGGACTGCTAATCCGTGTGGATGGCAAAATATCTGCGCTCTCTATCTACGAGGGGGGGATGAATGATGACATGGCCCTCATCCACTTTGAGAAAGGGCTCCCTGACTGTGAAGGTAATTACAAGGTGATCAATCAGGAGACGGCCCGCTACCTTGAAGAACAAAAGGGATACGCCTTCATCAACCGCGAGTCAGACCTTGGTGTGCCGGGTCTCAGGGAAGCAAAACTCCGCTACTACCCGCATCATTTCGCAGAAGTATGGTATGCAGAAAAAAAGATATCCTGCGTGTCCTCAGTGAGGAGCAGGAACGTTTGGGAATTAACGGAATATAACAATGTTATCTGATGCTGAATGCGTGCTGAAAAATGCACTTTTGCCGGACGGGAGGGTGGCAGACATCTCCCTTGCAGACGGTAGGATTATCCATGTCGGAACCACCCTCCGGGCCGACCGGACGATTGACTGCACGGGTCTTCTCTGTCTCCCCCCCGGTGCCGTTGATATGCATGTGCATATGCGGGGCGGGGGGGAAACACAGGGATATAAGGAGGACTGGACGTCCGGGTCACAGAGTGCCCTTGCGGGAGGAGTGACCACGGTAGTTGACCAGCCGAATACCATTCCTCCCCCCCTGACCGGCGCGGGTGCGTTCCAAGAACGTGTGGCAGAGGCCACGCGGGATGCATACTGCCGGTTTGGCATCAACGGGTATGTCTCGGAACAATCCGACATCACCGGTCTCTGGGAGGCAGGTGCCCTCGCCTTCGGGGAGACCTTTGCCGCTGCCTCCAGTTATGGGGGATGCGGTCTCTCCCGATGAACTGGCACAGGTATTCTCTGGTATTGCAGAACTGGGCGCACTTGTCACTCTTCACTGTGAGGAGGTGCTCTCCGGGGATGACACCTCACTTGCAGCACATGCCGCGCTCCGCCCGGAGGAGGGGGGGGAAACAACGTGTATGGAGATGGTGGCAGCACAGTTCCTCCGGGTTTGTCTGCTCATTTCTGCCATCTCTCCTCCCCTCTCAGTGCGGAGGCGGCCCTGATGGCGCTGCCCGCATCCTATGAGGTGATGCCCCACCACCTCTTTTTGTCCATTGAAGAGCACGGCACGGTCCCGGATGGATACTGCAAGGTAAATCCGCCGGTCCGGCATGAAGCGACTCGAAAGGCGCTTTGGGAGATGTGGGATGCCATCCCCGTCATTGCATCCGACCATGCGCCCCCCCATAGCATTGAGGAGAAGTCACAGTCATTTTCTGCGGTGCCCTCCGGCATTCCGGGTGTGGAGACGATGGTACCGCTCCTGTTGGCGCAGGTATACCAGGCAGAATTGCGCTCTCCTCCCTCCTTGAGAAGGTGGTCTATACTCCTGCCCATCTGCTGGGCATCCCCATATCAACACTGTTGCCTGGTGCTCCCGCAGACCTGGCTCTTTATCCCCCCCGGCAAAAGACCGAGACGATCACGGAAGATATGCTCCATTCCCGCGCTGGCTGGACGCCCTATGAAGGAATGCAGGGGGTATTTCCCTGTATCACCTGCGTTGGCGGCCACCTCTCCTACCGGCGTAACGAATTTTCCCGTAGAGACGACCTGTGGATACCCGGCAGAGGCTATAAGTGCTCACAGGTAGAATAATAATTAGCTGACACACTGCACATCAATAGGTCCCCCCCGGGTGATCGATTGGCAAAGTTCTGGATATGATCCATGGGACAACCCAGGTGTGCAACAGGCGGCCTGACAATGGGTTTAGAACAGGTGATGAACGGCGCATGCCACATATGATCCATGTTTGTTAGTGTCAGGTCACAATTTACCTATTTGATTATTATGACATCAGCAGCATGTGCCGTAGAGAACGGGGATGGCTGTGTCTATTGCGTACTTGATGTGCATGCCGGTTCCAAACGGGAGGAATTTCCTGCGGGAGTAAATATCTGGCGAAATGCTGTCGGATGCAGTATTCGTGCGCCGCCTGTAGAAGGGAAAGCGAATAAAGCGATTGTAAAACTTGTTTCATCTGTTCTTTCTGTCCCGAAGTCATCAGTCACCATTGTCAGTGGCCAGACATCGTCGGTGAAACGGATCTGTATCGCAGGCATGGACAAGGATGCGCTCGTGAATACTCTGGACAGTTGTCTTTAGCTGATAACGGATGGCCATGCGGGCATACACTGTCTGATCCCGTGGTTTCTTTCTCTGTTCTTCATTTGCCGAAAATATTCTGTGACTCATACGGAGTAGTGCACACTACCGACCATCTGCGTGAGTCTGTTGCAGCTACCGGTCTGTTTGGGAAGATGACACCATTTTGTATCAGATTTCAATTCATTTATATAGCGGCGGACAGTAATTACAAACATGCCCGCGCATTCGCTACCGCAGGTGTACGGAAGCATGGCATTTTCATTATTATTCGGAGGATTATTCAATGCATTCACAGGATACCACAAAGTATCTCATACACATGAAACTCGAGGCAGAGGGGTGGTGCAGAAGTCTGATGTTGTCGGTGCCATCTTTGGCCAGACGGAAGGCTTGTTGGGAGAGGAACTTGACCTCCGTGAGCTTCAGCGCACCGGCAGGATGGGACGGATAGATGTCCAGATCGCGAGCGTAAAAGGTGATACGAAGGGGGGGATATTCACATGGCCTCGTCCATTGACAAGGCGGAAACCGCCATTGTCGCAGCGTCCCTGGAGACCATTGACCGTGTCGGGCCCTGTTTTGCACGGATAAAGGTTGACCGTATCGAAGATGTCAGGGTCACGAAACGCCAGAAGATCATCAGCCGTGCCAAGGAACTCCTCATTGAATCATTTGATGAAGGGTCTATTGACACCAATGAGATTATGGACTCTGTCCGGGAGTCCTCGCGGATAGAGAAAATCATTGAATTTGGCGAGGAGAAGCTGCCTGCAGGTCCCAATGCACCAGGTTCAGATGCCATTATTGTGGTCGAGGGGGGGCGTGCTGATGTCATTAATCTCCTGAAATATGGCATAAAGAATACGATTGCCGTTGAAGGAACCAATATTCCGGAAACGATTATCAGTCTCTGCAACCAGAAGACGGCAACGGCATTTGTCGATGGTGACCGGGGCGGTGACTGATTCTCAGTGAACTGGTACAGGTGGCTGAAATTGATTTTGTCGCCATCAGTCCGCGGGGGGGCAGGTCTGTGGAGGACATGTCCAGAAAAGAGATCATCAAACCTCTGCGCAACAAGATACCGGTTGAATATATCATCAATAAAGATGGTGAGGTGGACATCCCTGAACTGCATCACCGGATGGATATGATCGATTCGAGCACGCGGGAACGGGCACGCAGGCACCGGGAAGAGGTGCGGGTTCAGAAACAGCCCGGTTCCCTGGAGTGGCACATGGCAGAAGTAAAAGAAAAACATACTGCTCGGATTCTTTCGGAAAAACGGGATATTCTGAAAGAATCAGATGCAGACCTCGTTGATGACCTGCTCACCCACCTGCCTCCTGAAGGGCATGGTCTGATCATTGACCGGATGGTGGATCAGAAGATCGTTGATTATGCGTTTTCTGCTGATCTGGAATATATCGCAGCACCGGATTTTTCCGGGATTGTTAAAAAGCCGGTGTCCATGAAACTGATAAAAATCTCCTGATTGTTGATTTTTGTTACTGAATCGGCTTAAAATGCCGGTTCTGCCCTTTTTTTATCCTGCTCCAATACCTTAAATGCATAAACGGAGATACAATATACTACATGACCGGTGGCAGAAAGTCATCCCTTCATGGATGATTTCTTTGTGATGT
The DNA here is from genome assembly GCF_001315945.1 of Methanogenium cariaci JCM 10550. Lineage (GTDB taxonomy): Archaea > Halobacteriota > Methanomicrobia > Methanomicrobiales > Methanomicrobiaceae > Methanogenium > Methanogenium cariaci. The sequence continues at coordinate 34,231 of NZ_BBBG01000010.1, read as the reverse complement.
ATCAGTAAGATTTGACGGGTGAGTGAGAGACAGTGCACAAGGAAGAGTTAATCAGGCTCCACAAGATTATGGCAGAGATTCGGGACAGTTTCGAGGAAGAAAATCCTGAAAACGATTTTTCGGAATATTACGCCCTGAAAATTGATCCAAGTCAGGTTCATAAAAGCAAAATGGAGCATAAACACGCAATTTTTATTCTCGGTCAGGAGATTGCAGAGATTATGAAGGACAATGAACATTCAGCTCCGAACCGTATCGCTGCACGCATGCGAGAACTGGCACAGCGGACGGAAAAAGAGATTGATTCCCTCCCTTAAATCAGTTATTTTTTCCGATCTTCTTCAATGAGATAGTCTGCGAGAAGGTTGGGTATGGGTGCGTCCATGCAGTGCCAGTTTGGCGTGCCGTTGACTTCAAGAACCGTATAGCTGTTGCCCTGTTCCAGCAGATCGACACCGCAGTAGTCAATACCGACTGCCCGTGCAGCAGCTCCTGCAACCTCTTTCATTGCATCCGGCAAATCCATCAGTGCAGTTCCCGTTCCCCCCCCTGATGGATATTGTGGGCAAAGGTGTCAGAGACACGGACGATGGCACCGACAGCAACGCCGCCGATAACAAATACCCGATAATCGCGGTCATTTTCTACGAATTCCTGGAGATAGTATGGTCCTTCAGGCAGTTCACTTGTCTCAGTGAACGGGAATATTCCATTCCCGTCGTATCCGTAGAGGGGGTTTGTAGACTGCCTTTTTATGACAACAAAGGAATCGTTCTGCCTCGGTGAGTGAACCGGTGAATATGGTCTTTGGTGTCGGGACACCTGCCTCAGCAGACGGGCGGTGGTCTGTGCCTTGCTCGCACAGACGGCAATCGCGTGGGGGGGGTCATTCACCATTCGGTTTGTAAGCCCGAGAGCGCTGATGACTTCAAACTGGACACCGTCCTGTCTGATGCCGCAGACCCATATGGTCTCTCCGGAAATGTCCGGCGAGAAGGGATCTATTGCATCCAGATCAAGCAGTGCATACGGGTAATCGCGCTCTCTGAGTGCGCGAATGACCATCCCGGTGGAGTTGTCTTCCGGTGTGTCGGTTGGTTTTGGAACAATGTATATCATCTGTGTCGTCCGGTGTAATGAATAAAAAAGGTATTTGAATCTCTGTGTAACACCTGTTCCTTCAGTTAATGGTGTCAGGATCAACTATTTCATCTTTCGTGATGATGGGTTGTGCGTGTCTTTGCCATATTTGTTCCCGGTAGACCGGGCCGCTGTTGTAGGTGCAGAAGGGAATCAGTGTTCCGTCCGGGGGGGTGGCATAATGGATACAGCAGCGCTGCACACGATCCGTGTCATAATTGAAGTTATCCATGAAATGCATTGTGCCGATAAAAAGTGCATTCCAGTGGAACTTTCGCAGTGCCTCAAAATCATGCTTGACAAGCGTCTGTGCGATTATCTTCCAGAAGATGGTGTTGCTGCTGGTTTTGCTGTCTTTGAGAGAGATTCTCATGTCATTGATGCCTTCGATTAGGGTCTTGTATTTGTTCAGTGACCCGTCCCCCCCGTGGTTCAGTTTCTCTCCCATCTGTTTGACGGCATCGAAAAATTCGTCCACATCAATCATTTCATTGATCGGAATGATTCCGTCTTCGGTGACAAACCCATAGGTAGCTGCTCCGCAGTGCTGGTGGGTGGTGAACCTCACCTGTGGCTCACCGGTATAGGTCTCAATCAGGTCGGAGAATGGCAGCACACAGGCACCGGGTAGAAGTAATCCTTTTTAATGATCCCTCCGGTCTGTTCCTCGATTCTCTCAGCAAGATCAGGGATGGTCACCCGTTCCCGTGCCACATTATCTGCTGATGCGGCACCGGTGAATGCCACCGGCTGATAATTTATGCCACGGATGACATCGACATTGTCTGCGGCAAACCGGATGATGTCACCGACTTCATGGTCATTTCTGCCGTTGATGATGGTCGGTACCAGCACAATGCCCAGATTTGCTTTTCTGCAGTGTTCGATGACTTTTTTGCTGATTTTTATGAGGGGATTTGTCTGTCGGGTAACGCCGTCAAAATGCAGATAGAGAGTGCACACTCCCGCATCCATCAGGTCTTTTGCATACTGTGGGTTCTGTGCTATTTTGATACCGTTTGTGGCAATCTGTATCTGGCTGAACCCCATATCTCTTGCTTTTTTAATAATCGCAAAGAGATCATCGCGCATCGTTGGTTCCCCCCCCGGAGAACTGCACCGCCGGAGCCGGTACCGGTTTTTGATCCCGCAGCATCTGCAGCATGCCGACCACCTCATCAAAGGATGGTTCATAGATGTAGCCGCATGCATGGGCGTTTGCAAAACAGAAATCACAGGCAAGGTTGCAGCGGTTTGTCAGATCAATATTCGCGAGCAGGGTTCCGGATTTATGGTTGCTGCACAGCCCACAGTCCAGTGGACACCCGGCTTTTGCTTCTTTTTGAGGATTATCGATACCTGGTCCTATTCCTTCGAAGATGTCAAATTTTTTATACATCTCTGCATCGGACCAGTAGAGATCTTTACTGACCCCATGTTCAGGACATTCCCGCACGATGTAAACCTTTCCGTCCTCTTCGATCACATCTGCTGGCAGGATTGCCCCACATTTTGGGCACAGGCTTGTTGTTGTTTTTAATGCCACCATTGAACATCACATGGAGTTATCATTTATTTAAAATCGACCAATGTTCTCTATTATCATCCGTTGGTATTAAGGATTGTTTTTCAGACAATTTCTGTGGGTAACAGAAATCCGATACATTAATGATTTCTTTCCGTCTTATATTCTTACTTCCGGGGGGGAGGGATTGGTATCAGCATATATGACATTCTGTTTTCTTTACTCCTCGCTTTCTGGATTATGATTCCTGCCTATGTCCCGAATTCGGCGGCGGCTGTATTTGGCGGCGGGAGACCGATTGACGGCGGGAGGAACTGGCGGGACGGGAGACGGATGCTGGGCGACGGAAAGACCTGGCGGGGGCTTTTTTGGTGGGGGTAATGTCCGGTATTTGTATCGGGATCATTCAGGTGGTAGCTGAACCCCCCCACCTTGGTCTTTCGCTTCTGACACCCTCGGTGGTAGTCTGTCTTGCCGCAGGTGCGCTCCTGGGGGACATGGTGAAAAGCTTTGCCAAACGGCGTCTCAACAAGACCCGCGGAGAGGAATGGCTGATTGCTGATCAGTATGATCTCGTTTTCGGGGCATTTGCCCTGCTGCTTCTCTTTAATTATGCGTGGGTCATTGCCACTATCACCCCCCCGCTCATACTGGTCTGGATCCTCATCCTGACCCCGCTTCTCCATCGTGGAGCAAATATAATTGGCTATCTCATAGGAGTGAAAGACGTACCATGGTAGATAATACAGTGAATACAACAGTGAATACAACAGTGAAAGAATGCCTGATTGAGTATGGGGGGGCAATACAGTTCGGTGAGTTTACGCTCGCTTCCGGACAACAGAGTTCGTATTATATTAACATTAAAGATGCAGCGACCCAGCCTGCACTGCTCGCAGCAATCGGCCACGCCATCGCCGAACTGGGTTCATATGACTGTGTCGCCGGTGTTGCGGTCGGTGCGGTGCCCATTGCGGTGGCCGCGTCCCTGGCGTCCGGAAAACCCTATGCCATTATCCGAAAAGGGGGGGAGAAGGCATATGGTGTGGGCGGCACCGTCATTGGCGATGTGAAAGGCAGACATGTGCTGCTGGTGGAGGATGTGACAACCTCCGGGGGGGCAGTGTGATCTACGGTATCAATGCCTTCGGGATGCCGGTGCCGTGGTCGATACTGTCGTGACCGTGGTGGACCGTGAACAGGGGGGGCATCCGCCCGTCTGGCTGATCTCGGAGTGACTCTGGTCCCACTCGTCCGTGTCTCTGACCTTCTTCGTCAATAATAACCTTTTAGCAGTCTGCTATGCAATAATGGATATGAAAATTCTTGTTGTGGGTGGAGGGGGGGCAGAGAGCATGCGCTGGCCGATGCCCTTTCACGCAGCAGCAATGTTGAAATCTATTCTGTGATGGGGAAGGAAAATCCCGGTATCGCCGCACTTTCTGCAGATGTGTGCATATGTAAAGAAACGGAAATAGGTCGGGTTGCTGATTACGCGGAAGCACACGGGATTGAATATGCAGTCATCGGCGGAGGCGCCTCTGCAGGCAGGTCTCGCCGATGAACTGACTGCCCGCGGCATCTCCTGCATCGGCCCCCAAAAGGCAGCTGCGCGACTTGAAACAGACAAGGAGTTCTGCCGGAACCTGATGCGTGACCATGGGATTGAGGGCTGTCCGGGATATGCGGCCTTCCATGACCCTGAGGAAGCATGCCGGTATATCGATGCACATGATGCGGATCTTGCCATCAAGCCAATTGGCCTGACCGGTGGTAAAGGGGGGGTGAAGATCATGGGCGAGCACCTCGACTGCGCAGGTGCAAAGGACTACATCCGTGAGATCGGTGGAGAGGTAGTACTCGAAGAGCGGCTCATCGGAGAAGAGTTCACGTTGATGGCGTTTGTCGACGGCACTCATCTGGTGCCGATGCCTCTTGTCCAGGACCACAAACGGCATATGAAGGAGATGTCGGCCCGAACACCGGCGGTATGGGGTCGTACTCTATGGAAGATCATTCCTTCCCGTTTGTCACTGATGCAGACAAAAACCGGGCATTTTCCATTATGGAGAAGGTTATTGCTGCGCTGAATGCAGAAGGTCTCCCTTATGTCGGTTTCCTGTATGGTCAGTTCATGAATACAACGGACGGGCCCAAGGTGATCGAGTTCAATGCACGGTTTGGGGATCCCGAGGCGATGAACCTGCTTGCGCTTCTGACATCTGACTTTGCAGAGATCCTTGTCAAAATGGCATCAGGGACGCTCACACCGGCTGACGTCTCCTTTGCACCGCAGGCATCGGTCTGTAAATATCTGGTGCCGGAAGGGTATCCTGACGCACCGCAGAAGGGGGGGCAGCGCCTCCGCATTGGTGATTATGGGAATGCGAAGCTTTTCTTTGCAAATGTCACCTTAACAGATGGGGGGGAATATTATACCCAGACCTCCCGGACCCTTGCATTTGTTGGTCTCGGCGACACCCTTGCAGAGGCTGAGGTGCAGGCACAGCGTGCCGCAGAGTCGGTGAAAGGGGCCGTCCGCTACCGCCGTGATATCGGTACCCAGGAAGTCCTTGAGAAGCGGATTTCCCATATGAGGGATATCAGATGAAACGGGATATCCTCTCCATTCAGGACCTGTCTGCTGCTGAACTGCATCAGGTTGTGGATCAGGCCATCCGTCTCAAGGCCCTGCGCAATGCAGGGAGTGACCATGCTCTTCCCCCCCGGAAGCACACCCTGGGATGATCTTTGAGAAGGCGTCCACCCGGACACGTATCTCCTTTGAAGTGGGGATGTTTGAACTGGGGGGGCATGCCCTTTTTCTGAACCCGAATGATATGCAGCTGGGCCGGGGGAAGAGGTGCGGGACACTGCCCGTGTGCTCTCACGCTATCTCTCCCTGATCATGATCCGTTCCTATCGGCATGAGACGGCGGTTGAACTGGCAACGCATGCCAGTATTCCGGTCATCAACGGCCTCTCTGACCGGGAGCACCCCCCCTGTCAGATCCTGGCAGACATCATGACAATGAAAGAGGAGTTTAAGACAACCGAAGGCCTCCGGGTGGCTTACATCGGCGACAGCAATAATGTCTGCAACTCCCTGCTCCTCGCAGCACCAATGGCAGGCTATGAGATGGCGGTTGCATCCCCCGGACGGTTACCTGCCGAAAGAGGAGATCCTCACAGAGGCAGACCATGTGGGAGCACGGTATGAAGTATGCACCACTCCTGAAGAGGCGGTCTCAGGTGCGGATGTCATCTACACAGACACTTGGGTCTCCATGGGAAGTGAGGGAGAACGGGACAAACGGATTTGCGAATTTGCGGGATTCACGGTAAACGACACCCTGATGGAGAAAGCCGCCGACCATGCAAAGGTGATGCACTGTCTTCCTGCTCACCGGGTGAGGAGATCTCCGCTGCAGTGATGGACGGCTCGTCCTCACTCATCTGGAATCAGGCTGAAAACCGTTTACATGCCCAGAAGGCACTCATCATGATGCTTCTGGAGTAAATGTTGGTTAATAATTCAGCAGTTTCATAAAATCAATAATCGGACAATCACCACTTTTTTTGCATCCTCAATCATCAGGATCATATCTTCCAGGATTTCGTCATCTCCCCCCCGGGGCGAGTTGCCCTGCAGAAAACTTCCCAGTGCCTTATGCTGGTAGATCTTGTGCTGAAGCCTGACATCACGATGGCCGACCACCGCCACAAACGCATTGCACTTGGCGTCAAAGGTGATTGAGATGATGGTGTCGACATTGACATAATTATTTTCGATAGACTTTACCCACACCATTATGCACAAAGTATTCGGGATACAGAATAATAGGGTTTTGGAATTTGTTTAAAAATGTTTAAAAAGACTCAGTCAGTCCCTGATACGTAGGCTTCCAACCGGTTATAGAGGTCTTCCTGCACTTTTTCAACGACCTCCCGTGTCCCCCGGAAGGCAAGCAGTTCCCGGGTGTCCCCTTCCATGTTTGCAAAGTAGAGCTGCCGTTTTCTCATGACCACTTCAACGTCATACTGTTCTTCAATTTCATAGATCATACTGCGGGGGGGGACGCCCGGAGGTATAATAAGGTCAAATTTATCGTCTGTCATAGTATTCCTGTCTATTTTCCAATCTTCATACGTCTGTTCATGATACACGGCCCGCCTCGTACGCCCCCCCCGATTGGTTCCTTGGGTTTCCCGAGGGAGAGCATGCAGCGTCCCATAAGTGCCGCACCGCGTGCCAGACCGTCATCAACAAAGATGACATGGTCATTGGGGTTTTCAAAGAGACCCCCCCGTTCTGTGATCCCTTCCATAATGATCTCCGGCTTTCTGCCGGATATCACTGCCCGCCCGGTGAATCCGATGGATGCGTTCGGGGGGTATCAGATTCTCTTCTGCTGCGACATCCACGAGGCGCAGGGCCATTCGTGCACAGACATGGTCGATAACCTGTGTAAGGACATCTTTCCCATGATTGCTATATATATCTGCCCCAATCTCTTTCAGGATGTCTTCTCCGCTGTAATCCCTGCCGCAGTCACAGCCGATCATCGCAATGCCGGATTCCATGGCGATGTCCGCACAGACCGGCACCTTGCCGAAGTGGTTGCGGTCAGGCGGGACAATCCGGATGTCGATATTTTCATGAATTTGTTTCTCATACTCCAGGACTGCCGCAGTCTTTTTCCGGGAAAGACCACCTACGATGCTCTTCTCTCCAAAGAGGTCAAGGGCCGTGCCCTTCCCTTCCTGCACCAGTCCGGTGCCGCGGATGATGGCATCGGGAATGGCACCTGCAAGACCGCAGAAATTTCCGATGGTCCGCGCAAAGGGATATTCAGCCTTCGGGTCGACGTCACTGGTGATTCTGCCGTCCAGCGTGGTGCCGAAATCAATGGAGAGACAGGGATTTCTGAAGTCAACCGGGGGGGTCCACTTTGCACCCTCCTTCATTCCTGCCATCGCAAGTTCTCCCTCCATCTCGTTTGCAACCAGCTCAACCCCGGATGAACCGATGGGGGGGGTGACGCCTGCAACAGTGCCACAGAAGGTGACTTTGTCTGCAAAACTGAATGCCTGCAGTTTTTGGGGAGGTTCTCTTTTGACATGGGGGGTGTCATCTTCTTTGGCGGCACCCCCCCTGCCATCAGACACCCGTTTGCAAGGGACTTCACAAAGTCACCCACCTGGTCGGGAGAATCCATTGCGGCGACCACACCGGTTGAGCGCACCACAAAGTCGAGGTCATCCTGGATGGAGAGTCCTGCGTCTTTATGGCATTTGATTAGGGTGTCTCTCACAAGTTCTGCGACAGACTCCTTGGTGATGGGCGTCCCGACAAGGGTTGTACCAAACACCTCTTCTCCGGGTTTGGGCGGCCGCACGTCACGGCTCATCGATACTGTTTTATGAATAATGTAGGAACGTCCGGTCTCCATGTTTGTGCCGGTCAGGATGCATTTGGTAGTGGTATTGCCCATTTCAACAGATGCAACGATAAAATATGGCTTCACCCGGTATTCTGGTTTCTGAAGCCCGGCACCCTGTCCGGAGACAGGGGGAGGGGGGGGACTCTCAACAATATTTGGTGTTGGTTTTTTAAACCGGTCGAAAAAGGCACACATAATAGACCGTTTCCGGTTATCTGAAGTTATATTTATCGATACCACCAGATAGCAGGTGAGCCAAAGCAAAAAAAAGAAAATTTGAGTTATTTTCTGAGCTGTGCGAGTAATCTGGCCTGGAAACCATAGTAGGCAGAGAAGCCGACGGCATCATTCTGGTCGATTGTCGTACTCTCAAAGGATACGAGATCGTCAGAATATATTGCTTCCTTTGCGCTTCTTCCGGCAACGGTCACACTGCCTTTATAGAGCACGAGGTCAACGGTGCCGGTGACCCGTTCCTGTGTCTTGTCGACAAAGGCGGAGAGTGCCGGGAAGAGTGGTTCATCCACAAGGCCCATGTATCCCAGTTCAGACCATTTGTCATCCACGATTGCCTTGAATGCGAGTTCCTGACGGGTCAGAACCAGGCGTTCCAGATCAGCATGTGCCTTCAGAAGCACGGTTGCTGCCGGGTGTTCATAGACCTCGCGGGCCTTGAGACCTAAAATCCGGTCCTCAACCATGTCATTTCTGCCGACACCGCAGGCACCGGCAATCTCATTGAGTTTCCGGATGAGTGCATACCCGCCGAGGCGTTCGCCGTCCAGAGAGACGGGCACACCGTTCTCAAAGCCAATCGCCAGTTCGCGCGGCTCATCGGGTGCTGCAGAGGCCGATACGGTCCATGCATAGATGTCTTCCGGGGGGATGGAATGCCGGGTCTTCGAGCTTTCCGCCTTCAATGGATCTGCTCCAGCAGTTCTCATCGACAGAGTAGGGTTTATCCTTTACCACGGGTACTGGAATGCCGTGCTTTTCCGCGTATTCCATCTCCCATTCACGCGTCAGGTTCATCTCACGCATCGGTGCGATGATGTCCAGACCTTCCTTGCGGAAGATAAAGTCAAACCGCAGCTGGTCATTGCCTTTCCCCCGTGCAGCCGTGGGAGACGGTGGTTGCCCCTTCCGCCTTGGCGATTTTTGCGATCTCTTCAGCTATCAGCGGGCGTGCAAGGGCTGTTCCCATTGGGTAGCCTTCGTATGAACCGTTTGCCTTGATTGACGGGAAGAGCTGTTCGGTGACAAACCGCTCTTTGATGTCTATGGTGTAGTGCTTATCTGCAATGAGTTCACCTTTCTCGGTTGCCATCCGGATATCCTTTTCCGGCTGACCCACATCGACTGCAACGGTAACAACGGTGTCAAACCCATACTGTTCTTTGAGGAGGGGGGTACACAGATTGATGTGTCAAGGCCTCCGGAAAATGCAAGAATTACTGTTCCCTTTCCCATGATTGTATTCTCCTGTATATCTTAAACGAAAGATTCTGGTTCTATATTATGCGCCAGAATGTGTATAAAGTCATACCATTCCTGCAGATTGTTTCTTCATCCGGCCGGAGATAAAATCCCCCCCAAAGACGCAGTAGCATCAGCAGGTATCCAGTGGGTTTTCCGGGAGATGCTGCACACATTTTGAGGGAAATGTCTGTTCCACCCGCCGTGAATCCTGTGGTGCCGGTATCAGGGCCTGTAGACATCCCGCCTGAACTTCATCCCGGACGAGAAGGCTTTGCCTGCAGGTTCCCCGATGGTATAATAGGTCTTCTTCTGTGAATCATACAGCAGCGGCCGGACCAGACTGATATCCGGAATGCCGTCTTTTCCACAGGCATCCTCATCAGCGAGTATCGAGAGAATTTCACCGATAATAAGGGTATGCGAACCGATGGGCATCAGGTTGCGAGCCCTGCAGACAATCGCAATCGGACATTCTTCAATGTACGGGGGGGCTTCAATGATCTCGCTTTTTACCGGTGTCAGACCGGTTTCTTCAAATTTATCCAGATTTTTTCCTGAAGCGATGCCAAAGAAATCCGTCTCATCGACGAGTGCTTCAGATGGAATACAGACCATAAACTCCCGCGTTCGGCGATATTTTCCCAGGTATGCCGGGTCTTTTGTATGCCGAGCGAGATGCAGGGAGGTTTTGAACAGCATATGCCGCCCCATGATGCGGTCATTGCATCCGGCCGGCCGTCACTTCCATACGTACAGATGAGCAGCACCGGGTTGGGGGGGTAAAGAAGGGGGGGAATTGGGCTGATGGATTTTTTCATGCATCACATGATCAGCGGTATCCAGATAATCTTTGTGCTCTCAGACTGCCGGATTATGGAGATACAGAAGTCCGGTTCGCGGGACGGCAGTTGCTCTTTTCATACAGATCTGATGACAATCCAGCGAAAAAATGATCCATTCTGCTGGTGGCAGGCCCTGATTTGGGCAAATCTATTTATAGTGATATTCCATATGAGGGGTAGTGTTTACATGCCTCATGGGAAATTTGAAATTTACAAAGACCGCTCCGGGGAATATCGGTTCCGTCTGAAGGCAGCAAATGGACAGACTATTGCAATCGGCCAGGGGTATTCCTCCAAAGCGTCCTGTATGAAAGGTATTGCGAGTATTCGAAAAAACGCTCCCGATGCAGAGATCATTGAACTTGAACTGTAACACCTGAAAAGGCATCGGGCATTTCTTTACCCCCCCCTTGAGTTCCCGACGTTTCTGTTTACCCGTTATGTGTTCAAAGATATTCGAAGTCAAAGATACTTAATTATCCTCCATTCTCCAATAGAAGCACATTCGGGCATAACCTGAGTGTGGTGAATTAAATGAATCTGAATGTAATCAGGGGGGGACTGCTGGGCGCTGGCATCGTAGTTATCTGTCTCATCATCGGTGCGGGGGGGATTCTGGCAGAACAACCTTCTGAAACAGGGAATGGAACCGGGATGCAGGTATTTACCACGGCATCCGATCTGGCTGCATATCTGGACAGCATGCCGCAGGAGAATGGGTATGTAACCGGTTTTACGGATGGAATGGTTGGCAACTCACGGTTTGCTGCACAGGAAGTAGCTGTTGACAGTGCCATGCCGCCAGTCCCGGGCATGGCACCGCGGGCATCCGGGTCAGGAGCAGGAGAGTATTCGTCCACCAATGTTCAGGTGGTAGGCGTTGATGAAGCTGATTTCATCAAAAACGACGGCAAGTACATCTATCTTGTCAGCGGGAACCGGCTGGTGATCGTGGATGCATATCCACCCCCCCTCGGTGCGGGCATTGTCTCTGATACTCCGCTCCCCCCCGACACTCCTTCAAACCTGTTTCTCTCCGGCGACCGGCTTGCGGTCTTTTCAACAGCCCGTGAAACGGCCTTTAATCATCCCGAAGGAAGTGCGGCCCCCCCGGTCCCCCCCTCCACACGGGATGTGACACATGTCTATGTGTACGATGTCAGTGACCGGAAACATCCTGAAATCATCCGTGATCTGACGGTGAGCGGCAGGTATTCTGACGGTCGCATGAAAGGAGATGATATCTTTCTCTTTACCCGTGAATCCCTCTCACGCTACGGCGATTATTTGCAGATGCCGGAGGTGCGTGACGGTGACACACTCATTGCACAGCCGCCCGTCTCTGTGTTGGATATGCCGGGATATTCATGGCAGTTTACCACCGTCACCTCTGTTGATATTCAGGACGGGACGGTCACGGATGCAGAGTCATTTTTGCTGGGATACGGGACCACGCTCTATGCGTCTGTTGATAATATCTACATCGCCTACGAGTGGCAGCCATATTCCCGGGGGGGGATGGGACGGGGTTTACCGGGGGGGCACCTGCAGATGCCCGTGAACAATCCGTGGTTCACCGGTTCTCGGTAAAGAGGGGGGGTGACATATCGTACGAGGCCACGGGGGGGACTTTCCCCGGCACGCTTCTGAACCAGTTCTCTTTGGATGAATACAACGGCAACCTCAGGGTTGCCACCACAATCAACGACTGGACACGGGATACGCGGGTGCAGTATAACAATGTCTATGTCCTTGACCCTGATCTTGGCATTACGGGAAGACTGGAGTACATTGCCCCCCCGGACGAGAGAATTTATGCAGCCCGGTTTATCGGGGGGGACCGGCTCTATCTCGTCACCTTTAAACAGATTGACCCGTTCTTTGTCATCGACCTTTCGGAACCGACGCTGCCTGCTGTCCTCGGCGAACTGAAGCTGCCCGGTTACTCCGACTACCTGCATCCGTATGACGCGACCCATATCATTGGCATCGGCAAGGAGACGGTGGCCAATGAGTGGGGGGGCGGATTTACCACCGGCGGGCTGAAGATGACACTCTTCGATGTCGCTGATGTAAATCACCCCGTTGAGGTTGATACGGTGGAGATTGGTCTGCCGGGCACCGACTCTGAAGCATTGCACGACCACAAGGCGTTTCTCTTCGATGCATCGCGGGGGGGCATCCTCGTCCTTCCGGTGCACGAGATCGTGAAGGTGCCGGTGACGGGAAAGTCATATGATGCCCACTCAACAAAATACTGGCAGGGCGCCTATGTCTATGGCCTGACACCGGAGACCGGTTTTGTGCTGAAGGGGGACGGTGACGCACAACGCAGACTCGCAGTCCGGGTATTATTGGGGGATCGCCGGACTCTGTGCTGCGGTCTCTTTACATTGACGATGTGCTCTACACGGTCTCACGCACAAAGCTGGTGATCAGTGGTCTGGAACACCCGGAGATGGTGTATGGCACCATCAGTCTTCCCTCCATCGGTGAACGATATGGTGGTGGCCCCCCCTGGCCGGTTCCGGGTGTGATGGTTGAATGATTGACTCTGTAGAAATACTGCCGGAATAATTCCCTGGAGGATGATAACTCTGGGGGGGGATGATAACCGCTCATCGCCTTTCGTGTGGGTGCCTAAAGATGAGGGCCATCATTTTTTCATGGAAGTATCTCCTGTTTCTGACGAAGAGCAAGGGAGGGGGTGCCCCCCCCTCCCTGCAGGCCCTCCCCCCCAGGTGTGATGGGTGAGCATCTCCCCCCCTTGCTTTGTTTGTAGCGTATACTGCGACAAAATATGGTGATATTCAGGGATCAGGAATATGGGAGTTTGTCGTTTTTCCCATCCTGCAGGCACTATTTTTCTTCAAAAGACCATGTAGATGGAGAGCAATCCACCCTTTTTTGTGTGTCCCTTTTTCATCCTTTTTCCACCCTCTATGAAGTCCTGCGTTGGGGGGGAATTGGAAGGTAAACTGAGTGTATTTTTTGGTCTCTTTTTCTGTCGGAAAAATACGGCTGTAATGCCTGTTATTTGCTGAAAATATGATTTATTACGGATTACTGGGCGGTCGCTATTGGTGGGTATTTTGAGAGGATGTATGGACCATCCTGAATGAGATCAGACCTCTCCGGGCTTCTGTGTGAGTGCGTTTTTCTCTCCTTTTTCACTCTTTTTACATTCATGCCAGGTTCCTTTTGCCACCCTTTTTTGAATCCATGCGTTGGGAAATTAAATGGCAAAATGGGCGTATTTTTGGGGATTTTGCAAATGGTTGAAGAATGCGGAATAATATTTCAGGCGTACACCGCCTCACGTAAGACATAAGAACAAAATGACGATGAATATGGAGAGGTAACGAAAATAAAAAGATAATTTGAGGGAGATATTTCAGGCAAATGGGCTGTCCCGTTTCAGGGCTGCGAGAAGCAGGCTGACTCCCGCCTCCACATCACCGATGTCAACGACCTCCACCGGGGGGGAGTGGATGTAGCGTGCGGGAATCGAAAGAGGAATGCTTGGAATGCCCCCTCTCACGAGGTGGATGATGGTGGCATCCGTATTGCCGCCGGTGCCGACCTCCAGCTGGTAGGGAATATCCGCCTCATCTGCTGCTTCTCGGAGCCAGCCAGCGAGTTTCCAGTCGGCCATCAGGCCACGGCCCTGCGCACTGACCAAAACCAGCACCGGCCCTTTGCCCATCACGGGGCTTGCTTCCTTTTTGGTGACGCCCGGATGGTCACCGGGGGGGATGGTCACATCGGTTGCAATCGCGCAGTCCGGGTCAAGGGTAAACGCACTGACCTTTGCCCCCCCTTTCAGGCCAAGTTCTTCCTGCACCGTGAAGACCCCCCCGTAGATCGTGTGGGGACTGGTGGTCTCTTTGAGTGCCTTGATCAAAAGTGCGACACCGACACGGTTGTCCATCGCCTTGCCCGTGACCCGGTTGTTGGCAAGTTCGGTAAACTCCCGGTCAATGGTGACCGGTGTGCCGATCTCAATACCCAGATTTGCGACATCCTCAGCGGATGTGGCACCGATGTCGATAAAGAAATCATCGATCTTCACCTCTTTCTTTCGGTCCTCAGGGGGGGAGAGCAGGTGCGGTGGCTTTGCACCGATGACACCGGGCACATCTCCTTTCTTTCCGTGGAGGACGACCCGCTGGGTGTAGAGCACCGGGCCGAACCATCCGCCGATAGGGACAAACCGGATGAAACCTTCATCATCGATGTACTGCACCATCAGGCCGATCTCGTCCATGTGGGATGCGACCATGACCTTGAAGTCACCGCCGCGCCGGATGGCAACGAGGTTGCCCATTGCGTCTTCGGAAAATTCATCCACATGGCCTTCCAGTTCGGTTCGGATAATTTCACGGATGGAACCTTCATAACTGGAAAGTCCGTGGGCATTGGAGAGTTTTTTGAGGAGTTCTTTTACCATACTAATTTCACTGTCCTATTGTCTGAATGCGTTCGAGTGCTGTGCTGATATCGTCGCGTGAGGCCGCATAACTGAACCTCGCGAATCCTGCGGAACGTTCGCCGAATGCGTCACCCGGAATGATGACGACACCTGCATCGATGATGGCACGGAATGTCTCCGGCTCCATCGGGACGAACATATAGAATGCGCCGTCCGGTTTCGGGAAGGTAAACCCACAGTCCTGAAGGCCGGTGTAGAGCATCTCCCTGCGTATGCAGTATTCCTCACGCATTGCGGTGACACAGGCGTTGTCGCCGGTGTATGCCGCAAGCGCTGCATACTGGGAGATGGACGTCGCGCAGGTCTGGCAGTTCTGGTGCACCTTGATGGCCTCTTCTATTACCTCACCGGGGGGGCCTGCCATAAACCCGAGGCGCCATCCGGTCATGGAGTAGGTCTTGCTGGTGGCGTTGATGGTGATGACGTCATCACCGTAACGGGCGGCGCTGTAATGCTTTTTGTCATAGATGAAGTGTTCGTAGACTCATCTGATATGATCGTGACGCCGTGGTCGTTGCCGTACTCAACGATGGCACGGATGGTCTCTTCGCTCTCCACGGTTCCGGTCGGATTGCCGGGTGAGTTGAGCACAAAGACGCGGGCACCGTCCATCTGTTCCTTGCATGCTTCCACATCAAGCCGGAGGTCTGGTGTCAGGGGGACACCTTCCGGTCTGCCACCGGCAAGCACCGTGCATGCCTCATATGAGACAAACCCGGGATCCTGAAAGAGCACCCGCTCCCCTTCCCTGACCAACGTGGTGATTGCCACATAGAGCGCCTCTCCGGCACCGGCAGTGACGATCACCTCGCCGGGGGGGCGTGGGAGATGCCGTTCTCCCGTGCGAGTTTGGTGCAGATTGCCTCGCGCAGTTCGGGCAGACCGTAGTTGAAGGTGTAGCCGGTGCAATTGTTTCGTATCGCTGCAATCCCCGCCTCTTTGATATGCTCCGGGGGGGTCGGGAAATCCGGCTGGCCGATGCCGAGATTGATGCATCGGGTGATGCCGCCTGGAAGAATTTTCGGATGCCCGACATCTCGACATCCCGGACACGCTGTGAGATCCGCCCTGTATATGTGACCATCTCTTCACCTACTCAATGTTTGCGTGTCTGCCCTTAAGGTCGGTCTCCTCGCACTGGGTGATCTCCATAATCGAAGAGATGATGGCGTCGGAAAATACCATGGCCGTTGTCTCAAAGATGGTGCCCAGAGGTGCAAAGGAACGGTGTTCCCCACGCATCTGTCTCACTTCATATTCGGCCGATTCATCCTTGACATCATCGCGGTGGCTCTCGATCACCGCGACACAGTCTGCAATCCGGCCGATGCGTGAGTCTTTCTTTGATGTCACCAGGCAGAGTCGCCCGCCGATGGATTTGGCGGTCTCGCAAAGTTCCGCGATGGACTTTGTCTCCCCCGACCCGGAGAAGGCCACAATGGTGTCCCCATCCTTCATGCAGGGGGGGTGATCGTCTCACCAACGACATAGGAATGCATCCCGAGGTGCATCAGCCGCATGGCAAATGCCTTTGCGATGAGACCTGACCTGCCTGCCCCCATCACGTAAATCCGTTTGGCACTGAGCAGTTCATCGATGAACTGTCCTACCCCCCCTTCATCTGAGAGAGAGTCCGCAGTCGATGAGATGGTGGTTGCCATCAGTTTCATCATGTCCTGTACATTCCCTGCATAGCACTCATTCATAGCACCGTAACTATTCCCGATAAACTACATCATTGTTGCGAAACCGATGAAGAATGAAAATAATGGCGGGTATATTTCATGACGTTTTTCACCCGTGAGGTGTCTTTTTGTTGGTGTACGTTTTTATGGCAGTATGCAGATGATTAGTATATATATGGACATTACCCCCCCGCTCCCCCCCCGTATTATCTGCGGGAGGGGGCTGCACTCTACTGCACTGACTGCAGAGACCTTCTGCAGAGCATGCCGGCATCATCAGTGGATATGATCTTTGCCGACCCTCCCTACAATCTCTCCAACGGCGGGTTTACCTGTCAGGGGGGGGAGGCGGGTGCCGGTGGATAAGGGGGGGAGTGGGACACTTCAAACGGGTTTGCAGATGATTTGTCCTTCCATCAGGACTGGATTGCTGCCTGTCGGCATGTGCTAAAGGATGAAGGAACCTGTGGGTGTCGGGAACCTATCACTCCATCTATGCATGCGGGTATGCTCTGCAGAGTGCGGGGGGGTTCCATATCTTAAATGACATCTGCTGGTTCAAGCCGAATGCACCGCCGAACCTCTCGGGGGGGCGGTACTTTACGGCAAGTCACGAGACGATCATCTGGCACGGAAATCGCCTGACGCCCGGCACACGTTCAATTATGAGGTGATGAAAGGGGGGGGAGAGTGGCACGAGGGAGATACGCTCAAAAACGACGGGAAACAGATGCGTTCTGTCTGGTCGGTGCCTGCACCGCGCAAGGCGGAGAAGACCTATGGGAAACATCCGACCCAAAAACCGCTTGCCCTTTTGACCCGGATCATCCTTGCCGCGACAAACCCCCCCGGCGACCTGGTGGTGGATCCCTTTACCGGCAGTTCGACCACCGGCATTGCTGCTGTCTCCCACGGACGGCGGTTCATTGGTTCAGACGTCAGCCCAAAATATCTTGATATCTCTGTCCACCGGTTTCAGGAATTATCAGAACGGTAAAAAAGGGTTATTTCTGTTTTTCAATCTCTTCTTCGACTTCTTCGTATCCCTCTTTGTAGAAGGACTCCTCATCGGGCGCCAGGTGATGAAGCAGACGGAGGAACTCACCTGCATGCACCTTTTCTTCGTTTGCGATGTCGTTGAGCACTTCCTGTGCAAGTTTGTTGTCTGTTGACTCTGCAAGCTGAACATAGAGCTGGATGGCCTCGTACTCCGCAGAGACCATGAAGCGTATCGCACGGATGAGTTCTTCGTCGGTCAGTTTCCTGTCAGCTTTCATTCCCGAGAATGGGGATCCAAATTCTGGCATTTTTTCTCACTTCCTGTAATGTTTCCAATATGTGTCCGGGCACTTAATCTTTTTGAGTAAAAAACACCGAAGGGGGGGTATATTCATGTATGCATCCGGTTTAACCTGTTCATACGGAGAATATACGATGAAGAAGCAGTCATGGAATGATATTGCCGGGGACGGTGTGACCGAAAAGATGCAGACCCTGGGAATTACCGTTGGACAGAAGACAGATCTCCAAAAACTGGGGGGGGAGATTGCAGATACCTTTGGGGGGGTTGAAGCGGTGGTCTACTTTGAGAAGGATCTCGCAGAAACCTCTACCTATGAAGCTGACCGGAAGGATTTTGCCGGAGCTGATGAGTTTAACCGCCCGTTTGTTCTGGCAAATTCCTTTATTAAATTCGGGTCCGAGAATGATCCCTCGTTTCTCTCCCGTTTACAGGAATTCCCCCTGATGATCTCCGTCATTGAGGTGCTGAACGCCGGGACGGATCCCGTGTCATCCCGTATATCAAAGGCCTGATGCCGTTTCTGGATGAGTTTGACGTGGACGCCGAACCCGAAGGGACGTTTATTGAATAACAGAAATCCCCCCCTGTTTTTAGGGTATTTTTTATTGCAGAGCAGGCAGTATACAGGACCGGGATTTCAATGAGAGAGGAAGATATGCACGCCGGGGGGGACTCGTCTGCAGAGACGATACGGGTTCTGAATCCTGCCACCGGAGATCTGGTTGGCGAGGTACCTGCGGGAGGAACCGCGGCGGTGGCGGCGGCAGTTGATGCAGCAGAAACCGCCCTGGCCGGATGGGCGAAGCGGGACCCCCCCCGGCAGCGGGGGGGAAAGATTCTGGGAGAAGGAGCCCGGATCATCCGAACGCAGACGGATGCACTTGCTGCCCTCCTGACGGCAGAACAGGGCAAACCGCTGCATGAGGCACGAAACGAGATACTGGGGGGGTGTGCGAATGTCCTTGAATACTATCATTCGGTCTCCGGGTCTATCAGGGGGGGAGAGTGTATGCCGCTGTCGTCGTACGGCCTTGCCTATGTCCTCAAAGAACCGGTCGGTGTATGCGGTGCGATCATACCGTGGAATATGCCGGTGCTCATCTTTGCATGGAAGGTCTGCCCGGCACTGGTTGCGGGCAATTCCATTGTGGTGAAACCGGCGAGTTCCACACCCCCCCTTACGACCCTGCGGATTGCAGGATGATGGAGGCCGCCGGTCTTCCCCCCCAAGGAGTGCTCCAGGTGGTGGCCGGGAGCGGGGGAGACGGCCGGAGCCGCCCTTGCGGCCACGCCGTCCCTCGGCCATCTCTCGTTTACCGGGGACACGAAGACCGGCGTTGCAGTATCACGGGCGGTCGGGCATACCGGCGTGCCGGTCACTCTGGAACTGGGCGGCAGCGACGCGATGATCGTCTGTCGCGATGCGGATCTTCATGCGGCAGCGGCAGGTGCCGTTGCCGGGCGGTTCTATAACTGCGGCCAGACCTGCACCGCGGTCAAACGGGTCATCGTTGATGCATCCGTCAAAGAAGAGTTTACCCGTGTCCTCTGTGAGAAGACCGCAGGTATCGTGGTGGGAGATGGCAGCAGGAAGGGTGTGGGCATGGGGGCCACTGAACAATGCACCGGCACGTGACGGCATCTGCCGGATGACGGATGCCTGTCTCTCCGGCAGTGAGGGCACCCTGCTCTGCGGCGGTGGTGTACCGGATGGTGCGCACTATGAGAAGGGGTTTTTCTATGAACCAACCGTTGTGGCAGATCTTCCGGATGACTCGGAACTTCTGAACACCGAAGTCTTCGGCCCGGTGCTACCGGTTATTTCTGCGGATAGTCTGGATGACGCCATTCGGATCGCAAACAGTACGCGCTATGGTCTGGGTGCCTCAGTCTGGACCCGCGATATCAAGACCGCAATGACCGCTTCATCACAGCTTGATGCAGGTGTTGTCTGGGTGAATCAGCACCTGAGACTTCCCCCCCGGATGTGCCGTTTGGGGGGCATGAAGGCCAGCGGGACGGGAAGAGAGAACGGGTCGGGTGCGTTTGAACCCTACCTGCGTTCAAAGACGGTGCTGGTCAAGGCATAACACCAGGTTCTGTCTGGAACGGTTCCGATGACAGATGTGCACGGCATGAGCATACTATCGGATATGCAGGAAAATATGAGAGAATGAAGATCATATCGTGGAATGTGAACGGCATACGGGCAGTGGCACGGAAAGGAACTCTGCAGGAGGTATTCTTACATGAACAACCGGACGTGCTCTGCCTGCAGGAGACAAAGGCACACCCGGATCAGCTGACCGGAAATACGCGCCATCCGAAGGGATATTTCTCGTATTTCTCCTGGGCGGAGAGGAAGGGATACAGCGGAGTGGCCACGTTCTCCCGCGATGAGGTGATCTCGGTGAGAACTGACTTTACTGATACCCACTTTGGAAATGAGGGCCGGATTCTTGTCACCGAACATCCTGAATTCCTGCTCTACAATATTTATTTTCCGAACGGCAAGGCATCCGGCGAGCGACTCAGCTATAAGATGGCATTCTATGAGGCCTGTCTCCGGGATGCGGCGGCACAGGTGGAGAGTGGTAACAATGTCATCATCTGCGGTGATGTGAATACCGCCCATACTGAACTTGATCTTGCACGCCCCCCCAAAGAGAATGCAAAGGTATCGGGGTTTTTGCCCGAGGAGCGTGCATGGATTGACCGGCTTATCGATGCCGGGTTTGCCGATACCTTCCGCCTGTTTGAAAAGGATGGCGGGCATTACTCGTGGTGGGATCTGAAATCGCGGGCGCGGGAACGGAATGTCGGCTGGAGAATTGATTATTTCTTTGTCAATGAGGCACTGCTGGATCGGGTTGCCGCTTCCCCCCCAATTCTGACAGACATCTACGGATCGGATCACTGTCCAATCTGCCTGAAACTATTGTGAATGACGGGCAAAAGGTGTAGGGCATAGGAAATGTCACCGCTGAAAAAATGGGATCGATAACGGGTGTTCACCCCCTCGTATCCGGAGAGGGGGGATTTCTCTTCTTTTTTGCTGTACCGTATTCGTTGCCTCATCTTCTGTTTATCAAAACACCGTATTTCGGTTATTTGCATCTGGTTAAGCAACACATAAATATCCCCGAAATGGGTCTGTGCCTGAGAAAAACGGGTCCGCACAGAGGCCCAGAGCAGGCCGTTCTCAGCCGGAGATAACCCATACATCCTCTCAAATAATCTATCAATAGCGACCCCCCCGCAATAGTTCACAGTTACGGGTTATTTGAGCAAATAAATGGCATTATGTCCGTATTTTTCCGCCACTGACAAAGGGCCGAAAATACGCCAGTTCTGCCCCCCCCAATCCCCCCCGAAACAAGGGGGGGGTCACAGAGGGGAAAAAGAGAGACCCAAACCGGGTGAGACAGAATCCTGATTCTATCTCGTTCATCCGGCCGGGTTACTCGTCTATGCCCGTATTCTTTTGCTTCGCAGCAATTTTCCCGAGCCGGAAAATATCTGGTTATTCCGATGTTCCGAGGTAAATCGCCATTGCTTCCTCGGCAGAGGCACCGTCAATCGTGAGTGCGGAGACCGCATTGCACATCCGCACGGCTTCATCCAGTGACTTCTGATGGATGTTACGCCCGGTTGCATTCCCCCCCGCACATCCCCCCCGGTGTGGATCTGGTCATAGAGCTGTTTAAGGAATGTATCTGCTGAGACACTCGAACCGCCTGCACAGATGACCTTCGTCCTTCCCGCAGCCATTGTTGCCTCTTTGATCATCTCACCGGAGGATACTCCGTCCTTTTTCGGTGCGTTGACCTTTACAAAGTCACTGCCCAACGTTGCGGCGACACCGGTTGCCCCCCCTGCAATGAGGTGCGGATCTTTTTTCGTCACCGACAGCAGCGCCCCGTGGATAGATCCAGAGGACGGTCAACAGACCGTGAGCATGTGCCTCTGCAATGAGTCGGGCCGCCTCACGCAGCATGTTTGCCTCTTTCTCACTGCCGAGATAGATAGTATACCCGATGCCCGCGATATCAAGGCCGGTGCGGTCGCGCAGGTCGACAATCTGCTGAACGGTGAAGAGCTGTGGACTATAGGGATCTTTCTGGGCGGTCTTGACCAGATGGGTCTTGGAGTTCATCTTGACAAGATACGGGACATCCGGATAGTCCATCGCATACCGGGTAATAAGACCCAGTTGGGTTGCAAAGACTCCGATTCTGCTCTCCTGTGCAATCCTGAAGAGGTGTTCGGGGGGGTCAGCGTCATCCGCTGCGATGCCTTCACCGTAGAAGTCATTGTTCATATGCTCGACCTTCTGGTCACCGGCAAAGAGCATCAGGTTGCCCGAGCCCTGCGTGACCAGGAGGTAGTTATCGATATAGGTGGCCTTTGCTGATTCCGGAACATCAAGCGGAACCAGTACATTACAGTCATCCGTCATACCTCATCCTATCATTTGAGAGATACTTATTGTTTGCCAGATGTGCCGGAGATTAGGTGCCTGAAAGTACTGTTTTGGCATGTTCAGGTGTACTTCTTTGGTATCTGTTTCCCCGTCTCTCTCTCCCACGCGACTGTGGCCGCAGGTGATGCGGCAACGATTCTGCGGGCCGTGTTATACACACTGGGTGTCTGCTGCGGATCCGTTGCATCCAGCAGATGCAGCAGAATCTCAATGAGCGGTGCCCGGTGCTCTTTCTTCATCCGGTCAAGGTTGCCGAATACGGCAAGCATATTGCCGGTACTGTACTCGTTGACCGGTGCAAGCGTGAGCAGAATCTCTTCGAGCAGGGCTCTTCCCTCCGGCGTCTCAAGAGAGATCTTTTTGTTCTGCGCAAACCTGCCGAAGAGTGCCCGCTGATCATTGGCCATCTCAAGGTTGAAACTCCCGGACGCTGCCGCATCACGGATGAACCCGATATCTTTTGCCGATGCAATGCCCGCAAGGGAGCTCAGGTATGTCTCCCAGGCAACAGGATTGTTGTGTGATTTTTCGTAGCAGTCGCGGATAATGGCGGCACGCTCGGCACAGCTGCTGTTGATGATATGGCAAATGCCGTGACCCGATCGGTGGCTGTCGTTCCTTCCTGGTACTGGTGGATGAGCGTGTCGTGCACGTCCGGTCTGTCCGTGGCTGCAAGGAACGAAAGCGCCGTGTTTTTTACCTGCCGCCGTTTCAGGCGGGCGACATCACCGGCAATACCTGCAGGAACCGAGCTGTCTGATACATATTCACTGTAGACATCCGATATGAGGCCAAAATGTGCATCTGCCGTCGCTTTGATCAGTCGTCTGCGTGCCTGATAGAGGTCAGCGTAGCGGTGTGCATAGCGTTCGTCTCCTACGGCATCAAAGATGGTCAGAAAGAGTCCGCCTGCCTCGGAAAGAAGCGCATCGTCAGAGAAGAGGTCTGCAATCAGGTCGGTAAGAGCGGCGCTGACCGGTGCCTCCGGGTCTTCCATCAGGCGGATGATCTCCGTCTCACAGAGCTGCGTGAATGCCAGAAACCGGCTGGTGATGTCATCATCCTGTCTGGCCTGAAGAGAGAGTGCTTCCGTGCCGGGCATATATGCCAGCCTGCCGTAGAAGGCGGCCCCGCGGTTCAGGGAGACAAAGGCGGGTGCATCCGTTTCTGCAATGACAATGGTCTGATCCGGCGTATTCATCCGGAAACAGCCGGAGTCCGTCTTCTCTCCGGAATGACTGAATACCGCGTAGGTGATCGGCATCTCCCATTCCTTTTTGTCCGGTCGTTCTTTCCGGTGAAATGAAAGGGTCAGTTCCCGTTTTGCCGCATCATACCGGTGTGCGGCAGTGATGACCGGGTAGCCGGTCTGCGTCAGCCATTTGTCTGCGAAATCCGTGAAATTCTGGTTGGATACCTCCTCGATGGCGTGTATCCAGTCGTTTCGGGATGCGTTTTTGTGTTGGTAACGGGCATGATACCGGGCAAGTCCTTTTGCAAATGTTTCTTTGCCGGTCAGGCTCTCGATCATCCGGGCAAACTCCGGGGCCTTGACATAGGTGACACCGGTGATCAGTTCATTCGGGTCATTAAATCCCTCGGGTTCAATAGGGAGAGCGCCTGCCCCCCCACCGTCAAAGAAGAGCGTGCCGCCCGCAGGCGAGAGCAGGGTGAGGACGGTCTCCAGACGGTTATAGTCTTCACCAAAATGGAAGGCGTGATAGGCATTCTCAATATAAACGGTCACCGCCTCATTCAGCCAGATCTCAAACGGGCTGATGCCGGTCACTTCCGACCCGTTCAGGTTGTGATAGAATTCATGCACCTTTACTCGCATCAGGTACTCAAATGCGCCATCGGTGGCGTCCGGAAATGCGAGGAGGCGGTTGGTGGTGATGGTGGTATTGCCTACATTCTCCATGCCACCGAAGTCGGAATTCTGCATCCCGATCTCACGGTAGACAGTCCCGGTATACTGGTATCCGGGCGTGATTGTCGCATCCATCTCAAGGAGACGGGAGCGTATGGCCCGGATCTCATCATCCGGTGCTCCGCTCTGTATCAGGCGGTCCCGTTCCACGGACAGGCGATACATCTCCTGTCGTGTTTCCGGAGCTGCATACCCCCCCTCGGGGGGGCCGGTAAAGAGATAGATCCACAGGATGCTGTCTGCAAGTATTTCCAATGCGTTTTCTGCGAGGGCCGCATCTGTCCCAGGCGGGCCCAGCAGTTCAAGGGTGAATGACGTGCCGTCCGGGTACTCAAACGGGTGGGCAAATGTCTCATATGTTCCGACACCGAGGAAGAAGAGATAGGGCGCCATCGGGGTGACGCTGTTGTCATACGTGATGCTGTCGCGGTCATCCGTTACTGGATGGCGGGGGGGAATCGTAATATCACCGTTTGTGATGAGATTTGTGTAGCGTTTGTCGGCAATGATGGTGGTGGTGTATGTGCATTTTGCCGTCATATCATCGATGCAGGGCACCAGACGCTGGAATCCCCACTGTTGGCACTGGGTAATCTGCTGGGGGGGCGGGGGGGCACCGTCCGGGGGGGTGACATCATAATAGAGGCCCTCCAGCACATTTGAGGTCGGATGGCAGACGTTCTCTGTCTGAACAACAAATACCTCATCCGGTTGTATCGGCTCTGTGAAGTGAATGAAGAGCAGGCTTTTTTCAGTATCATAGGTGTGGTGCGTCTCCTTTCCGGGGCTGGAGACACTTATTAACTCCAGGTTTTTTGCATTCAGGCTCAGGGTCTCAATAGGTATGTCATGGGCCCTGAGTTTCATCTGTGAATGAACCACGGTTTGGGTATCGTAGATATCAAATCTCAGGTCCATATGGCAGACATCGACAGGAATAATCCCGAAATCAGATGGATAGTAGGTAAACTGGCGCTGAACGGTCATGGGTTCAGATATGTGGGGGGGGAACTACAAAAATGATGCGAGGTTTTGGGGGGGCAGATACTATAATTAATGAGTATCGCTTATCACCGGTTGTTCTGTAAGGAGGTGTGAATATTTGAAAGATATTCGGATTGGATGGAAACTGGCAGCGTGTATTGTCGTGCTCCTGTCGGTATGTTGTGTGTGTGGATGTACGGATGACTCTTCAGCAGGTGGTGAAATAGCAACGCCTGCACAGACAGCAGCGACAACGGCGCAGTCTTCCCCCCCTCAGACATCGGCGCCGGGTGAAGTGGTCCATTACAATACCCTGATTGAATACCTTCCGACCATGACCAATAACTGGATTGCCGGGGGGGAGAAGAACGGGGGGCGACGATGGCCTATGGTGGAGAGTCATGGAGCATGGCGACTGCTGATTATACCCTGAAGACTGATGACACCGTCGTGGCCCAAGTGGTAATTCAGGACACAAGGGGCATTGAGGGTGCGGGGTATCATGAGATGTGGAAAAACCAGATGACTATCGAAACCCCCCCTGAGATGAAGATGTATACCGGGACGGTCGACGGGTATCCAGCTTATTTCATTGAAAATAATGAAGCCAGTGAATATACCGAGATCGTCAGCATTAATGACCGGTTCTTTGTCTATGTCATGATCGAAAACGGCAAGCCCGAATACCTGACGGTTTTCAACAGCCAGATTGACTTTGATGGTATTGCAGATTTGGCCTGAACTCTTTTTTTAATTCCTTCGGTCAACAAGACGTTTGGGGGGGCCTTTCAGGCGGTAGAGTTCCAGATTGCCATCCGGTGAAAAGGTAAAGAGTATCTCCAGCGTTCCGTCGCTGTAGATGCGGCCGAGCGAGGGATTTTGTTCAAAGAGTGCTGAGAGAAAATGTTCTTCAACCAGATTTTTGTCACAGGTATCAGGGTCATGGCATTCCAGACTCACCCGCATCGCAACGGTGCCACTGTCCTCATCACTGTAGACAAATGCCTCGTATTCGCCGGAGAGATACGCCATATTCTCACGCTGGAATACGCCTCTTTCAATATCCACCCGGTTTATGGGGATGTCCCTGATCAGGATGGTCTCTGCCTCACGGCGCGGATTTTTAATCCGCATGTGGGTCCTTCCGCAGGGACAGGTCTCACGGGTGATGACCTCTGTCACATCATCAGTGTCGTAATTGATAAGCAGATTCCCGCTCTTGCCCCCCCTTCGGGGGGGAGGAGGGTCGTCAAAACAATTCTTCCGCTCGTTCCGTCGGGCACAAATGAGCTGAGTTTTGGGTCATAGATATCCAAATGCACCAGATCCTCGGGCACATGCAGACCGTTTCGTTGCGTGCACTCGCCGCACATCGTTCCTTCGGTGCTCCCGTAGGTGTTGTAGGAAGGGATGCCCCCCCACACTTCGTCCAGATATTTTCGTGATTCCTCGGCAAAACTTTCCCCCCCCACGATGAGTTTCGTGATGCCTGAATCCTTCGGTCCATGCCCGCTGCTCCATGCGGCGTGCGAGGCGAAGGAGCTTGAAGACACTCCCGACGATGGCGGTCGGATGGTAGCTTTGTATCACCCGGACAGAAGGTGCATTTCCCCCCCTCGGGAATTACCGTGAACCCAACCTTGTGGGCTGCAAGGGTCATCGTATTTGCCCCGACGTTCATCCCGTAACTGGCGCAGACAGCGACCCGGTCGCCGGGCCCGAACCCCCTGCGACACAAAGGCCCGTGCATATTTTTCTGCATACCGCTGCCAGTCATCCCACATTAAAAAGAAGGCCTTGGGCGTCCCGGACGTCCCGCTGGTCTCATGAATAGTATAAATGTCGTCCCAGGGGGGGCACTTTTAAAACAGAATTCATCGGTGACCGGGGGGGGCTGATGGCTCCGGATGGTGGTGCCGCTTATGACCGGGAGTTCCAGCAGATCTTCATGTTCACGGATGGTATGTGGGCCGATGTGATTTTTTTCGAACCATTTCCGGTAAAAGGGTGAATGTGCTGCCGCATACCGGACGGTATACCGGACCCGTTCATCAATGAGGGCATCCAATGCATCCCTCTTCAGCGTCTCGATATCAGGATGATAATATTTCATCCGATTCCCCCCCTCCGTTCTCCCTATCGGCCGAACCTCTTTATATAATTTGGTCTGAGGCTTCACCAAAGGTTTCAAGAAACCGGGAGTGCATTCAGGGTGGTATGGAAAGTGCAGATGAGAAGAAAGAAGAGATGTTTGCCTATTTTCTGGGCAACCTGACCTCTGCCAATCCCTCCCTGCGATGGGGGGGCCGCCCATACTCTGGGGGGGCGGATGCATGACCTCCGGGCCATTGAACCCCCCCTGATTACACTTTTGAAGGATGATGACTGGTGGGTCCGGTTCAAGGCGGTATGGGCACTTGGCCAGCTGGGGGGGGATGTGCGTGTGCTCCCGTCCCTGCGCCGGGTCTCCAATGATGAATCAGAAACGGTACGAGACAGTGTTATGCAGGCAAAAGATGAGATACTCCGCAGAGAATCCCTGAAAAAACGGTAGAATTGTTGTTTCAGAGGCAGAGTATAAATTGTCAGGTCACCCATCTCTTCATTACACGTGATCGTATGATTGGATGGATAATTGGCGGCATTCTGGTAATCGTGCTTATTGCACTTGTCCTCTGGCTTGTGGGTATCTATAACCGGTTCCAGAGCCTGAAAAATTCCTCGGAGGCAACTCTGGGGGGGCAGATTCGTGTTGCGATGAAGAAACGGCTGGACATGATCAACCAGCTCCTTGGAGCGGTGCAGAGCTATGCATCGTTTGAGAAAGAGACCCTTGAGAAAGTGACAAAGATGCGCTCCGGTGTTGGTGCTGCAGGCCCTGGTGACCTCAATGAAATTGAGGCGGAGTCCCGCTCGATACTCGGCCGCCTCTTTGCCGTTGTCGAGAGTTATCCGGATCTGAAGACTGCTCGGTGGTCTCTGAACTGACGGCCTCCATCCGCAGCATTGAAGATGAGATTGGCCGGCAGCGCTACACCTTCAATAACATCTCCCAGCAGTACAACACGATGTGTGACACGATTCCATCGAATATTGTTGCATCTGCGGTACACTTCTCAAAACTTGAGTACCTTGAGTTTGAAGAAGAGATTAACGAGGCCCCCCGAAGATTGCATTCTAGAAAGGAATGAAGTGTTGTGAACGAGACAAATCAGCTCGGAATCATTGTCGTTGCATGTCTGCTTCTTGCAGGCATCTCTATCTTTTTTTCGTTCGGGACAGGTCTCGCATTTGAGCCAGACCTTGTGGCAGACACCTATACCGCAGTGTTTGAGAATGACGGCACCCTGACCGAAACCTATGCCTATGACGTGGCATCTCCGGGGGGGACCTACCGGATGCTTTTCCGGACATGGGACGATACCCTTGCATTTGAAGAGCAGCAGACTCCGTATGTTGAGTTCATCGATGTAAAAGCGCCTGCCGATATGGTCGCTATGCCATCGACCGCAGGGGGGGCAATGCCGTTGTTACCGGCGAGAATGGGGAGGCCCAGCGTTCCCTGATTGAAAGCCTTGCAGAATACAACGAGATGGGGATATTCCGTGAAACACGACTGGATACCGGTCGGTATACGGCACAATACACCGTCCGTGTCCATCCCCCCCTCTTCAGTATGATGACGAGTATGCCCACCTCAACCTGAAACTGGCGGCAACGCATATCCCCCCCTACCGCTCGGTGGATATCACCATTCCGGGAGAGTATGTCAAAGAGATCTGGGTTCGTCCCTCCTCATTTGAGACGGTGATGACAGACGGGGGGGCATATCATATTACGGGGGGGACCGCAGGCGAGGATGTACTGATTGAAATCGAGATGCTCCTTGACCCGGCGTACCTGGAGGTCATTGACGGGTTTCCGGAGAAGACCACTGCGGTAGGGCAGAAGGCAGAGACTGCCGCATTGTTCTACAGCATTCCTGCACTCTTTTCATCGCTGATGCTTCTTCTGGGAAGAATCGGGGTAATTGCAGCGCCGCTGTTTCTCATTGCCATCTTTCTGCGGCACGGACGGGAGAAGCAGACAGTCATCCCCCCCGAACATATCAGTTTTGTGCCCGACCCCCCCTCTCTTTCACCCTGGCAGGTAAATCTGCTCTTCAAAGGAGACGCAGTGGACTTTGATGAGAACGGGTTCTATGCGACAATTCTTGACCTTCACCGTCGGGGCATCCTCCGTGTGACGGAACATGACGATGCTTCAGGGGTGGACATTCAGGTCATAAAGAACGTATCGGCAGACACCTACGAACAGCGGGTCATAAACTTCGTCTCCAACGCAGGGACGGGAGGGGGGTGCTTGACACCCGTTCCTTTGCTGCCGCCGCAGAGTCGGGAGGAGTGAATATTGCCAGTCTGAATACCTCCCTGTCTGCACTGACATCAGAGGTGGACAGTTCCATTTCCGGGCGATATGTTGAGGAGGGACGCGGGCGGATTGTACCGATCTTTGCTGTGGGTCTTGGCGTAGCGCTTTTCTCATTCTTCCTCTTCTTTATATCTCCTGCAACGGCTCCGCTCTCTGTTCCTGCGGGGGGGATACTAGGGCTGGTGATGATAGCAGAAGGAGGGATTGCAGCGGTATTTCCGACGACACTCTTTGGCCGGTGGAAGGAGGACTATTATGCCGAGAAACTGAAATGGGACAGTTTTTCTGCATTTCTTTCAGACTCTGCCATGATACAGCGATACTCCCCCGGCAGATCTCTCCATGTGGGGGGGAGAATGGCTGGTCTATGGCACGGCCCTCGGCGTTGGTGACAAGGTTGAAGAAGCGATGCAAAACCTCTCCATTGACCTCCGTGAGACCAACATGCCGCATGTTCACCTGATGTATGCCGCGTTTATTCCAGTTGCCCGCTATACTCCTCCTTCGTCCTCCGGCGGTGTCGGTGGCGGAGGATTTGGAGGCGGTGGCGGATTCGGCGGCGGTGGGGGGGCCGGCGGCAGATAATCCTCTTTATTTTTATTTTTCCGTCTGAAGGTACCTTTTTATAGCATCAGTGGCAAGTGAGGATTTGGTGCATTTCAATGGATTTTACTCATGTGGATGGTGATAGCCATATTGCAGTCACTCTCTTTTCTCTCAGTACCTGCGGACACTGCAGAAGAACAAAGACCTTTCTCGAAGAGAAGGGCATTGCGTATGACTATATTGACGTGGACTGTCTCAGCGGGGGGGAGACGTTTACCGGGGGGGTGTATGATCTGGTGAAGAGCTATAACCCGCAGGGTTCGTTCCCGACGATCGTGATTGGGGGGGAAAAAACAGGTGATCGTTGGTGACAAGCTGGATGAGATTGCCGCTGCACTGGAGCTTGCCCTATGATCACGCGGTTTGATATTGAACGAAAGTATCTAGAGATAAAACAGCAGGCCGAACCGTCTGGGTATCATCTGAACCCTGATGAGGACTTTGCAAAGGAACTGGTGCATGGTATTTTAATCAATGAAGAACGCTACGGGTTTGCCACCTGTCCCTGCCGTCTCTCTGTCGGCCCGCGTGAAGACAACATCGACATTATCTGTCCGTGTGATTACCGGGACCAGGATATCATCGATTATGGTGTCTGTTACTGTGCCCTGTACGTGTCAACGGGCGTGGCTGCGGGAACAACACCCGTTTCGTGTATCCCTGACAGAAGGCCTCCTCTGGGTGAGTTGGTATCTAAGGAAACGGACAATGCAAAACCATCTGTCCTGCCGGAAAAACAGGGCCTTCCGTTTCCGGTATACCGGTGCCGGGTATGCGGTTATCTCTGTGCACGCACGAGTCCCCCCCGGAGACCTGTCCGATATGCGGTGCCGCATCGGATCGGTTTGAGAAGTATCTTGAATAAGCCAGTACATATACTCCGCCATGGACGCAGGTGGACTTTTTCGAAATTATGCAGTTGACATTGTCCTTCTTCCTCCTCCCGAGGTGATGGATGCTGCCATACAGATCAACCGGATGCTCATCGAAATGACCGGTGATGATGCAATACGGCTTGATACGGTGGAACATATTCCTCATGTATCCCTTGCAATGGGGGGGTGCATGCCCGGGAGTGCCCTGTCGCAACTGAACGTTCCTCTGGAACAACTGGCAAACAGACTTTTGCCGATGGAGGTGGGAATTGAGGGGGCGGTAACCGTCGTCACCGATTCCGGCGACCGTGTATCAGGCATTAATCTTGCAAAAGAGGACGCCGTGTTTCTTCTGCACCGCAGTGTTATGGCACAGCTCTCTGCCTTTTCAAAGGAAAAATGCTCTGCGGCATCGTTTGTCCGCGATGAGGATGAGCAACTGACCCCCCCTTTACGCTTGGCTATGTGCCGGAGTACAGGGAGAAGGCAGGGTTTGAGCGGTATTCACCGCATATTACTCTGGGGAATGGCGATGTCACGAAGATTGAAAACCTGCCGGTCTTGCCGGATAGGGCCACCTTTTCCACCCTTGCGGTATGCCATCTGGGCAATCACTGCACCTGCCGGTCAGTGCTCTGGAGTAAATGTGCAGGGGGGGGAAAAGGGATCTGACAGGGGGGGATAATCGTCAATATCCTCAAATTCGGTGAACGGTACCGAACAGCTACCGTCCCTGCAGATGTAGAGCGTTGTGTTGTTATCCTTCTGCTTCATATTTCGGGTGAAAGGGGGCGGCAGCGGTAATAGCAGGGCTGCCGTCTGCTACCGTAATAGTTCTGAACGGCCGGTATCCGTGTGATAACACCTGCAGAAGGGATACGATTCCTTCCTGTCCCGGGACAATTACGCATTCCTCACCGGATTCAATGTGAAGATATGCAGAGAGGAGGTGACAGTAGGCTGATGGAGCGTGCGGGATATCGGGAGCAAAAGCGCCAAAAATATGAATTGCGTCCTCTTCATACGCAGCCACTGCCGTTATCCGAGCAAGAATAACCAGCGAGACGGCCAGCATGGAATTCCCCCGACGGGAGGGCACCGTCATATATGATTTGCTGTCTGACGAGAAGTTTCTCTGCCCCCCCGTCTGCAGTCAGGTAATATGCTCCGTGTGGAGCACGGAATTGTTCCGACAGAATGCCGGTCAGATGCTGTGCATGTCCGAGCCAAACCGCATCAAAGGTTGCCTCATAGAGCATGAGATATCCCCAGAGGAGAAAGGCATAATCATCCAGTGGTGCCGTACCGGATGATTGCCCGGAAAATCTGCTGTGGAGCAGTGCTCCGGTCTGTCCGGCAGCGGTATACGGGATGGTGCCCGCAGCCATCTCTGCTGCTTTGATATATTCCGGATGGTTCAGTGATACCCCCCCGCATATGCCAGCGCACCGATGCACAGGCCATTCCAGTCCGTGAGTATCTTCTCGTCCCGGAACGGAGGGGGGCGATGGTTCCGGGTTTCCCGGAGCTTTTTTCTGATAGCCGTGCGGTTTTTTGAGGTGTACCAGAGGGTAGCTACCTCCGGTGACACAAATTTCAGTGTCTGTTTTCCGGGCGGTGCACCGGGTATAATCTCTGCAGGATTCTCTCTCTTTCTGATGGCAAAGCGGGCGAATACTTCTTCTGCATATTCCCCTGCCGCTTCCCGGAGTTCTTCATATGTCCAGAGATATGTGCCTCCCTCGGTGTTGTCACTGTCTGCATCTTCTGCGGAAAAAAATCCCCCCCCTGCTTCAGCCTGCATTCCGGTGATGATATACTCTGCAATGTCTTCAGCGACCCGTTTGTATACTTCATTCCCTGTGGCCCGCCAGCCTTCGGTATAGGCATACAACATCATTGCCTGATCATAGAGCATCTTTTCAAAGTGAGGGGTGCGCCAGTCACGGCTGACAGAATAGCGGTGAAAACCCCCCCCGCCGATATGATCACAGATGCCTCCTGCTACCATGGCATCCAGCGTCTTCTCTGCCATTCTGCGTGCATCCGTATTCCCGCTGAATTTCCAGTATTTCAGCAGAAATACAATCGTATGGGGAGACGGAAATTTTGGCATCGTTCCAAACCCGCCGTATTGTTCATCAAATGTGCCGGCAAGTTCATTGAATGCGGTGTGCACAACATCTCCGCTGAATGTTCCCTCCGGTGCACGGGCTGCCTGTTTCTCCATTGCAGTTCTGAGTTTCCCGGCCGAATCACACACTCCTGCATTGTTCTTCTGCCAGAGGGTTTCGATCTCCTTTAGGATCTCGATGAAACCCTTGCGTCCGAATTTCCTGTTTTTCGGTATGTATGTTGTGGCAAAAAACGGCTCCTTGTCAGGCGTCATGACAATGGAAAGCGGCCACCCCCCCCTGTGCCTGTCATGGCCTGGGCAAATGCCATATACACTGCGTCAATATCCGGCCGCTCTTCCCGGTCAACTTTGATGCTGATAAAAGACCGGTTCAGTATTTTTGCCACATCGGTGTCTTCAAAGGATTCATGGGCCATGGCATGGCACCAGTGGCAGGACGAATATCCGATGGAGAGAAATATCGGTTTATTCTCTCTTTGCGCACGGGAAAATGCCTCATCGCCCCCCCAGGGATACCACGCTACCGGGTTTGTGGCATGCTGGAGAAGATAGGGACTGTTGGTATCTTTGAGATGGTTGTGTGCAGGAGGTTTTAACATAGGGCTTCAGGCCGGTATTCGGTATGGGGGGGGTAATAATTATTGGGGGGGTGGTTTTGGGGGGGAATTTGACCTGTCTGCCATAACTTAAAAGAGCATCCCTGCTTCATACTGTGATCAGATGACTTCCGTAATCACGGATCCATTTCGCCAGAAGCTCCTCTTAGGGGCGCTCTCTCTGGGGGGGTAATTATGGACGGACTTGACGGTTCGATTGTGAACGTTGCCCTCCCGGCAATCGCCGCCGACTTCAATACCGACACCGGTAGCATCTCC
>NZ_BBBG01000009.1 GCF_001315945.1 Methanogenium cariaci JCM 10550 | reverse complement strand
TGTGCAGACATCAGAAAATGAATATAATCCAGATCAGAACATTTTGCAGGAGTCATTTTTCAGCATTACGAATTCCACAAAAAGTACAACGTGAATGTACATTGCCTTTGCGGTTGAAATGCTACCGCGTAAGTCCTAAATCAAAAATAGGAGGAATGGGTCCTAAGAGTATTCGGGAAATATCTCACCCTCACCGGTCAACCCCCCCAAGCCCCCCCAGCACCGACGTCACCCCCCCGCCAACAAATACATCCCGTGCAATCCGTGCACAGCCACGGGCCGCGACCCAGTCATCACAGACGATGACCGGCGTTGTGATCAGGCGGGAGACTTCCGCAGCAATGCCGGGTGCCTGTGACCCGGCGAGAGCGACCGGTGCCTCCGGTGCGAGCAGGCGCAGGGATGCAATCTCCATTGCCGCCCAGAGGGCGAGCGTTGCTGCCTGCAGATCGTCAGGGTGGTGTGGCGGACGCTGCGTGAAGGAAGGCCTCGTTTGCCGTCTCCTCTCCCCCCCGGTCAATCCGGCGGATCGCATCCACATCAAGGCACCGTGGGTGGTGCCCGGTGCAAAGACGCAGGCATCGAAGGCACCCGTGACGGCCCCCCCGTCTTTGACCAGCAGGCTCACCGTGTTGGAACTCACGTCTGCAACGATGAACGTCTCCCCCCCCAGTGTCTGCCGCACTTCATAGGCGATACCCAGTTTCTCCGGGCTGGTCTGGTGCGAATATGCCTTGAACCGGGGGGGATCCGTGGGGGGGGACCCGCGGTGGATGCCGGGGATGACCACCGTGGGAATGCCGGACGCGGCAATCTCGTCATAGACCGTGTCCCGCCGCCGGTGTGTTTGCCCGCACCCTCGCGGGTGATGATGCCGCGGTTTTTCACCTTCCGGATGTCGGTGATGGCAGTGAGGGCATCTCCCATTGAATAACAGACCGCGATGCCTTCAATCTCCTCTACCGGGCAGATACGTTCGAGTGCTGCAGTTGTGAATTCGGTCGCCTTCTCACGGGGTATCCTGAATTCTGCGGTATCCGATGCAAACCGCAGTGCTGTTGTGCCGTGGTCGATGCCAATATACATATCAAATCTGTATTAGTATCGGCAGTGGGGGGGCATTATACGGTTTATTACTTGTCACAAGGGACTCTGTGCGGGAATTTGATCTCTCCTGCGTCGCCTGCATGAGAGAAATCGCATGGAAGCGTCAGATCAGGTGTCAGCTATCAATGAAAATTAATGGGACAATGGTCATCATCCCTCACTTTTAATAATCCCGTCCACAAAGCCCTCAAGCTGTGACAGAGTGGAGGGGGGGTCGATGCCGTTTTCCACGGCGAGAAGTACTCCGGACATATCGAGTATCCGGAGTTTGCTGGTGATAAAATGGATGAATTTCGTCAGATTTACCGATGAGACATATATGAGCATACTGTTAACCGAATCCAGAATCACCCACACGTTTTCCCCCCTCAATATGTTTCAGCAACTCGGTGACGGCGATACCCATGTCTGTCAGGTTGGAGGGATTGTTAACAAATGTACAGTTTTCCGCGCCTTTCGACTCTTTTCCGATTGCATACTTCGTTATGGCATCGATGAAATAGACGTGATCGAGGTTTATGCCCCCCCTTCCGGTAATCCTTCCGGAGCACATTATACGGATCGTTCGTGCTGATGACAATCGCGGTAAAACCTTTATCCGTAATCTCCTTTATTATCTCAATATTTTTTTTCCTGATATCCTGTGGTTCCGAGAGGACCAGATATATCATCCCCCTCATTTTCCTCATTAAACGGCAAATCCATACGATCATCTACTCTGATAAAAATCTCTTTAGTTCGGCAGGCATATCATCAAAAGCCAGACTCACCGCTTTGTTCAGTTCATGAAGGTTTTCAACAATTTGTTCAGCATTTTTCGTCTGGATTTTTATCTGCAGGATCAGATCCTCTGTCGTGCATTCGCCTTTCTCCAGCCGTAGGATCAGTTCATCCATATTGTTTTTTATCACTTCGACAGGGTTTTTCAGCCGCATCGCGGATTCGCCGATGTACTCAATTATCTCGGCATGCAGTTTCTTTTCTGTCGTAATATCGCGCCCGATCATGATATATCCCAGCGTGATTCCATCGCCGTTTGTAAGCTCCCGGGTATTCCAGGATATGATCTTTTGGGATCCATCTTTACTGATGATTTTGCTCTCAAAATTATCGATATCTTTTTTGTTGGCAATGATACCGAGTATATTCTCGGTCACGGATTTCCGATATTCCGGGTCGGGATAGAGCTTTTTCCAGACGGCATTCCCCCTTTCACCTCATCTGCCGAGTAGCCGCTGATCTCCTCCGCCGCATTGTTCCACACCTCAATACGGGACTGCGGGTCAAGAAATGTGATCCATACGTTTGCGTTCATCAGCAGGGTTCGGAATTTTGCACCAAGGGATACGATTTCGGTAATATCCCGCCCCCCCATTGCGATATACCCCCCCAGAGTTTCATTGTTTTGATCAAGAACTTCTCTCGTATTCCATGAGATCTGTTTCTGAACCTTTTCTTTTGAGAGGATGATGGTTTCAAAGTGTTCCAGTTTTTGCCGGTTGAGAATGGCATCATTGATCTTTTCGGTAACCCCCCCTTTCCGATATTCCCGATCAGGATACAGCTTTTTCCATATGTCATTGCTTCCTCTGACTTCCCCCCCCGCGGTATACCCGCTGATCTCTTCAGCCGCGGTATTCCAGACAACGATGTTGCCTTTCGGGTCAAGAAACGTAATCCATACATTTGCATTCATCAGCAGGGTTTCAAAAAATCCTGTGGTCAATGATACTTTTTCAATAGAAAATTCACCGGGATTATCATTTGAATGCTGATCTCGTTTTTGCATCAGATTGGCCTCATGGGAAAACAGCGTGGCCAACATATATACTTATTGTATGACAATATGCAGGTCGGATCATGGATCTCAATAAAATACCACTGCATCTGCTGTTTCCCTGCTCCGGTATCGCCGCCTACAATTCACATTATTTGAGGTAAAAAATCCTGGCATCCGGTTAAGCAATGCATAAATAGTCCCTGAAATGGCCCACCACCCGGAAAAACGCGTCCACACAGACGGCCGGAGTGGCCCGATCTCAATCGGAGACAACCGATACATCCTCCAAAAAAATCTCCCAATAACGGCCGCTCAATAGTCTGCAATTCATCGTATTCTGAACAAATAAACCGCAAAAATGCCGTATTTTTCCGATCGTGAAAATTATCAGAAAATACGTCTGTTCTGCCCTTTAATTCCCCTGCACAGGGGGGGTTCAAAGAGGATGGCAAAAAAAGAATATAATGTCTGGTGATTACCGGGTGCCAAAGAGTCGGTCACCTGCATCACCGAGACCGGGGGGGATGATATATCCCTGTTCGTTCAGGTGACTGTCAATCACCGCAGGAATGATGTCGACGTCCGGGTGATCCTCTGCCACCCGGCGGATACCCTCGGGAGCTGCAAGAATGCAGAGCACCTTGATGTCCTTCACGCCAGCTTCCTTTAAGAGCGTGCAGACAGCAGATGTCGTACCACCTGTTGCGAGCATCGGGTCAAGAATGTAGTTGCGCCGTTCCTGCACATCCTCTGCCAGTTTGGCATAATATTTCTTTGGCTGAAGGGTGGTTTCGTCCCGGTAGTATCCGATGTAGCTGATACGTGCGGTCGGGATAACGGTCAGGAAACCCTCCTGCATGCCAATTCCCGCACGGAAGACGGGGGGGACAATAGAGGGATCTTTCTCTTTTACAATCTGAACTTCAATCGGGGTGCCCTGCCAGCCGGTCATGGTGGTGGTTGTCAGGGCAGATCCTTCGTTGCTTCATATGCAAGGAAGGTGGAGAGTTCCGTTACAATCGCCCGGAAATCCTTGGAGTTGGTTGCAGGATCCCGGAGCATCGTCACCTTGTGACGGATTAAGGGGGGGTGGGTTACCGGATAGACTGCCATATCAGAAATCCACCTCGACAACTGGTTCTTCTCCCTTCTTTGGTTCAGGGATGATCAGGTTCAGGACCACACCGATGATGGCAGCAAGACCGATGCCGGCAAGCTGGAAATCACCGATTGGAATGAAGAGCCCGCCGATTCCGGAGACGAGCACCACTGCAAGAATGGCGAGGTTCTTCGGAACCGTAAGGTCAACCTGGTTTTTCACCATCTGTTCAATACCCAGACTTGCAATCAGACCGAAGAGCAGAATCAGCACACCGCCCATCACCGGGCCGGGGGGGATGGTGCTGAGGAATGCGCCGACCTTGCCGATAAAAGCAAAGCATATCGCAAAGATTGCACCAAAGGTCATCAGGAGCGGGTTGAAGTGGCCGGTCAGTTTGACCGCACCCGTTACTTCAGAGTAGGTCGTGTTGGGGGGGGACCGCCTGCAAGTGCTGCTACAAAGGTTGCGACACCGTCTCCCAGAAGAGTGCGGTGAACGCCCGGGTCCTTGAGGTAGTCTTTGCCGGTCACCGAACTGATGGTGAGGATATCACCGAAGTGCTCGATTGCCGGTGCAATGGCAACCGGGAGGATGAAGAGAACTGCTGCGAGGTTCCACTCGGGGGGGAAGACAAACTGCGGGACTGCCAGCCATGTGGCTTTTGCGATGGGTGCGAAGTTGACCACACCAAGAGCAACCGAGACCACATACCCGACGGCAA
Organism: Methanogenium cariaci JCM 10550; assembly: GCF_001315945.1. Taxonomy (GTDB): domain Archaea; phylum Halobacteriota; class Methanomicrobia; order Methanomicrobiales; family Methanomicrobiaceae; genus Methanogenium; species Methanogenium cariaci. Next base: position 87,004 of record NZ_BBBG01000009.1, on the reverse strand, counting down.
TTCCACAGAGGATCGGAATAAGTTTGAGCCATCCCTTTGCAAAGAGGAAGATGACCATCGTGGTCAGAAGCGAGATGCCTGATATGATGAGTGCGGTATTCACCGGGACGACCTGAGTGTCACCGGCAAGGCCGACTGCCATGGAGACGGCGACCGGTGCAAGAGAGAGACCGATGACCGCGATGACGGGGGGGCCGACCACAATGGGCGGGAAAACCCGTGTGATGATTCCCACACCGAAGTAACGCACACAGAAACTGAGAAGGACATAAAAAAGACCTGCACAGGCAAGACCACAGAGCGTTGAGGGAATACCCCCATGTTGCAATTCCAAATGTGATCGCCGGTATAAAGGCAAAGGACGATGCCAGAAAGATTGGCACTTTAAACCGCGTTATCACCTGGAAGATAAGTGTGCCCACACCAGCGGTGAAGAGCGCAACACCGGGGGGGTCAAGCCCGGTTAAAAGTGGCACCAGCACCAGTGAGCCGAATGCCACAAAAATAATCTGGAGGCCGCCAAAGACCTCCTTAATTCCAAATTCACCTATTCCAATATCCATTATTTCAATCCCTGAAAATCAATCATCAATGAACTATGATGTCGTAAGAAATTTGATGCCAATAATATTAGAGCTGATCTGTTCTGGTATGCCTGATATGTCAGGGCAAATGCATTTGAACCATTTATACAGAAAATAATTGAGATAGGGGGGGAATAATTTGACTGCCAATCATCTTTATTGGTTAACAGAATTAACAGAACCCGCCACCCGGCGTTTTGCATACTCCATGAGTACAATAAGGGTGATACCTGCAATGGTGAAGACGATGGCAGATACTCCGAATCCGCCTTCTTCTGTGATGATTCCCATAAGCATTCGCGTAGACCCGAGCATCAGTCCGGTGAGAAACGCCAGCATCACTGCGTGATGGGTGCGGAGGAGATACTGCAGTGTCCGGGAGAAGAGCAAAAGTCCGATGACCCCGCCTGTCATATAGGTGATGATCTCCGGGAGGGCAAGGGTGTGAATGGCATTCAAAAGGTATTCATACTGGTTGAAGAGGAGCGTGATGTAGGCCCCTGAGATGCCGGGGAGGATCATGGCGCAGAGCGCGACGGCACCGGTGAAAAAGAGCACAGGGAGGGAATGGCCCATGGAAACAGGGTTTAACCCCCCCGCAATGACATATCCAATGAACAACCCCCCCCGATGAGAAACGCTATGATGTCTGCTCCCCCCCGGCGATTGATCTCTGCAAATATGAGCACCGATGACGCAAGGATGATACCGAAGAAGAGCGCATAGGTCTCGACCGCGTAGCCGTTCAGAAGAAAGAGGATGATCTGGGACATGATGAGCGCTGCCACACCGATGCCTGCAATAAGTGCGCCCATAAAGAGGGGGTCAACCGCAAGCAGATCGTCCCGCAGCGCCTTCTTGTCTCTTTGGACAAGGTGCTGCAGAGTATGCAGATGGATATTGCCAATGGCATTGATGAGCCGTTCGTAGATGCCAGTGATCAGTGCCATCGTTCCCCCCCGGAGACGCCGGGAATAATGTCTGAGGCACCCATAACCATTCCTTTGAGGAATACAAGGATATATTCGCGGCTGATGCGGTCTGGTGTCACACTATTCTATGTGAAAAGAGAGTTTTTAATGGTATAGCAGACGATATTTCGTCAGCTATGAAATCGATCATCACCGGCGGTGCCGGATTTATCGGGTCCCATCTGGCAGATGCACTGGTCGCCCGGGGGGGGACGAGGTCATTGTCATCGACAACCTTGCAACCGGAACTGCTGCCCATCTTGCCGGACACATTGCATCGGATTCCCTGCTGCTTCTGACCGATGACCTCCTGGAGGATGGCTGGCAGGATGCATTTGCCGGTGCACAGCGGGTGTATCATGTCGCAGCAGACCCGGATGTGCGGGCCAGCGCAGGAGCGGCGTATGAGGTATACCGGCAGAATACCGAAGCTACGATGCGGGTCCTGGAGGCGATGCGGGTGCATGAGGTGCCGGAACTGGTCTTTACCTCGACCTCGACCGTGTATGGGGGGGAGGCAACGGTCATCCCGACACCGGAGGAGTATGCACCGATGATCCCCCATCTCCATCTATGCCGCCACCAAACTGGCTGACGAGGCGATGATCTCTGCCTACGCCGCCACATACAACATGAAGGCATGGGTATTCCGGTTCGCAAACATCATCGGCGAACGGAGCAATCACGGAGTAATCTGGGACTTCATGCACAAGCTGAAGGACAATCCCCGTGAACTTGAGATCCTCGGAGACGGCAAACAGACCAAGTCATACCTTGAGGTCACTGCCTGTGTGGAGGGTATCCTGTATGCGACAGAACACTCGGATGATACCTTCAATTTCTATAATGTCGGATCAGAGGACTGGATCAGTGTGACCGATATCGCAGATATCATCGTTGAGGAGATGGGCCTTGAAGATGTCACCTACCGGTTTACCGGCGGCGACCGTGGCTGGGTCGGGGGGGACGTCCCGAAGATGCAATTGGGCGTTGCAAAAATGCAGGCACTCGGCTGGGTGCCGCCGATCACATCTGCGGAGTCCGTGCGCATTGCGGTGCGTGCCCTGTTACAGGAGATGGCATAGTCCGCCATTTCTTTTGCCGGTAGTAAAAGAGATTTTTGAGAAAAACCATAACAGAACTACCAGAGGAATACCGATATGAAATACTTGATAATTCTCGGCGACGGGATGGCGGACTGGCCCTGTGAGGTGCTGGACAATCAGACGCCACTCGCATACGCAGATATCCCCCCCCACATGGACCGTATCGCCCGCACGGGCCGGTCCGGCATGCTGAAAACGGTAAAAGACGGGTTTGAACCGGGCAGTGATATTGCAAATCTCTCTGTGCTGGGCTATGACCCCGCCCTCTACTATACCGGAAGGGGGGGAGCCCTTGAGGCGGTATCAATGGGTGTTGACCTCGCACCGGACGACATCGCCTACCGCTGCAATCTGGTGACGGTGACAGACGGAATGATGCATGACTTCTCGGCGGGACATATTTCATCGGCGGAGGGAGCTGCGCTGCTGACATCCCTTGATGCCGCACTGCCGGACGTATCACTCTTTTCCGGTGTCTCCTACCGCCACCTGCTGGTGGTGCCCGACGGGGGGGCGGGGGGGGCGGAGACGACACCCCCCGCATGATATTGTGGACGGAGAGATTGCCGGACACCTGCCCACCGGTGGAGATGCCGCCCTGCTTGCAGAGTGTGTGCGGGTGAGCAGAGATATCTTTGCCGACCACCCGGTGAACCGGCAGCGCATTGCAGACGGGAAGGTGCCCGCGACCCAGATCTGGCCGTGGTCAGGCGGGAAAAAACCCCCCCAACTTCCGTCGTTTGAAGAGCGGTATGGCGTTCGTGGTGCGATGATCTCTGCGGTGGACCTGTTGAACGGCATCGCCCGGTGTGCGGGCATGGATGTTGTCACCGTCCCCCCCGGTGCAACAGGCTATCTGGACACGGATTATATGGCAAAGGCACGCTATGCAGTTGCAGCCCTGGAGACAACTGATTTTGTCTATATGCATGTGGAAGCGCCCGACGAAGCGGGCCATCTCGGCAGTGTGGAGGAGAAGGTGCGGGCCATCGAACGGCTGGACGAGGCGGTGGGGGGGTATATTCTTGAGCATGTGGAAGGGGGGGTCATTGCCCTCCTGCCCGACCACCCGACACCGGTTGCCTGAAGACGCATACGAGCGATCCCGTGCCGTTTGCGGTAATGGGACTCGGTACGGATGAGGTGGACTCTTACTCAGAAACTGCGGCAGAGAAGTTCATTCGGACTGATGGATGCGCTGGACTTTATCCTGATGCTGACAAAAAAGCACGAATAATCCGAAATAACGTCATCGAAAACAGAATAAAAATATCCCAAATCATTTTTGGAAAAACCGTTCGCATCATACGGCGGGTGCCATGGAATATGGGCATCAGACCCCCCCAGCTTCATCATCCGGTTGTCAGTGGGGGTAACTGTCATCATCTGCCCGGCACGGCACCTGCGTTTGCAGTATTACTTCTGTCCATCAGGCGATAAATACTCGCACCCTCCGCGGGGAAGAGATAACTACGGGGGGGCAGACATATCCTATACCCGACAGCAGTATGACACCGGGAAAACGACTGACAATTGGTGTGACCGTGAACCTTGAGCGGTACGAAAATCTCCGTGTGGCAGTGGAGGGGGGGGATGTCGATACCCTGGAGGACGCAGAGATGCTTGCCCGGTATCTTGACGATGTCCTGGCGGGGGGGTTCGGCAAAAATGATCAGGAGACCGAGAAACAGATTGCAAACTACCGGTTCCGGGTTCTGCCGGGGAGGGGCGATGCGGCGGATGACGCGGCTCACTCTGAACAGGAACAGAGCGATGCAGAACCAGATGTGCAGGGGAATGTGCAGTCAGCCGCCCAGACCAATGGGGTGACGGAATCCGGGGTTTTTGCACAGGCTGAAACCAGTATTCACTGTGCAGACTGTGGTGCTTTAATCTCCAAACAGGAAGACAAACTGGGCCATATCTTTATGGACCGGCCCCCCCTCTGCAAGCACTGTCTGGATGCCATACAGAAGGCACAGCACTGACCGTGTGCGTAGACGGAAAATAACAAACACTTATTCTTATATATCCCGCCGTAAGATTCTCTGGTATGAAGAAGAGCCTGCTGATGTGGGATGAGTCAATCTTTCAGGACATGGAAGTCTTTGAGTTTGACTTTGTCCCCCCCGGGCAGTTCGATTTTCGTGACACCCAGGAGCAGGAGCTTGCCTTCCAGGTACAGCCGGCTCTCCGCGGTGGGCGCCCCCTGAATACCATCTGCCGTGGTCTGCCGGGCACCGGGAAGACAACCAGTATCCGGAAACTTTTCACCGAGATTGAAGAGCACACCCAAAAGATTGTGCCGGTGCATATCAACTGCCAGATCGACAATACCAAATTTGCCATATTCTCCCAGATATTCCGGTGCCTCTCCGGGCATCTCCCTCCGGGTTCGGGGGGGACATCGTTTAAACAGGTCTTTGACGGGGTATGCCGCCTGCTGACCAAGGAGGACATTATCCTTCTGGTATGTCTTGACGATGCAAACTACCTTATGTATGGAGACGAGATCAACAAAGTACTCTACACCCTGCTGCGGCCCATGAATCCTATCCCGGCACAAAAATCGGGTGATCACGGTGATCTCCGATATGTCGGTTGACCTGATGCAGACGCTGGACGCACGGGTTACCTCCATTTTTCAGCCGACGGACATCTACTTCCCCCCCCTACGACGAGGATGAGATCACCGAGATCCTCCGCCAGCGTGTGAAGGAGGGATTCTACCCGGGGTGATAAGTGATGCAATGCTGGCACTCATCACCGAACATACGCTGAAGAGCGGGGGGGATCTCAGGGTGGGTATCGATCTGCTGAAACGGGCCGGGCTCAATGCGGAGAAGAACGCCCGCCGGAGTGTGGAACGTGATGATGTCTGCCTTGCCTATGAGGTGTCGAAATACCTGCATCTCACGGCGACCATCCGTGCCCTCCGGCCTGAGGAACGTGCCCTTCTGCGCCTGATTGCCGAACGTTCGCGGGAAGACACAGAGATGGCCGCAGGAAAGGTGCATGAGGCGGTGAAGGCCACTTCAATGAAACTGGGCTATACCCGGTATTATGAGATGATCCGAAAGTTCGATGCGATGCGGTTGATTAACCTGCACTACCGGGAAGGGAGGGGGGGAGGTCCCGTCTCATCACACTCAGGTATGATCCGGACCGGGTTATCGAAGAGATCGATCAGTGCTGACTCCACCAATTAACAATCCTTATCTATTTTGTTTAAACAATGTATGCGGTAGGAGATTACTCTCATGATCAGCATTAATGAACTTGCACTTGAGCTCTTTGAAGAGCTAGCAGAATATCCTGAAGACTTCAACGCAGTCTTCCACCAGCTCGACAACGGAGCACGCGTCGTTGACTGCGGTGTTCAGGCAAAAGGCGGCTACGCAGCAGGAAAACGCTTCACCGAGATTTGCATGGGCGGTCTTGCGGAGGTCTCTTTCCGGATAGGCCAGATTAACCACGTCCCGATGCCCTTCATCGAGGTCAACACCGACTTCCCGGCACTGGCATGCCTCGGCGCACAGGAAGCAGGCTGGAGAATCACCCACGAGAAGTACTTCGCAATGGGCAGCGGCCCGGCCCGTGCCCTCTCGCTCAACCCAAAGGAGTGCTACGAGCTCATTGGATACGAGGACGAGTGCGACTACGCCGTCATCTGTCTGGAGTCCGATACCCTTCCCAACGAGGCAGTGATGCAGAAGATCGCAGATGCATGCAATGTCGATGTCGCAAACGTCTGTGCGGTTGTCGCACCGACCGCATCCGTGGTCGGTTCCATTCAGTCGCCGGTCGCTGTGTCGAAACCGCTATCTACCGCCTCGAACAGCTCCACTACGACCCGAAGAAGGTCATCTGTGCATGCGGTTCAGCCCCCCCGATTGCTCCGGTGAAGGCAGACTCCACCAAGGCAATGGGCTGCACCAATGACGCCACCATCTACTGCGGAAAGATTAACCTGACCATCGACGGTGCGGATATCGCAGACTATGTCGATAAGATTCCGTCCAGCACCTCCTCTTCCTATGGCAAGCCGTTCTACGACACGTTCAAGGAGGCAAACTTTGACTTCTTTAAGATCGACCAGGGCCTCTTTGCACCGGCCGAAGTTACCATCAACGAGATATCGGAAGGCAAGGTCTACCGCTGCGGTGCGGTAAACCCCCCCGAAGTGACGCTCCAGTCCTTCGGCTACCTCTGAATATTTTCTCTTTTTTTAGGTTCCGGCGTCTCGGGTTTTTTCCTTCGTTCTTAGGACCGGCTGTGCACGCCCTCCGCATTTCTGCATACGGGAGGTGAGGTGCTGTCCGTTCGGTATGTGCCCTGACGTGAGAGATACTGCTGAAAAGAGAGAATTATGAAAACGATTTCGTTATCTTTTTTAGTGTGCGCCCGAATTCAGGAATAATGGCACACACCCCCCCTGTAAAAAACACCCGGATGTCCCGGCAACCGCTTCCTGTGCAATCTGTAAAACCGGCTGCTGCGATGAATGTATGGGTTCTCTTGGTGTCTGCACATCCTGCTGGTATAAGATCGTGGCAATTCTGTTCATTGTCATGATCGTGGGTCCCTCTTTTTCCTGGTACTTCTGGTGATTTTACCCCCGCATCTTTTTTTGAAACGGTCTGATTGTGCGAATGTATGTTTTGCAGAGGGGGGGTACTGTTCTCTTTGTTTCAGATTCGGTTCGTAGTCTCACCCCCGTCTCACATGATGAAGATGAGATAGCCAAACCAGATGATCGCACCGCAGTGCAGAACGAGAAAGAACGGGACCAGTTTGAACTTCAGTTTCTGTGTCTTGTGCCGGAATTGGCGCATGCCTGCATATGCCCCAAACGGCCCGAAGAATGCCATGAGGATAAGGAGCTTTTCGGATGTGCGCCACGCACCGTTTTCCGCCTTGCGCTTGTCCCGTCCGTAGGCAAGAAATGCGATGATATTTACCACGGCGTAGAGAGCCGCAGCGATGATGATATTCTGCATGGGGGGTATTCCGTTGTGTCGGGAGAAGGAGGAAGGGGAAGCGGACGAGGCACCGTTCCGGGATCTTCTCTTTTGGAAGATGTACGACGGCGTCTCATATATATCCCGCAGAAAGGAGTCTCGCAGAAGAATCGTGGAGGATGAAGGGGGGAAACGGGGGGGAGAGAAAAAAAGGGCAAAAGAAACATCCCGATGCCTGTTTGTCATCACCGGCCGGATGAATGGCAAGGCTTAATAACTTTGAAAAAAATGAATTTAAGGCACAACATGCACACAGGGCTTGTGGTCTAGTTGGTTATGACATCGCCTTTACACGGCGAAGATCCCCGGTTCGAATCCGGGCAGGCCCATTCGATTTTTGTATCCATTCTGATAAATCGGTCATCGAGAAATGTTCTGAGATCGCGGCAACCGCAAAAGGAAAACCCATGAACGATACAGGACGTCACCTTCTCTACCCAACAGAACAGTGATTCCGCTTTTTGTCTGCTGTGATACGACTCACATTACCAAGGACAATATCAAGGCATCGGGTTAAGAAACGCATAAATAACCCATAAAATGGACCAAAAGCGATAAAATCGCATCCACACAGAAGCTTGGAGAGGGCTGTTCTCAACCGGAGACAATCCATATATCCTCCCTAAATCACCGGCAATAGCGACCCCACAATAGTCTGCAATAAACTATCATTTGAGCGAATAAAAAGCACAATATCCGTATTTTTTGACAGTAACAACATGCAAAAAATACGTCCGTTTCACCTCCCAATTCCCCCCCATATGGGGGGGGCAAAAAGGGGGGGTGACAAGGGGTGACAAAAAAGAGGAGGGGATTGGGCCCCCCCGGTACCGTCATGCACCCCCCCACAGGTTTGCACATCTACGCACGTCTTCTTTCGATTCGCAGCATTTCCACAGAGTCTGTTTTTCATGGGAATGGTACTGTTATTTTCTCTCACAATCAGTGTGAACGGTTCCTTGTCTCCGTGAATGCTTGGCACAGAATTATCTTTTGAAACGATGATCGGACCACCGCTTCGGTACCGGTCAACGGACGGCTACCAGATACCGTTCCCGAAACCGGTGATACAGGAACAAAGAAAGGAACGGAGGTTACAATGAAAAAAATTGTTTTTGTACTGCTGCTTATTGCAGTGTTTGGTGGTATTCAGGTGGTGAGTGCCAATGGGGAAGCACCGGTGGCGGTGGATGATTGCTACAGTTTATGGTGGGACATGGCTGGACCAGAGGTTCATCCTCCCGTTTTACAAAACGACTATGATCCCAATGATCTTCCCCCCCTGACGGCCGAACTAGTGAGTGGTCCAAAGCACGGACGGCTTAGATATTTCAATCCATATGGTGGATTCTGGTATCTTCCGGACTGGTACTTTCTTGGCGAGGACACCTTCACATACCGGGTTTACAATGGATATGAATATTCAGAACCAGCATGCGTGAAAATAATCATGGGTCCAGCCGGTGGCTATATTCCAGATACCACAGAGGATGCATACATGATCTCTGCTGATACGACACTTGCCGTATCTGCTCCCGGAATTCTCGGAAATGATTATTATGATTTTCAGGATGCAGGCATGTCGGCAGTTCTCATTCAAAGTCCTGAACATGGAATTCTTTGTCTCAATTCAGATGGTTCATTCAGCTACACTCCTGATGCAGGGTTCGTTGGTACAGACAATTTCCTGTATGTAGCTGAAAATGAATGGTACTCTTTCTGGTTTAGCTACTACACCCCCCCGGTTACAATCACCGTGCATGAACCCGTAACACCGGTACCGGAATTTCCCGGCATGTTTGTGGTGATTGGTGGCATCATACTTGGAACGGCGTTCATCGCTGCAAGAATGCGAATCCACCGGTGACACCACCTATCACGATTTTTCAAAAAATAATCTCCATCACTCCACCAGGACTACAGCCTTAATCACAGCATTTTTTCCTCTCACAAACGGTGTGAACGGTTCATTGTTCTCGTGAGTGCTTGGCACAGAATTATCTCTTAAAACGATGATCGGACCACCGCTTCGGTACCGGTCCCGAAACCGGTGATACAGGAAAAAAAGAAAAGGAGCGAAAAATGAAAAAAATTGTCTTTGCACTGCTGCTGATTGCAGTGTTTGGCGGCATTCAGGTGGTGAGTGCCAATGGTGAAGCACCGGTGGCGGTGGATGATCGCTATGGTCGATGTTGGGACATGGCTGAACCCATGATTAACTCAGACATAGGTGTTTTACAAAACGACTATGATCCCAATGGCCTTCCCTTGACGGCTGAACTGGTGAGTGGCCCAACCCATGGGGGGGGAATGAACTTTCTGCCAGATGGCGGATTTTGGTATCATCCACATCCGCACTTCCTTGGCGAGGACACCTTCACATACCGGGCTTACAATGGATATGAATATTCAGAACCAGCTTGCGTGACAATAATAATTAGCCGTAATCAAGGGGGGGCACCAGACACAAGAGAGGATGCATATACTATTTCTGCTGATACCACACTGGACGTGCCTGCCCCGGGAATTCTCGGTAACGATTGGTATCCATATGAAGACATATGTGCATTTCTTATCCAAGGCCCGGAACATGGGTATCTGAGTCTCAACATAGACGGTTCATTCACGTATATTCCTGATGCCGGATTTGTTGGCACAGATGGGTTTCTGTATGTAGCTGAATATATCCATTTCAGCGACTACACCCCGGTAACAATCACCGTGCATAAACCCGGAACACCGGTACCGGAATTTCCCGGCATGTTTGTGGTGATTGGTGGCATCATACTTGGAACAGCGTTCATTGCAACGAGGATAAGAATTCATCGATAGAATTCTCTCATCACTCTTTTTCACCAAAAAATAAGTTCCTTTCACCCCACCGGCACGTAAATCTCGGTCAGAATATCCTCCTCAACCACTTCCCGGGGGGGGTCGTTTACGTACACCTCCCGAATCGGGCCGGTGACCTCCCTGCCGTTCTCGGCCATCCATGTGAAGATATCGGCATAGGTTGCTCCACCGCCCCATACGGCCCCCCCTTGTGGATGGCCTTCACCATCGTCCCGCCGGGCAGTTTGTAGCAGGTGATGCCCGCCGGACCTGCTGTCGTGAGGGAAACCGGTGCCGCCACCGGGACGGCAACCTCAATATCCGCGTTGCCTGTCTCCGCTGCCCGCATTGCTTCTTCAGAGGAAGTCTCGTGGCAGACAAAGACCGGCATCCCGCCGAATCCAATCTTCTTCTCTTCCATGTAGGTAAAAAGTTCCCGGAGCATCGCAGGAATCTCTTCCTGATAGAAACCGCGGCGGCGCATGCCAAGGACTGTCTGCGGTGCGATATCGGTGAGGGTAACATCTGTCATAATCGTTCACGCGAAGGTTGGCGGAATTGCCTATTTATTAGTTGGCCCGGCAGGGTGAAAGTGATACGGGAGACGAACAAAAAAGAATAAACCAGGAAGATTAAACCCCCCCGGCAAAGCTGATGGAGAATGAATTTTCATCCGATACTATCTCTTCCATCGGACGGCTATATCCTGCGTCAAAGCTGCCGAACGGGTTGCCGGAAAAATCCACCAGCCACTTACGAACGCCCCCCCCTTTGCCAGGCATCTGTTCTGTGGGCGGGACGAACGAATCTGCTGCAATATTTGCACTGCCCAAAACAGCGGCAGCCCACCGGAATCCGGTCGTCGGATTTTCATCCAGTGCGACAAGCACCGCATCCCCCCCTTTTGACACCGGGATGGTGGTCCCGTTGTCAGCAATGCTCACGTCCGCCACCGAGGTACCCACCGGTGCCACGTAGAACTGAATAGAGTAGGTCTGCTCCTCTTTCCTGATCCCCCCCTGCTGTGGGCGGACATACTCGGCACTGAATATCGCAATACCCGCCGCGTTTGGTTTGAGACTCCAGACACGCATACCACCCACCCCCCCAACAATGGTCTGTTCAGACGGGACAAATGCATCACCGGCGATAGTCATCCCGTCAACCGCAGTCACGTTCCAGGCATATCCTGTCGAGGGGGTTTTCAGGGAGGCTTATCTTAATTTCTTCCTGCATAGCCACCGGGACAATGTCCTGGTTGTTTTCCTCACCAACAGAAATATTCTGTGGCGCACATTTCGTAACGATAATATTTACCATGGCTGTTCGCTCGGGTAATGGCAGGATTACTTATTTAATTATAGGCTAGGCACTATAGAACCGAGAAGGGGTTGCAAAGGCCACCCCCCCATATTCCAATTGTTTCAAATGGTTCTGTCCCGGAGGGACAATGTAAAAATGGAAATGAAACGGGAAAATTAAACCCCGGTAAAGCTGACGGTGAAGGACTCTGCATCCACGGTCGTCTCTTCCCACGGACGGGCGTATGCCGCGTCAAAGCTGCCGGACGGTGCACCGGTGAAGGTCACCAGCCACTTGTGAACACCGCCTGCACCGACAAGGGGGGGCTTCTCTAAATGGGGGGGGACAAACGAGTCAGTGGCAATCTTTGCACTGCCCGCAACCGATGCATTCCACAGGTATCCGGTCGTCGGGTTTTCGTTCAGTGCAACAAGCACAGCACCGCCGTTTGGTACCGAAACGGTAGTTCCGTTGTCAGCACTGGTCACGTCCACCACGGGCGTGCCCTTGGGTGTCACGTAGAAGGTAACGGTGTATCTCTCGTCATCCGGCTGAATCTCTTCCCACGGACGGACGTATACAGCGCTGAACGTTGCGATGCCGGTCGCGTTTGGCGCAAGTGTCCAGACATGCACGCCACCTGCTCCGGGGGGGATCTGCTTTTCGGGCGGAACGAATGTGTCATCCGTGACGGTCAGACCGTCAACTGTAGTCACATTCCAGGAGTAACCGGTGGTGGGGGGGTTTTCCGGCAGAATCACCTGGGTCACGGTCTCCATACTCACCGGGACGATGTCGCGGTTGTTTTCCTCGCCAACAGAGACAAGGCTGACCATCTCCGGGGGGGTGGGTGCGTGGGTCTGAGTAGGTGTCGGTGTCCCTGCCGTATCAGTCGTGGTGCACCCTGCCACACAGAGAATGCCGACAAGGGCGACTGCCATCAAAATTCCATATACTGGTTTCATAGGCGCTCAGTGGAATATGGGCGGGCAGATTGATAAACCAAGCGATAATTACGAACTCCTTTGCACTCATGTACAGCCTCTGCAAAAAAGAGGTATTTTCCTCTTTCTGCTGTTACCGCTTCCGCCACAGCATCAGAAGCAGTAGCACGCCGAGGGCGACAATCTCTCCGAGGAATATGTAATAGTATGGTGTTTCTTCTTCTGCCCCCCCGGCCATCAGGGCAAATTGGCTGGGTTCCGTCACGTTCATACGGAGCGTCTGGAGATGTCTCCGTCCAAGACGTCCGGAACCACCACAGGGAAGGGATCTGTGAATGACGGGACATTGATTTATCTGGTATTTTTTTTGGTTTGTGTGGAACACAGGTACTGCCACCCATATGCTGGCCGATGGGTTTTACTGGTATCAGGAACATCAGGGAAGGATAAAGTGAGTAGAGGTGAGAAAATTTCAGGTTTATTCCGTATGGCGTAAAATCCGGAGAGATGCACTCATCCCTGCAGTTCCGGTTGGCTGCTGCTACTGTTGGTGCTGTCTGTGGTGTCCGGTGGATGCTCGATCTATTTTGGAACATGACACCGGATTCAGAGGATGATGACTCTGTTGTGTCAGTTGAAACTCCTTCCAGGCCATCCCCCCCGTCCCCCCCTGTCGATACTGTACCTCCGGAGACTATTTACACCCGGGAAATGATGCCAGAAAATGCAGATAATCAGGATGCCACAGCTACCGGCAACCCAATGAATTATAGCTCTCCCGGCTCGTTTTCTCTTACCTACACACCTCCTGATGGATATGTAGCAGAAGAGGATGAGATCCTTGCGATGCAGGTCCGGGTGATTCCGGAAGATGGTTTTTCCGCATCTGTTTCCCTGCGACTGGATATTGTCGTGCCATCTCCGGTCCTGCCGGTTGTCACCCTATGGAGTGGTTCATATGATCTGGGCACAATCTCCCCCCCTCCGTATCCCCCCCCGGTTGTCTGGTCCCTGCCACTTGACCCGGAGAATCCACCGGAGGGGTATGAGTGGGTCACTGGCGTTGCCCGGCAGGCGAAGGCACTGGGCATCTCCACGGTTTCTGTTAACGTCCGTGTCACTGCAGCGAGTGGGGAGCAGATGGTGACCGAATCTCCATCCTATACAGTCCGTCTCTCCTGAGATTCCCCCTGGCTGCTCCGGTGTGCATGGACACGGGAATGGCAGCGCTCGCAGAGGGTGATGAGATTTTGGGGGGGCGCATCGTTCGTCCGGTCACTGTCCCGGTGGTGGACGTGGAGATACTCCTCAGCGCCGCAGAGCCTGCACCGGTGTTCGTCCCGTGCCAGAATGTCTTTTCTGAGCTCTTTCCATTCCTTCAGGCCGTATTTGTCCCGCACCGTGACCACGATATCGTGGCGACGGCAGAAGAGGGCGTCGTCGTTGCGCTTTGCATACGGACAGGAGTAGCAGAGACGCCGGTAGGCGTTCAGTCCGGGCATGTCCCTGCAGGGCGGGATACCTCCGTGCTGAAATGAGGAAAGACTGCGCTGCAACTCAATTGCCTGTTTTGTCCGGGCCATATCTGGTAGGGATCGGGTAGCGAGAGAATCCATTAAAACACGATCCGTGCAGGGTGAAAGTAAAAACCTATGGAGAGGATGGGGGGGCATCCGGTCTCTCCGGCCGGTAATCCTCCTCGATTTTCCCGTCACGGAGACAAATCACCCGGTCAAAGTATTCCCGATGCCAGTTTTCATGCGAGACCATGATGATGGTCAGGTTCATCCGCTGGTTAATCTCCCGGAAGAGATCGAGCACCGCCCGCGAATTGGTGCTGTCCAGATTGGCACAGGGTTCGTCTGCAAAAAGGATCTCCGGGGTGTTGATGAGTGCCCGTGCGATTGCCACCCGCTGCTGTTCCCCCCCCGGAGAGTTCGGACGGGAGATGCGCCGTCCGGTCCCCCAGGCCGACCTGACTGAGAAGGTGCCTGCTGCGGCGTATATGCCTCTGTTTCTTCCCCCCCCTGCGCCATCGCGACAAGGGAGACATTCTCCTCTGCCGTCAGTTCGGGCACCAGTGCATAATCCTGAAAGATAAAACCGAACCGGGAGAGACGGAACATCCCCCCCATCTCCGCCTCGGAAAGAGAGCTGATATCACTGCCGGCGATAATGAGTGTCCCTTCAGTCGGGGGGTCCAGCAGACCGAGCATATGGAGGAGAGTGGATTTTCCCGACCCGGATGAACCCATGATGCCCATGAACTGACCCTTTCCGACCGAGAAGGAGACACCGTCAATTGCCCGAACCTCTACGGTGCCCATGACATAGACTTTCCTGAGATCCTCCGCCCGGATATATTCATCCACCCCCCCGTATCGCCTCCAGAATCCCTTCGTTTACCACCCGCCAGGCCGGGATGAACCCCCCCGCAACGGCAGACGAGATGAAGAGGAGTGTCGTATTCTCGATGATCATCGCCCACGTCACAATGGGGGGTCACATCCCCGTCCGGAAACTCAATCGGATAGGTGGTGAAGGTGAGCACCATCGTCCCGATGAGCAGGGATCCGAGGATGGCACCGATCAGGCAGATGAAGATCACCTGCATCACATAGGAGTTGATGATGATGCTTTTTTTCAGGCCGATTGCCTTGAGGATGCCGATCTGTTTGCGGTTGTTGAAGGTCTTAATCGTGGTCATGATAAAGATGAGCACCACGGCGATGACGAGACTGCCGAGGACACTGATCATGTTGATGATGGCAAAGGACTCAACCGATTCACTCACGACATCCGGCAGTGCCTCTTCCCATGTCTCGACATCCTCTCCGACACCAAATTCAAGAATCCGTTTCTTGACGAGCTGTGCATCTTCGGCTGAGATGGTCTTCACCAGCACTTCTGTTGCCTGTGCCCCCGCCGAGCCCGGTGACCACATCCATCTCGTCTTTTGTCACAAAGGCCATGTAATCCGCCTGATAGGACTTGGTGTTGAATATGCCCTTGATACGGTATTCCCTCACGACACCGTTTGCATACCGGACGATGACCGAGTCCCCGACCGTGGCACCCCCGAGGGAGGCATAGAATTCTCCGGTATCATCCTTTGAGCCTGCCACAAGGCTTCCGACGATGATCTGGTCCCGGTCTCCGCTGCCCAGAAAATCCCCCTCTTTCATGTGTTTGTGAAAGAGGGTGACTTCGGTCTCATCCCGCGGGTCAAAGGCATCGATCTCCATTGCAACCGTCTTATCCTCAAAGTCGATTGACCCCCCCGCCATGGGGTAGCGTGCGGAGGCCCGCACCACACCCGGCACCCGGTTGACCGTTGCAAGCAGTGTCTCTACATCATCAATGTAGCGGATATCCTCAGGCGGTTTAATGATCACATCCGATGAGATGTAATCGACGGTCTGCTCATAGTAGACATTCATTGCCCCCCCATAATCACCGACGGGAGAAAGATCATATTGGTGAGGACAAGAGCATGATGATGATATTCATCGCATTCCTGCCTTTGCCGCCCCCCCGCTGGATGGACCGGGCCGCAAGAAAGGCAGAGACTCTCAGATCATTAAACATCGCCTATGCCTGCCCTGCCTTCTTCCGGTATACCAGGAAGTAATAGGCACCACCGGCTGCAAGAATCAGGATGATCAGAAATCCAGCGATTGCTACGGTTGAGTCATTCGTTTTCACCGAAAGGGTGAGGTCAAATGATTCCGTATGCACGCCCCAGTCATCCTCCCAGATGACCGTCAGGGTATAGGGATAATCTCCGCCAGTTCCGCCGTCAAGAGAGAATACTGCGGGAGCATCATTGTTCGGTTTAATCTTGCCGATAAACGCCTCCTTTGTCCCCCTCAAAGGGCAGGTCAATATTTGCTGTGGTTGATATGGCCTCATCGGTGCCGGTGTTCTCCAGCCGGATAGTCATCTCAAAGGATTCTCCCCCGGCAATTCTGGCAGGATCGTGCGCACCGATGCGATGGAGAGTTCCGCGTGCCCATGGACGTCAAGAGTGAGGGAGTCTCTCTGCGTCACCGGCACACCGTCCACGACGGCGTAGGATATGTCCAGCGGAATTTCCTGTACGCTGTTCTCCAGCGACCGGCTGGTCACCAGACTGACCAGGATCACCTCCGACTGTCCGGGTGCCAGCGACTTCAGGTAGAAGGTTCCGGTCTCAAGAGGGCCAAAAAAGGGATTGTCGTCTGCAATCCGGATGCGGATGTCGTCAGCGGCACTCCTGCCACTGTTGGTGACGGTGACATTGCGGCGGACAGTCTCACCCGGAACCACGTATCCGTTTTCCTCCTGTGTCAGAACGAGCGTGGCAGTGCTGAGGGTGGCAATAGGCATATTCACATTCACCGGCACCGGATAGGTGAGCCCCCCTCTGCACCCCCCCGGACCCTCACACGCAGCACCGGGAAGTAGATGCCCGCCTTTTCCGGGGGGGCCCGGATCAGAAAGGAGAGGGTGACCTCCTGTCCCGGCCCAAGGTCGCCGGTGAACTGAGAATTCCCGCCGAGGACATCGATCTCATTTCTGCCGTCCAGAAAGACACTCGTAATCGTCGGGTTTACATCCGTCTGCGTGGTGATCTGCGTATCAGACATCGTCGCCGTCGAACTCTGTGCCGTATTCTTCAGGGTCACGGTGATCATGCCCGTATCCCCCCCGGCATCAGTACCGCGGGGGGGTAACCGTACTCTCTGTTGCCGTGACGGTCGGTTCATACAGTCCCCCCCCTGCCGCAATTCCTGTCAGTGCTGCTGCACAGATACAGAGCACACACACATATCGTATCATCTGCGAGTCTCCTTTTGGTATGCATAGCCTCGCCCCCCCGCCGGGTAATATAGCTAATGTGACCTTGGGCAATTAAAAAGAACGATGATCACGGATGTGACGTCCTCCCTTCTGAACAAGCCCGGAGTAGTGCCAGGCAAACATTACCGGCACAAAGATCATCAGGGCATCACTGCGGATACAACCGCATTTTATGCACACAATATGGAACTGAAATGGGATGCAGCCACAGGACAGGATGAATCGATACAGATTTAAAAGAAGATCATAATTTTTCTTCAGAAATCTCTTCTGCATACCCGTTCCCGAAATAATTTCAATACGGGGGAGGACATACCAACATGTGGAAATAGCCGGACATAAAGTCTGGTGGGTATATCAGGGAGTTTAAGGAATGAATGACAGTTATTCAGCAAAGCGCCGGCATCTCATTGATGAGATGCAGGCAGAGATTATCGATACGGATCAGAAAATCCTGGAATACAAAAAAACCCACGGGGGGGCGGGAAAATATGCACATGTTCTGATATTTGTTGCATTCATTATGAATGTCATTTTTTTATAGAACTGCCAAATTACAGCTTATTCTGGGTGGTGTCATCCTTCCTTCTCTTAATGTTTAATCCGATTATTCTGATGCTCCCCCCCACCGAAAAAGCAGACCTTGCATTTCCCTCAGGCAAAGGAGAAGAGATGGGAAGCTTTACCGGTCTCCTGCGTGATGCGGCAGCGAGTGCTGGCACGGCGGTTATGCGTGAACGCAAGCTCTATGCAGAGTCACTCTGGAATCTCTTCTTTATTAACTGCCAGCCAATAGCACCGGGCTTTATTCTGCTCTTTTCCATAAGCATCATCCTGGCTGTTGTCGGACTTGTCACCGGGTTCTTTGAACTTCGGTCAGCGGTAATACTCCTTGTCCAGTCTCTTGCGATTATTGGTTTTTACTTAGGTATAATGAAAATCAAACCGTATTCCCCCCCCGGTTTTTTCTCAGGAGTTATGGGAATCCGCACCGACATCTCACGCCGCATGAATCAGGGAATTGCAAACGGGATGAAATTCATCCTTGTCCTGGCCTTCCTCGCAGCCATCTCAGGAGTGCTGATACTGGGTGTCATGCTCCTTCCTGGGCAGACACTCTCCAGTGTAATGAGAATTGAAGGCTTTGTTGCCCTCGGCCCGAATGCCATTCCCCCCCTTCTCCTGGTATTTCTTTCACAACTTCTGGTTGTGCGGTATTTTCAGGGAATATACAGCAGAAAACTGGTTCTTGACCTCTCTGAATACAATCACGGGCTTCTGCAGGATACCATGCTCGGTTCTCTCCAGGCACTTCCGGAGATTCCTGATGAAGACACAGAAACAGAACTCGAAAGCATCAATAAAGCGTATAAACGGCTACATATGTTCAAGGTAGATGATCAGGCGTTTGCCGGATATTTCCCGGTGTGGATGATCGTCCCCCCCAACCTTGACGTGATGATAACACGGGCACCAAAAAAGAGAATCCCTGAGGATTCTTTTTACACTTCATCCCTGAGCATGATGATGACACCGTAATTATAGGGTTCAGAGGGATTGATCTGCATCCCGTCTTTTAATCCCACAACGTTGAGAGTATGAGTCTTCGTGTTCATGGGGGGGAAGATGCGATCCGTTTTTGATCGGTAGGGGGGGATACCTGAGGAGATGACATCGGTATAGGATGTAATCGTGAAATCTTTTGATACTTCTGCGTAATTGTAGGCAAATCCGACGATGAAGAGATTGTCCCCCTCACTTGCCATATTGCCCCCCGTTACGGTGGCATCAATATCAACGCTGACATATACGCCAAAGACATGTTCAATCGGTTCTGCCCGGATGGTTGTTTTGTAATCCGGCACATTTGCTGATTTGATAAAGATAGGATCAGTAACGGCCCACGCCTCTTCTTCAGTCGGGACGGGGGGGGTGATTACCGGTGTGGATTCAGCAGATTCGTCCGTCGTAGCACATCCACAGGCCATTACCGCGAGAAACAGTGTGATGATGACAAGGGTGATTGGTCCATTCCGCTTCATACTAAAAGATTTCCCCCCCCTGATATAAACCATGTTGGTCTTCCCGGGATTCGTTGCGTTGTTTCCATACGTTTATTATTGGTCTGTTACAAAATTGGCTATTGAATGGCATCAGGCGAATATCCTACTGCAACGGTTAACGGAGAAGAGATCCCGTACGACCCAGACGTCCTCAGGAAGATACAGGAACATCCGTGCTATAGCGAAAACGCATGTCACAAGTTTGGGAGAATGCACCTCCCGATTGCACCCAAATGCAATATCCAGTGTAACTACTGTATCCGGGACTTTGACTGCGTTAACGAAAGCCGCCCCGGCGTATGCAGTAAGGTGCTCTCCCCCGGAAGAAGCACTCGTGCTGGTCCGTGAAGTGATGGCGAAGTTCTCCTACATCAAGGTCATAGGCATTGCAGGGCCGGGCGACCCCCCCCTTGCAAACGACGAGACCTTCGAAGCACTACGTATGTTAAAGGAAGAATTTCCCGTTCCCATCAAGTGTCTGTCCACAAATGGACTGATGCTTCCTGAGTATGTTGATCTCCTTGATGAGTATGATGTAGGAAACATTACGGTGACCTGCAATGCGATTGACCCGGAAATCGGCGAGAAAATATACTCCTTTGTCGAGTGGGAAGGGAAGAAACTGCATGGACGCGAGGCAGCAGAGCGCCTTCTTGCACAGCAGTTGAAAGGTATTGAAATGGCCGTAGAACGTAAGATGCTTGTCAAGGTGAACACGGTGCTCATCCCGGGTGTCAATGACCACCATGTCGTTGATATCGCAAAGAAAATGGGGGGGGAGATGGGTGTCTATACCTTCAATATCATCCCGGTCATCCCCCCCCAGTATAAGTTTGCCCATATAACTCCGCCCACGCTCGCGGACAAGAAGGAAATGCATGATGCATGTGCCCCCCCGTTTGTCCGCCAGATGAGGCACTGTGCACGCTGCCGCTCTGACGCCATCGGAAAGCTCGGAAAAGATGTGCAGGATGAGATATACCGGAACTGCGGGTCACAGTAATAGCTCTCCCATACTTTTTCTGATTCTATCCCGTGTTTTGTTTCCGGACATCCGGGATAATATCTGAATATTATACTACCCGTATCATTTCAATTTGAACGCGATTCGGAGCAAATATCCATACCCGCATAAATGCGGGAAAATATTGGGCATTATGTGGAGGATCCGGTTACATGGTTATCAAATCATCAGCTATCAGTGACGTTCTCGCTTCTGCACCGGGTCTCTCCAGAGGTCCGGATGATATTGGTACTCCGTTCTTTGGAGATACGGATGTTCCGGATACTGAAGAGTTGCGCAGGGGACATACACAGGCGATTTTATGATGATGAATCAGGTGCCCGATATGTCAAAAGATCTGTCAATCATCAATGAGCTGGTCTTTTCCATCGGCAATTCCCTTGATCTGCAGGAGAACTGTGACGCATTCTGCACACGTTTACTGACCCGGAAAAACTATTCATTTGTGTCGCTCTGGCTCAGGAATGATGTGCTGAAAAAAGGAGAGGACACAGGAGATGCAACATGTGTCTACGCCTGCCCTCTGGAGATGGCAGACCATACAATTCTGCCTGTTGACCACCCACTCTTCACGTCGCTTACCGACGGGAAGCCGGTCTCATACTCTGCACATGATGCCGAATTTCAGTTGCTTATAGCGGAAAAACAAATTTTGGGAGGGGCGTATGCACTGTATCCTCTGGGAGATTTTGGTGTCCTGAAGATTTATGTCCGGAACAGGGATGAAGCGTTCAGTTCAGAAGAACTGGCACAGCTACACGATGTGATACAAAAATTTGCGATATCTGTCCGGGGCTGTCTTTCCCATCAGGCGCTGATCGATGAAGTGCGTGAACGGACCCTTGCAGAAAAACACCTGCAGGATTCAAAAAACGCACTGCAGTCATTTATTGACAGTATTTCAGAACCTGCGGGACTAATTGGAAGGAACTTGTCTTATATTGTTGCCAACGCCGCCTTCTTCCGGGTACATGCCTTTCTCCGGGGGCGGGACATATAGCCTAGGTACTCATGGTTTGCGCTCAGCTGTAATGAAGGGTCTGAGTGAGGGATTCACCCGTGTTCTTGAAGAGAGAGAGCCTGAGATCATTGAAATGGAAATGTTTAGTCAGGTATTTGAGATACGCCTGACCCCGGTAATTAGCAGCACCGGTGAGGCGAACGCTGTCGCATTCTTTGCCGTCGACATTACCGATCAGAAAAAAGAGATGCTTGAACAGCTGCGAAACAGTGAACGGCGGTTTAGGGAACTGGCTGATTTCATCCCCCATTATTCTTTATGAATGTGATGAAACAGGAGAAGTGACATTTGCAAACCAGACTGCATATGCCGTCATGAAAGGCAATCCCAAAATACTGGATTCGGGCATTTCTCTCACACATTTAGTTGTCCCTGAAGATGTCAGCCGTGTTGAATCAGCTATTGCTGAGGTTGCGTCAGGTGGCCGGATACAGGGCCAGCAGTTTTCCATTCGCTGCATGGACGGAACCACATTCCCTGCACTGGTCTACAGCAGTCCCATCAGCCGTGAGGGGGGGGAGTTTTTGGGTACATGGCGCAGTGATCGATATCAGTGAACAGGCGATGGCAGAAGAGGCCCTGCGGAAAACGAACCTGAAACTCTCCCTCCTCTCCTCTGTCACCCGGCATGATATCCTGAACCAGGTGACGAAGATGCTGCTCTTCAAAGAGCTGCTCGCAGATACCATTGCAGCGGGAGAACCTGTCGATGCAAAGTACGTATCAGCCATATTAGAGAGTGTAGAAACCATTGAACGGCAGCTCCTCTTCACCCGGGATTATGAATCTATCGGGATGGAAAAGCCCACATGGCAGCATATCCATTCTGTCGTTACAAAGGTGTCGCAATACACCGAACTTTCTGCAATTCATGTTTCGTGCGATACGGGTGACCTTGAAATCTATGCAGACCATCTCTTTGAGAAAGTCGTCTTCAATCTGATGGAAAATACTCTCAGGCACGGATTTAATGCATCTTCCGTGGAGATCTCCTGGGTACCGGACACAGATGGCGGCGGCATGCTCACGTTTGCGGATGACGGTGTCGGGGTGCCGGATAAGATAAAAAAACGGATATTTGAGAAAGGTTTTGGGTCAAACACGGGGTATGGCCTCTATCTCATTCGAGAAATGCTGGGACTTACCGGTATCACCATTGAAGAGACCGGCACGGCGGGCAGGGGAGCGACCTTCTCGCTCACGATTCCCCCCCCGGGTGCCTGCCGGAACTCCTCTTCTCCCAAGTGACGCACACTTCTCCCCCCCGTCCATTCATATGTCTAGGGTTGTGCTGGGATATCTCTCCTCCATGTCGTAATATCGCACAGCAGTCATCCGCCAGTGAACGGGTGCGGGATTCCAATTGACGGTGTACACGAACTGCCTGATAGACGATTCTCTGCTGCATCCCCCCCAGCAGGATTCTGTCAAAAAAAGGAAAATAATGTCGGAAAAATTCAGATAAAACGCGGTTTCATGGAGAGCATCTTTGGGGTGTAGAGTTTCCGTGCAGGCATGCCTGCGGTCACGGCGGAAATTTTCTCTGCCAGTGCTTCCGGTGTCATCTCTTCCTTGCAGGGTTTCTTTGGCTGTGAATCCTTGCGGATGGTCACGGTGAGTTTTCCGGACTCAGCCTCAGAGTCACCGACGACTGCCACGTATGGCACCCAGTCCATGCCTGCTTCCCGGACCTTCTTGCCAACCGACTCTTCACGATCATCAACGTCACAGCGGATGCCTGCCTTTGTCAGGAGGTCACAGACCTCTTTTGCGTAGGCAATGTGACGCTCGGCCACCGGCACAACCCGTGCCTGTGTCGGAGAGAGCCATACCGGGAGCATCGGGACATCCTGCGTTGCGGTCTTCTCTAAGAGGGCGCAGATGACCCGCTCAATGGACCCGGTTGGGGAACAGTGAATAATTGGGGGGATGGACTTCTCCCTCGTCGGTGAAATATTTGATATCGAAGCGCTCTGATGATTCCACATCGATCTGGACGGTCGGGTTCTCAATCGGGCGACCCTGCCCGTCGATTGCCGCAAGATCCACTTTTGCCACCCAGTAATGCACCCGGTCGGAGAGCACTTCAATGAGCATTGGTACACCGGATGTCTTTACGAGACCTTTGACCCATTCTTCGTGCTCTTCATAGAACGCCTCTGTGCACCGGAAGATACCGGCAAGCGGGGGGGTCTCAAGATCCCGGCCGGTCTGCCAGCCGATCATCATCTGCTCTTCAAAGCAGGAGAGCGTCTGGTCCATGTCAAGGCAGAGGGAGTGCATGTCCGGCATCGTAAAGGCACGCAGACGCTTCAGGCCGATGCACTCACCCTTCTGCTCGTGACGGAAGGAGTAGGTGGAGAGTTCGTACATCTTCATCGGGAGCGTGTTGGGTGAGATGTGCATATCGTGCATGATAGAGAACATCCCGAAGCAGGCGGCAAACCGGAGCATCATGTTCCGGTTGCCTGACTTGAACCGGTACTGGCGTTCACCGAATTTACCGGCGTGTTCATTGATGGCCGGGTTGTCAAGGTCATACATGACCGGTGTCTCAACCGGCATACCGCCATAGTCGAGCACCAGCCCGAGGACATAATCCGAAAGCAGATCGCGTACGATCTTGCCACGGGGGGGCATCCAGCGGTGGTTCCCGACATCAGAGAGAGGTTCGTAATCAACGAGTTCCTTTGCCCGCATCAGTTCGCAGTGCACCGAGTCACCGGTTGCTTCTGCAGCGATTCCGGTCTCTTTTTTGACCAGTTGCCCGAACGGAGTGTCATCCGCATACTTCGTGGCATCTTCCCGTGCACCTTCCGGGGGTGAGAACAAAGAAGGTGTGGGTGACCTGCTTTTTCTCTGCCTTCTCTTTCGTGTCTTCCGGAGTAATTGTCCGGGAGAGTTCGGAGAGGGGGTGGCCCTTACAGGAGAGGGTGAAGGACTTGTACCATCCAAACGGTGCACGCTTGACCGTCATCCCTTCTTTTCGGGAACAGATCTCCTCGATTGCGGTCAGTGCCTCAACCGCCGCCTCGGGTTGGAGAGGTCACTGGAGAGATGAGCATACGGGTAGACCATGATATTTGTTGTCCCCAGTTTCTCAGCCGCCTCAAGGATCTCTGCTGCGGTCTTTGCCGCAACACCCGCGATATTCTCTTCGTCCGGCGCTTCCACAGCACAGAATGCTGTCAGTGCCTCTTCAAGTCCGTCGGCCGGCACAATGTTCTCTTCTGCTACCGGTGTCTTCTTCTGGGCCTCATATGTTATCTGGTCGGAATGAATCAGCAAAATTCGCATGGTGGATACTCCTCGGTATATTTATCGCAGATATCGTTTTGATCTGTTCCATAATTAGGGTATGGATTCCCGGTACAAACCGGTTTACCGGATATTTTTATGGTAGCGTGAGAGGGTTGCCTGCCGCTGGTTGAGATATTTTGCATCCCCCCCTTTGAACCATATGGTTTCTCTGCACGTTCGGTTGTATAAAAAACCAGCTGACCGATTGGCATTCCTGCATAGAGGCGGACCGGACGGCGATTTGCATTTGATATCTCAAGGGTGATGGTTCCGCAAAATCCTGCATCAATCCATCCTCCCGTCTGGTGCAGGGCAATGCCCAGACGCGCAATGCTGGATTTTCCTTCGATGGTCGCAACGATGTTGTCCGGCAGTGTGATACACTCATGGGTCTCTGCCAAAAGGAACATGCCGGGGGGGGAATATCGATATACTCTGCATGCTCTTCGTTCACGTGGGACACAACGGAATCCTGTTCGTAGGGGGTCAATAACATCATCAGACTCTTCATACCACACAAAATGGTCACCCAGCCGGATGTCAATCGAATTGGCTGAATAAACTTCGGATCGAACGGGTCGATTTTTATAAAACCCCCCCGCTCAATGCGGTCCTGTATCTGCCAGTCAACGAGAATCATAATATCTGATAGAAAATGGGTTGTGAGCGGTTATTTATTTATCTTGCCGGAATGTTCCCAGTGGCACGGCCAACCGGGACTCACCTCACTCCAGACCGGTGGCTGAATCATCACGTTCGCTCTCTTTCCCCTCATTGATGTGCCACTCGGCACGCCGTATGAGCCCATGGAGGGTGGACACCTCCCGGCCGGTAAGAAGAGTGCGCCCGAAGATCCGCCGCATCATGGTCAGAGTATTTGCCCGCTTGTATTCATGGTGATCGACAAGGTCCAGAAACTCGTCAATATGATCGTAGAGGGCATCCATCTCGCGCCGGGAAGCGGTGATGTAATCCCCACGCGGGAGGTGGGCAAGCTCATAGCAGACGATTCCAACCGCATGGGAGATATTGACGATCGGATACTCCGGTGATGTCGGGATGGTGCATATGACATCACACTGCCGCACCTCTTCATTGGACAGACCCCCCCAGTTTTCCCTACCGAAAAGAATGGAGATTCTGCCGTCAACAGGCGCAACAATATCTCGCAGCTCACCGGGGGGGTATAATAGGGCATGCGCATCGCATGGGATATCGTCTTTGAGAGTTCCCCGGTTGTCGCAACAAGCATGTTGGACCCGGCAATCACCTCGTCCAGCGACTCTGCAATGACGGCTGATTCCAGCACGTCCTTTGCATGGGATGAACGGGATATTGCCTCAATTCCCATCTCAGGTGGTTGATGAGTACAAGCCGGGTAAACCCGAAGTTCTTCATCACCCGTGCGGCAAATCCGATATTCCCTTCATACAGGGGGGGTTCAACAAGGACAATTTCAACCTCTGGCATGTGGTATATCTCCTCGTCTTCTCAGTGGACTGCCTTCACGGTCTCTTTGAGTGCAGAGACACCGTCGTCGTAGACGGCATTGCCGACGACAATGGCGTCGGCATACCTGCCCATTTCCGCAGCCTTCTGTGCATTATTGATACCGCCGCCATAGAAGAGACGGGCGTCAGAGACCGCGTCTGCTGCCGCTGCCACTACGGCAGGATCGCCATAGGTACCGGAATACTCGATATATACCACGGGGAATGAGAAATACTGGTCTGCCACCTCAGCATAGGCCGCGACATCCGTTGCAGATATGTCGCAGACTGCACCCGTGACCCTTGCCACCGATGATGCCGGATTCAGGACGATATAGGCCTCGGGAACAACGTTCGTCCAGTCAACGCAGTTATGTTTTGCCCAGTACTGGTGTTTCCCGACCATCCAGCGCATGTCCGGGGTATTGAGGACACTGGGCACAAAGAGGCCGTCCACTTCATCCAGAACCACTGCTTCCGGCCCTGCGGGTTCAACAACGATGGGGAGATCATACTCCTTTACCTGTGCGATCAGCTCACGCATATTCTCCTGAGTTACATTCAGTGTCCCCCCCGAGAGCATCAGCGTCCGTTCCACTTGTCGCAATATCTGCGACGGCATCGTTGCCGATTACTTTGTCCGGGTCCAGTTTTGTGATATGAACCCAGTCTTTCCAGCTGTCATCCATTGCTATCTATTTGTTTTCTCTGCATGCATCCTGAAATGCACGAATCTTCTCTAACGTTACTCCGGTCACTTCTGCAAGGTGTCCGGCATCTGCGTCCTTCAGCCCTGCCATGTCAATAACCCCCCCTGCCCGGTAGAGCCGTTCCAGCATCATCTCACCCAGACCGGGGATCTGCAGAAGGTCGTTGCGCCCTGCCTCCACCATCCTTGCAGTCACCTTTTCCGGTGGTGCAACGCCCATACCGGTGCAGACCGATGTGGCATGTTTCCAGACAGTCTCCGGTTTTATGCCGGTGACAACGCTGAGATATGCCGGGTGAAGACTACAGAAGTCTGCCGGTGTCGTAATGCCTGCCTCAAAGTATTTCTTCAGGCTCACCGCAGGCACCCCCCCGTATTCACGGAGTTTCGCACGGTTGTATACCGCCCGTGTCTCATTCAGCAGCGTCTCTGCCTCTGCTGCGGAGAGGTGCATCTTTGTGAGTGCATCCGGTGTCATCGCGGCGAGCCCTTCGAGGTCACTGACACCTGCCTCCACCAGGGCTGCAGCCACTTTGGCGGGGGACCGGCCCCCCCGGCGGGGCACCACATGTTTGCGGACGAATTTTTTCAGTTCGGAGCGTTTCCGGAGAATTTCGAGGACAGCATTGGCTTCTTCGCGGAGACGGGACACGGTTGCCACATCGGTGGCGAGCGCCGTTGTCAGCCGTTCCGGTTCAACGTTTGCCACTTCATACACGCTGTAGATATGGGCGGCATGCAGGCGTGCCACCATCTTCTCGTCTGCAGAGGGCATCATCCTGAACGCCTCACTGTTGGAGTTGATGTGGTTACAGAGGGGGGGACATCCGATCTCCCATGGCCGTGCCCCCCCTTTTCGGATCAGACGGACGAAGTTCAGACCGTGTGATTCACAGGTCTTATCTTCACGAATGGCCGTACCCCATGCGGCACTGGGAAGGCCGATGTTAAATGTACACTCGGGGTAGCCCGTGCATCCGATGAACTGAGACATACCCCCCTCGTCTGGCGTATCATGAGGTCATGCTCACAGACCGGACACTTCCCGATGATCCTTTCCTCATCGTTCCGGTCCATGATCTCCCGGCCGATCTGTTCCTCGTTTGCCTCCAGTGCATCAAAGACGCGGCGCAGCATTGTCTTTGATTCGGAGATCACCTCATCACGGGAGAGATTTGCCTCCTTGATCTCCTCCATGTGCTGTTCAATGGTGCTCGTCATCTCCGGGTTTGTGATAGGCACACCGTGGTTCTCCATCGCCTCCACCACGCCCCTCCCGACAAGGGTGGGGGGGCGGACCGGGGGGGTGCCCTCCACATACCGGCGCGAGATCAGTTTGCCGATCACTTCGTGCCGGGTGGACTTGGTGCCCAGACCCAGTTCCTCCATCCGCTGAATCAGTTTGGACTGGGAATAGCGGGGGCGGCGGGGGTGGTGAATTTCTCTTCATTGTTCACCGCGAGGATCGGGAGACGGTCCCCCCCTCGTTCATCACCGGAAGGATGGTCTCTTTCGCCTCACTGTAGGTATAAACCTCCCGGTAGCCCGCCTCTGCAAGGCGTGACCCCCCCGTGGCAGTATAGGTCTCGGCCCCCCCGCGTCAAAGAGGTATTTCAGGGTTGTCCAGCGTGCGTCCGGGGGGGAGAGTGTGGCAAGAAACCGCCGGACAATGAGTTCATATATTTTCCACTGGTCATCGGTGAGGGTCTCTTTTTTCGCAGCCCCCCCGCCGGATGAATCGGTGGATGGTCCGTGCTGGATTTTTTTCCGCGGGTCGGTTCCTTCCTGCGGTGCGCCTGTGTCCATTCCACCGCACGAGAGAGAGGACTCTTCCTCAGTTGCTGTAAAATATCCTCGACATCCAGTGATTTCGGGTATATCGTATTGTCCGTACGGGGGGGATAAGAGACGTATCCGTTCATATAGAGATCTTCTGCGATGCGCATCGCGTTTGCCGCGGAGAAATGCAGACGGCCTGCGGCAACAATGAACGATGTGGTGTCGAAGGGTGCCGGTGCCCGGTCGACCCGTGTCCCTTCTTTGACGCTGGTGACAACGAGCGGTGCAGAGGTGTTCTGCTCCGCCTTCACCGCCTCACTTTTGGTATGGAACCGGTCGGTGGTATGGCGTGCGGTGACCGGCGTACCGTCTTTCTCGGTATCCACCGAGAGCATCCAGTAGGGTTTCGGCACAAACGCCTCTATCTCCTTCTCCCGGTCGACAATCATCGCGAGGGTCGGGCTCTGTACCCTGCCGACGGAAAGAATACTCTTCCCGCCGCGTTTTGCGGCAATTGATATGAACCGGGTGAGGGATGCACCCCCATATGAGGTCAATTATTTGACGTGCCTCACCTGCTGCGGCGAGATCAAAATCAATCTCAGCGGGGGGGTCCTGAAAGGCGGTGGAGATCTCATGGGGAGTGATGGCGGAGAAGCGTGCCCGCTGGACCGGCACGTCTTTATTTGCGGCACGTACGATCTCAAAGGCCTCCTTACCGATGAGTTCTCCTTCCCGGTCAAAATCTGTGGCAATGGTGACGAGCGTCGCCTTTTTGGAGAGTTTTTTTATCAGGGAAACGATATTTTTCTCGGTCGGTTTTTTAATGGTTCCCGCATCGATAAGTTCGGGGGGGTGTTTACCTCCGAACGCCAGTTGCTGTATCCCGGTTCAAAATCAATCTCCACCACATGGCCCCCCCGCAGCCCAAGGGTGACCGTGTCCTCAAACCGGTAGGTATTGACACCGTTCTCCTTTCCCGTGCGAACCGGTGTTCCTTTGCCCGGTTTCTCTGAACCGGAAAGAATATCAGCGATACGCCGGGCTGCAATATTCTTTTCCGCAATGATGAGACGCATCGGAGCTCACTCCTCTACATCTTTCAGAGCAGCGGCCATCGCAATATTGAGTTCTTTGGGGTCGGCCCGTCCGCGTGTTGCTTTCATGACCTGACCTACCAGGAAGTTTATTGCTCCCTTCTTCCCGGCCTGGTAATCCGCAACGGCATCGGGGTTTGTGGCAATGACTTCTCCTATTACCGCAGTGAAATCATCTCCGGCAGCTTGGTCAGGCCCAGACGGGTCACAATGTCAGCAGGCATCTCGCAGGCTTCCTCATCCTCTCCAACACACTGGTCAAGCATTGTCCTGAGCACCTCGACACCGGATTTGTCGGTGATGGTGCCATCGCGGATGAGGGCAATAAGGTCTGCGATGTTCATTACGGGCACATCATCAATGCGCATGGAACGGTAGTTGAGTTCACCAAGGAGAATGTCTGCCACCCATGTGGCTGCAATAGCAGGGTCCGCATCCGCAACGGATTCATAGAAATTGGCAACCTTCAGGTCGCCGGTGAGGGTGCGGGCATGATTTTCTGAGATGCCATACTGTGCCATAAACCGTTCACGCCGTGCATCCGGAAGTTCTGGAAGGACAATGTCGTCCACCCATCCTGATACCCTAAGGGGGGGACGGAGATCCGGCTCCGGGAAATACCGGTAGTCGTTTTCGTCCTCTTTACTGCGTGAAGAGGTGGTGATGCCCCCCCGTCCTTCCTGAAAATGACGTGTCTCCTGCTCAATCCTCTGCCCCCCCTTCCGGATGAGGTTGCGCTGGCGGGTGATCTCAAAGTTGAGTGCCTTCTCTACTCCCTTATATGAGGAGATGTTCTTGCACTCTACCCGGTTGTGCCCCCCTTGATGGAGATATTGGCATCCACCCGGATTGAACCCTCACGTTCACCGTCAAAGACCTCTAGATATTCCAGTGTCGAGCGGAGTTTGTTCAGGAAGCGGCGTGCCTCCTTCGGGGGGGACCGGAGATCCGGTTCGGTCACGATTTCAATCAGGGGGGGTATGGAGCTCCGGTTGTAGTCCACAAGGGAGTAGCCTGCACGATCCCGTGAGGTCTTGTGAACCAGACGCCCGGGGGGGTCTTCTTCCAGATGAATACGGGTGATACGAATATTTTTGGGGTGCCCTTCGTCGTCATCCACCTCCATGATCCCCCCCTTCTCTGCGATGGGCTTGTCATACTGGGAGATCTGGTAACCCTTGGGGAGATCAGGGTAGAAGTAATTCTTACGGGAAAACTCTGAGACTTCCGGGACGGTCAGGTTCAGGGCCTTTGCGACCTTCAGGGCATAGAGCACTGCCTGTTTGTTCAGGCGGGGGCATCGCACCCGGGAGTCCGAGACAGATGGGGCAGACATGGGTGTTTGGTTCCTCTCCCTGGAAATCCGTGGAACAGCCGCAGAAGAGTTTGGTCTTCGTATTGAGCTGGCAGTGAATTTCCAGACCGATGATGACGGTTTTGTCAGTCATTCAGGCCACCTCCGTCTCGTAGGCAAATGCCGCATCCACGACACGTTCATCCTCAAAGTGACGGCCGATTAACTGCAGGCCGACAGGCATCTTCTCGACGGTTCCGCAGGGAACCGATATGGCGGGCACACCCGCGAGGTTTGCGGGCACCGTCAGGATATCGGCAAGATACATGGAGAGCGGATCGCTCTTCTCGCCGAGTTTGAATGCAATCTGCGGCATGGTCGGGCCTGCAATGATATCAGCATCCCTGAATATTCTCAGGAAGTCTTTGCGGACATTCTCTCGTGCGACCTGTGCCTTTGCATAGTATTTCCCGTAGTATCCGGCGGAAAGGGCAAACGTCCCCCCCAGCATGATACGGCTCTGCACTTCTTTTCCAAAGAGTGCGCCCCCCCGGTGGTCACGGAATTCATCGTGCCAGGAACGTTTTGTCTCAACGGAAGGTCCGAAGCGTACCCCCCCGTCAAAGCGGGAGAGGTTTGAGGATGCTTCACTCATACAGGTCACATAGTATGCAGCAAGGGCATAGGCCATGGAGGGAATGGAACAGGTCAGCGTCTCGGCACCGGCATCTTCCAGTCTTCCGATAGCAGTGCGCACACGCTCTGCAACAGCAGGGTCCACACCTTCTCCGAAGAATTCGTCGGGGGACAGCAATTTTCATGCCCGCGATATCGTTGGACGGGGTGTGAGTATAGGGACGGTCATAGGCCGTGGTGTCACGGGGGTCAGGGCCTGCGATAACAGACATCAGCGTATTGACATCGGCAACGGTTTTGCCCAGAGGACCGATCTGCTCCAGAGAGTTGGAGAAGGCAATGAGACCATAGCGTGAGACACGGCCGTAGGTCGGTTTGAGGCCGACAATGCCACAGAATGCGGCAGGACAGCGGATTGACCCGCCGGTATCACTGCCGAGTGCCATGTCAACCATGCCTGCACCGACCGCTGCGGCACTGCCACCGGATGAGCCTCCGGGGACGCGTGATGCGTCGTGTGGATTGGTGGTAGGGCCGTACGCACTGTTTTCCGTGGTAGACCCCCCCATCCCGAATTCATCCATATTGGTCTTGCCCACGATAGCAGCACCTGCTTCCCTGAGGCAAGTTACTACATGTGCGTCATAGGGCGGGACATATCCGGCAAGGATACGGGAGGCACAGGTGGTGGGAATACCTGCTGTCGATATATTGTCTTTAACAGCAATCCCTTTCCCTTCAAGCGGGCCGCCGGTCTCCTCGTACATCGCCAGGTCCAGACGGGTGATGAATGCATTTGTCCGGTCTGTTTCTTCAAAGAAGTACTCTTTTACCATTCTCACATCACCCGTGGTGCCCTGATATGTCCGTCTTCTGTCTCATGGGCGTTGGCACATGCTGCTTCCTGTGTTAGTGAGGGAGTAACCTCATCTTCACGCAGTACATTTACCAGATCAGCCTCGCCTTCTTCACCTTCACTGACAGTATCCAGGATATCAAAATATTCAAGTATATGATTGAACCGGGAGGTGAATTCTGCCAGTTCTTCTTTTTGTATATGGATATCTGCAAGTTTTGCAATTCCTTCAACATCGTTTTCCAAAACCATACGTATCGCGCCCTTCAGAGTTGATTCATGTACCCTTGTACTGAGTTTTTATAACCGTTTTTGCGTGCGGCCCGCTGGATGACCTTCCAGATACCGCTGCCATACTGCATCGCCTTCTTATCATAACAGGCGGTTTCCCGCGGCATATACCTGCATGCGACCTTTCTGAGGGGATATTTCCGTACTCCCCCCCCGAATACCTTTTCATGCGCAGGAATTGCTTCTGCAGCGCGCACAACACGTACATCGAGAAACGGACAGGAAAACAGGCATCCAAAAAGGTTTGCCACCGCCTGGTCGCGTGCACTCTGCAGGGCAAGGCCCGCAAAGTCCTCCTGGAAGAGACGCTCGATATCTGTAGTATCACAATACCGTGCATATCCTCCAAAGAGTTCGTCTGCTCCCTGGCCTGCAAGAATACGGGAATATCCATGCTCGCCTGCCCATCGTGCGACAAAATAGAGGGTTGCCGCAATCGATGCATCGACCGGGGGGTGACACGGGGGGGGATGACCTGCATCACCGCCTTCAGGGCATCTTCAATCTCATCGGGAGTGACGGTGACACAGATCAGGTCCAGACCAATTTCACCCGCCACCTCTGTTGCATGGCACAGATCGTGCGAGCCTTCTGTTCCCACGCTCACGCAGGGCAGTCCTGCAACTGCTGCAATAAGAGCGGAATCAACACCGCCGGAGAATGACACGACCCCCTTCAGCATTTCTGAGTTGTACTGCAGTCTCAATTGCATCTGCAAGCGGCAGAAGAGGGGGGGATCTGGTTTCACATAACCAGTCACCACTCCCTTTTCCATCACAACTCCTGCATCGCATCTGCCAGGAACAATCCCCCCCATCTGATCACGGGCACAGCCACCCTCCCAGGCAAGGAAGAACTCCCCCCCTCCGCATGAAGTGAGCCATTCTGTCCCATGGGAGAGGCGGCCGGCGATCTCTTCAGGAGTCAGTACAATGCCGTCCGTTTCTATCCAGCCTTTCAGGCTTATCTCTGCTGCCATCTCAGTTCCGTTTCCGGTATATCCGGCTATTCAGGTACCATCTCTTCACTGACTAAAAAAGAATGTGAATTATGCAGCATGGGGATGCCGCTACGGGATGGTCTTATTCAGCCTGTCCTTCTGGTGCTGCCGGTTTATGTTCGAGCATCTTCTTGTACCAGACAAACCACGGGGGGGTGTCAAGAAACCCAATGATATTTTTGGCGACAATTTGTCCGATGATGAGCGGCAACAGGGGGGGGCCACTCCGGCAAAGGCGATGGTGACAAAGATGACGGAATCAAGGGTCAGGCCGACGGCATCACTTGCCACAGACCGCAGGACAATCCGGTTCTCATAGCGCTTCTTGAGGCTGGCGAATATGCGGGTATCAATGGTCTGGGTGATGAGAAACGAGACCCATGACGCGATGGTCAGACGGATGCCAAAGGTGAAGATCTCCTGCCATGCCTCTTCATGGGCAAAGAAGGGGGGGCCGGGGGGGTGAGGGAATTTGTCATGACAAAGAAGATGACCAGCAGCACCTGGGTTACGAATGCAATGAATATGGCAATCTGGGCCCGCCTTATCCCATAGACCTCATTAATCATATCAATGGCCTGAGATATGAACGGGTAGATGAACACCGCCGCCGGTGCGAGAAATACATAAATGCCGATATCAAACTCCACCACCCGTGCAGCGAGGATCTGGGATCGGCGAGATAGACTGCATAGATAGCGACAAGTGCGGCATACCCGTATTCGCGTTTATTGTTCAGCATCCACGCAGCCGCATACGTAACGATGGTGAGGCTTACTGCCCAGTATATCCAGACAACGGGAAATGTCATTATTTCACTTTACTTGGTATTTTCAGCCGTATCGTGGCCATACGTAGTATACGCTGTTATCAATCTGAGAACGCATATTTTCCAAAAAAATGGATGGTACAGATCAAAATTATTCCCGGTTATAGGGAAAGCGGCCCCAGTTTTTCGGCAAGGCCCTCAACCTGGGACACCGCGGTTCCGATGTAATTGTCCGGGTTCAGGAGCGCGACGATCTCATCATAGGTGATCAGAGCGGCAACGCTCTCTTCCTCTGAAAATACCGTTGCAACCGGACGCTTCTCCTCCAGGGCAACCATGCATGCGACACGCACATGTTCATGGGCGTCCTGCCTGTCCATCCCGCGCTTCGTCAGTTCAATCATCACGGATTCCGCCATGTTCACGCCATGGAGCAGGTCGAGGTTTCTCCGGATATTATCCTCACGGATGCGCAGTCCGGTGAGCACCTTTGTCATGACAGTGAGGATGTGGTCACAGAGAATGCTGGCTTCCGGGAAGGTTACCCGTTCGCAGGAAGAGTTTGTGAGGTCACGTTCATCCCAGAGGACATTGTTTGCAAGAGCCGGTTCAATCATGGCGCGGACGATACGCGACAGGCCTGAAACCTGTTCTGACTTGATCGGGTTGCGCTTGTGCGGCATCGTGGAAGAACCCACCTGATTTTTCCCAAATGCTTCTTCCAGCTCCCCCCCGATTTCAGAGCGCTGCATCATCCGAACTTCAAGAGCAATTTTGTCCAGCGTGGTGGCCACATTTGCAAGGAACATGATATACTCTGCAAACCGGTCACGCTGAATGACCTGACTGGATACGTCCACCGGGGGGGTCAGTCCGAGATACTCCATCATATGTGCCATAACCGCAGTGCCGGCACTCCCGAGTGATGCCTGTGTGCCCACTGCGCCTGTCATCTGCCCGACCGCCGCCCGCGGGCGAAGCTGTTCCAGCCGTTCAATGTGGCGGGACACCTCGGATGCCCAGATGGCAAACCGCAGACCGTAGGTGGTGGGGGGGACACCGATCTGCCCGTGGGTACGTCCGGCGCATACCAGCGTCTTTGTCTCAAGACTGCGTTGTAAGAGCACGCCGAGAAGTGTCCGGAGTTTCTGCTCGATGATATCAAGACTATCCTTTACCTGCAGACCGGTTGCCGTGTCGAGAATATCGTTTGATGTGGCCCCCCCGTAGTGAACCCACCGTGCAGATTCGCCGCTGACTTCAGAGAGGGCCTTCACGATGGCCATCATGTCGTGGTTAATCTCTTCTTCAATTACCTTTGCGCGTGCAAGGGATGCCTCAGGTGCGTGTGCCTCGATTTCATCAGCAGCAGCCTGCGGAATAACTCCTGCCTTTGCTTCTGCGACCGCGAGACCTACTTCAGCTGATACAACGCAGCGAAACCGATTCTCTTCATCCCAGACAGCTCGCATCTCCGGAGTGCCATAACGGAAGTCGATGGGGGGGTGGATTGCCATAGTAGTCTATACATGCGGCAGGATGCGCAAAAATAGTTTGCAGAAAATAGGGGGGGCACGGGCAGATATTATTCCCTGATGCGGTAATCCGCATCGATGATCATCGGATCACTCTCTTCCGGCAGCAGCGCCCAGAGGACGATGTAGAGAAGTATCATGGGCAGAATATACGTGAATATCGCAATCACCACCCAGATAATCCTTACCAGCGTGGGACTGATATGCAGGTATCCGGCAATACCCCCGCAGACACCTCCCAGCATCCGGTTGTCAGCAGACCGGCCGAAACGGCGTGATGATTCCATATGGTATGTATCTCTGCCTTCCGGATATATTTTTTAGTCGGTGTTTGGTGATGACCTCCGCCAGCGCATACCCAAGAGTAGATGATACCCCCCCACAGACAAACATGGGTGATAATGGGTGTCAGAGGAGAGTATTTTCCGTACGGGTCATACCGCCCCCACCAGGAAGATATGCTGGATATGGCGGCGGCCTGTGCGCGGGAAGGCGGCATCGGGATGATTGATGCCCCGACAGGCAGTGGGAAATCAAGTGTCGTTTCAGCCCTCCTTGATGAGGCGAATGGCAGAAAGGTCATTGTCGCAGTCCGGACGGTCAGCCAGCTCAATACATTTGTGCGGGAACTGGAACTCGTACGAAAAAAGCATCCGAATCTGCGATACTCGTACCTTGTCGGGAAACGCCAGATGTGCGATGGGAGGGGGGGGAGGAGACACCTACCGTATATGTGAGGGACTAAAGGCATTCTCCTCATCATTGATGCGTGAACGTGCGCGGAAAGGTGCGCATGTACCGGCCAATGACAAAGTGATTGCAGATCAGGTTCGGCTTCAGGATGCAGAACATCCTCTTCTCTGCCCGTATTTTATCCGGAGCCGGGTCTTTGTCGAGGGGGCGGACGGCCTGCGGATGGTACCCTCGGGCACCCTCAAGACCCGCGGCGATCAGGTGGCACGAACTCGCGTCGCACCGGACCGTCTCCATGAATTCTGCAAAGGTCTCTGTCCATATGAGGTGACCCTGCAGGCCGCACGGGATGCGGATGTCATTCTCCTGAATTTCCACCATCTCTTTAACACAGACATCCGTGACCAGCTCTATCAGTCCCTGGGCATTGAAGCCGAGAACGCACTCCTGCTTGTTGACGAAGCGCATAACTGCGGGGGGGATACGGTTGAGAGTATCCAGTCGGTCACCCTTCTTCAGACCTCCCTTGATCAGGGGGGGATGATCGAGCTTGGGAGAATGCGGGGCCGTGTCGCAGGAGCCGATGCCCTGCTGAATATGCTGCCCCCCCGCGTCGGGCAGTTCATGGACTCCCTGAAACGGTCATTCAAGGAAGAGGACTGGTTTGACCCCGCGACGTTTGTCCGGTTTGTGCTCGTCGCAGTCTCTACCAGCGTATCGATGAAATCGTTGACGACCTCCTCCGGGCAGAAGAGACCTATCGTGAGGCACAGAAACAGGCGGGCGACTTTAAAGAGAGTGCGGTGGAACGCCTGACTGCCTTTTTTTACCGGATTATGCGGGCGCTTGACGACCCTGCCTTTCTCACCCTCTACCGGAAGAAAGGAGATGAAATCTCCCTTCAGGTACGCAATATCGACCCGTCAGCGACCATGAAGGACATCGCCTCCTATCATGCCTGCGCGGTATTTATCAGCGGCACACTCTCTCCGGTGGAAAGTTATCGGCGCCTCTACTTTGAAGATCTCCCGGTACATACCCTCAGTCTTCCGAATGCATTTCCGGAGGAAAACCGTGCCCTCTTCTGCGCACAGGACGTCACATCCATCTACCGGATGCGGCGGGACGCCGGAAACACCGAGCGAATTGAAGGATATATCCGCAGTTTTGCAACACTCCACGGAAGCCTTGCGGTGTACTTCCCGTCCTATGAACTGCTGGAGCGGTTCACGGCAGGGCTCCCGTCACGCCTGAACCGCAAGCAGGTCTTTGTTGAATCGTCGTCGTCCTCGGATGCGGCAAACGACCTCCGGGAGTTTATGTCCCTCCGTCACGGGGGGGGAATACGGCATTCTCTTTGGTGTCTGCGGCGGCAAATGGAGTGAAGGACTGGATTACCGGGGGGGAGAACTCCTATCCGGGGCATTGGTATTCGGTTTGCCACTTGCGCCGTTCACCGAAGTGCGGCGGATGACGAATCAGTATTTCAAAAACAAGTTCGGGAAAGAGGGTGAATTCATTTCATACACCATGCCTGCCATCAATCGTGTCCTGCAGGCACTGGGCCGTGTGCTGCGCACGCCTGAGGACCACGGTGTTCTTTTGATCGGAGAGAGTCGGTTTCTTGAGACAGAAGTACATGGAGGTCTGCCCCCCCCTGGATGCAGGAAGAGATGATACCCTGTACGCTCGCCTCGTTTGCCGATGAGGCAAAAGGCTGGCGCTGACGTCCGTCGCCTGCCGGTTTGGCCTCTGATGGGTGCATGTAAACGGATCAAAAACCAACATCCATCGCATATCGTTTGCAAAGATCGGGCCCAGCGGGTTTAATCAGGATGTATCAATAAAATCCGCCCTTCTTACAATGGAACAGAATGGATGAGTCCAGAGAATGCCCTGACCTGTTCCAAACAGAAGAGCTACCGTTTTTATTCGGGGATTCCCTCCGAAACAAAAAAATAAAAAGATCTGAATTCTGGTTTTTGATAAGTAAATTTCAGATCGGAGCTACTATGATTCATTATCCCTCTGGATCTGAATGATGATCATTTAAATGTACGGAGGGCATATCTATCACCTACAGGGAGACCATGAAGATAGCAGTACTCGGGGCAGGTGCGGTCGGACTTTCCATAGCCGCCCGCCTCTCATCACTGGCGGATATCCATGCAGTATCACGACCACGGCATGCAGATGCCGTCACACGTCTTGGCCTGCGCCTTACCGGTCTCTGGGGGGGTGACGGGACCTATTTCTTTCCCTGCACCACAGACCTTCCGGACGCTGAATATGATTATATCCTCATTACGTCCAAGGCGACACAGACACGGGAGATCTGTGAGCAATTTCATGACCGATTCGGGGGGGATGCTGCCGTGGTATCCATTCAGAACGGGATTGGAAACGAGGAGATCATCAGCGAATATACCGACAATATTATTGGCGGCATGATCATCACCGGATTTGAATGGCGGGGGGGAGATGCTGACATCCATATCTCGGTTATCGGAGGGGAGGCACAGTTTGGTCTCTTTCCGGACGGTTGTGACGAACGGGTTGCAACTCTTGTCAGACTGTTTGAAAAGGCAGGGATTGTCGCCACCGCAACGGATGCAATACGTTCTGCGATATGGGGGGGGAAAACCATCTACAATGCAGCGTTAAATCCGCTTGGTGCAGTGATGGGTGTAGCCTACGGTGCTCTTCTGAACCCATATGCCTGGGAGGTGATCACCGACATTGTAGAAGAAGCCTATGCCGTTGCAGATGCGGAAGGAATCACCCTAAAATATCCGACTGCGGATGCGTATCTCAACTACCTGCACGACAAACAGATTCCTGCAACATACCAGCATCATTCGTCCATGTATCAGGCACTTTCAGCCGGGAAACGAACCGAAATTGACGTTATGAACGGTGCATTGGTGACAAAGGGGGCATCACACGGGATTCCGACCCCCCGGCAAATATGTTTATCACCCGTCTGATCCGGTTCCGGGAAACTCTGGGAGATTCGTGATCATTTCATGCGTTCGGGCATCATTCTTGCAGGTGGAGAAGCTCGCAGAGCGGGAGGAAAGGAAAAATATTTCTTTAATCATTGCGGCGAGACCTTCATCTCACGTCTGATCTCCACCCTGAACGAAATTGTTGATGAAGTCATCATTGTTGCCCGTGACAATGACCAGTGCCGGCGTTTTTCCGGGTTCACCGGTGTCAGGGT
The DNA here is from genome assembly GCF_001315945.1 of Methanogenium cariaci JCM 10550. GTDB lineage: Archaea > Halobacteriota > Methanomicrobia > Methanomicrobiales > Methanomicrobiaceae > Methanogenium > Methanogenium cariaci. Next base: position 46,622 of record NZ_BBBG01000009.1, on the reverse strand, counting down.
TGTCCCGGACCGTCGTCAGGGCCGCGGTCCTGTCGGTGGCATTCATGCCGGTGTATGTGAAGCAGAAGGAGATCTCCTCTTTGCTGTTGCCTGTGATATGCCCTGTGTCAGCGGATCCGTCATTGAATATCTTTTCCATGTCACAGAGGGCTTTGACGCTGCGATTCCACGCTGGGAGAACGGGATGACAGAACCCCCCCTTCATGCCGTATACCGGCGGCAGGCACTGGTTGAACGGTTTGAGGGTGCTGATGAGGCCCGCTCGATGCGGGATCTCATGGGCGGCCTTTCCGTAAACTATGTGGACTGCAACCTCCTCCGCAGGTATGATCCCGATCTTCTGACCTTCACCAATATCAATAATGAAGAAGATTATGCCCATCTTCGTGCGGTCTTTCCGGAGGTCTGAGACGGATGGTCAGATTTCAGGTCATTGCCGTGGGAAAGGCAAAGGAGCCGTTCTACCGGGACGGGGGTTGCAGAGTACTCCCGGCGACTGACCGGTATGGCGGAATTTACCGTAACAGAGGTGGCGGATGAGCGCCTGCCAGACAATGCCGGTACTGCGGAAAAAACACGCATTCTTGCAAAAGAAGGATCCCGCATCCTCTCCCATGTTCGTTCACAGGACCTGTGTATTGTCCTTGATGTCGGAGGACGGACGATGGCCTCCGAGGCATTCGCCCGCTACCTGAATGATGCGATACTGGAAGGGAAAAACAGAATCACCCTCGTCATCGGCGGGAGTCTGGGCATTGCCCCCCCGGAGGTACGGTCACGGGCTGACCTACGGCTCTCGTTTGGACCGATGACCTTTCCACACCAGATGGCCCGGCTGATTCTTGCCGAGCAGATATACCGTGCTGCGATGATCAATGCCGGCCGGCAGTATCACCGCTAAAAGATCGGTTACCTATTCTCTTTTTCAAGTATTGTCTGTATTTTTTTCTCTTCCCATTCTTTTCCCAGGAAATGTCTGCTGCCCCCCCAGACCGATGCCGCATGTATCACAATGCCAATTCCCCCCCAGAAGAGTGTGACCCAGTAAAACCACCAGTTGCCCCCCCAGGAGGTGACGGCATTGACCGCGAAGAGGAGGAGATTGATAAATATATACGTGGCAAAATGAGTATAAAATCCCCCCCTGACTTCCTGTACATGCGCCTTTGCCCTGCGGTATGCTTCATCTTCCATGCTGTCCAGAATGGCAGGCGGAGGGTAAAAAGATTGGGTCTCTGTTCCACTGCCGGAGAAAAATGTGGTCAGACAGATTTCCGGCGTCCTGACGCATCCCGTGCGTAGGACCCGAATTCACTGTCTATAATGACATCTCCGGTAAATACCGGACCATCACGGCAGACTCTGAGTCCCGTGGGGTCGATACAGCATGAGCCGCAGATGCCAACACCGCATTTCATGTAGCGGTGCAGACTGAACTGCCCTTTTTCCGGACATCCTGCCTCGCAGAGAATGGAAAGGACCGCATTCATCATTACCTCAGGGCCACATACACAGATGGTGTCATAGGATGAGGGATCTGCTGCACGCAACAGGTCGGTGACAAACCCGTGGTGCCCGGACGTCCCGTCGTCCGTGGCGCACTGGAGATTGGTGCAGCCGGAGAGTTCTCCGGGGGGGAAGAGCAGTTCGTCTGCCGTGCGTGCACCCAGTATGAAGTCATCTGCCGCACCGGATGTGGCAAGAAGGCGCAGGGGGGGTGCTGCCCCGACACCGCCTGCAACGGCAAGGGTTCTGCCGGAGGGGGGGTAAATCCGTTTCCGAGCGGTCCTTTGATACCTATCTCGTCCCCCTGGACTGAGTGCAAAGAGTGCTTCTGTCGCCTCTCCCACCTTCTGGACGGTGATCGCATTCTGTGCGGAAAACGCCATCGGTATCTCATCGGTGCCGGGCACCCAGACCATACAGAACTGGCCCGGTTCTGCCGGAAACCGGCGGGAGAAGACAAATGTCCTGAGGGACGGGGACTCTTCAATGATCTCGGTGATTACCACCGGGACAGAGGGAATCTTATGCATGGGCACACCCCCCCACAATGTCTTCGGGGCATTCCCCCCCGCCGTCACGGCGATACAGGTTCTCGGTGATCTGCCGGAATATACTGGCATCTTCAATAACAGCACTGCCGATTTCCACCGCTGAGGCACCGGCCATCATCATCTCCACCACATTGTCTGCGCTCGAGATGCCGCCGCACCCGATGATAGGGATTTCACAGGATTCATAGAGTTCCCATACACACCGGACCGCCACCGGGAAGATGGCAGGGCCGGAGAGACCGCCCATGCCGTTCCCCCCCAGCGCCGGGCGCCTGAAATCTGTCGATATCCGCATCGCCTTCACAGTATTCACCGCCACAATGGCATCTGCCCCCCCGCCGCGTTCTGCGGCAAGGCCGATCTCCGTTATATCGGTCACATTCGGGTGAGTTTCACCCATACCGGAAGTCCGGACTCTTTTGCCATGCGTGTGCACTGTTCGACCCTGTCCGGGTCTGCCCCCCCCACTGCCGCGCCGTAGCCTTCCGCATGAGGACAGGAGAGGTTGAGTTCAAGTGCCTGCACCTTGCCTGCAAACCAGTCCGCCACTTCCCCGAACTCTTCAGGGGGGGTACCGCCGAAGATGGAGGCGATGACCGGTGCTCCCACGAGCCCGTCCAGTTCCCTGATAAACTCGCGGGAAGGATTGGGGAGACCCATCGCGTTCATCACGGCACCGTCATAGACGGCGACACAGGGGGGGCCTTTATGCCCTTCTTTCGGTTCAGGTCCGATTGACTTGGTTACAACGCCACCTGCTCCGGATTTGAGCATCCGTGCAAGGGATGCACCGGTTGTTCCCAGCACGCCTGCTGCAAGCATGCAGTGATTATGCAGCCTGACGCCGCCTACGGTTATATCTCCCGGAATTAACGTGACCATCTGGTTAGAAATTGTAGTTATTTATTATTAGCATACCCATAACTGATCCATGACCAGCCTCTCGGTGATGGGTGTCGGAAAGATTGGTGGTGAGGTGGCGTACCTCGCTTCGGTGCTGGGGGGGATCGCAGATGACATCTGTCTCTATGACATCGATGCTACACTCTCCCGTGCGCAGGCGCTTGACATTCTCCATACCGGTATTGACCTCTCCGTCTCAACCGACCCGGGCGATATCAGCAGAGCTGATATTGCAGTATTTTCAGCAGGCAGAGCACGGACGCCTGATATCAAAACCCGTGCAGACCTGCTTTCAGTAAACCTTCCTGCAGTCGATGAGTGTGCCGGCTTTCTGGAAGGGTATGCCGGTGTGCTGATCACCATAACAAATCCGATGGATGCAAATAATTATTTCCTGCATCGCCGCTGCCACATTCCCCGTGAGCGGTGTGTCGGATTCGGGGGGGGTCAGCTTGACGCGGCCCGCTTTGGCGGGTACCTGAAAGAATCGGGCATACCGGGTGACGCATGGGTGCTGGGTGAGCATGGGGAACACCAAGTGCCCCTCTTCTCATCCCTGCCAGAGGATGTGCCGGAAAGTGTACGCAATGAGATTCTGGGAAAGATGCGCCGGTCGAGTATGGAAGTTATCCGGGGGGGAAAGGGAGGAACTGTATTCGGACCGGCATGGCATATCGTAAACCTGATCCGTAATGTGGCTGAAGATTCCCATGCCGTACTGCCGGTTTCCTGTGTCCTGAACGGTGAATACGGTGTTACCGGCTGTTCTCTCGGGGGGGTGCCCGCACGCATCGGGCGGAGCGGTATTGAAGAGATCATTGAATGGAACCTTGACACCTGGGAAGAGGCGCGGTTCAGGGAGGCAGCGGTTGCATCCTCTGCACTCTGCAGGAGGGCAGATGAGTAACAACGGTGAACTCAGCCTTGCCATTAACCAGGTTGAGTATGCAAACACCCCCTGACGGGCCGGTGGTCTATATCTTCGGACGCGACCCCCACCGGCACCGCCCACCGGATAGACGTGACCGGGTTTCAGCCATACTTCTACGCGCCTCTTGAAAAGGCGGATACACTCCCTCCCCATCCAAGGACCGAGGTTGATACTACGGCGACCTATACCTCCATACGCGGGGAGACGCTCCGCAGAGTCTACACCCGTTCACCGGGTGATGTCCGCGAAGTACGTGATTATTACGAACCGCATTATGAAGCCGACATCCCCCCCTTTGCCACCCGCTACCTGATTGACCGGGGCCTGACCGGCGGAGCCATCGTCCCCCCCGGCACACCGGCAGACTACCGCGACATCACGCCTGCAGAGGTGGATGCACCGGCCCGCGTCTGTATGATGGATATTGAGTGCGAGGATGAACGTGGATTCCCGGAACCAAACCGTGACGCGATCGTCTGCATCACCTGCCATGATTCATTCGATGATGCCTATGTGACCCTCTACCGGCATCCCCCCCCGGGACGTGCGGAGAGTGCGGTGCCCGTCCCGGTCCGTACGAACCATGAAATCTTCACCTATACCTCGGAACGTGACCTCCTGAAGGGTCTTGCCGCATATATCCGTGAGAAAGATCCCGATATCCTTTCCGGGTGGAACTTTGTCGATTTTGATATCAGCTATATCACAAAGCGCATGGATGCCATCGGTCTTGAACCCGATTCACTCTCCCGGATTCCCGGTGCCGGTGCCAGAAACCCCCCCCTTCGGGGGGGAAGGGCCCTCTTTGACCTTCTGATGGGATACCGGAAGATGCAGAGTTCACGCAAGGAGTCATACCGTCTGGACGCCATCGGGGGGGAAGAGGAACTGGGGGGGGAAGGCAAGATCCGCTACACCGGTACCCTGTGCGCACTCTGGCGGGATAATCCGCAGGATCTGGTGGCCTACAATCTCCGCGATGTGGAACTCTGCGTGGGCATTGATGCGAAAAACAGCATCATCGGGTTTTACCGGGAAATTGCCCGGTATGTAGGCTGTCCGCTGGACCGGACGCTCAACTCCTCGAACGTGATCGACATCTTCGTGCTCCGCAAGGCATTTGGCAGATATGTACTCCCTTCAAAGGGATTTGCGGCAGGCGATGAATTTGAGGGGGGCAACGGTCTTTGACTTCACGGGGCATAAAGGAGAATGTGGTGGTGCTTGACCTGAAGTCCCTGTACCCGATGTGCATGATGACCATCAATGCATCAATGGAGACAAAGGATCCGGAAGGAGAACTCCATGCACCCAATGGCATCCGGTTCAGAAAATCACCGGACGGGCTGACGCGGAGTATCATTTCAGACCTCCTCAGCGAACGTGACGAGAAGAAAGCACTCAGGGACACCTTTGAATACGGCTCACCCGATTACCTGCTGTATGACATACAGCAGAACGTGCTCAAGGTGATCATGAACACCTATTATGGTGTCTCCGGCTATGCCCGGTTCCGGTTGTATGACCGGGAGATTGGATCAGCGGTCACCTCGGTGGGACGGGCGATCATTGCCCACACACGTGACGTGATCACCGGCATGGGATACACCGTTCTCTACGGGGACACGGATTCCTGTATGATAGAGCTCCCTGTCGCAGAGACCGAAGAGACCATTGCAATGGCACGGGCGATTGAGGCACGCCTCAACACGAGCTACGGGGGGGACTTTGCCCGTGACGTGCTTGGGGGGGCCGAAACGCATTACTTTTCCATTAAATTCGAGAAGATTTACCGGCGGTTCTTCCAGGCAGGGAAGAAGAAACGGTATGCAGGACACCTGGTCTGGAAAGAGGGAAAAGAGGTAGATAAGATCGATATCGTCGGCTTTGAGATGAAACGGTCGGATTCATCCCAGGTGACAAAAGAGGTCCAGCAGCATGTGATGGAGCAGATCCTCCGGGGCGCGGGCAAAGCTGCGGTTAAAGCATATCTTGGGGGGGATGTGATCCGAAAATACCGGAAAGGCACCTATTCTCTTGATGAAATCGGGACTCCCGGCGGGATTAACAAATCGCTGGACAGCTACAAGAACAAGGATGCACACATCAGAGGGGGGGCGGAATATTCCAACAAATATCTGGGAACGAATTTTCTCTCCGGGAGTAAACCCAAACGTGTCTACATCAGAAATGTGACCGGAAAATATCCAAAGACGGATGTCATATGCTTTGAATACGCAGACCAGATCCCCCCGGAATTTGAAATCGATCTGGAAAAAATGCTGAACCGCTCGGTTGAACAACCGATATCACGTATCATTGAAGCAGTGGGCTGGACATGGCAGGAGATGGACCCGTCACACACGACTCTCGCGGACTTCTTCTGAGTTCCGGAGTTTTGTGAAATCAACTCTTCTGTCCACCCCCTGATTTGATCCAGGTCACGGTAATCTCCGGCCGGAACCTGCTCTTTTATTCCCGTGCATAATGGATCTGTTTCCGGAAATTATTCCCGGCTAAAATTATTAAAATCTCTCCAGGAATGCAGGAAAGGAAAGAGTATGAGCAAAATAAATGGATTATTGTGTTTTTTTGATTTTACTATTTTTTTAAGATAATGTATATGCAACAGGTCCGTTATCAGTTAGTCTCTGTATGTATGCCAGACAAATATGTTCAAGGTGCCGTGTTTATGACAGATGTGTTTGTGCTGTGACCTGCTGAGAGTGAAGGTATCTGGCATGACTGCATGAAGGATGTCTTTTCTATCTGCTTTAATTCGGATCTCACCTCCTGTACGATACATTACAGTCCCAGAGAAACCATATAACAATTCAGGTAGTGGCAGATCTCTTTTTCAAAATAGTTTGACCATCATAAAAGATACGGAGTGCCAGTATCCCGGAAAACAGATTCAGAGTTGAAGCAGGCAGAGATCAATGAGACCCTGTGCCCAGATAATGGCTGCTTCCCTGTTGCGGTAATCCCCCGGTTTTGTACCAGTGAGCTTCATTACCGCCTTGTCTTTGAATGAAAGCTGTTCTTCTGATATCTTACCCGCAAAATATCCAATATCCCTGATTTCAATATGTTCTCTTACCTGATCAAAGGCAGCAGATGCAGCCTGCTTTTTTTCCGGCGAAATGTCGAGCAGAGAATACCCTGAGAGAAAACCTACCACAGGTATTTCATGCAGCATATTCTTGTGAAGGCTGACAAATGCCACCAGTTCAGGAAGTACTTTGCCATAATAGATCGGGCTCCCGATGATAACAGCGCTATATCCTGCAATGTCAAAAACGTCCTTCACGTTTCGTACATCAACGTCATGATTCTGCTTCTGAAGACCTTCCGCGATTGCCGTGGCAATCCCCCCCTCTGTTGCACCGTATCTGGTGGCGTATATGACAAGTATCCGATTATTCATGATATTTTCTCTTCCGGTGGCTGTCTCGATTGTTCTCTTATGTGTTAAATAAAAAGTATATCATTTCTTTTTAAGATACATGGTTTATAATATGCTTTCTTTATGTTCGTGAATCGCTGATGCAACTTCTCGTGCCCAGCCCCCCCGGATTGCCTCGTGATCCCGGAAGTCTCCAGCAGGGGGGGGTGTACCATGTTGGCAATCTGGGCATCGGTATCCGAGAGACCGGCAGGATTAAATGCACCTGCAAATCCAATTTTCATCACTGGCCGTACATATTCATACATTTCATCGATTGCGGCAATCAACGAGGATGTATCCCTGTTCCCCCCGGAGCAGCATGAAACGCCGTCAACAAATATGGCCAGCCATTTGCCTGCGAGATCCGGCCGGTAATGTCCGCAAAATTCCCGTGCTTCAGCAAGCATTTTACCCATATATACCGGACTTCCGAGAATCACTGCATCATAAGAATCAATGGATTCTCTCTCCATCACATTAATGAGGTCGCTCTCAATGCCATTCTCTGTCAGAACGTCCTGAATTTCTTCTGCTATATTCTTTGTTGTCCCGTATTTTGTCGCATATGCAATGAGTACACGTGGCCCTGTCATATTCTTCCATGTATGAATTCTCGTGCATTAATCATTATTGAAAAGAACCGGAGAAACTTCTTAAAGGAAAACGATTGAAAGAAGTGTCAGAATCGTGAGGAAATACCATGACAGTAAATGGCTGTATCTCTGTTGCTTTCATCTGCACCTGTCTTCTCTGTTGGTCAGTAATGCCAGTATCTGCGGTGTCATCTACCGTGATTGGAGAAACCGTTCATCTCTCTGGAAAGGGGGAGGATATGATGAGATGTATCTCTTTTTAACTGGCCCCCCCAATCTCGCATCCGGTGGTGTCAGACTGGATAGTATCACAAGCCCGGTTGTATCTGGCAACGCCGCTTCTTTCACCCGTGTTCCTGTCAGGAGCGGGGGGGAGTGGGAATATGAATGGGACACTGGCAGAACCGGGGGGGGAACACTGGACCCGGCACTATCTCATCTGGGTAGTGCCTCAGCCCCCCCTGAATCGTTATGATCTGGGCGATACATCATACGCAACGAAAAGTGTCCTGTTGACAAACCCGGTGCTGGTAGCAGAAATTTTCGGGACGGACGGGACGGGCGGCACCGAAGAGAACGCTGCAGAGACAACCGGAACGAGCACTCCGATTTCAGGAGAGAAACCTTTCGGAGATAAGAACGGATTGAACACTACCTCTGATGAACCCGAAGTGACACAGGATGTATCAGAGGATGCACCGCCTCTGCCCACGACTGCGGGGGGGCTGTTCACATATCCGTGGGTATACGCCGCAGGTATTGCAGCATGTTTCCTGCTTTGTGTAGGCGGGAAGAAAAATAAATGATACTATCGGGATCTTTTTAGTCCCCCCCGTTCTTTTTCAGTTTGACAGCATTGACTTCACAGGAAGCGCCGCATCCGTTTGTTCCCACATCAATGACCCGGTAGGCATCTGCGAGAACGGCCGCCTGTGCAATGGAACCCGCAATGAGGACCACTTCTAGGATTTCATCCTTTGTTGCACCCTTTCTGAGGGCAGCACTCATATGGTATTTTACGCAGTGGTTGCATTTCAGTGCCGCACCAACAGCGATACTAATAAGCTCTATCATCTTTGGATCAATAGATGATGTCTCAAAAATGGCATCCTTAAACATCAGGTGCGAGAGAAGCACTTCGGGTTTTTTGGACATCTTCTGGTAAATCAGGGGGGGAACACTCCCATATTCCTCCTCAATTCCCTCAAGCCAGTCTTTTGATGCTGTCTCTGTTCCGCGTTTCAGAATTTCCTGAAGCGTGTCCTCAAAATCCACGGTATGCGCCATTAATGAATCAACAGAGATTTGTCAGAAAAAAGGGATATAATTTCGTATTCAGACCATGATTTTTGTTTCTGAAAACGGTCTGATACGAATCAGGATATAATCCGCATACGGGAAGGGAGGATGTGCGTTATATCACCGATTTTGACTCCGTTTTCAATCTCAATTGCTGCAATTGCATCTGCATAGGTATCATACGGCAGTTTGACACGAAGTGCGCGTACCTGAACAACAATTGGTGTGGGATGGGTCGAACGTTTGGTGATATCCATTGCATCATCTAGAACTGCCATCAGACGTGCAGGATTTACCGAAAGAGTATCTTTTGCCACTTCTTCCCGTTTCCGGGAAAGTACTGCTGAAACCTCCTCAACCAGGGAATCCAGATGGTCAATTTCGCCTTCCTGCCGTTTCATCCGGTGACCGATTCTCCCGATACCTCCGACATATCCGTCAACAGGGGGGGATCAATGATGCGCTGCAGGGCTTCTGTGGAGGGCCGTCCGGTGAGAATGATGGGCACCGTAATCCCCCCTGCGCAGAGCGGGCAATTTATACTCGATACAGGATTCAAAGTTGCCAAGCATAAACACCGCACAGTCGTGTTCATTGATGATGTCCCGTTCCTCGATACTGAGGTTGGCAATGCGCTTGCCAAATCCACGTGCAAGGCCGATCATATTGGTCTTCGCCCCGGCACTTCTGAGATACTCTGCCACATCACATGAGGTATGGGGGGGCAGGTGGTGAATTTCAAGACTGGGACTGACAACGGCAATCTCTGTCCCAACAAGCGGGGCTTCATAGACAACACCTGCAAGAGGGCGACTTATCTTTCGTATCAGTTCGATATCATCCTTCGGAACTAAGGACTGAAGCACCACTTCCTGGGCGATCATATGTTTCTGGACAATATATCCCCCCCGAGATCATCGATCAGGTCGATGATGATATCATGGCGGTAGACTCCTCCTTTGTAGGTAATAGGGACAAGAACGGTCATACGGTCACCCCGACGCAGGCAAACTTTTCTTTCAGAAGGGAGTCAATTTCTTTTTCATCAAGGGTGTTTTCACTCGCCACATAACTGAAAAACCCTTCACCGATTGTTTCACGCCGGACTTTGAACCCTTCCGGCGCAATCCACTGCAGTGCATAGATGATATCATGGAACATCCCTTCACTCGGGTCAACCACCATCACATCCTCAATCTCCCGCGGGTCCAGGCCGGGCACCAGAATCTTTACGGTAAACCGGTCAGGCTGGGTGATCAGATCCCTGCCGTAGGTATCCCAGAGAATGGAGAGCATCGGTGAAAGATAGGTCTCCGTTCCAATGTCCAGCACCACTCCTTCCTCCATCCCGAGGCACTCGCAAAGTCACGGATATACACCAGTCCCGGCATCTTTTTGATCACACCGACTGCGAGAAAGAGGGGGGGGTTTCCGGATCAATGTAGATGTGCAGCCTCCCGATGGACTGGTTCAGGTTGAGATCCGAGAGGATATCATCCGCAATCTGGGTGTATGTCTCTGCGCCCACCGGTTCCGCACATTCCACCTCAAAATACTCCATGCCTTTCATGGCAGCCTCACTTCTCCTCAATAAATCCGGATGCAAGAAGAGCAGAGCCGACAGCTCCGATATACTGTGAGTGGTGCGGTACAAGAATCTCGGTCTGGAGCAGTGCCCCCATCTCATGAACCAGTCCTTCGATGAGGGATGTACCCCCCCCAACCATGATCACCGGTTCTTTAATATCAACTTCCTGCAGTTGCTGCTCAAATACCTGTTCTGCCACACTCCGACACGCCGCTGCGGCCACGTCTTCTTTCGAACTCCCTTCTGCCAGTGCATTGACAAGACTCTGGGTACCAAAGACGATGCAGTAACTGTTCATGGGCACAGTCTTTGATATCCCTTTCATCGCAATCGGACCGAGTTCAGTGATGTCCACCCCCCCGATTCGTTTGGCCGTCATCTCAAGGAACCTCCCGGACGCACCGGCACAGATGCCCCCCCCATGGTGAACGTGCCGGGGATACCGTCCTGAACGGAAATCGCCTTATTATCCATTCCGCCGATGTCAATTACCGTTGCTTCCCCGTGCTGCCGGTCAGCCAGATATACCGCACCTTTGGAATTGACCGTCAGTTCTTCCTGAATCAGATCCGCTCCCAGCTGTTCACCAATCAGGTACCTGCATATCCTGTGGTGCCAACCGCCTCAATGTCTGCCATTTCAAGACCTGCTTCCTTCAGAGCGGCGTCAATGACCCCATGGGCACTATCCATCACTTCAGTGGTGGGCAGCCAGCCGGTGCCGATGATCTCATTATCCCGCATAATGACGGCTTTTGTTGTTGCAGACCCGGAGTCAATGCCATCGTCGTGCCTTTCTGTTCCTCACGGGCGAGAAGCGCCCGTCTCCGGGCGATGGTGGTGAGGGCCTCCATCCGGGTGAGGAGCGTTCCCGAGGTGGTGCGTTCCGTAAAGGAGTAGCTCACCACCGGGAGGTCAGAGTGATCGTGGATATAGCGACGCAGCTCATTGCGGACAATGGCCGCCTCCGCACAGCGAAAGCAAGTGGCAATAAAGACCGCGTCAGCCTCGACTTTTCCTTCAACCAGGGCCATCGCACGGGCAATGGCAAGTTTCAGATCGCCCGAACGTGCTTCAAGACCGAATTTGTCATATGAACGGCGGATATCGGTGAGCGTCACATCCGGAAAGAACATCTCGGCATTGACTGCTGCAGCGGCATCATAGATCTCCTTTTGAACACCACTGTGCTCAGGACCACAGGAAAGCTGGGCAATACGGACCGGCTGATCAGTCATCGCTATCACCTTCAAGTCCGGTAAGGAACTCTTTTATCTGGCTTACAAATGCGAACCCTTCATCATCCGTTTCCGGATATTTAATATCGAGTACCGGCAGCCCCCCCTGCTGCTGGCGTATCATGAACATCACCAGTTCATTCGTGCGGGCACATCCCATACACCCAAAGGAGAGGTCAGCATCATTGATGATAATCGCCGCATCGGCTTCTTCAATCATTGGCCCGTAGAGGGCCATTCGTCCCCTGACCCCGCAGGGTACCTCAACAGCGGCATATTTCAGACCCTTCTTCGGATCTTCCGGCGTCATCTGGAGAGGCGGTGAGTCAAGACTTGCGGTCTGGATTCGTTCCCGGATACCGGTCGCTGCCCCCAGTGCCTCATGGCCCCATCTCTCCACCATATCTGAGAGAATGAGACTTGTGGCAGGGAAAATAAACACTTTTGCCATTCTGTTATGCCTCCTCGTTTTTGATGATTTCAAGTAATCTGTTCAGGGGTAATTTCCCTTCATCCAGTCTTTTCTTCCCCCCCAACCGCGTGACCGCTGGTGCGGTGTTCCGTTCCAGTTCTTCAAGACCGTGAGAGATGTAGCGAAAAAGCCCGCTCTCAAATTCATGGCCATAATAGCCGGGTCGTGCACCACCCAGATTTGCCCGGCACCGGCGTGGATCTCCGGGAGGAAACCCGCGGTCTTTGACAAAAATATGGGCCGGGTCAACCGTGCGCAGTTCTTTGATGAGTTGTTTAACTTTCTCCGGAGCACCGGTCACCTGCAGTCCGAAACAGGTCTCTTTGATCATCAGTCCATCTGATATCTCATACGCCCGTATCAACAGGGTCTGCGGTGTGGTGTTGGGTGAGTCAATGAAGACATATTTGGTTACCGTGCCCACATACGTGGGGGGGACATACTCACGCTCTTTCATCGTGTCATCTCCCGGATATAGACAATACTTCCTTCTTTCAGGGCAGGCAGTTTCTCCGGTTCACAGACACGCCCGATGATATTCGTGCCTTCAAAGGGTTCTGATGTGGGGGCCGAATTCCGTATTTTCCGTGGTTCTGCATCCAATGAGGCCCGCACTCTTTCGGGAGTCATTGGTGATGGCCAGCATATTCGCAGGCACCCTTCCCTCCGGAGTATTTTCTTTATTGATATTCGTGCCTTTTTTTATTTCCGGCTGGAATAATGACACACCCTCAAAATGGATAAGCAGCGGCATCTCACCAATCTCATGCCACCTGAGACCGGTTATGGAACGGAATATGTATGTGCTCCGTGGTGCCTCGGCATCAAAGAGTTCAACAGAGATGACCTGTGTGACCGGTATTGTCGTAACAGAAACCTGCTTTTCCGCTAAGATTTCCAGAGTGGTTTCCGGTGTCTGCGAAATAATAACCCGATCCCCGGTATCATCATCAACATTCAGAATGATACCCCCGGTTTTCTGCAAAGACTTTCGCATCAGAGAGCGCCATCCCACGGATATCAAACTGTGCCGGTTCCACACGGAAAAGAAATGTCTCACCGGCGCCTGCAATATGTGCCAGTTCAATGCCATGTTCCACACTGCCTACCGCGGTATGGTTCGGGCTTCCGGGAATATCATCGGTATAGATATATGCCGAACCCCGGTTTCTTCCACTGACCCGGACGGTTACCGTGCCTTCAAACCGGGAGTGCGGTTCACCCTCGTAGAAGACTTCACTTTCGCGCATACGATCATCGCGAATGTGGGTACTTGCGTCCAGTGAAACATGGTATCGTCCGCTTCGGTAGGTCAGGAGCAGGTGTTCAACACTCTGTGCCCGTGTGGTGTCTATGTCTTCTTCCCGGTATCCTGCAGCACGTGCCCGGACATAGGTGATGATACTCATCCCTTCTTCAAGCAAGAGATCCCGACCTGTGGTGGCAAAGGCACTTGATGCATCCGCACTCTGGACGATGCGTTCCATTACCGTGATCGCATCTGTTGCTTTCCAGTCCTCCAGAACCGACATGCCCGAAACAACTCTGCCAATAATGCCCCCCCCTGTTGCCGCACCGTGATCGGCGATGTGGGGGGGTGCCTTTGAGAAGATGAGGAATGACTGTCCCGGATCATATCCGCCACAACCGAGGATCACATCACCACGGGCATAGCGATAGGGGGGGGATCGTTCCGGAACAATATCGGTGAGAAACAGGCCAAATGATGCTGCCTGTCGGTCAGCCCATTTTAATACTAGTATATCTGGATGGGTAACGGTATCAGAGGCACCGGAGGAAATTTTGTCCTGTAAAACAGAAGGCAGCACATCGTTCAGTTCGATGATCACCTCTCCTGCGGTTGTTGTGACACGAATATTGCGTGTGGCCGCAGTTTTTGTGTCCGCCGGACGGATCACTGCCACACTGCATTCCAGAGGATGTCCGGGAATAATATCCCCCCCGAGCACCGCTCCTTTTGCTACCTCCAGCCTCTCGCCATCGAGGCGGATCTCTGTCATTTGTATACTACTCCACTTAGACGGTTGTCATAATTTGCCGCTCCTTATCTGAGAGTTCCTGAAGCACCTCAGCGGTCGGTCCGATCTTTACGATCTTCCCGCCTCTCATGAGAATGCATCTGTCACAGATGTCGCGTACAAAATCCATGTCGTGGGATACTACAATAAATGTTTCATCTGTTTCTTCACGGGCCGTCACAATCGAGTGCTTGACATCAATCTTCGTGATCGGGTCCATGGTTCCGGTCGGCTCATCCAGAATGACGATTCTTGGTTCCTTGATGAGTACCTGGGCAAGGGCAACACGGTGTTTTTCTCCTTCGGAAAGCTGATCCGGACGGCGGTTAAGAATCCCTTTTGCCTTTTCTTCGGTGAACCCGGCCATCTTCAGAGTGATGATTGCCTTGCGCATAGCAAGTTCCTTGGGGGGGAATTCGAGACCGATGGAATCGGTCAGGTTGTCCAGAATATTCCGGTGGGGGGGATAGAGATCGTATTCCTGGTGGAGAAGGCCGATGTATTTTTTTGCCCGGCCACGCTGATGAATGCCGGGCTTGGTCATGTCGACGTATTCATCACCGATACGGATGGCCATCTCGCCGCCTGTCGGCTCAATAATGCCTGCAATCATCTTTGAAAGGGTTGTCTTCCCGGCACCGGATGTTCCGATAATGCCAAAAATTTCCCGTTCAGAGACACCAAACGAGACCCCCCCGTCAACAGCCCGGATCATACCCCCCCTGTCAACAGAGATATATCGTTTGGATACATCCCGTGCCCGGAGCACCTGTTCTCCCAGTTCCGTTGCCCGGTATCCACCATCTTCATGAGCATTTTCCATGAAGGTATCGATAACATGGGCGGGTTCGCCAATGACTTTGATCTCTCCTTCTTCCAAAAGCATTGCCCGGTTGCAGGTATCAACAATGACTTCAGGGAAGTGAGAGGAAACAATCATTGCCATATTATTGTTTATGGCGGAATTGTGCAGCATGTCATGGACAATGGATGCAATACGGGGGTCAAGGGTTCCTGTCGGTTCATCGGCACAGAGGAGAAAGGGATTCTTGGCCAGCTGACGGGCAAGTACAACACGCTGCTTCTCTCCACCGGAGAGATCACGCGCGATGTGCATCATCCGGTGGGACAAACGCACTTCATCCAACAGATCCGCAGCACGGTTGACTGCCTTTTCACCCGGATATCCAATATCTGCGAGTGCATGAAGAACGTTCTCAATGACGCGGTCATCACCATACAGAGCAAACGTCCGCTGGAACATGATAGCAGTCCTGACCATAACGCTGCGTTTCTTCTGCTCGTTTTCATCTGCCCATAAATCGACATCCTCGGCGACCATCTTTCCACCGCACTTTGCGCATGCGCTGCCCTCTTTACTTCTGAGGTCAACATATCCACATGTGCTGCAGGTTGATATATGGTAGATAATTCTGCCCGTTGTTGGTGGCGTATCCACGCCACGGATGAGATGCATCAGCACCGTCTTCCCGGCACCGCTTCGCCCGATGATGCCGAGTATCTCACCCTCTGCTAATTGAAAATTGATATTGTTGAGGACGACATTCCCATCGAATTTCATGGAAAGGTCTTCAACTGTTAGTAGAGGCACCATAATTTCCGTTCACAGTATCATTTTTTGGTGGTTTAAACGTTATTATTCTATCATAATATTGCGCATAGGAGTAATTAATTACGGAGCCGGTCAACAATATCCACCACTTCGTGCACAGAATTGATGGTAAAATCTGCAGCCTTCAGCAGTGGTTCCGGTTTATCCGTGTTCTGCTGAAGGGAAAGAATGGCAAAATCTGCCTTTTTCATGGCTCGTAAATCATTAATACCGTCACCAACCATCACAACCATGTCATACTGGCGTTTCAAATCCTCGACCACCTGTTCTTTGATGGCAGGCGTGGCAACACCATGGGTATTGTCCTGCGGCACGCCGAGATAATCTGCCATCTTCATCAGTTTTTTCGTCCGGTCCCCCCCGGAAGCGATGTATGTCCCGACACCCATCGTCTGCAGGTTCTGGATAGTCTCACGCGCACGGGAAAAGGGCCGACCTCCCGCGGTTACAACAAACTCTATGCCGCCGTGATTGCCATTGAGCATCACCCCCCCTGAGTTCAGTGCGACCACAGTCTCTTTTTTGCATGCACCCCCCCAGACAGTCCGGATACATCCCTGCAGATCACCAATTGTTGCACGGGAATCATTGTAGAGGAGATCACGGATATAATCGGCAGTGACTGCCTTGCAGGTGCATGATATGCCAAAATCGATGTTGTTCTCCTGCAGGTAGCCGGAAAGCAGGCGTGAAGGGTCTTCATCGATAATGTCACGGGAATGAACATAGAGCAGAATGAGGGCACGTTCCTTACAGGAGGCGGTAAGCGTAATCGTCTCCACGTTATTCTGGACCGTGTCATTGATGACATCTTTCAGCACACGATACGTACGCAGGAGAGTGCCTGCACTGTCAAAGACAACCGCTGTTGTCATCTCTGTTCACCAGCAACCAGTCGCATTAATACTGATTGGTGTAATTGAAGTAAATGAATACGATGGTTCTCACAAAGACTGCTGAAGATATCTCCTCCATGCGGATACGGGGGAGCCGGGCGCATTGCCCGCACGGCTGCCGCTGCCCTTCAGGAGCACGGGGCATCACTTGATTCTGAAACACTTGCAGCATTTACCCATGAAATGGAAGAAGCAGCAGATCTGCTCTGCGGGACACGTCCAACCGCGGTCTCTCTGCCGAATGCCGTCCGCTACGTAATGCAGGGCGTGCAAAAAGCAGCCACACTGGAAGAGGCACAGCATGCACTCCATGACCGTGCTACAGCATTTATCCATGATTCTTTGGCTGCCGTGGAAAAGATTGCGGAGATCGCTGCACGGCAGATTCCAAACGACGCGGTTATTATGACGCACTGTAACTCTGAAGCGGCCATTGCCTGCATTATCCGTGCGCATGAACAGGGCAAGGTGCGTGAGGTATATGCAACGGAAGTGCGCCCGCGCAATCAGGGATATATTACCATACAGATGCTCTCTGATGCAGGCATTCCGGTGAACTTTATCGTTGATTCTGCCGCGCGGATGTTTATGCCAAAGGTTGATCTGGTGATAACCGGCACCGATGCCGTCACGGCAAACGGTGCGGTGGTGAATAAGATCGGGACGGCACAGATTGCACTCTGTGCGCATGAAGCAAGAAAACCGTTTATCGTTGCTGCCGAGACCTACAAATTTGCGCCACGCACGATTCTTGGCGAACGTATACCCATTGAATGGCGTCCGCCTGAAGAGGTGATTGGAAGTGAGAAGCAGCTCCCCCCCCACAGTCACGGTGAAAAATCCCGCATTTGATGTAACCCCCCCACCAGCTTATGTGGATCTCATCGTAACAGAGATTGGTGCATTTGCCCCCCCATCGTATGCCCCGGTTGTCATCCGTGATCATCTGGGGGGGTGGGATATCATTGAATTCCAAAAGGACTATGCATTTACTCACCATTATGGAGAATGAAAGAGATGGAAGACGTCATTGCGCATTATTATTTCCGTCCTGACACAAGGACGACTCCGCAGGAGGCTGCACAGGCAATTGCGGAGGAAGAGACCACCGGTACCTGGACTGCCATTACCACCCGGCAGGAATATGTGAGACGGCTTGACGGTATTGTGGAGAGCGTGGAAGAGTCAGGCCGCGGGTATCTCACTGCCATCCGGTATCCGGCCGAAATATTTGAACCCGGCAATGTGCCCCAGTATCTGTCTGTTGTGGCGGGCAATCTCTTTGGACTGGGAAGACTTGAGGCCGTACGCCTGACGGACATTGAATTTCCGGAATCCCTTGTCCAATTTCATGGTCCGAAGTTTGGGATTGAGGGTGTCAGGCACCTGCTGGGAACCCGTAACCGGCCGCATGTGGGCACCATCATCAAGCCAAAGGTGGGCCTTACCCCCCCTGCTGATACCGCCCTTGTTGCCTATGAAGCGGCATCCGGCGGGGGGGTTGATTTTATCAAGGACGACGAGACACTCACCAATCAGGCATTCTGTCCAATGACAGAACGCGTTGAGGCAGTGATGGCACGCCTTGATGAGGCAAAGGATGAGACCGGGCGGCAGGTTCTCTATGCAGTCAACATCTCCGATCGTGCAGACCGTATCGTTGAACGGGCAGAGGAAGCACTGGAGAGAGGGGGGGCAAACACCCTCATGGTTGATGTCATCACCTGTGGCTATGCAGCACTGGAAGTTCTTGCAGAGGAACCGGGAATTTCCGTTCCCATTCACGTGCACCGGACCATGCACGCGGCGATGACACGAAATCCTGAACATGGCATCGCGATGCGTCCGATCGCACGACTGGTGAGAATGATGGGTGGAGATCAGCTGCACACCGGAACCGTGAGCGGAAAGATGGGACATAACGCGGAAGAACTTGTGCTGGACAACCGTGTACTGACCGACCCGTGGTTCGGGTTCCGGCCGGTCTTCCCAGTGGCAAGCGGAGGGCTGCATCCCGGAAAAGTGCATGCAGAACTGGAGACCCTTGGCACAGAGATTGTGTTACAGGCAGGCGGAGGTATTCACGGCCACCCGGACGGTACCGCCGCGGGCGCCCGCGCAATGCGCCAGGCAGTGGATGCCTTCCTTGAAGGGGTCTCGGCCACAGAATATGCAACCGATCACGTCGAACTTGAGCGTGCCCTGAAACTCTGGGCACATCGTAATCCTTTTTTTATCTTTTTTGATCGATGGGAATTTTACCCCCCCCGGTGACATACAGAATGATATGTACGTCTCTCTTTGGCCATGATAGGGCCGAACTCCTCCGATAGGGGGGGTTCTGCGCTACCGGGACAGAGATGAGAATATCAGGAGAAAAATAGTATGGAAATTCCGTTTGTCAAATTACAGGGTAATGGTAATGATTTTGTGCTTATCGATGAGATGAACGGGCCGGTAATTCCCGATGAAATGAAGGGAGAATTTGCCCGATTATATTGTGACAGGCGCTTTGGTATCGGTGCGGACGGAGTTCTTTTTCTGTCGCCCTCTGATTCCTGTGACGTACGGATGCGCCTCTTCCAGCCAGATGAGAGTGAAGCGGAGATGTGCGGGAACGGTATCCGCTGCCTTGCAAAATATGCATACGATTCTGATTACACAACAGAAGAGGGCACGGTCGAGACGCAGGCAGGGGGGGAAATGGCAGTGACGGTGGCCTACCGTGACATGGGTGAATGTACGGCAACAATTGACATGGGTCCTGCAAAATTTATTTCAGCCGAAATACCTGCGACAGGAGAGGGTGAATTCAGCATGGACTACAATGGGTTCACCGTCTATGCCGCAAATACCGGTGTTCCGCACGCGGTTGTCTTTGTTGATGATGTGGCAGCAGTCGATATCAATGCAGTGGCACCCGGCATCCGTTCGCACCCGGTATTTCCGGAGGGCGCGAATGTAAACTTTGTCCAGTGTGACAGTTTGGACAGTATCACTATACGCACGTTTGAACGGGGCGTGGAGGATGAGACATATTCGTGCGGCACCGGTTCAACGGCGGCCGCAGCCGTGGCACACCATATCGGTAAGATGCCTTCCACCGTTCACGTGCAGACACGGGGTGGACCACTGACAATTAAAATAAATGAAACGGTGACGATGGAAGGGCCAGCAGTCACCGTATTCGGGGGAGTTATTCCTCTCTGAATCCTTTTTCTTCAATTTTGAATGTTATTTTTGTTCCTTCGGGCCGTGACCGGTGTTTTTCAAGTACTGCGCACCGAGTCGTATCGTTGCGTTCAAAGCGTACAATCACCTTGGACATGTGATGCATGCTGGTACCACCGAGACCGCGGAGATTGTCAGAGTTTATATCGGTGAATACCTGATTGGTGACAATTACCGGGATATCATATCGTCTCGCATACCCAAGGAGCATGATGAGTTCACGTGCCAGTCGTTTCTGCGGTTCTCCTGAGGCACCATGCTCGGTTCGGTAGAGTGCAGTCGCAGAATCCAGAACAATAAGGCCAATCCCCGGCCTGTCAGCAAGCAGACGTGCGCATTCTGCAACCGCATGGTCCTGTCCGGTAAAGTCTGCGGGTTCATACAGGATGAGGCGTTCGGCAAGTGACTCGGCCTCATCAACTCCGGCAAGCTGGCAGAACCGGTCGATGGAGAACCCCTCGGTATCGATGTAGATGACATCCTCTCCCCTGCGCAGAGTAGCAATGGCCGACGCCATTGCAGCCGTGCTCTTTCCTGAGGCAGGTTCGCCATAAAACTGAATAATAATCCGGGTCTCAAGACCACCTCCGATCAGACCGTCCAGACAGGGGGGGATGCCAGTACTCTTCTGTATCAGTTTCACCATGTTGTCAGTCCTCACCCTGAGTTCTCTCCAGCGGATCTCTTCAGCACGGCGCGTCACTTCGCACAGTGGCACATCCGCGGCTTCTGCTGCCTGTCTGGCCACTTCATACTCGGCCTTGCATGAAATGGGTTCTGTTCCCATCCAGCCGGTCTTTACGGGTATAGAAATGGTTTTTGATCCAAGAGTAATTTCAACCGGTTCCACGGACCGGGTGATAACACTCCGGTGGACAGACGGGATGCACCGGACGCAAGGGTACCCAGTTCCTCTGCCAGAATACGGATGAGATCTCCTGACAGTGCATGAGTGCAGATGACCCGGATCAAAATGCCGGGGGCGTCCTTTCTTCATGATCAAAGGTATCGCAGATGCGTCCCGTGCACCGGCATCCATCAGACGCCCGATGGTGTAGGCAATGACCTCTCCGGTCGTGTCATCCACATTTGTCTCAAGAATATCAATGGTGTCCGCTTCTTTTTTGGTTCCGGATTCACAGACAGATGCCCGGAATACATTGGGCATGTGTGACGGGTTGCGGGTGCCCGCCCCATACCCCACGGCGGTGACATACCCCATGTCAGGGGGGGTATTTCATCCCTGCCGGTTGCCATGAATTCAGCAAGAAGTGCCGCCCCGGTCGGGGGGGTGCAGAGTTCGCGTTCTTCATTCGTATACCGGACAGGGATTTGTCCGTTTCTGAGGATGGCAAGAGTGGCCGGGGGGGCCGGGAGCGGGTAGATACCATGGGCACTCTTTATTGTTCCTGTCCCAAGGGCGACCGCGGTAGTCCTGACCGCGTCGACGGAAAGAGAGAGAAATGCCGTGCACGCACCGATGACATCCGCGATGGCGTCGTCAGCCCCCCCACTTCGTGGAAATGGGTATGAGCACCGTGTATCCCTTCTTCCGCATCTTTGATGCGGGTAAACACCCTCACAGCCATATCCTTTGCTGTGCAGGAGGCATCGGCACCTGAAACAATGTCACAGACTTCATGGAATGAACGTGATGCAGGTCCGGCATGGGTCTCAATTTTCAGTGCCCGGATGCCGCATCTGTCAACCGATGTCAATGAAGGGGGGGGCGACGACCGATGCCATTGCATGGGTGACTGCATCCTTGTCGGCGCCGCATTCAAGCAGCGCACCTGTCACCATATCACCGCTGCGCCGGAAAATGGGTCAAAACAGAGCACTTTCATAGATACAGTACTTATACCCCGAGAGGGTATATGAAGGTAGGTGACCATTGGCCATGTTACTGAATGTTGAGAGTGCATATCCTGAGGACCGGGGGGGCCTTGGGAGATGCAGACTGGATCCTGCAACGATGAACACCCTGAGACTTGTTCCGGGAGATCTTGTATGGCTCACCGGGTCACGCATGACAGTGGCAAAAGTCTGGCGGATGCTTGCTGATGACTGGGATCAGGGTAATGTAAAAATAGATAATTTCACCCGTGCAAATGCCGGTGTAAGCAGCGGAGATAAAATTGAGGTGGTGAAGGTGGAGACCGAAACCGATGCGTCCCGTGTCATTCTTGCACCGCCGGAAGACCTGTCAAATCAGCCTCCCATTAATTTTAACCAGGCGATGCTGCGTCTGCTTGGCTATCCGGTGACAAAAGGGGATACGATCCCTGTACTTGCCGGTCTTCCCTTTATGCAGCAGCAGCTCATCCCCTTCAAACTGGTGACAGTTGAACCGGAAGATGCCGTTATCATCACCAAGGATACCATCATTGAGTTCTCAGAGAAACCTGCTTCGGGAATCGATGGATTCGGCGATATCAGTTATGAGGATGTCGGAGGTCTGAAAAATGAGCTGAAGAATGTTCGGGAGACCATTGAACTGCCCATGCGTCACCCGGAACTCTTCCGAAAACTGGGCATTGAACCGCCGAAGGGGGGGGTGCTCCTCTACGGGCCTCCCGGCACAGGCAAGACACTCATTGCAAAGGCGGTGGCAAATGAAAGTGGTGCTCATTTCATATCAATTGCCGGTCCTGAAGTGCTCTCCAAATATTATGGTGAGACCGAACAGCGTCTCCGGGAGATCTTTGAAGAGGCGGATTCCAATGCACCGTCCGTCATCTTCATCGATGAACTGGATTCCATCGCTCCGCGCCGTGAGGATGTGACCGGTGAAGTCGAACGCCGTATGGTGGCTCAGCTTCTCACCATGATGGACGGTCTGGAGGAACGGGGGGGACAGGTGCTTGTGATCGGAGCAACAAACCGTCTTGATGCCATTGACCCGGCACTCCGGCGACCGGGAAGATTTGACCGGGAGATTGAGATTGGCGTTCCCGATGAGACCGGGCGCCTTGAGATCCTGAAGATTCACACATGCGGCATGCCCCCTTGAAGGAGAAGTGCGCAGAATCGATATGGAGGAGGTCCTCGCTACCGTTTCAGATGAATCCCGTGAAGAAGCGGAAAACCGGTATAAACTTGCGGTTGAAGAGATTGAAAATCAGCGGGAACGCCTGATGCAGGATCTCGCTTCCCGGACCCACGGATTTGTCGGTGCTGATGTGCAGTCGCTTGCAAGAGAGGCGGCAATGCGTGCACTCAGGCGTTATCTGCCTGAAATCGACCTGGAAAATGATGAAATATCTCCGGAACTTCTGAAGAAGATGGAAGTGACGTCACGTGACTTTGCCAATGCACTCCGGGAAGTGAGTCCCAGCGCAATGCGTGAGGTGCTTGTAGAAGTACCCCCCCATGTAACCTGGCATGACATCGGGGGGGGAGCAAAACGGGAGATTGAAGAGGTGCGTGAAGCAGTTGAATATCCACTCACGAATCCCAACAGGTTCCTGAACCTGGGCATTGACCCTCCAAACGGGGTGCTTCTGTATGGCCCGCCGGGCACGGGAAAGACCCTTATTGCAAAGGCAGTGGCACATGAAAGCGGAGCGAATTTCATTCCGGTTCGCGGTCCACAGCTGCTTTCAAAGTGGGTCGGTGAGAGTGAGCGTGCGGTTCGCGAGATCTTCCGAAGGGCACGTCAGGTGGCGCCTTCCATCATCTTTTTTGATGAACTGGATGCCATTGCACCTGCACGGTCTGGTCAGGACAACCATGTGATTGAGAGTGTCGTCAACCAGATCCTGACAGAATTTGATGGTCTGGAGGATATGACAGGAGTTGTGGTGATGGGGGGGGCGACGAACCGGCCTGATATCATCGATCCGGCCTGATGCGTGCCGGCAGGTTTGATCGTCTTGTTGCAGTGCATGAACCGGATGCAAAAGGCCGTCTCCAGATTCTTTCCATACATTCCCGTGGCATCCCGATTGAAAACTCCGCACTGGAGACCCTGATCACCGGAACCGCAGCCTATGATGAAGGAGGCATTGAGGTGCTCTTTGGCACCGCCGCTGAAGCGTACCGGAAGGAGAAGGACGAAATGGTGGTAATGACTGCAGACGAGATCCTGGAAACCGAAATTACTGATGTCAATGTCAGTAACGAAATCCTTTCACCCGGAAGAAGACGGCGTGCAGTGGCCCGCCTGACAGAGGAGTACAATATTCAGCTTGAGGATCCGGAACGGGACTCACTACTCCGGGAAATTGCCAATAAGGCAGAAAACTATGTGGGTTCTGACCTGGACCTGCTCTGCCGTGAGGCTGCGATGTTTGCGATGCGGGATGGTACCACAACAGTAGGTATGCAACACTTTGAGAAGGCACTTTTGAAGGTTCGTCCGATGATGAATGAGCGCGTGCGTGAACAGTACGAGCGTATCCAGAACTATTTCAAGGGCGGGCTTCCCCCCCAGCAGATGCAGGTACATCTGCCTGAATACCAGTAATTTTTTTCAAAACAGAATAATTATCCTCTGATGTATACAATAATACACTGTAGATCATCCGAGGTTTTTGTGAATGCCGAACTGTACCACATTTCTTGACGTCAATGCCCGTCTGGGAGACAAACCTGCCCTTATTCACCCCCCCGAATCAGGGACTGAATACAGCTTTTGTGCTCTCCTGAAACGGGTATGCAGACTCTCATCATGTCTTATCGCCCATGGAATTGCTGCTGGTGACCGGGTAGGAATTTACCTGTCCCCCCCTTCACCCGAGTATCTTATATGGTACTTTGCAATCTGGCGGATGGGCGCTGTAGCAGTTCCATTCAATAATGTCCTCCGGGCAGACGAAGTTGCCATGCTGCTGGAAGATTCCGGCGCTGCCTGCATTGTAACCGATTCATCAGGAAATGCAGAGATTGAAACATATGTCTCTACCGGTCGGATTACCGCTGATGTGGTAATAACGGACACCCCCCCGTCATTTGAGGAGGAATGTCGCTCGGTTCCGTTTATTTCCCGTGCCCGTAACTGCAGACCTGATGATCTCTGTCAGCTTCAGTATACATCCGGCACCACGGGAAAACAGAAGGGGGGCCATGCTCACCCACGGAAACTGGATGGCAGCGATGGATAATGAACGGGAAGTACTTGGGTATCGTGAAGATGATGTATACCTGGGTATTTATCCCATGGCTCATGTCGGTGTCTCCTGGGGTATTTCAGCACTGCGTGCCGGTGCCACCTGGGTGATTATGGGTCGTTTCTCCCTTGATGAATATATCCGTCTCACGGAAACATATCAGGCCACGGTTATTGCAGGCATGCCGCCGGTCATCCATTCC
The DNA here is from genome assembly GCF_001315945.1 of Methanogenium cariaci JCM 10550. GTDB lineage: Archaea > Halobacteriota > Methanomicrobia > Methanomicrobiales > Methanomicrobiaceae > Methanogenium > Methanogenium cariaci. The sequence goes on along the minus strand of NZ_BBBG01000009.1, from coordinate 20,982 downwards.
CTTCTGCGAACTCCGCCGGGAACAGAACAGCGGATGCAGTCAGCGCGAGAAATGATCAGTGGTGGCGGCCCCCCCTCCACCCCCCCAGTATATGGAAAGAATTTTTCTCACGGTTTGAAATTCCGGTTGTCAATGCATATGGTCTTTCTGAGACGATCGTAGTGGGCACAGGGACTGCCATCCGCCCGGAAGACTATGAATATGCAGATGAGTTCAGAAGTGTGGGTATGCCGATTGGGTTTACCGAAGTAAAGATCGTTGACACCGAGGATTCGGCTACCGAGTGCAACACCGGAGAGATTGGTGAGATTGCCCTGAGAGGGCCTGCGGTTGCATCCGGATACTGGGGGATGGAAGAAGAGACACGAGCAGTCTTCCTTCCGGAAGGATGGTTCTTAACGGGTGATATCGGGTATCTCTCAGAAGACGGTATGCTCGCGATAACAGATCGGAAAAAGGACATGATCGTGATGTCGGGCTGGAAAATATATCCGACGGAAGTCGAGAAGGTGCTGATTGAGCATCCCTCGGTTGAGGATGTGGCCGTCTTTGGAGTGCCGGACATTCACCGGGGGGGGAAATTCCCTATGCAGCAGTGACACTGTTACCCGGTGCATCGCTCTCTCTGTCCGGTCTGCAGGAATATGCCCGTGAGCGTCTGGCGGGCTACAAAGTGCCGCGAAAGATGATTATTGTCGATGAACTTCCCCGGGTTGGAGGATGGAAACTGCTGCGCCGGGAACTTCGTGAGAGATACGGCCCACAATGACAGCCATCATTTTATCGTGAAATAAATAATATGCGGGGGGGATATGGCATAGTTTAAATAATGCTGCCCCCCTCAACATTTTTGCAAATGCCTGTGGATATTGAAGAGGTTGAAATCATTGATCATAAAAAGATATCAACAGGTATCATTGGTCTGGATTATCAATTGGGGGGGGCGGGTTTCCTGAGGGTTCCATTATCCTTATTCAGGGATCCCCCCCGGTTTCGGGAATTGAAAAAATTGCCGAACAGTTCTGGAAAGCAGATGTTGAGAGGGACGGGAGTGATGACAGCTGGTATCTGATTTCAGACAGCAGTCCGTCTGTCGGCATGACGCCGGTGACACCGGATGAAATGGGTGATGCCCTCTCGGAGATGCCCGGGAAACGCTACGTGATTGACTCGCTCTCCAGTGTTATACGCAAGGAAGGTGTTGATGCGGCAATTTCACTGATTAAAAATCATGGTGGGATGATCACACAGGACGGGGGGGCCATCCTGTTTTTGATGTATGATAATGTGCATCCACCGGAAGATGAGATTGCAGTTATCCGGTATGCGGATGTCTATATCCACCTCATTGACGAGCGTCACGGAAATGAGATTGAACGAAAAATGGAGATTGCAAAAATAAAAAATGCCAATGTGCCAAGTCGGCTTTTTCCCTATAACATTACTGATGAGGGAATCGACCTTTCAACAACGGCGCGTGTTGTCTGAATGAAAAAATATCAGAGTTCTTTTCTGCACTGGTGTGCAGCAAGAACCAGATGTTCCAGTTTATTATATGCGCCTTCGCGGGAATGCATCCGCAGACCACAGTCCGGGTCCAGAAGCATCGTTTCGGCACCAAAGATATCAATTCCTTTTGTGATGCGGTCTTTGATCTCTGTTACACTCTCAACTTCCCGGTCCGCTGAATCCACACATCCAAATCCAATCTTCTTTCCTTTCAGGTCAGAACGGGACAGAACGTCTAAGTTGTCCGGGTTGTTCGCGAATTCAAAGTCAAGGATATCAACAGGGAACTGAAGAATTTCATCGATACACCCTCTGATATTTCCGCAGACATGCATACAGGACGGAACGTTCACATTTTTGGTGATGATACTCACCGCTTCGCGTGCAACGGACAGGTCCGCAGCTCCGGTGGAAAGAATCGGTTCGTCCAGCTGGAGAATGGTAACCCCCCCCGCATCTGCCAGATATCGTGCTTCCTGCGCCAGTGCACGTGCCAGGTCGGGAATCAGTTCGTTCCTGTCCCGATATACCGGTGTCTTCAGAGCAAGTCCGTGGGCAAGGGTTGTGGGTCCGGTGAGGATCCCCTTCACCGCCGGATGCCGGGAAAGGGCATATTTCACGCCGGGAAGAGTGATCGGTTTTCCTGCCGGATGAATCTGTCCGGTGACATCCTGCCCCTTTACCCCCGGCAGAAAATCGGCAATCAGCGCAATCATATCCCTGCCGACCTGACCGTCAGAGATGATATCAATCCCTGCGGTAATCTGATCGGATACTGCAGTCTTACGGGCAGGTTTGAGCGGGTCAAGCAGGGCCCCCCCGAGGCCGCCTGACCCGACCGCAGGATAACTCCCGACAACCGTGGTCGGGAGTATCTGTTCGGGCATCATGGAGTTACGCGATGACGGTCACGGGGGGGGAAGAGGACAGCTTCCCGGATGTTTTGCAGACCAAGCATGGTCATGATGAGCCGGTCCATGCCAAGACCCCCCCAGCCTGCATGCGGAGGCATGCCATATCTGAATGGCTGGAGATAGAATGAAAAGCTATCTGGAGAAAGACCTTTTGCTGCAATCTGGGTGGTCAGCAGGTCATGTTCATGGATACGCTGTGCCCCCCCGCTGGAGAGTTCCATTCTCGGGTGCATCAGATCAAATGCCTTGCAGACACTGGGATTGTCCTCATAGGGCATGGCATAGTACGGCTTTATTTCTGTGGGCCAGTCGGTGATGAAGTAGTGTTCTCCCATCTCTTCTCCGATAGCCCGTTCGGCAGCGGTTGAGAGATCATCGCCGTAGCTGATATCCTCTTCAATGGCAAGTGAAGCAATGTCAATGGCCTCAGCATAGGTGATGCGGGGGGGGAAGGGAGTGTTCGGGACGACAAGCTCAATACCTAAAGCCTCCAGCGCGGGACCGCATGACTCGGTGACCGACGTATATGCCCGCACAACGACCCGTTCCAGCAGGTCCATCATGTCATTGTGGTCTGCAAAGGAGACTTCCACATCAATGGATGTAGCCTCATTGAGATGCCTGGTTGTGTTGTGTTCCTCAGCCCGGAATATCGGGGGCAATTTCATATACTTTTTCAAACCCTGCGGCCATCATCATCTGCTTATAGAGCTGTGGACTCTGGTTTAAAAAATGCCTCTTTCTCGAAGTATGCAAGCGGGAAGAGTTCTGTACCCCCCCCTTCTGTTGCCGCTGCAACGATCTTGGAAGTGGTAATGTTTGTGAACTCTTCTTCATAGAGAAGGTTATTGATTGCATGGGTGACGGTGCTCCTGATCTGGAATATTGCAGCAACACGAGGGCGCCGTGCGTCCAAGTAACGGTTGTCGAGACGCGTGTCGATTTCTGCCGGAACCTTTTCTGAAACATCCAGTGGCAGAGGACTCTCTGCGTGTGAGATGACCTCAAAGGTTTCGGGAATCAGTTCACGACCGCCCGGTGCTTTTTCCGTTGCTTTTACGCTACCGGTTACGCGGACAACCGACTCACGTGATGCCCCCCCTTTGGCAGCAGCAAGAACTGCTTCCGGAGCCTTCTTCTTGACGATAGTGACCTGAAGGAATCCTGTTCTGTCACGAAGGATATAGAATGCAAGTCCTCCGAGGTCACGGACTTCATTAATCCATCCGATAACAACTGCTTGTTCAGTTTCCGGTGTTACGTCCTTTATAGGTATTCTCATGGGAAAATCTGGTGTACTATCTGTGCTTAAAGGGTAAGTTATTTTTCTCCCGGCGGGAGCCTATGATATTCAACAATACAAAGATTAATCAGCCCTCTATGAAAGAAAATCATTGATTAAAGAGATGTTTTCCACAATTCTCGTTGCAACAGATGGTTCACCCGAATCGTTAGAAGCCGTGCGTGCCGCAGCAGAGGAGGCACTTCGACATCATGCGGATCTCCATACGATCTGTGTCACAAACCCGGGAGCAGTGCAGTCGATGTTTGCAGGTCAGCAGGCAGATGTCATTGATATAAATTATGAACTGATCACCGAATTTCTGGCAGAAGAGGCAAAGAAAGCACTTGAAAATGCAGAAAAAGAGGCCGAACGGATAGGGGGGGTTTCTGTAACGCCACACCCCCCCGCGTGGGGGGGAGACCCCCAGAGACGAGATACTCCGCTGTGCAGAAGAGATTGGTGCAGACTGTATTGTCATGGGATCAACCGGGAAGACCGGTATCGAAGCACTCCTGCTGGGCAGTGTCAGTTCTGCAGTCGTGACCCACGCCCGCACAAATACGATGATTATACGGGCAAACAGGATGGAATAATATAAATGGGTTTTTTCAGGCGGTCCGGGCCCACGCTGGAACAATGCATTGAGAGACATGATTACCCGTGTGTTATTCGTTTTTATCTGGAAGATGTGGGTGGTGATGATGCTACAACGGCCGTTGGTGCTCTTCTGATCTTTGGCAAAGATGATCCACAACCCGTTGCTGATGTACTTGGCAGTCTGGATGTCCAGGATATGAGGGATGTGGCACAGGGTATTGTTCAGTCTGGGGGGGATCAGACCATCCGGCTGTTCTCACACTGGCCGGATATGCCGGAACCAAACTGGGCTGCGCTCTTGGTCATGCCGTCATGCATGCTGATGAGGAGGCATTCGATGCTCTTGTAGCAAGTACCGGCGATGAAGACCCGGATGTACGACAGGGGGCCATCCGTCTGCTCGGTTTTATCGGAAAATCAGGCATCCCGGCACTGAAAGATATCTTATATCGCGCAGAAGGGGGGGAGGAACAGCGTAGTGCGGCCATTTGCCTGCAGCGTCTTGAATGGGTGCCGGAAGATCCCGAGGAAAAACCATATTTTTTCTTTTTATGTGACGACTGGAAAGAACTTGTCCGGATCAAAGAACGTGCATTCCCCCCTTCTCTTCACCCTGGTGAAAGGAGATGATCCGGATCTCAGAAGGCATGCCATCCAGGCGCTGGGAGATATCGGCGATAGCCGGTTCGTGTCTGTCATTCTGCCGCATGTGGATGACGATGACCCCGAAGTCCGTATTGCAGCAGTCTCTGCACTCATGCGCTACGATACCCCCTGAAACCGAGCGGTGTCTGGTGCATGCTCTGGGCCATGCTGATTCACAGATCCGTATTGATGCAGCACATGCACTGAAACGAAAAGGATGGACCCCTGGGACACAGGATGAACAAGTTCGTTATACCATCGCCTGCGGAAACTGGGATGCAGTTATGCGGCTTGGTAAAAAGGTCATTCCGGATCTTATCCAAATTGTCCGTTCCGGTGATAATGGATGGTCCGGCGCAGTATATGCTCTGGCGGGTCTGGGTCCTGATGCAGCACAGGAACTGGAGACGATTTTGCCGTCACTTCCGGAGCCACAGCAAAAAGAAATTTCCGGTTTCTTCAGGAAATCAGTAGTAAAACATCAAATAAGACAGGAAAATATTCAAAACGGGCATAAAATAGAGGCAAAGAAGCAGGAAGATAAGAAAAAGAAAATTTCAGAGGCAGAAGAGATCAACGGGCCATCCGATTCTGACATCCGGGAAAACCAGAAACAGGTGCTTGAAGGGTTAAAGTGTCTGAGACTGCAGAAGATGTCAACTGAGCAGATCTATGCAGCCATAAACGAGGGAGTGGAGGCACACAATATCTCCTTTGAGATGTCGGTTGCAGCCCTTTCATCGAAGGACGAAGCAATTCGGGCTGCTGCAATTGATGTGCTCTCCATGAAAGGTGAACGTGCCTATCCATATATCGTAAAAGCTGCCTACGATACCAGTCAGATTGTACGGACAGCGGTTGCAGATGCCATCGGGTCTATCGGACAGCCATCGATGATGAAGGTGCTCTCGCTTCTTTCAAAGGATTCATCCGTTGATGTGCGTCTTGCCGTAGTCAGGAGCTTTCAGATGATGGATAACAAGCGGGCATTCCCCCACATCATACACTTCTTCTCTGACGAAGATGCAATGGTTCGTGATGCTGCCGCACATGCATCTGCAACGTATGGGCAATCCGCACTTCCTGTTCTTATCCGGTCGCTGCATGTGCAGAATCCGGATATCCGGATTGCTGCGGCAATGGCACTGGGGGGGGAGATCTGCGATGTCCGGTCACTGCCGTACCTTCTGCCTCATCTTGAGGCTCCCGATTGCGGGGGGGTGAGGGAGGCAATACGGGCAGCAATTGTGCAGCATGATTACCGGGCCATTGAACCACTGCAGGTGTTCATTGCACAGACTGAAGGTGTTGCAAAGAGTGCTGCACTTCTTGCGTTACACGAGATCAGTCCGGAGACTGCAGGAGACATCGACGAAGCTGTTTTACGAAAAAATTCCGATATTACCGCAAACAGTTCTCCGTCGTCTGTGAAGGATACGTCAGAATCGGCAGATAGCAGAATTCCGGAACAGACTCCGGTATCCGATGGAATATCTGATAAAGTCTCTCTGGGGACTACCCGTCTGGATTCCCGCACCTGTGAAGAACTGGTGCTTCGTATTGAGGAAGGAGATGAGTCTCTCTCCTCCGCTCTTCGTGATGACTTATATAACGATCAAAGCAGTCTGAAAGCTGATCTCATGTCTGCAATGCGGGGGGGTAAAGATCGGGAATTTGCGATGCATGCCGGCACACTCCTTTCAAAGATTGGCTGGTCGCCTGAGAATACAGTGGAAGAAAAACTGTATCTGCTTGCAACAAAGAATTCAACAGACCTGAAAACGGAAGAAGACAGCAGAACACGGGTAATTTCTGCAATGGTACACACGATGCCATCTCCTGTGCAGAATCTGATTGTGGATGTGTTTTCTGGCAGCGGCGGCAGGAAGGGAACTTCTGATCCGGATCAGACTGAATCCGGGGGGGAATCGGATCTGTTTTCGGATGTATCTGCAGATCCGGATAATGATGCCGCCGCCTCCCTCACTTCCGAAAATGCTGTATCACACGAGGATACCGGCAAGTGGTCTCTGAAAAAGATTATCCGGAAAATGGAAAAAGGGAGATAATATGAGAAAAAGGGGGGAGAAATGCACGCCTCCTCCTCAGGAGTTACACGTGCAGGTCTGTTTCTGATTGCAGTCTGTCTGTGCATGCTACCTGCAGCCGGGTTCACGGTGACCGCAGGTCCTTCTCTTGTACCGGATGAACAGGCGGTACTGGGAGAGACAGTGAAGGTCGATACTGAAATGATATACGATGTTTCGTCAATGAACGAGTTCATTACGGCCTATACGGATCTCGCGTCTGTGTCGTGGGATGCCACCATCATTGTTGATGGTCGTGAAATGCCTCTTGGCAGCAGGAGCGGCCGGTATCTGACGGTGACTGGTTTTGAGCTGTATAATCCCGGCGCGTCAGTTACAAAACTGCAGGTTCACCTTGAAGGAATTGTGCCCGAATATCTTGCGGGTTCCCGTGAAGCAGAAGTGCTCTCTCTCGAACACATTGCAGGAGATGGTTCAACGATTCTGGATTCGGTATCTGCAAAGATTCCCATCATTGATCTTGCGGCAGTGAATACGATGCGGACAGAAACAGTGAGTGGCCTCATGCGTTTTGAAGAAGGAATCAATACTGCATACCATACCGGAACCGACACATCCGCAGCAGAAGGGGGGGCTGCGGCTGATGTGCGTGACCGTATCGAAGCATCCCGCCGGATGAACATATCGGATGCCCATACGGCACTTTCTGAAGCGGACTCCATTCTTCATACATCATTCACATCCCTGAATAGCTCTGTTACACGGGATCATTTTCAGAACGCTGAGGAGATGGTCGCGGCGATTGACCCTGCGATAGCAGAATACCGAGATGCCGACGGTGCTGATGAACAAGGCATCCTTGTTGTCCTTTCATATCAGGACAATGCGGATACACTTCTTGTTCTGGCACATGACAGAAATTCTGCCGGAGATGATACTGGTGCCCGGCAGTATGCAGAGGATGCATATGAAAAAGCCACAGATGCAATGGAATATCTTGCAGGCATGTATACCAAGGCAGGACTGGCAATGAGGGATTATACCCAGGGGGCAACCGGACACCCTCAGCCTTCTTCGGAGAATGCTGTCACCCCATCTCCCAGTTATTATCACTGCCGGACTTCACATACTCCGGAGCCGAGGGGGGGAATGAGGGGGGGATTGATCTCGAAGGAACCCTCACATTTATTCAGGTCATTATTGATGGGTTCCGGGGGGGTATGGCTGATTTCATCCAACATGTAACCGTTGCATTTTCTGACATCGGAAACCAATGATTTCACTCTTTTTTCAGACCCTCTGCGAGTGCCAGAATGTCCCATGCAAGTGACTCCCGTCTGCTGCGTGAACCCATCCGCGTGTCAACGGGGGGGAGGGCACCTTCAAAAACGAGAGGATCACGTATATCCATCAGATAGAGATCGGTGAACCGATCATAGGCCGGGCATTCAGCCGTAGTATCCGGAATATATCCCCCCCATTTCTCAGGTGCCATACCCCGCTCGCTGGTAAACGGAACAAATGATATGACGGGCACCTCCCTGAGCGCTTCAGGGATGCCGGTGCACATCAGTGCCGGCATGACACCGGTGACCGGTCTCCCGGGTCCGATGATCACGACGTCACTGTTTTTGATTGCTTCAACAGACTCTGCGGTTGCATGAGGGATACCGTCCGGCGGAGCATGTACCGCACAGGCATGGGTGTCATCACCATAGGCAGTCCGGTAACGGGCAAGGGACATCCGTCCGTCCGGGGGGGTGGTGACAGACCATCCTCCGATAGTGTCGGTGGCCGGGAGAATGTGTGCCATGATTCCGTAGGTGCGGTTGATAGCAACGGTCACATCGGTAAGGCACTCTTCCTCCAGTCTCTGTGCCCGCGATATGTGCAGGGCACGTTCCTGATCTCCCACCGGCCGGGTTCTTCTGTGCCAAGCGCCTGAGGGCACGGTGTGTTGTACAGGTGTCTCCCTGGATACCCCCCCGCCATGTTTTGCTGTTGAGGACGCCTGCAAAGAGAAATGTCAGAGTATCAAGATCGGAAAGGGAACACCCACATGGTGATACCTCCGCATCTGCAGTTGATGTGATGACCGTAATCGCCGAATCATCCATGAACGAACGAAATCCTGCAATGAGACGGGCAGATTTTCTTCCGGCTGATATGAAGGTGATCATACTGCTTTCGACGCCTCCCCTGCGTCAGATGATGACAGGTCTGGCAGAAGCGCATATATGTCATCGAAATCCCCGACAACATAGAGGGAATACGTGCGTAAAAATGTCATAAATGGTACACTTGCGATCAGTCCGCAGAAGGTAACCACGGCAAAATATGCTGCAAAAAGAAGACCCATAAAAGTCAGAGATACGTTTTGCGGCCCCCCCTGCGGCAATCAAAATGCCCATCAGGGGGGATACCGGCTCCAATCCCTGCAACAACCACTACAAGGGAGAGGATGATACTGACACAGACTGAGAGAACGAGTTTCATGATTGTATAGAGGGCCGCTTCCGTTTTTTCCCTGCTGAACAGATGCAGCACCGGCGCCATCCTGCAATGATACCGCACCGGTCGATGTTCATGATGGGGGGACAACAAAATCCGTTGTCAGCATCAGGATGATGAGATAGGGAACAAGGAGGATGAACATCAGTATGACAAATGTCAGGATACCTCCTGCAACCTCCGGGCCGACAGGGGGGGCGGTAGCCACAAGAGGAGCAAACAGCAGATACGCAAGTATCAGGCAGATACCAAAGAAGAGGGACGAGAGCAGGAAGAGGAATGCAAAGTATCGGATGCCGGGCCCGGTACTTTCGCGGAAGTATGTCCGTATCCGGATATTCCCTGCTCCGAGTGCTTGATAAAGATAAACTGGAATATCCCGTTTAACAGGAGATAGACAAGACCGATGCAGAGCAGAATGCCTGCGAAGAGCAGCATGGCTGAAACAAGAGCATCAGGGTTCTGGGGGGGAATCACCGAGCCGAGGAATTCCCCGTCTCCGATATCATCGAAAGAGAGGGAGCCTGATGAAAACTGCATGCCCCCCCTGCCGCACCTCCTGCAAAGAGGGCGATGAGTGCCAGACGAAGCCAGATTCCAATATCAAACGGAATCAGAATGGATTTCGTCATCGCCACCGCACGGTCAATTTCACGAAATGCGTAGTGTTCCTGTGTCATGCATTCCTGGGGGGGTCTGCTGCAGTGTCAATGATTCGCTGAATGCTTTCTGCCAGTGCCAGTGTCACTTCTTTGTCTGTCATGAGGGTGTCCAGACGAACGGCCCCTTCTATTGCGACAGGGTCACGGATATCCTGTACAAATACATCGGTGAAATCCCGGTAGAGATCATAGGTTGCCTGCCCGTTGGGTGCCATATCCCAGGCCATCATCAGTTCTGCTGCAGGTCCGCTCACCGGTGCATCACCAATAAACGGGCTGATCACGATTACAAACTGATCTCTGAGCGCCTCTTTTACCCCCTCGCATTCCAGAATTGGGGGGGATATACTGGTGACCGGATTTGACGGACCGATGATCACTGCATCGGCATCATGGATTGCTATTAAGACCTGTTCTGTTGCCACAGGTGATTCACTGCATCTCCGGATGATGGCGTCGACAGGCACCTGTCCCCGGTGTTTGACCCAGTATTCCTGAAAGTGCATCTCACTACCACTGCTCTGGATGCAGGTGGTAACTTCCGTGTCACACATCGGGAGAATGGTCGCATCACACTGGAGACGGGATGAGAGATGTTTCGTTGCCTCGGTGAGGGACATTCCCGCGCGAAGCAGCTCTGCACGTGCAATGTTGATGGCACGGTCTTTGTCCCCCCCGAGAGTAAGCGGTTCAGGATACCCAATCTTTTCCAGAAATGTACTGGTGATGGTGGTGTCATCCTCAATGCCCCCCCACCATCTCTCTGTGTCAAGGAGGTCTGCAAAGAGGTACATCACGGTATCAAGGTCTGGTGAGAGGTGACTGCCGGAGAACCACATATCTTCTGCGGTGTTTACAATGACCGTCATCTCATGGTCTTCCATGAGCGTCCGGAATCCCCCCCGCATCAGTTTCGGGGGGGTACCGGTTCCGCCGGAAAGGAACGTTATCATGTGACACAATAGTTTTATCACTAAATATATGTTGATTCTTAACTGAAGGCAGATATGAAGACAATAAAAGACCCTGTACATGGCCATGTCCGTGTATCCGATGACCTCCTCCCTCTTCTTGATGCTCCCCCATGTGCAGCGCCTCCGGTATGTACGCCAGCTTGGATTTTCCCATCTGGTATACCCCGGTGCAAATCATTCCCGGTTTGAACACTCTGTCGGGACGATGCATCTGGCGGGCAGCATGGCCCGCGAACTGGGTCTGGATGCGGATGCATGTCTGCTTACAGAAGCGGCAGGTCTTCTGCATGATATCGGGCATGGGCCGTTTTCGCATGCAACAGAACCGCTCCTTACCGAATTCTGCAACAGGGGGCATGACGACATTGCGCCCCCTGCTGATTGAGGAAATGGCCCCCCCTGTCCTCTCCGGGGCGGGAGTTGACCCGGATGAGATTGCGGCGATGGTGAACGGCAGCCACCGGTATGCAGGAATCATTCACGGGGGGGATCTTGACGTTGACCGCATGGACTACCTGATGCGTGATGCGCATTACACCGGAGTGCCCTACGGGACAGTGGATCCTGACCGGCTGATTCACAGCAGTGCAATACATGATGAATACGGCCTGTATCTTCGGGAGAACGGGATCCATTCCGCAGAATCCCTGCTTCTTGCACGAACACTCATGCGTCCCTCTGTCTACTACCATCATGTGTCACGGATTGCAGAATCAATGATACTGTTGGCAAGTCTGGCACATGCCACTGCAATGGGAGGGAACCCGTACCCTGATATGGTGCGGATGAATGATTTCGCCTTTATTGCCGCCCTTCTTTCATCCCCCCCTTCAGAGGAGGCGGTCAGCCTGACACAGCGCATTCTTGACCGTCGCCTCTACAAACGTGCCGTCTACGTTGGTCAGGATCAGGTCAATGCAGAGGGGGGGTATCGAGAGGGAATCACAGTGATCCGGTCACGGGAGATTGCAGAAGATATTGCTGCAGAGGCAGGGGGGGTTGATTCAATCACGGTGCTTGTGGACATTCCTGCCTTTCCCTCCGAGATGCGGATGGGTGTCAGGGTTGAGGACCATTATGACCTGAAATCCCTTGAAGAGATATCTCCCCCCCTCCTGACCGCCCTGAATAAAGCCCGGAGAGGACAGTGGCGTCTGGGAATATATACCACACCCGGCCAGCAGGATGCCGTTGCGGATGCAGCAGGCAGGGTATTATCAATCAAAAAGCCAACTAAGCAGGACAAACTAATACTATAGGCAGGCAGTTGTCGATATGAAGAAACGATTTGTTGTGGCAGTGACCGGTGCAAGCGGGATGGTGTATGCACGACGCCTTCTGGAGGTGCTCCAGGACAAAGCAGAAGTGCATCTTATCATCTCAGATATTGCACACGAAATTGCAGCGTATGAAGGGGGTGGATTTCTCCGGGTTTGACGTGGTCTATGCGGATAACGGGAATATGTTCGCCGATCTTGCAAGCGGGTCATTCCGGTATGACGGGATGGTGATCATTCCATGCAGCATGAAGACGCTTGCCGCCATTGCATCCGGATTTTCGGATAATCTCATTACCCGAACCGCGGATGTCTGCCTGAAAGAGGGACGAAAATGTATTCTGATGCCGCGTGAGATGCCCCCCCTCTCCCGGATTCACCTGAAGAATATGCTCTCCCTTGATGAGGCAGGTGCTACCATCATGGTTATCAGCCCGGCATTTTACACGCGGCCGCAGACCATTGAGGATCTAATCGATATGGTGGTGGCCCGCGTCCTTGATCATATGCATGTCGACCATACGCTCAGTACACGATGGAGTGGTGAATACTAATGCGAACATTTATTGAAAAAATGCGGGAGGAAGGCCGTGTCATTGATATTGAAACACCCTGTTCAACTGTCTTTGAAGCCCCCCCGAAACTGGCCAGTAAGACCGATGATCTGATATTCTTCCATAACCTGGATGGTGACAGGAAGGGTGTGATGAACGTGACGGCATCGCGTGCGTCCCTTTCCTGTGCACTGGGAATTCCGGAACATGACATTGTGCCCCCCCGTCTGGCGGCAACCGGACAGAACGGTGTGACTACGGAAGGGGCCCGTCTGAGTATGGGCGCGCCGGATCTCGGTCTGCTTCCGGTGATGAAACACTTTCCCCCCCTTGATGCAGGAAGATATCTGACGTCAGCGGTTGTCTTCTCACAGTACGGCGGTGTTGAAAATGCATCCATTCACCGTATGCAGGTCGTGGATGAGAGACGACTCGCGGCCCGGTTGGTAGAAGGGAGGCATACGCATTCCCTGCTTCAGGATGCCCTGGCCGATGGGGGGGAACGTCTGCCGGTTGCAATCACCATCGGGACTCATCCGGCAGTGACCTTTGCTTCATGCACCGCGTGCCGCAGGGAAAAGAGATGCAGTATGCTGCGGAACTCCTGGGCGGTGAGATTGAACTGAACACCTGTTCCAACGGGGGGGTGCGTGTGCCGGACGCGGAGATTGTGCTGGAAGCTACATCGGCAGTGAGACCACAGCAGAAGGCCCGTTCGTGGATATCACCGGCACCTATGACCCGATACGGCAGGGCCCGGTGATTGAGATTACCGGGATGCAGATGAAGCCGGATGCCATCTATCACGGGATTCTTCCGGCCGGTAATGAACATAAAATTCTGATGGGCATGCCCTATGAACCAAAGATCTTCCAGGCGGTTGCAGGAGTGACCCGGGTGAAAAACGTGGTTTTGACAACCGGGGGATGCGGGTATCTGCATGGTATTGTTCAGATCAAAAAGAGCACGCAGGGTGATGCCAAGAATGCGATTATGGCCGCCTTCGCTGCCCATACGTCCCTGAAGCATGTGGTCGTGGTTGATGAGGATATCAACGTTCCGGATGGAGGATGTGGAGTATGCCATTGCAACCCGTGTGCGTGCCGACCGGGATGTGATGATCATCGAAGGCGTTCGTGGCTCCTCCCTTGACCCCTGTCGTATTGGTGACGGTACCAATGTGAAGATGGGGGGGATTGACGCAACAATGGTCATGGGCGAAGAAGAGAAGTTTATCAGAGCAGAATGGGACTGATATATAATGTACCTTGATTCAGATGATGAAAAGGTTCTTGCGGGAGAATACGGCGAAACCCGCAGGAAGATGATGGAGATTCTCGTTGCCCTTGGAAAGGTATTCGGGGGGGCAGAGAAATTTGTGCCGATCACCAGTGCACAGGTGGCCGGTGCATCATACAAGACAATAGGTAAATGGGGGGGACTCGAATGGCTGAGGAGCCTTGATGCACGGGTGGCAGTGCCCGCTGTCCTCAACCCCCCCATTGGGATGCCGCGTGAACGCTGGCAGGAGATGGGCGGCATCACCCCCGGATTTTGCGGAGAAACAGAACGCTGTCCTGGAGGCATACCACCGGCTGGGAGTTAAACTGGAGTGCACCTGCACGCCGTATTACATCAACCGGACATCCTATGGAGAACACATCGCATGGTCAGAGTCCTCTGCCGTCTGTTATGCGAACTCTGTCATTGGTGCCCGCACAAACCGTGAGGGAGGGCCGTCTGCCCTTGCCGCTGCGATTGTCGGGAAGACCCCCTACTATGGTCTGCACCTCTGGGAGAACCGGATGCCGCAGGTGGCATTCCGGGTTGAAGCGGATGAGACCCTTCATGCCGGTCATTACGGTGCCATTGGGTATCTCGCCGGAAAGGAGGCAGGAAACCGTGTACCGTTCTTTTATGGATTGCGGCCGAACCGCGACCAGCTGAAGGCACTTGGCGCTGCAATGGCTGCCAGCGGTGCGGTGGCGCTGTATCATGTCGATGGTATCACTCCCGATTCCCGTGTGTTGCAGGAACGCGGAACAGATATTTCCGCCCTTGAAACAATTACCATCACCGGGGAGGAGATTGAGGCAATCTTTGAGGAAAGGACCGTCGATGCGGTGGCAATCGGATGTCCGCACTGCTCAGAAGAGGAACTGGAGGAGATTGCCGGTCTCCTGAAAGGAAAACAGGTGACAAAACCACTCTACATCTTTGCTGCACGGGGTGTGGCGCAGGCGCATCCCAATCTTGTGGGGACCATTGAGCAGTCAGGGGGCACGAGTATGGGAGGACACCTGTATTGTTGTCTCGCCCGGAATGGATCACTTCGGCACCATTATGGTCAATTCAGGCAAGGCGTTTGCCTATGTACCGAATATGTGTGGCGCGCAGGCAGTTCTCGGTTCTACCGAGGAATGCATTGCCGCTGCTCTGGGTGAATAACCCAGTTCCACTATTTTTTACTCTGTGACCTGTTCGGGATGATTTATCAGATTAGGCTGCAGAGAGGCTGAATGTGCGTGATGAACAGCAGATACTGCGACGGCAAAATAGGGAGAGTATCATCCCGAAGGAATTTGATAGGGAAATATGAAATTGAAAGATCAAAAACCACACCAACTCTTATTTCGCTACCATACTCAGGGGGGGGACGTTTCGATTAAACCGGGAATTCTTGTGAGTCTGGGGGGGATGGCAATGTACAAATCCATTTATAAATTTTTCTGACAAAACATAGAAAACACGGATCACTATAAATGCCATGATCCTCAGGCGAATTGGCTCAAACCGGCAAACCGAGGCTGTATTAAAGAATGGATGTTTATATCAGGATTAACACATTATAAAATAATATATCCTGAGTCATGAGACCGTGCGGGTGGAAATAGTATGAAAGTGAGTGTCAGTTACTGGTACAACAAAGGGGGTTGCTCTCAGCAATGCCAATATGCATGAGAAAGCCCTGTACTGCTTTGACAAGGCCCTTTCGATGGAAAAAGATAATGACCTTATCTGGTTCAGGCAGGGGATTACCCTTTTTCATATAAATAGACTGCATGAGGCGGTCTCGAGCTTTGACCATTCGCTTCGGATAAATCCGGATAATGCTGCAGCCTTAAACAATAAGGGCGTAGCCTTTCTGTTTTGAGACGGTTTGGTGATGCAGAAGAATGCTTCCAAAAAGCTCTTGATTTAAATCCCGGTAATCCCGGAATTAAGATCAACAGAAATATTTCATATGGAATGGAGCAAACCGAAATCAACAGAGTCGAGGAGAGATAAATGAGAATTTCAGTTTATGTTGATGATGAATTCGGCGCAAGGATAGAAGCTGCTGCTGAAAAACTTGATATTAAAAGGTCAGAATGGGTCAAGATAGCATGCACAGAGTATCTCAGTACATCGGAGTCGGGGGGGGATGTGCAAAAGAGACCGAAACGGATTCCTTTGACAACAAAAATACCGAGATTATCGAAGCCCGGAATAAAGAAATATTACAGTTGAAAAAAGAGGTTGAGGCGCAAAAAGGGCTTCAGGATGCATACAGCAAACTGATATCTGAAAAGGATCAGCGCATTGACGATATGAAAGAAAGCATTTCAAGAATTGAAGCGATGAGTATTACCACAACAGACCAGATCGCCTCTTCCAAGGATGACAGAATAGATGACCTGAGTCATATGATAGAGCACCTTCAGGCACAGGCGGCAGCCCACAGCAGGGTACTCCAGTCGTCATTGAATCCTGCACTTGAGAGTGAGAATGGCAAAACGGAATCAACACCCGATGGCGATGATAATGATGTTAATATGATCCGGAAGCCCAGATGGATGTTCTGGAAGTAAATATATTCCCCCCCTTTCGTTTAAATCGACCAATTGCCCTGATTTTGAAATAATTATGTCGACAACTCCTTTCAAAAAAGATAATGGTGCGTATTTTTAACTCGCGGGGGGGTAAAGGGGGGGTGGAGCGGGAAGTCCCCCCCGGTCTTCAGGCCGGGAATGAAAGCAGAGGCCCTTCCTCGCTGCGATAATTATATTGTGTGTCGTCACGCAAATTGCGTCAGGAGTATCTGCAACCAAACGCTGTTGTGGGGGGGAGATGGGTCATGGTCTCCCTCCTATTTCCTTACAACATCCTGGCAGGTTAGTCCTGATGTTCTGAAAGGTTGCGTTGATTCTCAAATGGAGAAATGGATGATCGTTTCCTACAAGTATCGGGCATATCCAGGTTCGGTTGCAGAGACGCGACTGAATACCGCACTCGATACTTGCAGGTGGCTCTACAACAAACTTCTGGAAGAATGCAATGAGGCCCGGGCCTGTGGCACCTCTCTGAAGAATCAGGAAACACAGGCACGAATCGTCTCTCTGAAGGATGAGAATCCTGCACTGAAAGATGTCTATTCTAAAGTGCTCCAGATGGTCAACTATACTCTCTGGAGCAACATTACTGCCCTGTCACAGTCAAAGAAGAATGGACTGAAGATCGGAAAACTCCGGTTCAAAAGTGCATTCCGATACCGGACTCTTAACTACAACCAGTCAGGATTCAAAATCGACAGAGAACATAACACCATCTCGTTCTCGAAGATTGGTGCAGTCCGGGTCAGGATGCACCGGCCATATATCGGAAAGGTGAAAGGTATCCTGATCACCCGTTTGGGTGACAAATGGTATGTGACCATACAGGCTGAACATGAAGTTTCTGAGCCGAAGATATGTGGCAGGTCTGTTGGCCTTGATGTCGGGCTGAACTCGTTTGTCACCGATAGCGACGGCAGGGTGATTGAGAATCCCCCCCGATTCTATGAACATTCTCTGGACAGGATCAAAAAATTACAACAAAGTGTGTCAAGGAAAAAACGATTCTCAAAAAACTGGAAGAAAGCAAAGAGCAGGCTGAATAAGGCATATGAACATATCTTTAACCAGAAGAATGATTTTCTGCACAAACTTTCCCGTCAGTATGTCAATACATACGCTGCGGTTTGTGTTGAACATCTGGATATCAAGGGTCTGAAAGAGAAAGGCAACCACAAGGGACTGCACAGGAGTATCCACAGTGTTTCATGGGGAAAATTTTTTTCTTATCTCTCGTACAAGGCTGAAAGTGCTGGTACGAAACTTGTTACAGTCAACCCCCGAAATACATCCCAAATGTGCTCGAATTGTGGAAAAATCGTTAAAAAGACACTATCTGTCAGAGTCCACGAATGCCCCGATTGCGGATTTGTTGCTGATCGGGATTACAATGCGGCGGTGAATATTCACCGCATCGGGATGGAACAGCCCTTTGAGCCTGTGGAGACAATGCCCCTACATCACGTTTCTGTGATGCAAGTGTTGTCAATGAAGCAGGAAGCTACGCCCTTTAGGGCGTGGTAGTTCACTCAGATAGATTATTTAAAGCCATATTTTTCCCTTTTATTGCACCCTCATGTCCGGGTTCAATCTCAAGGACTTTGTCGAAGCACTCTATAGCCTTGTAGTAGTTGCCGACTTTTCCATACACAACGCCCTGGGGGGGAATAGGTAGGCAGTATTTTCAGGGTCGAGAATACATGCCCTCTCAAAGCATTTTATTGCGGCATCATAATATCCGTGCTTCGTAAGTGATATCCCTTTTTGTAGAGATGTTCCGGACTGTTCAGCTGATAATCTCTCGATCTCTGCCGTGGCATCTTCTTATTCGACTTTTGAATGTGGTAATCTGCATCAAATGTCCGTACAGGTTCTTTAATGGGTGAATTATTTGGTTTGGTGTGGGCCCTCACTCCAGCAGGGACAACGGACTCCCATTCAACAAACGATGTTGCGTTGATTCCATTTTTAAGCCATACATTACTGTATTCCGGATCAATATCCAGGGATTTCAGATAGCACATCAGTGCATCTTTGGATTTTCCCAGTTTAATTAATGAAAGACCTGTTTTTAGTATCAGATCCGGATCATCAGGCCGCATCTCGGAAAGTCCCTTAAATATCGAAACGGCAGCCCCCCCATACTGGCCCGCATGATAATGTGCCATTCCCTTTAACGTTATGAATGTATGAGAATCACCGGGAAGAAGAGAAATAAGTGTGTCATAATAGGGAATGGTCTCAGAATAAAGACCGAGATCGGATAATACTGAAATCAGATCCTGAATGATCGTGGCATTTTCAGGATCAATTCTGACTGCAGTACGGTATACTACAACTGCCTCGTCGAAACGATCCAATTTTGCAAGGACAAAACCTTTGCCTGCAATGATCTCTGCGTCATTCGGGTTTCTGACAATCAGCAGATCATAAAGCGGCAGCGCCTCCCCCCCGTAACGGCGCATTTCCACCAGTATTCTGAGTTTTCCCCCCCTTACTACATCCTCTGAGTCAGGATTGATTTCCAGAACTGCATTATATGCAGAGAGTGCATCATCTGGGCGGTTCGTCATCTCATAAAGGTCTCCGAGAGAGCACCACGCATCTTCATTGTTGGGTTCAGTTCTTACCAGCCTTCTATAGTCTGCTATCGCTTCATCTGTTCTTCCGGCACTCTTTTCACATCTCGCCTTCTCTGAAAGGAGCTTTAAATCTTTGGGATTGTATGAAAGAACCAATTCATAATTCAGGACTGCGTCATCATAACGACCTTCTTTTTGCAGAATAGTGGCCATTTCACAGTAAAGAATTGGATTCTCTGCTTCTGTTTCAAGAATACGTCGGTATTCCTCCAGGGCCTCATCATTTCTGTTCAAATCGGCGAGAACACTGGCTTTTTCATGCAGTGTTTCCATATCATCGGGAGATAAGGCAAGAGCTACCTCAAATGCCTGAAGTGCTTCATTATATTGGCCGATAGCTCTCTGAACAAGACCTTTGGAATACCAGAGTCCTGCGTTCTTGGGTTTTTTAGCAACAAGATGCTCATAACATACAAGTGCCTCGGAATGACGATCCAGTTTTACCAGAAGAATCGCTTTTCTGACCCAGCCCTCGACGAAATCATTGTTTAATAAGAGAAGACGGTCATAATCAGAAAGCGCCTCTTCAGTTTTGCCTGACTCCTCATCAAAGAGGGCTTTTTCATACCACAAACTGTATTCGGACGGATTTGTATGTATCAGTCTTTCAAGGATTAATAAGGCCTCATCCGTTCTTCCAAGATCTTTTTGGAGACTGAACTTCTGGAGAAGGGCTTTACTATCATCCGGAGAAAGCGAAAGTATTCTCTCATAGGTTACAAGGGCATCACTGTTTCTGTCAGAAGCTTTCTGTGCATCTGCAAGCCTGAACAGATGCTCAGGTTTTAGTTCGACCATGCTGTCTGCATATTCAAATACGGGCAGAGCCTCACCAAATCTGCCTGTGTCGCAAAGAATAGTTGCACACATTAATAATGCATCATTATTTCCGGGATTTATCTCAAGAACCTGATCATAAACCTCAAAAGCCTCGATAGAGTTACCTTCCGAATAGAGTTCTTCGGCCTTTTTCAGTAACAGATATTCGTTGCCGGAATCCTTTTCGTCTTCACCCGGATATAATTCTCCCGGACCGGGAACCAGACCGGATACTTCGGTTTCTGGAGAGGTAACGGTTACAATTTCAGAGGAGATATTGCCTTCAGGCCCGATTTCAGATTGGTATGATTCTTCATCGAAAAGAGATAGCTCATCCTCAAGCGAAGAATCCAGGACAGAAAGGTCGGGGGGGACTCCGGATTCTACAGATTCGGCATCCTCCAGAGCAGGTTCCGATACATCCAATTCGTCATCGAAAACAGAGAGCTCGTCCTCAAGCGAAGAATCCAGGGCAGAAAAGTCGGGGACACCGGATTCTACAGATTCGGCATCCTCCAAAGCAGATTTCGATACATCCAATTCTTCATCGAAAAGGGAGAGATCATCCTCAAGCGAAGAATCCAGGGCAGAAAAGTTCAGAACACCGGATTCTACAGATTCAGCATCTTTGAAAGCAGATTCCGATACATCCAATTCGTCATCGAAAAGAGAT
>NZ_BBBG01000008.1 GCF_001315945.1 Methanogenium cariaci JCM 10550 | reverse complement strand
CAGAATGTTCGTCAAACAAGTCCGTCATTTCATCAGTTATAATTTTCATAATGTAATTTTTGGGGAACAGTGTTTTATTATGGATAAAATCACAAACATCACCTTTAGTAAGGTTATTTTCCTCATTTATTTTCGGGAAGATTTCATTATTACATATCGTCCGGGTTGCAATTTTAATATAATTCCATCGATATTCCCGGTATTTTAATTCCCAAAATCCCCCCCATGCTAAAAAAAGGATGACGGTAAGGGCAACAATAAGGACAGGTATGTTTTCGTTACAAAGGGATTGTCCATCTTTAACTGATATCCCAGATAATATCGGAGCAAGAAAAACAATAATGGAAGTGACATATATTGTGACAAATTGTGCCCGGTGATTTAAAACATTTAATGCTTTATCCTTATAAAAATTGAATATGTGTGAATTCTGAATGTCCACAATTTACACTCCAATTAATGAAAAAATTGTTCTTTTGCCAATTTATCGTAAGATTCATTATTGATACGGTAATCCTTTGAAGACAACAACCGATCCCCATATTGATCGATAAGATACCTCATGATAAAAAAACAAACGAGTATAGCACCAAATCCGCCATATATTCCCAGTATATTAAATAAGACGATTGCAATTGCAGATGTAACCACAACCAGGAATACTAACAGAAGCACAAATTTTTCGGTGCAATTTACTCCATGAAATATCAATTTAATCACGCTAAAGTATTATAGATTTAGTGGAGCCAACCTATTTATATGCACTGGAGGAATGCAATGTTGAGTGGGGGGGACTGCCCTGCCAGAACTCCCGCCAATTTATTTCTCTCGTCCGTCTCAATATAGGCATCAATGTCATTATGAATCACCTCCGGGCAGGAAAGCAATGATCCAAATGGATGTTCCACATGGAATCTATTTGAACCAATGGGTAAGGGAGTGATTATATCATTCTCCGGACTGATTTTCACCTCCCACGCCTCTGCTGTGTCACTCGCCCATCATGATATTTTCCGGGTCAAAGGCAACAAATTCTCCGGCACGGTCAATCTCAGTGATCGTTTTCCCGTCCCGGTAGTCCCGCTCGCGACGGACCATACCGGAAAGCAGTTCGTCGTAACTCTGTCCAGCATCACCTACCGGTCCGTACCAGCAAGACAGGTGCCGGTAGGATTGTGCGCACTATCATACGGCCGGACTCAACCCGTCTGTTATATACTACACTCCGGCAACGAAAGCCGCGTGCTTCCTGCCTTTTTTCTCCATAACACCCAAAAATCAGCCTTCAACAGAGTAAAAATAACGCATCATTAAACTTTAATCAAAGCCAACCTGTATGGATGACCCCACGAAACAGACCCGGCACCTGCCTGCTGTGCAAGGCAGCGGTAAGTAAGAAAATGGCCCTGCGGCACGGTGAGCACTGTCTTCAGTCATCCGGATGGCCCGTGGGATTACTCCCGTCCTTTATCATCAGGATCGAAGACCGGCACAACCCCGCCTACTGGCTGACGGTGCTCGCACGGCAGAACACCCTGCTCAGCGATCTCGAATGTCTGATAAAGGACGTATGGGTAAAGGGCGGCGACCACCTCAGCGCATTTGTCGTAGGGAATGAGACCTACCTGAACACCGATACCGAGATGGCCGTCCCCCCCCTTGCCGATCTGATCAAGACAGGAAGTCTGTTCTACTACGAGTACGATTTTGAGTCCACAACCGAACTCAAACTCAAGGTACTGGGCGTAACACCGGTGATGCCACCGGAAGAGCAGGTCTGCCTCATCGCACGAAACCTCCGGCCTTCGTTTACCTGTAGTCTCTGCGGAGAGAAAGCGGATTTCTCGGTGACCTATTCCGGAGAGGAATCACCCCCCCGGGGATACTTCTGCATGCATTGTATCAAACCTGTTGAAGACGGGTACATCCGTCACATCGACAACTCCCCCCGAAACGGGGGGGCATGGGACTATCAGGAAGATACGAATGCCGCAATCAAGTGGTATCCTCCGGGATGGAACGTGGACGAACTCCTCTCCCCCCCGGACATTCAGCAGTTCATGACATATATCCGGGAATACCAGGAGAAAGACCAGGTACCACAGGACGACCAGCCACTGGATGATGAAATCGTGGTCGACATGATCAACGCAGTATCTACAGATATCGGGGATGAGATCAAGGCATTCATCGAAGAGGAACGGACCGCATACGGAGATGAGGCAGCCATCCTTGCAGAAGAGATCGTGATGACCTGCTCCACCATGGTGTATGGCTATTACGAAAAGAAGATCGAAGACTGGGACGCCCCGCTCATACGCACCACTCTGCTGAAAGACACGGCGCAGAACCCGGCCCTCCCGGACGAATGGCTGGAGGAGACCGTCCCCCGTTCTCTGCCGGTTCCTTACCTTTATCGAAAAAGTGGGCAGACACCAGGATACCGCAGCCATGATCACCGAATTGCAGGAGACAGAACCTCTCTTCCAGGAGATCGTACGGAAACAGAGGGACGCCCTGAACGGGCAGGACTCTGACAACCCGGATGCCATGCCGATGGCTGAATGCGACACCACGGCTGAAGATATCTTCATGGCAGGCATGGATGATTTCAAAGGAGGCAGCATGCGGGTGTTGATGACCAACAACAGATGCGAAGAGTTCTGCGCCCAGATTGATGATGAACGCGTCCCCCAGCGCTGCCGGGAGATACTGAGTGTGCTGATCACCCATCCTGACGCACCGCTCTCCCGGGGGGGAGGCGGAGTGCTCTGGAGTGCGGCCATCGTCTATATGGCATGCCAGAATGAAGGCTCATCGGACGGGGAAAGAGCGGCTCCACCCTGCCGCAGGAGATCGCCGGATTCTTTGATCTCGAACTCTCGTCCATCCGCAACAAGGTGACGGCGCTGAAAAAACGTCTCGCAGAATGTGGTCCAAAAGAACAGGACTGAATCGTAGGCTGTGACAGCTGACACCAAAACAACCGGAGCAGTTGTGCCATCCGGTTTGCAGTCTGATATCAGTTGAGGGGGTACCCCCCCGGAATCATCTCCTTCATCCATCGTTCAAAGGCAGGGTCTTCCAGCACATAATAGCGCCACATGATCACGAACACATTTGTTAGTAACGCGTTTGTTATAGTGATCTCTGTCTCTATCACCCAAACCGCGTCCGGAACTCATGACAATAGGTATCTATCATAAGAACGGAACATTCATGAGAAAGGCAGGGGGGGCCCTCTGCTCCAGGATAAAACATGATTGTTGTCGGGATTGATCCGGGTATTGCACGGGTCGGGTATGGGGGGGTACTTGAACGAACCAACCGGTATCCGACCCCGCTGGCCTATGGCTGCATTGAGACCAAAAGCAGCCTGAGCCAGTCCCGACGTCTGCGGGAGATCTATGAGACAATCTCGCAGGTTCTCGATGACTACAACCCGGCATGCGTCGCCATTGAACAACTATTCTTCTCCCGGAACACCACCTCTGCGATGCAGGTGAGTGAGGCACGGGGTGTTTTGCTCCTCGCCGTTGAAGAGCGAGATATTCCGATCGCAGAGTACACGCCTAACCAGATCAAACAGGCAGTCACCGGATCGGGACGTGCCGACAAACACCAGGTGCAGGAGATGATGCGCAGGCTCCTCCGGCTGCAGGAAATCCCCCGCCCGGACGATGCTGCAGACGGCCTTGCGGTCGCTCTCTGCCACATACATACGATGCGATAATATGATAGCTCATCTTTCAGGAGAACTGGCATCCACCGGAGACCGGTGGGTGGTAATAGATGTCGGCGGTATCGGCTACCGGGTGCAGGTCACCCAGCCCGCACTGCAGAGCATCCAACAGACCGCAGGCCCCCCCGTCCGGGTGCACACCCACATGGCCGTCCGTGATGATGACATTCAGCTCTACGGGTTTCTCTACCCAAGTGAGCTGGAACTCTTCCGGATACTGATCAGTGTCTCAGGCATCGGCCCCCCCAGATTGCGATGAACATTCTCTCCCAGATCTCTTTTGCGGATTTTGCCATCGCGATTGTCAGTGACGATGAAAAGGTGCTCACCCGGATACCGGGCATCGGGCAGAAGAGTGCCAAGCGTCTGATTCTGGAACTCAAGGACAAGATGAAGAAGCACACCGGAACCCCCACCGGCAACAAAAAATCGGCAGAGGCCGGTGACGCGGTGAGCGCCCTCATCTCCCTCGGGTTTACCCCGCGGGAGGCGCAGGAGGCAGTCGACGCTGCCCAGCCCATTTCCGACCCGACGGTGCAGAACCTGATACGTGCGGCTCTGGCCCGCCTGCGGGAGCACTGATACGATGAATGAGAGACTCCCTTCCCCCGCACTTTTGACTGAAGAGCCGGACGACATCACCATCCGGCCGGCACACTTCGACGAGTTTGTGGGTCAGGCGCAGATCAAAGAGACCCTTGCCATCGCCATCGCGGCGGCGAAGAGACGGGGGGGAGAGACCCTTGACCACATCCTCTTCTCCGGGCCGCCCGGCCTCGGGAAGACGACGCTCGCCCAGATTGTCGCCCGGGAGATGGGCGTGGCCATCCGGAGCACCACCGGCCCGGTGCTGGACAAGCCCGGCGACCTTGCCGCCCAGTTGACGGCGCTCTCGCAGGGGGGGGATGTGCTCTTCATTGATGAGATTCACCGGCTGAACCCGGTGGTCGAGGAGATTCTCTACCCGGCGATGGAGGACGCCTGCATTGACGTGATGATCGGCGAAGGCCCGGGGGGGCACGTTCGGTGCAGCTCCCCCTGGAGGAGTTCACCCTAATTGGTGCGACAACAAAGGTCGGGCTCCTGGGCTCTCCGCTGCGAGACCGGTTTGGTTTCATATTCCGCCTCACCCTCTACGAGGCGGCCGATCTCGTGAAGATTGTGCTCAGGAGCGCTGCCATCATGCAGACGCCGATCACCGGGGGGGACGGTGCACAGGAAATTGCACAGCGAAGCCGCGGGACACCCCGGATTGCAAACCGTCTGCTCCGGCGGGTGCGTGATTTCGCACTGGTCAGGGAGGACGGCAGCATTGACAAAAGGACGGCAGACCTTGCGCTGACCATGCTCGGGATCGACTCCCTGGGCCTTGACAACGTCGACCGGAAGATTCTCTCGGTGATTGCCCATGACTTCAGCGGCGGCCGGTGGGGGGGGTCAGGACGATTGCAATAGCGATTGGAGAAGAGGTGCGAACGGTGGAAGAGGTCTACGAGCCGTATCTGATTCAGATTGGATTTATTAAGAGGACGCCACAGGGGGGGGAGGGAGGTTACTGAGGCGGGACGGGGGGGGCATGTTGAGTTGGGGGGGTGAGGTTTTGGTGTTGTCAGGTGCGGGCGGGTGCCCCGGTTTATCTATACACTAAAATAAGAAGATAACCGTTGACGACCTTCAGAGAAAAAATACCCCCTGAAACGATTCTGTTCAAACCAACGGTCAAAAAGAATATGAGATTATAACAGTGATTCACTCCCACTCAAAATCATCATCAAAGCGCACGATATCATCCTCACCCACATATTCCCCCGTTCTGCACATCAATCACATCAAGCGGGATGAAGCCCCGGATCTTCTTGGCGTTATATGTATTCATATCGATTCCAATATCGTGCGAATGTGTGTAAGCATTTGAGATTTTTTTGTTCTCGATGGGACTCAGAAATCTGCATAAAACCTTCATTGTCTGTAGTTAATTCATCAAAAGATTGAAATACTTGCGAACGTGGACTGTCGTGATAATACTTGACAGGAACACCATAAACTAGACTTGCAATCGCCCCATGCACCAAATCGGTATGTACTTCATGAGCGTTGGCATAGACGGTTAAATAATCGTATGGACTGTCAGAAATTAGCATATTCTTCCGTAAGTGAGATAAATTCGCACTACTCTGGAAATGATAAGGACGAATAATATCTCGGGGGGGCCAGTTTTTGAATATCTTCGGTTCTTTCGATCGACAGAATGATACGAGATCATATTCATTTCGGGCAAAACCACGTGGGTCATAGGCATCAGAAACCCAAAATGCACAATCTACTCCTGGAAAACAGAAAGGAACATCATTCTGATAATTATCCCACGTTTGCGGATCGCGTGAAATCACTCCGGCTACATTGACATCGTGAAGGAACCTGCGAAAAGGTGCATACTCTTTTTCGGAATACTCAACGCCTCCAACACCAATAAGAACGACACGCACTCCCCCGCTCGGCAAGCTTGCGAATCATTGCGCAGCTCCCAGCCGCTAGGAATTCACGTGTCGCAATCATTCCTGCCATCACAACAACATCTGCATCAAAATCTCGTGCTGCTGAATATATGCTATGCTCTGGAATGAAAGGTGTTCTATCCAGGAAATAACGGATCGGACGCATTAATTTTCCTCGCGGAATATTCTTTACATAATACGAGGACATGTTACTGATATTGGCAATTCGAACATCGGGAACCGCTTGACGTAGCAACTCCATCGCACCGATATCAATAAACGCTTCACCTACATTTGTGAACCAACAATTGTTATAATACAATATACGCATCCCTATTTTCTCCTCTCTAAAGATTATATCAGCAGGAATCTCCAGAGGCATCGACACGGTGGCACAACAGATTTGGTATCTCCTTCACTCCCTTGTTGTCATAAGTTGCTGTGCAGTTTCCTACAATAATTGTTTTAGCACTGCGCCTAGAAGAATCTTCGTAACTATTCCCCCCCCACAACACAATTTACCCCCCCGATGAAAAGTGTTTGATCCATATATTATAAACTCAAATAAAAATATAATAGCCTTATTTAAAGATCGGGACAAAGTATTACATTTCGTTTCGACCGATCCTAAAGGTGCAACAAATATCATTCTTGAGCTATATGCTATCGTTGAGAAACAATCAGTTCTCATCCAGCAACAGGCCAAAAAGATAGAATAACTTGAAGCACGAATCGAGGAATTCGAAGCTCAACCGAATAAAAATAGTGGTTCTGTAGAAATCCTCTATAGATATTTTTGAGCATATATTAATTCATTTTCACTATCAACTTCAATCCAATTTTGTCCGGCAATATCCAAAACGGATACTTTAAGACAGTTTTCCTTTATTAATTCACAAATTGCAGTTTCATACCAAGTGTCATATTCTTCACGAGATAGCTTTTCTTCAAGTTTATTCCTCAGATGTATTGCACCTTCTTTATTTAAGTGAGTTATTCCAGCATATTCACCAGAATAATTGTCAAAAGGAATTGATTTTCCCATGTCAGTAACAAAATCGTCTTTAACGACAATTTTATAATCTGCATCTGTACAATTTTTCGAACTATCTAATACAACAAAATTTTCTTTATTACAATCACAGATCATTTTAAAAATATTGTCATTGAAACATACGTCAGCATTTATGATGATCACTTCATCTGACAACAAATCTTTTGAAAACCATAATGAAGCAATACTATTCGTAATTCTGAAGAATGGGTTTACTATAATCTCAATATCATCATATTTTTCAATAATCTGATTTGCATTAAAACCAGCAATAATTCTTATGTGAAATTCGGGCGCACCATCTTTTATAATAGAGAGTGTTCTTCCCAATATCGTTTCATCATCATTAATTTTCAATAAACATTTAGGAGTATTTTTAGTTAATGGATACAATCGAGAACCTATTCCAGCAGCCAAAATAATTACATTCATTCCCACACATCTCCCATATTCAATTCAGATATTGTTGCACCATTTGAAAGACTTAACAAGTACATTATCGTTTTAGCGATATCAGAAGGTTGGATAATATCTTCTGGCTTTAAGTTTTCTTTAGCTATGCGATATTTAATTAAATCTGTATAGACAAAACCTGGATTTATACAAGTTACATTAATTCCATACTTTTTTACTTCTAAGCCTAAGGTATTTGAGAAAGCCCTCACTGCAAATTTACTCATTGAATATGCAGCTTTCCCTTTACAGCATTCAATTCCCCTTAATGAGCCAATATTAATTATATATCCATTTTTCTGATTTTTCATTATTGGTAATACTGCCTTACAAAACCTCATTGTTCCTAAAGCATTGGTATCAAAACATGAGTATATATCCTCTTCACTTATGTCTTCAATATACCCTAAATGACTTCTACCGGCGCAATTTACTAATACATCTACATTTTTAACATTTGACATGAACCCTTTAATTGAGTCAATATTTGTAACATCACAATTTTTTTGCTTACTTCATAGACAAAATACTCATTTCTTTTCAATTCATCTACAACAGCTCTGCCAATTCCCCCCCTGCTTGCACCGGTTACTATTGCTACTTTCATAATCACTCACTCCAATAAAAATAAACCTACTCTAAACAATTGACCATTCTCCACAGGATGGGGGAATGGACTTATTTTAATACCCTTCCCCCCCTCACACGTTTTGATTACATCAACTCCAGTTGCTTCCAGTGGAATTCTTCCTCTTGAAGGATTAACACAAATACTACTGTCAGAGGGGGCATGCATTACATCCCCCCCTGCATGATCCACCAATGAAACTAATTGCCCAATAATAATTTCTTTTAAATGCCTGACGTTCCAGAGTTAATAGAATCTCTTGAACCCGGGGGACCCGATTCTTCCCGGATTCTTTTAAATTCTTCTTCGTCTGAATAGCGATATGACTTTCCAACTAATAGACCATATTTATATGAATTAATTAGACGGTTAAAATAATCGAAGTCTGGAATATTTGGGGGACAGGTGGGTTTCTTCCCGTATTTTAGACAGGTCATACATTTGTATGTTGTTCTAAAATCTGTTACAATTTCATCGGTATAGATCTGTTCTATAATTTCAGCACCCTGCTCTTTCGCCATATCCCGAAACACTGCTAAATCTTCATATGCCACAAAATACCCCCCCACAATAATTGAATATTAACTATTACCATTAAGTTTTAATTAATAACTCCTCTTTGCCATCTGGGGGAATAAGATCTAAAAGATCTAGACGATGTGCCTCGTTCATGTCAGGGAGATCCTGTAGCGAGTGTTACATTCCGAAGTGCACCACTATGAAGGGATGTGACCTCTCAGACTGGAAAAATGTGGAAGAAAATACGTCGGATCGAACTGCCCACCCTGAAGGCGGGGGGGCTGATGCCCGAATGTGCTGGCTACAACAGATTGAAGCATGTCACCAAGTGCGAGGAAGTCTGCGGTAAAGCCTCTATAATACTAAATGGGTAAATCCCTGTCCAGAAGAAACAGTGAAAGAGGACAGGCGGGTGCGGTTGGTAATGTGGTGATGGAAAAATAGAAGAGGGGGAGACAAAACAGATGTCTTAAGAGTAGCCCTGTGAGATTGCGAAGCTGTGGCATGAGCTGATCACCAAAGGCAGGTTCTCTCAATCGCCTTCCTTACCATTTATAAGCAAATTAGTGATTTCAAGAAGGAGAACCGTTTTTCGAAGTACGGCAACCGCAGGTCGTACCATATCTATGCTCCGATGATATACGGATCAGTCCAGCCAGATAGTATATGTCTGAACTTTCTTCAGTTCGAGATAGCGCCGAAGATTGAGCAACAGACCTTTACAAGTTGCTGGACTTTTTTAAGTGGGGGGGCGGTAGAGGGAAATATTGGCTAACAATGTTGAGTGGATGCTATAGGATATTCTGGATTTATGACGATTGCCTCCTTTTCAAAAAAACGGTTGGCCGAAATAATATTTGCTTCCCTGAAATGATGTTGGAAAACAGAATCCATTATCCAATATGACAGACAGTTCTCACATGGGAAAACATATCTAAATAGATAATATATGTTTATTGTAAATCAATTCAATGAAAATTCAAAAACTTTCAATGAATCGGAAACATGGGCGAAATGTTCGGATAAATATGTGAATTGAGGATATTAAAATGAAGATTGCAATTATCGTGGGAACAAGACCTGAAATAATTAAAATGTCCCCCCCCATAATTCGAGAGTGTGAATCTCGTGGCCTCGACTATTTTGTTCTTCATACGGGACAACATTATTCATACAATCTTGATAAGATCTTTTTTAATGAATTGCAGCTTCCACAACCGCGTTATAATCTAGATGTGGGCTCTGGGAGTCATGCAGAACAGACAGGAAAGATGATGGTAGGGATCGAAAAGACGTTACTTCAGGAACATCCGGATATTGTTTTAGTTCAGGGGGGGATACGAATTCAGTTCTTGCTGGTTCAATTGTCGCAGCAAAATTGCATATTGGTGTTGGGCATGTTGAGGCTGGATTGAGAAGTTATGATCGGAGGATGCCTGAGGAAATAAACCGCATACTTGCTGATCATTGTGCTGATTTGTTATTTACACCTACGGAAAATACAAAAAAATATTATTGAATGAAGGGATTAGGGAAGAAAAAATCTTCGTAACGGGGAACACAATTGTTGATGCTGTCTACCATAATATTAAAGTTGCAAAGGATAGCATTGATGTCCTTAAAGTGTTGGATTTGGAAAAGAATGGGTATTTTTTGGTGACTGCCCATCGACAGGAAAATGTTGATTCTTATGAGCGCTTACATTCGATAATCAAAGGATTGCAATTGGTGCATAAAAAATTATCAATTCCGATAATATTTCCAATCCATCCCCCGAACAAAGAAACAAATCGTTAAGTTCGGTTTAAATACCGATGGAATTCGATTTGTTGAACCTCTTGGTTTTTTGGAATTTTTACAACTTGAATCTAATTCCAGACTTGTAATAACCGATTCAGGTGGTGCTCAGGAAGAAACCTGTATTCTGAATGTTCCCTGTGTGACTTTAAGAAACAATACTGAAAGACCAGAAACTATAGAGGTTGGATCGAATGTTCTGGCGGGTGTAAATGCAGAGGCAATCCTGAATGCTGTTGAGATTATGATCAATAAAGAGAAGGTCTGGAAAAACCCATTTGGAGATGGTAATACCGGAAAAAACATCGTCGACATTGTTATCAGAAAATATATGTGTTGATATATTGACAGGATGTTTCCCAAAGCAGGGTATATCAATCATTTCACGCAAAATAGTAGGTGTACTCATGAAGAAAGTGTTATTCATCACTCCAGAAATGCCTCCAAGGGGGGGTTCATCAGAGAGTATTCGTTCAATAAAAACGTTAAAATACCTCTCACGCTTTGAATGGCAACCAGTTGTATTAACTATAAAGACTCCCTTAAATCCAATAGATCAAGCTCTGATCTTGGAATTACCACATGAGGTTCCGATTATCAGAGCCTATTCAAACAAATTTTTTGATACGTGTATGAAAGGTCTCAGCATTATCGTTCCAGGTCTCCATCTTCATGATTATTACCTTGAGTGGCTACCTTTTGCAATACTATATGGGAAAAAAATCATAAAAAAAGAAGATATAGATATTATTCTTTCACGTTCGACGCCGATTGCAAGTCACATTGTTGGACTAATACTAAAATCAAAGTTGAATCTCCCATGATTGCGGATTTCTCAGACCCTTGGACATTAAGCCCCTTTATATCTTCAAAAATCCCGATATTGCATAATCTTGAGCAATCCCTTGAAAAAAGGGTTCTTTCTAAGGCGGACAAGGTCGTTGTGACAACGGGAAGATACCGGGATATTGTAATAAAACATTTTGAAAACATACCTGATATCGATAAAAAATTATTGTTATTCCAAACTCTTATGATCCCGAAGATTTTGATGGAGTAAATTTGAAAAGATCTCCAAAAGAACACCGTTTTTTGACTATGACATATATGGGTAGATTTTATGGTTCAAGAAGGCCGAATTGTTTTTTTGAATCATTAGGTCTGCTTAAAAAAGATTACAAGTCGCTGAACATCAAGGTAAATATTATTGGAGGCTCTGACAGGGACAATGAATCTCTGGAGATACTTGCTGAACAACATGGGGGGGTGAAAGAATTGCTCCGGATCTTACCTCCTGTATCCCATCATGAAACGTTCACTCACCTGGCTAATTCTGATGTATTACTACTCATCGACGCCCCCCCAGTGATCGTGAAAGTATATTTTTGCCAATGAAATTGCTGGAATATCTTGCTGTTGAAAAACCGATTCTTGCACTGACTCCATTAAACGGAGAATCAGCCGATATCATAAGGGCAACCAGAACGGGCACTGTCGTGGCACCAACTGATATTCCAGATATTAAAAATGCTATTGAGGATTATTATCAGGCCTATTTGAAATCAGAATTATCGATTACACCAGATCTTATGGAGATTGAGAAATACTGTATACAAACAAATGTGGTTAGACTTGTCAGTGAAATGAATATTCTTATCGAGGAGTGAAAATCTTGAATTATTCTTTATTACGACTATTAGAGAGAAACGGAGCTACACGTAGACTTGCAGGGAAAATTATTCCACGATACTTTTTTGAATCGATGATGGGATCCAATTATGATCCTTCCCGCCAATGGAATGGTAAAAATGCTCTAGTATCATTGTCATTTGATGTCGATTTTTCTGAGGATATTCTTGTTCTTCCTGAATTAGTTGATATTCTGAGTTCTTACCCAATCAAAGCGAACTTTGCCTGTGTTGGAAAAGGAATTCTTCAATATCCTCGCGAACATGCAGCACTTGTTGATGAAGGTCATGAAATATTGAATCACACCTATTCACACCCAAATAGCGACGAGTGGAATCCAAATGAGAAATTTAATTCACTGGATATTCATCAACAACGTTACGAGATTGAAAAGTGTGATGAAGTCTGCAGGCAGACCTTGGGGTATCGTCCAAGAGGTTTTCGAATACCCCCCCATTTCGGGAATTTGTATACTGATGCTATTTATCCGATTTTAACTGAATTGGAATATAAATACTCATCATCAATTTCAGCAGCAAGGTCTCCATCTTTTGGACTTCCATATGTCTGTGGTGATATTACTGAGTTCCCTGTGAGCCCTTGTCCAAGACATCCATTTGGAGTATTTGATACCTGGCACTCACTTAAAAGGGGGGGAGTTGGTTCGCATTGCAGGGACGGTGAATTCTTTGAACTATTTAAGGAACTAACCCAGACAGGATTAAAATATCATTCGTTTATAAATACCTATTTTGATCCACAGGATGTCGTTCACTTAAGGGATTTTGTAATGATCCTGGATTATCTGGATGAGATGAAAAATGAAATTGCAATCATGAGGTACGATGATGTTATTATCTCTGGATAAAAATCCGGCACTGAAGACATAATCCGTGAGCGTTTTAATGAGCTTAGTGACCACTTCCCAAGTGTTGTTGATTCTTCCGATATCAGGATTAGATCAGTATTACAATATTTTGGTGATGTACGTGGGAAGAGAATATTGGATGCTGGATGTGGGAAAGGAAGATTTTCAGACTTATTGCTAAAGGCAGGAGCTGAAGTTGTTGGGATTGATTTTTCTGATGAGTTACTTCAGGCGACAAGAAATATTAATGGGGGGGGATTTTTCACTCAGGGGGGGAGCCTGACAAGGCTTCCTTTCAAGGATAACTCATTTGATTATGTATTTTCAATAGAAGTTCTGGAGCATATCCCAGATACGGAGATTGCTATTAGTGAGTTGATCAGGGTTCTCCGAACTAATGGAAAAATACTGATTATTGATAAAAATAAATGTTCGCTTCATCAAAAATTGTTTGTTCCCCCCCGAATCCTTATTAAGAAGTATAAGGAATGGTCAAATCAGTGGATGTATCCCAAGGATTTTGTTTTTGTTGAAAAATGGTTTTATCCATGGGAATTAAAAAGGATTATGAAAATTTACTGCAAGGGAGTTGAGATTGAGTTCCTGAAAGAGAACGGCAGGTTATTTTCTCTAATCCCACAGATTAATCTATTTATTGCTTGGAAAGGACTGAAACATGAATAATTTGGGTGAGGGGTTAACTCATCTAAACCAATGGTAGAAATGACAAACTACTTGACATGAGATTCGACATGACTAGAGGTAATATATGACAATCATTGATTTCTATCATGTAGATTCCTTTGAAATTTTTGAATATTTGAATATAGCAAAAAACCTTGAGGATCTAGGATGTGAGATAAATCTGGTATTACCTGATAGCAACACAGGTTGGTTTGATAAAACGGTAGCTGAGGAAATATATGATGACTTAGGTATAAAATATTCTCATCTTCCATCTGCGAATGTGGACATGGTCATTACAACGCAGTACCATAATGTCATCAATATCCCAGAATATAAAAATGCGATAAGCTGCCGTTTAGTTTATGGTATCAATTCGGAAAAGAATTTTACGTACAGTTACAAAAGCAGTATACCTTTTGACATAGTTGTTTGTCCGGGAGAGTTTTCTTTCAACCTTCTTAAGAGATATACTCATCCAATCATTGGTGGCTACCCTAAATATGATCCCTATTTTTTGGGGAAATATCAGCGAGATAAATTGCTAAAATATTATGTTCTACAGGACAATGGTAAAAAAAATATTTTGTATCTGCCAACATGGGCATCTGAATCATCTTTGGGCAACTGCGATCAGTTCTTAGTGAAATTGTCGAATTATTATAATATAATAATTAAGCCGCACCACGTATCCCTGAGAAAGGAAAAATTCCGTTGGCAAGACCTTTCGCGTCACAATGATCTACACATTATCTCGAATGTCTCACCCCCCCTACCTGAACTTCTAACTCTCTCTGATATTGTAATATCAGATGCTCTGAGCGGTTCGTTTTGGGAGAGTATACTGATCGGACAGAAACCTACTCTTGGCTGATGTATGGAAAAAATCATAGATTGAGAAACATGGAAAAAAGAGTGGATGAATTTGCCATTATAAGCCGTGATTCCACCTCTGTTGAGTCTGATTTTTATCGTGCTATTGATTTTTATAATACGAATAAAGAACAGATTCTTGAGGATAAAAAGAAGTTCATTTCTTATGCTGATGGCACTGCGGGGGAGAAAAACTGCAGAAGGTTTGCTCCATTTTATTGAAATGTACAATCATTCTAAATGGTTACAGATTGAGCACACCGTCAGGAGAATATTATTTGGGTATTTCTCAGCAAATGTAATAATGTCTCTGGGTTCTACCTGTTTCAGATATTTAAAAGGAAATCGATCATGACTACATAATCAGGTTTTAGTGATCATTCCTGAAGGTTCTCCCGACTGTCAATGCCAATTTTAAAATCCCCCCCAAGTGTGCCGGTTTAAAAATCCGCAAAAACCGGCTCTGTTGAAACCCTTTGGACTAATCGATCAGACATTCTTCATGTTCATCTGGTCGATAAACTATTGTAGGGACTTTAGAAGGATTATGAAAAAGGCAAGTAATTGCTAATTTACATTGTTGAACAATAAAAACAACAGGGGGGGAATGCGTATCAATAGATATTCTCTGAAAGGGACAGCCCGACTATTTCTTGATTGAAAATATAAGAAAGCATTAATCTCTATTTACCAATAGTGTTTGTGTGTTCTCCCCCCCATCCCATTACTTATCCCGCATCATGGGCATTGACCCGGTTCGACGCCAGAGCCTGATCAGCCTTATATCCACAATTGGACTCACAGCTGTTGGGTTCCTTGCTACGATGTACTTTGCTCATATACTCGGCAAAGCTGTATATGGTGCCTATGCTCTATTCCTTGCGTACTATGGCATTTTCAATCTCATTGGCGATGGTGGCTTTGGTGGCGCTGCAGTAAAACGAATCTCCGAGGGAAGGGAGCAGAACGAATACTTCACAGCTTTTCTTGTACTTAGGGTCATTCTCCTGTTTGTCTCAGTGACAGCGCTACTTGCCATACGCCCGTTCGTCAATGATCTCGAAGGCGGGGACATGTTTTTCTGGCTGATTTTTGCGCTTGTTATTGCTATGTTTACGGGAGTCACCGGAAATGGTGTCTATGGAGAAGGGAAAGTTGGTGTTAACCAGACCGGAAGTCTCCTGAATAATCTTGCAAAAATTGTTGTCCAGGTTGCTGCCGTATACTTGGGTTATGGTGCCGCAGGTCTTGTCGGCGGGTTCATTGCAGGTATTTTCGTGGGAGGCCTTTTCAACCTCAGGTTCCTCACACTTACTCTGGCAAAGTTCAAATGGTGCCACCTACGTAACCTCAGCACATTCTCCTTTTGGATATTTCTCTCAGGAAGTGGTGCAATCGTCTTCTCTTATGCTGATACCATCCTCATCGGCTACTTTCTCAACCTCGGCGATGTTGGCATATACCGCATCGCCTTCCAGTTCACCGCTGCCGCCACCTTCACAACTATGGCACTCCGCATTGTGTTATACCCAAAGATCAGCAAGTGGCATGCCGAAGGCTCCCTCAACCTCATCACCCCCACCCTTGCCCGCGCCTTCACCTACTCCCTCATCCTCGCAGTGCCGGTCGCGGTCGGAGGTGGATCCTCGGAGAACGTCTCCTCTACTTCTTTTACGGCGCAGGCTTTGCCGAAGGTGCAGGTGTCCTCGGCATTCTCCTCCTCGTGCAGATAGTCAATGTCTTCATGTTTCTTCAGACAATGGCCCTCAACGCTATCAACCGTCCAAGGGAGTCCTTCTACGCCACCGGAGCCGCAGCGGTCGTGAACATCGTGCTTGACCTTGCTCTCATCCCCCCCATTATCGGAATCGAAGGGGCCGCGATCGCTACCCTTGTCACGATGCTCGTCAACGCCACGATTGCCTACCACTATCTCTCACGGCAGATCTCGGTGCACATTGAGCGAGGGCCCACTTTTCACATCCTCGTTGCAGCCGGGGGGGTGATGGCTGTTGTGATCCTGCTGTTCAGGCTTCTCGTCCCCCCCTTTCCAATATTTTCCTTGTCCTGACTGCCGTTGGCTTGGGGGGGGACTTGTCTACAGCCTTGTACTCATGAAGGCAGACAGCAGCCTTCATGACGAAATCCAAAGTCTCGTGGTGCAACTCGGGATGCCCTGGCCAAAATGGCTATGAACCCTTCTCACTAAGACAACGGGCAGACATTTTCGTTGATAAAAAAATAATTCATGTCAGAGATCTCCAGACCGCCGAATTGGGACGCATGAAAAAAGTATCATCATTTGGGGCAGCAGAGAACGGGAAATATTACGGCATGTGCCATAGCGATATTTTCATCAGATATACAGCCACCACAGATCGATGAAATAATCATTAAATTCCGCAATTATTCATCCATCCCACGGTAAATTTCCAGAATCTCTCTTACAACATTTACCCATGAATACCTGGATGAAAACTCAGTAATTTCAGAAGCATCCCATTCCCTTTCAAGCGCAGCTGCAATTGCCATAGCAAGACATTCAGGATCTCGCGGCAGACATAACAAACCATTCCGTTCCGGCTCAATAATCTCTCCAATTCCACCAACATCCGTCCCAACGAACGGCTTACCACATCCCAAGCATTCAAACATCACCGTTGGGTTTCCTTCATTCAGACTCGGGAGCACAAACACATCACAGGCATTCATCCACACAGGAATCTCCTCATGCGGCCTGCCTCCCGCGAGAAAGACAGACTCTTCCAACCCTGCTGCTGTTATCTGGTCTTCAAGTGCTGCC
Organism: Methanogenium cariaci JCM 10550; assembly: GCF_001315945.1. Taxonomy (GTDB): domain Archaea; phylum Halobacteriota; class Methanomicrobia; order Methanomicrobiales; family Methanomicrobiaceae; genus Methanogenium; species Methanogenium cariaci. The sequence continues at coordinate 81,750 of NZ_BBBG01000008.1, read as the reverse complement.
TTCAAAAAACCAGAACCAACAATGACACAGAAAATATCGGTGTGCTGTTTCTTAAGGTGCTCCATCGCTTCAATGAGATACTTGTGCCCCCCCTTCACGTCAACAAGATTTCCAACGGTCAGTATGATTTTTTATCCAGGGGCAGACCCAGTTTTTTCCTGCACGTTTCTCTGTCCTGTGGATAAAAGAGATCTTCTGAGAACCCATTGGGGATCACGGTGACGGGGGGGGTTGTGATGCAAAGTATCTCCAGACATGCCTGGTTTTTTTTGCTTACCGTAATGATTCGGTCCATACTATTTAGAACCGATTCCACCCGTCTTTGCCAGATCTTATCACGAAACGGAAGTTCATAGACATCGTAGCCATGTGCCGTCACAACACAGGGGGGGACATCATATTTCTTCTTCAGCTCCTGTGCAATTTGTGCAGACGGCCACACAAAGTGGGCATGAACAAGATCAAACTCCAGATTCTCTTTTTGTATCAGAGCCTCAACGGCAGATGCACGGGTATCAAAATACATACGGCTGATATTCAGTTTCCGGTATACGGGCCATGGAATGTAGAGGGAACGGGGATAAAATACACGAACATTGTCGTAGGTGTAATCACGACAGAGTCTGTCATCCGGGAAACGACCCGCAGAGAAAAGAACAGGGGCGATGACAATCACTTCCCGGAAATACTTTTTCAGTGCATCAACCTGGTTTTTTACAAAAACACTGCCGAAATAGGATCCATCTACATTTGGATAATTCGGAGTGATGACAAGGAGACGTTTGTCAGTAAAATCACTGACATCTATGGCATTCCCGTCAGGTTCTGAGATCCGTTTCGTCATACTATCCATTATCCCTCAAAATCCCTGACATATGATCCTCACCAATCCGAAAATATGAACCGAAAGATCATCATTCTCCAATAGTATCAGACCTCTCCCCTACCAGATCCGCAATCACCTCACTCGCATGCCCGGTTCCAAACACAGGCTGCTGGTCACCTGGGAGAGAGATGTGTCGCGCTGCCGCTGCCTCAACAATCTTCTCCCCCCCATCAGCCCCCCCGACCAGCACATTCCACCCGTCCTCCAGCGTCTCCACCCACTCGGTATTTTCCCGCAGCGTAACACAGGCACCTTGAGGATGTATGCCTCCTTCTGCACACCGCCGGAGTCGGTGAGAATCATCTTTGCATGCCGCATCAGGTGGAGCATGTCCAGGTAGGCAAGGGGGGGTTCGGTCAGACGGATATTCTCTGGGAGACGGTCATCAAGGCCGTACTCCTTCAGGTACTTCATCGTCCGCGGGTGGGCGGGGGGGAATACGACCGGGCCGTCAACCTCCCCCGAACGCCTCCATGATACTTTTCAGGTGCTCTTCAGAGTCCGTGTTCGATGCCCGGTGCACGGTTGCGACATAATATTCGCCTTTCGTAAGGCCCAGCACCTCAAGCACCGTCGATGACTGCTCGGCAATCCCCGTATTGTAGAGCAGGGCGTCGACCATCACATCACCGGTGAGGTGCACCCCCTGTTGTGATGCCCTCCGCCGCAAGATTGTCCACCGCCGTCTGCGTCGGACAGAAGAGCAGGTCAGAGATATGGTCGGTGACGATCCGGTTAATCTCCTCCGGCATCGACCGATCAAAACTCCGCAGGCCCGCCTCCACGTGGGCAACCGGGATGTGCAGCTTCACTGCCGCAAGGGCGCCCGCAAGGGTGGAGTTTGTGTCACCATAGACCAGCACCCGATCCGGCTCTTCCCGGATGAGTACCTCCTCAATTGCGGCAAGCATTCTGCCGTCTGCTCCCCCTGCGAACCGGAACCGATGCCCAGATGGTAGTCCGGCGCCGGGATGGCAAGTTCGGTGAAGAAGACGTCCGACATATTCGCGTCATAATGCTGCCCGGTGTGGACGAGTATCTCTTCATGCTCTCTTCTGAGTGCACGCGAGACAGGCGCACACTTGATAAACTGGGGACGGGCCCGACGATGGTGACTATTTTCATATCTACTCCAGCAAATGACAGTATTCAGGTATTCTTCAGGTCTGTACAGATATGATTCAGAAATCATCAGATGACGTTCATATGTCAATCGATGTAATTCGGATGCAACCAGAGAATGATCCGGACATGACATATCCTGTTAACTCAGCGATACGATTTCTCTACTATTCCTGTATGACTTCCGGCATACTAAGGAATTGCCCTTCCATATGCATTGCCCTCGCACATGATACCAAAAAAGAACGGAGACTGTGATCACACAACCGAATGGATCTGGCTCATCACACAACCTCAGAATGCTCCGGGAACTCGTTTTGGTGCTCACCCATAGTCATGAGCCAGTCACAGGCTGGCATGATGTGAATGGTTTTGCCATCAATGACAAGAGTATCCGATTCCTCCTCGGTAATAATAATGCCTTCCTCAAGGCCATATGCACCCATCGCCTCATTAAGGCCCCGAACCTCTCTCTTTTTGGTTTCCGGATTCTTCAGTGACTGTGTCACCTGAAATGCTTTTATTATCGCAAGGCCTTCCTTAATGACAAAATCGCATTCGTACTTCTCCTTATGATAAAATACTTCAGAGTAATTCCTTTTGAGCGTGAGAAATACAAGATTTTCCAGCAACTTCCCCCCCCGGTTTTCTGAAAATGCAAAGGAAACAGCATTTACGAGGCCGGTATCAAGGGCATAGATCTTCTTTGGGTTTGCAATCTGCTTTTTTACTGAATAATCAAATTTCATCAGTGTATACAAAAGATAGGCATCTTCCGCATATTCGATATACTCTCTCACCGTATTAACCGCGATATGGAGGGCATCTGCAATATTATTATATGAATACAGATTGCCAACATTTGAGATCAGATAGTAGAGAAGATTAACCACATCACTGTTATTCCGGAGCCGGTTTGGCAGGATAATGTCTTTGAGATAAATCGTTTCATAATAATTTTTCAGGATCTGCAGCTTCAGATCGCAATTTTCTTCCAGAACAACACGCGGATACCCACCATACTTCAGGTATGAAGAAAAATACTGTCTCATTTCAATGAGCGGCAGTTCAGAGTTACCCCTGAACTGAAGAAACTCAGGAAATGAAAGTGGATATATCGCGCAGGAGAAATACCGCCCGGAAAGACGGGCGCTGATATCCTTCTGGAGAGTTGAGGATGTCGACCCGGTCAGGATACACTTAACCCCGCGTTTTGTATCGTACAATGTCTTGATGGCATACGGCCAGTAATGATAGTTTTGCACTTCATCGATACAGAGATAAAGACGTTCCGGATTTCCGTGGCTGACGAGATACTCCTCAACAAGTCCTGATATAAGCGCAGGATCATCTGCCATTGAAATGAAAAGGGCTCATCAAGATTGATATAGAGAATTTCCTCCATTGGTACGCCTCTTTTTAGGAGGAATTCAATTATTTGGTACACAAGCGTTGATTTCCCTGTTCTTCGTGCACCGGTTAAAAGCAGAATCTCTTCCGTATCCAGATAGGAGAGAATCTTAGGGAATTGTGACAGACGGTGTATGCCGGCATCATACTGTTTTGAAAACCACCAGGGATTTTGACTTTCAAGAGCAATCTGCAGCTTGGGATCCATATTGTCAATTATAATCGACAATTATTGATATAATCATCGATCATAATCCATAAAATTTCGAATAATCATAGAACATAATGCATGATTTTTACGACAAGAATCATCCTAAGACGGAATATACTGAAATGTTATCGAACATCATGCATCATCTCCGATTATAGTCATTTATTTGTGGAAAAATTGTATCCCTTCAATCAAATCCGATAATATACCCCCCCGGAGCAAAACAGAATATCAGAGCTTCCGGCATGCCGCCCATAATCAGGAAAGAACACCGGAAACAGGCAGGCACTCTTTGAAATATCCGGAGGGTATCACGGATAGTTCAAAGAGATAATCCCATCATCATCGGAAAAACACCGGACATTTCACCCGTCAAGCGGATGCCCGTTCTTATCCCCCCCGCGGCAATCCCCCCCTTATACACAAACCCTTCCGCAATCCATGCATCCGGCTCCGCAACATTCCGTCCGTCCACCAGCACCGGATGGCTGCATCCGCAGCGTGCCTTCACTGCTGCCGGAACAAGAGCCCGGTATTCCTTATGGCCCGCAAAGATGACAACCGCATCTGCACCACTCAGGACCGCATCAAAGTCGTGGGTGATCTCCGCACCTTCCGGCACATCCGGTGCGGTCTTTGGGTCAACCCACGGGTCGTGGATGCGGACCTCAGCACCTGCCGCAACGGCCGCCTGATAGAACGGTTCGGCCGGAGTGTTCCTGGCGTCATCCGAGTCATTGAGGAAGGCCCAGCCAAGGAGGGCAATCTTTGCGCCACGGATATCCTTCCCCACGCGGGCCAGCGCATCCTTTGTGAGTTTCAGCATATGCGCAGGCATAAAATCATTGATCCCGCGGGCGAGCACAAAGAGCGATTCCCGCCCCCCCTCCGGATAGTCCAGCGGCTCTGCCGCCACCACCGAGACACCGCGTTCCAGATGATACGTGTCCTTCGTCAGACAGTGCCCGCCGACACCCGCACCGGGCCAGAGGATCGCACGGGTGATGCCCTCGCCTTTCAACGAATCAACACCCGCCCGGACGTCATAGACATTGATGCCCATCGCCTCACAGTAGAGCGCAAGCTCGTTGACCGCGGCAATCTGCAGATCGCGGAAGGTGTTCTCCGCGGTCTTCGTCACCTCTGCAGCGGTCGCACTCATCGGGATGAGTTGCCCCTTCGTTAAGACTGGGCCGTAGAGTTCACACGCACGCTCGGTAGACACGTCATTAATTCCGCCGACGATCCGGTCATGCTCCCGGATATTTTTCAGGAGGCGGCCCACCATCACCCGCTCCGGGGGGGCGTGGGCCAGGCCGAAGTCCTCGCCTGCGACAAGCCCCCCCGACTCTTCTTCAAGAATCTCACGGGCCATCCCCATCGTGGTCCCCGGCGTGATCGTTGACTCCAGCACGACAAGGGTGCCGGGGGGGGTCAGATACCTGCCCACATTCCGGATGCCGTCGATAAGCGGCGTAAAGTCAGGGATCAGATCCTTGGGATCCTTAAACGGCGTCTGGATGGCAAGCGTCACCGCATCGCACTCGGCAATCTTCGAAAAGTCTGCGGTGCATGTGAACTTCTTTTCGCCGACCACCTTTGCAATCAAACTGTCGAGCCCCCCCGGCTCCTCGCCCTTCAGGGGGGGACTCTCCCCCCTGCGTTGAGCATCGTAATCTTATATCCCGAACTCTGTGAGTCCCGCTGGAACCCATATACCTGATCAAATGCCGGTGCGTCCGCAAAGAGCGCGGCCGCGGGAATCCCCACATAGCCCATGCCGATGACCCCAATGGTCTTAATCGGTCCGCGTTCGCTGAATAACTGCTGAAGTTTCTCGTTCATATGCGCATCGTTCCTGTTATTTTTTCACATATCCGGACATTCTCCACGGCCTGCTCCGGGGTGACGGGGAACGGCGTCCCCCCCGTTCGGGCACAGTCGATGAATGCCTGAAGTTCCGTTCTCAGAGGTTCGACCTTGCCCACCATCACCTTCTCGGTGATATTTTCCTGCACATAGCGCTCGGCTTCCTGATGATAGTGCTCAGGCTTCCGGTAGACATAGACCTCCTGACTCATGAAGTCACCCTCGATCGTGAAGTCCTCTTCTTCAATCCGTATCAGCCGGATCTTCTTGGAGGCCTTGCGCGAGGCGGAGAGATAGACCGGCGTCTCGCCGAAATTAAAGAGGGCCCCGCAGACATCAAACGAGCCGCAGGCGCTCATCGTGTAGTCACTGCCGAAGAGGGCATTGAAGACGATGTCGATGTCGTGGATCATCAGGTCCTCCACCACCGAACTCCCGGTCACGCGGGCGGAGGCCGGGTTGTGCCGGTTAATTTCCACGTAGAGAGGGTCTTTGATAATGCGCTTTATTTCATGAATGATCGGGTTGAAGCGCTCGATATGCCCGACGCCCACCACACAGCCATCCGGGATGTGCGCCAGAAGTTCGGCACCCTCCGCTGCCGTGAGGCATATCGGTTTTTCCACCAGCATATGCACCCCCCCTGCGTCCAGCACCTCCTTTGCCGTATTGCAGTGGTATGGCGTCGGCACGCAGAGGCTCACCGCGTCCACCGAGCGGAGGAGTTCTGCCATCGATGACGCGTAGTTCACGTTATTCTGCTCTGCCACATCGCGTGCCACGTTTGTATTTAGATCGTAGACCCAGACCGAGTTTGCGGCCTTCATCTCCGAGTAGACACGGACATGATTTCTGCCCATAATGCCCGTTCCGATTACGCCGACATCCATGTTACCACTCCGCCCCCGTTGATCGTTTCAGCAATATAGGCACAGTCATCTTCGGTCACGCCGGGATGCACCGGCAGGCTCAGCACCTGTGCGGAGACGTCATCCGATACCGGGCAGCGCACCCCGGGGGGGTCACCGGCGTAGAGCGGCTGGCGGTGCACCGGCAGCGGGTAGTGCACGGCAGTCCCAATCCCCTTCCCGCGCAAAAAGGCCATCACGGTCTCCCGGTCTGCGGGGGGGAATTCCCCGGTGATTGCGGTCACATACTGGTGGAAGACATGGGTGCATCCCGTCCGGATGATCGGCGTCTTCAGCCCAAATGCATCCAGATGTCTGGTGTAGTAGGCAGCATTCGCCTGCTTTTCCGGTTCATCGCATCCAGCTTTCTGAGCTGGACCCGGCCGATGGCCGCGCCGATGGAGGTCATCCGGTAGTTATAGCCGAGTTCGGTGTGCAGGTACTTATCTCTCTGGCCGTGGTTTGCAATCCTCCGGCAGTGATCCGCAAGTGCTGCGTCATTGGTGGTCACCATCCCACCTTCCCCCCCGGCGGTCATATTCTTGGTCGGTAGAAGGAGTAACAGCCAATAGCGCCGAAACCGCCGACCTTTTTTTCCTTTGTACATCGCCCCCCCGTGCGCCTGAGCACAGTCCTCGACGAGCAGCACATCCGCATCCTCACAGATCTCCACGACCGGTTCGACCGCAAACGGCTGGCCGAAGAGGTGGACTCCAATCACCGCCTTTGTCTTTGCGTTCAGGTGCTCTGTGACTTCCTCCGGGTCGATGGTGTAGCATTCTTCGTCCACATCCACCATCACGGGTTTTGCCCCCCCGCACATGCTCACACTTGTTGCCGTGGCAATGAAGGTGAAGGCAGGCACGATCACCTCGTCACCGGGCCCGACACCGAGGGCCCGCAGGGCCACATGAAGTGCCGCCGTGCCGGAGTTCATCCCGACCGCATGGTTCACCCCCCCGCAGTATCCGGCAAACTCCTCTTCAAACGCGGTCACTTCGGGCCCGGTCGCCAGCATGCCGGTCTTCATTACCGCGGCAACGGCGCAATCTCATCCTCCCTATGGCGGGTTTTGCGACCGGGATCATTGTTTCGCTCCCTCCGGCAGGTTACGGAAGCGTGCAGGTGAGCCGATGGCAAGCATGCGGGGGGGCGGCACATCGTGCGTCACGACCGCACCCGCTGCGACAAGCGCCCCCCCTTCGCCAACAACGACCCCCCCGGAAGAATCGTCGCGTTCGCACCGATGGAGGCACCCTTCCGGATCACGGGCCCCCCCTTCAGGTTATCCCCCCCGCCATGTGGCGGGTAGGGGTCGTTGGTGAGCACCGCGTTCGGGCCGATGAAGACGTCATCCTCGATCACGACCCCGGTCGGTATGTAGACGAGGCTTTGGAGACTCACGTTGTTCCCGATGATTGTGTTACCCTCGATTATTGTGTTCGTCCCGACGGAGACCCCCCCATCACCGATGGTGGTCTTCTCGCGGATCATCACATTGTGTCCGGTAGAGAAATTCCTGCCCGCGACAACATCGGCATAGAGAATCGTCCCCGAGCGGATGACCCCCCCGTTCGCACCGATGGTCGTTCCCGGAAACTCGTCTCTGCCCATATATTCGCGTGAGGGAAATCCAAGCACAACGCCTTCAGCAATGACGACATTGTCTCCAACCGTATTTCTTCCGTATAGTATTGATACCACCACCGTTGCGGGTTCCCCCCCGGCAATTCGTATAGAAGTATCGGATGTTTATATAAATAATTCGTGATGGTCAGCCGGTGAAAAAAGAGGGAGAACAAAAACAGAACCGGCAGGGTTTCAGACGGATGGTTCGGTTTGCGATGCAACAGACCATGCGATCGTCTTTGAGAGACCGTCGGCAAGACGGCATGCTGCGACCCTGCCGATGGTCTCCTCAAGCCTTTGGGTATCGGCAAGCGAGCGGTGGATGTCCCCCCCTCCCGCGGTGCATCGTAGCGGGTGTCACAGGTGTTCCCGGTACGATCCATAATCACTCGGGCGAGGTCGTTGAGTGAGGTCTCCTGTCCCCCCCCGGCCACATTTACGACACCGCGGACATCGGATGCCATTGCCCGGATATTCGCCCGGACGACATCACCGACGTAGATGAAGTCCCGCGTCTGCGTCCCGTCGCCGTAGATGGTGATCGGTTCTCCGGCAGAGATCCGGTCGATAAATATGGATATCACGCCGGAATAGGGTGATGAGGGATCCTGCCGCGGGCCGTAGACATTGAAGTAGCGCAGGCAGGTTGTCTCCAGCCCGTAGAGGTCGGTGAAGAGGCGGGCATAGTATTCACCCATCAGCTTCTGCGCCGCATACGGGGACTGCGGCCGCGGAGATTCTGTCTCTTTGAGGGGGGGGAGGTTCGGATTGTCCCCCCCGTAATTTGCGGCGGACGAGGCGAGCACCACCTTCCGGACACCCGCATCCCGTGCGGCGACAAGCACCGTGAGGGTGCCGTCCACATTGACCGCGTTTGACCCCAGCGGGTCAGCGACCGACTTGGGCACGGAGGCAACGGCCGCCTCGTGGAAGACCCCGTCCGCACCTTTGCAAGCCTGCTGCATGAGGGCAAGATCCGTGATGCTCCCCTCACATACTGTCACCTGTGCCATCCCCCCCTCTGCCCATTGGAGATTCTCAGTTTTTCCGGTGGAGAAATCGTCGACAATCACGACTGCATGCCCCTCCCCCCCTGCCAGCGTCTCTGCAAGGTGGGATCCGATAAACCCGGCACCGCCGGTGACCACATACCGCATATAAAATCTCCTTTGTTCTTCATCCTTAGAATATATGCCGGAACACCCGGTCGCAGATATCCGCCCCTTTTAATCCGGCAGGCATCCAATATATTTTTACTATGTCCAGAGTAGTCCGTATCCAGGAGGACGCAATAGATATCGCCCTCTCCTACGGCCCCAGCATATCGGAGGGCATCCGTGCGATGGAGAGTCGTCTGAAACGGGCCGAACGAAAACAGCTTGATATTGAGGCGGTTCGCATGGCCGTGCGTGAGGAGCTGGAATCGTTTGGCAGGTATTAGAGTGGGGGGGACACTCTTTGTTACAAAAGAACGTCCATATGCCCCCAAAACCAAATAAAAACGCCAGATAAACAATATGTTACAAAAAGTAACATTCACAAAATACCCGTTACAAAACGTAACAAACCATTCATATGCATAAGAAATCCCCCCCGGAACAAGCCACCGCCTGCCCGCTCTTTGCCGAGTGGAAACTCACCGACGCAGCCCGTGAATTCAGCACGACCATGGGCATCCCCCGATGCCTGCCCCGTTGCCGGAATTCCCCCTGCCCGACTCTCTCGTCACCCGACAGACAATGCCCCCCTATCTTCCTCTTACCATCACCGGCTGCCGACGCATCCGCCGGGGGCCACCGGTTCTTTTTCGGGCTGGAGGCCGTTGCAGGCACCTCATCCTCATCCCTCCCCCCGTCACCCCGCCTCTCGGATACTTCACCACCCTCAAAAAATGCAGCGTCACGATCTGCCCCCTGACCCCCATCCGAATCCCTGATCGCAAAAGCCCTCGCAAACGTGTTTGACCGGCGGCCGCAGAAATATCACCGCTGCCGCCCGTTCCTCATCACCACTGATGCGACCCGCATCACTCTCCCGGATGGAAACCTATACGACCTTCCGCTCGGCCGTCGTCTCACCCCGGAAGAGGCCGCCTCAGAAGATCTTCTCAGAGATTCCCACGCTGCCTACCGGCACACCCGCGGGTATGAGTGCACCGCACCCTCCCATACCCCCCCGAACCGGAGATATTTCTGACCGCAGACCTCCACCTCGGCCATTGCGAGGCCATCGACTACTACTACCGTCCCTTTCTTCCCGATGACACCGCAACAATGGATCGCGTCCTCACGGAGAACTGGAACCACACCATCGGCCCGAATGACTCCGTCATCTTCGCAGGCGACCTCACCTACAAGGCTGAGGCCGAGACGGTGGATGCCTGCCGTTCCCGACTCAACGGGACGGTCACCTGGATCAAAGGCAACCACGACACCTGCCTCGAAGGCACCTGCCCGTCCCAGACTCTCAGCGCAGGCGGCCGCACCTTCCTTGTCATCCACAACCCGAAACACGTCCCGGCATCCTACCGGGGCTGGGTGATACACGGCCACACGCACAACGCCCGGCTCGGTGACTACCCCCCCTTCATCAGTTTCACCAACAAAACGGTCAACATATCAACGGACGTCACCGGCTACCAGCCCGTCCCTCTGAAGGAGATACTTTCCCTCATCCGGGAGGGAGAGGCGGCAGGCCGGACGGCACCCATCCTCACCCGTGAGATACCATCCACAACAGCTATTACGACAGTTGCTCCATCCTCATATCATGACTGACGCCCCCCGGGATTGATGAGCGAGCCCGAGAGTTTCGCACTTTTGAACGACTACAGCATCACCGTCCCCCCCCGTCACGCGGTCGTCCACTCCGCAGCAGAGGCGGTGACGGCGGCAGAGACGATTGGCTACCCCTGTGTGGCAAAGATTCTCTCCCCCGACATCACTCACAAATCAGACGCCGGTGGGGTGCAGACGGGTATCCACACCCCGGAAGAACTGAGGGCCTCAATTGCGACCATCCAAAAAAATATCCATGAACGGGCGCCGGATGCCGCCATCACCGGGTTTGTCATCGAAGAGCAGGCACCACCGGGCCTTGAACTCTATATCGGCGGGAAACGCGACCCGGCATTCGGGCCGGTTGTCACCTTCGGCACGGGAGGCACCCTCGTCGAACTGGAACACGACATCACGATGCGGGTCGCCCCCCCCGTCTCAAAGGAGGAGGCCGCAGGTATGGTTCGCTCCATCCGCCACTACCCGCAGCTTGCAGGCTACCGTGGCACCGCTTCCCTCGACGAGGCGGCACTCAGCGATGCCATCCAACAGGTCTCCGCCCTCTTCACCAACCGCCCTGAGGTGGCCGAACTCGACATCAACCCCCCCCTTGTGCTCTATACCGACGGTCTCTGTGCGGTGGATGCCCGCGTGCTCATCCGCCCGCCGGCAGCGGCACCAGCATTGTCCCGTCCCCCCCCGCTCCCGGAAAACCTCTTTTTCGGTTCACGCATCGCCCTCGTCGGCGCCTCGGCAAACCCCCCCAAGAAGATTGGCTACATCGTCCTCCGAAATCTTTTGACCTTCAGCGGCACGGTCTACCCGGTGAACCCAAAAGGCGGCACCATTTTTGGTAAGACCGTCTATCCCTCCCTTGCAGATGTCCCCCCCGAACAACCGGACGCGGTGATCGTCACCGTGCCCAACACCGTCGTGCCGCAGGTGATGCGGGACGCGGGCGTTCGCGGCATCCCGCTTGCCATCATCATCACCTCCGGCTTCCGGGAGACTGACCGCGAGGGGGGGGCGCTCCTCGAACAGGAGGTTGAGGCGATCGCACAGGAATACGACATCCGCTACACCGGCCCCCCCAACTGCCTCGGCCTGCAGGTGCCCCCCCGGCTCTCCCTGAACGCCACCTTCGACCCCCCCAAGTCACCCCGAATCGGGCATACCGCCTTCATCTCACAGAGCGGCGCCATCATCACCACCCTTGTTGACTGGAGTCTCTCCCGCGACATCGGTTTTTCTGCCGTCTTCTCGGTCGGCAACCAGACCAATATCGACTTCGTGGACTACATCCGCTTTGCCGCAGCGGATGCATACACCCGCACCATTGTCCTCTATATCGAAGAGATCCGTGACGGCAGGCGCTTTTTTGAAGAGGCGGCGAAGGTCACCCCCCCGAAAAAACCGGTGATCGCTATTAAGGCGGGCCGCTCCGCCGTGGGGGGGCAGCAGGCGGCCGCCTCCCATACCGGTTCCCTTGCCGGAAGCTACGAGGTCTACGAAGCTGCCTTCCAGCAGGCAGGCATCATCATGGCACATAATCTCTCGGACGCCTTCAGCCTCGCGATGCTGCTGGGCTCGGAAGGCTATCCGCAGGGAAACCGTGCCGTCGTGATATCCATTGCCGGCGGGTTCTGTGTCCTCGCCTCCGATTACGCAGAGCAGCACGGCATCCAAATGGCTCCCCCCCTCTCTGATGCCCTGCTCGCCGAGATGAACGCCTTTATGCTGCCGGGCTGGAGTCGTCAGAACCCCCCCATCGATATGGTGGGGGACGCGGGTGTCCACCGGTTTGCGCTGACCTTCGATGCCCTCATCCGCCATCAGGAGGAGTGGGACATCGCCTTCGTCGTATCGGTGCCGACGGCGACGATTGACCCCCCCGTTCACCTCGCGACCGAGATGGCCCGGTTCTCCCGGCACACCGATAAGATGGTCGTCGGATGCATGATCGGCGGGGGGGAGAGCATGACCGCAGGCGTGCGGGTCCTCCGGGAGGCGGGCATCCCGAACTTTGAAGAACTGGAAGATGCCTTCCGGGCCGCAGGCGCTGCCGTACGGCGGGAAGAAGAACTGAAAAAACATCTGTAATTGCGATGCAATTGCGAGACGGATCAGACATCCAGAATATGGATTATCCATGGACATTACCAAGGAGGAATGCAGAAAAAATGCATGTAATATTCGATATATATCATAATGGTGAACACTGGTGCGCCCGTGGCATTGGGTCGATATCTTCACACAGGCAAAACGCTTGATGACCTCATCGAACAGATCAACGATGCAGCAGAACTGCATTTTGCAGAAGATATTGAAGCAGGGGAGCAGATTACCATCGTCTCCCTGACTGAATTTCAGGTTGGTTCCGTTGCCAAAATATCCGGTTGTTAGCGGGTCAAAACTGGTGAAGTTGCTCAATTCACTTGGATATGCCGTTCTGCGACAGCGAGGCAGATATCCAGATGAAGAAAATGTTCACTGAAGGAGAACACAGGATTACCATACCCCTGCATGATGAGATTGCAAAAGGCACACTGAATGATATCATCACAAAAGTGTCACAGAAAAACTGCATCACGAAAGAAGAGCTGGTAAATCTATTGCGATAATGTTTCCCATGATATGAATTATCGGTCAGAAAAGACCATCAATGAACAGACGCAGATCTGTTCCTTCCCAAATCCGTTCAATCCCTGAAACAATACTTTTGTGAATTGTGTGAGAGGAGAGGAGCTGGCAGTTCTTATTCTTACTTTCACTCACCTGACATCCATCGTCTGCCACCATTCTGACAGGTATCTACAGAATTTCCACACCCATTCGCGGAAGAGCCACCGCTCAGGAGAGCGGGATTCGTCGCCGGCGGAAATGTTAATGCAGGAGAGATGCCACCTATGGACGAGGGATTTTTCGGATGAAAATAGCAGAGGAACTGATTCATCATGCACTCGAACGGCTCAAAACGATCGAGGGTTTTGACAGGGTACGGTTTATCATCCTCTATGGTTCCGTTGCAGAAGGACGGGCGAAAGAGACGTCTGATATCGATCTCTGCATATATTACGACGGAGACCGTGAGGAAGGGGGGGAAGTTCCGGTTTGCCGTGCTTTCCGAACTCTTCGATGACCGGTATGACATCCAGATCTTTGGGAACCTGCCGCTCTACGTCCGGATGGAGGTTCTGCGGGGGGGCGTGTCATCTACTGTCCTGATGAACGGTTCCTCTATGATATGGCACTTGAAACGATACGGGAGTTTGATGCGTTCAAACACCGGTTGTATGATTATATCGGCACGCAGGCGATCGTATGAACAAGTCCATACGGAGCACGGTCATCCGCATCAAACTCCGGGAGATGACAGAGAGCATTGAACTGATCCAAACGAATTTCCCGGACTCTGCGGATTCATTTCAACAGCTGGGCCTGATCAAAGACGGCATCTACAAACGCACGGAGTATGCAATTGAGAATGTCTTTGATATCTGTGCGATTCTGAATACTGACCTCCAACTGGGTGTCCCCGGGGGGGCGGATGAAGATATCCTTGAGCACCTTGTGCAGCACGGCGTGTTCGGTTCCGGGATGCGGCAGACACTGAAAACAATGAAAGGATTTCGAAATATCGTTGTGCACCGCTATGGGGCAATCGATGACACGCTTGCCTTTTCAATACTGCAGGAACATATCGGGGATTTCTCTGTTTTTCAGCAGGAGATTGAGCGCTTCCTGCAGTCGACAGAGAATAAATAGATTTTCCGGGCTGCCTTCTATTCCATCCGGGCCGCCGCCACCGCCTCTGCCGCGGCGTCCCGGAAGGCCCGCGAGACATTCCCCGGCCCGAGTTTGATGCCGCCGAAGATGCGGGATACAACAATCATATGCGACGTAAGCTCTTCCCGCTGGAGCAGGTTGAGGAGCACCATGCCCGGCCGTCCCACCTCACCGTCACTCCCGAACGGTTCGAGGAGGCCTTCCGGCAGGGTCAACCGGGCGGCATAACAATGATGGGCGGCCTTGCGGTATATTTTCCGGTGCTGCTCCCGGATCTCCTGCACCTCCTCAACTGATGAAACCTCGTAGAGGTGGGCATAGAACCGGGACTTTTTTACGACCAGAAGGGCTGCCCCCCCTGCTCCTTCCCCCCCATCCTACCGCTCCGCCTGCACAACACGCAGCGTGCGCATCCGGTTGATTGCCATCAGCAGCTCAAGAGAGCGGAACGCCGCATAGTCTCCCCCCCGTTTCCGCGAGGAAAGGATATCGAGTCCCTGCATTTCGATATCCTGCATCACCCGTGTGGCAACCCCGGCTGCGGTGGCAGACCCGTCCATATACTGTACCGCATACCAGATGGCATCCGCAATCGCACGGGTCTGGCTCTCTGAAACAATTTGTTCGACTGCAGTGCAGTCGATATCGGTCGTCCCGAAGACGATCGTCCTTTGCCACGGGCCTGAATCCGCACCGCCCGCTTGCCTTTGGCAGGCGAGAAGGAGCGGGCGTCAAAGATCCGTTCCTGCCATCGGGGGGGAAAGGCCTGACCGGTCTCCGGTATCCGGCCGGTGGGATACTCCACCGCTATTTTCCGGGCCGCGTCGGTGATCAGATCCGGTCGGTAGGCATCCATGCAGATGACCGTATCCGCCACATCGAGATAGTCACCCGACCCGCCGATGACGATCACCGAGGAGACGCCGAATTCAGTGAAGAGCTCCCGCACCCGGTCGATATAGGGAGTGATCGGCTCATGCTCCTTTGCGACAAGCGCCTGCATCCTCCGGTCGCGGATCATGAAGTTTGTCGCGCTCGTATCCTCATCGATACAAAAGAGGCGGGCACCGGCCTCAAGCGCCTCCATGATCGTGGCCGCCTGCGACGTGCTGCCGCTCGCGTCCTCTGAAGAAAAGGAACGGGTATCCTTCCCGCCGGGAATGCCGGTGATGAACGGCGAGATGTCCACCGCCTCCACCCGCCGTCCGTCCTCGGCACGTATCTTCACCGCCGCCGGGTCGCTCACCACATACTCACGCCCGTCGCCGGGGGATATGGGTATACACCCCCCCGGCCGTGAGGGCATCAAGGAGCGTGGACTTGCGTGATAGCCGCCGCCCACGATCAGGGTCACCCCCCCCTGGGAATGCCCATCCCGGTGAGGGGCCCCCCCGCATGCGGAACCGCAATCTCTACCCGCAACGCAGGCGGTGAGGCAAACGGCACCACATCGGCAGACTTCATTGGCCGGTCAGAGGCACCGCTCTCCCGCGGCAGCACGGCACCGTCCGCCACAAACGCGACGAGGTTTTGTTCCCTCAGGGCACCGCGGAGCACGTCCGCGTCCTCGGCCACCCCGATATGACGATATATCCGATTCGAATCATGAGCCCGCAGAACAAGAGAGGCTGCGACACACTCCGGCAGGCGCTCAAAGAAGATCTTTTCCGCCTCCCGCCCGGCAATCCTGCGCCCGTGAGCAGGCAGGCCCACGACACAGCGCCCCCCTCAACACCGGCGTCACGGATGACAACAGACGTCCGTTCCAGAATCTCCTGACCGGGTTCATCCATCGCAATCAGGCCGCTCTTCCCGCTGCCGGACCGGGCGCTGCTTCGTTCTGCCGCCTGACAGAAGGCACGGGTGAGATAATCACAGAGCCCCCCCCGGCGGCGGGAGGTGGTGCTCCACATATCATCTGTAAAACCTGCTGCCCCCGCGTCAACCAGAACACGCACCCGGGACGGCGAGGCAAACGGATCTTTCTGCACATGGTCGATGCAGAGCACAAAAGAGTCAAACTGATACTGGCCCCCGGATGTCTCCGTACTGTCCGTAGCCCTTCCCGTCAATCCGGCGAAGAAGAGAGCGAAGAGTTTCTGCAGGCTGAATCGCGGTCATGCAAAAAAGAGTCGGCAGGAAGGACAATAAGCGCTCCCGTTATCGTCCTCACCGGGGCATTACGTGGACGGCTTCCGGGTGAAAGGAGACCCATACCTGATCTCCCCCCCGTTTCACCTTTAGACGGTCGGCAAACCGCCAGCCGACAACCACTTCCAGCGGGATACCGCAGTCGACGATCACATGCTGTTTCGGGCCGACAAGCGTGATTTTGGCAACGGTGCCCCCCCGGAGATGGTTTCGGACTTTGCTGGCATCCTCGTAGCGTTCCTTCCGGTGCAGGTGCATATCCTCGGTGCGGATGCACCAGGCAACCGGTGCACCGGAAGGAAGCGTGGTCTCCCCATACACGTCTGCTCTCCCGGACTGTATCACCGCCGTCCGGCCATCCGTATGCGATATTTTGCCCGCAAAGACATTCTCAAACCCGATAAACCGGGCCACACCCTCGTTTTCAGGCAGGGTGAAGATCTCCTTCGGCGTCCCGGACTGCACGATCCTCCCGTCCATCATCACCCCCCCGATACGATCCCCCCCATCCGCTGACCCTGCAGCATATCGTGGGTGTTCATGATCATGGTGGTGCCGTAGGTGTCACGGGTGTAATGGATTATTTCCTCAATCTTTTCTGTCGTGACCGGGTCAATATTGGACGTCGGCTCGTCAAGGAGAATGATCTCGGGCCGGGTCACCATCGTGCGGGCAAAGGCGATGCGCTGCTTTTCCCCCCCGCCGGAGAGACTGCGTGCATCCCTTTTCTCGTAGCCTTCAAGCCCCCCCACCTCCCGGAGAGTCTGTGAGACCCGTTCATGCATCTCTGTTGAAGATATTTTGCGGAACCGAAGGCCGTATGCCACATTCTCAAAGACCGTCCCTGAAATATTGCGGGGGGGTTCTGGAAGACCATGCCGATCTTTTTGCGCATCTCATGGTGATTCGAACGCCCCCCCCGGTATAGAGGGAGTCATGCTGTATGCGTACATCCCCGGAGGTCGGTTTTTCGAGGGTGTCGATGATTCTGAGCAGGGTGGATTTGCCCTGTCCCGAGGGGGGGCCGATGATCACAAATATTTCCCCCTCGGAGACCCGGAGGTCTACGCCCCGCAGTACCTGGTGGTCGCCGAAATCCTTCTTCAGGTGCTCAATTTCAATCATGTCAGTTCCCCCCCTCCGGATTGTGGTCATGACAAAGTTTACGATCAACGCGATAAAGAGCAGAATGATGCCCAGCGCCATGGAGAACTCAATATTTCCCATCGAGGTCTCAAGGGATATGGCGGTCGTGAGAACACGGGTAAATCCCTTAATGTTCCCGCCGATGATGATTGCCGCCCCCCCACTTCCGATATGGCCCGCCCGAAGGCCATGGCAATCGCTGCATATATCACAAATCTTACTTCCCGGAGAATGGATGCCACAAACTGGAGACGATCCGCGCCCAGTGATATGATCGTGTCCTTGACAATCGGGTCGAGAGACGTGAGGGCGGAGTATATCAGCCCGACAAGAATCGGGATGATCAAAATGACCTGCCCGATGATCATGGCACCGGGGGGGGTAAAGAGCAGACCCAGAAACCCGAACGGCCCCTTGCGGGAGAGCATGAGAAAGACCAGAAGGCCGATGAGCACCGTCGGCAGGGCATAGAGCGTATGAATCAGGTTCACAAGGCTCGTTTTTCCCCCCGGAAATCATGAAATGCGAGATACAGCGCAACAGGTATCGAGAGGGCGGATGCGATGAGGGTCGCTGAAAAGGTAATGTATATGCTCCTGAATGCAATCTCATAGACTTCCGGATCGAGCGTCACAATCAGCGTGACCGCGGTGATAAATCCGTCAATAAGCTCATTCAAGATGATGCACCTGCTGTTTCATTCATGCGCAAAAGAAGTTAAAGAATTCGCAAAAAAAAGGATTATGCAGGGATGGGTGTCTCTGCTTCAGCCTGGGTGATACCCATCACGTCAAAGTTTCCGCGAGACTCAAAGAAGAGCGGCTGGCCGTAGGTGTCGACACCAAATCCACCGATGAACTCCTGCGTCTCCGGGGTGATCAGGAAGTTGATCCATTCCCGTGCCATGTCGCTGTTCACGTAGTCATACTTCTCCGGGTTGATCATCATGGCACTGTAGACGTTCAGGAGAGAATCTCCCTTGTCAACGAGGGGGGGTACCAGGTCAAGGTCGGTCTTGTAGGACAGGTAGGTTCCGGAGTCCGAGAGCGTGTACGCCAGTTTCTCATTGGCATGCGTCAGGGTAGCACCCATTCCCTGGCCGCCTTCGACATACCAGTCACCGGCGCCTTCAACGTCTGTGGTATAATTATATCCGGCACTGGTCCAGATGGCCTTCTCCTTGGAGTGCGTGCCCGAGTTGTCGCCACGGGAGATGAAGACCACGTCGGGGGTTGGTCTCTGCCGTGGTATAGATGGTGGTCAGTGCCTCTTCCGGTGTCATGTTGGCAATGCCTGCGGGGTCGGACTCGGGTCCGATGATCATGAAGTAGTTGTAGGCAATGCCGCGGCGGTTGATGCCATATCCATCGTCGATGAAGGTGTCCTCACGGGCGCGGTCATGCACCATCAGCACGTCAACGTCTCCGCGCTGGCCGTACTCAAGTGCCTTGCCGGTGCCTGCTGCAATGATCTGCAGGGTGACATCGTGGTCTTTTTCAAACCGCTCCTGGAGCGCTTCAAGCAGACCGGTGTTGTCCAGACTGGTGGTGGTTGCAATCTTCAACAGTTCTGGGTTTGCTGCCGTTGTTGTTTCTTCCGGAGCAGGGGGGGTGGCTGCAGCGGTTGCATTTGCAGCCGCGGTCGGGGGGGTTGCTGTTGCATTGTTCGAATCCGTTCCCGTGCACCCGCAGATGAAGGTTACACTGAGCAGAACAAGTAAAAGTAAACCAATCCGTTTCAAATCCATGTTAATCAGGATTAGGTTAAACGATTTATAATATAAATATTGTCAAAAAGAAAAGATTATATGGAACATATGTGTACTAAAGATTTTTTAGCGCCACAATATCGGTCACGCCCGTGAGTTTCCAGATGTTTGAGCGCTCCTCTTCGAGAATTGACTCTATCGGTTCCGACGGGTCATGGCCCAGTGCCGCAAGGATATTATGCGAGAGTTCGTGTTCCTGAATCAGGTCTAAAAACATCTTCCGCACCTTCTTCTTGGTGATCGCATCCTCTTCCTGTACCAGACGTCCCTGCATGGTCACAAAGGTATAGCAGGACATATCCGCGGAGTAGCGTTCCACCTCGACCGAGACGTAGGGACTCTTTTTAAAGAGATCGTTTTTTCTCCCGTACTTCGTCGACAGGAAATAGAGAAAGCTCCCATCAAACACGTACATAAACGGTGCGATATACGGATACTTCTCTCCCTGAAAGGCAATTCTAGAAACACAGCCTTCGCGGATCAGTTCGTCATATTCCTCTTTTTTCATCTGCGGAATCTTGATGATCTCCATCTCACACCTCATGGTATATACACCGGATTTATGCATACATAGTAATAAAAGAATCGTATTTTAACCGGAAGACGCAGGACATCCGTTTCTTTCCTGGCCCACATAATACATATCTATCTGCCGGTTGAATTACATGCAACCAACCTCATCAGGGAGACGGGCATGAACCAGGTTTACATCATCGGACACAAAAAACCAGACACGGACAGTATCTGCAGCGCTCTTGCGTATGCGGCATACCTGAACAGAAAAGAACCCGGAAAATATATCGCGGCACGCTGCGGGCCGGTCAACCCGGAGACGGCCTTTGCACTGAAGAAATTCAACTGCAAGACTCCCGAGTATATCGAGAGTCTCGTCCCGAGTGTGGCGGATATGCCGTTCACCTACACGATGAGCGCTCCTGCCGACCTGCCGACGATCGATATCGCAGATCTGATGACCACTCATGACGTGCGTAATTATCCGCTCACCGATGAGAAGGGACGATTTTTAGGCATTCTCAGTGAGTATGGTCTGGCACGCACCTATGTCACCCGCCAGAAGATTGAACAGCTCTCGTTTGCCCCCCCGATCACTCTGGAAAATCTCAGCAAAATATTAAAAGGCACCATCGTCGTCCCCCCCTCCGACGATCTCATCGAGGGCAAGGTATACACGGCAATCGACGCCCTGCACGTCACCCTCTCCCGACTTACGAAAAACGACATCGCGATTGTGGGGGGACAACGAACCCGTGCAGCTTGCCCTGATCGGGGCGGGCATTGCCGCCCTCATCGTGGCGGATAACGCACCGGTGGGAGAACGGGCCATCCGGGACGCCAGAGAGCGGGGCGTTGCCGTCCTCTCAACGAGCCTGGATGCCTTCGGTGTCGGAAAGATGATCAATCTCTCCCTGCCCGCACGCAATGTGATGGCCACCGACTGCCCGGTGATCACAAAGGACACCACCATCGATTACGCCAAACACCTAGTCTCCGAGTCCCGCTATCGTACCGCCTGTATCGTGGGTGAGGACAACCAGTATCTCGGCATGCTCTCCCGAAACACCTTCCTGCAGGATGTGGCCAAACAGGTGATCCTGCTGGATCATAACGAATATGCTCAGGCCGTGGACGGTATCGAGACGGCAGAGATTCTTGAGATCATCGACCACCACCGGATTGGCGCGATCACCACCCTCCGGCCGATACGGTTCTTCAATGACCCGGTCGGCTCAACCTGCACGATCATTGCCGGAAAATACATGGATTCGGGCACGGATCCTGACTTCGAGACCGCAGGCATTCTTCTCTCGGGTATTCTCTCGGACACCCTTGTCCTGCGCCTCTCGACAACGACCGATCAGGACCTCGCGGCAGTCCGCTACCTTGCAGAGCTGACCGCCACCGACCCGGAGGAGTATGGCACCGAGCTGATACGCAAAGCGATGGACTTTGGCGATGCCCCCCGTGCGGGACCTGCTGACAGCCGATATGAAGGCGTATGAACTCTTCGGCAAATCCATCGCAATATCCCAGGTGATGGTACCCACCTATGAATTTGCACAAACGCACGCCGAAGAGATCATGAACGAAGCGGATGCCATTCGTTCAGCCCAGAACCATGATATCTTTCTGGCACTGTTTACCAGTGTCTTTGAAGACGGAAGTCTGGTCTTTGCATCGGCACCTGCGGCCCTTCTTGAAAGTCTGGAGCTGGCGGACAGCCCGGTCACGATGAAAGGCGTGATGTCACGCAAGAATGATTTCATTCCGTATCTTGGCACACTGCTGAAAAATATCTGATCGTCTGGCTCAGAAAAACATTTTTTTCCCCCCGTCCCGGTGGCAGGACAGGATGGTCTGCAAAAAACGGGTTGAGGGGGGGCAGAACTCCCCCTTATTTCAGAATCATTCCGTGTAGATCAGTCATCCGACCGGCGCAGGACAAGCACCGCACCAAGGATGAGACCCGCCAGCACCGGCAGGAATCCCGCGGGGGGGACAGGGGGGGTGGAAACAGGCGTTGCGGCAGTCATCTGTGCGACCACATTCACCGTATCTCCCGGAAGCAGGTTTATCGTTGTCGTCCAGTCATTGTAACCGTCAAGGCGTATCAGCACCGGATACTGCCCCGCCTTCAGGGGGGGCAGGGTCACCGGGGTAATACCCACTACCGCGTTATTGACGTAGACGGTGGCACCCGATGGCGCCGAGGAGAAGGAAAGAATACCATCTGCACCGGGGGGGTCGACGATCGGGGGGGTGGGAGCAGGAGTCTTCACCGGAGTGACCGGCACTGCCGGTGTCGGGAGAGAGTAGAGATAGAGCTTGCCGTCAGACGAGGCGACCGCAAGGGCGCCGCCTAAGGGTGAGAGAGAGACGCTGTTTATACTGGCGGACGCAGAGACCTCGGTGACCATTATCCCGTCCGTGCCATAGATGGTCGTGATTCCGTCCCCGCGTCCCAGCGCAAAGTATACTCCCTGCAATGCGGCGGAGACATCATTGACCCTGGATGCAGGCTGCAGCTGGGCTACGATCTTGCCTTCGTCATCAAAGACATAGGTATAGGCATCATTTCCCCCTGCAATGAGGTAGGTCCCGTCCGGGGGGGAGAGGTCCAGGCCAAACACCTGTCCGTTGATTTTGTAGCTCCAGACCTTCTGACCCTCAGGGTCCAGCACTGTTATCAGAAATTCCTTTGTTCCGGCCCCGATGAGACGGCCATCCTCGGTCACGGAGACCGAGAGCACCGCTGAGTTCATATTGTGGGCCCAGACCTCGGATCCCAGGTTCGTATAGCGGTAGACCTTCGCATCGCCACAGGCAACAGCGATCACCGACCCGTCGGCAGAGATATCCACATCGTTTACTTTGCCCCTGAACCGTTTGGACCAGAGCAGAGTTCCTTCATTGTTATAGACCAGAAGGTCTCCGATATCGGTGCCTGCCACCACATATTCGGCACCACGGGAGACGGCCACGCCCCCCCAGACCGGAGAGCCGGTGTCAACCGTCCAGAGATGTTCTCCTTCAATCGTGAGCAGGAACACTTTTCTATTGTATGTCCCGCCTGCCACATACCCGACATCAGGAGATGTCACAGTCATACATGTTCGTCGGCTGGGAATAGGTCCACATCTCTGTTGCCGTAGGCGATGCCGCCGCTGCACTCCCAGTCATTGCCACGCATCCGATGGCAATGAGCAGCATCGTATATACCAGTGCATGCCTCACCGAAGGCATCCACACATCAAACCGTTTCATATCGTTCACCTCTGATACGCTGAAGTATCATATACCTGTGGCTTCGCGATACGACTATTTAAGGGTGTGACATCGAATGAACGCTAGGCAATCCTCAGATGTCCCGATTCCTCGGCGAGCAGCATATACCCGGATGCAGCGGTAAACGGGGGGGTGGTGGCAAAAAAAGGAGATAATTGGTTTTTTGGATCAGCATGATAGTGCGACAACGGCTCAATCGTGATCGAGTCCTTCTTCAGACTGCGGATTGCCTGTGCCGCCGCGTTGGCCGCCTGAATGGTGGTGATATACGGGATATTGTAATCCAGCGCCGCCCGCATGATACGGACATGGTCCTGCCGGGAATATTTCCCGGAAGGTGCGTTGATGATCAGCCGCAGGTCTCCCCCCCTCCGCATCACGTCGATGATATTGGGGGGGGAGCCTTCCTGCACCTTTCTCACCAGGCTCGCAGGGATGCCGTGGGATTCAAGGAATGCCACCGTCCCGGTTGTCCCGAAGATCTTCAGGCCCAGTTCGTGCAGGTTCTGTGCTGCGGGAAGGATACCTTCCTTGTCCTCCGTCCCGACCGATATGAAGACATTGCCTTCCAGCGGCAGTTCGTTGTCCGCGGAGAGACAGGCCTTGTAGTAGGCACGGCCAAAGTCGTAGTCAATGCCCATCACTTCGCCGGTGGACTTCATCTCCGGGCCAAGCACGGTGTCGACGCCGGGGAGTTTGTTGAAGGGCAGAAGCACTTCTTTTACCGCAACGTGCGACATCTCCGGCTCGGTATATCCAAGGTCGGCGAGTTTCCTGCCGAACATCACCGTTGCGGCAATCTTTGCAAGCGGCATGCCGGTCGCCTTCGAGACGAAGGGCACCGTCCGGCTCGCCCGTGGGTTGGCCTCAAGGATATACACCACTTCGTCTTTGACCGCAAACTGGATGTTGATCAGCCCGACCACGCCGATGCCCAGAGCAAGGCTCTTGGTATACTCCCGCACCGTCTCGATCACATCGGCCGTCAGGGACTGGGACGGGATCACACAGGCGGAGTCACCGGAGTGGACACCCGCTTCCTCGATGTGTTCCATGATGCCGCCAATCAGGACATCAGTGCCGTCACAGACAGCATCCACATCAATCTCGATGGCGTTCTGCAGGAATGAATCGAGAAGGACCGGGTGCTGACGGCTGACCCGTACCGCCTCGCGGATATAGGTCTGCAATTCCACTTCGTCATGCACGAGCTCCATTGCCCGTCCGCCGAGCACATAGGACGGCCGCACCAGCAGCGGGAACCCGATCTTCTCTGCGATGGCGAATGCCTCCTCTTCCGAGTAGGCCGACCCGTTGGCAGGCGAGGGAATCTCGAGTTCTTCCAAAAGCTGGCTGAACCGGTCCCGGTCCTCGGCCATGTCCATTGCATCCGGAGAGGTGCCGAAGATTTTGGTGTTCAGGTTGCCGGACTTTACCGCCCGCTCCAGCGGCAGGGCGAGGTTGACCGAGTTCTGGCCGCCGAACTGCACCATGACACCGGCGTAATTGTCCGACTTCAGGATGTTGGTCACATCCTCAAGCGTCATCGGCTCAAAGAAGAGCCGGTCCGAGGTGTCATAGTCGGTCGAGACGGTCTCCGGGTTGTTGTTGACGATATGCACCTCAACCCCCCCTTCCTCCCGGAGTGCCTTCACCGCATGCACGGTACAGTAGTCAAACTCGATACCCTGTCCGATACGGATGGGCCGGAGCCGAGGATGAGCACCTTTTCCTTCTCGTCGGGGGGGACAATCTCACTCTCATCCTCCAGGTGGAGTAGAAGTAGGGGGGGGTTGTTGCCGGGAACTCGGCAGCGCAGGTATCGACCATCTTATAGGAAGGCTGGCCGCCCTGCTCTCCCACGGTCTGTTCGGATATGCCGGAGAGGCTGGCAATCTCTTCTGAAGAGAACCCCCGCCCGGCGTGCGTCCCGGATCGTCTCCGGCGACGGGTTGCCTGCGGAAAGTGTCTCTTCCATCAAGACGATATTGCGCATCTTCTCCAAAAAGAACGGGGCGATATAGGTCAGTTCCGCCACTTCCTCAACAGAAAAGCCCGCCCGGAACGCATCAAAGATGCACCCGAAGCGTTCGTCCGTCGGATTGGCGAGGAGCATGCGAATCTCTGACTCCGAGGTATGGGAATACACGTCGGTGTCAAGGGACCGCATCGCCTTCTTAAAGGCCTCTTCCAGCGTACGGCCGATGGCCATCACTTCACCGGTGGACTTCATCGCGGTGGTGAGGGTGCGGTCGGCGTTCGGGAATTTATCGAACGGCCAGCGCGGCACCTTCACGACCACGTAGTCGATGGCCGGTTCAAACGATGCCGGGGTGCAGCCGGTCACGGTGTTGGTGATCTCGTCCAGGTTCAGGCCGATGGCAATTTTTGATGCCACACGGGCAATCGGATATCCGGTGGCCTTGGATGCCAGCGCTGAAGAACGGGAGACCCGTGGGTTTACCTCAATAATGCGGTAATCGCCGTCCTGGTATGCGAGCTGGACATTACAGCCACCCTGGACATCCAGTGCCCGGATGATCTTCAGGGATGCCGCCCGCAGTTTCTGGAACTCGTCGTCCCTGAGGGTCAGGATCGGTGCAACGACCACACTCTCGCCGGTGTGGATACCCATCGCATCGACGTTCTCCATTCCGCAGATGATGATGCAGGTATCCGCAGCGTCACGCATCACCTCAAACTCAATTTCCTTCCAGCCGATGACGCTCTCTTCAATGAGCACCTGGTGGATACGGGAGCGCTGCAGACCGAGTTCCACGATCCGCTTCAGTTCTTCTGCGGTGTAGGCCACACCGCCACCGGCACCCCCCCGAGGGTGTAGGCGGGGCGGATGATCGCGGGAAGACCGACGGTTTCGAGCGCCTCGTCCAGCTGTGCCATATCGGTGAGGATCATACTCCGGGGCACCGGTTCCCCCCCGATCTCTTCCATCAGGTCACGGAACTTTTCCCGGTCTTCACCGCGGTAGATGGCCTCCAGGGGGGGTGCCGAGGATCTCGACTCCTTCCAGGGCGCCCATCTCGGCCAGTTCTGCGGTCATATTGAGACCCGTCTGACCGCCCATACCGGAGAGAATGCCGTCCGGCTTCTCCTTTTTGATGATCTCCGCGATGATATCGGCCCGGATGGGCTCCACGTAGATGACATCCGCCGTCTCCGGGTCGGTCTGGATCGTTGCCGGGTTGGAGTTGACCAGTACAACCTCCACCCCTTCCTCCCGGAGGGCACGACATGCCTGTGACCCGGAGAAGTCAAACTCTGCGGCCTGCCGATCTGAATCGGGCCGGAACCAATGAGCAGCACTTTTTTAATTTCAGGTTTTAGCGGCATCAGGGTATCCTCCGGTACATCATATCAAATATCAGTTCCTCGGTATCATAGGGCCCGGCATGGGCCTCGGGGGGGTGGAACTGAACCGTGAATATATTCAGGTCTTCAGAATAGAACCCTTCCAGGTTCCGTCATTGACATTGGTAAAGAGCTTTTCACAACCTTCCGGAAGAGTTTCCCCCCCGTCCACCGCAAACCCGTGGTTCTGGGTGGTGATGAAGATTCTGCCGTCATAATACCGGACCGGCTGGTTGGACCCGCGGTGTCCGAACTTCATCTTGTAGGTTTTACCTCCAAGTGCAAGAGCGGTCACCTGGTTGCCCATACAGATACCAAAGATCGGAATTTTTCCGATAAAATACTGTGTTGTTTTGATGGCGTCCGTTGCACGCATCGGATCGCCGGGACCGTTGGTGATAAAGAGGGCCTGGGGGGGTTTTACCGCCTCGATGATATCAGGACGGGTGTCGTGGGGGGGAAGACATACAGGTCAGCACCGCGCCTCTTCAGGCTCGCGAGCATATTTCTCTTCACCCCGAGGTCCAGGACGGCGATACGCTTTCCTTTCCCTTCGATGTGGTATGCCTCTTTGCAGGATACCTGCGGGATCAGATCAACGTCGGTAATCGAACGCTGGTTTCGTGCACATTCGACTGCATACTCACCATTGTCATCCCCGACAATCAGTGCCGCACCGAGAGTGCCGTTCACCCGTGTTTCAATGGTCAATTTCCGCGTATCAATACCGGAAATTCCCAGCAGACCGTGATCTGCAAAATAATCTCCCAGGGATGGCGTGGCGGCAGGGGGGGCCTTACACAGCTCCCGCACCACACACCCGAGGGCATGAACATTACTGCTCTGGAAATTATCGGGGGGGTGCACCCCGTAATTTCCTATGAGCGGATAGGTGAACATCAGAATCTGACCCTTATAACTCGGGTCGGACAGTGCCTCCATATAACCGCCCATCTGAGTGGTAAATACTAGTTCACCGGTAGAGGTGCCTTCGACACCGAAGCCCTCTCCGACATAATATTTCCCGTTTTCAAGACCCAGAACCGCCTTCATTGAATAACCATATGTATTGAGGGAGATTCCTTATTAAAAACTTGTACAGGTCTATGGAGGTCCCACAGGATTTTCGGTGCAGAACCGGATTTCCCGAATGCCAAAAGGGTCGGCAATCCGGGCAGGATTTCTTTCCGCAGAAGCTAATAAGGCCAAAA
Source organism: Methanogenium cariaci JCM 10550 (assembly GCF_001315945.1). GTDB lineage: Archaea > Halobacteriota > Methanomicrobia > Methanomicrobiales > Methanomicrobiaceae > Methanogenium > Methanogenium cariaci. Next base: position 53,703 of record NZ_BBBG01000008.1, on the reverse strand, counting down.
GATATACCGTTATAACAATGGCAGATATCACTGAAATTGAGGTCATCGGGTTTTCCGACGGCGCATGCGGGCCGTTTCCCTGTGACGATACCCGCACCTGCGAGCTTTCCACCTGCGCCCCCCCTCGGAAATCTGGTGAAGGCATGTGAGGCCCTGAAGACAGAGCTTCAGGCACGCGACCCCCCCGGCATCACTCTGAAACTGACACTCCTTGACGACGGCGTCCCGGAATATGTGATGAAGATTGTCGAAGAACACCAGCCTCCCCCCCTTCCGATCGTTCTCATCAACGGCACTGTTACCCCCCCGGTCGGCCGGATTTCGCTACCGCTTATTCTGGAGCAGCTGGAACGCCTCACCCGCTGAGGGAACGGCACATCTTTTTTTGTAGGATCAGCTCCCGCCGAATTCTTTATTACCGGGGAGCAGGAGTATAGTCCATGTCATCCGAGAAGGAATACCGGAGCCCGGATGTAACTCCGCGGGCGAAGAGGACGGTCCATGCCATCAGTCAGGACCAGAAACGGAAACGCGAATTATACCGCCACCACCCGTATGACCACCTGCACCCCCCCACCCGGCTCATCATCCCTGGAAACACCCCAATCTCCCGCCGGACCACGATCCCCATACCCTTTACCATGAAGAAGATCTGGGGGGGGCCCACACCAATCAGCCGGGACCCATCCGGTTTGCCAAAAAGATCACCCGAACCGGGCGCAAAGAACGGTAAGGAAAAGAGAGGAAATTAATTCTTATTTTTTCAGGACCGCACCGCGGTCTGCCTGACAGACCATGGCCGCGTACCGGCTGAGGACACCGGATAACGGTTTGACCGGGTGCTTCAGAGATGTTCTGCGTTCTTCGAGGATTTCGGAGGGGGACGTTCAGGTCGATTTGGTTTTGGGAGAGGTTGATCGTGATGGTATCGCCTTCCTCCACAAGTGCGATCGGCCCGCCCGCCGCTGCCTCCGGGGCGACGTGGCCGAAGCAGGGCCCCCCCCGTGTGCCGCCGGAGAAACGTCCGTCTGTTATTAACACTACGCGGGTGAGCCCACGACCCATGATGGCCGAGGTCGGGGGGGAGAGCATCTCCGGCATGCCGGGCGCACCCGCCGGGCCTTCGTAGCGGATGACGACCACGTCGTCCTCCACGATACTGCCCGCGAGAATGGCCTGCATTGCTAAATCTTCTGAGTCAAAGACCCGGGCGGGGGGGCCGGTGTGCTGCCACATCTCATCGCTGACTCCGGCTGCTTTTATGACCGCACCGTCGGGTGCAAGACTGCCTTTGACAATCTTCAGGCCGCCGCAGGCATGCACGGGATCAGAGAGCGGGCGGATGATGGTGCTGTCACCCGCAGGTGCGTTGGCTGCGAGGTCGGTGACGCGGGTACCGGTGACGGTTGGGGGGGCGTCTTCCAGCAGGGGGGGGCGAGTGCGTGCAGCACGGCAGGGATGCCGCCCGCATAGTAGAGGGTCTCCATCGAGTGGGGGGGGCCGGAGGGCTGCATGTAGCAGATGTGCGGGACGGTGTCACTTATTTCATTGAAGTCGTCCAGGCTGAGGGGGGGCACGTTCGCTTCCTCTGCCACCGCCATCAAATGCAGGACGGTATTCGTGGAGCCGCCGAGCGCCATGTCCACGCGTATGGCATTGCGCATGCTCTCCTTTGTGATGATGTCACGGGGGGGGTGACGCCTTCGCGTACGAGGCCGACCACCCGTTCGCCGCTCATCCGGGCAATGGCAAGTTTTTCCGCATGCACCGCGGGCGTTGCGGCGCAGCGGGGGGGAAGGGACATGCCGAGGGCCTCGGTCATGCAGGCCATTGTGTTTGCGGTGTAGAGGCCCTGGCAGCTGCCGCAGCCGGGCATCGCACACTTCTCAAGGGCGACGAGGTCTGCCTCGTCCATGGTGCCTGCGGCCACTTTGCCGACACCTTCAAAGACATCGATAAGAGAGAGTTCCTTTCCGCCGCATTTGCCGGAGAGCATCGGCCCGCCGGTGACGACGATGGCGGGAATATTGCACCTGGCGGCGGCCATCAGCATGCCGGGGACAATCTTGTCGCAGGTGCAGATGCAGACGAGGCCATCGAAGCGGTGGGCCTGTATCATGAGTTCGAGGGAGTCTGCGATGGTCTCCCGTGAGGGCAGGGAGTAGCGCATGCCCTCGTGGCCCATGGCAATGCCGTCACAGATGCCGATGGTGTTGAACTCGAAGGGCACACCACCGCCTGCGGCAACTCCCTCTCTCACCCGTTCTGCCACCTGCCGGAGATTGAGATGGCCCGGTACGATGGTATTCCAGGAGTTGGCGATACCGATGAACGGTTTGTTCATCTCGTCGTCGGTGATGCCGAGTGCCCGCAGAAGAGAGCGGTTCGGCGCACGGACATACCCTTGTTTCACTTCATCGCTGCGCATGAATACTCATATAGTGATGAACACAAAGCAATAAAAAAGAGACGTGCAGGACCTGTTTGCTTGAAATATCTGGTGCACCCCCCCTCCCGGAATGAGATGATGAACGACGAAACGAGAGTATGGATTGCAGCAGCGGATATCGGTGCGACCCATGTGAGGAGTGCGGTCTTTACCGGGGATTTTGAAGGCGGGTCTGGAAGGGAAATACAATGTATGATCTACCGGAAGGAAGCCCTCTGCCGGGACGGGGCGGACGGCATGGTAGTGACAGAACAGGTAATTCGTATGATACAGGATGTCTGCGATGAAGCGGGATGCCAACCGGATGCCATCGGCATCAGCACAGCAGGCCCGCTTTCTGTTGGGAAGCACAGCATTAAATCAAGCCCGAATATGCCGTATGCGGATATTCCGCTCCGGGCACCCCCCCTTGAAATGGCCTTCCCTTGTCCAGTCTCTATCCTGAACGATGCCTCCGCCGGGGGCATACTATGAATATATCTCCGGGCGGGAGGAAGATGGATGCCGGAATCTGGTCTACCTGACGATATCCAGCGGCATCGGCTGTGGGGGTTATCTCCGGCGGCCACCTGATAGAAGGAGCGGACGGGAATGCCGGAGAGATTGGCCATATCTGTGTGGACACGGCCTACGACCTGCCCTGCGGCTGCGGGGGGACGGGGGCCACTGGGAGGCGTATGCTTCGGGGAGCGGGATGCCGCAGTTCTTCCGGGCCTGGTATGAGCGGCATGGTTCTGAACTTCTCACCGGGGAGACCATCACCGCTGAAACGCTCAGTGCGGCGGCCCGTTCGGCAGCCCGTGACAGTGACCCGGACATCACCGCATTCTTCCGGGATCTGGCTGTGATCAATGGACGCGGGCTCTCGACCATCATTGCCGCATACGCACCGGAAAGAATTGTTGTCGGCGGCCCGGTGGCAACAGAGAATCCGGATATTATTTTTGCACCGGCGCTCAGGTATATCGATTCATATCTGCCGATGCCGGAGATTGTGCTCGGCAGTGCTGACGGAATGGCTCCCTTACGGGGGGGCGGCGGTTTTTGCGGGAGAGGGTTTGGGTGATGGAGAGATTCCCCCCCGCATTCTTCAGACTCCGTTTCCAAAAGAACCATGAATGATTTACCATCACGGATTACTACCAGAGAGAACTTTTTAATCCCCGGTGCCTTACTCATAGATACGGAAAAAAGGAGGATGAAGAACATGCTCGATATAAAACCTCAATATATTGTCTCGGACGACAACGAACCGGTAAGTGTTATCCTCGATATCAAGACCTTTCATAAAATAGAAGCTGTTATCGAAGACTATGGTCTTGACAGGTTCATGGACGAAGCCGATGACGACGAACCCCCCCTGTCCCTTTCAGAAGCTCATGAGTACTATGCAACCCTGAAGAAAATGCAACCCTGAAAAGAAGGCCTGAGCATGGTCACATGTTTTTACAAAAAGACATTTTTAAAGGATCTGTCCCATCTTCCGGTTAAATACCGGGAAACAATAGAAGACCTCGTCTTTCATGAGATACCTGAAAGTGAATCACTCATCAGTCATAATGACATACGCAAAATAAAAGGAACCAGCAGCCGTTATCGTATCCGTGTCGGCCGGTACCGGATAGGTTGTGCTCTGCGTTCCGATGGAAGTGTTGTCTTTTGCAGGGTCAAAAGCCGGGAAGAAATCTATTCTGTCTTTCCATAATTCCTAAAAAATAGCATCTCCGCCATTTTCGTTTTATTTTGAAAGCACACACATGCGTTCATGATTCCCGTCTGCTGTAAAACCCTCTCTATGAATATCAGAGAGTAATTATCCGATTATTGTGGATTTATCTGACCGTGTTGCTGCACCGGCACGGGAGTATGGTGATGGTATCTTCCGATGCCGGAGATTCTACTCAGTGGTGCTGACGGGATGGGGGGGTCGTTTATTGGGGGGGCGGCGGGTTTTGCGGGGGGGGAGGGTTTGGATGATTGTTCGTCTCCTTGTGGGAATTTTCGGTGAATTATGTGGAAATAGCGATTATACCAGTGGACGAATCCCATCACAATAAAAAATATCAATTTACGTCTGAAAATCGTATTGCAGATTTAAAAATGACAATTAACTATTAATACTGCCAAGAATAATTTTGATATAAATTAAACGGTCTAATTGGAAATTTCACCTTCGTTATTATTAGAATCTGATCCGTGAATGTACCCCCCATCAGCATCTTCAGAAGAAATTCACATGTACTATGCTCATACAACAGAAAAAGAGGACAAATCCGACTGGCAGACCCTTGAGGAACACCTGAAAAACGTCGCAGAGATCAGTTCAGCATTTGCAAAAGATTTCAACGCGGGTGAATTTGCATATGCAGGGGGGGGTTTGCTGCACGACATCGGGAAATACTCCCCCCCGGAATTTCAGCAGAAGCTTGAGGGAAGGAATATACGGGTAGACCACTCCACAGCCGGAGCCAGAGAAGCAGGGTCTCTCTATCCTCCTTTAATGAACCGATTTCTTGAATATATTATTGCAGGGCACCACGGCGGCATCCCCCCCAATTATGGAACTAAGGTGAAAGGGTTAGAGAGACGGATTCATTCTGCTGACCTGTATGATTACCGTGCATATAAGAACAAAATAACCACGCCCGAACTCGATCCCGGACACTTCAATCTGACATTCGGAGAAAAAATCAGGGATTTACCTGTTCATTTTACATACGGATGCTGTATTCCTGCCTTGTTGATGCAGACTCATTAGACACCGAACAATTTACCGCCCGGATCAGGCTGCCCGGAGGGGGGGAATGTACGACACATTTGATGAACTTTTTAACCGATTCGAAGACCACACAAAAGCATTTGCAAAGATTGGTGAGAGCCGGATCAACCGGTGCCGGAATGATGTGTTGCGCCAGTGTAAGGAGAAAGCCCGGCTCCCTCCACAGATGTTTACCCTGACCGTTCCTACCGGCGGAGGGAAGACGCTCTCATCAATGGCATTCTCTCTTGACCATCTGAAAAAGAATGATCTCAAACGAATATTTTACGTCATCCCCCCCTATACCAGCATCATTGAACAGAATGCCGATGTATTTCGGAAAATCTTCGGCAACCACAATGTCCTGGAACATCACAGCAACTATGACCCGAAACAACGGGAGACGGAAGCTACTGATCCGGTACGTGAAAGTCTGACGCTCTCGACAGAAAACTGGGACATCCCTTTAGTGGTTACCACAAACGTCCAGTTTTTTGAATCCCTCTTCTCAAACAGACGATCAAAATGCCGGAAGATTCACAACCTTTCAAAGAGCGTAATCATTCTTGATGAAGCCCAGATGCTGCCCATAGGCTACCTGAAACCCTGTCTGGCAGCATTGTCAGAACTTGTCCTGAACTATGGTTCAACGGTTGTCATATGCACCGCGACCCAGCCAAAGATCGGTTCATTTCTGGATGAACGAACTAAACCTCTTGAAATCGTAGACTCTCCAGAAGAGTTGTATGAAACTCTACGCCGGGTTCATGTGAACAATGCCGGAGAACTGGATGATGAAGAACTCTCAGACAGGTTGAGAGATTTAAAACAGGTATTATGTATCGTAAATACCCGCAAACATGCCAGTTCCCTTTTCGATACGATATCTGCTTCGGAAGGATCGGATGGTTGTTTCCACTTAAGTGCGGCGATGTGCCCGGTGCACAGGAGAACAATACTCAAAGAGATCCGAAATCGGCTCAAAGATGGTTTGCCCTGCCGTGTGATCTCCACCCAGTTGATTGAAGCAGGTGTTGACATTGACTTCCCTGTTGTCTACCGTGCGATGACCGGTATTGATTCTGTTGCCCAGGCTGCCGGTCGGTGTAATCGTGAGGGGAAATCTGAACGCGGAGAGGTCTATGTGTTCAGGTCTGCGGAAGTGTATGGGAAGGCGACCAGCTGGCAGAAGCGGGTGGCAGAGATTGGTGAGATGATCTTCAACGAGTATGAAGATCCCCCCCTGTCGCTGGATGCTGTTGGGAGGTATTTTCACAAGCTCTATTATTATCAGGGGGGGAATGACAGGCTGGATAAAAAAGGAATCCTGCAATCCCTTGATGAACGGCTGGATGAGCTCGCATTTCCTTTCGAGGATGTGAATGATGCATTTGCCATCATTGAGAATGGAACAAAAGACGTTGTCATTCCGTGGGATGATGATGCACGATTCCGGATTGAAAAGATCAGGAAAAACGGTTTCCGGAAAATTTTGGCAGAGGGTTGCAGGGCTACACCGTTGCGGTCTATCCACAGGTATTCAGGGAACTGGAAAAATCCAGAGCTCTGGATACCATTGGTGAACGGTTTCATGTTCTCACGGACATGTCCCTGTATTCTGAAAAAACCGGTCTTATGAAACCGACATCGGGAGATCTGCCGTTATTGATCACATGAAGAGGTGATTGTCATAGGATATGGAATTAAACTAAAAGTATGGGGCGATTATGCCTGTTTTACCCGACCGGAGATGAAGGTCGAGCGGGTCAGTTACGATGTCATGACACCCTCAGCAGCACGAGGCATTCTTGAAGCAATTTATTGGAAGCCTGCCATCTGCTGGAAGATTGACAAGATACATGTGCAAAACAAGATTGAATTTGATAATATCCGGCGCAATGAAGTGACGGGTAAAATCCCAAAGGGTGCAGTGAAGGCTGCAATGAACGGGAAAGAGGCTACATTATGTCAGGTTCCGAATGAAAATCGGGTGCAGCGGGCATCTCTTGTACTCCGTAATGTCTGTTATTGTATTGAAGCTCATTTTGAAATGACCGCTGATGCGGGGGGGCCCGATGATACCGAAAAGAAGCATTACAACATTGCCCTTCGCAGGATGAGACGGGGGGGCCAGTGCTTCCACCAGCCGTATTTCGGGTGCCGTGAATTCCCGGTCAGTTTTGAATATCTTGAAGGGGAAACGCCTGAGTCGTATTATACCGGAGAGAATGGCGGCGAGAAGGATCTCGGGTTCATGTTGTATGATATTGACTTCGAAAACGAGATGCAGGCTATTTTCTTCCGGGCGAACATGACTGACGGGACGGTTGACGTCAACCGATGTCTCGCATTCGGAGAGGTATCATGATCATTCAGTCCCTGTGCGAGTATTATGATATTCTTGACAATGATGAAAATATACCCATACCTCGCCCCCCCGGTTACAGCAGGGCAAATGTCTCGTTTAATCTGGTTATCTCTGAGACCGGTGAGATATCCAATATTGTTGACCTGAGAACGGACGACAAAAAACCCCCCCGGCCACAAATGATGGAAGTACCGCAACAGAAATCCAGGGCAAACGGCGTCAACCCCCCCTATTTTCTCTGCGACAATGTGAAGTATGTCTTCGGTGTCGAAAGGCTCAAACGACCGGAGTTTGAAAAAAGTATCTGCACAAACCAGATAGTGATTATGTGGTGCTGGAGGAAAATGACAAAGAGATCATTCTCACAAATCCCCGTACAAAGGAGTATTTTGAGGAGTTCAGAAAACTGCATCATGATATTCTCGGCAGCATGGATTATGTCGGTGTGAAACGATTGCTCTTGTTTCTGGATGCATGGAATCCGGAAGAATTTCTTCAGAATCCAAAGATCGCCCAGTATAAAGATGAGATCCTCGCAGGCGGGAATATTGTTTTTGACGACATTGTTTTTGACGACAATGATTCGTTTTTGCACGAGAACTCCGGGGTCAAAGCTCTCTGGGAAAAGTATCATTCCTCACAGGCAAGTGGTGATGATACGGTCTTCAGCCAGTGTCTGGTGACCGGTGAAACAGAACCTATCGCAAGAACTCACCAGAAAATCAAGGGGGGTTTTCGGGGCTCAACAGGCGGGTGCTTCGATTGTAGGTTTCAACGATGATGCATTTGTTTCGTACAACAAGAAGCAGAGTTACAATGCACCGGTCAGCGAAATCTCGATGTTCAAGTACACCACTGCTCTCAACTACCTGCTCACTCAAAAGGCGAACCGGCTAAGAATTGCGGACACGACAACGGTGTTCTGGGCCGAGACGGACGACAAGACCTGTGAAAATCTGGCACCGTTCTTCATCAATCCCCCGTCCCGGAAAAAGGATTCAGACGGGGGGGACGCGAACGAACCTGAAAGAGTGCGGGATACGGCAACGCTCCAGCTTATTGAGGATGTCCTCACCAGAGTAAGAAATGGCCAAACCGTACGAAAAGAGGATCTCGGGACCGACCCCGATGTGAATTTTTACATTCTCGGACTGTCCCCGAACAATGCCCGGATTGCGATACGGTATTGGTATAAAGATACTTTCGGGAATTTTGTTGATACGGTCGCCCAGCATCATCTGGACATGGATATCGTGCCGGAGTATTCGGGGGGGGAATCCTTCGGACCGGAATTCATCTCCGTCTACTGGCTGCTGCGTGAAACCGTCCCGAAAAGTTCAGACAAAAACGATGTCTCACCCATTCTTGGTGGGCTTATTATGAGGGCCATCCTGAATGAGACGCCCTATCCCATCCAGATGTACTCTGCCATATTAAACCGGGTGAAGGTGGAGAAGACGATGAATACCGTTCGTGCCGGTTTTATCAAGGCATATCTTCTGAGACAAAGCAGAGCCGGACTGACAAACATACCTGAGGAGCTGATTACCGTGAAATTAAACGAAGAGAGTGTAAACGTACCGTACCGCCTGGGGAGATTATTTGCGGTGCTGGAAAAGGTGCAGAATGATACGAACAAGGATATCGGAGCGACGATTAACAGCAAATATTTCAGCAGTGCATCGTCAACACCGGCGGTGGTGTTTCCGGTGCTGCTCAAACTTGCGCAGCACCATATCAGTAAATCCGACTGGGGATTTAAGACGAACCAGTCAATCGAAGAGATCTTATCCGAGGTCAATGAGTTCCCGGAATATATGAACCTGGATGAACAGGGCATGTTTATGCTTGGCTATTACCACCAGCGCAAAGCAAATTACCAGAAAAAAAGTGAATCGTCAGTTGAGGAGGAGAAATTATGAATGAATGTATCAAGAACCGGTATGAGTTTGTATTGTTGTTTGACGTAGAGAATGGGAACCCGAATGGTGACCCGGATATGGGGAATATGGCCCGTATTGATCCCCCCCAGACCGGATGCGGTATCGTAACGGATGTATGCCTGAAGCGAAAGATACGGGATTACGTTGATCTGGTAAAAGAGGGCGAGTCGGGATATGAAATCTATGTGAAATCCGGGGCAGTCCTCAATGAGCAGCACGAAAAAGCCTACAAACATCTGGGGATGAAACCTGACAAAAAGAAGCCGAAAGACGATGAACTGACAAAGTTCATGTGCAAGAATTTCTTTGATATTCGCACCTTTGGTGCGGTGATGACAACCGAGGTGAACTGTGGTCAGGTAAGAGGCCCGGTGCAGATCAATTTTAGCCGCAGTATCGACCGGATTTACCAGCAGGAAGTTACGGTCACCCGACTTGCCGTGACGAAACCGGCCGATGCAGAGAAGGGCCAGACGATGGGGAAGAAGCAGATTGTGCCGTATGGGCTCTATCGTGCAGAGGGTTACATATCAGCAAACCTGGCAAAGAAGACCACCGGGTTTAGTGAAGACGATCTTGAGTTGTTCTGGGATAGTCTGGTAAATATGTTTGAGCATGATCATTCCGCAGCACGGGGGGGAAAGATGTCTGCCCGAAAACTGATCGTATTCAAACATGATACTGAACTCGGCTGCTGCCAGTCCCATATTCTGTTTGACAAAGTCAGTGTGGAACGGATTTCCGGTGACCGGCCACCCCCCCGTGCATTTACCGATTACACGGTTACGATATCAGAAGATATTCCGGATGGTGTCTCTCTGATTGAAAAATTATGAGAGATACCCGATATGCGGATGATGAACTGCTGTCATTATCCGGCATACAGCATTTTTGTTTCTGCAAACGGCAGTGGGCACTCATTCACGTCGAACAGCAATGGGCAGACAACCTGAGGACAACAGAAGGCCACTTCCTCCACGAACGGGTAGATGACCCGTTTTTTACCGAAAGCAGGGCCGATGTGCGAATATCACGGGCATGCCCCCTTGTTTCGTACACGCTGGGTCTGTATGGTATCGCTGATGTGATTGAATATGTCCGTTCCAAAGAGGGGGGGGTGCCGATTCCTGATTGCGAGGGGGGGTTATGGACGATGTTTCCTGTCGAGTACAAGAGGGGGGGAAAACCGAAGATTGATGAGCGTGATGAGGTGCAGTTGTGTGCTCAGGTCATCTGTCTGGAAGAGATGTTCGGTGTTGAAATTCCAACGGCTGATTTTTATTACTACGAAATCCGCAGACGGATACACACCGACATGACCGAAGAACTGAGACGGCTGGTGTATGCTCTTGCAGAGGAGATGCACGACCTGTTCCGCGAAGAAATAACTCCTCCTGCCCAAAAAACCGCAAGTGCAGTCTGTGTTCTCTTTTTGATGTGTGTATGCCGAGACTGACGAAGAAGAACCGGTCGGTTGATATCTATATCAAAAACCATGTCCGGGATGCATGTACGGGGAATAACGAGGGGGCTTTGAGCATGAGAAAACTTTTGAATACGTTATACGTGACAAATCCTGATTCATATCTGGTCAAGGACGGGGACAATGTCGTTGTGAGAGTCGACAACACGGAGAGGTTCCGCATCCCGGTGTATAATCTGGAAGGGATTGTCTGTTTTGGATATATGGGGGGGCAAGTCCGCAGTTAATGAGATTGTGTTCGGACAACAACATTGCGCTCTCCTTTTTAAGTCCGCAGGGCCAGTTTCAGGCACGCGTCAGCGGGAGGGTGCGGGGGGGAATGTCCTTCTCAGACGGACACAATACCGTATCGCAGACAGTCCCCCTGATTCACTGGAGATTGCAAAGTCATTTATCATCGGAAAGACGGTGAATTGCAGGACGGTTTTGGGGGGGAGAGGTATCCGGGATCATGGTGATACAGTAGACGGCAGGAAAGTGACCACGGCCGACAGACTGCTTATTGAACACATGCTGAAGATTGAGGATTGTACGACAGCGGATAGTCTCCGGGGGGGCATCGAGGGCAATTGTGCACGATTTTATTTTTCTGCTCTGGATGAACTGATTCTTAAACAAAAAGAGGATTTTTATCTCAACGAACGGAACCGGAGACCTCCCCCCGTGACAATATGAATGCGATGCTCTCCTTTCTGTACACGCTTCTTGCGCATGATGTTGAATCAGCGCTGGAAACGGTCGGGCTGGATCCGTATGTGGGATTTTTCCATACGGACAGACCGGGCCGGGCCAGTCTTGCGCTGGATATGATGGAGGAACTCCGGCCGTTTATGGCTGATCGTCTGGCACTGAATTTAATCAACCTGAACCGGGTGAAGCCGAAGGATTTTGTCAAAAAGGAGAACGGGGGGGCGTACTCATGACGGAGGACGGAAGAAAAGAGATCCTCAGTGCATGGCAGAAAAGAAAACAGGACGAGATTACCCATCCTTATCTTGGGGGGGAGAAGATATCCGTTGGACTGATACCGTATGTTCAGGCAATGCTTATGGCCCGCCATCTGCGGGGGGAGATATTGATGGGTATCCGCCTTTTTCATGAATTGAGGGATTAATATGATGGTTTTAGTTACGTATGATGTGAGCACGGAATCCGACGGGGGGGGAAAGAAGCGGCTCAGACAGGTGGCAAAAGAGTGTGTCAATTATGGTCAGCGGGTGCAGAATTCGGTTTTTGAATGTCTGCTTGACCCTGCCCAGTTCGCAAAGCTTAAACACTCTTTGTGCGGGATTATAGATGAGGAGAAGGATAGTCTCCGGTTTTATTATCTGGGGGGGAAGAACTGGAAAAACCGGGTCGAACACTATGGTACCAAGGGTGGGTATGATCCGGAAGGACTATTAATTGCATGATGGCTGCGAACCGGAAGCGACCAGAGAATCCCGGGGGGGAGCTTCGCGGGAAAATTATTTTTTTACATATAACCTTTTTGATGATTTTTCCGGATGATACGGAACGGGATCTTTCTATAGGATCCTGACGTGGCCCCGATCAGAATTCATACTAAAATATAATTTGTATTTATTGTGAATCAGATTGCATCTTTTTTTTCCAAACGTATCGATATGTTTCGCAATTGGCAATTGTCAGCTGAAGAAATAGAACTCAATGCGTAATTTAATAATCAAAAAAGTATAGAATACATTTGCAGTCACACCCTTCGCGGGTGTGTGGATTGAAATGCTGTCATAAGTGCGGCCACACCTGGGAGTATTCCGTCACACCCTTCGCGGGTGTGTGGATTGAAATTATCATGGAAGTTGGTGAGAAAGTTGTGTATGTCCGTCACACCCTTCGCGGGTGTGTGGATTGAAATAGTCCCTAAATGTCATGCAACCGCTCACATACAGTCACACCCTTCGCGGGTGTGTGGATTGAAATTGTTGTAAATGAGAAATTAGATTTATCTCTTTAGTCACACCCTTCGCGGGTGTGTGGATTGAAATTCAATCCCGGCGATGGCTGCATTCCATGCCGCTGTCACACCCTTCGCGGGTGTGTGGATTGAAATTTGCACTGTCCGGATACTATCCCCCCAACACCTCCGTCACACCCTTCGCGGGTGTGTGGATTGAAATTCACCAACTTCCATGATAGAAAGATAGCATGCTATGTCACACCCTTCGCGGGTGTGTGGATTGAAATCCAATTCCCGGGGGGGTGTTCTGATGCGGAAATTTCGTCACACCCTTCGCGGGTGTGTGGATTGAAATTATAAAATTAATATATTTAAGAGAAGAAAGAGGTGTCACACCTTCGCGGGTGTGTGGATTGAAATTGAATGGTATGGAGATTATGGAGATTATGGAGATGTCACACCTTCGCGGGTGTGTGGATTGAAATTATTTGATCACGGTAGTCACTGCCGTAGTAATTCGACGTCACACCCTTCGCGGGTGTGTGGATTGAAATTGCCTGTTGCTGTTGTTGCAGCTGATGACATCATGGTCACACCCTTCGCGGGTGTGTGGATTGAAATTGTTCGCCCGAATCCCTTGATCACAGTCCCAGACGTCACACCCTTCGCGGGTGTGTGGATTGAAATATCTGTGCGCTTGCGGTCCAATGCGGTCCGGTTGCGGTCACACCCTTCGCGGGTGTGTGGATTGAAATAATAGGTGATACAACTGATAATGCGACTCCAACGTCACACCCTTCGCGGGTGTGTGGATTGAAATATGCAGACGGTATAGTAATCTCCGTAAGCATTCAGGTCACACCCTTCGCGGGTGTGTGGATTGAAATAGACTGGGACTCATTTAAATCGGCGAATAATATTGTCACACCCTTCGCGGGTGTGTGGATTGAAATTGTATCTAGCAATCTGCTGCAAAATGTGTATCTGTCACACCCTTCGCGGGTGTGTGGATTGAAATCTATTTGCCGGGGGGGATGATGACATCGAGGAGGTGGATGGTCACACCCTTCGCGGGTGTGTGGATTGAAATCTGTCGATTACCAGGAAACACCGGTACGAGAATGTCACACCCTTCGCGGGTGTGTGGATTGAAATGGTAGATAAATGATCCGGGTCCTCATGAAATTCGTCACACCCTTCGCGGGTGTGTGGATTGAAATCTCTGTTCTCATCTTAATACAGTCCCAAAAATAGTCACACCCTTCGCGGGTGTGTGGATTGAAATACATCCACCTCCTCAACTGAGTCTGAGTCTATCTGGTCACACCCTTCGCGGGTGTGTGGATTGAAATTTCCCCCCCCATCTGGAGAATACACAATATCCCTGGTCACACCCTTCGCGGGTGTGTGGATTGAAATCGCAATAGCAAGCATATCACAAATGAAATGATGAGGTCACACCCTTCGCGGGTGTGTGGATTGAAATTCACGGGATGGAGTGAGCAGAACCCAGCAGAACAGTCACACCCTTCGCGGGTGTGTGGATTGAAATGGGAAACCCGCGTACCTGATGCATGAGGAGACCGTCACACCCTTCGCGGGTGTGTGGATTGAAATAGAAGAATCAATCCAGTCTTGGGCGTCCTTATACGTCACACCCTTCGCGGGTGTGTGGATTGAAATTTGGAATGCTTTTCCCAATGCCATCATATTTGTGTCACACCCTTCGCGGGTGTGTGGATTGAAATAGTCTGTGGATGCAGCTGGAGTAGATGCCGCGTGTCACACCCTTCGCGGGTGTGTGGATTGAAATGGGTGAATCAGGAAATATCCTCAAATTCGGAGGGTCACACCCTTCGCGGGTGTGTGGATTGAAATCGAGGGGGGGCGTATGATGCGATATCTACGGACATGTCACACCCTTCGCGGGTGTGTGGATTGAAATCCTGATTCTTGGGTGAACGGGTCAAACTGCCCCTGTCACACCCTTCGCGGGTGTGTGGATTGAAATTGCATCATCCCCCCCCTTGATGTCAGCCTTACCTGCGTCACACCCTTCGCGGGTGTGTGGATTGAAATCTGCCAGTCCTCTCTATTCATCATACGTTCCACCGTCACACCCTTCGCGGGTGTGTGGATTGAAATGGCTTGATAATTACCGGCCATCCATGCACATCGAGTCACACCCTTCGCGGGTGTGTGGATTGAAATTATCAAACCAAATAACAGCGCGTCAGGCACTCGAGTCACACCCTTCGCGGGTGTGTGGATTGAAATTTGATTATGGCGGCTCAATTGTGAGACACGGGCCTGTCACACCCTTCGCGGGTGTGTGGATTGAAATGATGTCGCCTCAACATCTGATGGCGCGTTTTTCGTCACACCCTTCGCGGGTGTGTGGATTGAAATAAAAGACACACTGGCAATGAGCGGAATATTCACACGTCACACCCTTCGCGGGTGTGTGGATTGAAATTATCGTCTCTCCGTCATACACATCTGAAACACCGATGTCACACCCTTCGCGGGTGTGTGGATTGAAATCGGTGTATAACACGACTTCAGCTGTGGCGCCTGTGCGTCACACCCTTCGCGGGTGTGTGGATTGAAATCGGACGTCTGATTACAAACGATAACGTTCGTCACGTCACACCCTTCGCGGGTGTGTGGATTGAAATTTGATGAGCGAGTCTAAACGCTGGAGCACTACGGTCACACCCTTCGCGGGTGTGTGGATTGAAATTGCAGCATCAGCGGATCGCCAACGTCGCTATCCATGTCACACCCTTCGCGGGTGTGTGGATTGAAATATAAATCTCATTGTGATTGGGTGTGCAATAGATTGTCACACCCTTCGCGGGTGTGTGGATTGAAATGAGCATGCGCTGGTTGTCATCGCCAACAGTCACGTCACACCCTTCGCGGGTGTGTGGATTGAAATCCACTCCTCACGCGCGATATGCGCCATCTGTGCGTCACACCCTTCGCGGGTGTGTGGATTGAAATCTCGGCAGCGGCACAACCGCCGTGGCGTGTATCGTCACACCCTTCGCGGGTGTGTGGATTGAAATAATCTCAAGCTTGAGCAGCGGGCGATAATAGATGTCACACCCTTCGCGGGTGTGTGGATTGAAATCTCATCTGGCTCATTAAATGTGTATCCTTGTGCCTGTCACACCCTTCGCGGGTGTGTGGATTGAAATTAAGGTAAGCAAGAGCCAGATTTGCGGATGCGCTGTCACACCCTTCGCGGGTGTGTGGATTGAAATGTATCCATTGCCTTCAAGCAGCGGCCGGAAAAACTCGTCACACCCTTCGCGGGTGTGTGGATTGAAATGCCTACCGGGTATCGTAGCGGCGGACGACTACGGTCACACCCTTCGCGGGTGTGTGGATTGAAATCAAATTATCTCTAAATAATAATTTGAAGAAATTTTGTCACACCCTTCGCGGGTGTGTGGATTGAAATTTGCTCATGCTGTGATCATATCTCCTGATCATGTGTCACACCCTTCGCGGGTGTGTGGATTGAAATTTCCAGCATCTCAAACCAGTCCTCGGCCCGCATCGTCACACCCTTCGCGGGTGTGTGGATTGAAATCCATCGCTATTTCGGGGCCCGCCTCGAGTTCAAACGTCACACCCTTCGCGGGTGTGTGGATTGAAATGACGATTCCGGAGTTTTCAAACTGGGATCTGCAACGTCACACCCTTCGCGGGTGTGTGGATTGAAATAGCACCCGGACATAGTGTGCAGCACGGGCCATCGTCACACCCTTCGCGGGTGTGTGGATTGAAATGCTGTGTTCGGGTTGTTTTGCTGAATGAATTTGGAGTCACACCCTTCGCGGGTGTGTGGATTGAAATACATACTGCCGGGTAACACCTACACGTTCAGCAACCGTCACACCCTTCGCGGGTGTGTGGATTGAAATGATGTAGACGGAAATCCGTTTACCATGACTGCGGGTCACACCCTTCGCGGGTGTGTGGATTGAAATCGTCGAACTATATCATTCAGGACATCACGTCAGAAGGTCACACCCTTCGCGGGTGTGTGGATTGAAATTGGCACTGATCATGCAGCGCAAACAACAGGAGGGATGTCACACCCTTCGCGGGTGTGTGGATTGAAATTCAAATAGTGTCATTCTACATCCTCCCCCCCTCGATGTCACACCCTTCGCGGGTGTGTGGATTGAAATCGCCAGAATGCTTCAAACTCTTCGGGAGTGTTGAGTCACACCCTTCGCGGGTGTGTGGATTGAAATTGGTGCTGATTGTTGGTGTGGCGTGCCTCTTGGCGTCACACCCTTCGCGGGTGTGTGGATTGAAATCATCGGGTAGAGGAGCGTGGGCCAGTCATAGTTCGTCACACCCTTCGCGGGTGTGTGGATTGAAATTCCGGGGGATTAGGGTGCAACCTGTTGCACCCCCCCCGTCACACCCTTCGCGGGTGTGTGGATTGAAATTTTGTGCCGGACGAGTCTACTGGGAGGGAACTCGTCACACCCTTCGCGGGTGTGTGGATTGAAATAGGTCTTGAATGTCACCCGTATTTTTTCCAGCGAGGTCACACCCTTCGCGGGTGTGTGGATTGAAATGGCTTTGATCATCCCTACCAGGGCACGCTGATCAAGTCACACCCTTCGCGGGTGTGTGGATTGAAATGCCCTCGTCCTGTCCTTTGGTCTCGTCGTCCTCTGTCACACCCTTCGCGGGTGTGTGGATTGAAATAGATCCTCTGCCTGGTAGTCCCCCCCGCTCTTCTGCTGTCACACCCTTCGCGGGTGTGTGGATTGAAATTCCTGTATAAGCAGCAAAGGGGGTATGTGTTTTTGTGTCACACCCTTCGCGGGTGTGTGGATTGAAATCATCACGACAACACCTGATTGAGCGAATCAAAAAGGTCACACCCTTCGCGGGTGTGTGGATTGAAATGGATCCCTGAAATCGCGATGCGTAATCGCCATCGTCACACCCTTCGCGGGTGTGTGGATTGAAATGAAGAGTGAAATTGAATTATTGATGGATTGGTCTGGGTCACACCCTTCGCGGGTGTGTGGATTGAAATCTGATTCACCCTGAACGAGAGGGCATATGAGCTTGTCACACCCTTCGCGGGTGTGTGGATTGAAATACAATTGGAACGATATGGATCGGGAGGTGCTATTTGGTCACACCCTTCGCGGGTGTGTGGATTGAAATACGTCTTTGTCCCAGTAGGCCCGGAACCGTGAGGTCACACCCTTCGCGGGTGTGTGGATTGAAATTGGATGATCGACCAAGACTACTCGTCCATCGAAGTCACACCCTTCGCGGGTGTGTGGATTGAAATATAATCTGCGCAAGATGCCTAGAGGTGTTATACGTCACACCCTTCGCGGGTGTGTGGATTGAAATGAATTCAGGTAACCGACACCCGCTTTACGGCCATTGTCACACCCTTCGCGGGTGTGTGGATTGAAATTACGGAGATGGCAGGGAATGGGGCCGGGTGTTTTAGTCACACCCTTCACGGGTGTGTGGATTGAAATGATGATTCAGAGTTTACAGAGGTGACCTGCAAAGTCACACCCTTCGCGGGTGCGTGGATTGAAATCAGCAACAAAATATGTTTCTATCCTCTCTATTCCTCATCGATTGTGCGTTTCTTCCTCCCGAAACAGAGAATTGCAATTCATTCATTCATTCATTTTTGGAATGAAAGCACCAATACGCCAGTTAACGCTCAAATTGCGTATAAATCGAGCGCAAACACCCCCCCCAAGACACCCCCCCCACACCCCAAAAAAACCCATCCCCCCCCACAGAAGCCCGGAGCGGGCCGATCTCACCCAAAGACACCCCCCCATACATCCTCTCAAAAAAACAGACAAGCACGCCCCCCCCATAATACTCTGCAATAATCAGACAACAGCTAAAATAACGCACAGAACAACCGTATTTATAGGCCATCCGGGAATGGGCAAAACGGCGCCCGTTTCTGCCGTATTTTCCCAAAATAAAGGGAGCATGGGGGGGGCAGAGAATCTGTTATTGCATAGCCTGCAACCGGGGGGGTACGGCACTGCCTATATGGATGAGGATGGGGGGGATACGGAGAAAGATAAGGATAGGGAGGAGAATGAGAAGAAGGGAGGGAGGAGGAAGCAGGCAGATCGCATGGCTCCGGCTCCGATTGCGGGTGTCTTTCTTTTCTTCACGTTAACAGGAAACGGTGCCCAGCAGATATTCCCTGAAGAGCTCCATCGCCTTCCGCGTCCCCCCCTCTCTCGCCCGTTTGCTATCCTGATACCCCCCCATGGTGACGGTCATTTTCCCCCCCGGAACGTGCTGGTGATAAAACAGTTGGCAGGCATGTAACATCCTG
The DNA here is from genome assembly GCF_001315945.1 of Methanogenium cariaci JCM 10550. Classification (GTDB taxonomy): domain Archaea; phylum Halobacteriota; class Methanomicrobia; order Methanomicrobiales; family Methanomicrobiaceae; genus Methanogenium; species Methanogenium cariaci. The sequence goes on along the minus strand of NZ_BBBG01000008.1, from coordinate 34,411 downwards.
GGTAGCAGACATAGGCATCGGTGAGCCCTGCCATATCCGGGAGAATTAATCGTCCGGGATTCGAGACGAAGACATCCGCGAGACCGGATTTTTGCAGGGCCGCCATCTCCCCGGCCATCTCCTGAACCTGTCTGCCTTCCGGGTCAGAGGCCCTGTCCATCAAAACCTGTTCCCTGATGCCGATGGATGTTTTCTTCAGGAGCTTCGTCTCCCGGATCACCCGGGAAAGAATTTCCTCCATTCCCTCTCCCTCCTTTCGAACGAGCGCAAAGCTGACATTGGCGGACTGATTGCTCATCACCCGTGAACCGTCATTCAGGTGCTGGCGCAGATTGACCGGGAAGAAGATATCAACCGGGCCCCCCCTGTGGCCCGTGAGGTCACTCATCGAAAGGAAATAGGCCGCCATCACCAGATCATTGATGCTGCCCCCCCGAGCGCCCGTGTCCGGCTACGCATTGCCCCCCCAGGTCCGGGGGGCTGATACATTCCCGGTGAAATGCCGAAGCCTCGCGGGACGTGCCGAACGGATCGGGCCACAATGGATTGATCACTTTCATATCCAAAGATTCCGGTGTCCCTTCCAGATCCAATCCCTGAGTCCAGAGCGTGTCACGTGCCGGAATCCCCCCCCTGGTGCGGGACTGATGCTGCCGGGTGTCTGGTATTCCTGTAGCAGTTGGGACATCAGCGTGTGCAGACCGAACGCATCGGCGGCAGCATGAGCGAGGTTGATGACAATCACATCCCCCGACGGTCTGCGCAACAGCCGCACGCGAAACTGCAGCGGCCCGGAGGGATCAACCGATCCTATGACATGGGAATGATAGTCCTCCGGACATTCCTCTACCCGCACCGGAGGAACACAAACATCATCCGCCATCTCCCAGACCGCAGGATCGTTCCCCCCGGACAAGCCGACTGTGAAGCACAGGATGGGCCATGAGACACGCATGAAAAGCCTCCTGAAGAGTGTCAGCGTCAAGGCTCTGGTCAAACTCCATCACTCCGCACAGGGTGGCATCCCCCATGAGCCGGACAGAATCGGTAAAAAGGTCAAGGGACGAAGCCTCACGGGTGTACATGCTCAAACGTGGAATCTCCGGATTGATATATGTACATCATACAACAGTACGGTACCATTTGATGAAACGCGTCTTTCAGGTGTCTCCTGCATATAGCCCGACCCCCCCTTATCACCATCCAGTGCCAACCTCTCTTTCACCATGGATAGCACCGAAAATCAGACAATACTCGCCTATGTCGAGACGTTCTTCAGTCAGTCGGGAACCCACGGCCTCGACCACATCCTCCGCGTCACCCGGCTCTCCCAGGAGATAGGGGTGGCCGAGGGTGCGGATATGCGGGTACTCATTCCTGCCGCCCTCTTCCACGATATTGCCCGCCCCATCGAGGATGAGACAGGCATCCCCCACCAGGAGGAAGGGGGGGCACGGATTGCAGAAGAATATCTCAGGAAGGCGGGCTACGACGCAGCACGCATCGCGGCAATTGTCCACGCGATACGCTCCCACCGATTCAGCACCGGCCCGGAACCGGAGACCCTGGAGGCACAAGTTCTCTCTGATGCCGACAATCTTGACGCCATGGGAGCGGTCGGGATTGCACGGACGTTTATGCGGGCAGGCGAACGCGGGGGGGACGGCATCGGGGGGGGCGCTGTCGGGCATATCCATGAAAAACTGCTGAAGCTTCAGGGGGGGCTGATGTACACGGACACAGCACAGGAGATTGCTGAGCAAAGGCACGCCCTTTTACAGCGGTTTGTTGAGAGTCTGGAGGACGAAACCGCGACCGGCAGATCAGTCGCCGGTGTGTTCCTCCGTGGATCCGTGAAGTGACGAAGGGAGAGGATTATCCGGAGTTCTGATAAACCCCCCATCCCATCGGGCCCCCAACTATTTTATCCCATATACGGAAAAGAGGAGGGAACAATGGAACCTGCCGACCTCATCAGGGACCTTGTCTTCCTCAAGGCCGAGAAGGATCTTGCCGCACGGTTTGGCCTCTCCCCCCCGAGGCCCTCCTCCCATTCATCTTCTCCTTACGGTTTGGGGGGGCGACTGGAGCTACGCATCCGAGAATCTCAGGCTGTATCGGTGATGAAGAAGACCTCGGTGTACGACGAGGAGACAAAGCTGGGCTCCTCTCTGGAGGAAGTCTATCTCCTTGTGAACCCGGCGATAAAAGAGGGCGAGGGGGGGACCGTCCACCGGCTCGAAAAATGCGGAAACAAACCCGCCCGTCTCCTCGTGGAACGGCCGTTCCGGGTCAAAGTCAGGGCGGACAGGATCCTGAAGATGACAATCGACCCGCTTGCAGGAGAGATCAGGTCGAGGATCCGGGCAAAAAGGAGATCTCCTTCGAGGGTTCCCCCCCGGCATATGGCCTCGCCCACGAAATCGAACACCTGGAGAAGAAAGAAATCGCGGGAAAGGATCTGAGCGAGCTCCGGTTTGTGTGATCCAAAAGGCCTTACGATCACAGTTTTTCTCTGATTGACTTCAATAGAAAACCAAATTCACTTCATCACCCTCAATTTCAAACAGACTTCCCTCAGGAATTTCTGCAACCGGTTTCAACACCTTTCGAATACCTTCCCAGACCGTTGCAGGCCATTGGTTTACCTGCCTGAAAACGGTGGAGATTGGGGGGGTGGCATGTTGCAGGGTGATATCGAGTATATTCACCAACACGGAAAGATCCTCCATACCAGGTCTCTGCCGGGTGGCCGAAGGAAAGGATTGATTCGTCATCTAATCCACCAATGATGGACATATTTTTTGTTTTCCCGGAAATCAGAACATTGTTCGGGATCTCTTAATGCCAACCAAACAACAGAACAAAGGTTACAACAAAAAAGGAGGTGACTATGTGATTTCCAGAATCCCGGCAAGGAAGCTCTCGGATGCCGAGTACCAAAGAATATCCCAGATGCTTCAGTACCGCAGAAGAGAATCGTAAGATAACCAAACCCACAGGGAACTCTATTCAGTTCATCGCCGGTGCAGCCGCCCGGAAAGGAATCTCTTTTACCAATCATTCATCACCGTTTCTTCTGCCGTATATGTTGCGTATTTTCTCCGCAGGATAGCAAAACACTTTGAGGATTCCTTCTGCCAACCGGTGGGATTCCGAGAGGAAGGGCAGGGGCGGCGGACCAGGACAGAGATGTCATGTACAAAGACCCTGTGGATGATGGCAGAACGGAATAACCCCCCCAACCTCTGGGGGGGCAATGTGCCCCCCCTCCGCTCACCACCGGAACCGTCTCTGTTTCTCGTCTTTCTCCTCGGTGGTGAGCAATTCATATGAGTGTAGATCACCTTCTTCATTGAACTCAAGATCGAGCATCAGTCCCGTTCCTGTGTGCTGAAATTCAGCCGATGCCGGGTCTGATCCCCCCCTCTGGATGAAACCCAGTGCCAAGAGCTCCTTCTCAATATCCGTGAAAGTATAACGGGACGATTCATCCAGGAGCTCTTCGGTTTTTTCCTTCACCTCAGCCCTGCCTAAGTAGGTCTCCATGAACCGTCAATTATCCGCCCGGAATATAAATCAGTTGTGCCCAGGATGCACACGGTCCACGGGCGCTGGGGTAGACCCAAAAGGAACAAGGGGGCACCTCCCCCCCGTCAGGCACTCCCTGAATCGGGCGGCAAGCCATATGCCTCAATGGTTCTCCCTTTCGAAGATGGGTGAGCCGGGCGTGCCGTATGGCATGAGGGGTGGACGGGTTTGGTGATGTTCAGCTGTCTGGACAGGTTACCCCCCCTCCGGGGGGTCGGCCCCCCCCGCTCACGTTCGGATTGTTTTATTCCGGATCATAGATGCCGGACCCGATGATCCAGCTCTGATCCACTTCCACGACGTAGCTGAGTTTGGGTTTGACGGTGTTGTTGTCCGAAGGGTCCAGGTACTGGTAACGGACGAACCCACCACCGGACTGCGCCATTTCGATCATTTCCCGGATAAAGGCGGTGCCGTCGGCATCGGTTGTGTTCCAGCGCTCTTGCCTATCAGGTCAGGCTGGAAGGGGGGGAGAGCAAGAGTGGTTCCCTCAAGGTCGTAGGAGAAGATGTAGAGTTCACCCTTCACAAACTGGCCGGACGGGTTGTTGAATTCGCGCAGAGCTGCCTCCTGTCCGTGCACCTCGGCATATTCGGAGGCGTTCTGGACAAATGCCATCAGCTCTTCAGGGAGGGAGGTGGTGTCGGAGTAACCACAGGAGTCGCCCCCCCCGCCTCGTTCTGGTTCACAGAAGCGGTGTCGGTGCAACCGGCCACCAGGATGATGGCCATCAAAAGTGCGAGAACGGGGGGGAGGATGGTGTAGGTTCTCATGCATTGGAATCAGGGTGCTACTATATAAATGGTTCCGCGAATCTTTCCCTTTCCCATATCCCGGACATACGGTTGCTGCCGACGTGTTCCGCCGGAACGGTCGTTCTTCGGAAAGGCAAACAATGATTTGACGATTACGGGGGGGGCGAACTCCCCCCCGGCCAAAGACAGCCATCACAACCTCTCTAAAAAATGAACAATGGCATCCGTTCCGGCCGTATTTTTACAAAAACAGGGAGTTCGAGGATCATGGAGAATCATTTCTCCGCATAATAACCCCCCCGCAACACCCAGAATGCCACAGACCATCACCATTATTCCCCCCCCGCCCGCGGGGAATTCATCCACGGGGGTGGGGTGCGGTGCGTGCACGTGGATATAATCCTCATGCACGGTGGTGTCGCACCCGCACGCATTTTTGACGGTCAGGCAGACGGTGCGGGTTCCGGCGGTCATATAGGTGTGCACCGGGTGCTGCTCGGTGGAGGTCGTGCCGTCGCCAAACTCCCAGCACCATTCCTCCGGCCCGCCGGTCGTTCGATCGGTGAACGTGACCGTCAGCGGTGCGACCCCCCCTTCGGTCACATCCGCCGTGAAGTTCGCCGGCAGGGCCGGGGGGGTCACCTGCGGTTCATAGAGAACCTGCACCCCCCCTCGTGCCGAAAGCGTCCCGATTGCCGTCATCGCCGCAGACCCCCCCGGTGTGAGGTCAAGATTGTTGCACCGCAAGTCCACCTCGTCTCCCGGTCCAATCCCCCCCCGGCATCGCTGTTTGTCACCAGCGGGGTGAGGTCGCGAATCTCGTTATGGGATAGCACCAGCTCGTGGAGGCTGGTCAGTCCGGCAAGGGGGGGGCAGATGTCGCTGACGCGGTTGTTGTCGAGCCAAAGCAGCTCCAGACCACTTGCATACTCCAGCCCCGAAAGGCACCCGATCCCCCCCCGGTCAGGGGGGGCAGAGAGCACCGTAAGATTGGCCATATCTTCGGCGCTGATGTCTCCTTCAGGAATACCGAGCGCTTCACGCACCGCCTCCTCAAGACCGGCATCGGCAAAGAACACAAACCCGCACCAGTCCACGCTATCGCCGTGCACCGTGCACCGGGTAAAGACGTTATTCCCGCAGAACTTCCCTTGGTAGACGCCGCACCCCCCCGGCTGGAGATGCTACAGTCGGTGAACGCATTCATCCGGGATCCATCAAGGAACACCCCCCCGTATTCACCCCCCCCGAAAATCTGGCAGTTCGTGAAGGTAGCCTCGCCTCCACCAAACACCCCCCCGTATTTATGCCCGTAAATAGTGCAATCTCTGAAGGTGCCTTCACCGAACACCCCCCCAGCCTCACCCCCCCCGGAAATTGCGCAGTTGGTAAAAGTGGCGCTTCCGACAAACACTCCATATTCACCCCCCCGAAAATGTTGCAGTTCGTAAAGGTGGTCTCGCTTCCGCCGGACACCCCCCCTGCGTGCGGATAATCCGTGTTGGCGATACCGCAGTCGATGAAGGTGGTCTGCGTGGACCCGTCAAGGATGAAGCCATCACCTCGTGCAACAAATCCACATTTTCGGAAGATAGTATGCGTGGAGTCTTTGAGATAGGCGCCAATGTAGCTGTCAATCACTCCGCTACGGGTGAACGTGTTGCCGCTGGTTCCGTCGATGATCATGCCGGTAGCGCCGCCCCCCCAGGAAAAATCCATCCACAATACAGTTGGTGAAGGTGTTGTGCGATCCCCCCCAGACAATAAATCCCTCCCGAATCCAATGCGAACCATCGATATACCACCCAGTGAGTACACCTTCGAGAATATTATTGTCGGATTCCACCCACACCCCCCCGGAGACCACCATGCATCCGATGAGGATTGTCCCGTCCGCCGTCAGGGAGACCCTGCCGTCGATCCCCCCCGCATCATAGCCGCCATACAGAATGAGACGCTTATTCACCACGACATCCTCTTTGTACGTTCCGCTCCTGATGATGATGATATCGCCATCCGATGCGGCATCGATGGCATCCTGAATGGTGGCAAAATCGTCATCCGGGCCCGGTCCGACGGTCCACTCATTCCCCCCGCGTGCTGTCCCTCAGTACGGTTTCACCGGCAGGAGCAGCTTCCCTGAGCATCGTTTCACCGGCGGACGGGAGTTCTTCGGACGCATAGGTCTGGATGCGGCCGTGTTCCGGATCGTTCACATAGACATTCCCCGCAGCATCCATCGCGATGCCGTAGGGGGGGTGAACGGACTCCCTGTCGGCGGGTGCGAATGACCCCCAAATGACAACATATTCCTTCCCGTCTGTAGCTGCCGCCAGCGACGGGAGCAGCATACATACGAATACCAGTGCCACTACCTTGTACCACCTCATCTGCTTCACCGCGGGCGAATCACGTTTACAGCAAATAATGGTATGCAAGGCAGACCCCTGGTACCTGTCCCTCTTCGTTCCCCGGTCGTACAGATCGGGGGGGTTGCCCGTAATCTGGCGGGAGAAGATCGGATCTCACAGGAAAAAAAGGAAAAGAAAACGATCTGACAACTCCGATCAGTCACCCTCATATTTTGAAGAAAGGGAAAAGACAACCGGTATGTCCTCTGCACCGGCAAGTTTTCCGTTTTTGTTCCAGACAGAATAAATCCTGTCCATGGTAGATTCATTCACGGGTATGTCTTTGTCCCACCAGACCTCAATGTATCCTTCATAATATAACCCATAACCAACAAGAGGGCCGCCTTCCAGGCCCATATACTCTGAAAGTTCGGCACGGGACAGGTTAATCGCTTCAGGCATCACTTCGTATATATTATAGTCATCCTGCGAAAAATTCCCATACTTCCTGATAATGACGACGGAATCCGGGACGTCACTCTCCTCCCCCCCTGCCGGGCCGGAGAATGCGGTCATGCCGCTTATGATGATATACGATATGATGCCGAAAACGATGACGGTCAGGATGACCAATCCGTATTTTTGAACATTCTCATTCATGTTCTACCTCTGCGCTCTCTGTGGAGGAACAGCCCGATATGACCCGGCAGACCGGTGGCAAAGGTTGCCCCCCCGGAAAATACCCCCCCCGGCAGGCCCGGAGCCTGCATGCCTGTTTTCGATTTCATCTGTTTCCCTCTTAAACCCCGGGCAGACCCCCCTGTTCAGGCAGCACCGGATCTCCTGAAGATCCATTTCATTTCATCATACATAGCTCTTCAGACCGAATCGTCGAAATAAAAAAGGAGGGAGATATTTCAGTTTACCGTTCCGCAGAACTGACAACAAGGTATCCGCCATCAGAGACCGGATTCACGGAATGAACATTTTATGGGCCAATCGTTTACCCGTCATCGAATGGTTCCCGTCCCGTTGGACATAACCCCAAAAATCCCGGATTCAGGTGCCTTTGCTCCGGGACTTCAGAACACGGGAGTAGAGTATCAAAAGCACAAATAGTATGATCATTCCAATTGCTCCAAAAATAAGGAGAACCGGTCGGTAAAAAATGCTGAATTCACGATCCGGCACCGAATCATCATACAGTACCTTGTCCCCCCCTATAACAGGCTCTTTGAGCACTGCCTCCGATGAACTACTTACTGGCGTGTTTCTTACGGCATTCGTGGTCTCAGGGAGTTTCGGACGGCCCATGATCGGGTGAATATAGGCTTTGGAATCCGGCCCTCTCACCTGATCGTTCTGATCAGCAAAAGAGATCAGATTCCCGTCTGTGTTGCTCATCTCTACCGGGCTACATTCATAGATTGGAGAGTATCCTGCTACAGACCCAACAAGGAGAAAAGATACCATCATTATTGCAACTTTGGGATGGATTTGAGTCATTAAATAGCGCAACTGCCTTTCCAATACAAGTATCTGCAAATTGTGAATCAAGCCTGATTGCGGTATCATAATATTCCAGCGCTTTTTCATTCCTGCCACCCGCTGCAACACTGCCCATTCCTTTTGTCGTCCATTCTCCGGCAGACTCCCGGAGGTTTGGTATCAGTGCACCCGGAACCAATATGAAGAACACCCACGGAAAAAACGGGGATTGTTATTTTCATCACCGATATTCCACAACTTCAGCCTTTTCAAGATCAGGGATGGTGAAAACAGTGCTACAGGGAGAATCATTCTGTGGGACGGCAACCGACACGGTTTTTTCCCCCGATACCATGACGGATTCATATTCCATTCTATAACAGATAGTAATTTCATAAAAGGGCTCATCCGTATGAAATTCCACTCTTTTCAGGGGGGGAGTCAGTTCACCAGTATCCAGAACAAAAATATCTGAATAGCTACTGGCACCGTAGCTCAGGTCTCCCGACTGTGAATCGACATCAATGGCCAGTCCTGCCTTTTCGCCAAACCATTCCCGGTAGGGTATCCGCTCAATTTCCGTAAACAGACTAAGGGGGGGATGCGTTCCCTTAGGGGGGGGTACGCCGTCGATTTTTGATGAGCGCCAGGTAATTGCCCCCCCTTTCGGGTTGACGCCAACATGATACCATTGATGTATGCCCTCCTCGTCTCCGTAGAAATCAAAGATCAATGATTCGATCACTCCGTCCGGCGCAGTTATTATCGATATCTGGCTGAGAATTGCAGTTGAATTGTCAACGCCGGTCTGGTCGGTGACAATACTCCACAAGTTTGACAACGGCAGACCGTAGATGCCTGGTGGGAGAGAGAGTGTATCAGCGTCATGCATGAGCACAAATGTAGAACCGGCACCAACCAGGAGTGATACGCATATCGCCAGGATGAGAACTGCTGTCTGTGTGTTCATTCTATCACAGATCTCTGTTGTCCATATTGTCTAAACGTTGTCTGATTTCGGATATGTCATGGTTGACAGACCCGAGTGACTCCTCCAGATGATTCATGTCAATGACGTTACATTCATTATCGGTATGCAGCTCAATCTGAGTTTTGACCCATTGCAATATGTCAGAACCCACCAGAACAAGTGCAATGAGTAACACGACAATGGCCATGAGGATCAACTGACCGGTGAATACGCCAAACAGAACGGCAATGATACCCGCTATAAATGCCAATATCAGATGATTTCGCTTCATTTTTTTCCTATCTCCTTATCGCAGAAAGACTCATCCACCTGTTCCGGACGAATGAGATGCCCTGAAGATCCATTTCATTTCATCATACATATCTCTTCAGACCAAATCGTCGAAATGGATTGACCCGTTTGGATGATTCTGCCGGAAGAGCGTGAGGTCATACCGTGATAACCGCAGAATCATCGCAGGAAAAGATGAATGATTCTGTGCAAAATCGTTTTCACGATTCTTCCCGGATAAACTCAGACCGTATTCTTTTGGCGAACGGTTCATACTGAGGGTTTATTTCAACAGCCCTTTCAAGGCATTCTTCACCCTCGTCATATCTTTGCAGAATAATTAACGAAAATGCCTTTTCATAATACGGAAATGCATATTCTGAATCAAGCTCAATTGCGATATTATAATACTCCAGTGCTTCCTCATGCCCATGCGTAGCAGCAATACACATTCCTTTTACTGTCCATTCGAAGGGATTTTCAGGATTCGTCTTGAATTTATCCGGATCTTCCAGATGTTCTGACATCCATTTCTGATGGGTGACGTTATCGTCCGTTATTATACGGTTACCTACCAGCGCGGGTATGTAGTCCATACATCCGGCCGACAGGATGATGGCTGTGAGTATCACACCCGTGACGAGAAAATACCTGATTCCCTTCATTTTTCCCTCTCTCCTTTTTCAGGCAGACTCATCCACCTGTTCCGAACGAATGAGATTCCCTGAAGATCCATTTCATTTCATCCTACATATCTCTTCAGACCGAATCGTCTAAATGGATTGACCGATTTGGATGATTCTGCCGGAAGAGTATGAGGTCAGATATTGATAATCGCTGATGACAGGGAACCGTTCATTTTTACCGGCCATTTCATTGCGACGGCGGGCGATGGGATGGAAAACGGTGAGAAGAATGTGAGTATTGTCATACCTTCTCGAATGGTTCCGGGGTTGTGGGATGAGATGTCTGAAAAAATGGTGAAAGTCATTCTATTTATCCAAAAAATAGACCCAGGAGCCAAAATAATAAGGGCACCACGAAAGGCAGGATGAAAATCATCACAAAAAATACTACAAGTACCAGCAGAATTCCAATTAATATATTGTTACCATCCGTTTTTTTGTCCCGATTTTGGCGAAAATCGAATCAATTGTCGATTCAATCATAGTTGGATTGTCATCACCTTTACAGAGTATGGCTACAAGGGTATGAATAATCAAAAAAACAAGCGAGATGATGAATAACTTCAATAAATACGGAGAATAGAGATTATCGGTCAGTGTCTGGATTGTTACGGCCGAATCAACGAATGTGTAACCGAAGTAGAGAACGGCGAGAGCAGCAACCGCCAGAGTGTATCGACGATATTTTATCAGGAGAAAAGCGAGCGAACCGGCACCGATTGCTTTGAGGAATAAGTACAGCCCGGCCGGAGTTCCATTGAGTTTCACTCCGAAATAATAGGCTTCCCAGTTGATAATAAAGACAAAAATGTAGGTCAGAAAAGACAGGAGAAGAATAGCGATGAGGGCATATTTAAGTAATACATCGAAATTTTTTAGAATTCGTTTCATTTTCATTCTTGTTTCACCGATTTTTACCGCAGGCAGACTCGTCCCCCCCCATTTTCAGGCAGCACCGGATCCACTAATGATCCATTTCGTTTCACCCTACATATCTCTTCAGACCAAATCGTCTAAATGGATTGACCGATTTGATGATTCGGCCGGAAGAACGTGAGTTCAGATAGTTATAATCACATAATCATGGCAGAAAAACGTCATTTTTACTGGCAGTCCTTCTCCTTGCGGCACTGTTCATTGCGCCTGCGGCGGCAGGCGATGTGATGGAAAAAGTTGAGACGGGTGAGATGATCGTCATACCTTCGGTTGACAACTACAATCCTGATCTTTCAGGAGCATAAAATCAGATCATCCCGGAAGAGTCGACCGTCCATTCGGGATCAGTATAGCTCTTTCCGTCAAAAATTGGACGGCTTTGCTTCGCGAATGGTTCCTGAATTGTGTGATAAAATGTCTGAAAAATTGGATATCTGATCAGGACTGTTTCAAACGGTTATTTTTTCATTGAGAGAACAATCCCACCTGTTTTTCGGGCAATGACATTGTACATCCCTACAAGAAGGAAACCCCCAATACTGCTGATGACAATGACGGCAACAAGCCACCCGATAATGGCAGGAATGGTGAAGAACTGAAATAAGCCTGCATATGCTTCCGGAAGAAATATCATATTCCCTCTGATGATGAAATAGTAGACTAACAGACCGCAGACAGAGATCATAACGGCAATACCGGATATGATTCCGGTGAACATTTTTACCAGGGAAAACATATCAATACGCGTGATTTCAACAGCATCGGTGTTGGTTACTGATTCTTTTTTTCCATGACGGTTTCCTTCATTCACATAAATTTTAACTGAGGATCGACTGGCATAGTCTGATCCAGGCTCTCTTGGGGGGGCAGATCGTTTCCGGTTAAATACCGCAACTGCATATTCCGGGTCAGACTCAATTGGGCTACCATACGATTCCGGCGCATTTTTATTTCCGAACGGCGGTTGCAGTGCCGGCCACCCCCCCATGCCTACCGGGGGGGATAATGATTACCATGGCAATCCGGGAATGAATATCCATCTGCGGAATAGTATCAGGAGAACGAGACTTGTTGCAAGAGAGACAAATGCGGCCCGGTCTTTTGATTTTTCATGAAATACCCGTATACCATAATAGGTTATCAGACCGAAGCAGATCAACATAAGCAGACTTGCGAGAGGAACATTCACAACAACACCCGCCCAGAAGAAAGGGATGGCGGGGGGGAACAACGCATAGACCACCGATTTCATGGTTTTCTCAAATTCCACGTCTTCATCGACAAAAAGCAGGAAAAAATGCTCAATGAGACTGATGCCCAAAAGGAAGATCACTCCGCCTATCAAACCCTGTAACAGCCCGACAACGGTGCCCAGCAGAATAAACCCGGCGAGATGCATCCGGCAATACCGGATTCATTTCCCCCCCCGCATAGAACCCCCCCTGAAGAAAGGCTGCCAGGGTAAAACATACGGATACAATGGCCACGATTGCAAAAAAGAACCGAAGATCCTCTTGCAGTGATCGGGTATTGCGCTGCTGGAAAAAACTCCGGGGACTGGTGAAAGCAGTTTTTAGTTGTGCACCAATTCCCATACGTCTCCCATTCCTGTTTTCGATTTCATTTTTTTCCGTTCTCCTTTTTTTCGCAGAAAGACCCGCCCCCCCGGATTCAGGCAGAATCAGATTCCCTGAAGATCCATTTCGTTTCATCCTACATATCTCTTCAGACCAAATCGTCGAAATGGCCTGACCCGTTTGGATGATTCTGCCGGAAGAGCATGAGGTCAGATATTAATAATCACATCGTCAGTCAAATGCTCTCATTTCTCCAGAAAGAGAATACAATAGATGCCATGTTAATACCCGGTTTTTCCGGCCGACCTGCGTTACGTTCTCCCCCGACTACTCACGGTTCCGAAACGATTTAATCGGCGTATAAGGTTCCTATCCTGTAGTAACTCCCGTTATATTCGAAATATTTTCGCTCACCGGTAGTATTGTCAAAGACATATCTGTCAATGGTCCACTGCGTTATCTTTTCGGGGGGGTATTCCACCTCACCCACCTGGCGGAGATCTCCTTTACTGTATGGGGGATCCCGGTTCGTAGTGTTCACTTCCCCCCCATAGTACTTCTTCAAGCACGGGGGGGTAGTCCTTAAAGTTCTGATCATCAAGATGGACAATCGTGCCATCCATGGCCTTCTGTTCAGTAACCTCATACACAAGAAGCCAATCCGGGGGGGGACGGTCAGATACATGAAATAAGGAAAAGCAGCGATACCAATCAAAGGCAAAATTACCAGTACAACGAGTAACAGAATGAATTTTTTGTGTTGTTGCACTATCTGAGAAATTGATTGTATCATCCTTTGTTCTCCATAAAAATGGTATCAGTGGTGTAAAACATAACCTGCAACCCATACCTTTGCTTCAGGAATGGCTCTTGCATTGTCATGAGTTGAATCGCCATGATAATCCTGAGATGAAATTCCGGTGAAGACGGGTCATAGGTGAAAAAGATATATTTTGTAGAGTTAACCCAACTGCCGGAGATTGCATTATCCCCCTCACTTCTATTCAGGTCAGAATATCACTGATTTTCACCAATATGAGATGTGAAATAAGGATTTGCCATTTTTTTCAACATTTACTCATAGCTTTCATGCCTCACAAGAATTGCATATCCCCGGAATGTGTTTCGATCACTGATTTGGGATAATCATAAAAATCTCCGCCTTGGTATTGTTTGTCAAAGACAACATCTCCCGCAGAATCTTTCTGTACCAGCCTTATCTGATTCTTATTTGCCGGTTCAGAATAGCAGGTGCCGCTTTTACAGAAATATATCCCCCCCGGCAGATTATAGTCAACCGGACTTGTTGAAAGAATCTGCCCGTTTTTATCAACGACATATAAACTGCCGGATAAATCCGGTCCTCCGATAATTTCATAATTCCCGTCAGAATTCTCATTTAAGGAAAAGACTGCATTGATGTCCAAAATGATTCTTCTTTTAACAGCGCCCGTATTGTCCAGTTCGACCAGTAACGTACGGGAGGTATCTTCGTAATGATACGGGGAAGCGATAACATAATTGCCTTCATCATTCATAATCAAAAATGATCTGCTTTTTGCAGTGCTGTTCTGCTGAAATATCGTATGCCATAATAATGTGCCATTGTTTGCAACGGCATAAGCTTCAACCCTGTCAGCAGCGACATAACCTTCCGGCGATTGTAATGAAGCCCACCATCCGGGTTCGGTCACGTTTACAGAAATTTCATGTAGGATTTCCCCCCCTTTCTCATCCAGAATCAGACTTTTCCCCCCCAAATAACACACCGCAAAAAGATTACCATCAGGATCATTTGATAAAGATGTTATCCACCCATCGTCTCCCGTACCATAATATCTTTTTTGGATGACGTCCCCCCCTGCTGAATCCACCCATACAATTATCGGAACTGTTGAAACGCTACGATTTTCATTGATTCCCCCCCCTCCGATAACATAATTTCCCGAATTGTCCTCAAACAAGGATGTTCCGGTTTCTAGATTTTCACAATCGATGCATGAAACCCAATTTTGATCTCCTGAAGCATCGATACTGTAGAGCCAGACCTGCATGTCATATTGAGACGGTTGTCCACTACATCCTGCACTCAGAATGATAATGAATAAAAAAGGAATAGGATTTTTTTCATCATTACCTCAATGATTTATGAATGATCAACATGTTGATTCCCTGCATTTATTTCTAAAATATCATCGGATATTTTTGATTCGATAGATACGATCAAAGTATGAGTTTCTTTCTGGTCTAAAGTTTGATTTTCAGCACTCACAACCGGAACGAAAATCGCCCCCGACAAGCACTATAACCATCAGCAGGTTCAAGGCCCGCATGCTTTTTTTCGGTTTCATTTTTCCACACTTTTTACCACAGGCAGACAAAAAATGGCAATACCGGATATGATTCCGGCGAACATTTTTACCCGCAATAACGTATCGATTCGAGTGATTTCAACAACATCGGTGTTGGTTACCGGTTCCTTTTTTTCCATGAATGTTACCTTTACCAGATTACTGAACGATTCCGCACGTATGAACAAAGCGCTCAGAAATCAAGGTACCTTCCGAAGAGAGCAAATCCACCGTCTGCGGTCTGAATAATCGATGTGACGGGTCGATCATCGCCGATATCAAATGATGCATCCCAAACAACCTCCCCCCCGACATTGTCAAGCCTGACAACCCGAAGAGGAGAGCCGGGATTGTCTGATGAACGGAGATCGTTATATTGTGGGTGAGAATACCCTGCATATGCATATCCGCCGTCCTCGGTTGCAACAATGATCCGGGAGACCGGCACCGGTTTTTCGCCTATCTGTTCGCCTTGCGCAGATAGAGAAACTTCCGTTGTCTCTGTGATCCACTTGTCTTCCTGGTTATCCCCCCCGGAAACATGTTGTGTGGTGCCATAGATCATATCATATGTGCCATCGGGGGATAGTCGGACGATAGAGAGGTGTGCGGGTAATTCGGTCGAAAACGTCCTGTTCCATACGCTGTCTCCTTCAGCATTGAGTTGGGTGACCCACACACCGGCATCGCAGGTTCCTCCGGTGACAAAGCCTCCCGTAGGTGCTGCGATTATTGTTCTGGCGCTCTTGTCCGGAGCAAATGCTGTCTCCCATACTATTGTTCCCTCCTCATCAAGTCTGACGGACTGATTGTTCCCCCCCGCTGTAGCATACCCGCCGTCCGGTGCCCTGACCACATGCCACCCCCCCTTGTCCGCTTCCCACAGCAACGGATCGCTTTCTTTGCCGAGCGGCGTGCTCCAGAGGACGGTTCCGCTTTCATCTATACGTTTCAGACATTCCTCCCGTGTGGTGACGGCATATCCTCCGCCGGGAGCCTCGACAAGTGAACGGCCGGAGTCCGGGGATGTATTGATGGTCAAATCCACTCCGGCATCTCCCTTCGCGTCAAGCATAAAAATGCGGAGGATTGAGCCATTCCTTGTGCCTGTACCTGCGATTGAGTACCCGCCATCCTGAGTCTGGATCATCTCTATCCCGACGCGTCCGGGTCTCCGTCAATGATGGTGCTCCACTGCTCGTCCCCGTCTGCATCGATCTTGAGCACCCAGATGTCAAAGGTTGGCTGTTTATGTCCTTTTTCGGAGCATCCGGCGGTGAATAGCAGGGTTAGCAAGAAAAGAAAGATGATGAGCACGGCGACTGTATTCCTTATTTTTTGGCGGTTGTCAAACATCGTGTTCCTCATTTGAATAATCACTTCACTTCTTCACAAATACCTATTCAGACCAAATCGTCTAAATGGATTGATACGTTTCGATGATTTTGCCGGAAGAGCATGAGGTCATACCGTGATAACCGCAGAATCATCGCAGGAAAAGATGAATGATTCTGTGCTAAATCGTTTTCACGATTCTTCCCGGATAAACTCAGACCGTATTCTTTTGGCGAACGGTTCATACTGAGGGTTGATTTCAACAGCCCTGTCAAGGCATTCTTCACCCTCGTCATATCTTTGCAGAATAATTAACGAAAATGCCTTTTCATAATATGGAAATGCATATTCTGAATCAAGCTCAATTGCGATATTGTAATACTCCAGTGCTTCCTCATGCCCATGTGTAGCAGCAATACACATTCCCTTTACTGTCCATTCGAGGGGATTTTCAGGATTCGTCTTGAATTTATCCGGATCTTCCAGATATTCTGACTGCCATTTCTGATGGGTGACGTTATCGTCCGTTATTATACGGTCACCTACCAGCGCAGGCATGTAGTCCATACATCCGGCCGACAGGATAATCACTGCCATAATAATTCCAATGATGACGAAATGCTTGTGTATTTTGCTCATTTTCTCACTTTTCGCTGGATAGTTTACCTATTTTTCTGGAAAATTGATCTACCTATATCAATACTGGATCATTTTATCTCCATCAATATATGTTTTCTGCTGGAAATCCACCTCCCATTCATATCATCACAACAGAGACCTCTGGTCTCAGTAAATACTCATCATTCGGGAATGCACCAACAACACTGGTTCGTTTTTGAGTTCCTTATTTATTCTCTCAACCTTGTTTGTCGTTCTGATTGTATCCAATGAGTATGTATCTTTAAAAAAAGGAAGGATTTCTAAATATCTCTCATTTAGGATAGAGTCATTATTGGAGAGGTTGAAGACCCAAAATAACTTTGTGGGGGGGCATATCCTGGTGGGAATACACCATAATAACATCCCACAGCCTGATAATCTCCATTATCTGGATTCCCCTCTATGTCACTAGCTTCAAGATAAGTGCAAAGTGTTGCTGTTTCTTCGGCGGATCCTATATCATTCCAACCATAATTTGAGTTAAGACGATAGTTCAGATATACTGTTGTTCGCATCTGTGGCATGATTAGAGTTGCCGTTTGTTTTGCTTCATAAAACGCTCCAGTTAAGCCAAGAAAAGAATCATATTTACAATCTGCGTAGCCATTTACATAGGCAGGTATTTCAAATCCCGTTTTTGAATTAGATTCTTTCTTTGTAGCTTTGATATTAAATTCTGAGGATCCTTCTGGGTCGTTCAGATCCGGAATATTTACATCCATATTATCAAATTCTTTTTTCTGATCCTCAGATAAATTTTGGTAAAATTCAGGATCAATAATTTTTAGCATTTCTGATGCTTTTACGCAACTATTTGAATTACTAATAATAAAGTCTCCAGCTTGTAAATCTTCATCCAATTGAACTGAATTAGAGATTTCGACATTATCAGCACTAACCGCCGAAACGAAAATTGCTCCGATAAGGGCAATTACCAGTAGCAGCTCAAGGCCCGCACGTCTTTTCTTAATTTCATTTTTTTACCTCTTTACTTTTTACCGCAGGCAGACCAGTCCCCCCCCATTTTCAGGAAGAATCAGATCCACCAGAGATCCATTTCACTCCTTCATACATACCTCTTCAGACCAAATCGTCTAAATAGAAAACCTATTTAGATGATGTGGTCAGAACAGGGATATACCAGAAAATATATAATCGCATAGTGATGACACGAAACAGTTCATTTTTAGTGACAGTCCTTCTCCTTGCGGCACTGTTCATTGCGCCTGCGGCGGCGGGCGATGTGATGGAAAAGATTGAGACGGGTGAGATTATCGTCATACCTTCGGTTGACAACTACAATCCCGATCTTTCAGGTTCAAGAGTAATAAATCAGATCACCCAGGGAGAGACGTTCGTTCATTCAAGATACGTTTGGCCCTTTACATCACAAATTGACGTCACATTGACCTGGGATGAACACGTAGGGGGGGATCTTGAATTATCTGTTTATAAACCGGATGGCGCCTTTGTCGGACACTACACCGACCTGTATGATAGCTCGGTAAAGGACGGCGTGATTAACGTTGACATAAAAACATCCTCAGGCTTTCTTCCCATGGGTGACTGGGAACTCGAGGTATATGGGAGAGAGGTTTTTGGATCATCTGTCAGTTACTCATTGTTGTAATACCGGCAAACTCATTACCTCATTTTTTATATAATCTATCATGGATCTGAAAGGGACAATGATTACAATCATAGCTATTGTAATCATTGCCTATGCCCATCAGGCTTCAGTAAACTCGAATATTATTGTCACACCAAGTGCAGACCCCCCCCGGATCTTACCAGAGAGGATGTGGTATATGTTCTCGAATGGTGGGAAATTCCGCTGAAGCATTACATCATCTCATTTATTGCTCAAAATATCCCGTTTCTGATACCGTTCGCAAATCTCCTCGCAATACTATCAGGTGCTTTTCTTGGCATCAGGCAGATTGAGAAGAAAACTATTCTGGAGAATGAACGGAGAACAAAAAATTTATGAGGAAATACAGAAAAACTCCCGGCATAATAGCAACCGAAATGGAGACGGTAACCGGAATTAACCGCAGTTCCCTGCGGCATCATCTGGAAATCCTGGAACGGGAAGGCTTAATCGTTTCCCAAAAAATCACAAAGCAACGCCATTACTTTGAAAATCACCACAAATACAGCCAGGAGTACCAGCTCGCCATGTCCGTTCTGGACGGGGGGGAGACCACCCGTGATATTTTCGGCTACATAACCGCACATCCCGGCTGCACGCAAAAAGATCTCTCGGAACATGCAAAGGTATCCGGCCCTACAATCTCATGGCATATCGATAAACTGCGTTCCGGCAATCTGGTAACAATAGAAAAAGAGAAGAATTACCATCATTATTATCCGGAGGAGACGACGGAATTTTTTGTACCTGCGAACTCCGTCGGACAGGGGGGCGAACCTCTTCCCATTCTGTGATGCAGTGTCTGAAAAGAGATACAACGATTCATTGTACACAATCCTCGAACACTTCACAACAGCATTTCATTTTCACTCCCCCCCACCTGTCTCATCCATCCCCCCCGTGGCCTGATGAGGATCCGCTGCTCTCCCCCCCTATTGCATGATGAGAAGAGTGCCCCCCCGAACCCTCTTGGTGAGTCGTTCAAAACGACCGCGAAGATCTTCTGTTCTCTTCCTCTCATACCCCCCCCGGATCATGTAGCTAAAACCGCCTGCACGGGCAGGGGATACACGGGAGGTTGTGCTCCGGGGGGGGATTGACTCCTGCAGAAAAGTGATTGATAAACCATTCCGAGAAGAGAAAAAGCCGGTCACCCTTTTACGAATTCACAGTTCGCACACCTTCTACATTTTGGAAGCGCGTCGGTGCTGTGATTGAGGCGGACATCCTCGCCGCACTTCCGACAGACGTACCTGCCCCCCCGTCCGGTTTTTGACCGCATTTATAAGGCATAATACTACAACTCCGACAACAAGGAAAAAGGTATTTAAATAAATAAAGGGCAGATTCTGCAATAAAATCCCTCATATTTTGTTCTGATATTTATTACGCACCCAATTTTCCTGTACATATTAAATACCATATCTGAAGACACGCAGGCTGAGCATCTCATTGACGAATCTGGCGATCACGGTTCAACAAGAAATCCTTCAGCTATGTTATTCAGATGATCATACCCTGTATTCACTATCTCACCCACTCCCTCTCCCCTCCAATTCTCCTCCCGCAACAGTCTCGTATAACACCCCCTCACAGATCCCTGTCCTTTTTTCCTCCGACCACCAGGCAATCCTGCCCCCGCCGCAGACGGAACAGTTCCCCCATATCCTTCGCCGTCCGGGAAAATTCCTTTGGCAGAAGCAGACCCGGCAGGGGGGGAATGATGCCGGACGAATGTTCATCGTCGCAGACACCGGCTGCAGCATCCTGATGTGCAGCATGTACACCCATGTACACCTTGTTGCAGCAGGGGGGGCTGCAACCATTCGGATGGATATCCTCGCATTGTCCGGCCTCTTCTCCCGGTATTCCGCCGGAAGCAATGTTATGTGCAGCATCTGTCAGGAAGCACCCGCCCGAACCCGCACCTGCACGGGAGATGTCTGGAAGCTGGGGGGGGTCTCATTCTGCTGCAACTCCCTCTTCTCTTGAAGAAGCGTCTCCTTATTCTCTCTTAGATCAGTGTTATTCGAGTGGAATGTCCCGGTTTCATCGTTGCAGCGGGTGCTGCACATACGTTGTACATGTGCTGCAACGGTGCACACATCGTCCCCCGCCATCGGTGGGGGGGGTCGTTCCCCCCCATCACCTCCGCTGCCATCCCCCGCCGGGTGGTGCCGGGTCAAGCCAGACGACCACCGACCCGCTCCATCGCCGGTAGACTTCCCGGTCAAAAGTGAAGACGTGTTCGCGTTTTCTGACCGGGCCGTTCGTGTTGTCCACCGTGACGGTCACATCCACGTATGAGAGCGCCGGACACTTCTCCAGGAGACCGGAATACGTCCGTCCCCCCCGATTGGTGTAGCCGTGCAGCACCCGGCGGACATGATAATAGGAGACGCCGAGCGGTTGCTGGAGTCGGCGAATGGTGAACTCACCCAGGTCAAGAGAATCAATCGTCTGTAGCGCTGCCGCCTCGTTTTTCGTGAGCTTCGTCTCCTGTCCGCCCGCCTCGGTGTGGAGCTCCCGGTAGAGCCGGGCCGCTGCGGTAAAGTCTGCTTCGGTTGCACGGATACCCTCACTACCTTCTGCCGTCGTGAACCCTTCCCGCTGGAACCGGAAGAGCAGGGCATGGGCCTTGATGAGGTCGAAGAGCATGTTCGGGTTGCGCCGGTTCTGCGATGAGGAGAACTGCACGCGTTCGGCGAAAGGGATCTGGACGGTGACAAGCCCTTCCTTTACCCGGTGCCATATCGCCTGACAGACGAGCACGTCGTCGTTCCATCCTTCTCCCTCGCCTTCCACTGCTTCCCGCTTCCGGAGGTGATCGAGTACCCGTTTGTCCTGTTCCTTTGAGTCGTCAATCCATACCGTGAGCATCCGGTTCATCACCTGATCGTCGCCGACACTCTCCACCTTCGCCAGCCACCAGACACAGCGTTCCGGTATGGAACAGACCTTCAGCTGCCGATCCGAGGTGAGGGTCTGGTGTTCAATGCGTTCCCTGAATGCGGCGGTCGCGGACTTCAGGATCTCCTGAAGGTCATCGGAGAGTGCCACGTCGTCGAAGAGAAAGACGGTGCCCGCCCGGATGCCGGTGTTATAATAGAGGGCCTTGTCGCTCACGGTGCCTGCGAGCCGGTATTCATCAGGAACCTGCCGGAGCATCGTCGCACAGGCATGGCTCTTGCCCTTGCCGGAGTTCCCGGAGACCGAGACGTGGATGCCCTGAGTGTTTGCGACCGACTGCGACGCAATCGACATGACGAGACATTCAGCGATGGTTCGGTCTCCCACATGATCCCTGCTGAAGGTGTCGAGCAGGAACGCGAGCGGGTCGCCGTTCTCAAGGAGGGCAGATGCCCGGTCGTGGTGCTCTGCCTCTGGTGTCGGTTTTTCCTCTGCCGGGCCGGGGGGGTGCAGCCGGACGGGCTGCATGCAATGATTTTTCCGGGTTTGTTTTGGTGCGATTCGTTCGGGCCGGTATCGCCGTTCCCGTGGGTCTCTTCGTTTCCTCATACATGGCCTTCAGTTCCTGCCAGCGCTGGCTGCCGCCGCCGCAGGAGTCGTGATGGCATCCGGCAAAGAGGGCGCCGTTTCCAAACTGGATGGCAAAGGCTCCGTCTTTGTGGGCGGTGGAGAAGGGGGGGCATTCGACAAGCGAGAAGAGGGTGCCCCCCCCGTGCCAGGGCCTCTCGGTTCTGACACTGATGCCGTGGTGGTCAAGCCACCACCGGAGGTCAAACGATCCCCGGCGTTTGCCCTGCTCTGGCTTGGGGGGGCGGAGCGGGGGGGAATCGTGTCGGCAAGATCCTGGAGGAGGTCATCCGTTACGACCTGCGGTGCATCCGGGGGGGCAGAGCATATTTGGGCCGTGCGATGGGGGGGCCGCTCCGGGGGGGTGTTGTCTCCCTTGCGGGCCGTCGTGCCGTATAACTTCCAGATGCGTCCGGCGTTGAAGTTCGCGGTGTCGCAGTGGACGGTGTCATCCGAGAAGAGGGCGTCGAGGACGGTGAGACATGCCTTCACGAGCCGGGTGGCCTCGCCGTCGTTGGGAAGATCGATTGCGTAGAGGAGGTGGGCACCGTTGCCGGAGTCGGCGAGGACGGGTTCGGGGGAAGCCTCTCTCAGTGAGCCATGCTGCGACGTCTTCGGCCCGTTCAAGGGCGGCGGCGTGTTCCGCGTCGGTCGCCGAGACACCGCTCGGCCGGACGGGGGTCAAAGTCAATTGGGAGCCAGCGGCGGCGGATGATATCGGCGTCAGCGGTGGTCGCGTCACTCCGGGAGAGGCGTTGTTTGACACGGTTGGCCCGCCGGGAGAGCAGCGCCGGGTTCACCTCGTTCAGGGTGACATACACTCCGTGAACATCGGTGAAACGGTTAATCGCCGCCGCCCGCTCTGCCATCATATCAAAATCGGTGAAGTAGCCGCTGTGGACGCCGCCGTCGCCGAGGGCCCGGAGTTCGACGACTGCCCCCCCGTCGGAAAAGAGGAGGGAGAGGGTGTTTCGGATCTCTTTGGGATCTGCGGTCATGCAAGGCCCTCCGTGCAGTCGGGCATCGCGGGGAAGATCGGGGCAGAGACGTGAATTTCTGAGGAGATCGTCTGCGGGATGGGGGGGGAGAACGGGACGGAGTCTGCTTTGATAGGGGGGGCAGGGGGGGGTGGGCATGCGTCCTGCGGCCCGTTCCGGTTCCGCTGATTTTTTCTGTCCTGCCACCGATTGTTCCGTGGCAGTTCCTTTCAAACCTATGTGGGAGCATGGTTTTTTTGCGGGGGGGCTGCCGTTTTCTATTCCGGTTTTGGTTCCGGATTCGGTTCCGGTTTTTGTTTTTTTGATTTCATTCATGAAATTGATCTCCTGTGCACGAAACACATAGTGTCCACTATCGTATGGGAGGATAGCAGCGGGGGGGCATAAAGAAGAAGTCTGTGATGGTGTGGCTGTGATGGCATGACACCCATGCACACTTCTGCCAGTCATTTCCCCGGTGGCGACTGACGTATGAAACTATTACTTTTGGTAATATTAATCTGTCTTATCAATGGATGGTTTTTGGAAAAAAGATGGGGGGGTCGGATCCCATGCATCACCCTGATTCGGGATCGGTTCCCGGTTTTTGTTTTGGCGTTTTGGTCAGTCTTTTATTGGGTTTGTGTCTGCGGGTGCGGGTTGTATGGGTGTGCTTCCCTTTTCGGCATCGTCAGGAGTGTGTTTCTTTCTGCCACAATTCATTCCGGGGGGGGTTGTTCTTTGTGATTCGTTCTTTTGCAATTCGATTTTCCCGGACGAGCGTATCATTCGATTTGAAATCTCGTGCAATCAGTTCTAATTTTTCAGTAACCCTATCCCATTCATCCGACAAATCAAGAGTCTTAACATGAATCCTGTTTCCGCTTATCAAAACAGACATATCATCCGGTGCATTCTGCTCTGTTTTTGCGTACAAAAGCATCCCTTCAACATTTCCGGTCCCCCCCTGAGTATCCATATTCTTGACATACGTAAAAATTTGATAGAGATTTGCTGATTTATACTTGCCTTTCGATGAATACTGTGAACAGGATAGGATTTCTTTATAGTATTTAGCATCAATAATCAGGATTCTATCTTCATACTGAAGAGTAATATCCGTATACATATTCGGCAGAAAATCAATTATTGGGTTTCCTGCCTCTCCCTCATCAAGATTCCATTTTATTACAGGTCTTGAAACCCCGAATTCCCGATGATGTTTCTTGAAGTATTCCAGAATGAATCGTTCATACAGGGCATGCATCTGTTGACCATCAATATATTCCGAGAGTTTTTTCTTTCCTGTAGAATCGGATAAAATCATTCCAGAGTGCACGAGATAACACAGATTCATCAGCATTCTGTAGGTTGCGTTATTCCTGTGATACTGAAAAGACTGCCAGTTAATTGTATGCGGATCAACTAATTCCACTTCTGAAAAATATTTTATCAGTGATTTTAGCCGTATCTTTTTGTCAGGTTTTACCTCATCCGAATGGATGAGAAGATACATTGTTGATTTGATAACCTGATTCATTGGAGAATTTGAAGTATATTCATCAAATGTACAGACAAGTTTATTGCTTTTTTGTGTTAATCCAAAAAATGAATTATTTATACTGATTTTACCTCTTACTGTTCCAATAGATTCAGTGTATTCTTCATATTCGCGGTTAAGTCCACGTTTAATCTGATTTGAAACTCCAAGAGCAATTATCTCAGCAAAAAGATTGTGGATATTTTCAAAGTCCTCACTGTCCACCTCGCGAAAAGCTCCCTCACGTAATATATTGTATGCATACGAGAGCATGTAGTAGATATTTTTAGGCTTTGCTATCGTCATTTATTTGAAAGAACACTTTGTAATCTCTGACAGCAGACATCAAAATTTGTTTTGTTGTCGAACCAGTATTCTTTTACGAGGGGGGGAATTAGATCATATTCGATAACAGACCCGATCCATTCTTCATCAATTTTACCATCCGGACAAAGGAAACTGTGTCCGATCGCACATCCATCACCAAGTGATGAATCGTTCTGAATCATTTCATTGATGAATTTGACCTCAGAGATCAGTTTGTTGTAATCTTCATTATCATGCAATATTTTTAGACGTTCAAACCCTTCAGAATCAAAGGCAGGTTCAAATTCAAAGAATGAAAAACGACGCCTGAGAGCATAATCAATCATAGCCAGACTTCTGTCAGCCGTGTTCATCATTCCAATGAGATAGAGGTTTTTCGGAACGCTGAAGGGAATATCTGAATAGAGTATTTTGATTTCATCTCCACGTTTGTCTGCTTCTATGAGCATCAAAAGCTCACCAAAAATTTTACTGAGGTTTCCACGATTGATTTCATCAATAATGAAGAAGTAACGGTTCTCAGGATCTGCTTCGGCTTTTTTGCAAAACTTGTAGAATGGTCCATCAATTATTTTGAAGCCGTTGTCAGTTGGTCTGTAACCCTGAATGAAATCTTCGTAACTGTAATTCTGATGAAACTGAATCGTTTTGAGGAATTGTTCGTCTTTTCTGCCAATTATGGAATAAGCCAGACGTTTTGCAGAAATGTTTTTCCAACTCCAGGAGGACCTGAAAGAATGATATTCTTCTTTCTGAGAAGGAGGTTTCGAAGAGCAAGATATTTTTCTTCCGAAATGAACACATCCCTGAGGAAATCATTTTCATTGTATGACGGATAAGATGCATCCTGTTGCTCTTCTCCCTCTTCCTCAGGTGGATTAGGCTCTTCACGAATTCCATATTTCTCCCCCCCTGTGTGAATGGTGCAGGAATTGCTCATAATCCTGCGGTTTATCAGCAAACGTGAAGTCAAGCAAAGCCTGATATCTCCAGTCATCAGGTTGACTCTCTACCTTCCAAACTGTCAGCATGCTTCTAAATAAAAACCATTTCTTTGGATTGTCCAATTTTTCCCATTCAACATTCAGTTTTTTGCCATTACCATAATTTTTTGTAACTGTTCCGATTGCCTTTACTGCCATTACAGATACTTTTTTATTTCCAGCATCAAACGGTAGATTTTTTTGCTGATTATAGGATGATTTTATTGCTATTTTGTCGCCGATCTGGATTGAGTTAACCAGATCAATATATTTGTCATCATATCCATTCTCCCAAATCCCCCCCTCTTCTAAAAAGTATTCTGTTATATCAGTATCTTGATATGCTCCAACATACCAGCACAATTTTACTTTTGAATTATCTGGAGCAGGTTCTACAGATGAATAAAGTTCAGAAGTTGTCATGATGATTTATCCTGTTGGTGTTTTTTCAAGTAATAGGATATAAATATCGGCAATTAAAATTTCAAGGCACCGACTGCCGATGATTCTGTGAAAAATGACCATCCTGTAACAGATATTTTTTATAGTGGATTCATTTTATAGTGCCCAATAAAGCATTGAATAAATATGTCCTGACACTGACTGTTTCTTGGCAGTTCCCGACATTTTACTGTTGGTGTAGGGTTTTGTGGTGGGGGGGCTTTCCTTCTTCTATTTCTACTTGTTCCGTGTGGTTTCCTTTCGTAGGGGGGGGTGAAAGGGAAAAGAGGAGGGAGGGTATTTCTTCCGGCTGAGGAGTTGCATCCATTCAGTCAAAAAAGAGCAGTATTACAGATGGATGATCTCCAAATCCGGGATGGAATTTTTGAGATACTCAGCAAGCAACCTGCGATGGCACTGTTCTGCTGTTGGTTCACTACAAAGCAGGCATCCACGGTCAAGCTGTTCAAAGATATCCATTTCCTGAATATTGCGCCTCATAAGCATTGTCAGGTACTCTTCTTCATACTGTCGCCATGAAATTTCTTTTTTCTGCCATTTTTTGAGCAGCTCTTTTTCGGGTGCTACCCTTACCCAGTGAACATACTTGATATTGCCAATTTTTTCAAGAAAGTATGGGAGATCAGATGATTTTGTGAACCCGGCCAACTGGGAATTGTTATTCAGGCGGACATCGCAAACGGTTTTCACCTGATTATTCATGAGTAATTCAAAAAATTGTCTGGCATTTTTTTGGTAAATCCAATAGTATAGAGCTTCATCATTTACTCCTTCAGAATAATGTTTCCTGATGATTATCTTTTTTCGGCTTTTCCTCCGTCCCACTCGATGAATCACTATTCAGAGATTTTACATCAGAATTCGCGGGTGTTTGTCCGGCGTCATCAATAGTATTTGGCACTGTTTTGTACCCGATTTTTTTATTCAGCCGGGTATACATAAGCTCAATGGAATCTGTTTCGCTCCCCCCCATTAACGTCTTTTGACCCTTTAACCCATTTTGGATGAGCAGTTCATTCTCCAGTTCGGCATGTGTCTTTTTGATTAATTCCGGATACAGGTGAATGACTTCAATTCCCAACTTTTGGAGATTTTTTCCAATAAGCACAAACCGGTGGCAGGTGAGCGGGTCTTTTTCAGAACATATGAGTGAAACAGTTCTGCCGTCATGTATGAGTTTAATTACTCGTTCAAGACCTGAGGCGAATCTCCGGGTAGTACTTACCTTTTCATAATCCACAATACCATCCGGAAACAGAAGGTCAGGGGGGGAGGAATATCGTCCACCCAGCATATCGCCCATGTAATGGTATTCAATTTCTTCCCGGTTCAATGCCTGAGAAATGTCCTCGCGGTTGAATTGTGGCTGATACCTGCTGTAAGGCGAACTGCGTACATCAACGATAGTATCAACCCTGCCTTCTTCAAAAAATAGACAAAGGCCTCAACAGGGAGATCAGAATGCCCCCCCATCGTGAAACAGTTACTTGTTTTATCTGTGCTCATTATCGGTTCCTTTACCATTCGATATCATCGTATTCAGGAGGCTCTTCTCTACGGTGCGGATGGGGGGTCAGATCGGTTCTTATGACAATCCGGAATAAACCCGACTACTAATTTGTAATAGGCATTCCTCTTTTCAAATAACCCCCCCGCCAGACCAATTGTTACATAACAATCCTGAACAATTTCATCGTGAAAGCAGTCACAATCCCCCCCACATTGGTTTTCAGGAGGGGGTACGTTTCGTCAGTGACAACGAGGTCGTATTTGTAGCCTTCATAAACAAAGGAAAGCCTGGTTTGCAGTTTTCCTGATGTGGTCTTTTTTTCTTCAATTTTTGTTTGGTTTTTTGATTGTGTCAGATGGATTAAGGCAAGAGATTCTTTGACAGGATTTGCCCGAATCATATCTTCGAAAATATATCCGGTTTCAATATCTTCAGTTTTTTTATCTTTTTTTTCCAAATACCATATCAAATCACAGGAATTTGCTTTCGTTAAATCCTTTAAGGATGAATACGGCATTTTACAAATTTTTTCCCATTTTTTCCCGTTGATTAACTCATTTTCCGGTTGATGCAGCAATGGGCATTTCTCCTCAAATCCAATTTTCACCACATCACCCAGTTGTGGCCCGAAATGAATCCCATAATAAAAATAAAGGTCATCTTCCATGAAAACACTTGGATCATCCCGTTTAATCAGAGGATTGTTGATCGGGCGAATCCATTCATTCGTGTTTATATCAATTCCGGCAATACACCGCCCACCATATTTTCTGGAATTAGCAAGAATTAAAATCTCCCGTGAATACAATTAATCCCACCGCCATTTTACAAGAATAACACAATTGTTTGGCGAAATTTGTTGAGCCATCTGATTCTCTCCATTAGTTGCAATTTCAATGATTTTATGGATAATACTAAAATTGTCTATCCTCTTGTCCACCCACCTTTGCTGGACAAATTGAATGGGTACATTCAAATTCAGACAGTAGCCGTTCTGAATCGGGGGGGCACATGAATGTCTTTTCTGATTTCATTACATATGCCCATGATTTACAGGATTTGAAAGACATAAAGAATTTGATTCCATTTATCGAATTAATATGAGGATTTTGCCTCTACTTCAAATAGCGTGGACGTCCCGATTAACCTTTGTATCAATATCCGCCGAGTGATCTCTAAATCACGGCGGATACCCATCTTGCCTCCCGGATACGGGAGTCATTTGATCAGAAGGAAAAAGGGGGGGGACAATGAGGATGACAGCGTGCTCATCTTCACCATTGGTGAACAAGTGCTGGATAACAAGATTGTTCTTGGGAAGAAATTTGATGAGGAAAAATATCAGAAAAGACCTGCCCTTACTATTGGGTAGGGAGATTCACAAACCGAGAATGGTTATTGCAAAGAACTGGGGAATGGGATAATGATGGGAAACAGGGATATTTCCCTTTTGCAGATATACATCTGATGTGACGTCCGTCTCCTGAAATTAATCCAGTATGATTCATTCGGGGACACCCACATCCTTTCCGACAGACAGATACATCTCACGGGTGAAGTGGTTCGTCTTTGAAGAGAGAGTTTTATTCCATGCCTTCGGGCGTATCGTTCTCCGGGTTTCTGCTGTTCGTTCTACCGATCCTTCTGTCAGTCCGCTCTATCAGTCCGCCCCCCCACATGTATAAGCGTGCCCCCCCGCCTCCCGAATCATCCGGTCAAAGTCACTTTCATACCGTTTGTCCTGGACAATACGGTACTTCTCAAATTCATTTTCCGCACATTCCTTCGCCTCCTCTGCTGAAACACTGCCACTGTTTTCTAAGAGATCCCGGTCGTCAAACAGAAGGAACTGATCAAGACGCTTTGCCCAGTCCTCCACCGTCATCGGGATGTTTCGTTTTGCCCGTTCTTCTGCCAAATCAAGCCATGCGTTTACGATTCGCCCCCCCAGTGAATCGAGCTCATCGGAGGTCAGGAACAATTTTTGGCAACCGCAACATCAGTCCTGAGAATTTTCCCGTCAGGACTTTTCTCCCAGGTGGTGAGGCCCATGTGCTCTTTTTCACTGTTGGCACGTTCCCGGATGAGTTCGGCTGCAGTGTGCCCGTGGATGGCAAAGTGGAGTTTGTTCTGGACTTTTGCAAAGAAGTCACGGTGGGTGCCTGCGGATTATAGTCAAGGCTGGTGGCATAGATGTCGGTGATCTTCTGATAGAACCGCCGTTCGCTGAGTCGTATCTCCCGTATTTCAGCAAGGAGGCGTTCAAAGTAGTCCTCACCGAGGAATGTCCCGTTCTCCATCCTCTTATTGTCGAGAACATAGCCTTTGATGGCAAATTCCCGCAAGACCTGCGTTGCCCACTGGCGGAATTGTGTGGCCCGTTTTGAATTTACCCGGTATCCAACTGAGATGATCGCATCGAGATTGTAGTGTTCTATGGTGCGGGTGACACTACGCTTCCCTTCAGGTTGAACTATCCGGAAATTCCGGATAGTTGCGTCCCGTGAAAGTTCCTGCGTTTCGAAGATGTTTTTGAGATGTTCACTAATTGTCCGCACATCGACACCAAAGAGTGCGGCCATCATTTTCTGGCTTGCCCAGATGGTCTCATCCTCATACCTGACCTCAATAGACTCTTCACCACCCTCGGCGGTAAATATCAAAAATTCAGCGGTGCTGTTTCGAATCAACTTTTTTTCATCTCTGTCCATGGCTGATTTCCGTTTACAGACTTTATTCAGATATCACGACAGAAACAGATTTGTCGCACCCCTGATATTGACATATTCAGACTGATAATAAACAGAAAACCGCCCCCATATTCTACTCATTCTTTTCCCATTCAAGAATACGTCGATACAGAATATCATGAATCCAAAAACCGCCCTGATTGCGCAGCAGATCCATCTCCTCCTGCACTGAAGCAACATGTCCTTCTTTCTTTCCCTGCATTAAGAGACCGATAATTCCTGTGACCGAAATATTGTAGAGTCCTGCGATACGTCGTGCTTCTGCTTCATCAAGGAGGAGTATATCTGGTTTGGTTTCAATGGCAAGAACAATACTCTCCGCTTCGCCTGCATGTAGATCCTGTTCGAGCAGTCGCACTAAATCAGTGTTTACCGGTACCCTGACAGAGATCCATCCGGAATTGCGGGCCTCTCTGATTTCAGCTGCTCCCGGACGTGCACCACCTTCTTCAACAACTTCACGCCATACGGCCGGAGGTATACATATCGATGAAAAACGGCGGAGTATATGTAAACGACCAATCGCCGAGAGGTGGATAAGAGGCGAAGAATTACTGACCGCTGGTGGCATATGCAATATCCTGATCCAGTTCATCGTCTGCATAATGGCGAGGAACCTTCCGTGCTCCAAGCAACGCCTCCCATTCCCACCGGGTCACTCCTGCAAGATCACATGCTTTCCCGGAAGAGAGAATTCCCCCCCGCTGGTAGAGTGCCAGAGCAAGTTCCTGTTGAAGTTCAGCCTGGATAGTATCAGGAGGGAGACGGAGTGCCTGGACGATATCGAAAGGCACCTTAATTGAAATGTCAGACATTTTACGTCACCTGATGAATAGGGGTTAGGGGAAGAGATCATATAATACCCGCGCTGCATCTATTTTGCCACGCATGGCAGTGCGAATCACTCACCCGTAATATGCATCCGCCCCCCCTCAGACACGTCCCGGTACAGCGTCGCCACCTAATCAATGTCTTTAGAAAGATCAATAGGTACAGCCTTATCCCATTTTGTGTTATACTTCTGGAGATACCTCTGAAATAAAATTCTCTCTTTGTTGTAATTAGGAAAAAATTCGTATTCGCCACATAAACCACGTACATTTTCTATAGGGCTATCAAACTCCGTTTCCTCTCCCGTATGGGGGGGATCTATTCCCGGTACCTTTTTGGAAGGGTAGTGATTAAGGCTGCAATATCCACTTGATCTCTCATGATCGGTGATTATTAGTGCCATTGTAGGTTTGGAAGAAAAATAGCGTAATGAAAAATTTTCTTTTTGCTTTGGTGATCTAACGAAGTTGAAAATATCTTTACAGATTGCATATGATGCGAGGCTCTCGGCTCTTAATCTTCCTGAAGTATTTCCATCCACATTTTCTTCGACGTATGCTCTTTTTTTGAACATTTCAGAATCCGGATCAAGCAATAAGAACCTTACCTTAACTCCCTCATTGAGTTTGCTTATGAGCATCTCCCTATTTTGATGTAGTATCCCTAAACTATTGATCCCTAAAATCGATATCGTACTTGAGGCACCCCTTAGAATATTCCTTTCGGAAATAAACCTTCGATGCGTTTCTTCACCTCTGACATAATCGTTATACGACTCTTTGGGTATTCGAATGGAGTTGCCTTCTCTATATGCACCGAGTATTCTCCCATCACGTATTTTCCTTAGTATTGTTTTTTCAGAAAGAGACTCAATTTCAGCCACCTCTTGTACAGAATAATAGTCTTTTGTCATCACTTTCAAATCTACCTTGGAAAAATATAAATATTACTAGACAGTCGCGGAACTGGCGTATTCGATATGTGCATTAAAACCTAACATACACTGTTGTTCGGGCACATCCCAACCATGGTTGGGAATTGAAAGCTGATTATATCAAAGCATGCCTGTCAATACATCCGGGGGGGAAAGAGTGTTACAAACCGGATCACAAGTAAATCCCATTGATAAGGTTGCACAAAAGCCTTCCTCATGCCACAGAAGATTGGAGGCGACCTCTGTGCTATAACAAAAAGGTGTAACATGGACGAAGATGATGACGAGGAGGTATGCTATATCCAGAGTTTAGGATACGAGGTAGAGATTCGCAGAAGAAATAAAACGGTGTCTAAAGGTCATGGAAAAACAAAAATAGACGCCCTTGTTAATGCCATAGAAAATTTAAAGGAAAAATAAGGATCACACAGCACCAAAACTAAAGATTGGTCTGATAGACTATTTACTTATTTTTATATTATATGTTGCGTGACAACACATATATACTATCAGACATGAGAGGAACTCTCCTATTCCTCATCATTATATAACACCTATCCTATTTTGTGGAGAGCCCAGAGGGTGATTCACAAAAAAGAGGTGTAAAAGATTTTGCTGAAAAACAGCGGAAAAGAGTCTATGTTCCGTCCGATCATGGCAGTGCTCATAATAACAGCATTGATTCCCATGGTCTCAACGGCAACTGATCTCAACGAAAGTGGTAATGGATCCGTGATCTTGTGTGATGCCTTGGAAGAGACCTTGAGTCTTAGCAAGGAAAATATTTCAACAGCGGCTCCGTCGCCTACTATGACGATGCCTTTGGTTACCAAGGTGGAATCAGGTTTAAGCGAAGCGGAAGCGGCATCAGATACTATTTCACTGCACCAAAATGCAGTAAACCAGGCGAAAAAACTAGTCGGCACCAGTTATTTATGGGGAGGGAAAGGTTTTGACTATCAGACTATGAAATATGCCGATGCTGAAACGGTTGCATCAGCATATACCTATTACGACCCTGTTACGGGTACGAATAAGGTCGGAAAAGGTGTAGATTGCTCCGGTCTTGTGATGTGGTCCTATAATAAGGCATATGGCGCGACAAAGTTCAAAGATTCATCAAACCCGGTATACTATGAAGGCGCTGCTGGCCAATGGGGGGGTGATTCAACCAGGTTTCAACAAAAATCTACATCCGTTCCAAACCTTCTAAATTTAGCTGTTGGGGACCTGCTGTTTATTGGTACGACAGTCGCACATACCCCCCCCGACCATGTAGGAATGTACATCGGCAATGGAAATGTCATTCATTCCAAAGGATATGCTACAGTTGAAATTAAAACTCTAAATGATTGGCTGAATCTACCCGTTGACAGTTCCAGAAAATACCGTGAATGCTTTACAGGATACGGCTCGGTCATAACGGACGTATCATCTGGCAGTGTAACATTTTCTATCGGAGATACGGTAGAAGTCCAGAACACTCTCACTGTTGGATTGGTGATTCGGTCGTCCCCCCTGCTGGAACGAAGACCGGAAAGGTGTATGATGGAGCTAAAGGTACAATCCTTGATGGGCCAAGAAGTGCTTCTTCAGGAGGACTGACGTTCACGTGGTGGAAAATTCAGTGGGACGATGGACAGATAGGTTGGTCAGCCGAAGGTTATCCAGAAGGCAAATATTACTTAAAAAAGGTAAACCCAGTAACCGGCAGCATCTCAATCAAGACGAATCCCGCAGGTGCCTCGGTGTATCTCGATTCGTCCTATAAGGGGGGACCACTCCGCTAACCCTCAGTTCGGTAAGTCCGGGTACCCACACGGTAAAACTTACGTTGAACGGATACCGGAACTCCGAGGAATCGGTGCAGGTCGTTGCAGGACAGACTGTGTATATTAATTGTGCAATGCAATCGATA